>NZ_JANFNH010000018.1 GCF_024436055.1 Streptantibioticus rubrisoli | reverse complement strand
CGAGACCGTCTCACCGGCCCCTCCGGGCTTTCCCTTCGGTTTCTCCAGCTTATCAGACCCTTTCCGGCCCGATTCCCGCTGGCGGGATTTCACTGCTTCGCGTTCCTGCCTTTCGGCTTTCGCGCTCTCCGACTTTAGCAGAAGCTTTCCGCCGGATTTCCCACCCACACGAGCCACCCACCGGACACAGACGTGTCCGCTGGCACTCGGCGAGGCGGGGAGATGACAACGTACTGGAGCGGGGCGCCAGGATGCAAATCCGGGCGCCCCGCGCGATGACGATCCGTCAGACCTCTACGACGACAGGCAGGATCATCGGGCGACGGCGGTAGGTGTCGGAGACCCACTTGCCGACGATCCGTCGGATGAGCTGCTGCACCTGGTGCGGTTCCAGGACGCCGTCTTCGGCCGACCTGAGCAGCGATTCCTCGATCTTCGCCGAGACCGGCGCGAACGCCCCGTCCTCAATGCCCGAGCCGCGCGCCTGGATGTCAGGGCCGCCGACGACCTTGCCGGTCGTGCTGTCCACCACCACGAAAATCGAGACGATGCCCTCGTCGCCGAGAATGCGGCGGTCCTTGAGCGAGGTCTCGGTGACATCGCCGACCGAGAGGCCGTCGACGTACACGTATCCCGCCTGCACCTTGCCGGTGATCTTGGCGGTGCCGTCGACCAGGTCCACGACCACGCCGTCCTCGGCGATGACCGTGCGCTCCCGCGGAATGCCCGTGGCGATGCCGAGATCGGCGTTGGCCCGCAGATGGCGCCATTCACCGTGCACCGGCATGAGATTGCGCGGCTTGCAGATGTTGTAGAAGTACAGCAGCTCACCGGCCGACGCGTGGCCGGAGACATGCACCCGGGCGTTGCCCTTGTGCACGACGTTGGCGCCCCAGCGGGTCAGCCCGTTGATGACCCGGTACACCGAGGCCTCGTTGCCCGGGATCAGCGAGGAGGCCAGCACCACGGTGTCGCCCTCGGCGATCCGGATCTGGTGGTCGCGGTTGGCCATGCGGGACAGCGCCGCCATCGGTTCGCCCTGCGAGCCGGTGCAGATCAGCACGATCTCCTCGTCCGGCAGGTCGTCCAGCGTCTTGACGTCCACCACCAGCCCGCCGGGGACCCGCAGATATCCGAGGTCGCGTGCGATGCCCATGTTCCGCACCATCGAGCGGCCGACGAACGCCACCCGGCGCCCGTACTCGTACGCCGCGTCGAGGACCTGCTGGATGCGGTGCACATGGCTGGCGAAGCTGGCCACGATGATGCGGCGCTCGGCCTTGGCGAAGACCTGCCGCAGTACCGGCGAGATGTCGCGCTCGTGCGGGATGAAGCCGGGGACCTCGGCGTTGGTGGAGTCCGACAGCAGCAGGTCGATGCCCTCCTCGCCGAGCCGGGCGAACGCGGGCAGGTCGGTGAGGCGGCCGTCCAGCGGAAGCTGGTCCATCTTGAAGTCGCCGGTGTGCACGACCATGCCCGCGGGGGTGCGGATGGCGACCGCGAGGGCGTCCGGGATGGAGTGGTTGACGGCGACGAACTCGCAGTCGAACGGGCCGATGCGCTCCCGGCGGCCTTCCTCGACCTCCAGCGTGTACGGCCGGATGCGGTGCTCCTGCAGCTTGGCCTCGATCAGGGCGAGGGTGAGCTTCGAGCCGATGAGCGGGATGTCGGGCTTCTCGCGCAGCAGGAACGGCACGCCGCCGATATGGTCCTCGTGCCCGTGGGTGAGGACGATGCCGACCACGTCGTCGAGGCGGTCCCTGATGGAGCTGAAGTCAGGCAGGATCAAATCGATTCCGGGCTGCTCCTCCTCGGGGAAGAGCACCCCGCAGTCGACGATCAGCAGCCGACCACCGTATTCGAAGACCGTCATGTTGCGGCCGATCTCACCGAGACCGCCGAGCGGGGTGATGCGCAGACCGCCCTGCGGCAGGGCAGGCGGCGCCGCGAGATCAGGGTGCGGATGGCTCAAAAGTGTCTCCTTACCACTCGCGCCACGTGCCCTACGCGGGATCGTGGCGCGAGTGCGTCGTGCTGTGGTTCTGGTCCGGTATTCAGTTCTGGTCCGGTATTCGGTTGTGAAGTCTTTTGTTAAAGCTGTACCCCGCCTGCGCCGAGATCCCTCTTCAGCTGCTCGGTCTCGTCCTCGGACAGTTCCACCAGGGGCAGCCGCAGCGGGCCCGCGGGCAGGCCCTTGAGGGCGAGGGCGGCCTTGACGGTGATGACGCCCTGGGTGCGGAAGACGCCGGTGTAGACGGGCAGCAGCCGCTGGTGGATCTCCAGGGCCTTGGCCACGTCACCCGCGAGGTAGGCCTCGACCAGGGCACGCAGCTCCGGGGTGACCAGGTGGCTGACGACCGACACGAAGCCGACCGCGCCGACCGACAGCAGCGGCAGGTTGAGCATGTCGTCGCCGGAGTACCAGGCCAGGCCGCTGCGCGCGATGGCCCAGCTGGCGCGGCCGAGGTCGCCCTTGGCGTCCTTGTTGGCGACGATGCGGGGGTGTTCGGCGAGCCGGACGATGGTCTCGGTCTGGATCGGGACACCGCTGCGGCCCGGAATGTCGTAGAGCATCACCGGGAGGTCGGTGCTGTCGGCGATGGCGGTGAAGTGCCGGTGCAGGCCCTCCTGGGTGGGCTTGCTGTAGTACGGCGTCACGGTGAGCAGGCCGTGGGCTCCGGCCCGTTCGGCCTGGCGGGCGAGTTCGACGCTGTGCCGGGTGTCGTTGGTGCCGACACCGGCGACGACGAAGGCGCGGTCGCCCACCGCTTCCCGTACCGCCCGGACCAGCTGCTCTTTCTCCGCATCGCTGGTGGTCGGGGACTCGCCGGTGGTGCCGTTGAGGATCAGGCCGTCGTTGCCTGCGTCCACCAGATGGGCGGCCAGGCGCTGTGCGCCGTCGACGTCGAGGGCGCCGTCCGCGGTGAACGGCGTGACCATTGCGGTCAGGACCCGCCCGAAGGGGGTCTGCGGTGTGGAGGTCGGAGCCATGGGTCCAACGCTACTCGTAGCGAGTACGGGGGTGCCCCCTCGGGGACCTTTCATGGCTGCCCCAAGGGCTGCTCAGAGGATTCCGGCGCTGCCTGCTCGGGGGTCCAAGCAGCACCGGAATCCGTTTCTGCAGCCTAGATGAACTTCACCAATGCCCGCAATTTGGACACTTGGCGCCTTGTTCCGGTGGTCCGCCCGTCAGCGTGCGTCACGGAGCGATGCGTCCGTTGGCGTTGAAGGCGGCGTGGGTCAGCGGCATGAGCCTGGCCCACTCCGCCTCCATCTGCTCGCCCACCATCTCGATCTCCCGCTGCGGGAAGGACGGCACCTTGGCCAGCTCGTGCTGGGTGCGCAGACCGATGAAGTGCATCAGCGAACGGGCGTTGCAGGTGGCGTACATCGAGGAGTACAGGCCGACGGGCAGCACCGAGCGGGCCACCTCACGGGCCACACCGGCCGCCAGCATCTCCTGGTAGGCGTCGTAGGCGTGGCGGTAGGAGTCCGCCATCACCCGGCCGGTCAGTTCGTGCTGCGCCGGGGTGCCCTCGACGAAGACGTACTTGCCGGGACGGCCCTCCTGCACCAGTTTGCGGCTCTCGTCCGGCAGGTAGAACACCGGCTGCAGTTCGCGGTAGCGGCCGGACTCCTCGTTGTACGACCAGCCGACGCGGTGCCGCATGAACTCGCGGAAGACGAAGATCGGCGCGCTGATCAGGAACGTCATCGAATTGTGCTCGAACGGGCTGCCGTGCCGGTCGCGCATCAGGAAGTTGATGAGCCCCTTGGACCGTTCGGGGTCCTTGGTCAGCTCGTCGATGGACTGCTCACCCGCGGTGGACACTCGCGCCGCCCACAGCACGTCCGAGTCGGCCGCGCTGTGCTTGACCAACTGCACGGTCATGTCACTGCGGAACCGTACGGCGGTCTCAGTGGAGGTGTCGGTCACCAATGGTCCTTCCTGCCTGCGGTGGTCGCCTGGGGACGCCCAGGGACGGCGCCAAGCTTACGTCGAAGAACTCCTGCGGATTCCGGGGGAAACGGGCACTACCGGGCGGCTTCGTACGTTTCCCGGACGGACGCTGAAGCAGGCGGGAGCCTACGACCAGGGAGGGTGCCCTATGTTCCGCCGGGGAGAGCCGGTTCCGTTCGCCTTCGTCGCCGAGGCGGACCGCTTCCGGAGCAATGTGACTCCTCCCCCGCGAGAACGTGCCACCCGCGCCCAGCTCGCCGGACGTGTGCTCGCCACGCTCACCGTGGTCGCCTCCCTGGTGGGCGCCGTCATCCTCGGCACGCCCGCGCTGCAGGCACACCAGCCGGACACCACGGGCCAGCGCTCCACCGGCACCGCGCAGCACCGCTAGGCGCTCCGCTGGGAGTGCGGCGATGTGCCGTCGATCGTCAGCGGTGCCGTTGTGGCTGGTCGCGCCCACGCGGCGGAGCCGCACATGAACACAGCCCCGCGCCCCTTCAGGGCGCACCGCAGCGGGCTTCGCCCGACCTGCCTAACACCCCGGCTGCTGGTGCCGCCTCGCCCATGCCGGTGTCCAGGTGCCGGGCTGGTCGAGCGGTGGGGTGCCGAGGTAGGCGCGCAGGGCGGCGAGTGCGGGGTGCGGGTTGTCGCGGCGCCAGATCAGTGAGTGCGGGTAGACCGGTGTCGGGTCGCGCAGGGCGATGCGCCGCAGGCCGTAGTCGGCTGGCCACAGCAGCCAGGTCTGCTCGCCGACGAAGGTCGCCACGGTCGCGGAGTCGGCGATCACGTCCAGCAGCGGCTCTGTGCCGTAGTTGGGGCCGACCAGGTCGATGGTGAGCCCGAAGGCGGCGGCCAGTTCGTCGTAGTACGCGGCCGACTCGGTGCCCGTGGCGAGGCCGGGCATCCAGATCCGGTGCCCGACGAGCTGGGCGGGCGTGACCGTACGGGCGGCGGCGAACTCATGGGCCGGGCCGGTGAGTAGTTGCACGGGCTCGTCGTACACCCGGGCGGCCTCGATCTCGTCGGGCAGCTGTCGCCCCGGCATGGTGACGGCCCGGAAGGACGCGTCGATCGTGCCGGAGCGCAGAGCGTCGACGGCCGCGTCGGCGTCGTGCAGGGTCACGATGTCGAGCTCGGTGTCGGGGTGCGCGCGGTGGTAGTCGCGCAGCAGGACCGCCGGTGCCAGCCGACGGCCGATCACGTCGACGCGCAGCGCCCTGCGGCCGGGACGTAGCGAGGCGGCGGCCCGTTCCTCGGCCCGCAGCAGGTCGCGGGCGTACGGCAGGAACGCCTGACCGTCGATGGTGAGCCGGGCTCCGCGCGCGGTACGGGCGAACAGTCGGACGTCGAACTCCTTCTCCAGCGCGGCGATGCGCTTGGAGACCGCCTGCTGGGTGATGCCCAGGTCGGCGGCGGCCTCCTGGAACTGGCCCGCCTCGGCGGCGGCGACGAAGGTGCGCACGGCGTTGAGGTCCACGCCCCAGTTGTACAACGGACGGTTGTGGCTGGGGCTCGGTCGGTTGTTTGCTCCGCTGGTCGGCCGCTTGCTTAGATCTCGCCGGTCAACGTCGGGTTGTGCGGTGAGGGGCGGGGGGCTGGGTGGGCAGGCGGTCGCTGGGGCGGCGGTTCGGGTGGCTGTGGACGGCTTACGCGGTCAGCGCGTTCGGTACGGGGCTCGGGTTCGGTGCCTTTCCGCTGATCGCGATCCTCGTGCTGCACGCCGGGACCGCGGAGGTCTCCGCGCTGTCGGCCGCGGGAACGGTGGTGGGGGCGGCCGTCGCCGTGCCGCTCGGGCCGTGGATGGAGTACCGCCGCAAGCGTCCGGTGATGGTCGCGGCGGACCTGGCCCGGTTCGGGGCGCTGCTGAGCATCCCGGCCGCGTTCGCGCTCGGCTGGCTCAGCTTCGTCCAACTGCTGGTCGTCTCGGTGGTGGTCGGCGCGGCCGACATCACGTTCAAGGCGGCCAGCGGCGCACATCTGAAGGCGCTGGTACGGCCGGAGGACCTGCTCGTCGCCAACGCCCGCATGGAGTCGACGAGTTGGACCGCCATCGTGCTCGGACCGCCGCTCGGCGGGGCCGCGATCGGGCTGTTCGGACCGGTGACGACCGTGCTGGCCGACGCGGTCAGCTATCTGCTGTCGGCGTTGGGCATCCGGGCGATCGGCGGACAGGAGCCGCGCCCCGCGCGGGCGGACGCGCCGCGGCTGCGCGCCGCCGACCTGCTCGACGGGTGGCGGTACATCCTGCGCCACCCGGCGCTGCGGCCGCTGTTCCTCAACACGGTTCTGTCCAACGGCCTGATCATGGCGACCGAACCGCTGCTCGCCGTGCTGCTGCTCGGCCGCCTGGGGTACGCGCCCTGGCAGTACGGCCTGACCTTCGCGCTGCCGTGCGTCGGGGGCCTGGTCGGCTCACGGCTGGCCCGTCGGCTCGTCGCGCGGTTCGGGCAGCACCGGGTCCTGTTCGCCTCCGGGGTGCTACGGGCGTGCTGGTTGCTCGGGTTGGCGTTCATCCGGCCCGGCGTCGCCGGGCTGGTGCTGGTCATGGGCGTCGAGTTCGGGCTGATCTGCTGCTGCGGAGTGTTCAATCCGGTGCTCGCCACCTACCGGCTGGAGCGGACCGCGCCGGACCGGATCGCCCGCACCCTGTCCGCGTGGTCGGTCACCGGCAAGGTCACCATCGCGGCCCTGACCGCCCTGTGGGGCCTGCTGGCCAGCGTCACGAGCCCGCGCACCGCGCTCGGGCTGGCCGGTGTCGCCATCCTGGCCACCCCGCTGCTGCTCCCGCGACGCGAGCGCTCGGTGCCCGAGGTGGCGCCGAGCCGCGCCTGACCGCCCGCCGAGCGGCGCTGGTAGCCTCACCCGGCACAGATGCCTGTCCGACGGAAGGGACGTCGACGCCGTGCCCCTGTCCTTCCTCACCGACCAGTCTTCGGAGGCCGCGCCCACCGCGCGGCACCACCACCATGCCGCGCCGGACGGCGACGACCGCTGGACGCGGCCGTACCGGCCCGGTCCCTGGCGGGTGGCGATCGCCTCGCTGCTGCTGGTGCTCGCCTCGTACCTGCTGTTCGCCGGGGTGATCGAGGCGGCGGCGGGCAGCGCGTCCGGCGCCGGAGCGTGCCTGGGCGTTGCGGTGCTGGTGATCGCCGGGGCGCTGCGGTCGCTGCGGATGGGCGTCTGGGTGAGCGGCCGGGGGGTGCGGCAGGTGGGCCTGCTGCGTACGACGACGGTGCCGTGGAGGCGGGTCGGCACGATACGTACCGCGCAGCAGCCGGTGCGGTGGTTGGCGCTGCCGCGCACGGTTCAGGGGCAGGCGCTGGTACTGCACGGGACGGGCGAGCCGCGCACTTTGATCACCGACCACAACGCGGATTTCCTCGGCAGGCCCGAGGCGTTCGATCTGGCCGCCGACACGGTCGAGGAGTGGGCGGCGCGACACCGGCGGTGAACTCCCCTGTGATTGCGGTCAGTTGAGACCGCCGGTCTCCGCCGTGGTGGTTGCTCGCCGTCGCTGCGGAGATTTTCTACCGTCTCACCTGCGGCCAGCCGTACGGCGTGTATGGCAAGAACTGTCCGCCGCGACGGCGAGCAACCACGTACAAGTGCCCGGCGGTGCCGAACCAACCGCAACCGGAACCGAGTTACTTCCCGTCATGCAGCGCGATGGCCCGCTGCATAGCCTTCCGAGCGCGAGGCGTGTCCCGCGCGTCGTGGTACGCGACCGCCAGCCGGAACCAGCAGCGCCAGTCGTCCGGGGACGCCTCCGTCTCCGCCTTCCGCCGGGCGAAGACCGCGTCGGCGGAGGATCGGTCGATCCGGCCGCCGGGAGTGCGCGCCAACTCGTCCACCGGCAGGCCCCCTTCGGCGTCCAGTTCCTTGGCGAGTTGGTCCGCGCGGTGCGCGAAGCGCGTTGTCTGCCACAGGAACCAGGCGCCGATCAGCGGAATGACCAGCACGGCCACGCCGAAGGCGACGGTGACCGGCGTGCCCTGCTCGATGAGCACCACACCCCGGTCGCCGGCCAGGACGAAGTAGACGACCAGGACGGCGGCCAGGACGAAATACGTGATCTTGGCGCGCACGTCGTCAGTCCAGATCCATGAAGTGTTCGAGCCCGAAGGTCAGCCCCGGCACCTCGCCGACCCGGCGGGCGGCCAGCAGGATGCCCGGCATGAAGCAGCTGTGGTGCAGCGAGTCGTGCCGGATGGTGAGCGTCTCCCCGGCGTCGCCGAACAGCACCTCCTGGTGGGCGAGCAGCCCGCGCAGCCGCACCGCGTGCACCGGCACCCCGGCCACGTCCGCGCCGCGGGCGCCCTCAAGGCCGTGCGTGGTCGGGTCCTGCTGCGGCGGGATGCCCGCCTTCTCCCGTGCCGCGGCGATGAGTTGGGCGGTGCGGGTCGCGGTGCCGGACGGGGCGTCCGCCTTGCCGCGGTGGTGCAACTCGACCACCTCGACGGACTCGAAGAACCGCGCGGCGAGCTGCGCGAACTTCATGCCGAGCACCGCGCCGATGGAGAAGTTCGGCGCGATCAGCACTCCGGTGGACGGCGAGTCGGCCAGCCAGCCGCGCAGCGTGGCGAGCCGCTCGTCGGTCCATCCGGTGGTGCCGACCACCGCGTGGATCCCGGCTCGCACGCAGAACTCCAGGTTGCCCATCACCGAGTCGGGGTGGGTGAGTTCCACGGCGACCTGGGCGCCCGCGGCGGTCAGCGTCTCAAGCGAGTCGCCCCGCCCGAGCGCGGCCACCAGTTCCATGTCGTCGGCGGCCTGCACGGCACGTACCGCCTCGGAGCCGATGCGTCCGCCCGCTCCGATGACGGCTACCCGCAGCTTGCTGCTCATCTTTCGCGCTTCCTCCGGTTCAGGGGCCGAGTTCTCAGGCCACGGCCTCGTGCAGCCGGGCCGTCTGCTTGCCCAACGGGCCGATCGCGGCCAGCGACGGGCGGGCGTCCAGCACATCACGCGCCACCGCCCGTACGTCGTCCGGGGTGACCGCGGCGATCTTGGCCAGCATCTCGCCCACCGACAACTGCTCGCCCCAGCACAGCTCGCTCTTGCCGATGCGGTTCATCAGGGCCCCGGTGTCCTCCAGGCCCAGCACGGTGGAGCCGGACATCTGCCCGGCGGCCCGCCGCAACTCCTCGTCGGACAGCCCGTGTTCGACGATGTCGTGCAGCTGGTCGCGGCAGATCTTCAGCACCTCGCCGGTCTTGTTCGGCGCGCACCCCGCGTACACCCCGAACAGGCCGCAGTCGGCGAACGAGGAGGTGTACGAGTACACCGAGTAGGCCAGGCCGCGCTTCTCCCGGACCTCCTGGAACAGCCGGGAGCTCATACCGCCGCCCAGCGCGGTGTTGAGCACGCCGAGCGCCCAGCGCCGCTCGTCGGTGCGGGACAGTCCGGGCATGCCGAGGATGACGTGCGCCTGCTCGGTGCGGTGGTCGAGCAGTTCGACCCGTCCCGCACTGCGCACCAGACGGGAGCCGGAGCGCGGCGGGGTCGGCAGCGCCTGCGGGTCGCCGAGCGCGCCCGCGCGTTCGAAGGCGCGCCGCACCTGGCGCACCACCTTGCCGTGGTCGATGTTGCCCGCGGCGGCGACGACCAGGTTGGGGGCGCCGTAGTGCCGGTTGTAGAAGCGGGCGATCTGGTCCCGGGTGAGCGCGTTGATGGTGTCGACCGTGCCGAGCACCGGACGGCCGAGCCGGGAGTCGCCGAGCACCGCGGTGGTGAACAGGTCGTGCACCTGGTCGCCCGGGTCGTCCTCGGTCATCGCGATCTCTTCCAGGACCACGCCGCGCTCGGCGTCCACGTCCTCGGCGGTGATCAGCGAGCCGGTGAGCATGTCGCAGATGACGTCGATGGCCAGCGGCAGGTCGGTGTCGAGCACCCGCGCGTAGTAGCACGTGTACTCCTTGGCCGTGAACGCGTTCATCTCGCCGCCGACCGCGTCGATCGCCGCGGAGATGTCCAGCGCGGTACGCCGCTCGGTGCCCTTGAAGAGCAGGTGCTCCAGGTAGTGCGTGGCGCCGTTGAGCTTGGGCGTCTCGTCCCGTGAGCCGACGCCGACCCATATGCCGAACGTCGCCGAGCGCACGGTCGGCAGGGTCTCGGTGACGATCCGCAGGCCGCCCGGCAGGATGGTGCGGCGGACCGTGCCGCCGCCGTCCTCGCCCTTGAGCACGGTGCGGGTGGTGGTACGGGGGACGGCCCGCCCCTCGGAAGAGGTGCGGGCCGTCCCACGGTGTGTTGCCGAGGTCACTTGGCGGACTCGTCCTTCGCGGCGTCGTTCTCGCCGTCCTCGCCGTCCTCGCCCTCGATGACCGGGATCAGCGACAGCTTGCCGCGCTGGTCGATCTCGGCGATCTCGACCTGGACCTTGGCGCCGACGCCGAGCACGTCGTCCACGTTCTCCACGCGCTTGCCACCGGCGAGCTTGCGGATCTGCGAGATGTGCAGCAGACCGTCCTTGCCCGGCATCAGCGAGACGAACGCGCCGAACGTGGTGGTCTTGACGACCGTGCCCAGGTAGCGCTCGCCGACCTCGGGCATCGTCGGGTTGGCGATGCCGTTGATGGTGGCGCGGGCGGCCTCGGCGGCCGCGCCCTCGGAGGCGCCGATCAGCACCGTGCCGTCGTCCTCGATGGCGATCTCGGCGCCGGTGTCCTCCTGGATCTGGTTGATCATCTTGCCCTTGGGGCCGATGACCTCACCGATCTTGTCGACCGGGATCTTGATGCTGATGATCCGCGGCGCGTTCGGGGACATCTCGTCCGGAACGTCGATCGCCTCGCTCATCACGTCCAGGATGTGCAGTCGCGCGTCCCGGGCCTGCTTCAGCGCGGCGGCCAGCACGGAGGCGGGGATGCCGTCGAGCTTGGTGTCGAGCTGCAGCGCGGTGACGAAGTTGCGGGTACCGGCGACCTTGAAGTCCATGTCGCCGAACGCGTCCTCGGCACCCAGGATGTCGGTGAGCGTCACATAGTGCGTCTCACCGTCGATCTCCTGCGAGATCAGGCCCATGGCGATACCGGCGACCGGGGCCTTCAGCGGCACACCGGCGTTCAGCAGCGACATGGTCGACGCGCACACCGAGCCCATCGAGGTCGAGCCGTTGGAGCCCAGCGCCTCGGAGACCTGGCGGATGGCGTACGGGAACTCCTCGCGGGTCGGCAGCACCGGGATCAGCGCCCGCTCGGCCAGCGCGCCGTGGCCGATCTCGCGGCGCTTGGGCGAGCCGACGCGGCCGGTCTCACCGGTGGAGTACGGCGGGAAGTTGTAGTTGTGCATGTAGCGCTTGCGCGTCTCGGGCGACAGCGTGTCCAGCTGCTGCTCCATGCGCAGCATGTTCAGCGTGGAGATGCCCAGGATCTGGGTCTCACCGCGCTCGAACAGCGCCGAGCCGTGCACCCGCGGCACGACCTCGACCTCGGCGGACAGGGTGCGGATGTCGGTGACACCGCGGCCGTCGATGCGGACCTTGTCCTTGATGACGCGCTCGCGCACCAGCTTCTTGGTCAGCGCGCGGTAGGCGGCGGAGATCTCCTTCTCGCGCCCCTCGAACTGCGGCAGCAGCTTCTCGGCGGCCACCGCCTTGACCCGGTCCAGCTCGGTCTCGCGGGCCTGCTTGCCGGCGATGGTCAGGGCCTGGGCCAGCTCGTCGCGGACCGCCTCGGTCAGCGCCTCCAGGACATCGTCCTGGTAGTCGAGGAAGATCGGGAACTCGGCGACCGGCTTGGCGGCCTTGGCGGCGAGGTCCGACTGGGCCTTGCACAGCGCCTTGATGAACGGCTTGGCGGCCTCCAGACCGGCGGCCACGACCTCCTCGGTCGGCGCCTCGGCGCCGCCCTCGACCAGCTTGATGGTCTTCTCGGTGGCCTCGGCCTCGACCATCATGATCGCGACATCGCCGTCGTCGAGGGTACGGCCCGCCACGACCATGTCGAAGACGGCCTCTTCCAGCTCACTGTGGGTCGGGAAGCACACCCACTGGCCACGGATCAGCGCCACGCGCACACCGCCGATCGGGCCGGAGAACGGCAGACCGGCGAGCTGCGTGGAGCAGGAGGCGGCGTTGATGGCGACCACGTCGTAGAGGTGGTCGGGGTTGAGCGCCATGACCGTGGCGACGATCTGGATCTCGTTGCGCAGGCCCTTCTTGAAGGACGGGCGCAGCGGGCGGTCGATCAGGCGGCAGGTGAGGATCGCGTCCTCGGAGGGGCGGCCCTCACGGCGGAAGAACGAGCCGGGGATCCGCCCGGCCGCGTACATCCGCTCTTCGACGTCCACCGTCAGCGGGAAGAAGTCGAGCTGGTCCTTGGGGTGCTTCGACGCGGTGGTGGCCGACAGGACCATGGTCTCGTCGTCCAGGTACGCCACGGCGGAACCGGCGGCCTGGCGGGCGAGACGGCCCGTCTCGAAGCGGATGGTACGGGTGCCGAAGGAACCGTTGTCGATGACGGCGTCGGCGTAGTGGGTCTCGTTCTCCACTATGGGGATTCTCCTTGTGTCCGCCCCCGGGCAACCGCCCGGGGACCCTCTGCGGTGGAGCGCCGCACGTGCCGACTCACGGTCCCGGCCGGGCCGGTCTTCGATCGAAGCCACCGGGTGCCGCGCAAGCGCGCTGCCCGGGGGCCACTACCGAGGACCGGCGCCTCTGGCACCGACTCTGCGGTCGGCTGGCGCGGGCGCTCCTCCTTCTTCAGAAGCCTCTACCCGAGGCTTCTCCAGTGTGAAGTTGTCTTCTGTGCGAAGTCGCCTTCGTCAGGTGGTACCGGGGCCAGCCTACAAAGCTTGCGGTCCGGGCACATGCGCGGCGGAGTCACACATACGGCAAAGGGAGCGGCCCCCAGGTCTGGGAACCGCTCCCTTCACGGCGTCTTACTTGGCGCCCGCCGCACCGCGGCGGATGCCGAGGCGGTCGACCAGGGTACGGAAGCGCGTGATGTCCTTCTTCGCCAGGTACTGCAGCAGGCGGCGGCGCTGGCCGACGAGCAGCAGCAGACCACGGCGGGAGTGGTGGTCGTGCTTGTGGGTCTTCAGGTGCTCGGTCAGGTCCGAGATGCGCCGGGTCAGCAGCGCGACCTGGACCTCGGGGGAGCCGGTGTCGCTCTCCGAGGAACCGAACTCGGCGATGATCTGCTTCTTCGTGGCGGCGTCGAGCGACACGCGTACTCCTTCAGGTTTCGTTGTCCGCGAGCGCCCCTGGTCTTCATCACAGACGGGTCTTCGATGACTCGGCGGACAGCCGCATGTGGGCATGCAGCGGTCACCCAGAGTACCAGCCGTTACCCGGAGGTCATTCCGCGGGCCGCCGCGTACACGTTCAGCACCGCCAGGCACAACGGTACGAGACAGAGCAGCACCGCGCCCTCGACCAGGTCCAGCAGTCGGCCCCAGAACGGCGAGACGCCCTTCTTCGGCACGATCAACGCGATCGCGGTGAGCAGCCCCGCGCCCGCCGCGACACTGGCGGCGAGCCACACGGTGCGGATGTCGACCTGGGCGCTGTTGCCGGTGAGCAGGTCGCGCAGCAGGCTCGCCGGAGGATTGAGGGACAGCCCCAGCACCAGCAGGCAGATCGCGGCCAGCCCGGCCACCAGCAGGCAGCCGACCTGCGCGGTGTAGCGGAACAGCCGGGCCCGCAGCAGCGTGGCCACCCCGACGGCCAGCGCCAGCAGCTGCGCCCAGACCGAGTGCGTGAAGCCGAGCACCGCGGCGCAGCCCACCACCACCGCGGAGCAGCCGCCGACCAGGCCGAGCAGCATCTCGTGGCCGCGCCGGGCGCGGGCGGCGACCTTCTCCTCGTCCACCGGCTCGTCCCGGCCCTCCGAACCCTCGGCGCGCGGCGCGGTGTAGCCGATCGGCAGCCGGGCGAACCGGGCGGACAGCGCGGGCAGGAACGCGGTGACGGCGATCGCCGCGACCGCGCACACCGCGGCGGTCTCGGTGGCGGACGCCTGGGTGAGGATCCCGGCGAAGGTGGCCAGCGTGCCGACGCCGGAGACGAACGCGGCCGCCACGAACGGGGCATCACCTTGCGGGGTGAAGGCGATCAACAGCGTTGACACCACCAGCACGGTGACGCAGCCCAGCAGGAACTGCAGCCGCCCCTGCCCCTGTCCGGGGTCGGCGGCGATGATGCCGGATCCGGCGATCATCAGCAGCGGCAGCGCGGCGAGCCCCAGCGCGACGGCCGAGCCACGGTCCTGGTAGACCCGGGCGCGCACCGCCGACAGCGCGGTCAGCAGCACCCCCGCGGCGCCCGCGATGATCCCGGGCAGGCTGTGCATGTCGTGCCGTACCGGGTCGGCGAACCACAGCACGAAGCCCATCAGGGCCAGCAGCAGCACACCGCCGACCAGTCCGGCCGCGCGCATCAGATCGTCGCTCCAGCGCCGCAGGTCGCGGGTGACGGCGGAGGCGACGGCGTCCACCACGTCGTCGTAGACCGCGGGCGGCAGCGACTCGGCGAACGGCCGCAGGGAGAGCAGTTCACCGTCCAGCACGCGCTGCGCGGCGAGCGAACGCGCGCCGTCCAGCACCGTGCCGTCCCGCCGCACCAGGTGCCAGCCGGTGGGCACGCCGTCCGCCTGCGACTGTCCGGACAGCCGAAGGATCTCGGGGTAGACATCGGCGAGCGCGATGTCCTCCGGAAGGGCGACATCGATACGGCTGTCGGGTGCGACGACGGTGACCCGGCAGAAGCCGGTCCCTGCGGTCGTGCTCACCTCGCGGTTCCCCCTAGCGTGCGTACGGCGTGGCAGGTGCGGCTCGTCACCCTATCGGGATGGGAAGTTGGCATGCCCAGTAGGATCGGCCCCCGCGCGGAGGGAGGCCGTCGCCAGGGGGGCGCCGGTGCGCAACTGTCGTCTCCGCATTGAGGATTGATGCATCGGTGAGTGTGGTCGTCGTCAAGCGCCCGCCCCGGGCGGTACCGCCCGAGGTCCCGACCGAGGAGGTGCGACTGGAGACCCCTCCCGAACTGCCCCGGACCCAGGACCAGGGCATGTTGATGGCCCTGTTGCCGATGCTGAGCATGGCCTCGTCGGCCGCCTTCTTCTTCATGCCGGGCCAGCAGGCGTTCATGAAGGTCATGGGCGGTTTGATGGTGGCCTCCACGGGCGCGATGGCCATCGCCCAGGCGGTCAAGATGCGCCAGGGTCCCAGCGGCCAGATGTCGCAGGCCCGCCGCGACTACTTCAAGTACCTGGCGCAGGTGCGCAAGCAGGTCCGCAAGACGGCGGCCGCCCAGCGCGCCGCCCAGTTCCACCAGCACCCCGCCCCCGACCAGCTGTGGTCACTGGTCGCCGAGGGCAAGCGGGTGTGGGAACGCCGCATCAACGACGAGGACTTCGCCCAGGTGCGCATCGGCCTCGGCCCGCAGCAGCTGGCGACCCCGCTGGTCGCGCCGACCACCGCGCCGGTGGACGAGCTCGAACCGCTGACCGCCGCCGCGATGCGCCAGTTCCTCTCCGCGCACGGCGCCCTCGACGGCCTGCCGATGGCGATCAGCCTGCGCTCCTTCTACCACCTGACCATCTCCGGCGCCCCCGACTCGGTCTACGGCGCCGCCCGCGCCATGCTCGCCCAACTCACCGCCCTGCACTCGCCGGAGGACCTGGTCATCGCGGTGGTAGCGGGCCGCGGCGCGGCGTCGGAGTGGGAGTGGGTGAAGTGGCTTCCACACACCCAGCTTCCGGGGGCGCTGGACGGGGCGGGGACGCGGCGGCTGTTCCTGGACGATCTGGGCGAGTTGGAGGAACTGCTGGCCAACCGCCTCGACGGGCGACCCCGGTTCAGCCGCTCCGGTCAACCGCTGCTGGACCAGCCGCATGTGGTGGTGGTACTGGACCACGGTTCCGTCCCGCCGGACTCCGTACTGGCCAGCGCCGAGGGGCTGCAGGGGGTCACCCTGGTCGAGGTGGTCGCGGGCGAGTTGGACGAGGCGCGCGGCGGGCTGTCCATCGTGGTGCACCCGGACTCGCTGTGGCTGGAAGCCCTGGGCACCTCCGCCTACGAGGGCGTGCCCGACCTGCTGTCGGCCGTCGAGGCCGAGGCGCTGGCCCGCCAGTTGGCACCGCTGCGGATGGGTGGCGGCGACGATGACGAACCGCTGCTGGCGAACCTGGACTTCACCGACCTGCTGGGGCTCGGCGACGCCGCGACGGTGGACGTCGCCCGCACCTGGCGGCCGCGTGCGCAGCACGACCGGCTACGGGTACCGATCGGCGTCGGCGAGGACGGCGAGCCGGTGATGCTGGACCTCAAGGAGGCGGCGCAGGAGGGCATGGGCCCGCACGGCCTGTGCGTCGGCGCGACCGGCTCCGGCAAGTCGGAACTGTTGCGCACACTGGTCCTGGGCTTGGCGGTCACCCACTCCTCCGAGACGCTGAACTTCGTCCTCGCCGACTTCAAGGGCGGCGCGACGTTCGCGGGCATGGCCGAACTCCCCCATGTGGCGGCCGTGATCACCAACCTGGCGGACGACCTGACGCTCGTCGACCGCATGCGGGACTCGATCACCGGTGAACTCCAGCGCCGCCAGGAGCTGTTGCGGGCATCGGGCAACTACGCCAACATCCACGACTACGAGCGGGCGCGGGCCGCCGGAGCCGCCCTGGAGCCGCTGGCGTCGCTGGTCCTGGTGATCGACGAGTTCAGCGAACTCCTCACCGCCAAGCCCGAGTTCATCGACATGTTCATCCAGATCGGGCGCATCGGCCGGTCGCTGGGCGTGCATCTGCTGCTCGCCTCGCAGCGCCTGGAGGAGGGCAGGCTGCGCGGCCTGGACACCTACCTGTCGTACCGGATCGGCCTGCGCACCTTCTCCGCCGCCGAGTCGAGGGCGGCACTCGGCGTGCCGGACGCGTACCACCTGCCGTCGGTGCCTGGCTCCGGGTATCTGAAGTTCGGCACCGACACCATGGTGCGGTTCAAGGCCGCCTACGTATCCGGCAGTTACCGCACCGGCAGCACGTCCCGCCCGGGCGACCCGCTGCCGGTGGAGCGGCGCCCGGTGCGCTTCAGCGCCGCGTACGTGCCGGTGGTCTACGCCGCGCCCGCACCGGACTTCTGCGCGGCCACGGCGGGCGTGGACGAACCGGTCTCGGACACCGTGCTGGACGTGATCGTGCGCCGCTTGGACGGCCAGGGGCCGCCCGCCCACCAGGTGTGGCTGCCGCCGCTCAACGAGGCGCCCGCGCTGGACCAGTTGCTGCCGCCGCTGTCGGCGCTGGCGGAGCGCGGTCTGACCGCGCCGGAGTACCCGGCACTGGGCAGGCTGGTGGTGCCCGTCGGTCTGCTCGACAAGCCCTTCGAGCAGCGTCGCGACGTGCTGTACCGGGACTTCTCCGGTGCCGCGGGCCACATGATGGTCGTCGGCGGCCCGCAGTCCGGCCGTTCGACGCTGCTGCGCACCGTGATCAGCGCCTTCGCCCTCACCCACACCCCGCAGGAAGTCCAGTTCTACGGGCTGGACTTCGGCGGAGGTGCCATGGTCGCGCTGGACGGACTGCCGCACCTGGGCGGCGTCGCCACCCGTCTGGACGGCGACAAGGTCCGGCGTACGGTCGCGGAGGTGGCCGGGATCCTCAACCGGCGTGAGGCGCTGTTCCGTCGCGAGTCCATCGACTCCATAGCCACCTACCGCAAGCGCCGGGCGGCCGGTGAGCTGCCGGGCGAGCAGTGGGGCGATGTCTTCCTGGTGATCGACGGATGGGGTTCGTTCAAGACCGACTACGAGATGCTGGAGCCGGTCGTCACCGACATCGCCGGTCGCGGCCTCGGTTTCGGGGTGCACGTCATCATCACCGCCTCCCGCTACATGGAGGTCCGCCCGGCCCTGAAGGACCTGCTGCTCAACCGGCTGGAGCTGCGCCTCGGCGACCCCGGCGACTCGGAGATCGACCGCCGTACCGCCGTCAACGTGCCGATCGGCACGCCCGGTCGGGGCCTGACCACCGAGCGGCTGCACTTCATGGCGGCGCTCCCCCGGATCGACGGCTCCTCCTCGGCGACGGACCTGTCCGAGGGCACGGCGGACTTCGTGCGCACGATGGTGGCCAACTGGTCGGGGGCGTTCGCCCCGAAGGTGCGCATGCTGCCGACCAACCTGCCCGCGGGGAGGCTGCCGAAGGGCTTCGAGTTCCCCGAGCGGGGTCTGGCGATCGGCGTCGACGAGAACGACCTGGAACCGGTATTCGTCGACTTCGACAGCGATCCGCTGTTCCTGGTCTTCGGTGACAGCGAGTCCGGAAAGACCGCACTGCTGCGGCTGCTCATCAAACAGATAACCGAGCGGTACACCCCCGAAGAGGCCCTGATCGTCGTCGGCGACTACCGGCGCGGCCTGCTGGGAGCCGTACCCGACCCGCATCTGCTCCAGTACGCGGCGGCGCCCAGCGCGCTGCAGAACCACATGGAGCAGATCAACACCATCATGTCGCGGCGCGTACCCGGCCCCGACATCACCCCGCAGCAACTACGCGACCGCAGTTGGTGGTCCGGCCCGCAGGCGTTCGTCGTCATCGACGACTACGACCTGGTCGGCACGGCCTCCAACAATCCAATGCTCGCGGTACTGGAGAACCTCCCGTACGTCCGCGACATCGGCATCCGCTTCATCGTCGCCCGCAGCTCCGCGGGCGCCAGCCGCGCCTCCTACGAGCCCTTCATCCAACGCTTCAAGGAACTCGGCGCCCAGGGCGTCCTCCTGTCCGGCGACCCGGGCGAGGGCGAACTCCTCGGCAACGTCCGCGCCCGCCCGATGCCACCGGGACGGGGTTACTTCGTCTCCCGGCGCCGGGGCAGCCGACTCATCCAGACGGGGTGGCTGGCGCGGGAGAACTAGCCTCGTGCGCCACGCATTTGAAGTCCGCACCGCCCGCGGTTGAGGAGAACGTTCTGTCTGGTGAGTCGATGGTCGACGTCGGGAGCAGGCGGAGGCCCAGTTGCGGTTGCCTTCGCCGAAGTGACCAAGCTGGTCGAGGCACACGTTGCGCAGATCAACCCCGATTCCACCGTGTCGGTGACCCTCCCTGGCGCGGGATCTGCGGTCGGCATTCGGCACGTAGGGCCAACAGTCAGGACGCGTCCGAGTGGGGCGCAGTCGAACCGTGCAGCTCTGCAGCAACCAAGTTGATACCTGATCAGGACCGATCGCTGGGGGGACAACCATGAGTATGGACATGGACCGGAGACTCAATCCCTTTCGGTATGACGCCAATGGCAACCTGACGGAGGCGGCGAAGCAGCAGGACCAGGCGCTCCATCTGGACTCGTACGACGGCAGTGGGCCGAGCGGGCCAAAGCTGCACGTGACCGCAGGCGTACTCAACGACCGGGCGGACAAGACCGACAAGGTCGCGAGCGATTTCCACAGCGCCTGCGAAAGTCCCATGAAGAGCACTGGCGACGTAGCCAAGGGACTGAAGGGCTTCCGCTCCGCAAGCGCTTTCGCCACCTTCGAGGAGCGCTGGCGCTCCGAGGCCCACTATGTGGAGAACCAGTTGCTCGCCAAGTTCGCCCAGGCCCTCCGTGACGCGGCGACGGCGTTCACCACTCACGACACTGCCACAGCTGACCAGTTCAGCAATCGGCACTGACACTGACGGGCGACCAAAATATGCCGAGCTACGAGGATCTGCTAAACGCCGATCTCTCCTACCTCAAGACCGCCGTCGACGACTGGCAGAACCTTCCGAAGAAGATCTCCGGTGTGGACGGCGTGTCACAGGGCTTTGAGAACAACGTCATGAAGGACCTGGAAGGCTCCGACTGGCACGGCGAAGCAGCGGGAGCCGCCCACGCTGTCTCGCTGAAGATCAGAACCCAGCTTCGCACCGCTGGCGACGAAGCCAACGACGTCTACAACCTCCTTAACGACGCGCTGGGCAAGTTCACCGACGCACAGAACCGGTTGAAAGCGATCGACAACCAGGTCAACGACCCACACAGCAGCGTGCGGTTCGACAGTGACCACAACGTCGTACTGAAGGACCCGCAGGGCGCCGAGAAAGACCCCGCCGCGGCACGCTACATGTACGAGGCCGTCAACGAGTTCAACGACAGCATAAAGAAGATCCTCCAGGACGCGACAGACGCCGACGAGGCCCTGTACTGGGCCCTGAACCAGGACCCCAACGGCTCCGACCAGGGCTTCAACGAAGACGCCTACCACAGCATCGCAGACGCCGAGCAGGCGCGCCAGAACGCAATCCAGGACGCGGACCAAGCGGTGAAGCTGGCCCAGCTGGGTCCGAAACTCACTTCTGATCAGCTTGCCCGACTCAACCAGTTGCTGTCCGAACACACAGGTGACCCGGTCTTCGGTGCCGAGTTCGCCACCAAGCTCGGCGCTGCGAACACCCTGAACTTCTGGGCCAAACTGACCGACCCCAGCGACAACCCATCCCTCTCGAACGAAACCGACGACCTCAAACATCTACAGGGGAATCTCAGCCTCACGCTCGCGGACGCAACGCGATACGACTCATCGTCGATGAGGGACTGGGAGAACCAGATCGTTCAGCTCGGTTCGCAACCCATCGACTCGAGCACGACCTCCCACCCCTTGGGCTTCCAGGTCATGAGCAACCTGATGCGCTTCGGAAACTACGACAGCAGCTTCCTTCAGCGCTACGGGGATGCACTGTTCCAAAAGGACCAAAAGTTCAAGATCGACCCGAGTAACCATAACGGCACCACCTGGCTCGATGTCCAGAACAACTCAACCCTCAACTTCTTCGGGAATGACCAGAGCGACCCGATGAACGGGTTCATGGAGGCGTTGGGCCACAATCCGGAGGCAGCAACAGATTTCCTCAAGTCGGATGACCACTTCAAATACCTCACCCAGGAGCGCTTCTGGGCGGGGGACACCATGGGAACGGACCACGTATCCGGATATGCCAATCTCGGCCACGCCCTTGTAGCTGCGACGCTAGGGCGCCCCTACGATCTCCCCGATGACATCATGCACAAGACTACCGATGGTGCACACATCGCCAACGAAATCGTCGCCCTCTATGCCAACAACCCTCACCTACTCAAACAGCAACGAGGAATCGGCAACAGTCTCGGAGCCATAGCGGGAGGCTACATCGGCGACATTGACATGGCCCTGCAAGACGGCCATTATGCGAATCTTTTCAGTAACTCACAGAGCCCGCAAATGCTGCACATCGGCAGACTGGACACCATTCACTTTCTGAGCACTCTTGGGCAGGATCCGGATGCCTACGCGGCCGTCTCGCACGCACAACGGGCTTTCACACTCAACGCACTGACTGCCAACCCGCCAACAGCCCTGAGCCCAAAGTTGCCTAACGACGACAACGCCATACCCATCGTACGCACCGGAGCGTATGTGCAAGGCTTGATCGATAAATCGAGGATCGATCAGGCAATATCCTCCGGGGCAGTGTCTGACGCGGCATACAATAACGCCCTCGCCGATAAGAAGAATTGGGTGAAGATGGCCGTTAATGGAATATATGACGCCGGAGCGGCTTTCATACCCGGCCCTTCCGAGGACGCCAAAGACATCGTCAAGACCATCGTCCCGTCGCTCATCTCAACCGGACACGGTGCCGCCAAGGCGGAAATCGGGAAGGTGATCGACAGCTATCCAGGATTCAACCTCAAAGACACGAGTCAACTCGTACATAACTACACCGGCCAAATAGCATACAGAGGCCAAGAGTCAACGATGGCACCATATCAGGATCTAGTGAACTCGGTCCCGGGACTGGACACGGACGGCCAGACTAAACTGAGAAGCGACTTGGACTCGGCAGCCGGTGATGGCTACGGCCGCGGAGCAGGAGATCAAGACCTGATGGGACAACTCCCCCAATCAGGGGTACAGCAGTGAGCGGCACACAAGGGCAGCGTGGAGCGCATCACCTTTTCAACTATTCCGCACAGTCGAAGCTAAACGCTTCCGTCAGATACTCCGCCATCCTCCTGCTGCTTGCCTCTGGGGTTTCCGGATGCTCCGGCGGGAGCGATGACATTCACCTCGTATCGGCGGACACCGTATGCGGCGGTTCCCTCTCCGTCGGCGCCCAAGCCGCTCTGAGCACGCTCACACACGAGACGCAGTACGAGCAGGACATTCCAGACTTCACTCCGGATTCCGCTGCGAAGGAACTAACAAGCCCACCAAAACAACCAAACCGGAAAAACAGCTGCGCCGTCTTTCCCAAAAGCATCGCCAACAAGGCGAGCACGCCCGAGGTGGAGGTCACTTTCAGCTGGAGCAGCACTTACAACAACTCTGCACCGAACCCCCCAACGAACAGCCGAGAGAGTTCCGCAAAGTGGACTTACTATCCTATCGGCATTGACGCGCTCGCGGGCGACAATCTGTCATCTCTAGACTTTCGTTGCGCTCTCAGCGGGCAAAGCGGTATCCATGGGGCGGCGCTGAATGGCGAGATCTCCTACCCTTCCGCACCGGAGGAAAGTTCCTCGCTGAGGAGAGCGTCCGCTATGACCATTCTTCTATCAGTGTCTCAAGACATTTCACGGAAAATCGGTTGTAAGGGAAACACGAACCTTCCGGCGACACTCCCAAATCCGGACCCACCGGCAGGGCACGATGGCTGAGTGACGACATCCCGGAGCGGCTTCACGATCCGCCTTCTGTCCAGCACTGATGCCTCGCCCCCATTCACCTTTGCTGCGGCGCTCTCACGCACTTCCTCATCGGAAAAGGCACACACCTCGACTACGAATGCCGCGTCCGCAGGAAGGAACTGCGCAAGGAAGCAGCCGCCGCGAGGATGCCTACGAACCGGGGGGCTCGTAGGCATCCTCGGTGTTACTCAACGCTGGTACGGGTTCGGTGGAGGTGGTGGCATTGGGCCTGGGTAGTTTCCCAACAGCGGTGGCACGGGAGCAGTCGCTGGTAGTCCTTGGGTGTTCTTTCGACGGCGAACGATGACCGCGGCGGCCAGGCCACCGAGCACTACCGCGCCACCGATTCCGAGACCCACCCACAGCATCGTCTTGCTGTTACTGCTCTTAGCAGCCGTAGCTTGGCCGTCGGGGGCGGGAGCCGAACTCTTACTCGCGGAAGGCGAAGGGGAGTTGGCGAACAGATTAGGAAACAGCGGGTTGACGTTCGGCGGCCCCGGGTCTCCAGGGGTGTCCAGGAGGGCGATGCGAGGGCGAACGGCGCCGTAGCCGCCGTAAATGCTGGGGATCTTGCCCGACTTCGGCTTTCCCGCAGTGTTGATCATAACCCGCAGGACCTGGTTGTTCGTCCAGTCGGGGTGCTTGGCCCAGATGAGGGCGGCGGAGGCGGAGGCGATTGCGGTGGCCTCGCTGGTTCCAGAGCCCGAGCAGTAACCCTGCTGGGAGCCAAGGGACTTGCTGCAGCGTCCTGGCATATCCTTGCCGGGAGCAGATAGCGCGATTTGCGGCCCGTATGTAGAGAATTTCGTGACGGTCCAGGACTGGTCAACGGCGGATACTCCCACGGCGCCGGGGGTTGCCGCAGGATATGCGACGGGGTTGCCTTTGTCTCCGTCATTCCCAGCGCCTGCGAAGACTAGCGAACCGTGGCTCAGTGCATACTTGATGGCTGGTTCCAACGGGGCACGATCTTCCGACGAAGATTCACTCGTTCGTATAGCCAAGGAGATGTTCAGGACTTTCGCCCCATGGTCAGTCGCGTAGTGGATCGCTTCAGCGATATTTTGTGCGGCCCTCGCCGGATTGTTGGCGCCTTGAGGGGCCACGTTGAGAGGGAGGATACGTGCCCCGGGGGCCAGGCCCATCACCCCACTGCCCGAAGCACCGTTGCCAGCGATGAGCATAGCCATGGCTGTTCCGTGACCGTCCGCATCCTGCCAGCCGTCGCCCCCACCGACGTAGTCCTTGCCCGGTAGCAACTGCCCCTTGAGCTCAGGCGCCGTCGCGTCCACTCCGCCATCGATTACCGCAACAGTCACACCTTTTCCGGTGCTCACCTGCCACATCTGGCGGGCTTGCATGGCGTCCAGGAACCACTCTCGATCCTGAATGGTCTGCGCCTGTGCAGCTGGCGGCACTGCCAAACCACATGTCAGTACGGCGGCCAACGCAGCTGTCAAAGCCGCACCGCGAGCGAGGAGTCGGCTACGCACCCGCTGCTTCAACTGTCCATTCCCCTAGCTCTACAACTGCGGCCGCAAAACGCGTCTTTGCTACTCAACCACGGGTGGCACGACATCTCGGCCGCCGGACGCCCATGTCTCCTCGTCTTCGACGAGGTAGTCCGGCCTTGTGCCACGCCGCCCTCGATCGGCATGGAGCGTACCCGGACGTGCTCCCACGACAGACCCCATGGGGCGCACATCACTGGCGCTCACGATGCCCTCTTCGGTCAAGACCTCAGGTGACCGTCGGAGCCCACTACCACCCGGTGTGTATTCGCTCGCGCTACCCGTACCCGATCGAGGCGCGCCCACTTCCCCACCAGGCTCGCTGGCCAAGCGCCGGGCAGAGACCCCTCCGACTACGCCGGAGGAAGGCTTAGGAACACCTGCATACCGAGCACCGCCAGCGGGACCGCGCGTACCGGCTGGTTGCTCCTCACCGACCACCAAGCCACGCGGCATTTTCGGTGTGAGGCTTCGATTGTTGAGCGACGGTGTTCCGCCGATGATTCCCTCGTCGCCAACTTCGGTGCGAGGCATGCGATTCGACGTGCCCGCACCACTGCTCAGTTCCGGGAGCGGTTCTGTGGGGAGAGCCTTGCTGCCTGACTTCGTCAAAGGGGTGGGCACACCCACGATACCGGGGACGAACGGGACAGGGCTGGGCCCTGAACTAGGCTCACTCGGGGTAAACGTCGTTACTGCTGCATGTGGACGCTGCGCGACAGTTACTGGCTCAGTGCTATCCAGATTTGTACTTGGAGCTGGCGGAGGAACTCTGTCGGCGCTATGCCCCGCCGCAGCGGCGGTGAAGGTGCTTTCTGGGACAGCACGTCCCGCAGGGGTGCCCGTACTCGGCCCAGACTCGACGTCACTACGTACTGGGGCTTCCGCCCCCGGGCTGCTCGTCGTGACCTGTGTCTGCTCTCCGCCGACGTTAAGGTCCGGCGGCAACATAGCCCCCGGCAACGGCTTAAACGTAGGCACCGCCTGCTTTGCCGCCGTCAGGTCATTCGTTGCCAGCCGATAGGCCGACGCCAACTTGTTGATCTGGGTGATGGCCTCTTGACGGTCGGACTCCATAGCGGAAGCGGACTGCTTGGTGGGTGAGTTGGGGGTGCAGAGATAAGCACTGGCGGGCGGGGTCGGCACCGCGGGCTGGACCTTGTGCAGAGTCTGACCGGCGTATCCCATGACGTGCGCGACGGTCTGGGTGTAGTTCCTCAGTTGCCTTGTGCTAGTGAGGAACTGGTTGCTCCACTCACGGAACGCGTCGCCGCCTTCGCCTTTCCACTCAACTCCCTGGACCTTGGCCGCGACGTGCCCGCCGAGTTCCTCCAGTGCGGCGGCGGCCTGCTGCAAGGCTTCAGCCTTCCCGCTGAGATCCTCGGGTTTCGCGTTGGCGACCATGAAGTGGATTTCAACGAGCGATGCATTCTCGTAGGAGTCTTGCGTACTCATCTACCGTCCCAATCCCTCTGTCAACCGCCCATGGAACGGGAGTTGCCACCCGCGTTGTTCGTGGAGCCCTGCCCCCCGTTGGACAAGCTCGCGTCCTGCGCCTGCGTCTGCGATTGCTGGGCGGAGAACTGCTGCATCCGGGCCTGGAGAACACGGAGGCGGTCGCGGTGCTCCTCATCCACGCCCTGGTAGCCGCGGTTCGCCATGTCCACGCAGATTCCCAGGGCCTCGATCTGGTCGCCCCACGCCTGTGCCAGCGTCTTGAGGGTGTCGTGCACGCTGTCGTACGTACTGGCCAGGGTGCGCGCCTCGTCGAAGTCACCGTATGACGTGTGGGTGACGGTCTGGTCGCTCAGCTTGCTGTGCGAGGCGTAGGACTTGTCCAAGTCCTGCAATACCGTGTCCAAAGCCTTCTTGAAGTCAGCCAGCGACTCGGGATCCGGCTTGAGGTCCGGCGAACTTGGCGACTCTCCGGGCTGCACCGTGCCATGTGGCAGACCCATTGCTTCTATCCCCCTGGGTTCGGTCAACGAAGCCGGGCCGGTGCCATCACCGGCCTCTCCGCACATGTTCTGCTCTGCTCTCCTGTGAACAGCGACGGAAGACGTCGCGGTCGCCCCCTCGACGAACTGTCGCTGTGCTCACAGCGTCAGATCTGGAACTGTCCGGCGATCTTCCGGTCCGTCGCGTGATAGGACCCGGGGGCCTTACCCACCTCCGTGCCGATGCGCCGGAGGTGCTCGTGCAGGTCCTGGGCCTTCCGGTCCCAGTCACGCTGCACCCTGGCGTACGCCTCCTTGGACTCACCGTCCCACGAAGCGACCAACTTGTTGACACGCCCTTGGAGGTCTTCGAGCTCGTTCTTAATGGCGTCGGCGGCCTGACACACCTTGCTGGCCAGATCCGCGACACCGTCGTACCGCATTGAAATAGTCATGACTTCTCCTGGCTACCGAGGGCTCATTACGTACTGATCGACTTGCTGGCCTGGATCGGATGCATCGACGGTGCGACGCATCTCCCGATTCACCCCAGGCGGGCGAGGATCGAGTTGTCCCCCGAGCCACCCTGTAGCCGTTTCAGGGCCTCCTGGTGCTCCTGGTCCATTTGGGAGAAGTGCCCCTTGGCGGAGGAGATCATTTCCTTGACCAGTTCCAGGATCCCATTGATCTGCTTAGCGTCTTCGTTCACCTGCTGCTGGAGATTCCGGTACTCGGTCGCGGCGAGACCGCTCCACGACGCACTGACCTGGTCCACCACGTGGTACAGCGTTTGGATCTGCTGGTGGAGGTGCCCCTTCATGTTCTCCAGAGCATCTTCCAGCGACTTCAGATCCTCATGCTCGACGTTGAGATTCTGATTACCAGCCATCGACGCTGCCCTTCCCCCATCAAATGGAATGAGTCGAGACAAGTCGGTACACCCGGACCATCTCGTCGACGCCATGCCTGTGACGCCTCGAACCACTCTAGCCACTCCCTACGACAGCCCCAACCACGTGCCGAGGCAGGCCACTTGACGGGCGTCAGGTATGCATCGCCCCGCTCCCCCAAGCCCGGACCAGACGTCGAGTCCCTGGGCGTCAAGCACTCTCGGACAAGCCATTCCTGGGTTGAGCTCGGCCATATTCGCTCCACGGCGAGGCACCCCCTTGACGCCGCCACACATTTGCAACTCGTCGCAATTTCAACCATTACCTATGCCGACCCCGCCACGACTGGCGTCAGCGGCCTCGCATCCTTGACGCTCCGTCAGGCGCACGGTACCCAGGAAGCGCATTTGGTCGGTTTATCGGAGTTCGGTCGCAGGTGTCGGGTGGGCCTTTGGGGCCTCGGCGGAGGGATCGTTCGTGAGACGACACGGTGCGGTGGCCGGGTGGCGGTTGCCGTGTTTGTTGGGTGCGTTGCTCTTAATGGTGGGCCTTACCGCCGGGACCACGGCGGCGGTGCCCAGGGAGGTGGCGGCGCGGCCGTTGGCTCAGGTGGTGCCGGTGCCCGCGGTGGTGCGTCAGGGCGGGGCGCCGTACACGTTCGGGGAGGGCACCGTCATTCGGGTGTCGCCGGGGGCGGTGGGCGTCGGACGGTACCTGGCGGGGCTGCTGCGGCCCTCGATGGGGTATCCGCTGCCCCTGCGCCCCCTGGGCAGGCGCGACGGGATCGTGCTGGCACTCAGCGGTCATGCCGGGGACCTGGGCGACGAGGGTTACCGGCTGGACGTCACCAAGCAGGGCGTCGCCATCACCGCCGAGCGGCCCGCGGGGCTGTTCCACGGCGTGCAGACGCTGCGGCAGCTGCTGCCCGCCGCCGTGGAGGAGCGGACGCCGCAACCGGGGCCGTGGACGGTGTCCGGCGGGACGATCACCGACGTGCCCCGGTACTCCTACCGCGGCGCGATGCTCGACGTCTCACGGCACTTCTTCACCGTCGCCGAGGTGGAGCGGTACATCGACCAGCTCGCGCTCTACAAGATCGACTACCTTCATCTGCACCTGTCCGACGACCAGGGGTGGCGGATCGCGATCTCGTCCTGGCCGCGGCTGGCCGCCTACGGCGGCTCGACCGAGGTCGGGGGCGGGCCCGGCGGGTACTACACCAAGGCGCAGTACGAGCAGCTCGTGCGCTATGCGGCGAGCCGCTACATGACAGTCGTCCCGGAGATCGACATGCCCGCGCACACCAACGCGGCACTCGCCTCGTACGGGCCGCTCAACTGCGACGGGGTGGCTCCGCCGCTGTACACCGGGACGAACGTGGGTTTCAGCTCGCTGTGCGTGGCGAAGGCGGTGACCTATCGCTTTGTCGTCGACGTGCTGCGGGAGTTGGCGGCGCTCACCCCCGGCCCGTATCTGCACATCGGCGGCGACGAGGCGCACTCCACCAGTGCCGCCGACTACACGGCGTTCATGGACCGGGTGCAGCCGTTGGTGACCGGGTACGGCAAGACCGTGCTGGCGTGGCACGAGATCACCAACGCGCATCCTGTTCAGGGCGCCGTCGCGCAGTACTGGGGCACCGCCGGTACGGAGCAGGGCGTCGTGGCGGCGGCCAAGGCGGGGACGCGGCTGGTGATGTCGCCCGCCAACCACACGTACCTGGACATGAAGTACAACCCGTCGACCAAGTTGGGCCTCAGCTGGGCCGGTTACACCGAGGTCAAGGACGCGTACGGCTGGGATCCGGCGACGTTCCTGCGCGGTGCGCCCGCTTCCGCCGTGCTCGGCGTGGAGGCGCCGCTTTGGTCGGAAACCATCTCGACAAGCGACGACATCGGGTATATGGCGTTTCCTCGGCTGCCCGCCGTGGCCGAACTGGGCTGGTCCCCGGCCGTTTCGCACGACTGGGACGCGTTCCGGCTGCGTCTGGCGGCACAGGGCCCGCGTTGGGACGCCCTCGGGATCGACTACTACCGCTCTGCCCAAGTCCCCTGGCCCGCACAGGAGTAGCGGGCGGGTAGCCGTTGTTGCCGTGCTGTCGCCGTTCCCCGTCCGGGCGGCGACGGACGGCACGTAGGGTATCGGCCATGTCTTGGCCCCAGAATCCGCACGACGCGCAGGATCCACAGCAGCAACCGCAGCAACCGCAGCAGGGCTTCGGCCCCGCACCCGCCTGGACCCCCACCGGCGAGATGCCGCGAATACAGCCGCCAGGCCCCCCAGGCCCACCCACACCGCCCGCGCAGCCCCCGCAGCAACCGCAGGCCCAACCGCCGTACGCGCAGCCCGCACAGCCGCCCCAGGGCCCGCCGCCCCTCGGGTTCCCGCAGCACGCCCCCGCGCCGCAGGGCCAGCCGCCGTTCACCCCGCCGGAGCCGGAGGCCGCGCGGCCCGCGCGCAACCGCAAGACGCTGCTCACCGTCGTCGGCGCGGTGGTCGCCCTCGCGGTGATCGGCGGCGGTGTGGCGTTCGCCATGAAGGGCGGCGGCGCCAAGCCGAAGGTCTCGAAGCCGACCCACGCGCCGACCGTGGCCGCGCCGACGCCGACCGAGCAGGGTCCCAACTCCAGCGGCAACGGCTCGGACGCCAAGCCGATGATCGCGGGCTGGCAGACGCAGGTCTGGCAGCACCACGGCTTCACGTATGACGTGCCGCCGGCGTCCGACCACTGGAGCGTCGACAAGCCCGATCTGGAGAACGCGTACACGGACCAGAACGGCAAGCCCATGCTGGGCATGACCGGTGTCTCGTACTACCGCCAGGGCGGCTGTGCCTCGTCGGGCAGCACGACGGGTCCGATCCAGGCGGGCAAGGGGCAGCTCGCCACCATCGGCTCCCAGGGCGACCGGGGCAACACGCTCCAGGACAGTGCCAAGATCGCCGCGAACAACTGGCTGTTCGGGGCGTACGGGGGGCTGGACGGCCACAAGCCGAAGGTGACGGTGAATCAGGTCACGCCCTGGAAGCACAACGGCATCGACGGCTACCTCGCCACCGCGACGGCGACCAACATCTACCGGCCCAGCCCCTGCGTCCCGGCGACCGCCACCTCACGGGCCATCGCCATGCGGCTGAAGGACGGCACGACCGGGATCTGGATCCTCTACGCGGACCAGGGCGTGCCCAACGCGCTGACCTCCGACGAGATCGACAAGATCATGGGCACCGTCCGTCCGGCGAGCGCCAACTGAGCAGGCTGGCCGCCGACTTCGGCCGCGCTCAGGTGGTCGTACGGCGGCGCCTGGCGTCCCGTACGACCACCGCGCCGCCCGCGATCACCGCCACCAGGACGGCGGCGGAGCACAGGGCGTAGGTCGCGGTGCGCTCGGCGCGCTGCTGTGGGGTCTCCCCCAGGGTCAGCGCGGCGGGCTGCACCTTGGCGCCGCCCTGGGTCGGGGACCTGTCCGGAACGGGTTCGTCGATCGGCTTGGCGTCGTCGGTGAGCGCGCGTACCGGGTCGACCACGCCCCAGCCGATGAAGTTGTTGTGTCCGGGGTCCACCCGCTGTGCGGTCTGCTCGATCTGGGCGACGACCTGCTGTTCATGCCAGTCGTGGTGCTTGGCGCGGACGAGCGCTGCGACGGCGGCCACATAAGGGGCGGCGAAACTCGTTCCGTTGTCGACGCACTGGCCGCCGATCGGCACCGTGGAGACCATGTCGACGCCGGGTGCCGCGACGCCCACGAACGGGCCTGACTGGGAGAAGTCGGCGCGCTCGTTGTTGCGGTCGGAGGCGCCCACGGCCAGTACGCCGGGGAAGGCGGCCGGGTAGGTGGTGTGCTGCTGGCCGCCCGTGCCGTCGTTGCCCGCGGCGGCGACCACCACCACGTCCTGGCTGAGCGCGTACTGCACGGCCTGGGTCAGCGCCGGGTCGGGGCCGGGGCCGCCGGTGGTGTCCTGGGAGATGTTGATGACCTTGGCGCCCTCCGCGACCGACTTGCGGATGGCCTGCGCGAGCGTTCCCGCGTTGCCGTTGCCCTGGTCGTCGTTCTGCCGCACCGGGATGATCGTCGCCCGCGGCGCGAGGCCGACGAACCCGGTACCGGCGGCCGGGCGCGCGGCGATGATGCCCGCCACCTTGGTGCCGTGGCCGACGGTGTCGTTGGTTCCGTCGCCCTTGGTGTCGATCAGGTCGAAGCCGTCGCGCTTGTCGACGGCGTCCTTCAGCTGCGGGTTGCGGGCGTCGACGCCGGTGTCGATCACGGCGACGCTGACGCCCTCGCCCTGGCTGTTCTGCCACAGCTGGTCGAGCATCACCCGCTGCAGTGACCAGGGTTCGCTCCTGATGGGGCGCGCAGGGTAGGTGCACTCGCCGTCGTCGGCCAGGGCGAGGCGCGCGGTTACCGGGTGGTGTGCCGGTACCAGTCCGGGGGCGAGCGCCAGCGCGCAGGCGGCGCCCCCGGCGAACATGTTCCGCAGCAGCGGGGCGAGTTGGAGTGCGCGCATCACGAACCCTGCGGCTGGGCCGCGTCGTTGGTGTCCAGGGTGGGGCCGGCGGGCAGGAAGGACGACCAGGCCTGGGGAACCGGAACCGGCTGCACCTGGCCGTAACCGAGCCGTACCTGGGCCTGGTTGGCCTGCTGCTGGCTCGCGTCGGGGCTCTGGGAGCCAGGGGAAGCGGAGGGGTCGGTGCCGATGTTCGACTTGTGGGAGTCGCTGTCGTTGTTGGACTGCACGGCGTAGCGCAGGCCGGTGTCGGTGACCAGGAAGACGCTGCCGGTGTCCGCGGACTTCCCGGCGGTCTGCCGGTAGAGCAGACCGGAGCCGGGCGTCACATAGGCGCTGGTTCCGCCGTCCACGACGGTGGCGGGGAAGTGCGCGCCGGTCCACACGCTCACCCGCGGCCTGTTGTTGCCGTCCACGGTTCCCCGGTAGACGCTGCACGACGCGCCGGAGACCCCGTCGTTCGCCTGCTGCGGCGGTTCCTGCGGCCAGCCGTAGTCGGCGGAGAAGGGTTTGTCGTCGGGGGTGAAGTCCTGGGCGGCGACCTGCTGGGGTGCGGGTACGCCCGGGTACATCGAGGTGACGCCGGGCATGTTGAGCAGGAGCTTGGCCACCAGGTCGGAGACGCGCTGGACCTTGTTGGCCATCACCACGTACTTCTGCGAGCCGGTACCGCTGGGCGCCACCAGCACCATGCCGATCCTGTTCAACTGCGGGCTCAGTCCGGGGACGTTGGCCGCCCCGCCAAGGCCGGGCACCGGTGGGAACTCCAGCGCGTCGCCCCGGTTGAAGGTGGCGAGCCAGTCCTCGGTGACCAACTGCGGCGTGCGGTCGCCGCCGAACAGGATCCGCACCAGCAGCTTCTGGGCGTCCTGCCCGGTCTTGTCGGCAGCCTTCCAACGAGGGTCGCCGATGGGGTACTTGGTGCCGTTCGGGTCGATCAGGTACTGGGCTCCGTCCGGCCCCTGGACGAACAGCCCCTGGTCACCGTTCAACCGCCCGGCGCCGTCGACCTTGGCGGCGTCCCGGCTGGCGAGCACGAAGGCCGCCTTCTGGACATCTCCCGGCCCCTGTCCCGGCCGCTCGCACACCGCCCACAGCTTGGCGGTTCCGGCGTCGGCGCTGGTGGGCAGCCGGTCGGGCGCGTACGGTATGCCCAGGGTGGGGCCGTGCGGGATCTTGCCGTTGTCGAGCACCGACTCCGGGATCTTCAGCACGCCGAACTTCTGGGGATCCAGCAGGAGTTTGGCGGACGCCAGGTTGAGCACGGGGTGCAGTTCGGGCTCGCCGCCGGTGTTCAGCACCACGTAGCGGGTGGTGGACTCGCTGCCGACCAGGACCTTGGCGCCAGGTGTGTTCCAGCCCTGCGGAGCGCCCGGTTTGATCATTCCCCAGGCGCCGAAGCCCGCGAGCAGCAGCGCGCCGACGACCAGGCTCGGCGCGAAGGCGCGCAGCGGTCGCGGGGCGCCCTCCTCACTGCCCGAGGCGGACGGCTGGAGGAACGCCGCCAAGGTCCGCTTCCTGGCAAAGGTGTAGGCGTTGAGCTCGTCCCGCCGTGAGGCCATCGGCTGCTTCTTCTCCCCCGGTGATTCGGTGTCGGTCTACGCGCTCGCGGGGCCGGTGCCCGCCGCGGTCGCGGTGCGCGCCGACGGTCTTCCGTCGGCGGTGCACCCCGGTTATCCACAGGCTGGGGCGGGCGCCCGCGCTTGTCGGACTGGGCCTCTACTATGCCGGGTGACGATCGACAACGGTCGTGCGGGTGGGACAGTCAGCACGTCAACCGCCCGGAGGCGAACCGGCATTCACCACAAGAGTGGAACAAGGGGGCGACGGGGATGGCCAGCGCGACCACGACGCGTACCGAAGGGCAGCCGCCTTCCGGCACGCGCTCGCGCGGTACGGCACACGCGGCCGGTGCGCCGCTCCCCGGCGGCGGGACGCGCGGCGGCACGGGGCCGCAGTCCGGCGCGGTGCTGCGGCCGCATCCGCAGTCGGGCCGCATCGGCCCGTTCGGGGTGCGGCAGTTGGTGCTGATAGAGGTGGCCGCCGCGCTGCTGCTGGCGGCCTGGGTCACCGATCCGCTGCTGCTCGCGCCCGCGGGGGTGCTCGCCGCGGCGCTGGTGGTGCTCGCCGTGGTGCGCCGGCACCGGCGGCCCGCGCCGGAGTGGCTGGCCGCCGCCCTGGCGCTACGGGCCCGCAGGCGGCGCGCCGGTGAAGCGGTACCGCCCGGCACCGACCCCGGATTCGCGCCCGCCGTCGAGTGCGATCCGAGCCTGCGCACCTACAGTTACACCGCCCGGGAGCGGCGCACGGTGGGCATGGTAGGAGACGGCACGTTCCTGACCGCGGTGCTCCAGGTGCAGGCCGCCGACATACCGCTGCGCCCGCTGCGCACCGCCCGTCCACTGCCGCTGGAACTGCTCCACGACGCCCTGGAAGTGGACGCGATACGGCTGGAGTCGGTCCAGGTGGTGCAGCACACCCAGCCCGCCCCGGCGCCGCATCTGCCGGAACAGGCGGTCGCCGCACGCAGTTACGCCGCGCTGCAGGCCCAGTCCGGCGCCCCGGCGGTCCGGCTGACCTGGGTGGCGCTCAAGCTCGACCCGCAGCTGTGCCCCGAGGCGGTACGGGCCCGTGGCGGCGGCATAGGCGGAGCGCGGCGCGCCCTGCTGCGCGCCACCGACCAGTTGGCGAGCAGGCTGGCCGGTGCGGGCTTCCAGGCCACGCCGCTGGACGAGGCCGGGCTGATCAACGCGGTGGCCACGTCGAGTTGTGTCAACCCGCTGGCCAACGCGCAGGCGGGCCGGTCGGACACACCGGCGCGGCGCACGGCGGAGACGGCGCGGGCCTGGCGCTGTGACGACCGCTGGCACACCACGTACTGGATAGGTCGCTGGCCGCAGTTGGGACCGGGTGGCACACCGGCGCCGAACCTGGTGGCGCTGCTCACCTCGATGCCCGCGCTGGCCTCCACGTTCAGCCTGACCGTGAGCCGGGGCGCCGCGGGCGCGCCCGCGGTGGCCGCGTACGTCCGGGTGACCGGCCGCAGCGATACCGAACTGGCGTCGGCGCGCCGGCAGTTGGAGCGCGCGGCGCGCGGGGTGAAGGTGGATCTGGTGCGGCTGGACCGCGAGCAGTTGCCCGGTGTGCTGGCCACGTTGCCGTTGGGAGGTGCCCGCTGATGGCCTCTTCGGCGGTGTCCGAGGCCGGTACGGCGTCGGGCGTGGAGCGGGAAGTCCGGGGCGCGCGGGCCAGGTTGGGGTTCGGCCTGCTCGGGCCGCGCCGCTCCCGGCATGTGCTGCCCGCCGGGCAGCTGTCGGCGGTGGGTGTGCCGGTCGGTGACGACGGTGTGGTCATCGGCGTGGACGCGCAGAACCAGCCAGCGGTGCTCGGTATCAACCGGCCGACACCGTTGGAGGTCGTGTTGGTCGGCGGCCTGTGGACGGCCCAGGTGATCGCGCTGCGCGCGGCGGCCACCGGGGCGCGGATCGCGGTGGAGACCGGACGGCCGCAGGCGTGGGCGCCGTTGGCGCAGGCGGCCGGTGGCGGCCAGCAGTGTGTGACGGTGCACGAGGTGGGGCGGGTGCCACCGCAGGGTCCGTCGGTGGGCTCTCCGGTGCTGGTGGTGCGGGACGCGGGGATCCGGCCGCCGCGCGGGCGGGTGGCGGCGGCTCCGTGGCAGTCGGTGCTGACGCTGCTGCCGTATCTGGGGCCGACGGCGCCGCGGTTCCTGGAGAGCGCCACGCTCGTCGGGGTGCAGCGGGTCTCGCCGGACGAGGCCGAGGTGATCGGCCGGATCATGGCGTTGCCCGCGTCGGACGTCGGTGCGCTGTCCGGGCTGGGCGACAACTTCGCGCTGTGGTGCACCCGTACGCACCGTCAGTTCGTGATGACCCAGCCCACCGACGCCGAGACCGGGCTGCTGGGGGTCGCCCGCCGGGTGGACTGACACCGGGTGCCCGTTGCCCGGCGGGCGGTACGGCCGCCGATGGCCGATGCGCCGCGGACGGCGGGGGCGGGCCTGACACGGAGGGGCACCTGATGATTAGGCTGTCCTCCAGAGCGGCAGGAGCACACGAGGGCAGGTATCCCGAATCAGCCTCCGCGGCCCCCTGAGACCGAGGGGACCGCAGCAACAGGCCGGATGGGCTGCCGCGGTACGGGGAGGAACCATCGATGGCGCGAGCCTGCGCGGCGACGACCACCCCACCCGTGCCGCAGACCCCGGCGTACGACATGCCGTTCGCGAGCATGACAGCAATCCAGGAGGCACAGTGAGCACCGACCGGGACGAGAACCGCGGCGACGGGCGGTCGACCGACGCCGACCACACCGGCGAGTTCACCATCGACTACACCCCGCCCGCCTGGTACATGACGAACAGCGAGGAGAGCGGTTCCGCCGCCACCTCGGCGGCCCCGGAGCCACCGGCGCCGCAACCGCCGGTCGCCGCGCCCGAGATGGCGCCGCCGTCCGCGCCCACCCCGGCACCGCAGTCGGTGCCGGGCCACGGCGCGGAGGGACCGGGCTGGTCGACGCCTGCCAGCGCTATGCCGGTTGACGGCGCCGAGCCCGCCTTCCCGGGCCTGGCCAAGACGCCCGGTACGCCGGGCGGCCCGGCCACCAGCTCCGCCGACGCCAGTGGCGCACCCGGGACGCCGGACCCGGCCAGCGCCGCCAGTGCCGAGGAGCCGGACGCCAAGGGCTCCGAGGGCTCCGAGGACGCCAAGGACGAGCCGCCGCTGGGTGCCGTCCGCAGTGAGTCCACCATGAAGTTCTCGGCTCTGTCGCCCAAGGCCGCCAAGCCCGCGCAGAGCGCCGAGCCGAATGCGGCGGACGCGGACGCCACCGCGCAGGAGGCACCGCCGAAGGCGCAGGCCACCGCGCAGGACGAGCCCGCGGAGGCGGCCCCCGCCGCGGAGGAACCGCGCGACGCCGTACCCCAGCCCCCGGCGCCGCACCTGCCAACTCCCGGGCCGACGGCGCCCGTTGCCGCCACCGGCGACTCGGCGCCGCCAAGCGGCGCCCAGCCGTGGTCACCGCCCGCGCCGCAGCCGCCCGCGCCGCAACCGCCCGCGCCGCAACCGCCCGTACCGCAGCAGCCGGTGGCCGACTCCGCGTGGCCGCTGCAGCCGCCGCCTCCGCAGGCCCCGCCGCAGCACGCCGTACCGCCGCTGCCGCCGCAGTTCCAGGCGCCGCAGCCGCCCGTACCGCAGCAACCCGGGCCGCAGCAACCCGGTTACGGCTTCCCGCAGCCGCCCGCGCCCAACGCGCCGAACGGTCCCCACGCGGCGAATCCGGCAACCGGCGCGCCGCTGCCACCGCAGGCGCCGTACGGCCCTGCGGTCGGTCAGGGTGCGCCGCTGCCACCGCAGCAGCCCGGTCCCGGTTTCCCGCAGCCGCCGGTGCCCAACGCGCCCAACGCGCCGATGCCGCAGTCCTCTTACGGCTTCCCGCATCAGGGTGCGCCGCTGCCGCCGCCCGCGAACCCCGAGCAGCAGCAGGCCGCACAGCCCGCCGACCCCCGTACCGGTGACTGGCCCGCGATCACCCCCGACCAGCGGCAGCGCACTGTCGGCGGGGCGCCGCTGGGGTACACGGCCGCCGTGGAGCTGTCCTCCGACCGGCTGCTGCGCAACCAGCCCAAGGCCAAGAAGCCGGGCAGCAACATCCCCGGCCGGTCGCGGTTCAGTCTGGGCGGCAAGGCGGCCGAGGCCGAGCGGCAGCGGAAGCTGGAGCTGATCCGCACCCCGGTGCTGTCCTGCTACCGGATAGCGGTGATCAGCCTCAAGGGCGGTGTGGGCAAGACCACGACCACCACCGCGCTCGGCTCCACGCTGGCCTCCGAGCGCCAGGACAAGATCCTGGCCATCGACGCCAACCCGGACGCGGGAACGCTCGGCCGCCGGGTGCGCCGGGAGACCGGGGCGACCATTCGCGACCTGGTGCAGCACATCCCGCATCTGCACAGCTACATGGACATCCGCCGGTTCACCTCGCAGGCGCCCTCCGGTCTGGAGATCATCGCCAACGACGTGGACCCGGCCGTGTCGACCACGTTCAACGACGAGGACTACCGGCGCGCCATCGACGTGCTCGGCCGCCAGTACCCGATCATCCTCACCGACTCGGGCACCGGTCTGCTCTACAGCGCGATGCGCGGAGTGCTGGACCTCGCCGAGCAGTTGATCATCATTTCCACCCCGTCCGTGGACGGCGCGAGCAGTGCGAGCACCACCCTCGACTGGCTGTCCGCGCACGGCTACGCGGATCTGGTGCAGCGCAGCATCACGGTGATCTCCGGGGTGCGCGAGACCGGGAAGATGATCAAGGTCGAGGACATCGTGGCGCACTTCGAGACGCGGTGCCGCGGCGTGGTCGTGGTCCCGTTCGACGAGCACCTGGCGGCGGGCGCCGAGGTCGACCTGGACATGATGCGGCCGAAGACCCGCGAGGCGTACTTCAACCTGGCCGCGATGGTCGCCGAGGACTTCGCGCGGGCCCAGCAGGCGCAGGGGCTGTGGACACAGGGCGAGGGCGGCGGGATGCCGCCGCAGATGGCTCCGCCCATCCCGGGCCAGCCGCAGCCCGGTTACTACGCGGCGCCCGGCCCCTACGGTCCGTACGGCGAGGCCCAGCCGCCGCAGCCGCCGTACGGTCAGCCGGGCGCGCCGCAGGGCTGGCCGCCGCAGCCGCCGTCCCAGACCCAGGCCCAGTCCGCGCCCAGCCCCGCCGGTGCGCCGCAGCCCGGACCGGGCCAGCCCGGCGGTGAGACCCCGCCGCCCGGCTGGCCGCAGCCCCAGCAGGGGTACGGCTATCCGCCGCCGCAGCAGTGAGCACATGGGGAAGGGCCGGACACTCTCGTCCGGCCCTTCCCCACAAGGCGGTTCCGCGGCTTACGCCTCCACGAGTTCGCGGGCCCGCTTCACGTCGATGGCCATGCGTTCCAGCAGGGCGTCGATCGAGTCGAACTTCTCCTGGCCGCGCAGGAAGGCGTAGAAGTCGACGGCCACGTGCAGCCCGTACAGATCCAGGCCCACCCGGTCGATGGCGTAGGCCTCCACGGTGCGCTGGGTGCCGTCGAAGGTCGGGTTGGTGCCGACCGAGATGGCGGCGGGCATCGACTCGCCGTCGACCACCAGCCATCCCGCGTAGACGCCGTCGGCGGGGATCGCCGAGTGCGGCAGCGTCTCCACGTTGGCGGTGGGGTAGCCCAGTTCCCGGCCACGCTGGGCGCCGCGTACCACCACGCCCTCGACGCGGTGCGGGCGGCCGAGGATCTCCATGGCACCGGTGACATCGCCCTCGGCGACCAGTCGGCGCACCAGCGTGGAGGAGAACGGCTCGCCGCCGCCCGCCGTGCCGCGCATGTACAGGTCGACGACCTCGACCTGGTAGTCGTACTTCAGGCCGAGCGCCGAGAGGTACTCCACGTCGCCAGCGGCCTTGTGGCCGAAGCGGAAGTTCGGGCCCTCGACCACGAGCTTGGCGCCCAGCGCCTCGACCAGCACCGTGCGGACGAAGTCGCCCGGCGAGAGCTGGGAGAACTCGGTGGTGAACGGGAGGATCAGCAGCGCGTCGACGCCGAGCTGTTCCATCAGCTCGGCGCGCCGGTGGTGCGCGGCCAGCAGCGGCGGGTGGCTGCCGGGGCGGACCACCTCGCTGGGGTGCGGGTCGAAGGTGACCACGACCGACGGGATGCCGAGCTCGCGGGCGCGCTCCACGGCGCGTCCGATGATCAGCTGGTGCCCGCGGTGGACGCCGTCGTACGAGCCGATGGTGACGACGCCGCGCCCCCACCCCTGGGGAACGTCCTCCAAGCCCCGCCAGCGCTCCACAGTGACCGCTCCTCGCCCGCAACAGAAATTCCAGTGTGCCGGTCCAAGAGTGCCATGTCGCCGCGCTGGCTGTGGGTTCGGGTTCCTGTCCTGGGGTTTTCTCCCTCTGGGCCGGGGGCTTCGGGGTCTGTTCTCCCGCCCAGCCGCCACCGCACCATGGTGGCTGGTCGCGCGGTTTCCTGCGCCCCTTCGGGGCCGCGCTCAGGCCGTGCCGCGGCGGACCGCTTCCAGCACCGCCGCGTCGTGTTCGTCTTCCAGGAGGACCTGGAGGAGTTCCCGTCGCAGGGGGCGCGAGACCGCGGAGCCGGATGCGGTGAGTACGGGCGCGAGTGCTCTGCGTACTTCGGCCCGGGGGTCGCGTAGCAGGCCGACCGCCAGTGGGAAGAGGACGGCGCGGGCGCCGGGGCCTTGTTCCAGGCGCAGTTCGAGGTAGTCGGCCACGTCGCGGGCGCCCTCCGGGCAGTGCTCCGCGTAAGCGCGGACGAGCGCCGCGGCGCGGCGGGCCAGTGCCGGGGTGGTGACCCGGGCCAGCTCGGCCAGTACCTCGGCGGCACGTGGGCCCGGCTCGCGCAGCCGGGCCTGGAAGGCGGCCAGTACCGGCTCGGGATGGGTGGCCAGCGCGGCGCCCAGCACGCTCGCCGGAATGTACGGGTCCGCCGCCGCGAAGCGGGCCAGCGCCCGCTCCAGATAGCGGTTGCGGGTCACCGGGTCCCGTACCAGCAACGCGAGCGCCGCGCCGTGCAGTGAGCAGGTGTCGCTGCGGCCGAGCAGGGCCAGGGCGGCGTAGCGCAGCAGTTGGCGGTCCGCCTCGGAGGTGACGTGGGTGGCGGCGCGCAATCCGTAGGCCGCGGCGGCCACATGGCGTTCCGGGCGGTCGTCGTGCGCCCAGCGGTCCACCGCGCGGCACAGCGCGGAGGGCTCGTCCTCGGCGAGCGAGGCGAGCAGTTCGTCGGCGCGCGGATGGGCGGCCGCGACCAGCGCCTCGGTCAGCGCGTCGATGGCGCGGTGCCGGTGGGTGTGCAGCAGCGCCTGGGCGGCGGACGCCACCGTCGGGGTACGGCCCGGTCCCGGGGCGGCGGGCAGCGGCCGGTCGTCGTCGAACCAGCCGCAGATCAGCGGCAGCGCCACGTCCGCGTCGGCGCACAGCAGTTCACCGGCCGCGGTCAGGAACCGGTCCCCGCCCGTGCCGCGGCTTCTGGCCGGGGGCGGCCCGTCGGCGGGCAGCAGTAGCCGCAGCAGATCCAGCCGGGCCGCGGTGTCCAGCGGCAGCCGCAGCCAGAACCAGGGGCCGAACTCGGCCAGCCCGGCGGGCAGTCGCGGCGAGTCGAACCCGCCGTGCCGCAGTGAGCGCACGGTGATCCGCTCCGCCAGCCGCCGCAGCACATCGCGGTACGGCGCGGCGTCGGGGACGCGCAGCAGCACCTCGCCGAGCAGGTGCGCCGCCCACCAGGTGGCGTCCGCGCGCCGCTCGTCGGACGCGTCGGCGCCGCGGCCGTGCGTCCGGTCCGGCGGCTGGCCGCCGGTCACCAGCCGGGTGGGCTCCGCCGCGCCCGCGTCCAGCGCGCCGATCAAGTCGTCGAGCCGGTGGGCGAGTTCGGCCGTGCCGTCCCGCCGCCCGGCCAGCAGCAGGGCCTGCACCACCGGGCCGATCCGGTGCCGGGGCACCGGCAGCGCGTGCGGCGGCTGGGTGGGGGCGACGGAGGGGGCGGGCGGGGGCGGTGGCAGCCGGTCGTCGTGGGTGCCGGTGCGCACCGTCGTCACCGGGCGGGACGGCAGCCGCACCGGGGCCTCCTGGTGGTCGGGAGGCGCGCTCTGCCAGCGGTGGACCAGGGCGTGCAGCGCGGCGTCCAGATCGAGGTGCCCGGCCTGCAGCCAGTCGCCGAACTCCTCGTGCGCGAACCGGTATCCGGCGCCCGCGGGCACCAACAGCCCCTCGGTGAGCACCGCGGACGCCCAGCCGCTGCGCCACGGGAAAACCTCCTCGAACGTCTCCCGGTCCAACTCCCCCTGGCCCGGCCCCAGGCACTGCCGCGCCGCCTCGTGCACCTGCCCGGCGACCCGGGCGGCCAGCCGCCGCACCGCGCTACCGGCGAGCTGCTCGGAACCGGCCACCGCGAGCCGTACCGCGATCCGCAGGCACACCAGGTCCAGGTAGGCGGAGAAGACCGCGTACCGGTCCGGGCACCCGGCCAGCTCCGGGTTGGCCGCGCGGACCTCGGCCAGCAGCCGCAGCGTCAGCGGATGCGCGGCATCCGCCGGGTCGATCGCGCCGTCCGGGATCCCGTAGCGCTCACGGGCCCGTTCGGCCTGCTCCGGGGTGAGGTCGCCGAGCCGTAGGCAGGCGGGAAGTGCCCGCGCGGGGCCGCCCGGCGCGGTACCGGGGGCCTCGGGCCGGTACAGCAGCTCGGCCGGGAACAGCGCACCGGCCCGCTCCCAGTACTCCGGGCGGCAGGCCACCACCAGCCTGACTCCGGCGGCCCGCAGCCAACTCGCGGTGCCCGCGGTCCAGTCGGGCAGGGCGTGCGCCAGCACCGGGGGCATCTCCTCGGGCGCGTCCAGCAGCACCAGCAGCGGACGGTCCGCGGCGCGGGCCAGATGCGCCACCGCGTCGGGTGTGACGCCCTCCGCCTGCCCTGCCTCGCCGACCCCGCCCGAGGCGTCGATGATCCGCCCGGCGGCCCGCAGCGCCCGTTCCACCGCCTCCTTCAACCCGCCGTCGCCGGGCCGCAGTTCGGCGCCGCGCAGCCATACGGTGGGCGCGGGGCGGGCGCCCCGGGCGCGGCGGGCGGCCAGCGCGCCCAGCTCCGTGGTGCGGCCGCAGCCGGGGTCGCCGACCAGGCCGAGCACCAGCGGGCCGCGTTCGCCGGTGCCGTCCAGGAACTTGCGCAACTCGGCCTCGACCGCCGGTCGGTGCTCCGGCTCGCGCAGATCGCGGGGGCGTCCGGCGCCCGCCGAGCCGACCGAGGTGGCGGTGAGCTGCAGCGCCCCGGCCAGGTTCAGATGGGCGCCGTAGGCGGGCACGGTGGCCGCGTTGCGGGCGAGCGGTTCGGCCAGCGGGCCCTCGGCGCGCAGCGGGATGGCGAAGCCGGTCGCGGCGTGCGCGGCGTGTACGGCGGTGGCCACCACGCCGAGCACCGCGCCGGTCCTGGTGTCCACCAGCGGGCTGCCGGAGACCAGCGGCCCGCCGCGCAGCGCCTCCGGGGTTCCGGTGACCAACTCGTAGACCTCGCCCAGCAGATGGAAGCGGTCGGTGGCGGTGTACGTGGCCGACACGGTGCCGACCACGGCCGCGTGCACCCAGCCCTCGGCATGCAGCCGCACCCAGCCGTCCGGGTCGGCGGGTCCGCTCTCGGCGACCGGCAGCGGAGGCACCACAAGCCCCTCGGTGGCGACCAGCGCCAGCCCCTGCTCCGGCAGCGGGGTGATCGCCTCGGCCTCGACCAGGAAGGTCTGCTCGCCGACGTGTGCGCCGTGCGGCGAAGCGCTGGCGCCCAGGGTGGCGGAGGGCGACGGGCGGACGTGCAGTACCAGGCGGCGCAGCCCGTCCACGGCCTCATGGCTGGTCAGCAGCGTGCCGTTGGTGTCGATGAGAAACCCGGTGCCGCGCGGCCGACCGGCCAGATCGCACAGCCGCACCAGCGACTCGTCCGGATCGGCCTTTCCCTGACCCGCGCCGGGTGGGACCCCAAGCGCCATCCACGAACCTCCCACCGAGCTCTCCCCCGTCTGACGGTAGGCGGGTGGTGATCGACAGGACAGGGCGCGCGGCGAAAGCGCCCCCGGACACCACGGGATTCACTCCGAGCGCCTGCCCGTTGGGGTGAATCCGCAGTTCGGGGCGGATAAGAGAAGATCGGAGGGGAATCGTCGAGTGCGGGCCCGGGCGGCCAACCGCCCCGGCCCGCGCTCACGGTGGCGCACAGCGCTCCGCTGAGGGGTGCGGCGATGTGCCGTCACGCGTCTGCGGCACCACTGTGGCTGGTCGCGCCCACGCGGCGGAGCCGCACATGAACACAGCCCCGCGCCCCTTCAGGGCGCTGCCGGACCGCGGCGGGCTCGACTGACCTGCTCAGGAGGTACTGACCTGCTCAGGAGGCGAAGCCCGCGAGGATCTTGGTCTCGCCGCGCCGCTCCTCGACCAGGGCGATGAAGCGGTCCTCCGGTCCGAAGACCGCGATGGGTCCGGCGCCGAGCCCGGGGGCCTTCTGCCGTACGCCGTTGATCAACCGCTTGGCCTGCTCGGCGCTGACGTCCCAGCGCGGGAACGCCTCGGCCGCGGCCCGCCCGATCGGCAGTACGGCGAAGTCGTCCGCCAACTCCTCCAGTGTCCGGGCCTGTTCGATGCCGTAGGGGCCGACGCGGGTGCGGCGCAGCGCGGTCAGATGCCCGCCGGTGCCCAGGTCCGCGCCGAGGTCGCGGGCGAGGGCGCGGATGTAGGTGCCGGAGGAGCAGTCGACGGTCACGTCCACGTCCAGCAGGGCGGTGCCGTCCTCGGCGACCGCCTCGCGTACCGCGTGCACATCGAAGGACGAGACGGTGATCGGCCGAGCGGTCAGCTCCACGTCCTCGCCGTCGAGCACCCTGCGGTACGAGCGCTTCCCGTCGATCTTGATCGCGCTGACCTTGGACGGCACCTGGAGGATGTCACCGGTGAGCTTGGCGACTCCCGCCTCCAGCGCCTCCCGGGTCACCCCGCACGCCTCGGCGGTGGCGGTGACCTCGCCCTCGGCGTCGTCGGTCACCGTGGACTGCCCGAGCCGGATGGTGGCCTGGTACGTCTTGGTGGTCAGCGCCAGGTGCCCGAGCAGCCGGGTGGCCTTCTCCACGCCGACCACCAGGACACCGGTGGCCATCGGGTCGAGGGTGCCGGCGTGGCCGACCCGGCGGGTCCCGGCGAGCTTCCTGATCCGGGAGACCACAGTGTGCGAAGTGAGCCCGGCGGGCTTGTCGACAATGACCAGTCCGTCCGGGCCCATCGGCCTGTTGCGCTGGCTCACGCTTCGTCCGACTCCTCGTCGTCGTGCGCGGCGGGCTTGCGGTACGGGTCCGCCTCGCCCGCGTAGCCCTTGCCCGCGGCGCTCTCGCGGACCTGGGCGTCGGCGGCGCGCGCCTTGGCCAGCAGGTCGTCGATGGTCCGGGCGGTGTCCGGGACCGCGTCGAGGACGAAGGTGAGGGTGGGGGTGAACCGTACGCCGGTCTGGCGGCCGACCTCGGAGCGCAGCACTCCCTTGGCGCTCTCCAGCGCCGCGGCGGAGGCGGCACGCTCCTCCTCGTCGCCGAAGACCGTGTAGAAGACGGTCGCCTCCCGCAGGTCACCGGTGACCCGGGTGTCCGTGATCGTCACGTAGCCCAGCCGCGGATCCTTGATCCGGCGCTGCAGGGTCTCGGCGACCACGACCCGGATGCGGTCCGCCAGCTTGCGCGCCCGCGCGGTGTCGGTCATGCGTAATCTTCTCTCTTCTTCGGTCTTCGTTCGGTTCAGTCGTCTTCGCCGTGGATCCGCTCCCGGGCGGACAGCAAATCCACCTCGGGCCGGGCGGCCATCCAGCGCTCGCAGCGGTCCAGTACACCCTTGATGTGCCCGAGGTCCCCGGACACCACCGCGATGCCGATCTCGGCCCTGCGGTAGAGGTCCTGGTCGCCGACCTCGGCGACGCTGACGCCGTACCGGCGTTGCAGCTCGGCCACGATGGGCCGGATGACGGAGCGCTTCTCCTTCAGCGACCGCACGTCGCCGAGAAGCAGATCGAAGGACAACGTCCCTACGTACATGGGCAGCAGGTCAAGCCGACCTGTGAGGCCTCGTGTGAACAGTAATCACAACAGTACCGGCAACGGCCGGGGCCGATCGACGGGTTATTTTCCGCCGACCGGCCCCGGTCGCCAGCCCCGGGCTACGCCGGGGCTGGCTTCACCGTGCGGATCAACCGCGCGGCTTCTCGCGCATCTCGTAGGTGGCGATGATGTCGTCGACCTTGATGTCGTTGTAGTTGCCGAGGTTGATACCGCCCTCGTAACCCTCGCGGATCTCGGTGACGTCGTCCTTGAAGCGGCGCAGGCCCTCGATGGTGAGGTTCTCCGCGACGACCTTGCCGTCGCGGATGAGCCGAGCCTTGGTGTTGCGCCGGACCTCGCCGGAGCGGATGAGCACACCGGCGATGTTGCCGAGCTTGGACGAGCGGAAGACCTCGCGGATCTCCGCGGTGCCGAGCTCGACCTCCTCGTACTCCGGCTTGAGCATGCCCTTCAGCGCCGCCTCGATCTCCTCGATCACCTGGTAGATGACCGAGTAGTACCGCACGTCCACGCCCTCACGCTCGGCCAGCGACGTGGCGCGGCCCTCGGCCCGCACGTTGAAGCCGATGATGATGGCGTCCGAGCCCGCGGCCAGCGACACGTCGGTCTCGGTGACCGCACCCACACCGCGGTGCAGGATGCGCAGGTCGACGTCGTCGCCGACGTCCAGCTGCAGCAGCGAGGACTCCAGGGCTTCCACCGAACCGGAGGCGTCGCCCTTGATGATGAGGTTGAGCTGCTGCACCTCGCCTGCCTTGAGCACCTTGTCCAGGTCCTCCAGGCTGACCCGGCGACGGGTCTTGGCGAACATCGCGTTGCGCTCGCGGGCGGCCCGCTTCTCGGCGATCTGCCGGGCGGTGCGGTCCTCGTCGACGACGAGGAAGTTGTCACCGGCACCCGGCACGTTGGTCAGACCGAGCACCAGGACCGGAGCCGACGGACCGGCCTCCTCCACGTTGTTGCCGGTGTCGTCCAGCATCGCCCGGACTCGGCCGTACGCGTCGCCGACCACCATCGTGTCGCCGACCCGCAGGGTGCCGCGCTGCACCAGCACGGTGGCCACCGCGCCGCGACCGCGGTCGAGGTGCGCCTCGATCGCGATGCCCTGCGCGTCCTGCTCGGGGTTGGCCCGCAGGTCGAGCGCGGCGTCGGCGGTGAGGACCACGGCCTCCAGCAGGCTGTCGATGTGCAGGCCCTGCTTGGCGGAGATGTCGACGAACATGGTGTCGCCGCCGAACTCCTCGGCCACCAGGCCGTACTCGGTCAGCTGGCCGCGGACCTTCATCGGGTCGGCGCCCTCGACGTCGATCTTGTTGACCGCGACGACGATCGGCACGTCGGCCGCCTTGGCGTGGTTGAGCGCCTCGACGGTCTGCGGCATCACGCCGTCGTTCGCCGCGACCACCAGGATCGCGATGTCGGTGGACTTCGCACCGCGGGCACGCATGGCGGTGAACGCCTCGTGACCCGGGGTGTCGATGAAGGTGATCTTCCGGTCGTCGCCGTTTACCTCGGTGGTGACCTGGTAGGCACCGATGTGCTGGGTGATGCCGCCGGCCTCGCCCGCGACCACGTTGGTCTTGCGGATCGCGTCCAGCAGTCGGGTCTTACCGTGGTCGACGTGGCCCATGACGGTCACCACCGGCGGACGCGCGACCAGCGCTTCCTCGCCGCCCTCGTCCTCGCCGAACTCGATGTCGAAGGACTCGAGCAGCTCGCGGTCCTCCTCCTCGGGGCTGACGATCTCCACGACGTAGTTCATCTCGTCGGCGAGCAACTGCAGCGTCTCGTCGGAGACGGACTGGGTCGCGGTGACCATCTCGCCGAGGTTGAGCATCACCTGGACGAGCGACGCCGGGTTGGCGTTGATCTTCTCCGCGAAGTCGGTGAGCGAGGCACCGCGCGACAGCCGGACCGTCTGGCCGTTGCCGCGAGGCAGCATCACACCGCCCACGGACGGGGCCTGCATGGCCTCGTACTCCTGGCGCTTCGCCCGCTTCGACTTACGGCCGCGCGCCGGGCGACCGCCCGGACCGCGCCCGAAGGCACCCTGCGTACCGCCACGGCCGCCCGGACCACCGGGCCGACCGCCGAAGCCGGGACGGCCACCGAAGCCGCCACCGCCACCGGGGCCGCCACCACCGGGGCGACCGGCGAAACCGCCGCCACCGCCACCGGGACGACCGCCGCCGCCCGGACCGGCCGGACGACCGGCGAAGCCGGGACGACCGCCGCCACCGGGACGGGCACCGCCACCGGGACCACGGCCACCGCCACCCGGACCCGGACGCGGGCCCGCGGCGGGACGCTGCGGCATCATGCCCGGGTTCGGACGCGGGCCACCGGGACCGGCCTGCCCGCCGGGACGCGGCATACCGCCCGGAGTGGGGCGCGGGCCGCCCTGCGCGCCACCGGGACGCGGCGCGCCCTGCGGACGCGGACCGCCGGGGGCGCCACCGGGACCGCCCGGACGCGGACCGCCCGGACGCGGCGCGCCGGGCGCCTGCGGGCGCGGCATGCCAGTGCTGCCGGACGAGGTGAACGGGTTGTTGCCGGGACGCGGACCGGCCGGACGGGCACCGCCCGGACGGGGGGCGCGCTCGCCACCCGCACGCGGGCCGCGCTCACCGCGACCGCCCTCACGCGAACCAGGGCCGGGGCGCTGGCTCGGACGCGGGCCGGGCGTGGGGCCGGGGCGCTGCGCCGGACGCTCGGGAGCGGCCGGAGACGGCGCGGCGGCCGGGGAAGAGAACTCCGCCGCGGGCGCGGGCTGCGCCGGGGCGGGCTTGGGGCCGGGGCGCGGACCGGGACGCGGGCCGGCCTGCGCCGGAGCGGCCGGAGACGGCGCCGCGGCGGCGGGCTTCGGCGCGGGCGCGCCGGACGGCTTGGAGGCCGCGGGACGAGCCGCGCCGGCGCTGGGCGCGGACGGCTTGGCGGGCGCCTGCTTGCGCGGCGCCGAGGGCTTGGCAGCGGTGGAACCGGCGCCGCCGTTCCCCTGCTGGAAAGCGTCAGTCAACTTACGAACAACCGGCGCCTCGATCGTCGAGGACGCCGAACGGACGAATTCGCCAAGTTCTTGGAGCTTGGCCATGACGACCTTGCTCTCAACTCCCATCTCCTTGGCGAGTTCGTATACCCGGACCTTAGCCACTTCGCTCCTTCTAGGTCCGGGGTGGTCGTCCGCCGGACCGTCGCTACTTCATGGGCGTACTCATCGCGTACTCATCGAGTGCTCATCGCAATCTCGACCTACTTCCGACTCGCGAGGTACCTGACCGCACGGTTACCCGTACCGTTCTCTTTCCGTGCCGCTTTGTGCTACGCGGCGTTCCGTACCGCGTGTTCCATGGACCGTCGCAACTCCGCCGTACCGAGCGGTCCCCGGCTCCTGAAGGCCCGGGGAAACGCCCGGCGGCGGACCGCCAGGTCGTAACACGCCATGTCGGGGTGCAGATAAGCACCCCGGCCGGGCAGCGTACCGCGTGGATCAAGGACACACTCATCCTCGACCACCGCGATGCGCAGCAGATCGTTCTTGGCCGCCCGCTTCCGGCAACCCATACAGGTTCGCTCAGGGCATGCTCGGGCTCGCGTCCGGCCAGACACTGCTTAAGTCTACCTCCCCGCGCCAACCTCACCCCTTCGGGTCGGTTTGCGCTCTGCTGTTCGTTACCGCTCGCTCACTGCGCGCTCACAGGGGTGCTTCCGCGTTCCGCGGCTCGGCCTCGGTGTCCGGTCGGATGTCGATCCGCCAGCCGGTGAGCCGGGCGGCGAGCCGGGCGTTCTGGCCTTCCTTGCCGATCGCCAGCGACAGTTGGTAGTCGGGCACGGTGACCCGCGCCGAGCGACCGGCCAGGTCCACCACCTCGACCTTGCTCACCCGGGCGGGTGACAGCGCGTTCGCCACCATCTGCGCCGGGTCGTCCGACCAGTCGACGATGTCGATCTTCTCGCCGTTCAGTTCGGCCATCACCGCGCGCACCCGGCTGCCCATCGGGCCGATGCAGGCGCCCTTGGCGTTCAGCCCCTGGCGGGTGGAGCGCACCGCGATCTTGGTGCGGTGGCCCGCCTCGCGGGCGATCGCCTCGATCTCCACCGAGCCGTCGGCGATCTCCGGGACCTCCAGCGCGAACAGCTTCTTCACCAGGTTCGGGTGGGTGCGCGAGAGCGTTACGGACGGTCCGCGCACCCCCTTCACGACCCGGACGACGTACGCGCGCATCCGCGTACCGTGCTTGTACTCCTCGCCGGGGACCTGCTCCTGCGGGGGCAGGATGGCCTCCAACTTGCCGATGTCAACGAGGATGTTGCGGGGATCATTCCCCTGCTGCACCACACCCGCGACGATGTCGCCCTCGCGCCCGGCGTACTCGCCGAAGGTGATCTCCTCCTCGGCGTCCCGCAGCCGCTGCAAGATGACCTGCTTGGCGGTGGTGGCCGCGATTCGGCCGAAACCCGTCGGTGTGTCGTCGAACTCGCGCGGGGATTCGCCCTCCGGAACCTCCGAGGGGTCCTCCTTGGCCCAGACCGTCACATGACCGGTCTTGCGGTCCAGCTCCACCCGTGCGTCGCGGTGACTGCCCGGCTCGCGGTGGTATGCGATGAGGAGGGCCGACTCGATGGCCTCGACCAGCAGGTCGAACGAGATCTCCTTCTCCCGTACCAGACCCCGCAGGGCACTCATGTCGATGTCCACGGCTACGCCTCCTCAGTGCTCTCGGCGTTGTCGCCGTCCGCGTCGTCCAGGTGGGGGGTGTCGTCGGCGGCCTTGCGGCTGAACTCGACCTCGACCCGGGCCTTGGCGATCTCCGCGAAGGCCAGGCGGCGGGCGGTGGGCTTGCGGCCCTTGACGCCCGGCACCTCCAGGTCGAGCCCCTCCTCGTCCACCCCCGTGATGCGGGCGACCAGCTCGCCGCCCTCGGCCAGCTGCACCTTGATGAGGCGGCCGGTGTTGCGTACGAAGTGGCGGGGTTCGGTCAGCGGCCGGTCGGTGCCGGGCGAGCTGACCTCCAGGACGTACGGGGCTCCGCCCATCACGTCCGAGGCGTCAAGGGCCGCCGAGATCTCCCGGCTGAGTTCGGCCACCGCGTCCAGCTGTACGCCCTCGTCGGAGTCGACCACGACCCGCAGCATCCGCCGCTTGCCCGCCGGGGTGACCGCGACCTCGTCCAGTTCGAGGCCCGCTGCGGATGCCAGCGGCTCCAGCAGTTCTCGCAGCCTGTCGGTCTGGGTGGTGCTCATCCGGGTGACTCCTCGGCCGCGTGTGCTGTTGTGGGTTCGTCGCGTGTCGGCATGAGCCTATCGTTTCCGGCACCCCACTGACGATTCGTGCGCCAGCGAGGCGGCCCGAGGCGAACGGGCGATGTGAAACCGCCGGTGAGCGGACCCGACGGGTGCACGCGGCCGCCGTTCCCGTCACGGGTAGGCTCTGCCCTGCCCTGGACCTTGATCCGTCAGGACCGTCCAGGATCCAGCATCCGCCGCCAGTATTCCGCCAGGAAGAGGAACGTGCCGCTCTCCAAGACGCCGCAGGCCCGCCGCGGCCCGCGCAGACGGGCCGTCCTGACCGGCGGTCTCGCCGTGCCGCTGGCGGCCCTGGCCGGATGCTCCGGCAACGCGCACGGCGCCCCGGCCGACCCGGCCGCCGAGTTGAGCGCCCGAGCCGCGCGGGACAGCGCCGCGCTGCTCGCCCGGTACGACGCCACCGCCACCGCGCACCCGGCGCTCGCTGGCCGACTGGGCCCGCTGCGCGCCCAAGTCGCCCTGCACATCGCGGCGTTCACGCCCGCCAGCGGCTCGCCGAGCCCCGCCCCCAGCGCCTCCGGCGCCCCGGTCCCGGCCGACCAGAACGCGGCGCTGGCCGCACTGGCCGACGCCGAACTGCGCACCGCCGACGCCCGCACCGCCGCGCTGTCCGACGCGCCGCCGGAGCTGGCCCGGCTGCTCGCCTCGGTCGCGGCGGCCGGGGCCTGCCATGCGGCCCTGCTGCGGGGAGGCGGTGCCGGATGACCGCCGCCGCGCACCAACTGGCCGCCGTGCAGGCCGCGCTGGCCGCCGAGTACGCCGCGCTGTACGGCTACGGAGTGGTCGGCGCCCGGGTGGACGACGCGCACCGCGCCGACGCCCGCGCCGCCTATGACGCGCACCGCGCCCACCGCGACGCGCTCACCCGTACCGTGCGCGACCTCGGCGCCGATCCGGTGCCCGCCGACGCCGGGTACGCGCTGCCGTTCCCGGTGACCGACCCGGCCTCCGCGGTCCGGCTGGCCGCCGTCCTGGAGGACCGGGTCGCCGCCGCCTACGCCGACCTGGTGCGGGCCGGGCACGACGACGTACGGCGGGACGCCGCGGCCGCGCTGCGCGAGGCGGCGGTCCGCGCGGTGCGCTGGCGGGGCAGCGGTGTGGCCTTCCCCGGGCTGCCGGAGCGGGCCGCCGATGCGAGCCCGTCCGCGTCCGCCACGCCCTCGTCCGACTCGCTGTGAACCCCCGGAAGGATCCGTCACCCATGGCCTCGGCCCCGCAGGTACCGCTGGAGCCGCCCGAGCGCCTGGTCCGCGTGCTGTCCGCGTGGGAGGGCGAGGCGGGCCGCGCATGGCTGGCCGCACTGCCCGGACTGCTCCAGGAGTACCTGGAACGCTGGGAGTTGACGCCGGAGCGGGTGCAGCAGCCCGGCGGGAACATCAGCATGGTGGTGCTGGTGCGGCAGGCCGACGGCACGCCCGCCACCCTCAAGCTGGGTCTGGTCACCGCCGAGACCGCCCAGGAGCCCGCCGCCCTGGCGCACTGGGACGGCCTGGGCGCGGTACGGCTGCTGCGCGCCGACGCCGAGCGCGGCGTACTGCTGCTGGAGCGGCTGCACGGCGAGATCTCGCTGCGCTCGCTGCCGGACGCCAAGGCGATGCTGGAGGCCACCGGGGTGCTGCGCAGGCTGTGGGTACCGCCCGCCGCCGACCACCCGTTCACCTCGGTCGCCGACCACACCGCCCGCCTGGCCGACAAGCTGCGGCAGCGCGCCGAGCAGCCGTGGGCGGTGGACGCCCGGCCGCTGGTCGACGAGGCGCTGGAGCTACCGGACCGGCTGCTGGCCGAGCCACCGGAGCCGGTGCTGCTGCATGGCGACTTCCACCACGGCAACGTACTCGCCGCCGACCGGCTGCCGTGGCTGGCCATCGACCCCAAGCCACTGGTCGGCGACCCCGGTTACGACCTGGCCTGGCTGGTGCGCGACCGGCTCGACACGCTGGCCGCGGCGCCCGCCGCCCGGTCGGCGGCGCGCCGCCGACTCGGCAAGCTGGCCGAGGCGCTGGAGGTGGACCAGGACCGGCTACGGGACTGGTCGTTCTTCCGCGCGGTCGAGGCCGGAGTGTGGAGCTTGTCGGTCGGTGACCGGGAGGGCGGCGAGCTGCTGCTGGAGTTCGCCAGCTGGCTCTAGCGCTCCGCTGGGAGTGCGGCAGCGCTCCGCTGGGAGTGCGGCGATGTGCTTGTCGATCGTCTGCGGCGCCGTTGTGGCTGGTCGCGCCCACGCGGCGGAGCCGCACATGAACACAGCCCCGCGCCCCTTCGGGGCGCCGCCGGGCAGGCCCGCGCGTCAGCCGGTCAGCCGGGTCAGCGCTTCGGCCACGGGGACCTCTTCGCGCTCGCCGGTGCGGCGGTCCTTCAGTTCCACCACGCCCTCGGCGGCCCGGCGGCCCGCCACCACGATGGTGGGCACCCCGATCAGCTCGGCGTCGGTGAACTTCACCCCCGGCGAGACCCCGGTGCGGTCGTCCACCAGCACCCGGACACCGGCGGCGTGCAGCCGGTCGGCCAGCTCCAGGGCGAGTTCGGTCTGGGCGGCCTTGCCCGCGGCGACGATGTGCACATCGGCCGGTGCCACCTCGCGCGGCCAGCACAGCCCGTGCTCGTCCGAGGTCTGCTCGGCCAGCGCCGCCACCGCCCGCGAGATGCCGATGCCGTAGCTGCCCATGGTGACCCGGACCGGCTTGCCCTCCTTGCCGAGCACGTCCAGGGTGAACGCGTCGGTGTACTTGCGGCCGAGTTGGAAGATGTGCCCGATCTCGATGGCCCGGCCGATCTCCAGGCCCGCGCCGCACTTGGGGCACGGGTCGCCCGGCTCCACCACGACCACGTCCAGGTAGCGGTCGACGGTGAAGTCCCGGCCGCACACCACGTTGCGGGCGTGCCGCCCCGGCTTGTTGGCGCCGGTGATCCACGCGGTGCCCTCGGCGATCCTGGGGTCGGCGAGGTACCGGAAGGCGCGGCCCTGCGGCCCGATGTAGCCGCGCACCAGCTCCGGGCGGCCCTCGAAGTCCTCGGCGGTCACCAACTCCACGGTGGCGGGGGCGAGTTGCTCGGCGAGCTTGCCGAGGTCCACCTCGCGGTCGCCGGGCACCCCGACCGCGGTGACCTCTCCGTCGATCTTGACCAGCAGGTTCTTCAGCGTGGCGGAGGCGGGCACGCCCAGGTGGGCGGCGAGCGTCTCGATGGTGGGGGTGTCGGGGGTGTCCAGCTCCTCCACCGGCGGGTGCTCGACGTGCGGGACGGGCGGTACGACGGCGGTGACCGCCTCGGTGTTGGCCGCGTAGTCGCACTTGGGGCAGTCCACGAAGGTGTCCTCGCCCGCCGCGGCCGGGGCCAGGAACTCCTCGGACGCCGAGCCGCCCATGGCACCGGATACCGCCGAGACGATCCGGTAGTCGAAGCCGAGCCGCTCAAAGATCCGTACGTAGGCCTCGCGGTGCAGCCGGTAGGAGTTGGCGAGCCCCGCGTCATCGGTGTCGAAGGAGTAGGCGTCCTTCATCTGGAACTCCCGGCCGCGCAGCACGCCGGAGCGCGGCCTGGCCTCGTCCCGGTATTTGGTCTGGATCTGGTAGAGGATCACCGGCAGGTCCTTGTAGGAGGTGGCCTGCTCCTTCACCACCTGGGTGAAGATCTCCTCGTGGGTGGGGCCGAGCACGTACTCCGCGCCCTTGCGGTCCTTGAGCTGGAACAGCAGGTCGCCGTACTCGTCGGCGCGGCCGGTGGTCTCGTAGGGCTCGCGCGGCAGCAGCGCCGGGAGCAGCACCTCCTGGCCGCCGATGGCGTCCATCTCCTCGCGCACCACCCGGGAGACGTTGTCCAGCACCCGCTTGCCCAGCGGCAGCCAGGTCCACACGCCCGCCGACGTACGACGCACGTATCCCGCGCGCACCAGCAGCTTGTGGCTGGCGGTCTCGGCGTCGGCCGGGGCGTCGCGCAGTGTCTTGAGCAGCATCCGGGACATGCGCAGGACCATGGTGGCTCTCCGTACGGTGGGGTCTTCGTGCCGCCGACGATACTGCGCCGCCCGGCCGGTGCCGCACCGGATTTTGTCGGCGGGGTTCGGGGGGTGATCCCCCCGAGAAGGCACAGTCCGAAGCCCGGTCAGCGCCTGCGCAGCGGCAGGGTCGCGCCCATCACCGTGTACGGGGTCCGGGCGCTGGGGAAGTGCACCGGGTGCGCCAGGTCGCGGTAGCCCAGACCGCGGTAGAAGCGGCGGGCGGGGCTGTCCAGGTCCAGCGCGGACAGTATGCTGCGCGGCTGCGGTACCGGGTCGGTGATCTCCGTGATCAGTCGGCGGCCGATGCCGACGCCCTGGTAGGCGGGCAGGACGTGGAGTTCCACGATGACGAACGAGTCGTCCAGCCAGCCGTCGTGGCCTCGGCGGCGCAGGTACGGTTCCACGACGGTGGACCACCAGTGGGCGCGGTCGTTGGGCATGCCGTAGACGAAGCCGACCAGGCGGTCGTCGGCGGTGGTGGCGCCGAGCGCCCGCACTCCCGGCAGGGTGAGGTGGCGCAGCACGATCTGGCGGCGGACCGCGATCTCCTCGTCGGTGAGCCCGAATGCCAGTGCCTGCACCGCGAGTGCGTCGTCCACCCTGCTCGCCAGATCAAGCGGCCCCACCGCGACGTCGTCCATGACCGGAGCGTACTAGCGGCACGCCCCCGGCAACCACGGCGCCTGAACCGTGATGGCACGCACCGGCCCACCCCACCCGCGATGGCAGGCACCGGCCAACCCCACCCGTGATGGCACGCACCGCCCAACCTCGTTTCCGCGAGGTGAGCGAGCCAAAGGCCGCGCCGGTGTCGAAAGCGACGAGGAGGAGGGAGCGCAGCGACCGCTCGACGAGGAGTGTCGACACAGGCTCAAAGCGGCCGGAGGCGAGCGAACACAAAAAAGGGGCGCCGCTCAGAACAACACGCTCATGAACGAGCCGACTTCGGTGAAGCCGACGCGGCGGTAGGCGGCGCGGGCGGCGGCGTTGAAGTCGTTGACGTAGAGGCTGGCGACCGGGGCGACCTCGCGCAGCGCGTGGTGCAGCACCGCCGACATGCCGGTCTCCGACAGTCCGCGGCCGCGGTACTCGGGGGCCACCCAGACGCCCTGGATCTGGCAGGCGTGCTGGGTGACCGCGCCGATCTCCGCCTTGAACACCACCCGGCCGTCCTCGATCCGGGCGAACGCCCGCCCGGAGGTGACGAGTTCGGCGACCCGGGCCTGGTAGAGCAGTCCGCCGTCACCGGCCAGCGGGGAGACGCCGACCTCCTCAGTGAACATGGCCACGCAGGCGGGCATGATCAGGTCCATCTCGTCCCGCCTGACCCGCCGCACCAGAGGGTCGCAGGGCACGTCGACGGGCAGCGAGCGGGTCACCATCAGCGGCTGGTGGGCGCGCACCTCGCGCGCCGGTCCCCAGCTGGGCTCCAGCAGCGACCACAGTTCGGCGGTGGGCTCGGCCGGGCCGACGATGGACGAGCAGCGGCGGCCACTGCGCCGGGCCCGTTCGGCGAAGGCGCGCACCGCCTCCGGGCCCGCGCAGATCGGCACCAGGTTGGCACCGGCGTAGCACAGCGACTCAAGGCGTCCGCCGGTGTACCAGCCCCACATCTCGCCGCCGAGCCGCCAGGGGTCCAGACCTGCGATGCGCACCCGGGCGGCGACGAAGGCGTTGGCGACCGGATCCCGGTCGAGGACGGCCAGCGCGGCGTCGAGCTCGGCCGGGTCCAGGACCTTGGTGGTGGTCGTCGTCAACACGTGGGCGCCTCACCAGTACGGGGCTGATCTCCGCACTTTACCGTGCGGCCGCGGCGGTGGTGTCAGGAGACGGTGACGGCTGGTTCCCCGGACGGTACGCCGTCGGCCTCCATCCGCGCGGCGAGCTTCATCGCCTCCTCGATCAGGGTCTCGACGATCTTCGACTCCGGAACCGTCTTGATCACCTCACCCTTCACAAAGATCTGCCCCTTGCCATTGCCCGAGGCCACACCCAGATCCGCCTCACGCGCCTCACCGGGACCGTTGACCACACACCCCATCACCGCGACCCGCAACGGCACCTCCATGCCCTCCAGACCCGCGGTCACCTCATCCGCCAACTTGTACACATCCACCTGCGCCCGACCACACGACGGACACGACACAATCTCCAACCGCCGCTGCCGAAGCCCCAACGACTCCAGAATCTGGATACCGACCTTGACCTCCTCCGCAGGAGGCGCCGACAGCGACACCCGGATCGTGTCCCCGATCCCCTCCGACAACAGCGCACCAAACGCCACCGCCGACTTGATCGTCCCCTGGAACGCCGGACCCGCCTCCGTCACCCCCAGATGCAGCGGATAGTCACACCTGGCCGCCAGCAACCGATAGGCATTGACCATCACCACCGGATCGTTGTGCTTCACCGAGATCTTGATATCCCGGAAACCGTGCTCCTCGAACAACGAGCACTCCCACAACGCCGACTCCACCAACGCCTCCGGCGTCGCCCTGCCGTACCGCTCCAGCAACCGCTTGTCCAACGACCCGGCGTTCACCCCGATCCGGATCGGCACCCCCGCCTCCGACGCCGCCTTCGCGATCTCCTTGACCTTGTCATCGAACTGCCGGATGTTCCCCGGATTCACCCGCACCGCCGCACACCCGGCATCAATCGCCGCGAACACATACTTCGGCTGGAAATGGATGTCCGCGATCACCGGAATCTGCGACTTCTTCGCGATCACCGGCAACGCGTCCGCGTCATCCTGCGACGGACACGCCACCCGCACGATCTGACAACCAGCCGCCGTCAACTCCGCGATCTGCTGCAACGTGGCACCGATGTCCGCGGTCACCGTGGTCGTCATCGACTGCACCGACACCGGCGCATCCCCACCCACCGCCACCGACCCCACCTGGATCTGACGGCTCTTGCGCCGCTGCGCGAGCGTGGACGGAACCGATGGCATACCAAGCGAAATCGCGGCCATGTGCTGTGCATCCCCAGGGTTCGGATGTGCGGGCGTCGTTCGAGGCCCGGTCTGGGCGGGCTTCGGCTTCCGAGATTACGGCACGGCGTAGACGCCGGGCACATCCGCCAGGACCGCGCGCGAACATGGCACCGGCCGGACACTCATCATGCCCGGCCGGTTCGTACCTCGTTAGCGTTTGATCGAAATCAGGTGATCTTGACCGGATTGACAACATCCGCGATCAGGACCAGCACGGTGAATGACAGGAAGAGACCGGCCACCACATAGGCCACCGGCATCATCTTCGCCACGTCGAACGGACCCGGGTCCGGGCGGCGGAACACCTTGGCCAGGTTCCGCTTCAGCGCCTCCCACAGCGCCCCCGCGATGTGGCCGCCGTCCAGCGGCAGCAGCGGAAGCATGTTGAACAGGAACAGCGACAGGTTGAACCCGGCCACCAGCATCAGCATGGTCGCCACCCGCTGCTCCGGCGGGATCTTCAGCGAGAACACATCGCCGCCGACCCGAGCCGCGCCGACCACACCCATGGGCGAGTCTGGCTGGCGCGGCGCGCCCTCGAAGGCGGCCCGCCACAGGGCGGGGACCCGCTCGGGCAGGTCCACCAGCGACCGGGTGGCGGTGGTCACCATGTCGCCCATCCGGCTCACCGAGTCACCGAAGGACTGCTTGACGATGCCCTGGGCCGGGGTGAAGCCGAGGAATCCGGCCGTCACGTACTGGCCGTCGACGTAGCCGCCGTGCCCGTCGGTCTTGGCCACCTGGTTCTTTATCAGGTCGGCGTGGAGTTCCAGGCTCTGCCCGCCGCGCTGCACCATGATCACGGCCGGGCCGGTGGTCCTGCGGATGTCGCCCTGCAGCGCGGCCCAGTCCTTGATCGGCTGGCCGTTGAAGGCGGTGATCCGGTCGCCCGCCTTCAGCCCGGCCTTCTTCGCCGGGGAGGCCGGGTCACCGGACGCACAGGTGGTCTTGCCCTTGCTGGCGGCGGACTGCGTGATCACACAGTCCTGCACCGTACTGACCGTCGTGGTCTGGGAGTTGATGCCGAAACCCATCAGCACGCCGAGGAACAGTGCCACCGCGAGGATGAGGTTCATGAACGGACCGGCGAACATCACGATCACGCGCTTCCACGGCTTGCGCGTGTAGAACAGCCGGGTCTCGTCGCCGGGTTGCAGTTCCTCGAAGGCCGCCGAGCGCGCGTCCTCGATCATCCCTCGCCACGGCGAACTGGACCGGGCCACGATCCTTCCGTCCTCACCGGGCGGAAACATCCCGATCATGCGGATGTAGCCGCCCAGCGGGACCGCCTTGATCCCGTACTCGGTCTCGCCCTTCTTGCGGGAGAAGATCGTCGGGCCGAAGCCCACCATGTACTGCGGCACCCGGATGCCGAACATCTTCGCCGTGGTCAGATGGCCCAGTTCGTGCCAGGCGATGGAGATCAGCAGGCCGACGGCGAACACGACTACGCCGAGGACCGTCATCGCTGTCGTCATACACGGGCCTCCGCTGTCGCCTTCGCCGCCAGTTCACGGGCGCGGGCCCGTGCCCACGCCTCCGCCCCCAGGACGTCCGCCACGGTGAGGGAAGTTCCCGAGGCGGGCGTGCCGTGCTCCTCGACGACCTCGGCGACGGTGTCCACGATCCCGGTGAACGCCAGCCGCCCGGCGAGGAAGGCGTCAACGCACTCCTCGTTGGCCGCGTTGAACACCGCGGGTGCGGTGCCCCCGAGGCTACCCACTCGACGGGCCAGCGCCACCGAAGGGAACGCCTCGTCGTCCAGCGGCGAGAACTCCCAGTTCATCGCCTTGGACCAGTCGAACGCGGGCGCGGCGTCCGCAACCCGGTGCGGCCAGCCCAGCCCCAGCGCGATGGGCATCCGCATGTCCGGGGGGCTCGCCTGGGCCAGGGTTGAGCCGTCGGTGAACTCCACCATCGAGTGGATGTACGACTGCGGATGGACCACGACCTCGATCCGGTCGAACGGGATGTCGTACAGCAGATGCGCCTCGATGACCTCCAGGCCCTTGTTCACCAGGGTCGCCGAGTTGATGGTGATGACCGGCCCCATGTCCCAGGTGGGGTGCGCCAGCGCGTCGTCCGGGGTGACACCGGCCAGCTCCGCCCTGGTCCGGCCGCGGAACGGGCCGCCGGAGGCGGTGACGACCAGCTTGCGCACCTCGCGCCGGGTGCCGCCCATCAGCGCCTGGAACAGCGCCGAGTGCTCGGAGTCCACCGGCACGATCTGCCCGGGCTTCGCCAGCGCCTTCACCAGCGGCCCGCCGACGATCAGCGACTCCTTGTTGGCCAGCACCAGCACCCGGCCCGCCTCCAGGGCGGCCAGCGTCGGCGCCAGACCGATGGACCCGGTGATGCCGTTGAGCACCGAGTGGCACTCCATCCGCGCCGCCTCGCAGGCCGCGTCAGGCCCGGCGAGGATCTCCGGCTGGGCCTCCCCCGCCGGGTAGACCGCGGACAGCGCCTCGCGCAGCGCGGGCACCGCCGCCTCGTCGGCCACCGCCACCGCGCGGACCCGCAGGGTGTGCGCCTGCTCGGCGAGCAGCCGGACCCGGCCGCCCGCGGCGGACAGGGCGACCACCCGGAAGCGGTCCGGGTTGCGCAGCACCACGTCGATCGCCTGGGTGCCGACCGATCCGGTCGACCCGAGGATGACGACATCGCGCGGGGCGCCGGGGCCGCCGGTGTCCGGTTGGTAGATCAGGTGCGGATCGGCGAGGGGTGCGGGACTCTCGGTCATGCCCCCCATTGTGGCCGCATCCCCTGACGGTTCCGACAGGGGATGCGGCGGGGCGGCGCGCTGGTCGGGGGTGTGCCGCTCAGCGGATCGGCCGGTGCACGTTGTCCTTGGTGGACGGGCCGGGGGTGGCGTCCGCGATCCACGGGCCGTCGTCCGACGGGTCCACGATGCCGTCCTCCAGCCAGGTGTAGGCGCCGCTCATGATGCCCTTGACCAGTCGGCGGTCGATGGTGTCGGTGTTGGTCCACAGCCGGTTGAAGTGCTCCTCGATCCGGATCCGGGCCTGGCGGCAGAAGACGTCGGCGAGTTGGTACGCCTCCGTGCCGTGCTCGCCGTGCGCCCTGAGCATCTCGGCCCGTACGCATGCCGCGCTCATGGCGAACAGCTCCGCGCCGATGTCGACCACCCGTCCCAGGAAGCCCTGTTTGGTCTCCATCCGGCCCTGCCAGCGGGACATCCCGTAGAAGGTGGACCGGGCCAACCGGCGAGCCGAGCGCTCGACGTAGCGCAGATGCGCCGCCAGGTCGGTGTGGCCGGATGGATGGAACTGCCCGTAGGACGCCGGGAGTTGGCCGGGCCCGGCGACCAGCCTGGGCAGCCAGCGGGCGTAGAAGCCGCCCGCCTTCGCCCCGGCTTTCGCCTTCTGCGACAGGGACTTGTCCGGATCGATCAGATCGCCCGCCACCGACAGATGGGCGTCCACCGCCTCGCGGGCGATGAGCAGGTGCATGATCTCCGTCGAGCCCTCGAAGATCCGGTTGATCCGCAGGTCGCGCAGCACCTGCTCGGCGGGCACCGCCCGCTCCCCCCGGGCGGCGAGCGACTCGGCGGTCTCGAAGCCGCGGCCACCGCGGATCTGCACCAGCTCGTCGGCCATCCGCCAGGCCATCTCGCTGCCGTAGAGCTTGGCCAGCGCGGCCTCGATGCGGATGTCGTTGCGGTCCTCGTCGGCCATCTGGCTGGACAGGTCGAGCACCGCCTCCAGGGCGAAGCTGGTCGCCGCGATGAACGCCATCTTCGAGCCGACCGCCTCGTGCTCGGCGATCGACTTGCCCCACTGCACCCGGGCCTGGGACCACTCACGGGCGATCTTCAGGCACCACTTGCCCGCGCCCGCGCAGGCGGCGGGCAGCGACAGCCGTCCGGTGTTGAGCGTGGTCAGCGCGATCTTCAGACCCGCGCCCTCGGGGCCGATGCGGTTGGCGGCGGGCACCCGCACCTGGTGGAAGCGGGTGACGCCGTTCTCGATGCCGCGCAGGCCCATGAACGCGTTGCGGTTCTCCACGGTGATACCGGGGCTGTCCGCCTCGACCACGAAGGCCGTGATGCCGCCGTTGTGCCCCTCCGACTTCGGCACCCGGGCCATCACCACCAGCAGGTCGGCGACCACCCCGTTGGTGGTCCACAGCTTGACGCCGTCCAGCACGTAGTCGTCACCGTCCGGCACCGCGCTGGTCGCCAGTCGGGCCGGGTCGGAGCCGACGTCCGGTTCGGTCAGCAGGAACGCGGAGATGTCGGTACGGGCGCAGCGCGGCAGGAAGGCGTCCTTCTGCTCCTTGGTGCCGAACAGCTTCAGCGGCTGCGGTACGCCGATGGACTGGTGCGCGGACAGCAGCGCCCCTATCGCCGGGCTGGCGGTGCCGGTGAGCGCGAGCGCCTTGTTGTAGTACACCTGGCTGAGGCCGAGGCCGCCATAGGCCACGTCGATCTTCATGCCGAGGGCGCCGAGCTGCTTGAGTCCGTCGATGACCTCGTCGGGGATCCGCGCCTCGCGCTCGATGCGGGCGCCGTCGACCTTCGTCTCCAGGAAGTCCTTGAGCTTGGCCAGGAACTCCTCCCCTCGCTCGACGTCCTCCGCGCTGCCGGTGGGATGCGGGTGGATGAGGTCGAGTCGGAACCGGCCGAGGAACAGCTCCTTGGCGAAGCTCGGCTTGCGCCAGTCCTGCTCCCGGGCGGCCTCGGCGACCTGCCGGGCTTCGCGCTCGGAGACTTGGCGTGGGGCGGATGGTGCGGTCATGAGGGCTCACCTCGCCGCAAATCGATGAGTGCGGTCACGGTCGGTTACCGACCGGTTGCTACTGATGCGTATCTACCCACTTAATGGGAACAGCACCAGCCCCCGCGCACAACCCGGGCGACGGTTCCCGGACGAACCCGAGAAGGGGGCACTCAACGAGGGGCGCGCTGAAAAAGGGCGGAGGGCGCCCCCGCACAGGGCGCCCTCCGCCGTGGGGGAGTTGGTCTACAGGTCCAGTCCGGTCAGGACCAGAACGCGCTCGTAGGTGTAGTCGGCCATCGCGTAGGCGACGCCCTCCCGGCCGGTACCGGACGCCTTGACCCCGCCGTACGGCATCTGGTCGGCCCGGTACGAGGGCGCGTCGCCGATGATCACGCCGCCGACCTCCAACTCGCGGTGGGCCCGGAACGCGGTCCGCACGTCGTGCGTGAACACCCCTGCCTGCAGGCCGAACTTGGAGTCGTTCACCGCGGCGAACGCCTCGTCGGTGCCGTCCACCTTGTGCAGGCTGAGCACCGGGCCGAACACCTCGGCGGTGGCCAGGATGGCGTCCGCGGGCAGGTCCGCGAGCACGGTCGGGGCGTACGAGGCGCCCTCCCGCACCCCGCCGGTGACCAGCTTGGCGCCCTTGGCGATGGCGTCCGCCACCCAGGACTCCACCCGCCGGGCGGCGTCCTCGCTGACCAGCGGCCCGACATCGGTGGCGTCGTCCGACGGGTCGCCGGTGACCTGGGCCTCGACCTTGGCGACGACCTTCTCCACCAGCCGGTCGTAGACGGCGGCGTCGGCGATCACCCGCTGCACCGAGATGCACGACTGGCCCGCCTGGTAGTTGGCGAACGTGGCGATCCGGGTGGCCGCCCACTCCAGGTCGGCGTCCGAGGAGTAGTCGGCCAGCACCACGGCCGCCGCGTTGCCGCCGAGTTCCAGGGTGACGTGCTTGTGCGGCACCGACTGCTGGATCTGGAAGCCGACCGTGTCCGAACCGGTGAACGAGATCACCGGCAGCCGCTCGTCCTGGACCAGCGCTGGCATCCGGTCGTTGGCCACCGGCAGCACGCTCCACGAACCGGCCGGAAGCTCGGTCTCCGCGAGCAGTTCGCCCAGCAGCAGCGCGGACAGCGGGGTGGCCGGGGCGGGTTTGACGATGATCGGCGCGCCGACCGCGATGGCCGGGGCGACCTTGTGCGCCACCAGGTTCAGCGGGAAGTTGAACGGCGCGATGCCCAGCACCGTGCCGCGTGGGAAGCGCCGGGTCAGCGCCAGCCGTCCGACGCCACCGGCGTCGGTGTCCAGCCGCTGCGCCTCACCGCTGTTGAAGCGGCGGGCCTCCTCGGCGGCCCAGCGGAAGACCGAGACCGCGCGGCCGACCTCGCCGCGCGCCCACTTGATCGGCTTGCCGTTCTCGGCGGTGATCAGCCGGGCGATCTCCTCGGCCCGCTCGGCGAGCCGCTTGGCGACATGGTCCAGCGCCGCGCTGCGGACATGGGCGGGGGTGGCCGCGAAGTCGGCGGCCACCGACTCGGCGGCCGCGATCGCCGCTTCCACCTGGGCGTCGGTGGGGACGCTCACCGTGCCGACGACGGCGCCGTCCCAGGGGTGGGTGACATCGAAGGTGTCCTCGCCGGTGGCCTGGCGCCCGGCGATCCAGAACGGGGTGGCAGTGGGGGTGGTCATGCGAACACGGTAGGGCCGGGTGGGGCGGATCGGGGTTGTCCGTGTGGGAGTGCGGTTCGGCGCGGGTGCGCCGAATTGGCGTACGGGATGGTCTTTCGGGAGCGGGTCCGGGGGTGGGGTGTGCCCTGCCCACAACGGGGGCGGCTAGGCGCTTCGCTGGGAGTGCCGCGAGGTGCCGTCGATCGGCTGCACCACCATCGTGGCTGGTCGCGCCCACGCGGCGGAGCCGCACATGAACCCAGTCCCGCGCCCCTTCGGGGCGCCACCGAACCGCGGCCGACTTCGCCCGACCTGCTTAGCCGTCGGACTTCAGGGCGAGCCACAGCTCCATGCGGACGTCCGGGTCGTCCAGGGAGCGGCCCAGGATCTCCTCGACCCGGCGCATCCGGTAGCGCAGTGTGTGCCGGTGCACCCCGAGGTCGGCGGCCGCGGCGTCCCACTGGCCGTGCCGGGACAGCCAGGCCCGCAGCGAGCGGACCAGGTCGCCGCGTGAGGTGGCGTCGTGGTCGTGCAGCGGGCGCAGCAGCCCCTCGGCGAACGCCCTGACCGCCTCGTCGCCCAGCAGCGGAAGAATCGATCCGGCACCGACCTCGCCGTGCTCCACCAGTGCCCGCCCCCTGCGCCGCGCCACGGCCAGCGCCCGCTCGGCCTGGCCTCCCGCGGCGGGCACCGCGTCCGCCGACGCCGCCGCCGAGAGCCCGGCGGCCAACTCCTCGGCGGCGCCGACGAGTTCGGCGCAGGCCGCCAGCACCGCTCCCCCGTCGGCGGCCAGCACGGTCAGCCGTGGCCCGTCCAGTTCGGCCAGCAGCGGCTCGGCCGCCCTGGCGGCGGCCGCCTCCACCTGGTCGGCCAGCAGCGCCAGGGCGGCCTGCGGATCGTCCCGCTCGGCCCGGTCCTGCCGCGGCGCGGGCTGTACGACGAGCACCCGCACCGGCCGCTCCAGCAGCGTGCCGTAGCGGCGGCCCGCCACGGTACGGGCGTGGCCGGACTCGCCCGCCAGCAGCATCCGCAGCAGCGCCGCGCCGAACCGCCGCTCGGCGTCCTGCAGGCTGCCGGACTGCTCCAGGGACAGGGTGAGCAGCGCGACCGCCGCCTGCACCACATAGCGGTCCGAGGTCTCCAGCCGCTCCGCGGTGCCCACCGCCAGGAAGCCGCGCGGGCGCCGCCCGGTGCCCAGCGACTGGATCTCCACCCGGTCGTCCGTACCGCCGGGACCCGCCACCGCGGCACTGGCCGGGGCGGGCCGGGCCCGCAGCCGCTCGATCTCGCCGCCCAGCCGGGCCGCGCGCCGCCCGGCCCAGTCCGGCGAGGCGGCGACCACCGCGCCGGACGCGTCGTACAGCGCCGCCCAGCCGTCGAGGTGCGCGGCCAGCCGGGACAGCAGCGCGCCGGTGCCGTCCGGGGCGAGGGCGGCCCGGGTCAGCTCGCGCTGCGCCTCCAGGCTGGCGGTGACCGCCTTGTACTGCTCGGCCGCGATGGCCGCCGAGACCGCCTTGCTGATCGCGATGAACGGAGTCGGGCGGGGCACCCGCAGCAGCGGCAGCCCACGCTGCTCCGCGGCGCTGACCAGCGCCTCCGGCACCGCGTCATGCCCGAGCCCCACGCCGAAGCCCAGGCCTACCACCCCGGCGTCGGCCAGCCGGTACACGTACGCGCGCAGCGCCTCGGCGTCGGTGCCGAGCTTCAGCCCGGTGGTGAGCAGCAGTTCGCCGCCCTCCAGGTACGGGGTGGGGTCGTCCAGTTCACTGGTATGCACCCAGCGCACGGGGGCGTCCAACCGGTCGCCTCCGGCCAGGACGGTCAGCTTGAGCGCGGAGGCGCGCACGAGGGAGGCGAGGGTGGGTGGCATGGCGTTACCGATTCTGCCTCACCCGTCAGCGTTGCCTCATCCCCACAGATCGACCAGTACCGGCGGCGAGCTGTCACCCCCGACCGAGGTCAGCGAGGCGACCGCGTGGCCGGGCGGGACGTGGTTGGCCAGGTCGGAGGCGGACCAGCGCTCCCGCTCCACCCGCCGCACGGTGACCGACTCGGTGGTCGCCGCCTCTCCGGTGAACAACCGCCGGACGCCGCGCAGCGTGCGCTTGATGATCCCGCCGGAGAAGTCCGGGGTGCGGGTCACATCGCTCTCCTCGACCCAGGTGGTGCCCCAGGCCTCGGCGAACCGCTTGCCGTCCCAGGTGTTCAGCCCGGACAGCGCGACCTTGCACCCGGCCGCGCCCAGCAGCGCCGAGCGCAGCGCCTCCGGCACGTCGTCAAGACCGCGCAGGGCCAGCACGGCGCCCGCGTGTGCCGAGCGCAGCCGCTGCAGCCCGCGCACCGCCTCGGTGGTGACGGTGTGCGCGGCGTCGTCCAGCACCAGGCAGGCGAACAGCGAACGGTCGGTACGGGCGGTGGCGGCGGCGGTGAACTGCGCGAGCAGCAGCCGGGTGAGCATCCGGGACGCCTCGGCGTGCCCGCGCTCCGGCAGGTCGACGCGCACCCGCAGCGGGTGCTCCAGCGAGTTCAGCGCGAACGGCCGGGTGCGACCGGTGACGTCGAAGAACCCGGCGAAGGCGGGCCGGTCCAGCAGCGCCACCCGGTCGGCGAGCAGGGCGCCGATGTCGCCGGGGCGGCCCGACTGCCGTTCCCTGGCGGCGAGTTCCCTCACCCAGGCGTGCTCACCGGACTCGTCCAGCACCTCGCGCAGTCCGGCCAGCGCCGCGGCGTTGCCGTCCAGCAGCTCACGCAGCTCGGGCACGGAGGGGAACCGGCGGTGGGCGGCGCGGTACGGGCCGAGGAGCTGCCCGAGCGCGGTGGCCGCGCGGCGGGGGTCGGCCTCCGGGCCCTCGAAGCCGTCCAGCAGCGCGGCGGCGAGGATGCCCGCCGCCTCGTCGGGGTCGGTGGTGCCGCCGTACAGGTCGAGGTCGTAGGCGGACGCCGGGTCACCGATCGCGATGACCACGTCGAACGCGTCGGCCGGTCCCAGGTCGGATCCCGCCGCACCGACGGCCACCACGGCCGCGGTCCCCGCCAGTGCCTGCAGGCACAGCGACTCGACCACCGGCCGCGCCACCCGGTGCGTCTTGCCAGAGCCGGGCGGCCCGACGACCAGCAGCGAGGTGCCCAGCAGCGCCGGGTCGAGCGCGACGCCCACACCCCGGTAGCGGTACGGGTTGCGCTCCGCGTCGACCGCCGTGCCGATCCGCACCTGGGCGGTGAGCAGGTCGTGCCGGGCGGCCCGGGCGGGCAGGTCGCGGGCGCCGGAGGGGTGCGCGCAGGCGGCGGCGCCGTGCCGCAGCACCGCGTCGGTGTAGGCGTTCAGCCGTGCGGAGTCGGCCCGCGCGGATCGCCAGGCACGGTGCAGCCGCACGTAGTCCACGTCGTTCAGCCGTCCCTCGCGGGTCTCGGCGGCCAGCCGCTCGGCCACCGCGGGCTGCCCGGCCTCCCGCAACTCCGGCCACCCCGCGGGGTCCACCTCGGGCGCCGGCACGGCTGCGGTTTGGGGGGCGCGGGGGCGGGTGAGGGGGGTGAGGACGAAGCGGCGGAGGACTTCACCCCATCGACCAAGGCGCCCGAAGATCCACACGATGGCCAAACCGATCGCCCCGAACAGCGCAATGCTGAACAGCCCTGCCAGGTACCGATTTCCACCACCGGACGGCCACGAGTCCGGCACAACCCACAGGACCACGCTGACCACCGGCAGGTAGCCGTTCCAAATGAGCGACCACAGCAGCGCAGCGCACAGTGCTGACCAAATCGCCCCCCCGACCAGCTTTCGATTGGCCACCCGCTCCGGCTCCTCCGGGGGCCGGGGCACGTGCCCGTACGCGTAGATGCCCGGGGCGTCGGCGTGCCGCGGGGTGCGCAGCCAGGTCTCGACGGGGTTGGTGGGCGGCGCCTGCGGCATCGGCGGTGGGGTGGCCGGTCGCGGAACGGAGGGCACCGCCGGGGCGGTTTCGCGGTAGCCGTGCGTGCCGTCGATGTCCATGTAATCGCTGTCCCTCGCCCTGACCAGCCGACCTTGTTCCCGGTGTCGCTCAATGTAGTGGAGGCGGTACGCCAGGCCGAGTGGCCGACTGGCCGTCGCGTCGAAGAGGCCTGGGCGACTGCTACCGAACGGCGTATGCGGAGCCCGGTCGCCGAGGCTTAGCCTGCGGTAAAAGACCGTGATCGCAAGGAGTTAGCCCCCATGACCGAACTGTCCGGCGGCCCCGCCCTGCCCCAGGAGCGGCGTCTCGTCACCTCGATTCCCGGTCCGAAGTCCCAGGAGCTGCTGGCCCGCAAGACCGCGACGGTCGCGAACGGCGTGGGCACGACGCTGCCGGTGTTCGTCACCCGCGCGGGCGGCGGTGTGCTGGAGGACGTGGACGGCAACTCGCTGATCGACTTCGGCTCCGGCATCGCGGTCACCTCGGTGGGCAACAGCGCCGAGGCCGTGGTGCGGCGCGCCACCGAGCAGTTGGCCGCCTTCACCCACACCTGTTTCATGGTCACGCCCTACGAGGGCTATGTGGAGGTCTGTGAGCGGCTCGCCGAGCTGACCCCGGGCGACCACGCCAAGAAGTCGGCGCTGTTCAACTCCGGTGCCGAGGCTGTGGAGAACGCGGTGAAGATCGCCCGCGCCTACACCAAGCGCCAGGCGGTCGTGGTGTTCGACCACGGCTACCACGGCCGTACCAACCTCACGATGGCGCTGACCGCCAAGAACATGCCGTACAAGCACGGTTTCGGCCCGTTCGCGCCCGAGGTCTACCGGGTGCCGCTGGCCTACCCGTTCCGCTGGCCGACCGGTGCGGACAACTGCGCCGAGCAGGCCGCCGCCCAGGCGATCGACCAGATCAGCAAGCAGGTGGGCGCGGAGAACGTGGCCGCGATCGTGATCGAGCCGATCGCCGGTGAGGGCGGCTTCATCGAGCCCGCCAAGGGCTTCCTGCCGCGGATCGCCCAGTTCGCCAAGGACAACGGCATCGTCTTCGTGGCGGACGAGATCCAGACCGGCTTCTGCCGCACCGGCCAGTGGTTCGCCTGCGAGGACGAGGGTGTCGTCCCGGACCTCATCACCACGGCGAAGGGCATCGCGGGCGGGCTGCCGCTGGCCGCGGTCACCGGCCGCGCGGAGATCATGGACGCGGCCCACGCGGGTGGCCTCGGCGGCACCTACGGCGGCAACCCGGTGGCGTGCGCGGCGGCGCTCGGCTCGATCGAGACGATGCGCGAGCTGGACCTGAACGCCAAGGCCAAGCGGATCGAGGAGGTCATGAAGGGCCGACTCACCGCGCTGGCCGAGAAGTTCGACATCATCGGCGATGTGCGCGGCCGCGGCGCGATGATCGCCATCGAACTCGTCAAGTCCGGAACCCGGAACGGGGCGAAGACCCCCAACCCCGAGGCGACCGCCGCCGTCGCCAAGGCGTGCCACGCCGAGGGGCTGGTGGTCTTGACCTGTGGCACCTACGGCAACGTGCTGCGGTTCCTGCCGCCGCTGGTGATCGGCGAGGACCTGCTGACCGAGGGCCTGGACATCATCGAGCGGGCGTTCGGCACCCTCTGATCAGCGACGACACGTCGCGGAACGCGGCGGGCCAGTGGTGTTGTGCGCCCAGGTGAAGAACCTGTGCGGGCCTGATGTAGGGAACGGTGACCCCACTGACTGCCGCCTCTTGTGTGACGTACGGTCGTGCCAGATGAAAGAACCACCCCGGCCGCGGGAGACCGCGGGCGACATCCCGTCGACGACTCCCCATCGTCGATACGGCAGTGCCCTCGCGCACGAAACCGCCGGTGCCGCAAGCTCCGGCAATCCTCGCCGATCGGTCGGCCGCTCGTCCCAAACCCCCCGGGACCAGCGGTCCGGCGATCGTCCCGACCGCCCCGGAACTCTCCCCCCTGTTCCGGGGCGGTCAGCTGTCGCCAGCGGCCTGTGCGCGATGCTGTTCGCCCTGCTGACCTGGCAGGTCGCGGCGCACGGCGTGCTGTACCGGTGGGACGTCCGGGTCGACGCGGCGGCGTTGCGGTCCGCCGCGCACCACCAACCGCTGCGGCCCGCGGCCCAGTTGGTGGCCGATCTGGGCGACATCGGCGTCGCGGTTCCGGTGCTCGTGGTGGCCCTGGGATACGCCGCCTGGCGGCACCGCCGGGCGGGCGTACCGCGCTGGTGGCTGCCGTCCGCCGTGGGCGCGCTGGCGATGGCGGTGACCGCGCCACTGGTCGTACCGGTGAAGGATCTGCTCTCCCGCCCCGCTCCCGGCACCGCCCAACTCGTGGCGCACTCCGGGTACTTCCCGTCCGGGCACGCCGCGACGGCGGCCATGGCGTACGGGCTGGCCGTACTGCTCCTCACCGGTCCGCTCCAACGCGCGGCGGCACGGCGGCTGTTGGTGCTCGCCGCCGTGCTGCTGAACCTCGCGGTGGGTGCCGCGCTGGTGTGGCGCGGCTACCACTGGCCGCTGGACGTGGCGGCCAGTTGGTGCCTGAGCGGGGTGCTGCTCTGCCTCGCCCGCCTTACGAGTTGGTGGGGAACCCGAGGTTGATCCCGCCGTGCGACGGGTCCAGCCAGCGCTGGGTGACCGCCTTGCCGCGGGTGAAGAAGTGGACGCCCTCCTGGCCGTAGGCGTGGGTGTCACCGAACAGGCTGTTCTTCCAGCCGCCGAAGGAGTAGTAGGCGACCGGCACCGGGATCGGCACGTTGATGCCGACCATGCCGACCTCCACCTCGTGCTGGAACCGCCGGGCGGCGCCGCCGTCGTTGGTGAACAGCGCGGTGCCGTTGCCGTACGGGTTGGCGTTGATCAGCTCCAGGCCCTCGTCGTACGAGGGGACCCGCACCACCGAGAGCACCGGGCCGAAGATCTCGTCGTTGTAGACGGACATGCCGGGCTTGACGTGGTCGAAGAGGGTCGGGCCGAGCCAGAAGCCGTCGACCGTGTCGTCGCCGGAGATCGGGTGCTTGCGGCCGTCGACGCAGAGCGTGGCGCCGTCGGCGACTCCGGCGTCCAGGTAGGAGGCCACCTTGTCCCGGTGGGCACCGGTGACCAGCGGGCCCATCTCGGAGTCGGGGGAGCAGCCGGGGCCGACCTTGAGGGTGGCCATCCGCTCCTTGATCTTCGCCACCAGTGCGTCGCCGATCGGGTCGACGGCGACCAGCACGGAGACCGCCATGCAGCGCTCACCGGCGGCGCCGAACCCGGCGTTGACGGCGGCGTCGGCGGCCAGGTCCAGGTCGGCGTCCGGCAGCACCAGCATGTGGTTCTTGGCACCGCCGAGGGCTTGTACCCGCTTGCCGTACCGGGTGCCGGTCTCGTACACGTAGCGGGCGATCGGGGTGGAGCCGACGAAGGAGACCGCCTTGATGTCGGGGTGTTCGAGCAGCCGGTCGACGGCGGCCTTGTCGCCGTGCACCACGTTGAAGACGCCGTCCGGCAGTCCGGCGCGCTGCCACAGCCGGGCGAGGAAGGTGGCGGCCGACGGGTCCTTCTCGGACGGCTTGAGCACCACGGTGTTACCGGCCGCGATGGCGATGGGGAAGAACCACATCGGCACCATGGCCGGGAAGTTGAACGGCGAGATGATCGCGACCGGGCCGAGCGGCTGGCGGATCGAGTAGACGTCGATGCCGGTGGAGGCCTGCTCGGTGAAGCCGCCCTTGAGCAACTGCGGGATGCCGCAGGCGTATTCGACGACCTCCAGGCCGCGGGCGATCTCGCCGAGCGCGTCCGAGTGCACCTTGCCGTGCTCGGCGACGATGATCGAGGCCAGTTCGTCGCGTTCGGCGTTCAGCAGCTCGCGGAAGGCGAACAGCACCTGGGTGCGCTTGGCGACCGAGGTGTGCCGCCACTGGCGGAACGCGGCGGCGGCCGCGCCGACCGCCTGGTCGACCTCGGCGATGGTCGCGAAGTCCACCTGGCCGGTGACCCGCCCGGTGGCCGGGTCGTACACGTCGCCCCGTCGTTCGGCGGTTCCGGTCCATTCCTGTCCGGAGATCCAGTGCGTGATGTGCTTGGTGGTCACGGCAGACCTTCCTGTTGACCGTTGTGTCGATCGAGCCGCTCGGAGCCTGCTGCCAGTGTCGCGAGCGGCTCCCGGCCGCCACAAGCACCAGTGTGTCGGCGCATCCGCGATCCGCTTTACAGTCCGTCGGCCGCGATCCGGGCCATCGCCTCGTGCATGGCCGTCTCCAGCAGCACCGGGTCGTTCAGGGTGCCCGACCCGTCCGGCGGCACCAGCCAGCGCACCCCGCCGCTGGCCCGGCCCGGGTACGGCACGACGATCCAGCTGCCGCGCCCGGCCGTGCGTACCCCGGTGCCCACCCAGCGGGCGGCCGTACCGGCCGGGACGAAGAAGCCGGTCCTGCGGTCCTCGAAGTCGCCGAGCACCGGCCCCGGCCGGTCGACGCACCGGGTGAGCACGTCCAGCGTCGGACAGCCCAGCCGACCACTGACGATCAGCACGTCCCAGAGCCTTCCGGCGGGCAGCAGCGTCACCCCGAGCGGGTTGCGCTCCCACTCCCACCAGCAGGTCCGCGGGTCCGGTGCCACCGACACCAGCCACTCCACCGCGGTCTTCGCCGCGCCGCCCATCTCATCCCTCCGATTCCCCGGCCGCGGCCGGATGCCCCCGTCATGGAGGAGAGGGGGCACCGGGCGCGGCATTACGCGGGTTGGGAGGGGATTTTCCCGAACCGGCCGACACAGGTTCGCAGGTCTTGACTTCGACGGCCGCGGCGGGTTCGGCGGCGCCCTGAAAGGGCGTAGGGCTGGGTTCATGTGCGGCTCCGCCGCGTGGGCGCGACCAGCCGCAACGGTGTTGCAGATGGTCGACGGCGCATCGCCGCGGCGCCAGCGCAGCGCCTAGCTGTCGAAGCCGAGCCCGACCTTGTCCATGGCCTTCAGCCACAGGTTGCGCCGCCCGCCGTTGCGGTCCGCACGCGCCAAAGACCTGCGGGTCAGCTCAATGCCCGCCCAGGCGAAGGGCTCTGGAGGAAAGGGCAGCGGCCGACTGCGCACCATCTCCAACTCGGTGCGCTCGGTGCGCTCGCCCGCCAGCAGGTCCAGCATCACCTCCGCGCCGAACCGGGTGGCGCCCACCCCGAGCCCGGTGTAGCCGAGCGCATAGCCGACCCGGCCGCCGTGCGCGGTGCCGTAGAACGCGGAGAAACGCGAGCAGGTGTCGATCGCACCGCCCCACGTATGAGTGAACCGCAAGCCCTCCAACTGCGGGAAGCAGGTGAAGAACTGGGCGGCGAGTTTACGGAAGGTCTCCGGCCGCTGGTCGTGTTCGGCGGCCACCCGCTTGCCGAACTTGTAGATGGCGTCGTATCCGCCCCACAGGATGCGGTTGTCGGCGGTCAGCCGGAAGTAGTGGAACTGGTTGGCGCCGTCGCCGAGTCCCTGCCGCCGCTTCCAGCCGATCGACGCCAACTGGCCCTCGCTCAGCGGCTCGGTGACCATCGCGTAGTCGTACACCGGCACCACGTACGACCGCAGCCGCTTGACCAGGGACGGGAACACCCCGGAGCCGAGCGCCACCCGGCGGGCGAAGACCCGGCCGTAGCCGGTGCGCACCGCCATGCCGCCGCCGTTGGGGGTCATGGCGGTGGCCCGGGTGTGCTCGTGGATGCGTACTCCCAGCGACTCGCAGGCGCGCTTGAGTCCCCAGGCGAGCTTCGCCGGGTGCAGCATCGCGACGCCGTCGCGGTCCCACAGTCCGCCGGCGAAGGTCGGCGAGTCGACCTCGGCGCGCATCGCGTCCCGGTCGAGCAGTTCGAGGTGGACGCCGAGTCCTGCGGCCCGCTGTGCCAGCTCGTGCAGTTCGTCGAGCTGGTACGGCTCGGTGGCCACGTCGATCTCGCCGGTGCGCTCGAAGTCGCAGTCGATGCCGTAGCGGGCGACGGCCGCCTCGATCTCGTCGAGGTTGTGGGCACCGAGCTGTTGCAGCTTGCCCAGTTCCTCGGGCCAGCGCTCGAGTCCGTTGCCGATCCCGTGGGTCAACGAGGCGGCGCAGAAGCCGCCGTTGCGCCCGGTGGCCGCCCAGCCGACCTCATTGCCCTCGATCAGCACCACCTCGCGCGAGGGGTCGCGCTCCTTGGCGATCAGGGCGGTCCACAGTCCCGAGTAGCCACCGCCGACGACCAGCAGATCGCAGTGCTCGTCCCCGACCAGCGCGGGGTTCGCCCGCGGCCTGCCGGGATCCTCCAGCCAGAAGGGGGTGGGCTGCGCGTCAGCGAGCGAATGGGCAGGGTCCATGCGGTATCACTGCTTTCCCAGTGCTTCGCGGATTTTCCTTGTGCCGTCAGCGACGGGCGGTCCTGGCCCGGCCGACGAGCTGCGAGAGGGCGATGACGGTCATCGTGCCCAGCAGCATCAGTGAACCGATGACGTCGATCTGAGCCGGGTAGGCACGCTGCACCGAGCCCCAGACGTACATCGGGAAGGTTTCCAGGTTGCCCGCGGTGAAGACGGTGATGATGTAGTCGTCCACCGACAGGGCGAAGGCCAGCAGCGCGGCGGCGGCGATGCCGGGCGCCACCAGCGGCAGGGTGACGTGGCGGAAGGTCTGTGCCGGGCTGGCGTACAGGTCCTGGGCGGCTCGCTCCAGGGTCGGGTCCATGCCGGCCAGCCGGGACTTGACGGTGACCACCACATAGCTGACGCAGAACATGACGTGGGCGATGGTGATGGTCCAAAAGCCCAGCGCGCCGGGGCCGACGGTGTTGAAGAACAGCGCGGCGAGAGTGGCGCCCATGACCACCTCGGGGGCTGCCATCGGCAGGAACAGCAGGGCGTTGACGCCGGAGCGGGCCTTGAAGCGGTACCGCACCATGGCGAAGGCGATCATCGTGCCGAGCAGCGTGGCCACGATGGTGGCGACCACGCCGACCTGCAGCGACAGGCCGATGCTGTGGCACATCTCGCTGTTGGCGCACGGGTGGCGCCAGGCGTCGAGGGAGAACTCGTTCCAGACGTAGTCGTACTTGCCCACCGGCCGGTTGAACGACATCCACAGGATGACCGCGTTGGGCAGCAGCATGAACACGAACACCACGATGGTGACGGCCAGCAGGGTGTGTTCGCGGATCCAGGCCAGCGGGGAGCGGCGGCGCGGCTCGGGTGCCGGGGTCGCGGCGGTGGTGCGGGCCGCGGGCGGGGCGGTCACGGTGCTCATCAGATCAGGTCCTCCGTCCCGGCCTTGCGGATGTAGCTCATCACCAGGACCAGGGTGCCGACCATCATCACGACCGAGATCGCGGAACCGACCGGGTAGCCCTGGGTGTTGCGGAGGAACAGGTCCTCGATCTTCTGGCCGACGACCCCGGTGTTGGGGTTGCCGAGGAGCTGGGCGTTGATGTAGTCGCCGACCGCGGGGATGAAGGTCAGCAGGGTGCCGCCGATGACGCCGGGCATGGACAGCGGCAGGGTGATCCGGCGCCAGGTGGTGAAGGTGTTGCAGTACAGGTCGTGTCCGGCCTCGTGCAGCCTGGGGTCGATCTTCTCCAGCGAGGTGTACAGCGGCAGGATGGTGAACGGCAGGAAGTTGTAGACCATGCCGCACACCACGGCGGCCGGGCTGGCCAGTACGTGGTCGCCCACGGTCCAGCCGAGCGCGGTGGTGAGCTTCAGGACGTGCAGGTCGCCCAGCAGCCGCACCAGCGGGCTGTTGTCGGCGAGGATGGTCTTCCAGGCGATGGTGCGGATCAGGAAGCTGGTGAAGGAGGGCACGATGACCAGCGCCATCAACAGGCTCTTCCACCTGCCGCCCTTGAAGGCGATGAAGTAGGCGACCGGGTAGCCGAGCAGCAGGCACAGCACGGTGCACAGCAGCGAGTACAGGCCCGAATGCAGGTATTGCGGGCCGAACTTGGTGACCGCGTCGACGTAGTTTGCCCAGTGCCAGGTGAGTTTGAAGCCGTCGTCGTAGTCGCCCTGCTGCACCGACGCCGACACCGAGGTGAGGATCGGCACCAGGAAGAAGACCACCAGCCACAGCAGTCCGGGCAGTAGCAGGATCCACGGCGTGAGGTTCCGGCGTGGCCTGCGCTCCTTCGGCGGCGGCTCAACGGGCTTCTCCGCAGCCGGAGTCGGAACAACAGCAGTCATGCGGCGTCCTCCTCCACGTCCGCGCCCGCCTCGATGTCCTGGCCGCCCTCCAGGCCGAAGCCCTGGCCGGGGTCCCAGAAGACGGTCACCTCGGCGCCGGGGCGCTGGATGGGCCGACCGGTGTTCTGCTCGAACACCGACAGCTCCTCGCCGGACGGCAGCTTGACCAGGTACTGGGTGGACACCCCGATGAACGAGGTGTCCAGCACGACCCCGCCGGTCAACTTGTTGTGGCCGGAGGGGACTTCCGCGTCGCAGGTGGCGATCTGCACCTTCTCCGGCCGCACCCCGAGGATCACCAGCCCGGAGCTGACCGGGCAGCGCGCCGCGTCGAGGGTGAGCCGCTGGCCGTGGGCGCTGATGGTGGCGGTGCCGCCGGTGACGCCCTCGACGGTGCCGGGTATCAGGTTGGACTGGCCGAGGAAGTTGGCCACGAAGGTGGTGCGCGGGTTCTCGTACAGCTGCGCGGGGGAGCCCATCTGCTCGATGCGGCCCGCGTTCATCACCGCGATGGTGTCGGCCATCGTCATGGCCTCCTCCTGGTCGTGGGTGACGTGCACGAACGTCAGGCCCACCTCCAGTTGGATGCGCTTGAGTTCGATCTGCATCTGGCGGCGCAGCTTGAGGTCGAGGGCGCCCAGCGGTTCGTCGAGCAGCAGCACCTGCGGCTGGTTGATCAGGGCGCGGGCGAGTGCGATGCGCTGCTGCTGGCCGCCGGAGAGCTGGTGCGGCTTGCGCTTGGCGACATGGCCGAGCTCCACCAGGTCCAGCATCTCCTCGACCGGCTTCCTGACGTCCCTGACACCGCGGCGGCGCAGGCCGAAGGCGACGTTCTCGTAGATGTCCAGGTGCGGGAAGAGCGCGTAGTTCTGGAAGACGGTGTTGACCGGCCGCCGGTACGGTTTGCGGTCGGTCACGTCCTCGTCGCCGAGGAAGATCTGGCCGACGGTGGGCTCCTCAAGCCCGGAGACCATGCGCAAGGTGGTGGTCTTGCCGCATCCCGAGGCGCCGAGCAGCGCGAAGAACGATCCCTGCGGGACCGTCAGGTTGAGGTCGTCCACGGCGGTGAACGAGCCGTAGCGCTTGGTCAGCCCGACCAGGCGCAGGTCGCCGCCCTCGGTGCGGCCGAGCACGTCGTTGGAGCTCATCAGGGGTCCTCTCCGATCCGTGGACGGTCTACTGGCCGGTGACCTGCTGGAAGCGGTTGGTGTAGTCGTTCAGCTGGGCGATGCTGACGGCCATGAAGCCGCGCGCCTTGTCCTGCATCGCCTGCGTGGGCACGATCAGCGGGACGGCCGCGGCGGTGGAGTCGAGCTTGCGCAACTCGTCCTCGGCGCCGCGCACCGAGGGGATGTAGTTGATGAAGTCATCGAGCGCGGCGGCCACTTGGGGCTGGAGGTAGTAGTTGAGCAGCTTCTCGGCGTTGGTCTTGTGCCGGGCGAAGTTGGGGATCACGCAGTTGTCGGACCAGGAGAGCATGCCTTCCTTCGGCAGGTCGAGGGTGACCAGGTTGGGCTTGCCCAACTGGGCCACGTCGCCGGAGTAGGCCATGGTCACCGCGGTGTTGCCCTGCTGGAAGTCGCTCAGGTAGTCGTTGCCGGTGAAGGATCGTATCTGCCCGCGGTCCTTGGCCCGGCGCACATACTCCAGCGCCTGGTTGAACTGGGCGTCGGTGAAGTGTTCCGGGTCGTGGCCCAGGGCGAGCAGCGCGATCGCGACGGTGTCCTCCATCTCGCTGAACAGCGAGACCTTGCCGTGCAGATCGGGCCGGGTGAAGACCTCGGCGAGCGAGGTGATCGGCTGCTTCACCAGGTTGGTGTTGTACGCGAAGGTGGTGTAGCCGTACGCCCAGGGGATGCTGAACCGGCGGCCGGGGTCGGTGGGGTCCTTGATCACCCGGGGCAGCAGCAGGGAGTGGTTGGGGATGTTCGTCAGGTCCAGTTCCTGGATGTAGTCGTAGGCGCGGTACTTGCCCACCATGTAGTCGCTGACGACCATCAGGTCGTAACCGGTGTCGATCCCCTTGACCAGCGATGGGTCGATCTTGGTGTACCAGTCGTTGTTGTCGTTGATCACCTCCAGGTACTGGACCTGGATGCCGGTCTGCTTCTCGAACGCCTCCAGCGTGGGGCGCCGGTTGGGGTTCTTGGGGTCGACGTCGATGTAGGACGGCCAGGTGGCGAAGACGACCTTCTTCTCGGTCGCCGAATAGTCCTTGCCCGCCTGCCCCTTCTCCTGCGCACCGGCCGGTACGACATGGCCGCGCACCCCACAGGCGGTGAGCGCCGCGGCGCCGGTGAGGCCGAGGCCGCCGGTGGCGGCGGCGCGCAGCAGGGTGCGGCGGCCGATCCGGGCGGCGGTGGATCGGGCTCGGGTGTGGTTGACGTACTGGGCGAGCTCGGTTGGGCTGGGGTTCGTCACGCGTCACCTGTCCCCGAAGATCGTGCGGTGCCAGTCTTTTCTCGCCACCGCCGTATTGTCGAACATGACGTGCTTGACCTGCGTGTACTCCTCGAAGGAGTAGGCGGACATGTCCTTGCCGAAGCCGGAGGACTTCGCTCCGCCGTGCGGCATCTCGCTGATGATCGGGATGTGGTCGTTGACCCACACACAGCCCGCCTTGATCTCGCGGGTGGCGCGGTGCGCCCGGAACACATCACGGGTCCACGCGGACGCGGCCAGTCCGTACGGGGTGTCGTTGGCCAGCCGCAGCCCCTCGTCGTCCCCGTCGAACGGCAGCACCACCAGCACCGGGCCGAAGATCTCCGCCTGCACGATCTCGCTGTCCTGCGGGGCCCCGGTGATCAGGGTCGGCCGGTAGTAGGCGCCCTTCCCGTCGGGGGCCGCGCCGCCGGTGACGACGGTGGCGTAGTCGCGGGCGCGCTTGACGAAGCCCGCGACCCGGTCCCGTTGGGCGTGGCTGATCAGCGGCCCGAGGTCGGTCGCCGGATCGAAGGGGTCGCCTAGGCGCACGGTGGCGAACAGGTCGGCGACGGCGGCCACGAAGGCGTCGTACAGCGGCCGTTGCACATAGGCGCGGGTCGCCGCGGTGCAGTCCTGGCCGGTGTTGATCAGCGCGCCCGCGACCGCGCCGTGCGCGGCGGCCTCCAGGTCGGCGTCGTCGAAGACCACGAACGGTGCCTTGCCGCCGAGTTCCAGGTGCAGCCGCTTGACGCCGCGGGTGGCGAGTTCGGCGACCCGTCGGCCGACGGCGGTGGAGCCGGTGAACGAGGTCATCGCGACGCCGGGGTGGCCGACCAGGTGCTCGCCCGCGTCCGGTCCAGTGCCGGTGACGACGTTGACGACGCCGTCCGGGATTCCGGCGTCGGTGGCCGCCTGGGCGAACATCAGCGAGGTGAGCGGGGTGAGTTCGGCGGGCTTGAGCACGATGGTGTTGCCCGCCGCGATGGCGGGCAGCACCTTCCAGGCGGCCATCTGCAGCGGGTAGTTCCACGGCGCGATGGAGCCGACCACGCCGACCGGCTCGCGGCGTACGTACGAGGTGTGGTCGCCGGAGTACTCCGCAGCCGCCTTGCCCTCCAACTGGCGGGAGGCACCGGCGAAGAACACGGTGTTGTCGACCGTGCCGGGCACGTCGAACTCGGTCGACAGCTTGATGGGCTTGCCGCACTGCAGCGACTCGGCCAGCGCGAGGTCGGCGGCGCGGGCGGACAGCGCGGCGGCGAAGCCGTGCAGGGCGTCGGAGCGTTCGCCCGGGGTGGCGCCCGCCCAGTCGGGCAGCGCCTGGGCGGCGGCGGTCACGGCGGCGTCCACGTCGGCGGCGCCTGCCAGTTCGTAGCCGCAGACGGTCTCGCCGGTGGCCGGGTCGACCACCGGATGCGTGCGGCCGGAGGAGCCGGAGCGCAGGCGTCCCGCGATGTACTGCGCTCGCCCGCCGAAACCTTCCGCCAGGGCGAGCGCGGCTTCGCGGCTGTGCTCCCTGTGGTCCATCGCGTTCTCCTCATATCGCCCGGCGGCGTAGCATCGGGCCGGGTTGGTGGCCGATCTTGGCAGAGTAGCCTTGCCTCAACAAGGGATTCCGTTGTTGCCTTTTGGTTACGCGACGGAATCTGTCTCGAAGGCTCCTTGCACGCAACGGACGATGCCGCCCGTCGACAGATCATGGCAACCAGCAGGTTGCCCAGCGGGACCGGCCCAGCTTTACACTCTGCCGGAAGACCGGGCTCCGCTAGGCGCTTCGCTGGAAGGTGCCGCGATGTGCCGTCGATCAGCTGCGGCACCGCCGCGGCTGGTCGCGCCCACGCGGCGGAGCCGCACATGAACACAGCCCCGCGCCCTTTCAGGGCGCTGCCGAACCGCAGCGGACTTCGCCCGACCTGCTTGGTTCGCGCCCCGCCCGACCAGACCGGAGGTCGCCGTGTTCCCCACCGTCGCCGAGGTCCTGGGCCTCGACGTGCTGCGCCGTGGCAACCCCCGTGTGGTCGCCGGGAAGTCCGGGCTGGACGCACCCGTGCGCTGGGTGCACATCAGCGAACTCGCCGACATCGCGGGCATGCTGCACGGCGGCGAGCTGGTGCTGACCACCGGAGTGATGCTGCCCGCCGACAAGGAGTCGCTGGCCCGCTACATCGGCGAGCTCGCCGATGTCGGGGCGGCCGGCCTGGTCGTCGAACTCGGCCGCCGGTACGCGGACGAACTGCCCCGCCCCCTGGTGCGCGCCGCCGAGCGGCGCGGGCTGCCGCTGGTCGAACTGCGCACCGAGGTGCGCTTCGTGGCGGTCACCGAGGCCGTCCACGAACACGTGGTCAACGCCCAGCTGACGGAGTTGCGCGCCTCGGAGTCCGTGCACCAGATCTTCAACGAACTGTCCGTCGAGGGCGCGGAACCGGCGGAGATCGTCCGGGAGGTGGCCCGGCTGGCCGGAGCGCCGGTGGTGCTGGAGAACCTCACCCACCAGGTGCTCGCCTTCGACCCGGCGGGCGGCGATCCGCAGGCGCTGCTGGACGGCTGGGAGCGCCGCTCCCGCTCGGTGGCCACGGCCGGGCGCACCGGACACGACGCGCGCACCGGCTGGCTGGTGACCTCGGTCGGCGCGCGCGGACGGGACTGGGGGCGGCTGGTCGTCGTGGGCGAGCCGGGCACCGTCCCACCGCCCCGGCTCACCGTCGTACTGGAGCGCGGCGCCGCCACCTTGGCGCTCAACCGGCTGCTGGAGCGCGACCGCGAGTCGCTGGAGCGGCAGACCCACCGCACCCTGCTGTCCGGCATCCTCACCCACGCCCTGACCGTCTCCGACGTGGCGCTGCGCGCCCGGGCGCTGGGGGTGCCGCTGGAGGGCCGCCGGCTGGTCGGCGTGATGCTGCGGCTGCGCGGCGGTCCCGCGTCGGCGGCGCTGGAGGCTCAGGCGCGGCTGCGGGACTTCACGGAGACGGCGGCGCAGGCGGCCCGGGAGCGCGGGCTGACGGCGCTGATCGGCGGGCTGGACGACGGCGGGGTCGGCATGCTGGTCTCGCTCGGCCCGGCCGACGAGGAGCACGCGGCGCTGGAGGGCTTCGCCGCCGCCCTGGACCGGCTGGCCGAGCCCGGCGCGAGCGCTCCGGCGTTCTTGATGGCGGCCGGTTCCTCGGTGGGCTCGCTGCGCGACGCCCGGCGCACCCTGCTGGAGGCCGCCCAGGTCGCGGACGCGGCGGAGCACTCGCAGACCCGCAAGGCGGGAACGTACTACCGGCTGCCGGACGTACGGCTGCGCGGCCTACTGCATCTGCTGCGGGACGACGCCCGCCTGCAGACGTACGTGGAGCGGGAGTTGGGACCGCTGCTGGCCTACGACGCGGAGAACGGCACAGACCTGGTGGGTATGCTCGGGGTCTACCTCTCCCACGGCCGCAACAAGTCGGCGGCCGCCGACGCCGCCCACATGTCCCGCCCGTCCTTCTACGACCGGCTGCACCGCGTGGAGCGCATCCTGTCCACCGACCTCGACCAGGTCGAATCCTGCCTGTCGCTCCACGTGGCCCTGCTGGCCCTGGAGGCGGTACGGCGGTGAGAACGCCCCAAGCTCCTACCGCGACGCCCGAAGGTCATCGAGGGTCGCCGCGTGGTCCCAGACGGTCTGGAACGCCAGCCGCAGGCAGCCCGCCAGGGCGGGGTGCTCGATGTACAACGCGGTCGTCGCGCCGGTCCCGGCCACGGGGTCCGGCATGTCGCACAACACCAGGGACCCGTCGGCGACGATGAGCTTCAGCGGCAGGTCGGAGGCGAACCGGGCCTCCTCCCCCGCCTTCCCGAAGTGCTCGACGTTGTCCATCATCGCCGGGTCGCCCAGCACGTCGTAGGTGTAGATCGCCCGCACCGTGCCCTCGGCGCGGCGCAGCCGCCGGGTGGCCTTGATCCCGGCGGTGTTCTCGGTGGGCGCCACGAACGGCGGTTTGCAGAAGCTGAGCAGTTCGTGGGTGGCCTGCTCCTGGATGTCGGCGAACCGCTCGGAGATCGCCTTGGGGTCGCGCAGCACCTCGATGTAGTCCAGCGGATTGGACTGCGAGCGCCCCTCGGACCACACCGGCAGCAGGGCGGAGACCAGTCCGGTGGAGATCCGCTCCATCCGGTCCAGGGCCTCCCGCTGCTCCGACATCAGCCGGGTGAGCGCCAGCTCCGGCGCGATGGCCGAGAAGGTGGCCACCTTGCCGGGGTGCGCGGTGGCCAGTCGGCGCCGCACCAGGGCGTCGAGTACGTCGTAGATGCGTTGCCGCGGTACGTCCGCCTCGCGGGCGACCTCGGCCGCCGTGTAGGACTCGCGCCTGATCAAGGCGAGGTAGACACGTGCTTCATACCGGGCCAGCCCGAGCGATACGAGCTGGCCAACGGACTGCTCATCCGGCTCCATGGCACGACACCGTATACGTCCCAGCCATGAAGCCAACCCTGTGGATTTCTCCTTTGCCCGTTGTCACGTCATGAAGCGTTCGCTAACTTCATCGAGCCACCACTGTGTGTGGTGACAACCAGGGAGGCAGGGGGCTCACACGGCCCCCATCCGCTCGGCTCGCAGAATTTCCACCCGCACGGCACCCGCACTCTCCACCGATCACGGGCCACCGCTGATCGCTTGTCATGCGCAGACCACCCTGTCCTGCGCATCCCCCACGGGAGGGCATTGCCCATGCGTTCGAAGAGACACTCCGGAAGACGGATGGCGAGAACCGCCGCCACCGCGCTGCTGTCCACAGCGGCACTGGTGAGCGGCGGTCTTCTCGCCGCCACCCCGTCGTCCGCGACCCCGGTGACCGGCACCGCCTCGTCCCCGAGCACCGTCCACACCCGGAACCTGTGCGACCAGCACACCGCGCCCGGCCGTGAGGCCTGCCTCGCCGTGGCGCGCACCGACGTGATGCAGCACCTGCACCTGTCCCCCAGCGCCACCCCCTCCGGTTACGGCCCCAGCGACCTGCAAAGCGCCTACAACCTGCCGTCGGCCTCGGCCGGTTCGGGCCAGACGGTCGCCATCGTGGACGCGCAGGACGACCCCAACGCCGAATCCGACCTGGCCACCTACCGTTCGCAGTACGGTCTGCCGGCCTGCACCACGGCCAACGGCTGCTTCAAGAAGATCGACCAGAACGGCGGCACCAACTACCCGACCGGCGACACCGGTTGGGCGGGCGAGATCTCCCTCGACGTGGACATGGTCAGCGCGATCTGCCCGCAGTGCCACATCCTGCTGGTCGAGGCGAACAGCGCCAGCATGTCGGACCTGGGGGCCGCGGTGAACCAGGCCGTCGCCCAGGGCGCCAAGTACGTCTCCAACAGCTACGGCGGCTCCGAGGACGCCACCGACACCAGCTCGGACAGCCAGTACTTCAACCACCCGGGCGTGGCCATCACCGTCAGCTCCGGCGACAGCGACTACGGCGCGGAGTACCCGGCCGCCTCGCAGTACGTGACCTCCGTCGGCGGCACCTCGCTGACCCGCGACTCCAGCGCCCGCGGCTGGTCGGAGTCGGTGTGGAACACCAGCAGCACCGAGGGCACCGGCTCCGGCTGCTCGGCGTACGACCCCAAGCCCTCCTGGCAGACCGACAGCGGCTGCTCCAAGCGCACCATCTCCGATGTCTCCGCGGTCGCCGACCCGGCCACCGGTGTCGCCGTCTACCAGACCTACGGCGGGTCCGGCTGGAACGTCTACGGCGGAACCAGCGCCTCCTCGCCGATCATCGCCTCGGTCTACGCCCTGGCGGGCACCCCGGCCGCCAGCAGCTACCCCGCGTCGTACCCGTACGCGCACACCTCGGCGCTGAACGACGTGACCAGCGGCAACAACGGTTCCTGCTCCCCGTCGTACCTGTGCACCGCGGGCCCCGGCTACGACGGCCCGACCGGGTGGGGCACCCCCAACGGCACCGCCGCGTTCACCGGCGGCTCCAGCACCGGCAACACCGTGACGGTGACCAACCCCGGCAACCAGTCGACCGCCGTGAACACCTCGGTGTCACTGCAGATCAAGGCGAGCGACTCGGCCAGCGGACAGACCCTCAGCTACGGCGCGACCGGGCTGCCCGCGGGGCTGTCCATCAACTCCTCGACGGGTCTGATCACCGGCACCCCGACGACCGCGGGCACCTCCAACGTGACGGTGACCGCCAAGGACTCCACCGGAGCGTCCGGCTCGACCTCCTTCACCTGGACCGTGACCGGATCCGGCGGGGGCGGCTGCACGGGCAAGCAGTTGCTGGGCAACCCGGGCTTCGAGACCGGCACCGCCGCGCCCTGGTCGGCCACCTCGGGCGTGATCAACAACGACACCACCAGCGAGCCCGCGCACTCCGGCAACTGGGATGCCTGGCTGGACGGTTACGGCAGCACCCACACCGACACGCTCTCCCAGTCGGTGACCATCCCGACCGGCTGCCACGCGACGTTCAGCTTCTGGCTGCACATCGACACCGCCGAGACCACCAGCAGCACCGCGTACGACACGCTCAAGGTGCAGGCGGGCTCGACCACCCTGGCCACGTACTCCAACCTCAACGCCAGCAACGGCTACGTCCAGAAGTCCTTCGACGTCTCCTCGCTCGCCGGGCAGACGGTGACCTTGAAGTTCACCGGAGTTGAGGACTCCAGCCTGCAAACCTCGTTCGTCATCGACGACACGGCGCTCAACATCAGCTGATCCGTGGGCCATCAGCCACCGGCACAGAGGCGGGTCCGGGCGAGCGCCCGGACCCGCCGTACGTCCGCCCCCTACTTCAACGGCAGTTCCCAGTAGGCGTCCTGGTGCTTGGTGGTGGGTTCGAAGTCGAACTGCAGGGGGGTCAGTCCGGACGGGACGTCGAAGGCGAAGACGACCTTGGAGACCTGGCCGGGGCGCAGGACGTCGGGGAAGTCCTCGGCCAACTCGCCGGTGGAGGTGGAGATCAGCTGAAGGTCGGTCTGGTCGTGGCCCGCGGTGCCGTAGTACGTGTAGTCGCCGAGGTGCAGGTCCCCGTCCCCGGTGTTGCGCACGGTCACGGTGAAGCGGTACGCGGCGTCTCCCGCGGTGTAGCCGTCGGCGCCCGCGGGCGGGGTGAAGCGCTGCGGGGTGGTGGCGGTGACCTGCGTCCCGTCGTCGAACTTCGCGGTGTCATCCGCGCCCAGCGGTCTGTCGTACGTCCCGCGGGCCGAGGTCAGCGCCACGTCCGCCGCGCCGAACAGGCCGTTGTACGAGGTGGCGACCAGCGCGATCACCGCGATCGACACGGCGATCGCGGCGGCGCCCAGGATCGTGCCGCTCAGCGCCTGCCCGCCGTTGGTCGCCTCGCCGCGGCGCGCCCGGCGGCGGCCGATGAGGCCGAAGACCACCGCCAGCACGCCGAGCGGCAGTCCGACCACCACGCCGAACAAGGTGACCGCGGCGACGGTGCCGCCGGTGCCCAGCACCAGGGCGGCGGTGCCGAGCGCGTTGCGCGGCGCGGGGTGCAGCCAGGCGGCGTACGGGTAGCCGGGCGGATACGCCGCGGGGTACGGCTCGTACGACCCGGCGCCGGGCGGCGGGGGGTGGACCTCTGGTGGCGAGTCCTGTGCGGAGACGGGCACGGCGTCCTGCGGCGGTGCCCACGGGTCACGGCGCTCGGTTCGTGACCGGTCGTGTTGCTCGTCGGACATCGCGACCTTCCTCTAGGTACGTCCCGTAATGTTATGGCCTGCGGGCCACGGCCGTCCGGCGCCGACGTCTACGATGGCCCGGTCCGCGCAAACCCAGGAGGGGACCGTATGACCGCCAGTTCCGCACCGGCCGCACCCACCGGGCTCGACGCCTTCATCGCCGGACTGCCCAAGGCGGAACTGCACGTCCACCACGTGGGCTCGGCCTCGCCGCGGATCGTCGCGGAACTCGCCGCACGGCACGCCGACTCGACGGTACCCGCGGATCTGGACGCGTTGGCGGAGTACTTCACCTTCCGGGACTTCGCGCACTTCATCGAGGTCTATCTGTCCGTGGTGGACCTCATCCGCGACCCGGCCGACGTACGGCTGCTGACGTACGAGATCGCCCGTGACATGGCGCGGCAGAACATCCGCTACGCCGAGTTGACCATCACCCCCTACAGCTCGGTGCGCCGCGGGATCGCGGCCGAGGCGTTCATGGAGGCGATAGAGGACGCGCGCGTGGCGGCCGAGCGGGAGTTCGGCACCGTGCTGCGCTGGTGCTTCGACATCCCGGGTGAGGCGGGCTTGGAGTCGGCGGAGGTGACCACGGAGCTGGCGCTCAAGCACGGCCCGCAGGGACTGGTCTCCTTCGGCCTCGGCGGTCCCGAAATCGGCGTGCCGCGCCCGCAGTTCAAGCCGTACTTCGACCGCGCCCGGGCCGCGGGCCTGCACAGCGTGCCGCACGCGGGCGAGACCACCGGCCCGCAGACCATCTGGAGCGCCCTGCACGACCTGGGCGCCGAGCGCATCGGCCACGGCACCAGCGCGGTGCAGGACGCCACGCTGCTGGAGCACCTGGCCGAGCACCGCGTCCCGCTGGAGGTCTGCCCCACCTCCAACATCGCCACCCGCGCGGTGCCCACGCTGGAGGAGCACCCGATCCGCGCGATGGTCGACGCGGGCGTACTGGTGACCGTCAACAGCGACGACCCACCGATGTTCGGCACCGACCTGAACACCGAATACGCCGTGGCGGCACGGCTGTTGGGGCTGGATGCCGCGGGGATCGCGCAGTTGGCGAAGAACGCGGTCGAGGCCTCGTTCATGGACGACGCGGCGAAGAAGAGTCTGACAGCGGAGATCGACGCGTATGTAAGCGTCAACGCTTGAGCGTTAGGTCGTGAGGGAACTTCTCGGTCGAGAGCGTGAGGTCGAGGCCGAGCGGCGTGAGGTCGAGCGGATCGCCGAACTTGACCGTGATCTCGTTCTCGTAGGCGTTCCCCTCTGGGCCGCTGAAGGCATGGCACTTGGCCGAGTAGGGGTCGACGATGATGTAGAGGGGGACCCCCGCCTGGGCATACAGCGCCTTCTTCGGACCGTAGTCGTTCTGCGCGGTCTTGCGGGAGATGACCTCCACGATGAGTTCGATGTCCCTGGGGGCGAATCGGCCGCCGTCATCCGGTTCAGCCGCGTCAGCGAGCTTGGCGAGATCAGGGCACAGGCCGTTCAGGTCGCCGGGGAAGTCGACGCGGACGTCGGAGAGGATCTTGACGTCCTCACCGTAGTGGTTCTCCAGTTGACGGCACGTCCTGCGAATGATCTCCCAGTGCGTGTACCGCTGCGGCGTCACGTAGGCAGCCCCCTCGACGATCTCCACCTTGAAGCCCTCGGGGAAGGCCCGCTCAAGCCCGTCGAACATCTCGTCAAGGCTGAGCTCGTCGCTCTCGGCCATCTCGGTCCCATCGATCAGCTCGACCGTCACCGTGCCCCTCCTCCCCGCCGCCGCGTCGGGTGCGACAGCCGCACGGTCCAACGATATGCACGGACCCCGGGTCGCGGCAGCCGCGACCCGGGGTCCGTACTACGCGGGCGTCAGTCCAGCGACGTCATCACGTGCTTGATGCGGGTGTAGTCCTCGAAGCTGTAGGACGACAGGTCCTTTCCGTAGCCGGACTTCTTGAAGCCGCCGTGCGGCATCTCGGCGACCAGCGGGATGTGGGTGTTGATCCACACACAGCCGAAGTCGAGCTTCTTGGACATCCGCATGGCGCGGCCGTGGTCCTTGGTCCACACCGAGGAGGCGAGCGCGTACTCCACGCCGTTGGCGTAGGCGACGGCCTGGTCCTCGTCGGTGAAGGACTGGACGGTGATGACCGGGCCGAAGACCTCCTTCTGGATGATCTCGTCGTCCTGCTTCAGGCCGGAGACGACGGTGGGGGCGAAGAAGTAGCCGCTCTCGCCGACCCGGTGGCCGCCGGTCTCCACCTTGGCGTGTGCGGGCAGCCGCTCGATGAAGCCGGTGACCTGCGCCAGTTGGTTGGCGTTGTTCAGCGGGCCGAACAGCACGTCCTCGTCGTCGGGTTGACCGGTCCTGGTCTCGGCGGCGGCCTTGGTCAAGGCGGCGACGAACTCGTCGTGGATGGCCTCGTGCACCAGCACCCGGGTGGCGGCGGTGCAGTCCTGGCCCGCGTTGAAGAAGCCCGCCACCGTGATGTCCTCGACGGCCTTGGGGATGTCGACGTCGTCGAACACCACGACCGGGGCCTTGCCGCCGAGTTCGAGGTGGACCCGCTTGACGTCCTTGGACGCGCTCTCGGCGACCTGGATGCCGGCGCGCACCGAGCCGGTGATCGAGGCCATGGCGGGCACCTCGTGCTCGACCATCAGCCGGCCGGTCTCGCGGTCTCCGCAGATGACGTTGAAGACGCCCTTGGGGAGGATGCCGCCGAGGATCTCCGCCAGCAGCACGGTCGAGGCGGGGGTGGTGTCCGACGGCTTGAGGACCACCGTGTTGCCCGCGGCGATGGCCGGGGCGAACTTCCAGACGGCCATCATCATCGGGTAGTTCCACGGTGCGACCTGGGCGCACACCCCGACCGGCTCACGGCGGATGATGGAGGTCAGGCCCTCCATGTACTCACCGGCCGAGCGGCCCTCCAGCATCCGGGCGGCGCCCGCGAAGAAGCGGATCTGGTCGACCATCGGCGGGATCTCCTCGGTCCGGGTCAGACCGATCGGTTTGCCGGTGTCCTCGCTCTCCGCGGCGATCAGTTCCTCGGCGCGCGCCTCGATGGCGTCGGCGATCTTCAGCAGCGCCTTCTGCCGCTCGGCGGGGGTGGTGTCACGCCAGGCCGGGAAGGCGGCCGCCGCGGCGGCCATCGCCGCGTCCACATCGGCCTTGCCGGACAGCGGGGCGGTGGCGTACACCTCGCCGGTGGCCGGGTTGACGATGTCCGTGGTGCGACCGTCGGTGGCGTCCCGGAACTGGCCGTCGATGTAGTTGCGCAGCGTACGCGGCTCGCTCACTGCCTGCTCCTGTCCTTTGTGCGGTGTGCTCTGTCCGATGGGTGGGACAGGACTCACCCTAGCCGCTGGACGGCCGGATTCGACATACCCACACCTCTCGAACAATGGAATCAGTAATTTGCCGCTCGCATCTCAACGGATTTCATTGCCGGGGGGTTGCATGACTGACGAGTCCTCGTGCACAGTGGCTCCGTGGCCACACGTACACCCGACCCCAAGGACCGCAACGGCGCTCCGCTGATCGACTCCGTCTCCAAGGCGATCATCGAGCAGCTGCAGGAGGACGGACGCCGCCCGTACGCCGCGATCGGCAAAGCGGTCGGCCTGTCCGAGGCAGCCGTCCGCCAGCGGGTCCAAAAGCTCCTCGACCAGGGCGTGATGCAGATCGTCGCGGTCACCGACCCGCTCACCGTGGGTTTTCGGCGACAGGCGATGGTCGGCATCAACGTCGAAGGCGACCTGGAACCGGTCGCCGACGCGCTGGCCGAGATGGGAGAGGTCGAGTACGTCGTGATGACGGCGGGCTCGTTCGATCTGCTGATCGAGATCGTCTGCGAGGACGATGACCACCTCCTGGAGATGATCAACAAGCGGATCCGCGCGCTGCCCGGCGTGCGGTCCACCGAGAGCTTCGTCTACCTCAAGCTCCGGAAGCAGACCTACACCTGGGGAACCAGATAGCCATGAGCTCGGACCTGTCACAGTCTGCGTACGACCACCTGTGGATGCACTTCACGCGCATGTCGTCGTACGAGAAAACCCCCGTACCGACCATCGTGCGCGGCGAGGGCACCTACATCTACGACAGCAACGGCAAGAAGTACCTCGACGGCCTCGCCGGTCTGTTCGTGGTGCAAGCCGGTCACGGCCGCCGGGAGTTGGCCGAGGTCGCCGCGAAGCAGGCGTCGGAGCTGGCCTTCTTCCCGATCTGGTCGTACGCCCACCCCAAGGCGATCGAACTGGCCGAGCGGCTAGCGCAGCACGCGCCCGGCGACCTGAACAAGGTCTTCTTCACCACCGGCGGCGGTGAAGCGGTCGAAACCGCCTGGAAGCTGGCCAAGCAGTACCACAAGCTGACCGGCAACCACACCAAGTACAAGGTGATCTCGCGTGCGGTCGCCTACCACGGCACCCCGCAGGGCGCGCTGTCCATCACCGGACTGCCCGCGCTCAAGGCGCCGTTCGAGCCGCTGGTGCCGGGCGCGCACAAGGTTCCCAACACCAACATCTACCGTGCCCCGATCCACGGCGACGACCCGGAGGCGTTCGGCCGCTGGGCCGCCGACCAGATCGAGCAGCAGATCCTGTTCGAGGGCCCGGAGACCGTGGCCGCGGTCTTCCTGGAGCCGGTGCAGAACGCGGGCGGCTGCTTCCCGCCGCCGCCCGGGTACTTCCAGCGGGTCCGCGAGATCTGCGACCGGTACGACGTGCTGCTCGTCTCCGACGAGGTCATCTGCGCCTTCGGCCGTCTCGGCACGATGTTCGCGTGCGACAAGTTCGACTACGTGCCGGACATCATCACCTGCGCCAAGGGCATGACCTCGGGCTACTCGCCGATCGGCGCCGCGATCGTCTCGGACCGGATAGCCGAGCCGTTCTACCGGCAGGACAACACCTTCCTGCACGGCTACACCTTCGGCGGCCACCCGGTCTCGGCGGCCGTCGCCCTGGCCAACCTCGACATCTTCGAGCGCGAGGGGCTCAACCAGCACGTCCTGGACAACGAGTCGGCGTTCCTGAAGACCCTGCAGAAGCTGCACGACCTGCCGATCGTCGGCGACGTGCGCGGCAACGGCTTCTTCTACGGCATCGAACTGGTCAAGGACAAGGCCACCAAGGAGACCTTCACCGGCGAGGAGTCCGAGCGGCTGCTGTACGGCTTCGTGTCCAAGAAGCTGTTCGAGAACGGTCTGTACTGCCGCGCCGACGACCGCGGCGACCCGGTGGTCCAGCTCGCCCCGCCGCTGATCTCCGACCAGTCCACCTTCGACGAGATCGAGCAGATCCTGCGTTCGGTGCTCACCGAGGCGTGGACCCGGCTGTGAACCGGCCCGCGCGACTGGCCTGATTGGCACCCTCCGCTGCTCCACCGGGGCCGCCGGTCGTGACCGATCCCCTTCGCACTCGTTCGACGGTGCGAAGGGGATTGTCCTTTCCGGACCGAACCGTCCCGGCGGGCTGTCCCGGCAACGACGAGCAGCGGAGGTGTGCGGCATGGTGGCCCCGCCGGACAACGATGTGCTGTGGGGGCGCGGCCTGCGCCACTGCCATCAGGGCTCGCCCGCCCTGCTGGGGGTTTCCGTCGGGGCACGCGACGGGGAGATCCTGGGCATCGTCGGCCCGCGCGGCGCGGGCAAGACCACGTTGCTGAAGTGCCTGTCCGGGCAACTGGTGCCGGACGAGGGCGAGGTGTGGTTCAACAGCGCGGCGGTGCACACCCTGCCCGCCGCCGCGCGGGACCGGCTGCGCCGGGAGCGGTTCGGCTGGGTGGGCAGCAGCCCGCAACTGGTGCCGGAGCTGACCGCGTGGGAGAACGCGGCGCTGCCGCTGCTGCTGTCCGGCGCCCGGCACCGCGCCGCCCGGGACACGGCACGGGAGTGGCTGGACCGGCTGGACGTCGGCGACTGTGCCCGGCGGCGGCCCCGTGACCTGGTGCAGGCGCAGCGGCAGCGGGTGGCGATCGCCCGGGCGCTGGTCTGCCTGCCGGAGGTGATCTTCGCGGACGATCCGACGGCTCCGCTGCACAGCGCCGACCGGGCGCAGGTGCTGCGGACGCTGACCGCGGCGGCCCGCACCCATGGCATCACCGTGCTGCTGGCCACCCATGACCCGGACGTGGCCGCCTTCACCGATCGCACCGTGGCGCTGGTGGACGGCCAGCGCGCGGCGGCCCTGCCGGGCGGGCGGCCCTGGCCCGAGGAGGGGGTGGCGCCATGCTCAGCCCCCGCCTGATGCGCGGCCCGCGACCGCTGTCACTGCTGCGGCGAGGGCTGGTGGTGGCGGCGTCCGCGGGCACCGGTTTCCTGTTGCTGTCCGCGGTCGGCCATGCGCTGGGCCATCCACAGGATCCGTCCGCCGGGCTGGTGCGGCTGGCCTGGTGTGTGGTTCCGCTGGCCGCCGCGGTCCATCTGACGGTGGCGGTCTCCCGTGGCGAGACCGGGCACCGGCCGCATCCCGGGCTGATCGCGGCGGGCCTGGGCCGGTCGTGGCTGCCGGTGCTGGCGGCGGTGTCCACGGCGGTGAGCAGTTCGCTGGGCAGCCTGATCGCGCTGGGGGTGTTCCTGTGGTTGCGCGGGCGGCTGGTGGAGGCGGTGCCGCTGCCGGTCGCCGGGATCGCCACACTGCTGGTGGTGCTGCCGCTGGCGGGCACCACCGGGTCGCTGGTGGCGTTGCGGCGACGGCGTCGGCCGCCGACCGTGGCCGGGCTGCCGTGGGGTGTGGCGCTGACGGCGGCCGGGCTGGCCGTCGAGGTCTACGCCAGCCACTGGACCCGTCCGGCGGCCGGTACGGCGGTGCCGCTGCCCGGCGGGCTGGGGTCGATCGCGCCCGCGGTGCTGCTGGGCTGGCTGCTGACCGCCGCGGGTCTGGTGCTGGCCGGTCCTGGCCTGGTGCACTTCGGCGGCCGGCTGCTGGCGGCCTTCCGGCCCGGGGCGGTACGGCTGTTGGCGGGGCGTACGTTGCAGACGCAGGCCGCGCGGGTGGGGCGTCCGTTGGGGGTGCTGTGCGCGGTGGCGTCGGCGGCGTTGGCGGCCACGGTGCTGCACGGGGTGCGGCCGTTCGGGCCGCTGACCGGTCTGGGTGCGGCGCTGGTGCTGGCGTGTACGACGGCCACGGCGTGCACGGCGGTCACCGGTTCACCGGCGGCCGCCGAGGTGCTGGGGGATCTGGCGGCCCCCGCCCGTGTGTCGCGCCTCGCGGCGTTGCTGCGGCTGCTGGTCGTACTCGCCGTACTGGCCCCGGTGACATGGTCCGTCGCCCAACTGGCGGCACTTCCGCTGACGCGGTAACTCCGGTTGGGGTGCGGTGAGTTCGGCGGCGCCGGGCGGCGGGGTGGGGGTTGCGGGGCCCCCCCCCCCGACGGCGGAGGGCGGCGGTGTATGCACCCACCGCAGCTCCAAACCGCCGACGCGGCGCCGCAGCGGTCAGCTGAACACCGGGTGGAAGGCGCCGGTGAGGACGCTTACCGTCACCGCCCCGGCGGCCAGAGCGGTGCTCGCCGCGACGAACGCCGCGTCCACCGCGGTGAACCGCTGGCGCCGGGCGCTGGTGCGCGGCGCACCGGAGTCGAAGCCGCGGGCGTCCATGGCGGAAGCCAACCGCGTACCGCGCCGGATGGCCCCCACCAGCAGGGTGAACGTCGCCGAGGCGAACAGCCGTAGCCGGGCGGCCGGATTGCGTCCGGGGTCCACCCCCCGGGCCCGCCGCGCCGCGTTGATCAGTTGCCACTCCTGCCCGAGCAGCGGCACCAGCCGCCACGCGGCGAGTGTGCCGATGGCGAACCGCGGGGAGAGGCGGGCGTTCTGGACGAGCGCGTCGGCGAGGTCGGTGGGGTCGGTGGTGGCGAAGACCAGGACCCCTGGCAGTGCCACCGCCACGATCCGCAGGCCCAGCGCGAGGGCGTCGGTGAGGATGTGCTGGCGGTCGGCGGCGAACAGGAAGAGGGTGACGACCGCGCCGAGCACGCTGACCAGCAGCGGCCAGGCGCGCCGGGCCAGCGCTCGGTAGCGGATGCCGAAAAGCGGTACGGCGGCGAGTTCCACGGCGAGCGCGATGCCCGGCGCCACCGGGTCGAGGCTGATGACGAGGGCGAGCGCGAAGCTGGCCGCGGCGGCGAGTTTGGCCACCGGGTTGCGGCGGGCCAGCACGGCGGCGGGGTCGGCGATGGGTGCGGTGCGGTTCATACGGCCGCCAACGGCGGTGCCGCCAGGCGCAGTTCGCGTGCGTTCAGCGCGGTGAGGAAGTCGGCGTCGTGGGTGACGGCGACGACGCCGTGTCCCTCGTCGCGCAACTGGGCCAGCAGGGCGACGAGTTCGGCCCAGGTTCGCCGGTCCTGCCCGAACGTCGGCTCGTCGAGGATCAGCAGCCGGGGTGCGGCGGCCAGTGCGGTGGCGACGGACAGTCGGCGCTGCTCACCGCCGGAGAGGGTGTGCGGGTTGGCCTCGGCGAGGGCGTCGAGCCGTAGCCGCTGCAGGAGTTCGTCCGTGCGCTCGGGTCGGGCGGCGCCGAGGGCGAGTTCGTCGCGCACCTTGGCGGTGACGAACTGGTGCTCTGGGTTCTGGAAGACCGAGCCGATGCGGCGGGCCAGTGCGGGTGCCCGCCACTTGTGCGGTGGGGTGGTGTGGTCGGCTCCGGCGAGTTCCGGGGTGGCGGTGACGCGGCCGCCGGTGGGGGCGAGCAGTCCGCCGAGCAGCAGGGCGAGGGTGGACTTGCCCGCGCCGTTGGGGCCGAGGACGGCCAGCGCCTCGGCGGCCCGTACCGTCACCGCGTCCAGGTCGCGCAGCACGGGTCGGTAGCTGAGGGATTCGGTGCGCAGCAGGGTGTCGCCGGGGGTGGTGCGCGCGGGGTGGGCGGGCACCGGGTGGCCGGGCACCCATACGCCGTCGGCGGCGAGCTGGTCGCCGTGTTCGGCGAAGACCTGCTCGGGCGGGCCGTCGGCGCGGATGCCGCCGCCGGGTTCGAGGACGATGACGCGGTCGAGTTGCCCGGCGAGTTCGGCGATGCGGTGCTCGACGATGATCTGCGTGGTGTCCTCGATTCCGGCGAGCACCTGGCGGACCAGGGCGGCTCCGGCCGGGTCGAGGTTGGCGGTGGGCTCGTCGAGCAGCAGCAGTCCTGGGCGGGTGACGAGTGCCCCGGCGAGCGCGAGGCGCTGCTGTTCGCCGCCGGACAGCGCGCCGGTGGACCGGCGCGGGCCGTAGGGGAAGCCGACGCGGCGCAGCGCGGCGTCGACCAGCGCGGGGATCTGGTCGGGCGGGGTGCCGCGGTTCTCCAGGCCGAAGGCGACGTCATCTCCCGCGCGTTCCATGACCAGTTGGGACTGCGGGTCCTGGAAGACGATCCCGGTGCCCGCTCTGGCGTCGCGCGGGTCGGCGCCGTCGATCTCGATGCCGCCCTCGCGCTCACCGGAGTCGGGGGGCAGCAGCCCGGCGAGGGCGGCCAGCAGCGTGGACTTGCCCGCGCCGGACGGGCCGAGCAGGGCCACCCGTTCGCCGTGCGGTATCTCCAGGTCGACGCCGCGCACCGCCCACCGGCGGCGTCCGGCGTGCCGGTGGCCGAAGCCACGCAGCCGTACCGTGCTCATGCCGCCTCAGACGGCGGGGCGTTCGCGGCCGGACGGGAACGGGTCCAAAGCGCCGGTCTGGGCGAGCGACTTGGTCAGCGCGAGGCTGCCGAGCCCCGCGATGGCGGCCGAGCTGAGGGTGACCAGCACGGTGTAGCCGATCTGCCAGACCAGCGAGTCGGCTCCGTAGTACAGGACGTTGTCCAGCAGTGAGGCGGCCAGCCCCGCCAGCGCGCCGCCGGTGAGCGCGGTCGGCCAGCGCCAGACCCGGTAGCCGGTGAGGGCGAAGCCGAACTCTCCGGCCATGCCCTGCAGCACCCCGTACAGCAAGGTGACCAGGCCCCAGGGGGAGCCGAAGAAGGTGGCGACGGTGGCGGCGACCAGTTCGCAGAAGATGCCCGCCCCGGGCTTGCGCACGACCAGCGGGCCGAGCACCGCGGGCACCAGCCACACGCCGTAGATCAGTCCGCGGGCGGGCAGCGGGATGGCGCTGGCGACCCCGTCCCACAGCGAGTTCCACGCCCAGAACACCACACCGAAGGCGGCGCCGAGCACGGCGGTGACGACGATGTCGACGGTGCGCCATCTGGTGGCGGGCAGGCTTGCGTTGGCCGAAGGCATGGCCGAACTCCCTTCGCCGGCATGACCCGGATCAGGTTCGAGGGTCTGCGGCCGTCGGCCGCACTCTCAGCGCTGGACGCGCTCCCCTGTCGGAAAAGGACTCAGTGTGCACACTTGTGCGAACCTACGATATCAGTGCGCCATCAGCGTTCGGCAGCGGCGAGCTGACCGCAGGCTCCGTCGATCTCCTGGCCGCGGGTGTCCCGCACCGTCACCGGCACACCGTGCGCCTCCAGGGCGCGGACGAAGGCCCGCTCGTCCTCGGGGCGGGAGGCGGTCCACTTGGAGCCCGGGGTGGGGTTGAGCGGGATGAGGTTGACGTGCGCCCGGTGCCCCTTGAGCAGTCGGCCCAGCAGGTCGGCCCGCCACGCCTGGTCGTTGATGTCCTTGATCAGCGCGTACTCGATGGAGACCCGGCGGCCGGAGACCTCGGCGTAGTGCCAGGCGGCGTCGAGCACCTCGCGCACCTTCCACCGGGTGTTGACCGGCACCAGGGTGTCGCGCAGTTCGTCGTCGGGGGCGTGCAGGGAGACCGCGAGCCGGCACTTGAAGCCCTCGTCGGCGAACCGCAGCATGGCCGGGACCAGTCCGACGGTGGAGACGGTGATGCCGCGCTGCGACAGGCCCAGCCCGTCCGGCTGCGGGTCGGTCAGGCGGCGGATGGCGCCAACGACCCGGTTGTAGTTGGCCAGCGGCTCGCCCATGCCCATGAACACGATGTTCGACAGCCGCGCCGGGCCGCCGTCCGCCTCGGCCGACGCCGCGCCGAACTCGCCGTCGCGCAGCGAGCGCATTCCGGCGACGATCTGGTGCACGATCTCGGCGGTCGACAGGTTGCGGGTCAGCCCCGCCTGCCCGGTGGCGCAGAACGGGCAGTTCATCCCGCATCCGGCCTGCGAGCTGATGCACATGGTGACCCGGTCCGGGTAGCGCATCAGCACCGACTCCACCAGCGTGCCGTCGAACAGCCGCCACAGGGTCTTGCGGGTGTTGTCGTCGTCGCACGATATGTGCCGGACCACCGACATCAGGTCGGGCAGCAGGTCGGCGGCGAGCCTGTCGCGCGCCGCCGCCGGGATGTCGGTCCACTGCGCCGGATCGTCCGCGTACCGCGCGAAGTAGTGCTGGGACAGCTGCTTGGCGCGAAACGGCTTCTCGCCGAGCCCGGCGACCGCCTCCCGGCGCTCGGCGGGGCTGAGGTCGGCGAGGTGCCGCGGGGGCTTCTTGGCCCCGCGCGGGCTGACGAAGGTGAGTTCTCCGGGTGCAGGCATGATTCGTCCAGTGTCGCAGACCCGGTGACCGTTCCCCCGCGGTCACCGTGGGCGGTGGATCAGGAACTCCCCACGAAGATCACCAGCAGCAGCCACACCACCGGGGCGGTGGGCAGCAGCGAGTCGAGCCGGTCCATGATGCCGCCGTGGCCCGGCAGCAGCGTGCCCATGTCCTTGATGCCCAGGTCCCGCTTGATCATGGACTCGCCGAGGTCGCCCAGTGTGGCGCTGGCCGCGACCGCCAGCCCCAGCAGCAGGCCCTGCCACCACTGGCCGCCGTCGATGAGGAACCGCATCGACAGCGCGCCCGCGGCCATGGCGAAGGCCACCGCGCCGACCAGTCCCTCCCGGGTCTTGCCCGGGCTGATCCGCGGCGCCAGCTTGTGCCTGCCGAACCGCCAGCCGACCGCGTAGGCGCCGGTGTCGCTGACCACAGTGAGCAGCAGGAAGACGAACACCCGCCACGGCCCGTCGTGCGCGGCCAGCATCATCACCACGAACGTGGCCAGGAACGGCACGTAGAACGCGGCGAACAGGCCCGCGGTGACATCCCGCAGGTAGTTCTCCGGCGGCTGGGTCATCCGCCACACCAGCACCGCCAGCGCGGTCAGCGCCATCGCCACCCAGGCGCCCTCGGCGTCCCGCACGTACCCGGCGACCACCATCGCCGTGCCGCCGACCGCCAGCGGCACCAGCGGCACCCGGATGCCCTTGCGTTCGGAGAGCCGACTGGTCAGCTCCCAAAGGCCCACGACCACCGCGAGCACCACCACGCCGACGAAGGCCGCCTTCTCCACGAACAGCGAAGCGATGATCACGGCACCGAGCCCGACGCCGACCCCTATCGCGGCCGGCAGGTTGCGGCCCGCCTTCTTCCTCGTCCGGGCGGCGCGGCGCCCGCCCGGCACCGCGGAGGCACCGGTCCCGGTGGCGCCGGGGTGCGGCTGGCGCTCCGGCGGCAGGGCGGACTCGTCCCGGAACTGCGGACCGCCGCTGGCGTCCGGTACTGGTGGCATGGGTCGAGTCTGCGCCGCCTCCCCGCCGTCGTAGCCGGGACCCGCCGGAGCATGCGGCTGCTCGGGGGCCCTCCAGTAACCGGCGCCCGGCGAGGACCCCCGCGAAGAGTCGTTCATCAGACCTCTAGCAGCTCTGCTTCCTTGTGCTTGAGCAGCTCGTCGACCTGCGCCACGTACTTGGCGGTGGTGTCGTCGAGCTCCTTCTCCGCGCGCCGCACCTCGTCCTCGCCGGACTCCTTGTCCTTGACCAGCTTGTCGAGGGCGTCCTTGGCCTTGCGCCGGACGCTGCGGATGGAGACCTTCGCGTCCTCGGCCTTGTTCTTGGCGACCTTGATGAACTCCCGGCGGCGCTCCTCGGTCAGCTCCGGGAACGTCACCCGGATGATGTTGCCGTCGTTCGACGGGTTGACGCCCAGGTCGGAGTCGCGGATCGCCTGCTCGATGTTGCGCAGCGCGCTCTTGTCGAACGGAGTGACCACGGCCATCCGCGGCTCGGGCACCGAGAAGGACGCCAGCTGGTTGATCGGCGTCATAGCACCGTAGTAGTCCGCCACGATCTTGTTGAACATCGCCGGGTGCGCACGACCGGTGCGGATCGCGGCGAAGTCCTCCTTGGCGACCACGACGGCCTTTTCCATCTTCTCCTCGGCTTCGAGGAGGATCTCTTCGATCACCATTCGCTCCTGGTCCTCATCATGAGCAGAGTCTCGCCCCTGCGTGCGCGCGTCTTCCCTGCACGGTGTCGAACCGGCAGCGTGTTTGTCCATCCCCGTACCGAACTGTTCCGTCCGGCACGGGGTTGCCGTACCCCGGGTCGCGGGGCCGTGCTCAGTCCCGGGTGCCGTGCTCGCTCACCAGCGTGCCGATCTTCTCACCCTTCACGGCGCGGGCGATGTTCCCTTCAGCGAGGAGTTCGAAGACCAGGATGGGCAGCTTGTTGTCCCGGCACAGCGTGATCGCGGTGGCGTCGGCCACCTTCAGGTCACGGGCCAGCACCTCGTCGTACTCCAGGGCGTCGAACTTCACCGCGTCCGGGTTGACCTTCGGGTCGGAGTCGTAGACGCCGTCCACACCGTTCTTGCCCATCAAGATCGCCTCGGCGTGGATCTCCAGGGCGCGCTGTGCGGCGGTGGTGTCGGTGGAGAAGTACGGCATGCCCATGCCCGCGCCGAAGATGACGACGCGTCCCTTCTCCAGGTGCCGCACCGCCCGCAGCGGAATGTACGGCTCGGCGACCTGGCCCATGGTGATGGCGGTCTGCACCCGGGTGTCGATGCCCTCCTTCTCCAGGAAGTCCTGGAGCGCCAGGCAGTTCATCACGATGCCGAGCATGCCCATGTAGTCCGAGCGCGCCCGGTCCATACCGCGCTGCTGCAGCTCGGCGCCGCGGAAGAAGTTGCCGCCGCCGATCACCACGGCGATCTGCGTGCCGCCGCGAACGACCGCCGCGATCTCCCGCGCGATCTTGTGCACGACATCGGGGTCCACGCCGAGGCTGCCGCCGCCGAACGCCTCGCCGGAAAGCTTCAGCAGGAACCGGCGCGGCTTGCCGCCGCTGTTGTCAGTGCCTTCGGCGGTGTTGGCCGTCGCATCGCCGGTGCGGTCGTCCTGATCCATGGGGTTCTCCTCGTGCACGTACGAAGGAGGCCACTGCCGCGGGTCCCGTTGAGTTCCCATGACGGCAATGGCCTCCTCGTCACAACTGCGGCCGGCCGGCCAGCGGCCGACCGCGATCGACCCTGGCAGGGTCGCGGGTCTTACGCTTGCGCGACTCAGACGCCGACGCGGATGCGCGCGAAGCGCTTCAGCGTGACGCCAGCCTCGTCCAGCACCTTCTGCACGGACTTCTTGTTGTCCTTGGCGAAGGGCTGGTCCACCAGCACGTTCTCCTTGTAGAAGCCCGTCACCCGACCCTCGACGATCTTCGGCAGGGCGGCCTCCGGCTTGCCCTCCTCACGCGCGGTGGCCTCGGCGACGCGACGCTCGTTCTCCACGACCTCGGCCGGGATCTCCTCACGGCTGAGGAACTTCGGCGAGAACGCGGCGATGTGCTGCGCGACGTCCTTGGCGACCGCCGCGACCGCCTCGTCCGAGGCGGTCCCCTTGTCCAGCTCGACCAGCACGCCCACCTGCGGCGGCAGGTCGGGCATGGTGCGGTGCATGTACGCGGCGACGTAGCCGTCGGTGAACTGCGCGAAGCGGTCCAGCACGATCTTCTCACCGAGGTTGGCGTTGGCCTCGTCGACGAAGGCCTGCACGGTCTTGCCCGCCTCGATCTCGGAGGCGAGCAGCGCCTCCAGGTCGGCCGGGGAGGTCTTGGCGACGTGTGCGGCCAGCGCGTTGGCGACGGCGAGGAACTTGTCGCCCTTGGCGACGAAGTCCGTCTCGCACTTCAGCTCCAGCAGCACGCCGGAGGTGTTGTCGTCGGCGATGAGCGAGACGACGGCACCGTTCTCGGCGCTACGGCCCTCGCGCTTGGCGACGCCCTTCTGGCCCTTGACGCGCAGGATCTCGACGGCCTTCTCGACGTTGCCCTCGGCCTCGTCCAGCGCCTTCTTGCAGTCCATCATGCCGGCGCCGGTGAGCTCGCGGAGCTTCTTGACGTCGGCGGCGGTGTAGTTCGCCATGGTCCCTGGAATCTCTTCTCGGAAAGTCGGGGGTCTACCACCGGTGGCCCGCGCCGATCGGCGGTCCCACCGGTGAACGGCGGGGGCCGGTCCCCGTAAGGAAGGTCCCGTCCCCCGCCGTGTTCAGCCGTGTGAGCCGATGGCTACGGCTCAGGCCTGCTCGCCCTCGGCGGGCTTCTCGGCCTCGGCGGCCGGAGCCTTCTCCTCGGCGGCCTGGGCCTTCTCGCCCTCCAGCAGCTCGCGCTCCCACTCCGCCAGCGGCTCGGCCGGGGCGGCCTTGTCACCGGTGGCGGCGCCGGAGCGGGCGATCAGACCCTCGGCGACGGCGTCGGCGATCACCCGGGTGAGCAGGGTGACCGAGCGGATCGCGTCGTCGTTGCCCGGGATCTTGTAGTCGACCTCGTCCGGGTCGCAGTTGGTGTCGAGGATCGCGACGACCGGGATGCGCAGCTTGCGCGCCTCACCGACGGCGATGTGCTCCTTCTTGGTGTCCACGATCCAGACGGCGCTCGGCACCTTCTGCATGTCGCGGATACCGCCGAGGGTCTTCTCCAGCTTGTTCTTCTCGCGCTCGAGGACCAGGAGCTCCTTCTTGGTGAGGCCGGAGGCGGCCACATCCGTGAAGTCGATCTCCTCGAGCTCCTTCAGGCGCTGAAGACGCTTGTAGACGGTCGAGAAGTTGGTGAGCATGCCGCCCAGCCAGCGCTGGTTGACGTACGGCATGCCAACGCGGGTCGCCTGCTCGGCGATGGCCTCCTGGGCCTGCTTCTTCGTACCGACGAAGAGGATGGAACCGCCGTGCGCGACGGTCTCCTTGACGAACTCGTAGGCGCGGTCGATGTACGACAGCGACTGGAGAAGGTCGATGATGTAGATGCCGTTGCGCTCGGTGAAGATGAAGCGCTTCATCTTCGGGTTCCAACGGCGGGTCTGGTGCCCGAAGTGGACGCCGCTCTCCAGCAGCTCCCGCATCGTGACGACGGCCATGGCCGTACTCCTTGGGTACTCGGTTCCGTGGCCGCCGGGCGGCTGCCACGCCTGACGCCCCGACGCGCCATGCCGCGGGAGCCTTGCGCTGACGCGAGTCTTCCCAGGACCGAGGGACGCGGCCGCCGTGCTGCCCATGACGTGGATGACGTGGACTGACGCAACGGCGGCGGGGCGTGCGAAGTCGACCCGGGGGCCCGGGTCGCCAGGGAAAGTGTACGGGACCGGCGAGGCGCCGGGCGACACAGCGGTTTCCCGCGGATTTCGGTTTTGATGAGGGTGCAGGGCGATTTCACCCGCATGAGTGGCCCGGTTATCCACACTCCCCGGGTTGTCCCCACATTCCGTCCATGATCGTCCGCCTCCGGCACGGTGCGGGACGGTAAGCCCATGCAGACGACAGCGCAGCGGCTTGGACCGCGGAGCACGGTGGCGGGGACGCCGCGGAGCACGGTGGCGGGGACGCCACGGAGCACGGTGGCGGGGACCTGGAGTCTGGCGGGGACCTGGAGTTCGGGGTCGCGCCCGGTTATGTGGGTGGCGGCGGACGCTCGGAAGCTGGGGTGGGGCCGGGTGGCGGCGACGGTGGTGGCTGCCGTGCTGCTTGCGGTGCTGCCAGCGGGGCGGGCCGCCAGCGCACCCGAAGCGGACGGCCAGCGGGCCTGGCCGGTCACCGGCCCGGGCGGTCGAGAACCCCCCACGGTGGTACGCGGCTTCGAACCGCCGCCACATCGTTGGTCCCCCGGCCACCGAGGAGTGGACCTGGCCGCCACGGCAGGCACCCCGGTAGCCACCGCGGCCCCCGGCCACATCACCTTCGCCGGAACCGTGGCGGGGCAGGGGGTGGTCACCGTCGAACTCACGGACACCGGAACGCCTCCGCTGCGCACGACCTACGAGCCCGTGCGCGCAACGCTCCCGACCGGGACCCAGGTGGCCGCCGGGCAAACGGTCGGCATGCTGCAAGCCGGTCCCTTCCACTGCCCTGCCGGGTGCCTCCACTGGGGGCTGCTCAGGGGCGATGCCTATCTCGACCCGCTGTCCTTGATTCCGGCTTCCCTGCGGCGACACGGGCCCTCGCGGCTGCTGCCAGTGGTGGGGGTCGAGGCCGGAGGGGACCCGGGCGCGCGGGAAGTCTTGCTGAGCGGCGCCGCGGGGCGGGGGGCGGGTGCGGGTACGGGTACGGGTGCGGCTGGGGGGTTGGGGTTGGCGGTGGAGGG
>NZ_JANFNH010000017.1 GCF_024436055.1 Streptantibioticus rubrisoli | reverse complement strand
CCACCCGCCCACCCGTTTGTCCTGGGCTTTTGGTTGCCGTCGCGCTCTGTCCGGTGGTGGGTCGGGGTGACTGCGACCCCTAACGGCAGCGCGAGGCGGCCGTCTCGTCCAGGTGTTCCGCCAAGCGGAACAAAGCTGGCAGCGCCGCCCGCACGACCTCCCGCTCCCCCTCGTCCAGTGCCCCCAGCGCGGCGTCCAACCGCCGCTCATGCGCATCGGCCCAGGCCGCCAGCTGGGCCCGCCCCGCATCGGTGAGCGTCACCGCGGAGGCCCGCCGGTCAGCGGGGTCCACCGCGCGGGCCACCAGGCCCGCATTGATCATCTGGCCTATCAGGCCGGACACCGTACTGGTGGCCAGCCGCTGCCGCGCCGCGAGATCACCGATCCTGGCGGGCGAGTGCTCGGCCAGCACCTGGAGCAACTCCACCTGCGCCATGGGAAGTTGCTCCCACGGATAGTCGGTGCGTATGGAAGCCCGCAGCGCCCGCCGCAGCCGGGTGACGGCTTCGGTGAGCAGCCGGGCGTCCTGGGACTGCGCGGAGGATCGGGACCGGGGCGGCATGACTAGACCCTAGTCGCTCGTGGACTGCACCAGGCCGCGAGAGCCGCCAGCGCCGCGGCCGCGAGCAGCAGGACGAGCGCCAGCCGCGCCCCGTACCCCATCGAAAGGTGCAGCGCGAGGGTCACCAGCGCCACCCCGAGCGCGGTGCCGAGCCCGCGCGCCATGTTGACCAGACCGCCCCCGGTACCGGAGGAACTGCTGGGCACCGCCCCCATGATCAGCGTGTTGTTGGCGGGCGTGAAAACGCCCAGCCCGACCCCCAGCACCGCCAACAGCGGCGTCAGCCACACCGCGCCCAACGGCACCACGAGCAGCACCCCCAACGTCCCGGCGCACAGCGCGGCGCCCACCACGCACCGCCCCCGGTCGCTCATCCCGTGCGGCAGCAGCCGGTCCGCGCCGGTGGCCGCCACCGCGAACCCGGCGGGCAGCGCGGTCAGTACCAGCCCGGCCGCGAGTTCGGAGGAGCCCGCACCGGTCAGTACCACCGGCACCAACACCAGCGGCCCGAACAGCACCAGATACCCGCACAGCGCCCCCACGAGCCCGGCCGCCACCGGACGCAGCCGCAGCAGCGCCAGGTCGAGCAGCGGCGTGGCGGCCCGCCCCTGCCGTACGACGAAGCCCCAGCCCGCGGCCAGCGCGACGGCGAACAGTACGGCCGCGCCCCAGCCGGGCACGGCGAGTCCGGAGGCTGCCGAGACGCCCAGCAGCGCGGCGGTGGTGGCCAGCGCGAGCAGCGCGAGCCCCGGCCAGTCGAAGCTTCGGGCCGTGTTGCGGCTGCGGGTCCTGGGCAGCAGGTAGTGGCCCGCGACCAGGGCCACCACGCCGATGGGCACGTTGATGCCGAAGACCCAGCGCCAGCCGAGGGTGGAGACCAGGGCGCCGCCGACGGTGGGACCGAGCGCCAGGCCGAGCGCCTGGGCCGCGGCCTGTACGCCCAGCGCGGTCCGCATCCGGTCGCGTGGCGCGCTGGTGGCCACCAGCGCCACGCTGTTGGCCTGCATCATGGCCGCGCCGACCGCCTGCACCACGCGGAAGCCGACCAGGGCGCCGAGCGTGGGCGCCAGACCGCAGGCCGCGGAGGCCGCGGTGAACACCACGAACCCGTAGAGGTAGAGCAGCTTGCGCCCGTGCGCGTCGGCGAGCCGCCCCATCGGCACCAACAGGGCGACCAGGGCGAGCAGATAGGCCAGCGAGACCCACTCGACGGCGGCCAGCGGTGCGTGGAACTCGGTGCGCAGCCCGCGGTAGGTGAGCGTGACGATACTGGCGTCGAGCTGGCCCATGAAGGCGCCGAAGCAGACCGTGCCCACCGCCAGCCACCAGGCGCCGGGGCGGTTGCGGATCCGGTCCGGCCGGGGGCGTTCGTGGAGCAGGAACGTGGGCCAGGGGCGGCGGCGTGGCGGCGCCGGGGTCAGCGGACCCCTCATGAGTTCTCCCTCGCGGCGTGGTGTCCGACACTTCCAGGTTACATCGGTCACCGAAATGTTTGGCCGCCGACATATGACCGGTACAGGAAGTCGCAGGTCAGTAGCGGACAGCGACGCCGACCAACCCCCTACTCACCCCCTTACGACCCCTACCTCACCCCAAATGCCGCCAGTGATAAGGCGGTTGACCATTCGCTTCTCGCTCAGACGTGCGGTGGCCTTGGGTAAGATCCGCCGCACAGGCCGTGATCCCCCGCCCCCGTCCCGAGGATCTGATGACACGACACATACCGGAGGCGGTGTTCTGGTGCCTACTGGCCGGTGCACTGGCCGTCGTGGTCCTGCTGATACGCCAACGGCAGATCAGTGCCCGGTTGCGCCGGAGCGTCGCCTCACTGGAAGACAGCGTGCGCTCCCGTGACGAGGAAGTCCGCCATCTGGCCACCGTCCGGCTGCCCGCGCTCATGGAGGCCGGTCCGCACCAGCCCGCCGGAGCGCCGGGACTGCTGCACGGCCACCTCGCCGGGTCCGAGTACGCGAACAGTCTGAAGATGGTGTCCGACCTGTTCAGCCGGGCCGCGCAGACCGCTCAGGCGCGTGCGGACCAGTCGGCGAAGGCCGCGCTGATGGCCTCGATGCGCGCCCTGCAGGGCCTCGCCAACGAACAGCAGTTGGCCATCTCCGAGATGCAGGAGCGGCACGACAACCCCGATGTGCTGCAGGACCTGTTGGCGATCGACCACACCAACGCCCAGTTCGGCCGCCGCGCGCAGGCCATCGCCGTGCTGTGCGGCTCATGGCCGGGGCGCCAGCGCGCCGCCTCCTCGCTGGAGGACGTGGTGCGCGGCGCGACCTCCCGGATCCGCGACTACCGCCGGGTCGAGGTGCACGCGCAGGTCGAGGTCGCCGTGGTCAGCAGGGCCGTCGAACCGGTCGTGCTCACCGTCGCGGAGCTGCTGGACAACGCCGCCCGCCACTCGCAGCCCAACACCACCGTGCAGGTCAACCTGCAACCCGCGCACAACGGCACGGCCATCGTCATCGACGACGCCGGTGTCGGTCTGATCGAGCAGGAGATCCGCCGGGCCACCGAGTTGCTGACCGGCGCCGGGCAGAGCGTGGACATCACCCGGCTCGGCGACCCGCCGCAGTTCGGCTTCGCCGCCATCGGCGTGCTCGCCGCCCGCTACGGCTTCAGCGTCTCGGTCGACACCCGCTCCCCGTACGGCGGGGTGCGGGCGGTGGTCTTCCTGCCCAGCGCGCTGCTCGCCCCGGTGCCCGACGAGGGCGCCGACTCGGTGCGCACCCGTGCGCCGTCCACCGCCCGGCATGCGGCGCCCAAACGCCCGAGCGGCCCGGTGGCGGTGCCCGAACTCGTTCCGGAAAGCGACGGCGCCCAGCCGTCGGGCGCCGAGCCCGCCCCGGTGTACGGCTCGACCGCGGGCGGCCTGCCCAAGCGCCGCCGCAGGCAGCCGCTGACGGAACCCGCCGCGGCGGCCGAGCGGCCGGCGCCCGAGGCCCCGCAGGGCCGCTCGGCGCAGGACGCCGCCGCGATCATCGGGGCGTTCGCCCGCGGCACCCGGTCCGGCCGTGCCTCCTCATCGGACCACGAAGGGAATCCCCACACATGAACGGACTGCACGAGACCTCCAACGACCGGCTCGGCTGGATGCTGGACGACGCACTGGCCGTCCCCGGCGCCCGGCACGCGATCCTGCTGTCCGCCGACGGAATGCTGCGGGCGCACTCCAAGGGCATCAGCCGGGACGAGTCGGAGCGGCAGGCCGCCGCGCTGGCCGGGCTCCAGTCGATCAGCCGCTCCACCGCCGAGTTCTGCGACGACCCGGACACCGCCTGGCGGCAGACCCTGATCGAGTTCGTGGACGGGTTCGTCTTCCTGGTGGCGGCCGGGCCCGGCGCGTACCTGGCGGTGTCCGCCGCGGCCGACGTGGACATGGAAGCGGTCACGTTCCGCATGCACAAGCTGGTCGACCGGTTGGGCAAGGAGTTGACCAGTCCGCCACGGCAGGACGTGGGCAGGACCGCATGACCTCCGCGGGCAGGAGGCGGGGGCTGGTACGGCCGTACGTCATCACCGACGGCCGCGCCCATCCGACCCGCAACACCCTCGACCTGGTCACCCTGGTGATCGCCGCACGTGGTGAGACGGGCGGCCTGAGCCCGGAGAAGCGCCGCGTCATGGAGCTGTGCCGGGGTGGCGCGCTGTCCCTCGCCGAGGTGGCGGGGCACCTGCGGATCCCGGTGAGCGTCACCAAGGTGCTGCTCAGCGACCTGGTGGACAGCGGCCACATCGTCACCCGCTCCCCCATACCGTCCGCCGAACTCCCCGAACCAGCCATCCTCCAGGAGGTCCTCGATGGGCTCCGTGCTCGCCTCTGACGGCGTGTATCTGCCCGAGACGGTGCGGACCGCCGTCAAGCTGCTCGTCGTAGGACACTTCGCCGTGGGCAAGACCACATTCGTGGGCACCCTGTCGGAGATCCGGCCGCTGCGCACCGAGGAGACCATGACGCAGGCCGGTGCGCTCACCGACGACCTGGCGGGTGTCCCGGACAAGACCACCACCACGGTCGCCATGGACTTCGGGCGGCTCACCCTCAACGACCATCTGGTGCTCTACCTGTTCGGCGCTCCCGGCCAGCGGCGCTTCACCCAGCTGTGGCGGGACATGACCTACGGCGCGCTGGGCGCCCTGGTGCTCGCCGACACCCGGCGCCTTGAGCACTCCTTCGACGTGATGGGCCTGCTGGAGGAGCACGGTGTGCCGTACGCGGTCGCCGTCAACCACTTCGACGGCGCACCGGTGTACGCCGAGGAGGAGTTGCGCGAGGCGCTCGACCTGTTGCCCGAAACCCCGTTGGTGACCTGTGACGCCCGCGACCGCAGGTCGTCCACCGAGGCGCTGATCTCGCTCGTCCAGTACCTGTACTCCCGCAACCGCCAGGAGCACGCGTGACCAACCGTCCCCCGGACGACGCCCTCGCACCGCCCGGCTGCCCGGCCCACCGGCCCCGGCAGTCCAGTTACCCCGCGTACCCCAACGGGTCCGGCGCCACCCCGCTGTACGGCGTGGACTTCGCCCGCGATCCCGGCGCGGTCTACCAGCGGCTGCGCCGCCAAGGCCCGCTGGCGCCGGTGCAGTTGGCGCCCGGCGTCGACGCCACCTTGGTGCTCGGCTACGACGCCGCGCTGCACGTGCTGCGCAGCACCGAGACGTTCGGCAAGGACGCCCGGCGCTGGCGGGCACTGGCCGACGGGCGGGTGTCGCAGGACAACCCCGTGGTGCCGATGATGACCTGGCGGCCCAACGCCCTCTACGCGGAGGGCGATCGGCACCAACGGCTGCGCGGCGCCATCGACGACTGTCTGGCGAGGGTCGACCCGCATGCGCTGCGGGGCTATGTGGAACGCAGCGCTGACGCCGTCATCGACCGGTTCGGCCCGACCGGACAGGCCGATCTGCTGGCCGACTACGCCCGGCTGCTACCCCAGTTGGTGATGAACCAGATCTTCGGCTGCCCGCCCGAGCTGGGTGATCGGCTGCAGGAGGGCCTGCAGGGGATCTTCGACGGAATCGACGCGGAGGCGGCCGACCAACTCCTCACCAACACCCTGGTCACCCTCGTCGAGCAGAAGCGGAAGCGGCCCGGCGCGGATCTGGTCTCCTGGCTGATGGCCCATGAGGCCCGTTTGACCGACGAGGAGATGATCCACCAGCTCGTGGTGCTGATGGGCGCGGGCAACGAGCCGATGCACAACCTGATCGCCAACGGCCTGCGGCTGCTGCTGTCCGACGACCGGTTCGCCGGAGACCTGGGGGCTGGCGGCCTACCGGTGGAGGACGCGCTCGACGAGGTGCTGTGGACCGACCCGCCGATGGCCAACTACGGCGTGCACTACCCGTTCTACGACACCGAGGTGGCCGGATACCCGCTGCGCGAGGGCGAGCCGGTGGTCATCAGCTTCGCCGCCGCCACCACCGATCCCAGCCTCGCCGCCGACCGGCGCTCCGGCAACCGCGCCCACCTCGCGTGGAGCGCGGGACCGCACTCCTGCCCGGCCCGCCGCGAGGCGCGGATCATCGCGGCGGTCGCCATGGAGCGGCTGCTCGACCGGCTGCCGGACATCGAACTGGCCGTACCGGCCGAGGAGTTGGAGTGGCGCCCCGGTCCCTTCCAGCGGGCGCTCACCGCGCTGCCGGTGCGCTTCCCCCCGGTGGCCGCCCCCCTGCCCCCGGCCGTGCCGACCACACCGGCGCCGCGCCCGGCGCCTCCCGCCGCCGGGCCGCTCCCGGTGCCGACTCCCGTTTCGCCGTCCGCCCTGCCCGACGAGACCCCTGGAGACAAACGATGGACAGCCAGCCCCATGTCATCGACCCGGCCGGCCGCGACACCGCCGGAGAAGCGACCAGGATCGCCCAGCGCGGCCCGGCGACGCGGGTGGAACTTCCTGGCCAGGTGGTGGCGTGGTCAGTAGGCCGCATCGACCTGCTCAAGCGGCTGCTGACCGATCCGCGGATCTCCAAGGACTCCCACCAGCACTGGCCCGCCTTCGCGGCCGGTGAGATCCCGCCCGACTGGCAGCTGTACACCTGGGTGGCGGTGACGAACATGTTCACCGCGTACGGCGATGACCACCGGCGCCTGCGCAAGCTGGTCGCCCCGGCGTTCACCGCGCGCCGCACCGCCGCGCTGCGGCCGCGGATCGAGGAGATCGCCACCGGGCTGCTGGACCGGCTGGCCGCCGTACCGGACGGCCAGAGCGCCGATCTGCGCGAGGAGTACGCGTACCCGATCCCGATCCAGGTGATCTGCGAGCTGTTCGGCGTCCCCGACCACCAGCACGAGCCGCTGCGCAGGGCGGTGGACGGGGTGTTCGCCACCGCGAACACCCCCGAGCAGGCGGCGGCCAACTACCAGCTGATGTACCAGATCCTGCGCGAACTGGTGGAGATCAAGCGGTCAGAGCCGGGCGACGACATGACCAGTGTGCTGATCGCCGCCCGCAACGAGGACGACGGCACCCGGCTCAGCGAGGACGAACTGGTCGACACCCTGCTCCTGGTGCTCGGCGCCGGGCACGAGACCACCGTCAACCTCATCGACAACGCCATCCACGCCCTGCTCACCCACCCCGAGCAACTGGCGCTGGTCCGCTCCGGCCGGGCCTCGTGGGACGACGTGATCGAGGAGGCGCTGCGGTACCGCGCGCCTGTGGCGCACCTTCCGCTGCGCTACGCGGTGGAGGACGTGGAGCTGGAGGGGGTGCTGATCGCCAAGGGCGAGCCGATCCTGGCCAACTACCAGGCGGCGGGGCACCACGGCGAGCGGGCCGAGGAGTTCGACATCACCCGCGTCGACAAGGAGCATCTGGCCTTCGGCCACGGTGTGCACTACTGCCTGGGCGCGCCGCTGGCCCGGCTGGAGGCGGCGATCGCGCTCCCGGCACTGTTCGAGCGGTTCCCCGATGTCCAACTGGCGGTACCGGCCGAGCGGTTGGAGAGCGTGGAGTCGTTCATATCCAACGGGCACCGGACGCTGCCGGTGCTGCTGCGCGGCTGAGACGGCCGGGGTGCCGCTGCCGGTCATCGGCAGCGGTGCCCCAACTCGTCCAGGATTGTGGTGAGTTCCGTCCCGCGAAGCAGCGCCCTGACATGCCCGCTGTCGATCGAGCGCACATCGAACGGGTTGTCGGGAGTAAGCGCGTCCGCCTCCTTGATGAAGCGGTCCTGCAACGCCACCGGAATGCTGCGGTCGGCCGTCAGCCGTACGTAGCTGCGCGGTACCCGGCCCCATGTGGCGGCGTCCACCCGGGCGTCGGTCGAGAGCACGGCCAACGACTCGTCGGGCTCAAGGGTGTTGAGGTACGCCAGGAACTCCTGCTCGGTGCCGTCGGCCAGTACCGCGTCCTTGAGCGCGGCGAGCACGGCTGCGTCGGACGTACGCCAGTTGAGCCGCAGCGCGCCGATCTTCGCCGGGTCGCCGACCAGCAGCCCTGAGGTCGCGGCGAGCGCGCTGTCGGCGTTCTCCGGCGCCTGCGCGTACTCCCCCGCCGACAGTTGCACGCAGCACCACGCGGAGACGTAGACCAGCCGGTCGATCAACTCCGGCACCACCGCCGCGACACCGCTGATCGTCAGCCCGCCGAGGCTGTGCCCGACCAGCACCACCGGCCCGTGCTCCGCGACCCGGCGCACCGCCCCGGTGACCCGCTCCACGTTGTCCGCCAGCGTCACCGAGGCCAGCGCGGACGGCTCCCGGCCGAGCGCGTCCAGGTCCTGCGGCGCCTGGTAGGCAGGCAGGAAGGGCGCCTCGGGGCCGTGCCCCGGCAGGTCGACGGCCACCGTGCGGTGCCCCAGCAGCCCCAGCCCCCGCTGTACCGAGCCCCACGCGGCGGCGTTGCTGTTCTGTCCGTGTACGAGAACGAAGGTCGCGGTCACACCGGCCATGATCGCAGCCGCCCACGGCCCGCCGCCAGCGGTTTGTCGGCTCCACCGCGTCCGTCCGGATACCGTCTGCGCGAGCGGACTTCGCAGGAGGATGGGATGAACGCAGAGACCGTCACCGCGATATGCGCGGTCGTGATCGCTGTCGCGTCGCTGGTCGTCTCGGTCTACCAGGCGCACGCCACGCGGCAACACAACCGCCATTCGGTGCGCCCGATACTCCAACTACACCGCGGCTGGCCGATCGGAGGCAGAGCGGGGATCCGGCTCGTCAACTCCGGACTCGGGCCGGCGCTCATCGTCGACAGCACGCTCATCGTTGACGACGAAGTGATCGGCGCCTGGAACGCCCCCAGTGTCGACCACGTCCGCGACCGCCTGTCGGTGCGCCCTTCCGCCGTAACCTTCAACCAAGGCGAGGTCATCGCGACCGACTACGAACAGTTCTTGTTGAGTGTCGCAAGCTACGACCCGCAGAGCCACGCCGAACTGGAGGACCTGATCAATCGGCGACTCACGCTCAAGATCCGCTATGAGTCCCTGTACGGCGGAGAGGACTACACGGCCGTCCTGGGCCCAATCCGCTGACAGTGCCACTGATCCCTCACGGCGGCTACGCCGTCCACCTCACCGCCGCGGACAACCACACCGCACTCCGTCCGAGCCGCCGCGGGGGCCGCGCTGCCTTTTGATGTGTGGGGCTCGTGGTGCCCAGGCGTCCGTCCGGGTGGCTTGCCACGGTTACGCCGTCGGAGGACTGGACCTTGATCGTTCGCAGTTCGTCCGAGCGGTGGCCGAGCCCACGATCCCCAAGTGTCCCCCGGGCCATCCGGGGGACACTACGGCGTGGCTCCCTCGCAGGTGAAAACGGTTCTGCACGATGGAACCCTGGTGGGGCGTGTGGGACTCGAACCCACGACCGACGGATTATGAGTCCGCTGCTCTAACCGGCTGAGCTAACGCCCCGTACGGCGTGCCGTGCTTTGCCGTGCACACCGTCTGCCGCAGCATAGCCGCTCATACGATCTGTCGCCCTCACGGGTCACACACGCACGGCTGGGAGGACTTCACCCGCCGGGGATCCGGTTCCCAACCATACAAATAAGGACCCCAAAGGGGGTCCTTGAGCTGTGCTCCCCCGACTGGACTCGAACCAGTAACCTGCCGGTTAACAGCCGGCTGCTCTGCCAATTGAGCTACAGGGGACCGAGCTCCCCCGACTGGACTCGAACCAGTAACCCTTCGGTTAACAGCCGAATGCTCTGCCAATTGAGCTACGGAGGAATGCTCTGTGTGCCTCGAACGCACCCACATCCGGGCCTCCCCGGCGGCGTGCGCTCGCTGCGACACATACATTAGCGCAAGCAGGGGGGTGCTCCGCCAACCGGTATCGCCGCGGTTGTCACACGGCTACAGCGGGTAGGCGCCGAGCGCCGAACCGGTGCATGCTGACGAACGCAGCAGGTACGCCAGAACGAGGGAAGGGTGGAGCCATGCGCTATCGGCTGACGTTCATCGCCGGAGCCGCCGTGGGCTATGTGCTCGGCGCGCGCGCCGGACACGAGCGGTACGAGCAACTGCGCAAGACCGCCCAGCGGATCGCGCAGAACCCGGCGGTGCGCAACACCGTGGAGTCCGCGGGCCAGCAGAGCCGGGAACTGGCCGGAAAGGCCGTCGGCGCGTTCTCCACCCGGATCAGCGGGCGGCTGCCCGCCCCGGTGGCCGAACGGCTGCGCTCGCTGCGCGAACAGCGCGCGTCGGACGAGGACGACTGGGGCACCAGCAACACCTGATCCCGCGATACGCGGCGGCGCACGAATACGGCATGATCTGGCGCTATGGGGATAGTCGCCGGTTTGGACAGTTCGACCGCAGGAACCACCGTCGTCGTGTGTGACACCGACACGGGCGCCGTGCTGCGACAGGGGTACGCCCCGCATCCCACCGAGTCAGACGGCAAGCAGACCGAGATCGACCCGGAGGCATGGCTGCTCTCACTCGGCGAGGCCGCCAAGGACGGGCTGCTCGAAGGGGTCCAGGCCATCGGGGTCTCCGGCCAGCAGCACGGCCTGGTCGCCCTGGACGCGGGCGGGGTGCTGGTCCGGCCGGTACTGCTGCGCAACGACCGGCGGGCGCAGATCGCCGCGGCCGACCTCACCGAGGCGCTCGGCGGCCCCGGCGGCTGGGCGGAGGCGACCGGCTCGGTGCCCGAGGCCGCGTATCCGATCTCCAAGCTCCGCTGGCTCGCCCAGCACGAGCCCGCCTCGGCACAGCGCACGGCCGAGGTACTGCTTCCACACGACTGGCTGGTGTGGCAGCTGCTGGGCCGCCCCGCCCGCCGCACCACCGACCGGGGTGACGCCTCCAGCACCGGCTACTGGTCGGCGGCGACCGGCGGCTACCGCACCGACCTGGTGGAGCTGGCACTCGGCCACCGGGTGCGGCTGCCCGAGGTGCTGGGCCCCGCGGAGGCCGCCGGGCACACTCCGGAGGGGCTGCTGATCTCCGCCGGAACCGGGGACAACATGGCCGCCGCGCTCGGCCTCGGCCTCGCCCCGGGCGACGCGGTGGTGGCGCTGGGCGCCTCCGGCACCGTCTTCGCGGTGCACCACGAGGCGCTGATCGACCCCTCCGGCCTGATCACCTCGCTCGCCGACGCGACCGGCCACCACCTGCCCGTGGTGCAGACCCGCAACGCGGTACGGGTGCTGCGCGGCGCCGCCGAACTGCTGGGGACCGATCTGTCCGGGCTGTCGGAGCTGGCGCTGCGGTCCACGCCGGGCTCGTACGGGCTGGTGCTGCTGCCGTACCTGGAGGGCGAACGCACTCCCCAACTGCCGCACACCGCCGGGCTGTTGGCGGGACTGCGACGCGAAAGCATGAAGCCGGAACACCTCGCGAGGGCCGCGTTCGAGGGAACGCTGTGCGGGCTGGCTGACGCGCTGGACGTGCTGCGCGGGCGCGGGGTCGCGGTGCGCCGGGTGTTCCTGCTCGGCCCGGCCGGTGAACTGCCCGCCGTACAGGCGATGGCGCCGGGGCTGTTCGGGGTGCCGGTGGTGGTACCGCCGCCCGCCGACTACGCGGCGCTGGGCGCGGCCCGCCAGGCGGCCTGGGCGCTGGGCGTCCAGCAGGGCTCGTTGTCGCCGCAGGAGCCGCCGCACTGGGAGTCGGCGGTGCTCTCCGGGAGCAGGCTGGCCGAACCCGGCGCGGACGACCTGGCGGTCGGCTCGTCGGTACGGCAGCAGTACCGCGCGGTACGGGACCAGACGCATCCGGGGGCGTTCGCGGCGCTGTGAGCGCTCCGCTGGGAGTGCGGCGATATGTCGTCGGCCGTCTGCGGCGCCGTTGTGGCTGGTCGCGCCCACGCGGCGGAGCCGCACATGAACACAGCCCCGCGCCCCTTCGGGGCAGGCCCCACGGCGGATCAGTCCAGATAGCCCCGTAGCTGGTCGGCGAAGGCGTGGTCGCGGAGCTTGTTGAGGGTCTTGGACTCGATCTGGCGTATCCGCTCCCGCGTCACGCCGAAGATCCGGCCGATCTCCTCCAGGGTCCGTGGGCGACCGTCGACCAGCCCGTAACGCAGTTGCACGACCTTGCGCTCGCGTTCGCCGAGCGTGGACAGTACGGCCTCCAGGTGCTCGCGCAGCAGCAGGAAGGCGGCCGACTCGACGGGGGACGCCGCGTCGCCGTCCTCTATGAGGTCGCCGAGCGCCACATCGTCCTCCTCGCCCACCGGCGCGTGCAGCGAGACCGGTTCCTGGGCGAGCCGTAGCACCTCGGTGACCCGCTCCTCGGTGAGGTCGAGCTGGGCCGCCACATCGGCGGTGGCCGGTTCGAAGCCGCGTTCCTGCAGCAGACGGCGCTGGACCCGCACCACCCGGTTGATCAGCTCCACCACATGCACCGGAACCCTTATGGTGCGCGCCTGGTCCGCCAGGGCACGGCTCATCGCCTGGCGGATCCACCAGGTCGCGTAGGTGGAGAACTTGTAGCCACGCGCGTAGTCGAACTTCTCAACCGCCCTTATCAGGCCGAGGTTTCCCTCCTGGACCAGGTCGAGCATGGTCAGCCCGCGGCCCACGTAGCGCTTGGCGACCGAGACGACCAGCCGCAGATTCGCCTCTATCAGGCGGCGTTTGGCCATCCTTCCCCGCACCACGAGTTGGTCGAGTTCACCGGCCAGCCGGGAGTCCAGGTCGGTGGCGTTGCTCAGTTTCTCCTCGGCGAACAGCCCGGCCTCGACCCTGCGGGCCAACTCGACCTCTTCTTCGGCGGTCAGCAGCGGAATTCGGCCGATCTCCCTCAGGTACTGGCGGAAGAGATCGGCCGACGGTCCGGACACCTCGCCCGGATGAGCACGTTCCGGCTCCGGCTCGTCGCTGTCGACTCTCCCGTCGACCAGTACCTCGGCCTCGGGGTGCGCTGCGGCACGGCTCTGCGCGGGCACCCGCTCCAGCTCGGACTCCAACCTGGCGTCCACGGGGGCGAGTTGGACGGCACTGTCGGCCTGGGGGGCGAGGATCTGCGTCTGCACAGGAACGGCCTCCACACTGAGCGCGGTCACGGACTCGGAGGCGTACGGCAGTGGAACGGTTGCGGCCACGCCGCTGTCCGTCCGGGGGTACACCGTGAGCGGACGGCCGGGAGGTTCTGGCGTTCCGCGCTCCGAGGACTCAGGCACCGGACCCAGTGTGCGGTACGAGACGCCTCGACTACGAGGGGTGTGCGGTCAGTTTCTTCGGCTCTCGTTACCGGTAGCGTTCGCGCGACTACGATTCACAGGCCTGCGGCGCCCTGGTCGCGCAGCCGGTTGCCGTACTGCTGCAGCGCCCACAGCTCGTTCTGCACGGCGGTGATCTGTGCCGGGTCGGCGCGCGGGCCGAGCCGGGCGAGGTTGGCGCGCAGCTCGCCCTCCCGGCGCCTGACCGCCGCCAGCCGTACGCTGACCAGCACCTCTCCCGCGTAGATGTCGGGCGCCTTGTGCATCACCGGCTCGACGGCGAGCTCGGTGACCATGGCACGTACCGAGTCGTCGGGCACCGCGTCCCGCACCCGGGTGAGGTAGTCGCCGTCGGCCGCCGCCACTCCCCCGGCCGCGGCGATGGCCCGGCGGACCGCGGCATAGGGGGCCGCGGTGAACTCGTCCTCGCCGTAGGCGTCGAAGGCCGGGGCGACCAACTGCGGGTACTGCAGGGCGAGTTTGAGCAGCTCCCGCTCGACGCGGTGGTGCGGGCTGCGCAGGTCGAGCCGGGGGCCGGTGGGTCTCGCCGTGGCCTGCTGCGGCCCGGCGACGGGCGCGGTACGGGCGGCGGAGCGCTGGCGGTCCGGCTGGCGGCCGCGTTCGCGCTGCCAGCGGGCGAGCTGCCCGACCCGGCGGACCACGAAGTCCACCTCCAGGATGCCCAGCATTCCGGCGAGTTGGACGGCGTACTCGTGCTGGATCGCGGCGTCCTTGATCCCGGCGACGATGGGTGCGGCCTCCTCCAGCGCCGCCGCGCGTCCCTCGGCGGTGTCCAGGTTGTGCCGGGCGACGGTGGACCGGATGGCGAAGTCGAACAGCGGCAGCGCCTGGTCCACCAGGTTGCGCACCGCCGCGTCGCCCTCGGCCAGCCGCAGCTCGCACGGATCCATGCCACCGGGGCTGACCGCGATGGAGGTGCGGGCGGCGAACTTCTGGTCGTCCTCGAAGGCGCGCAGCGCGGCGCGCTGACCGGCCGCGTCCCCGTCGAAGGTGAAGACCACCTGCGAGCCGGAGTTGTCCATCAGCACCCGGCGAAGGATCTTGATGTGGTCCTCGCCGAAGGCGGTGCCGCAGGTGGCGATGGCGGTGGTGACACCCGCGAGGTGGCAGGCCATGACGTCGGTGTAGCCCTCGACCACCACCGCGCGGCCGGTCTTGCCGATGTCCTTCTTGGCGAGGTCGATCCCGTAGAGGACGTGGGACTTCTTGTAGAGCGGGGTCTCGGGGGTGTTGAGGTACTTCGGCCCGTTGTCGTCCTCGCGCAGCTTGCGGGCGCCGAAGCCGATCACCTCTCCGGTGATGTCGCGGATCGGCCAGATCAGTCGACCGCGGAACCGGTCGATGGGGCCGCGGCGGCCTTCGCTGGCCAGCCCGGAGAGTAGCAGCTCCTTGTCGGTGAAGCCCTTGCCGCGCAGGAAGCGGACCAGGTGGTCCCAGCCCGCCGGGGCGTAGCCGACGCCGAAGTACTGCGCCGCGGCCTGGTCGAAGCCGCGCTCGGCGAGGAACTTGCGGCCGATCTCGGCCTCGGTGCCGCCGAGTTGGTCGACGTAGAACTGGGCGGCGATCTTGTGCGCCTCGACCAGCCGGGTGCGCTCGCCCTTCTGGCTGCCGGGGGTGTAGCCGCCCTCCTCGTAGCGCAGGGTGATGCCAGCCTGGGCGGCCAGCCGCTCGACCGTCTCGGCGAAGGAGAGGTGGTCGAGCTTCATGACGAAGTCGAGGGTGTCACCGCCCTCCTGGCAACCGAAGCAGTAGAAAAGCCCCTTGCTCGGACTTACCTGGAAGGAAGGGGACTTCTCATCATGAAAGGGGCATAGCCCTTTGAGGTTGCCACCGCCCGCCGGACGGAGTTGAAGGTACTCGGACACCACGGCGTCGATCGGGACCGCGTCCCGAACCGCCTTCACATCCTCATCCCGGATCCTGCCCGCCACGCAAGAATTCTACGGTTGAAGTGTGACAGCGGTGCTCGCCTCTGAGGGTGGTGGGCGACGGGCGGGCTGACAGCAGTTCCCGGGCGGCGGGTCACTCCAGGAAGGACTCCAGCGGGACACTCGGGTCGGCCAGCCGGTCGGGGTCGACGGTCCGGGCGGAGCGGATGAGTTGCTGGAGGGTGTCCGTCACATCCCAGACGTTCACGTTCATCGCGGCCTGCACCCGGGCCCCCTCCGCGCCCCGCCCCAGCCAGAAGGCGATGAACTCCCGCTTTCCCACATCGCCACGGCAGACCACCTCGTCGTAGCTGCCCGGCGCCACGTGCCCGGAGAACTCCATGCCCAGGTCGTACTGGTCGGAGAAGAAGTACGGCACCCGGTCGTACGACACCTCCTGCCCCAGCATCGAGCGCGCCGCGGCGGGTCCGCCGTTGAGCGCGTTCGCCCAGTGCTCAACGCGCAGCCGCAGCCCCAGGGTGGGGTGCTGGGCGGAGGCGCAGTCACCCGCCGCGTAGACGTCGGGGTCCGAGGTGCGCAGCGCGGCGTCCACCGCGATGCCGCCGCCGTCGGCGCGGGCGGCGAGGGTGAGCCCGGCCGCCTCGGCGAGCGCGGTGCGCGGTGCGGCGCCGATCGCGGCGAGCACGTCGTGCGCCGGGTGCTCCTCGCCGTCGTCGGTACGGGCGGCGAGCACCATGCCGTCCTGGCCGACGATCTCGGTCAGCTTGGCGCCGAAGTGGAAGCGGACGCCGTGCTCGCGATGCAGGTCGGCGAAGACCCCGCCGAGTTCGGGGCCGAGGGCGGCGTACAGCGGGGTCGGTTCTGGCTCGACGATGGTCACCTCCGCGCCGTACTCACGGGCGGCGGCGGCCACCTCAAGGCCGATCCAGCCCGCGCCCGCGATCACCAGATGGCCGTTGTCCCGGCCCAGCGAGGTGAGGACGCCGCGCAGCCGCTCGGCGTGCGCCAGTCGGCGCAGGTGGTGTACGCCCGCCAGATCGGTGCCGGGAATGCGCAGCCGCCGTGGCTCGGCGCCGGTGGTGAGCAGCAGCTTGTCGTACGTCAGCGCGGTGCCGTCGCCCAGGGTGACGGTCCTGGCGACCCGGTCGAGGTGGACGACCGGCTGGCCGAGGTGGAGCTCGATGTCCGCGCTGGCGTACCAGGCGGGTTCATGGACGAAGACCGAGTCGCGGTCGTCCTTGCCCAGCAGATAGCCCTTGGACAGTGGGGGACGTTCATAGGGGTGGTCGCGTTCGTCGCCGATGAGGATCACCCGGCCGGTGAAGCCCTCGGCCCGGAGGGTCTCGGCTGCCTTCGCCCCGGCCAGTCCGGCTCCGACGATGACGAACGTCTGGTGTGCGTCGACCACTGTGCGCCTCCTCGCGCGGAATCCCCCGGTGAATCCGTCCTCAGGGAGCGTCCCGCACCGTACGGCCCACGTGAAGGGCGCCGCACCGTGGGGGTGCTTGGCCTGCGATCTCCATGGTGCAGGGGCCGGAGGGTGATGGTCACCCCCCGGCCACGGTTCGCTTTTCATCGGGCGGCGCGCCCCGGGGGGCTTTCTGGAGTGCGGGCGGTTTCGACACCGCCGGGCTGCGCCGTGGGGGTCGTCCGCCGTCGCGGCGGGGGTGGGTGTGGCCCGTCGCGGCGGGGGTGGCGTGTTGTGCATCGCGCTTGGCGGCGGGGGCTGCGCTTTGGGGCGCTGGCCGCGCGCTCGGGTGGCCTGGCCGCGCTTGGCGGCGGCTGCGCTTTGGCTGCGCGCTTGAGGGGGACTGGCTGCGCTTGGGGCGCTGGCCGCGCTTTGGTTACGCGCTTCGCTGTGCTGGCCGCGCTTTGGCTGCGCCCTCGGGGGGCCTGGCCGTGCTTGAGGGCGCTGGCCGTGCTTCGGCTGCGCGCTTGGGGGTTACGCCTCCGTTGCGGTGGGTCCCCGGGTGGTTGCTGCTGCGCTTGGGGGCGGCCTCGGCTGTGGCGGCGGGGATTGGTTGGCGCTGTGCTTGGCGGCAGCCTCCGTTGACGGTCCCCACTCCCCGCCGCGACGGCGGACAACCCACGCGGCGCAGCCCGGCGGTGCGGAACGCAGCCGCACCCCCAAAAGGCCGCCGCAGGCGGCACGCGGCGTAGCCCCGGGGTGGCGTCTTCGGACGCGTTACCGGGTCAGGCGGTGGTGGAGGGTCAGCGCCGCGGCGTCCGTCAGGGACGCGATCTGGTCGATGACCACCCTGAGGCGGCCCCGGTCATCCGGGGCCGCCTCGTGCATGCCGCGGAACTGGGGGTCGAGGCCCTCGGGGGCCCTGGCCACCAGGGCTTCGGCCAACTCCGCGATGACGACACGCTGTTCGGCCCGGCGTCTGGCCTGGTCGGCGCGTTGCATCACATACCGGTCGGCCACCGCCTTCAGCACGGCGCACTCCAGCCGTACGCCCCGCGGCACAACGAGTTGCGCCGCGTACCGGGTGAGGCGGCCGGGACCGTACGCGTCCCTGGTGGCCCGCTCCGCCGCCAGGCAGAAGCGGCCGATCAGCTGCGAGGTGGCGTCCTTCAACCGGGCCTGCGCGAGGGCGGAACCGTCGTAGCCGTGCGGCCACCACTCCTGGTCCAGCAGCCGGTCCAGCGCCTCCGCCAGCTCGTCCGGCGCCGCGTCCGGCGCGTACCGGCCCAAGGCCACCGCGTAGACCTCCTGCCGCTCCGGCTCGGCGAGCAGCAGGTTCGGATCGAGGTGCCCTGCCATCAGGCCGTCCTCGACATCGTGCACGGAGTACGCGACGTCGTCCGACCAGTCCATGACCTGGGCCTCGAAGCACCGGCGGCCGGGCGGGGCGCCCGCCCGCAGCCAGTTGAAGACCGGTGCGTCGTCCTCGTACACCCCGAACTTGCGGGACGCCGGATCCGCGGGGTGATCTCCTTGCCCCCAGGGGTACTTGGTGGCGGCGTCCAGCGCGGCACGGGTGAGGTTGAGGCCGACGCTGGAGACGCTGCCCGAGCCGTCGGTGGTGAACCGCTTGGGCTCTATCCGGGTCAGCAGGCGCAGCGACTGCGCGTTGCCCTCGAACCCCCCGCATTCCTCGGCGACTTCGGCGAGCACCTGCTCGCCGTTGTGGCCGAACGGCGGATGGCCGAGATCGTGCGCCAGACAGGCGGTCTCCACCAGGTCGGCGTCGCAGCCCAGCGCCGCCCCCAACTCCCGTCCCACCTGGGCGCATTCCAGGGAGTGCGTCAGCCGGGTGCGCGGACTGGTGTTGACCTCCGGCATGGCCGCGGCCGGGTCGACGACCTGGGTCTTGCCCGCGAGCCGCCGCAGCGCGGCGGAGTGCAGCACCCGGGCGCGGTCGCGCTGGAACGCGGTGCGGCCCGGCCGCTTGTCCGGCTCGGGCACCCAGCGCTCGGTGGCCGCTTCGTCGTACGGGGCGCCGGTGGTGGTCGCCACCGGGTGGTTCCAGTCCATACTGCGACGGTAACCGCAGCCACTGACAGCCGCGCCCGCGCGTCACCGCGCCGGACCGGTTCCGGCCCGGTCAGGCGGCGGGGCGGGCCTCCGCGGTCGCGGCGGTACGCCGACTGGGCGGGGCTATCCGGGTCAGCTGCGCACTGAGCTGCCGGGAGACCAGGGACACGAGCTGCGCCGTACTGTCGAACACACCGTCGAAGTCGATATCGAAGTCGGAACCGGACTCGGGCTCGGGCGTCACATCCTTCATGACCCAAGTCTGGCGACGGTCGGTTGCGTCGGCGTTGCGGGGACGTATCGTCCCTGAAGCATCGGTTCCAGTGAAGCACCCGTTCCAGTATGGGAGTTGGGTGTCGACGCGGTCCGGCGGTGCCCCACCGGGGCCGCCCGCCGGGAGGTCTACCGCCGCCAGTCGCCGCTCCGGATGGGCACCCCGTTGGCCCGTAGCACGCGAGCCGTGGCGGGAGCGGCGAAGTAGACCCACGCCGACCGCGGCCGACCGGACGTCGGCCGGACCTCGCGCGCGACGCGTTCGTAGAGGTTGCCGGGCGCGCCGGGCACGTACTCCTCAAGGCGGTCCAGATCCGCCAGCACCGCCTCGTACACCTGCGGCAGTGGATCGATCAGCTCGCCGTGGATCTCGCCGCCGCCCGGATCGTCCACCGCGTACGGATACCCGGGGCCCTCGTACAGCAGCGCACCGCTGAGCACGGCGGGCGTCTCGGCGGCGGTGCGGCCGCGCAGCAACCCGTGGTTGGCCTCACCGGGACGCAGCGTGCCGTAGACGAATACGGGCAGGCGGCCAGCGTCCATGATCCGTCATCATGTCATCGCGGGAACCGGCCCGCCGGGATCGGCGTCGGTGATCTGCGGTGAAGGACGACAACGGGGGGCATGGGGATGCGTGAACGCATACGGGCGCTGCTGCCGAGGACGCGGAAGGGCTGGCGGCGCACCGTCCAACTGGCCGCCGCCGTCTGCACGTTGGCGCTGCTGCCCGCCACCTGGATGTACACCGCAGCCACGCCCCGGGTACGTGACGTGGCCGACGTCCCGGCGGCACCGGTCGCCGTGGTCTTCGGCGCGGGCCTGGTGAACGGCGCGCCGTCGCCGTACCTGGCCCACCGGCTGGCCACCGCCGCGCGGTTGTACCGGAACCACAAGGTCGTCGCCCTGCTGGTGACCGGCGACAACAGCCGCGACGACTACAACGAACCCGGCGCGATGCGCGGCTACCTGGTCCAGCACGGCGTCCCGGCCGACCGGGTGGTGCTCGACTACGCGGGCTTCGACACCTGGGACTCCTGCGCCCGCGCCAAGCGGATCTTCGGGGTGGATCGGGCGATCCTGGTGAGCCAGTCCTTCCACATCCGCCGCGCACTGGACCTGTGCCGGGCCGCGGGCATCTCCGCGTACGGCGTGGGCGTGGCCGAGCCGCACGACGCCACCTGGTACTTCGGCGGGGTAAGGGAGGTGGCGGCGGCGTCGAAGGCGGCCTTCAACGTGCTGGTGCGCCCGGATCCGAGCCTGCTGGGCCCCAAGGACGACGGGATCGCGGTGGCGCTGCGCGCGGCGGCCCGGAGCTAGGCGCTCCGCTGGGAGTGCGGCGATGTGCCGTCGATGATCCGCGGCGCCATGGTGACTGGTCGCGCCCACGCGGCGGAGCCGCACATGAACACAGCCCCGCGCCCCTTCCGGGCGCTACCGAACCACAGCGGACTTCCCCCGGCCTGCTTAGCGGAACAACAAGACGATGAAGACGACCACCGCCAGTGCCACCGGAACGCCGATGACGAACATCGGCCCGACCCACGGCCGGTCCAGCGGTTCCGGCGGTGGCGGCGCGTACGGCGCGATGGTGACCAGCGGCTCCTCGGGTTCCTCTGCCTCAGACGCCACCCGGGAATCCTACGCTCAGCGCCACCGCGTCGCGCCGGAGCACCGGGCCGCGGCTGGCGGTTGGCGGCTGCGGCCGGGCGGCTGCGGAATGCGTGGGCGGCGCACGAACACAGCAGCGGATTCCATTCCTCGAATTGCGCACCCCGGTGGCGCATGCAATTGGGCCGGGAGGGTGAACGATAGGAACTTCTCCTTGCGCCGGGAGTTGTGCAGTCTGCTCCGGTAGTGGGGCGCTCCAGGATCGGAAGGAAAACTCGCGTGATCAAGAAGATTCTCGCTACAGCTGCGGTGGTCACTTCCATCGTTGGTGTCTCTGCCGCGCCGGCGATGGCCATCGGCGACGACCACGGCCCCAACTCCGCCAACGGCAACGGCTCGGAGCAGAGGTACGGGAACACGACCACCGGCGGCTACATGAGCCCGCAGATCGGCTTGGTCCAGGGCACGCTCAACAAGCCCTGCATCGCTGTGCCGGTCCGGAACATCCAGGCCAACGTGCCGATCGTCAACCTCATCCCGATCAACGTCCAGCTGCAGGACATCGTCAACCAGAACGGCAGCCAGATGTGCACGGAGAACTCCAGCTTCAGCCAGGGCGACGCCCCGCTGTCGCACATCCTGGACAACATCCCGGTTCTGTCCGGGAATGGCGCGGCCAACCACTGACCGTCATCCTGGGAGCTCCCTGGCCGCTGACTTTCCGTCGGCGGCTGGGGGTCCCCGTTTTTGTGACGCGTTCCGCATAAGCAAGCACGCAATAAGCGGATCAACCGCGCTGGACAGTCTGAGGGCCTGTCCGCGAATTAGCCGCGGACAGGCCCTCAGGCTGTCTGGAAAGCGTCGCCGCTAGGCCTGCTGGGCGCGCGCCGAAAGCTGCTTGTCGAGCCAGAGGATGACCTCGGGGTACTCGGCGCGCCAGGTCTTGAAATTGTGGCCGCCCTCGTCGCGGATCAGCGTGTCGATCCTGGTGGGCGCCTTGGCCTTCGAGACGAACTTCATGGTGGGGCCGTAGTTGTCCTCGCCCTTCTTGCTGCTGGTCAGCAGGAGGGAGACCGGCGGTGCGGGCAGGTGCTCCATCCGCCAGATCAGGTCGTTCTCCCGCTTGACCTGGGCGCTGCCCGCGTAGAGGTCACCGGTGTCCCGGTCCTGCCGGGCGAAGTAGTCACCGGAGAGGCTGGCGCCCGCGCCGTAGCGGGTGGGGTTGGTCATGGGGAACTTGAGCGCGCAGTAGCCGCCGGTGGAGTCTCCGACGGCGCCCCAGGAGCCGGGGGTGTCGGTGGTGCGGTACTGGCTGGAGACAGCCATCGGCAGGTCCTGGTTGAAGAAGGTCAGCGCCTGCGGGCCGCCGGGGACGTCGGTGCAGTTGGTGTCCCGGCCGGGCACGATGGCGGGCCGCACCATCACGTAGATGGTGGGCTTGATCTTCTTCGCCACGATGTCGTCGGAGACGGTGCGCGGGATCTTCAGCCCGGTGATCAGGTTCTTCGCCACGCCCGGGTAGCCGGTGAGGGCGACGACGACCGGGAACCTGTCCTTCTCGTGGCCCTTCTGGAAGTACTGCGGCGGCAGGTAGACGAAGCCGTCGGTGGTCAGGCCGGAGGACGGGCCGCGGAAGGTGACCTCCTGGACCTCACCCGCCTTCGCCTTGCCGCCCTTGAGCCCGGCGTCGGTCTTGCCCTTGACGACCAGGCTGACCGGACGGCCGTCGGTCGTGTGGCCCGCGTCCACGAGCTGCTGGCCCTCGGGGTTGCCGAGCAGGTCGTCCCACGAGGAGTAGAACCCGAAGTTGTTGTTGGCGGCGACCAGGATGACGCCCAGGATGGCGACCTGGGTCGCGGCGATCAGCCCGAGCCGACCGAGCCACGGCACCGGCCCCCGTTTGGCGGCGCGCGGCCACAGCCATAGCGCGGCGGCGACCACCGCTAGTGCGATGATCACCAGCACTATGAAGAACACTTTGGACGTGAGTCCCACGGTCGTCGTCGCTCTCTCTTCAGGCTTCGGGCAGTCCCTCTCAAGAGAGGAGACGGATATCCGTTCGGATTGGTTGACTCCGCTTTGCGGCGAGCTTTCCCCGCCTTTACCGTCTGCCCACCCATACCCGACATACCACCTAACTCCGGACACACCCTGGCGAAATACCGAGCCCGCGGGCCATCTGAGTCGTCTGACTGACTGATTGTCAGCCCGCAGGGATAGGCTCGGCTGAACACTCTCTGTATGGGAGGTGACCGATGCACACGATCGCGTTGCCGCTGTGGGACCCGGCCGCCGGGCAGGGCGTGCGGCAGCTCACCGAGCTGGCGCTCGCGCTGGTGCTCTCCACGCTGATCGGCCTGGAGCGGGCGATCCAGCAGAAGAGCGCCGGGCTGCGGACCCACACCCTGGTCGGGGTGGGCAGCGCGCTGTTCATGGAGGTCTCCCAGCACGGCTTCAACGGCGTCCTCGCCCTGGGCCACGTCTCCTTCGACCCCTCGCGGGTGGCCGCGCAGATCGTCTCCGGCATCGGCTTCATCGGCGGCGGCATCATCTTCGTGCACCGCAACACGGTGCGCGGGCTGACCACCGCCGCGACCGTCTGGTTGACCTGTGGTGTGGGCATGGCCTGCGGCGGCGGGCTGCCGCTGCTGGCGGTCGCCGCGACGTTCGGGCACTTCCTGGTGATCCGCGGCTATCCGCTGATAACCCGCCGCATCCCGGGCGTCTCGGCGGCGGAGCACGCCGAGTTGCTGCTCTCCTACCGCCCGGGCAGCGGCGTTCTGCCACGCGTCCTTGAGCGGTGCACCGGAGAGGGCTTCCGGGTGGTGGACGTACGCGTGGAGCACGCCCCCTGGCTGGAGCGCGAGGAGGACCGCGAGCGGCCCACGGGCACCTCAGAGGTGCGGCTGTCCATCGAGGGCCGGGGCGAGGTGCACCTGCTGGTTTCGGAGCTGTCCGAGGTTCCCGGCGTCGTCAGCATCTGGTCCCCCGCCACCGCCGACGCCACCGACTGACCCGGCCAGCCCCGCACGGTGGCCCCCGGTGCATGATCGTCACGCGGCCGGGGTGCGTCCCGGCCTCCGCCACCCGATCGGAATGCCGCGATGACACTCAGCCAGCCCGCCGTCCGCACCGTCCTCGGCGACATCCCCGCCGCCGAGTTGGGCGTCTGCGACGCCCACGACCACCTGTTCTTCCGCAGCCCGCAGCTGCCCGGCCAGGAGCTCGACGACCCTGACGCGGCCACCCAGGAGCTGTGCGCTTTCCGGGAGTTGGGCGGACGGGCGGTCGTGCAGTGGTCGCCGTTCGGCACCGGCCGCCGCACCGACGCGCTCCCCCAGGTCTCCCGCGACGCGGACGTGCACATCATCGCGGCCACCGGTCTGCACCAGGCCGCCCACTGCGCGCCCGGCCTGCCGGAGCGCGTGCTGCACCGGCTCACCGACCTCTTCGTCCGCGAACTCACCGAGGGCGTACGCCGGAACGAGGACCCGGACGGTCCCGCCGAACCGGTCAGGGCGGGCCTGATCAAGGTCGCCGGTGCCTTCCACGGGCTCGACGCGCACGCCCGGCAGGTGATGACGGCCGCCGCCGAGGCGCACCACGCGACGGGCGCGCCGATCGCCGTACACCATGAGCTGGGCACCGCACCGCTGGACGTGCTCGACCTGCTGTGCGGGCGGTTGGCGGTGCCGCCGACCTCGGTGATCCTCGGCCATCTCAACCGCTCCCCCGATCTGCGGGTGCAGCGGGCGGCGGCGGAATCCGGCGCGTTCCTGGCGTTCGACGGGCCGTCACGGGCCAACCACGCGACGGACTGGCGGCTGTTCGACTCGCTGGTGACGCTGGCCGCCTCGGGCCACGCCCACCAGGTGCTGATCGGCGCCGACACCACGACGGCCGCCGCACGGGCCGCCACCGGAGGCGGTCCCGGTATGCCGTTCCTGCTGCGGGTGCTCCGGCCGCGCATCGCCCGGGAGTTGGGCGAGGAGGTGGCGCACGCGTTCTTCGTGGCCAACCCGGCGCGTGCCTTCGCGGTGGAATGGCGCTGACCAATTCACGTGTTCGCAATGCGTGTTACACGCATCCGGACGATACTTCTGGACCATGTCGGAGCCGCAGCACAGCACGTTTCCCGCGTTAACCCGCCGCCGACTGCTGGGACTCGGCGGCGGCCTGGCGCTCACCGGCGCGCTCGCCGCCGCCTGTGGGTCGAACACCGGCCGCGGCGGCGGCAGTTCGGGCAGTGGTCCCGCACTGTCGCAGTGGTACCACCAGTACGGCGAGGCCGGTACCGAACAGGCGGTACGCCGCTACGCGGCGGCGTACCGGCAGGCCAGGGTCACCGTCCAGTGGCGACCCGGCGACTACGACCAGCAGACCGCCGCCGCGCTGCTCACCGACGCCGGTCCCGATGTCTTCGAGGACGACGGCCCGACCATCGACCAGATCCAGGGCGGCCAGGTCGTGGACCTCACCGACCAGATCAAGGACGCCCACGCCGACTTCAACCCGGCGGTGCTGCAGCCGAAGACGTACCAGGGCAGGGTCTACGGCATTCCGCAGGTCATCGACGCGCAGCTGCTGTACTACCGCAAGAGCCTGCTGGCCAAGGCAGGTGTCCAACCGCCGCGGACACTGGACGAGTTGGTGGCCGCCGCCCACGCGCTGACCGGCAAGGACACCAAGGGCCTGTTCCTCGGCAACGACGGCGGCGCCGGAGTGCTCGGCCAGGGCGGCATCCCACTGGTCGCCGCCGGGCTGAGCCTGGTCACCGACGACGGCAGGGTCGGCTTCGACGACCCGGCCGCCGCCCGCACCCTGGGCAAGCTGCACACCCTGTACGCCAGCGGTTCCCTGCTGCTCGGGGCGCCCGCCGACTGGTCCAATCCGGCGGCGTTCACCCAGGGGCTGACCGCCATGCAGTGGACGGGGCTGTGGGCGCTGCCGCAGATCCGCGAGGCCCTCGGCGACGACTTCGGCGTGCTGCCGTTCCCCGGGGACGGCAGCGCCGGGCGGCCCGCCGTGCCGGTGGGCGCCTACGCCTCGGCGGTCAGCGCCCGCAGCAGGCACGTCGACGCGGCCAAGGCGTATGTGAAGTGGCTGTGGGTGGACCGCACCGACTACCAGGAGGACTTCGCCCTCTCCTACGGCTTCCACATCCCGGCCCGGCTCTCGCTCGCCAGGAAGGCGGCGAAGCTGCGCTCGGGCGCGGCGGCCGACGCCGTACGGTTCAGCACCGACCACGGGCACGCGCTTCCGCTGCTGTGGACGCCCAAGTCGCAGGTGGCGCTGACGGACGCGGTCAGCCGGATCGTCAAGGACGGCGCGGATCCCGCGGCCCAGGTGAGGTCGGCGGCGGCGACGGTCACCGCCGAACTCCAGCGTGTGCGCCGCAAGACGGGCTGAGCGGGATGCTGTCCAGGCTGCTCGGGCCGCAGCGGCGCTATCTGTGGTTCTGGGTGTTCACCGGCCCGTTCGTGATCGGGTTGACAGTGTTCGGCTACGTACCGCTGCTGTGGAGCATCACGCTCAGCTTCTTCGACGCCCACAACACGGTGACACCCAGCCACTTCGTCGGATTCGCCAACTACACCGCGATACTGTCGGATTCGGCCTTCACCTCCAGCCTGGCCACCTTCGCGGTGTTCTCGCTGTTCATCGTCCCGGCGACCTACGCGCTCTCGCTGGCGCTGGCGCTGATGGTCAACAGGCTGCGGCTGGCCCGGGCGTTCTTCCGCTCGGTGTTCTTCCTGCCGACCGCCTGCTCCTACGTCGTGGCCTCGATGATCTGGAAGCTGTCGATCTTCAACGGGGTGCGGTTCGGGCTGGCCAACACCGTACTGGGCTGGTTGGGCCCGGACCCGGTCGCCTGGCTGTCGACCACCCGTCCGCCCTGGTACTGGGTGGTGATCGTCACCGTACGGCTGTGGTTGCAGGCCGGTTTCTACCTGGTGCTGTTCCTGGCCGGGCTGCAGCGTATCCCCGGCACGCTGTACGAGGCGGCGGCGGTGGACGGGGCCCGGCCCGGCTGGCAGGTCTTTAGGTACATCACCTTCCCGCAACTGCGCGCCACTTCGGTGGCGGTGGTGCTGCTGCTGGTGATCAACGCCTTCCAGGCGTTCGACGAGTTCTACAACCTGCTGTCCACCGCGCGCGGCTATCCGCCGTACGCCCGGCCGCCGTTGGTCTACCTGTACTACGTGGCGCTCGGGCAGGGCCAGGATCTGGGCATGGGCAGCGCGGGCGCGGTGGTGCTGGCGCTGGTCATCGCGGTGGCCACGGTGGTTCAGGCCCGCTGGTTCGGTCTCGGCCGCAAGGAGGCGTGATGGGCGAGGGGTTGCGCAGCTTCGCGCGGGCGCTGCGGGTGGTCATCCTGATCGCGCTCGCCGTGCTGTTCCTGATCCCGTTCTACCTGCTGGTGCGCAACGGCCTGGCCAGCGAGTCCGACATCACCGCCGCCCACTGGACCTTCTTCCCCACGCACGTGCGGTGGGGCAACGTCCGTGAGCTGTTCGACGATCCGTCGGTGCCGATGCTGCACGCGCTGTGGAACTCCACCCGGATCGCGGTGGCGACCACCGCCGGAACACTGCTGCTGGCCTCACTGGCCGGGTACGGGCTGGCCCGCATCCCGTACCCGTGGGCCAACCACGTCTTCTACGGGATCCTGGGCACCCTCATGATCCCCTCGGCGGTCACCTTCGTCCCCAGTTTCGTGCTGGTCTCCACCCTCGGCTGGATCTCCACGCTGCGCGGGCTGATCGTGCCCACGCTGTTCAGCGGGTTCGCCGCGTTCCTGTTCCGGCAGTACTTCCTGGGTTTCCCAAGGGAGTTGGAGGACGCGGCGCGGGTGGACGGGCTCGGCTACTGGCGTACGTACTGGCGGGTCGTCGTGCCGAACTCGGCGCCGGTCTTCGCCGCCGTCGGCGCGATCGTCTTCATCGGTTCGTGGAACGCGTTCTTGTGGCCGCTGGTGATCGGCCAGGACCAGCAGTCCTGGACGGTGCAGGTGGCGCTGGCCACGTTCAACAACGGGCAGACGGTCAACCTGCACGAGATGTTCGTCGCGGCGGCGGTCTCCATCCTGCCGCTGCTGGTGGTGTTCGTCGTGCTGCAGCGCTTCATCGTCGCCGGAGTGGAGCGCTCCGGGATCGACGACTGATCGTCCCGGACCTAGGCTGATCACCACGGGACAGGGTAGGCGCCCGCAAGACCGAGCGACGAAATGGGCTGGTGTGATGGGCTGGACCGCGAACGACATACCCGACCAGACCGGCCGTACCGCGGTGGTCACCGGTGCCAACAGCGGCATCGGCTACCGCGTGGCGCGGGAGCTGGCCCGGCACGGCGCACACGTCGTGCTCGCCTGCCGTAGCGAGCGGCGCGGACAGGCGGCGGTCGAGCAGCTGGTCGGCGAGGTGCCGTCGGCCCAGGTGGCCTACCGCCACCTGGACCTGGCGGACCTGGCGACGGTACGGGCGTTCGTCGAAGACCTGCCCGGCGAGCGGCTCGACCTGCTGGTCAACAACGCGGGCGTGATGGCGTTGCCGTACGCCAGGACGGTGGACGGCTTCGAGACGCAGTTCGGGGTCAACCACCTCGGGCACTTCGCACTGACCGGGTTGCTGCTGCCCCGGCTGCTGGCCGCGCCCGGGGCGCGGGTGGTGAGCGTGTCCAGCGCGATGCACATGATCGCCAACATCGATCCGGGGGACCTCAACAGTGAACGCAGGTACGGGCGTTGGATCGCCTACGGGCGGTCGAAGACCGCCAACCTGCTGTTCATCCATGAACTGGCCCGCAGGCTGCGGGCGGCCGGATCGGACGTGGTCGCCGCCGCGGCGCATCCCGGTTACGCGGACACCAATCTGCAGAGCGGACTGCTCCGGCTCGGCAACCGGCTCATCGCCCAGTCCGCGGCGGCTGGCGCGCTGCCGGTCCTCCACGCCGCCACGGCGGCGGGGGTACGGGGGGACGCGTTCTTCGGCCCCCGGGTCCTGGCGTTCCGGGGTGCGCCCGGACCCTCCTGGCGGGCACCGTGGACCCGCAACGACGTTGCCGCGGAGCGGCTTTGGGCGGCGTCCGAACAACTAACGGGCATCCGCTACACGGCGCTGGCGTAAGGGGTCCGCTTCTCCCTGCGGGTGCGTTCGCTTTTTTGCCCACCCACCCGATTGCCCTGGGCCTTTGGGCGCCGTTGCGCATGGCGGGCTTTGCGTCGCGGTCCGCTCCGCGCTGCGGGTGCGTTCGTTTGTTTTGCCCACCCACCCGATTGCCCTGGGCCTTTGGGCGCCGTTGCGCATGGCGGGCTTTGCGTCGCGGTCCGCTCCGCGCTGCGGGTGCGTTCGTTTTGTTTTCCCCACCCCACCCGATTGCCGTGGGCCTAACGGAGACGTGAGGGGCCGGGGTCGGAGGGGTGGGGGTCCTGGACGCCGGGGTTCCCCATGCCGAAGGCCAGGGGCGTATTTGCGGGCCGAACTTCCGGGCAACCGAAGGCAGGGGCGCAGGGCCCGTAAATATACGGTCCAGGACCCCCACCCCGGAGGCCCCGGCCCCGCCCGCACGATGCCGTACCCCGGAAACGCCAGCGCGAGCGGACCGTCAAGATCTCGTCAGGGAGCGGGCGCGTCGTGCCAAGAGGGCGCTAGGGAACCGGGGCGCGCCCTAGCGTGCGGGAAGTCTGGGACTCCCCGCACGGAGGTACGACACCGCATGACCACAACAGAGCCGCAGCCCACAGACACCCGCGAGCAACCGCCTGATACCGGCGACCGCCACAAGCTGACCGCGCTGGGCGGCCTGGCCGCCCTCTCGCTGGACGCGATGGCCTCGGTGGCCTACGGCCCGGAGTCGATCGTGCTGGTGCTGGCCGCGGCCGGCGCGCACGGCCTCGGCTACACGCTCCCGGTGACCCTGGCGATCGCCGCCCTGCTGGCGGTACTCGTCGCCTCGTACCGCCAGGTCATCGCCGCGTTCCCGAACGGCGGCGGATCATACGCGGTCGCCAGGACGCATCTCGGCCGCCGCACCAGCCTGGTGGCGGCGGCCTCACTGATCCTGGACTACGTGCTCAACGTGGCGGTCTCGGTGACCGCCGGTGTCGCCGCCCTCACCTCCGCCTTCCCCTCCCTCTACGGCGACCGGCTGTGGCTGTGCCTGGCCGTGCTCGTCCTGGTCACGGCGGTCAACCTGCGCGGCATCGCCGAGTCGGCGCGGATCTTCATGATCCCGACCATCGTCTTCGTCGGATCGATCCTGGCCCTGATAGTCGCGGGCCTGTTCCGCGACCACCCGGCGAGCACGGTGACCGCCGCCGGGCACAGCTCCGTACTGGCCGCCAACGCCACCACCGTCGGCGCGCTGCTGCTGCTCAAGGCGTTCTCCGCCGGATGCTCCGCGCTGACCGGCGTCGAGGCGATCGCCAACGCCGTACCGTCCTTCCGCGCCCCACGCGTCAAGCGGGCGCAGCGCACCGAGGTCGCGCTGGGCGCGCTGCTGGGCATCATGCTGATCGGCCTGTCGGTGCTGATCGGCCGGTTCCATCTCCAGCCGGTCGAGGGGGTCACCGTTCTCGCGCAGCTCGCGGACGCCTCGCTCGGCCACAACTGGGCGTTCTACGTGGTGCAGTTCGCCACCACGACCCTGCTGGCGCTGGCCGCCAACACCTCCTTCGGCGGACTGCCGGTGCTGATGGCGCTGCTGGCCCGGGACAACCACCTGCCGCACGTCTTCGCGCTGAAGGCCGACCGCCAGGTGCACCGGCACGGTGTGCTGGCGCTGGCCGCGGTCTCGGCGGCGCTACTGGTGTTCTCCGGCGGCGACACCGACACGATCGTGCCGCTTTTCGCCATCGGTGTGTTCGTCGGCTTCACCATCTGCCAGGTCGGCATGGTGATCCACTGGCGCCGGGAGAGGACACCGGGCTGGATGCCCAAGGCCGCGCTCAACGCGTTCGGCGCCGTGCTGACCGGCGTGGCGACGGTCATCGTGACGGCGACGAAGTTCACCGAGGGGGCCTGGATCATCGTGGTGGCGCTACCGCTGCTGGTGCTGCTGTTCGAGCGGATCCACCGGGCGTACAGCCGGATCGGCGAGACCCTGGGCCTGGGCCGGGTGCCGGAACCGCCGCACCGCGACCGGTCGTTGGTGATCGTGCCGGTCTCGACGCTGTCCCGGCTGACCAGCGAGGCCCTGACGGCGGCGGCCTCGCTCGGCGACGAGGTGATGGCCGTGACGGTCACCGCTCCGGACCCGGAGGACCAGGCGCACGCGGAATCGCTGCGCCGTGACTGGGACTTGTGGAACCCGGGCGTACCGCTGGTCGAACTGTCCTGCCCAGGACGGGCGTTGGGCCGCCCGGTGACCCAGCTGATCCGCGATCTGGCGGTCGAGCGACCGGGTACCCGGATCACCGTGATGATTCCGGAGGTCGAGCCCGCGCACGTGTGGCAGCGGCTGCTGCAGAACCAGCGCGGCGCGGTGCTGGCACACGCGGTCCGCAGGGACACCGACGCGGTCATCTGCAGGTTGCGCTTCCGCTTGGGATAACCGATCGAGGGCGCGCGCCCGACAGCTCACGGGCCGTGCGAGTACACCGCGCCGGGGTGCATTCCCCCAACTCCCGCGAAGAGTTGGGGGATCGTGACCAGCGTGTAGCCGCGGGCGCGCAGGGCGTCGATGATGCGCGGGGTCGCCGCGATCGTCGCGGCGTAACGGTCGTGCAGGTCCACGATGCCGCCGGACCGGGCCTGCTTCAGCACGCGGCGTTCGATGAGCGGCGCGTCGTGGTGCTTCCAGTCGCGCGGATCGTCGTTCCACAGCACGACGGACACCCCGGCCGCCCGGGCCACGGCCCGTACCCGTGCGTCCTCCGAGCCGTAGGGCGGCCGGAGCATGGTCGGCCGGACGCCGTCGACCGCCGCGATCTGCCGCGCGGCGGCGGTGATCTGGTACCGGATCCGGGCGGACGTGATCCGGGTCAGATCGGGATGGCTGACCGTGTGGTCGCCGATGGCGTCCCCGTCCCGGTACTCGCGCAAGACGTCCCGTGGGCGCTCGCGCACCTGCCGTCCGATGAGGAAGAACGTCGCGGGAACATGCCGCCCCTCCAGCACCCGCAGCAGCGGCGCGGTGTACGGGGAGGGGCCGTCGTCATAGCTCAGCGCGAGGCACCTGGCCCGCTGGCAGTCGACATCCGCCACTCGACTGGGCGCGGGCTTGGGCGCGGGCGCGCTCCTCGACGTGGAGGCGGTCCCCTGCGCGGGGGCGTGCGCCGCCCCGCTACAGCCGGTGACCACTGAGGTAACAACGGTCACCGCCAGTCCCCAAGCCACCAGGCCTCGCCTTGGCACTCATCCCACCTCCTCCCAGCACCGCTGCCCACCGAACAAGCGACAAAACACCCGCAATCTCACCTACACGGTCACCCCGGCCATGGCGGCGCGCAGAGACGGCAACCCACACCGCGATGGCACGCAGACGGTGACCCCGTTCCCGCGAGGTGAGCGAGCCAAAGGGCGCGCCGGTCTCGAAAGCGACGAGGAGTAGGGAGCGACGAAGGAGCGACCGCTCGACGAGGAGTGTCGAGACCGGGTACAAGCGCCCGGCGGCGAGCGAACACAAAAAGAGGGGGCGGCACCTCCGCACAAGGTGCCGCCCCCGATGAGGGTTTTCCGGAAGTGGTCCAATCAGGTCGGGCGAAAGCCGCCGCGGTTCGGCAGCGCCCTGAAGGGGCGCTGCCCAACCGTGCGACCAGCCGCAACGGCGCCGCAGACGAACGACGACAGATCGCCGCCCTCCCAGCGGAGCGGGACCGCTCAGCGGTGGTCGCTGCCCTCGCTGCGCGACGCCGCGCGGCCCGCCTCCAGGCGCGCTACCGGGATGCGGAACGGTGAGCAGGAGACGTAGTCCAGCCCCACCTCGTGGAAGAAGTGGACGGACTCCGGGTCACCGCCGTGCTCGCCGCACACGCCGAGCTTGAGGTCCGGCCGGGTGGCCCGGCCCGCCTCGACCGCGTGCTTGACCAGGGAGCCGACGCCGTCCCGGTCGATGGTCTCGAACGGGCTGACGCCGAAGATGCCCTTCTCCAGGTACGCGGTGAAGAAGCTCGCCTCCACGTCGTCACGGGAGAAGCCCCACACCGTCTGGGTCAGGTCGTTGGTGCCGAAGGAGAAGAACTCGGCGGCTTCCGCGATCTGCCCGGCGGTGAGCGCGGCGCGCGGCAGCTCGATCATCGTGCCGAGCTTCAGGCCGAGTTCGACGCCGTGCCGTGCCTCGATCTCCGCGATGACCTTCTCGGCGTCCTCCCGGACCAGTTCGAGCTCCTGCACCGTGCCCACCAGCGGGATCATGATCTCCGCGCGGGGGTCGCCGCCCTGCTCGCGCCGGGTGGCCGCGGCCTCGGCGATGGCCCGTACCTGCATGGTGAACAGGCCGGGGATGACCAGGCCGAGCCGTACCCCGCGCAGGCCGAGCATCGGGTTCTGCTCGTGCAGCCGGTGGACGGCCTGGAGCAGCCGCAGGTCGTTCTCGTGCGGCTCCTTGCGCGACTCGGCGAGCGCCACCCGTACCGAAAGGTCGGTGATGTCGGGCAGGAACTCGTGCAGCGGCGGGTCCAACAGCCGTACGGTGACCGGCAGTCCGTCCATCGCCTCGAACAGGTCGATGAAGTCCTGGCGCTGCAACGGCAGCAGGGCGTCGAGCGCGTTGGCCCGCTCGTCGTCGTGGTCGGCGAGGATCAGCCGCTCGACCAGCTCCCGGCGGTCGCCGAGGAACATGTGCTCGGTGCGGCACAGGCCGATGCCCTGGGCGCCGAACCGCCGTGCCCGGGCGGCGTCTTCGGCGTTGTCGGCGTTGGCGCGCACCCGCAGGCGGCGCACCCGGTCCGCGTAGGCCATGACGCGGTGCACGGCCTGGACGAGTTCGTCGGCGTCGTCGGCGCCCGCGTGCATCCGGCCCTCGAAGTACTCAACGACCGGGCTGGGTACGACCGGTACCTCGCCGAGGTAGACCTTGCCGGTGGAGCCGTCGATGGAGACCAGGTCGCCCTCCTCGACCACCACTCCGCCGGGCGCGGTCAACCGCCGCCGCTTGGTGTCGACTTCGAGCTCCTCGGCGCCGCACACACAGGTCTTGCCCATGCCGCGGGCGACCACGGCGGCGTGCGAGGTCTTGCCGCCGCGCGAGGTCAGGATGCCCTCGGCGGCGATCATGCCGTTGAGGTCGTCGGGGTTGGTCTCGCGGCGGATCAGGATGACCTTCTCGCCGGAACGGGACCACTTGACGGCGGTGTAGGAGTCGAAGACCGCCTTGCCGACCGCCGCGCCGGGTGAGGCCGCGATGCCCCGGCCGAGCAGTTCGGTGCTGGCGGCCTCGTCGAAGCGCGGGAACATCAGCTGCGCGAGCTGCGCGCCGTTGACCCGCTGGAGCGCCTCGGCCTCGTCGATCAGCCCCTGGTCGACGAGCTGGGTGGCGATCCGGAACGCCGCGGCCGCGGTGCGCTTGCCGACCCGGGTCTGCAGCATCCACAACTTGCCGCGCTCGATGGTGAACTCGATGTCGCACAGGTCCTTGTAGTGCGTCTCGAGCGTCTCCATGATCTGCATCAGCTCGTCGTAGGACGGCTTGTCGATGCGCTCCAGATCGGCGAGCGGCACGGTGTTGCGGATGCCCGCGACGACGTCCTCGCCCTGGGCGTTCTGCAGGTAGTCGCCGTAGACGCCCTGTTGACCGCTGGCCGGGTCACGGGTGAAGGCGACGCCGGTGCCCGAGTCAGGGCCGAGGTTGCCGAAGACCATGGAGCAGACGTTGACGGCGGTGCCGAGGTCGTGCGGGATGCGCTCCTGGCGGCGGTAGAGCTTGGCGCGCTCGCCGTTCCAGGAGTCGAAGACCGCCCTTATGGCGAGGTCCATCTGCTCGCGCGGGTCCTGCGGGAACTCCCGGCCCGCCTCCTTGAGCACGATCTGCTTGAAGTCCTCGACCAGTTGCCGCAGGTCGGCGGCGTCAAGGCCGAGGTCGCTGGTGGCGCCCTTGGCCTGCTTGGCCTCCTCCAGCGCCTCCTCGAACAGGTCGCCGTCCACGCCCAGCACCGTCTTGCCGAACATCTGGACGAGGCGGCGGTAGGAGTCCCAGGCGAACCGCTCGTCGCCCGCCTGGGCGGCGAGCCCGGCCACCGAGGTGTCGGACAGGCCGATGTTGAGGACGGTGTCCATCATTCCGGGCATGGAGAACTTCGCCCCGGAACGCACCGACACCAGAAGCGGGTTGTCGCTCTGGCCGAGGCGCTTGCCCATCCGCTGCTCAAGGGCGGCGAGGTGCGCACTCACCTCGTCGCGCAGTTCGGCGGGCTCGCTGCCGGACTCCAGGTAGACCTTGCAGGCCTCGGTGGTGATGGTGAAGCCGGGAGGGACCGGCAGACCGAGGTTGGTCATCTCGGCGAGGTTCGCGCCCTTGCCACCGAGCAGGTCCTTCAGGTCCTTGTTGCCCTCAGTGAAGTCGTAGACGAACTTCCGGGGTGTTTTCTGTTCCGACACGGGACCGACTCCTCGCCCACGGGGGTGTGCCCTGACGGCGGGGAGCGTACCCATCTCCAAGGCAGCGCAGTGCGTCTACGGCCACGTCATATGGGCGTAACCACTCGTCTGCCAGCAGATCGAAAGCGGAATGGCGCATACAGCCTGCGATCCACTCTCGTTGATTGAGCGCTCATCCGCGTTTAGAACCTGAACACATGAGCGCGGAAGTCGCGCGTTTAGCACGGAGATAACCACGGAGGGTGATGGTTACGTAAGGTCGCTGAAGCCAACCCGCGTGACACCCGGTGCCATGAATTGGAGATGTGACGGCACTCGATGCCACGCGATCAAGGTGCTCAAATGAGCGGAACCCTAATCATGCGTGGCGAGAATCACGCACCCGTCACCCCCGCCCATCTCACATGCTGGACGCTCGAAGCGCGCCGGAAACACTCAGCCGCCGGAGGTGTCCAACTCCGCGTCGGCGCTCACCACCGCGCAGTCGTAAGGGTCCTTCAGCCAGCCGTCCGGCAGCACCACCCGCTTGGTCCCGGCGGTGCGCCCGCGCGGCCCCTCGGCGCCCTCAGGCCACGGCTGGTCGAGGTCCAACGCGCTCAGATGCTCGTCGAGTTCGGCCAGCGACGACGACATGGCCAGCCGCTGGCGCATCTGCGAGCCGACCGAGAAGCCCTTGGTGTACCAGGCGACGTGCTTACGGAAGTCGATGACGCCGCGCTCCTCGTCGCCCAGCCACTCGGCGAGCAGTTCGGCGTGCCGCCGCATCACCCCGGCGACCTCCCGGAACGACGGCCGAGCGCTGCCGCCCCCGCCCTCGAAGGCGTTCACCAGGTCACCGAACAGCCAGGGCCGCCCCAGACAGCCGCGGCCCACCACCACACCGTCGCAGCCGGTCTCGCGCATCATCCGCACCGCGTCCTCGGCGCACCAGATGTCGCCGTTGCCCAGCACCGGGATCTCCGGCACCGCCTCCTTCAACCGGGCGATGGCCGACCAGTCGGCCGTGCCGCCGTAGTGCTGCGCCGCGGTACGGCCGTGCAGCGCGACCGCGGTGACGCCCTCCTCGACGGCGATGCGCCCGGCGTCGAGGTAGGTGAGGTGGTCGTCGTCGATGCCCTTGCGCATCTTGATCGTCACCGGCAGCGGCCCGGCGTTGCCCACCGCCTCCCGCAGGATCGCGCGCAGCAGGTGCCGCTTGAACGGCAGCGCGGAACCGCCGCCCTTGCGGGTCACCTTGGGCACCGGGCAGCCGAAGTTGAGGTCGATGTGGTCGGCGAGGTCCTCGTCCACGATCATCCGGACCGCCTTGCCGACGGTCACCGGATCGACGCCGTACAGCTGGATGGAGCGCGGGCGCTCGGTGGCGTCGAAGTGGATCAGCTGCATGGTCTTGTCGTTCCGCTCGACCAGCGCCCGGGTGGTGATCATCTCGGAGACGAACAGCCCCTTGCCACCCGAGAACTCCCGGCACAGCGTGCGGAACGGCGCGTTGGTGATCCCGGCCATTGGTGCGAGCACCACGGGCGGCGACACGGTGTGCGGGCCGATCTGCAGGTTCGTCATCGCGGCAGGGCTTCCTTGGGACGGCGGACGGTACGGGCGATCTCCCATTGTCCCCCACCGGTGCGGCGGGCCCGCTCAGACGGCGACCGGTACCCGTTCGGCCTCGGCGACCGCCAGCTCGCGCAGCCGTTCCAGCCGGACGCGGGTGTCCTCGTCCAGCGGGGTGTAGACCACCAGGCGGGTGCCGTTGCGCGGGCGCAGCCACATGCTGGTGTGCTCCAGGTTCAGCAGGCCGACCCGGCTGTTGAGGAAGCGCTTGGGCCGGTTGGACGGCGGCGCGACCTCGTGCTCCCGCCAGATCTCCCGGAACTCCGGCGACTCCCGCTCAAGCCGCTTGACCAGGTGCGTCCACAGCGGCTCCGCCACGTGCTCGCCCATCCCGGCGCGGAACTGGGCGGTGCAGCGGCGCATCACCTCGTCCCGGTCGACCACCGCCTCGCGCCAGGCGGGATCGGTGAACACCAGCCACATCACGTTGCGGTCCTCCGGCGCCAGCGCGTCGAGGTCGGCCACCAACCGCCCGTAGACCCTGTTGTACGCGAGGATGTCGTACCGCCCGTTCATGACGCAGGCGGGCAGCGGTTCGAGCTGCTCCATGGTGGCCCGCACCGCTGGCGTGACCGTGGGGCAGTCCTTGCTCGGCACCGGGTCCGAGACCCCGGCCAGCGTGAACAGGTGGGCGCGCTCGCCCGGGTCGAGCAGCAGGGTCCGGGCCACCGCGTCCAGCACCTGCGCGGAGACCTGGATGTCGCGGGCCTGCTCAAGCCACGTGTACCAGGTGACGCCGACCGCGGACAGCTGAGCGACCTCCTCGCGGCGCAGCCCCGGGGTGCGCCGCCGCGAGCCCGCGGGCAGGCCCACCTGGTCGGGAGTGATCCGCTCCCGGCGGCTGCGCAGGAAGTCGGCCAGTTCGCGTCGGCGTATGTCGGTGCTCGCGCTCATGGCACCAGGGTGCCGCACCCCTCATACGGTTGCCAGGTGCTTCCAATACCTGGATAACCACACTCTGGTACCCCCTTAAGTCGGCCAGCATCGTGGTGGCCGTGAAGACACAGATCGCACAGACCGAACTCCAGCCCTCCCGGGCCACGGTCCGGCCGACCGTGCGCCGCCCCGGCGGCCATGACTCCACCACGTCCCCGGTACTCAGCCCGCTCGGCCTGCTCACGCTGCTGCTGGGCGCGGCGCTCCCCATGATCGACTTCTTTATCGTCAACGTGGCGCTGCCCACCATCGAACGCGATCTGCGCACCGGCCCGGCGCTGCTGGAGATGGTCGCGGCGGGCTACGGCGTGGCGTACGCGGTGCTGTTGGTGCTGGGCGGACGGCTCGGCGACATGATCGGGCGCCGCCGCCTCTTCCTGATCGGCACCGCGCTGTTCGCGCTCACCTCGCTGGCCTGCGGTCTGGCACCGAACGCCTGGACGCTGGTGGGCGCCCGGGTCGCCCAGGGCGCGGCCTCCGCGCTGATGCTGCCGCAGGTGCTGGCCACCATCCAGTCCACCACCACCGGTGCGCGGCGCGGCCGGGCGCTCGGCCTGTACGGCGCGACCGGCGGTATAGCGGCGGTGGCCGGTCAGGTGCTGGGCGGCTGGCTGGTCGCCGCGAACCTCGCGGGCACCGGCTGGCGCTCGATCTTCCTGGTGAACGTCCCCGTGGCGGCCGTCGCGATGCTGCTCGCGCTGCGCGCGGTGCCGGAGACCCGCTCGGCGAAGCCCGCGCGGATCGACGGTGCGGGCACGGTGCTGCTGGCGGCCACACTGCTCGCGCTGCTGGTGCCGCTGATGGAGGGGCGGGCGGTCGGCTGGCCGCTGTGGTGCTGGCTGCTGCTGGGCGCGGCGCCGTTCGTGGCGGCCGGGTTCTGGCTGGTGGAGCGGCGCGCCGAGGCCTCCGGCGCGGACCCGCTGGTGCCGCCGTCGCTGCTGGGCAACCACGGGATGCGCAGCGGCCTGCTGGTGGCCCTGCCGTTCTTCACCGGGTTCGGCGGCTTCATGTTCGTGATGGCGGTCGGGCTCCAGCAGGGGCTGCGGCTGGGTCCGGTGGCGGCGGGCACCGCGCTGGCGCCCATGGCGGTGGCGTTCTTCGCCGCCTCCCTGCTCGCACCGCGGCTGGTGGTGCGGTACGGGCGCCGGGTGGTGACCACGGGCCTGACGGTGCAGGGCGTCGGGCTGCTGGTCGTGGTGGCTACCGCGCTGGCGCTGTGGCCGCACATGGGGCCGCTGGAGTTCGCGCCCGGGATGGCGGTGCTCGGCTTCGGCCAGGGGCTGGCGATGAGCACGGTGTTCCGGATCGTGCTGTCGGAGGTTCCGGCGGACCGCGCCGGGGTGGGCAGCGGCGTGATGGTGACCACCCAGCAGTCCTCGCTGGCGCTGGGCGTGGCGACGCTGGGCACCTTGTTCCTGTCACTGGCGTCCTCGGTCGGCATGCGGGACGCGCTGGTGACGGCGATCCTGGTGCAGGTGGCGGGCGGCGCGGCGGCGGTCGCACTGAGCCTGCGGCTCCCCCGCCAGGTGGGGTGACCAGGGGGACACGGGCCCGCGGATGACGGCGGTACGGGGGTGATCGCCGTAATCCGCGGGCCCGTTGGCCGCGTTGTCACAGTGTCCTGCCACGCTCTACCGCATGAGCGAAACGCACCGGATCAGTCATCCCTCCGAGACCAGGGACCGGGAGGCGCTGGCCGCCCTGGTGGCCGCTGGGGCGAGGCCCAAGTACCTGATGTTCTGGGGCCACCGGCCCCGGCGGGACGGAAGCGTCGGCCCCGGCTGCCTGAGCCAGTGGTGGCCCGCGGAGTTCACCGTGGACGGCGTCCGCTACCCGACGGCCGAGCACTGGATGATGGCGGGCAAGGCCCGGCTGTTCGGCGACGAGCGCACCGCGGCCAAGGTGCTGGCCGCCGGGCATCCCAACGAGGCGAAGGCGCTCGGCCGCCAAGTGCCCGGTTTCGACGAGGAGTTGTGGGCCCGGCACCGCTGGGAGCTGGTGGTCCAGGGCAACGTCGCCAAGTTCGGCCAGCACCCCGGGTTGCGTGACTTCCTCCTGGGCACCGGGTCCCGGGTGCTGGTGGAGGCCAGTCCGCTGGACCGGGTCTGGGGCATCGGTCTGGCCGCGGACGACGAGCGCGCCGCGGATCCGGCGCGGTGGCGGGGGCTGAACCTGCTGGGGTTCGCGTTGATGGAGGCCAGGGCGCGGCTGGGTTGAACCGGTCGGCGCTCCGCCAGCAAGACGCGTGAGGGCACGCAGAGGGCCACGGCGGTTCCGCGAACACAAAGGGAGTGACAGATATTGAAATCTGTCATCGCGCATGCCATTGTTGGTGCCGTACCCGTTGAAGGAGCACCACATGCGAACCCGCACCCTGGGCGCCACCGGCCCCACCAGCTCGGCCCTGGGCCTCGGCTGCATGGGCATGTCCGCGCTGTACGGCCCCGCCGACCGCGCCGAGTCCATCGCCACCATCCACGCCGCCCTGGACGCCGGGATCACCCTGCTGGACACCGGCGACTTCTACGCCATGGGCCACAACGAACTGCTGGTACGGGAAGCCCTGGAGAGCAGCAAGCAGGGCCGCCAGAACGCGCTGCTCAGCGTGAAGTTCGGCGCGCTGCGTGACCCGGACGGCGGCTGGTCCGGCTACGACGGCCGCCCCGAGGCGGTGAAGAACTTCCTCGCCTACTCGCTCCAGCGGCTCGGCACCGACCACATCGACGTCTACCGGATCGCCCGGCTCGACCCGGCGGTGCCGATCGAGGAGACCGTCGGCGCCATCGCCGAGGCCGTACAGGCCGGACACGTACGCCACATCGGCCTGTCCGAGGTCGGCGCGCAGACCATCCGCCGGGCCGCCGCGGTGGCCCCGATCAGCGACCTGCAGATCGAGTACTCGCTGTTCTCCCGGGACATCGAGCGGGAGATCCTGCCGACCTGCCGCCAGTTGGGCATCGGCGTGACCGCGTACGGCGTGCTCTCCCGCGGCCTGCTCAGCGGCCACTGGACCCGCGAGCGCGGCACCGCCCCGGGAGACTTCCGCGGCATGAGCCCGCGGTTCAGCGGCGAGAACCTGGACCGCAACCTCGAACTGGTCGAGGCGCTGCGGCAGATCGCCGAAGCCAGGGGTGCTACCGTCGCCCAGATCGCCATCGCCTGGGTACTCTCCCGCGGCGAGGACATCGTGCCGCTGGTCGGCGCGCGGAGCCGGGCCCGCCTCACCGAGGCGCTGGGCGCGCTGGATGTCACCCTGGACGCGGCGGACCTCGACGCGATCGAGAAGGCCGTCCCGGCCGGCGCCGCCGCGGGCGACCGCTACCCGACCGCGCAGATGCACCACCTCGACAGCGAGAAGCAGTAGCCCACCAGAAAGGCTGGCCCCCTACCATGCCGCCGGAGACCCTGACCCCCGAACGCATCCTCGAAGCCACCGAGGACGTGTTGCGCCGCTTCGGTCCCGCCAAGGCGACCGTGGTCGACGTGGCCCGGGCGCTGGGGGTCAGCCACGGCAGCGTGTACCGGCACTTCCCCAGCAAGGCCGCGCTGCGCGAGGCGGTGACCGAGCGCTGGCTGGACCAGTCGCACGCCGTGCTGTCCCGGTTCGCCCGGGCGCAGGGGCCCGCGCCGGAGCGGCTGCGCGGCTGGCTCGAGGCGCTGTTCGCGGCCAAGCGGGCCAAGGCGGGCGACGATCCGGAGCTGTTCGCCACGTACATGGTGCTGGTCGGCGAGAACAGCGAGGTGGTCGCCCGCCACATCGACACGATGGTGCGGCAGGTGGCGCACATCATCGAAGAGGGCGTGGACAAGGGCGAGTTGGGGCTGCCCGCCGACACCGACCCGCTCGTGGCGGCCCGAGCGGTATGGGACGCCACCAGCCGGTTCCACAATCCGGCCCACGCGGCCGAATGGAGTGCGGAGCACATCCGCCCCGCGTTCGACGCCGTCTGCGCCCTGGTGCTGCGCGGCCTCGCGGCATAGTCCGGCGCGGGGCGAATAGTCAGCCACTCCAGGGGCAGCCGTACGATGGGAAATACTTACATGCGTACAACTAATCTTCCGGAGTGCCCGTGCCAGAGCTGAGCCGTGGACGACGCTTCCTGGTCCTGGCCATCTGCTGCATGTCCCTGCTGATGGTCAGCCTCGACAACACCGTGCTGAACGTCGCGCTGCCATCGATGCAGCGGGAGCTGCACACCACCATCTCCGGTCTGCAGTGGACGATCGACGCCTACACGGTGGTGCTCGCCAGCCTGCTGATGCTCTCCGGCTCGACCGCCGACCGGATCGGCCGCCGCCGTACCTTCCAGGTGGGACTGGCGGTCTTCACCCTGGCCTCCCTGCTGTGCAGCCTCGCCCCGGGGCTGCCCTGGCTGGTGGGGTTCCGGATGCTCCAGGCGGTGGGCGGCTCGATGCTCAACCCCGTGGCGATGTCGATCATCACCAATGTCTTCACGGAGCCGAAGGAGCGGGCCCGAGCGATAGGTGTGTGGGGTGGGGTCGTCGGCATCAGCATGTCGGCCGGGCCGGTGATCGGCGGGCTGCTGGTGGAGACCACCGGCTGGCGGGCGATCTTCTGGCTGAACGTCCCGGTGGGCCTGCTGACGCTCACCCTCACCAGGCTGTTCGTTCCGGAGTCCCGCGCCCCCAAGCCGCGCCGGGTCGACCCGGTCGGCCAGTCGCTGATGATCCTGCTGCTCGCCGGGACGACCTACGCGATCATCCAGACGCCGGCCCAGGGCATCGGCGACCCGCTGATCGTCAGCTGTGTGGTGATCGCCGTCCTCTCCCTCGCCGGACTGCTGTGGTACGAACCGCGGTGCGCCGAGCCCCTGCTCGACCTGCGGTTCTTCCGTAGCGCGCCGTTCACCGGCGCGACCGTGATAGCGATCTGCGGCTTCGCCGCGCTCGGTGGGTTCCTCTTCCTCAACACCCTCTACCTGCAGAACCTGCGCCATCTCGACGCGCTGCACGCGGGTTTGATGATGCTGCCGATGGCCGTCATGTCGCTGTTCTTCGCCCCACTGTCCGGCCGGATCGTCGGCACCCGGGGGCCGCGGCTGCCGCTGCTGCTGGCCGGGACGGCGATGTGCGCCTGCGGGGTGGGCATGGCGCTGCTGTTCTCCGCGACGGTCTCACTGGATGTGGTGGTCGCCGCGTACCTGGCCTTCGGCATCGGCTTCGGCCTGGTCAACGCGCCGATCACCAACACCGCGGTGTCCGGTATGCCGCGGGCCCAGGCGGGTGTGGCGGCGGCCGTCGCCTCCACCAGCCGCCAGATCGGCACCTCCCTCGGGGTCGCCGTCATCGGCTCGGTGATGGCCTCCGGCGCGGCGGGCGGCTACGCGGCGGGCTTCGTCACGGCCAGCAGGACCGCCTGGTGGATCATCGCCGGGTGCGGAGCGGCCGTTTTCCTGGTCGGTAGCATCACCTCCGGCCGCTGGGCACGCCGCACCGCGGACCGTACCGCGGACCGCCTGAAAGCCGACGAGATCAGGATGCCGGTGAGCGCGTAATGGACGACAGGACGGGGACCGCGACGGAGGTCTGGCACGGCCTACGGGCGCTGGTGCTGGAGCGGCACGACCGCCGCAAGCAGGTGTCCGAGGCCCTGGGCATGAGCTTCAACCGGATCAAGGCGCTGCGGCGGATCGCCGCCCAGCCGCACACCCTGCGGTCGCTGGCCGAGTACATGGTGATCGACGCGCCCTATGCCACCTTGATCGTGGACGACCTGGCCAAGCGCGGCCTGGTGGAGCGCACCGCCAACCCGGCGGACCGCCGCTCCAAGCTGGTGCACATCACCCCGCGGGGCAAGGCCGCGGCCGACGAGGCCAACCGGATACTCGACACCCCGCCCGAGCCCCTGCTCGCCCTGCCGCCCGAGGACCTGGCGGCGCTGGACCGGATCGTCAACCGGCTGCTGGACTGACCCACCAGACGCGCGAGCGGGGCCGGGGGCTGTGATCACAGCCCCCGGCCCCGCTCCGTTCGAACGTCAGCAGCCGAGCAGACGGCCGCCCAGGTAGGCCTGGACCTGGTCCAGCGAGACCCGCTCCTGCTTCATGGTGTCGCGCTCGCGCACCGTGACCGCGTTGTCGTCCAGGGTGTCGAAGTCGATCGTCACGCAGTACGGCGTACCGATCTCGTCCTGGCGGCGGTAGCGGCGGCCGATGGCGCCCGCGTCATCGAACTCGATGTTCCAGTTCTTCCGCAGGTCGGCGGCGAGGCCCTTGGCCTTCGGCGACAGCTGCGGGTTGCGGGACAGCGGCAGCACGGCGACCTTCACCGGGGCCAGCCGCGGGTCGAGGCGCATCACGGTGCGCTTCTCCATCTGGCCCTTGGCGTTCGGCGCCTCGTCCTCGTTGTACGCGTCGAGCATGAAGGCCAGCATGGCGCGGTTGACACCGGCCGCGGGCTCGATGACGTACGGGGTCCAGCGCTCGCCCGCCTCCTGGTCGAAGTACGACAGGTCCTGGCCGGAGGCCTTGGAGTGCGCGGACAGGTCGTAGTCGGTGCGGTTGGCCACGCCCTCCAGCTCGGAGAACTCGGTGCCACCGAAGTTGAAGCGGTACTCGATGTCAGCGGTGCGCTTCGAGTAGTGGGAGAGCTTCTCCTTCGGGTGCTCGTACCAGCGGATGTTCTCCTCGCGGATGCCCAGGTCGCGGTACCAGTTCCAGCGCTGGTCCATCCAGTACTCGTGCCACTTCTCGTCCTCGCCCGGCTTGACGAAGAACTCCATCTCCATCTGCTCGAACTCGCGGGTGCGGAAGATGAAGTTGCCTGGGGTGATCTCGTTGCGGAAGGACTTGCCGACCTGGGCGATGCCGAACGGCGGCTTCTTGCGCGAGGTCTGCTGGACGGCGGCGAAGTTGGTGAAGATGCCCTGCGCGGTCTCCGGCCGCAGATAGGCGACCGAGCCGGAGTCCTGGGTCGGGCCGAGGTGGGTGGACAGCAGGCCGGAGAACTGCTTGGGCTCGGTGAAGCCGCCCTTGTTGCCGCAGTTGGGGCAGTTGATGTCGGCCAGGCCGTTCGCGGGCATCCGGCCGTGCTTGGCCTCGTACGCCTCCTCCAGGTGGTCGGCGCGGAAGCGCTTGTGGCAGGAGGTGCACTCGGTCAGCGGGTCGGTGAAGGTCGCCACGTGCCCGGACGCCTCCCAGACCTCGCGAGCCAGGATCACCGACGAGTCGATACCGACCACGTCGTCGCGCGAGGTGACCATGGAGCGCCACCACTGGCGCTTGATGTTCTCCTTGAGCTCCACGCCCAGCGGTCCGTAGTCCCAGGCGGCGCGCTGGCCACCGTAGATCTCGGAGCAGGGGTAGACGAAGCCACGGCGCTTGCTCAGGCTGACGATGGTGTCGATCTTGTCGGCGGCCACGGTGCTCTCTTCATTACGACGAAGCGGTCAAGTGGGGTCCGCTGCGGCCCAGCGAATAACTCAGGTTACCGGCGCCCGAGGCCTCCTGACCAAATCGGATTCGCTTTACGATCATCCGGCACTGGCACAATGGGAGCGAGCCGGAACGAGGAGGACGAGACCGTGGCCACCGCCAACCCCCCCGTCCAGGGACGCGCCACCCGCCAGCGCGCTGCCGTGTCGGCCGCCCTGGCGGAGGTCGACGAGTTCCGCAGCGCCCAGGAGCTGCACGATCTGCTGCGGCACCGCGGCGACTCGGTGGGCCTGACCACCGTCTACCGCACCCTGCAGTCGCTCGCCGACGCGGGCGAGGTGGACGTACTGCGCACGCCCGACGGCGAGGCGGTCTACCGCCGCTGCAGCAGCGGCCACCACCACCATCTGGTCTGCCGCCACTGCGGCAAGGCCGTGGAGGTCGAGGGCCCGGCGGTCGAGAAGTGGGCGGACTCGGTCGCGGCCGAGCACGGCTACGTGGACGTCGACCACACGGTGGAGATCATCGGCACCTGCGCGGACTGCGCGCAGAAGTAGGGGCTTTCCGGGGGCGAAGCCCCCGGAAAGCCCCTACGCCGGGCTTCGCCCCCCAGGCCCCGAACCGGTTTACGGGTTCGGGTTAGCGCCGCCGAAGCGGCGGTCGCGGGAGGCGTACTCCAGGCAGGCCCGCCACAGGTCGCGGCGGTCGAAGTCCGGCCACAGGACGTCCTGGAACACCATCTCGGCGTAAGCGCTCTGCCAGATCAGGTAGTTGGACGTGCGCTGCTCACCGGACGGGCGGACGAACAGGTCAACGTCCGGCATGTCCGGGTAGTACATGTACTTCGCCAGCGTCTTCTCGTTGACCTTGGACGGGTCGAGCCGGCCCGCCTTGACGTCCGCCGCCAGCTTCGCCGCCGCGTCCGCGATCTCCGCCCGGCCGCCGTAGTTGACGCAGAAGTACAGCGTCATCACGTCGTTGTCCTTGGTCTGCTCCTGGGCGATCTGGAGCTCCTGGACCACGGACTTCCACAGCTTCGGCATCCGTCCGGTCCACCGGATCCGGATGCCCATCGCGTCCATCTCGTCGCGGCGGCGCCGGATCACATCGCGGTTGAAGTTCATCAGGAAGCGGACCTCCTCCGGAGACCGCTTCCAGTTCTCGGTCGAAAAGGCGTACAGCGAAAGGTTCTTGACGCCCATCTCGATGCAGCCCTTGAGCACGTCGAGCACCACGCCCTCGCCGACCTTGTGCCCCTCGGTGCGCGGCAGTCCGCGCTGCTTCGCCCAGCGTCCGTTGCCGTCCATGACGATCGCGACGTGGTTGGGCACGAGCTCGCCGGGGATCTTCGGCGGCCGCGCGCCCGACGGGTGCGGCTCCGGCGCCTGGTACTCGCGTCGGCCGCGGCTGAGGATCCCACGACGTGCCATGTGTGTCTTTCCCTACTTCCGTGTTCCTAGACGTTCCGGGGGCTTCGCCCGCTGGTCCCGGCGGATTCGGGTTCGGGGGCCTCGCCTGCGAACCCCCGCTTCGCCCCCGAGCCCCCGGCGTTCTCCACGAACCGTAGCGAACGCAGGCCCCGCTCCAAATGCCACTGCAGGTACGCGGCGACGATCCCGCTGCCCTCCCGCGAGTGGCGCTCCTCGCAGGCGTCCGCCGTCTCCCAGTCCCCGGTGAGCAGCGCGCCCAGCAACTCCAGCGACTCCGGAGAGGGTACGACGCTGCCGGGCACCCGGCACTGGGCGCACACCACTCCGCCCGATGCGACCGAGAAGAACCGGTTCGGCCCGGGCAGCCCGCATTTGGCGCACGCCTCGAAGCTGGGCGCGTAACCGTTGACCGCGAGCGAGCGCAGCAGGAAGGCGTCCAGCACCAGCCGCGGGTCGTGCGCCCCGCCGGCCAGCGTACGCAAGCCCCCGACCAGCAGCAGGTACTGCTGCACGGCGGGTTCACCCTCGTGATCGGTGAACCGCTCGGCGGTCTCCAGCATCGCCGTACCGGCGGTGTAGCGGGCGTAGTCGGTGACGATGTCACCGCCGTAGGCGGCGATCGTCTCGACCTGGGTGCACAGCGGCAGCCCGCGGCCCACCAGTTCCCCACCGCGGGCGAAGAACTGCACGTCGACATGGGAGAACGGCTCCAGCCGGGCGCCGAACTTCGACTTGGTGCGCCGCACTCCCCTGGCCACCGCGCGCACCCGGCCCTGCCGCCGGGTGAGGATGGTGACGATCCGGTCCGCTTCGCCCAGTTTCTGGGTGCGCAGTACTACGCCGTCGTCGCGGAACAGGGTCATGGCCCCATTGTCGCCTACGACGGGGTGCGCGCGGCCGCCTCAAGGAGCCGGTCGGTGTCCTCCGCGGGCAGCCGCAGCGAGCGGCCGACGGCGGCCAGCGCCTCGCGCTCGGCGGGCAGGTAGGGGCCGTCGGCCAGCGCGATGCGGGCGCCCTGCAGCAGCACCCGCTCCCGGCCCTGCGGGGCGAGGTGTCTGGTGAGCGGCTCCAGGGCCTCGTGCAGCTCGATCGACAGCCAGGTCCCGCACCCGTCGAGGGCGCCCGCCAGCGAGTCGTAGGCGCCGGGCAGCCGCCCCTCGTCGGCGGCGAGCGCGGCCAGCAGACCGATCAGCTGGTCCTCGGTGCAGTCGCTGAACCCGGCCTCGCGCACCGCCTCCAGCGCGGCCTGCCGGGCCTGCCGGGAACCGGCGCCGCCCGCGGTGAGCACCGCGAGGGCGATGGTGTGCACCGCGTCCCGCAGCATCGCGGAGAACCGGCTGCTGGTGGGCGCGTCCAGGACGTCGAGCCCGAAGCGGCGGTGGCACATCCCGCACTCCACCACGGTGCCCGCCGGTCCCCGGGACAGCAGCGGAATGCCCAGCACGGTGAACCGCCGCAGGCCGGACCGGCGGCAGTAGTTGCGGTCACCGCCGCAGTCCGGGCAGTAGAACTCACCGTCGCCCTCGGTCTGCCAGACGGTGCGCACCCCCCAGATGAATCGGCCCCGACAGCGCGGTTCCGGCGATGGCAGGCCCACGATGCACCCTCCGGCGGCTCGTCCTGGCACGTGCGAACTCCCGCGATGTCCGATCGCGTTCCACGGCACGGCCGCCGGAGGCAGCGCAGCGCGGCTCAGCGCGGAAGTAACGCTCCGGCAACGTCGCCGTGTTGGAGTGATGTTAGCCACACAGATGACGTGCAGTCAGTACCGCGTACTCATCCGGTCACCCGAACCACGAAAACGCGGCCCCGGCGGCCGGGGTCGGCGGCCGGGACCGCGTGGGTCCACCGGGTCAGTCGCGGTACGCGCGGTTGACCGCGGAGACCACGGCCTTGATCGAGGCGCGCACGATGTTGGCGTCGATACCGACGCCCCACAGCACCTTGCCGTCGATCGCGCACTCCACGTAGGAGGCGGCCTGGGCGGTGGCGCCCTCGGTCTGCGCGTGCTCGGCGTAGTCGAGCACGCGTACGTCCACGCCGGTCGCCCCCAGCGCGTCGATGAACGCGGCCAGCGGGCCGTTGCCGGTACCGGTCAGCACGGTCTCGGTGCCGTCCACCACCGCCTCGACGGTGAGCGCGTCGCCGCCGCCGTTGGTGGTCGAGGTCTGCGCCGAGCGCAGTGCGATCCGGCCCCAGGCGTTGTCCGGCGTGGGCAGGTACTCGTCCTGGAAGACCGCCCAGATCTCGGCCGGGGTGACCTCGCCGCCCTCGGCGTCGGTCTTGTTCTGGATGATCTTCGAGAACTCGATCTGCATCCGGCGCGGCAGGTCCAGCTTGTGGTCGTTCTTCAGCACATAGGCGATACCGCCCTTGCCGGACTGCGAGTTGACCCGGATCACGGCCTCGTAGGAACGGCCCACGTCCTTGGGGTCGATGGGCAGGTAGGGCACCGCCCACTCGATCTCGTCCACGCTCCTGCCCTGCGCCGCCGCGTCCGCTTCCAGCGCCTCGAAGCCCTTCTTGATGGCGTCCTGGTGGGAGCCGGAGAAGGCGGTGTAGACCAGGTCGCCCGCGTAGGGGTGGCGCGGGTGGATCTCCATCTGGTTGCAGTACTCGGCGGTGCGGCGGATGTCGTCGATCCGCGAGAAGTCGATCTGCGGGTCAACTCCCTGCGAGAACAGGTTCATTCCCAGGGTGACCAGGTCGACGTTGCCGGTGCGCTCGCCCTGGCCGAACAGGCAGCCCTCGATGCGGTCGGCCCCGGCCATGATGGCCAGCTCCGCCGCGGCGACCGCGGTGCCGCGGTCGTTGTGCGGGTGCACGGACAGGCAGATGTGCTCGCGGCGGGTCAGGTTGCGCGACATCCACTCGAAGCGGTCGGCGTGCGTGCTGGGGGTCGAACGCTCCACCGTGGCGGGCAGGTTGAGGATGATCTCGCGGCCGTCCTCCGGCTGCCAGACGTCCATCACCGCCTCGCAGACCTCCAGCGCGAAGTCCAGTTCGGTGTCGGTGAAGATCTCGGGGCTGTACTGGTAGCCGAAGACCGTCTGGTCGCCGAGGATCTTGTCCGCGTACTCCATCACCAGGCGGGTGCCGTCCACCGCGATCTGCTTGGTCTCCTCGCGCCCGCCGCGGAACACCACCCGGCGGAACAGTGGCGCGGTCGCGTTGTACAGGTGCACGGTGGCGCGCGGCGCGCCGACCAGCGACTCGACGGTCCGCTCGATCAGTTCCTCGCGGGCCTGGGTCAGGACGGAGATCGTCACGTCCTCCGGGATCGCGCCCTCTTCGATGATGGAGCGCACGAACGCGAAGTCGGTCTCGCCGGAGGAGGGGAAGCCGACCTCGATCTCCTTGTAGCCCATGCCGACCAGCAGGTCGAACATCGCCCGCTTGCGGGCCGGGGACATCGGGTCGATCAACGCCTGGTTGCCGTCCCGCAGGTCGGTGGAGAGCCAGCGCGGCGCCTTGGTGATCCGCTGCTCCGGCCAGGTGCGGTCGGGGATGTGCACGGCCTCGTACGGGCGGTACCGGTGGACCGGCATCCCGGAGGGGCGCTGGCGGACCGTGGCGGCGGTGATGGGGGTGGGCCTGCCGACGCTGTTGTGGGTGCTGCTCATGCTGTGAGGCTCCAGAGTCCTGTTGGCTCGGGGTCGGCCGACGGGGGCGGTATCGCGCAACGCCGAACTCCGCGGGGAGGGGTCGGCCTCGACTACAGGCCCTCGCCGCGGCAGCTAAGGAGAAGCAGCCCAAAACGCATGGTGGGGGAAGCCTAGCCCGGCAGGCCCCACGGCGCACAGGAGAAGCCCGGTTCCTCTCAGTATGCAAGACGCCGGGCCGACACGTGGCAAACGCGGAGCTTCCACTCGTTCTCGTCAATTACGGGCACGTACCGTGACAACGTCGCCACGCGGTGCCAGATTGCGGGGCATGACCAACGCGCCTGACCGTCCCGCTGTCTTCTGCCCGATCGTCCCACCCCACCTGCTGGAATCCCTCGCCCGGCACGAGGACCCCGAAATCCACCTTCCGGCGCGTTACACGCTGGAGTTGGACGCCTCGCACCGCACCCGGCGCCGGCTCGGCGCCCCGGGGGCCGCCGAGTCCGCCGTCGCCGAGGCGGCCGGCGACCGGCCCGACCGCACCATCTACGACGCCGGGCACCAGCAGACGCTGCCCGGCACCGAGGCGCGCGCGGAGGGCGCGCGGCCGAGCAAGGACCAGCCGGTCAACCACGCGTACGACGGTCTCGGCGCCACCTTCGAGCTGTATCTGAAGGCGTACCGACGGCACTCCATCGACGGCCGGGGCCTGCCGCTGAACGCCAGCGTCCACTACGGGCAGGGCTACAACAACGCCTTCTGGGACGGCAAGCAGATGGTCTTCGGTGACGGCGACGGGCGGATCTTCCAGGACTTCACCGGCTCGATCGACGTGATCGGGCACGAGCTGACACACGGCGTCACCCAGTACTCGGCGAAGCTGGAGTACTTCGGACAGTCAGGAGCGCTCAACGAGTCGGTCTCCGACGTGTTCGGCTCGATCATCAAGCAGCACGCGCTGGGGCAGACCGTCGACCAAGCCGACTGGCTGATCGGCGCGGACGTCCTCGCGCCGGGGATCCACGGCACCGCGCTGCGCTCGATGAAGGCGCCGGGGACCGCCTACGACGACCCCGCGCTCGGCAAGGACCCGCAGCCCGCCACCATGGACGGCTACGTCACCACCTCGCAGGACAACGGCGGAGTGCACATCAACTCCGGCATTCCCAACCACGCCTTCTACCTGGTCGCCACCGCGCTCGGCGGGCACAGCTGGGAGCGCGCGGGCCGGATCTGGTACGACACCCTCACCGGCGGCCAGCTGGCCTCGGACGCCGACTTCGCCGCCTTCGCCAGGGCCACCGCGGCGGCGGCGCACACGCGGTACGGGGACGGGGAGGAGCACCAGGCGGTGCTCAAGGCCTGGTCCCAGGTCGGTGTCGCGGTCAGCGCCGCGGTGCCCCGGCAGACGGCGCCGGAGGGTGCGCCGTTCCCGGCGCAGGGGTAGGCCTAGAGCATGCGGATAGTGGTGACGAGGACCGGCGGCTTCGCCGGGATCACCCGTCGGGCGGAGCTGGACACCACCGGCCGCCCCGACGCGGCGCGGCTGCGGTCCTTGGCCCTGGCGGCCCTGTCAGACGCCTGGCCGGACCGCCCGGCCGGGGTGCCGGACGGTTTCAGCTACGAGCTCGACGTGGACGGCGTCACGGCGTACTGCGCCGACCCCGAACTGTCCCCGTCCCAACAGGAGCTGGTCTCAAAGGTGTTGGGCGAGGGGGCCTGAGGGGGCCGGGCGAAGTCCGGTGGCGTCCCGAAGGGGCGCGGGGCTGTGTTCATGTGCGGCTCCGCCGCGTGGGCGCGACCAGCCACGACGGCGCCGCAGCCGACCGACGGCCCATAGCCGCACCCCCCGTGGAGCGCCTAGCTCAGAAGCCCAGCTTGCGCAACTGCTTCGGGTCCCGCTGCCAGTCCTTGGCGACCTTCACATGCAGGTCCAGGAAGACCGGCGTGCCCAGCAGCGCCTCGATGTGCTTGCGGGCCTTGGTGCCGACCTCCTTCAGGCGGGCGCCCTTGGGGCCGATGATGATGCCCTTCTGGCTGGGGCGTTCGATGTAGATGTTGGCGTGCACGTCGACCAGCGGCTTGTTCGCCGGGCGGCCCTCGCGCGGCAGCATCTCCTCGACGACGACCGCGATGGAGTGCGGCAGCTCGTCCCGGACACCCTCCAGGGCCGCCTCGCGGATCAGCTCGGCCACCATGACCTGCTCGGGCTCGTCGGTGAGGTCGCCCTCCGGGTAGAGCGCGGGCCCCTCGGGGAGCAGCGGAACCAGCAGATCCGCCAGGAGCGAGACCTGGCCAGCCCCTCGCCCACCGCCATCCTCGGTCGAGGAACCGCGTCCCGCCTCCTTTTCCGCGGCCACCGCCGAGACCGGAACGATCTCCTGCCACTCGATGCCGAGCTCCCTGCCGAGCTGGTCGACCGCGATCAGCTGGGCGGCCAACCGCTCGGCGTCGACCAGGTCGCTCTTGGTGACGATGGCGACCTTCGGGGTCTTCTTGATCTCCGCCAGCTCCTTGGCGATGAACCGGTCACCAGGGCCGAGCTTCTGGTCGGCGGGCAGGCAGAACCCGATCACGTCGACCTCGGACCACGTGGTCCGTACCACGTCGTTGAGCCGCTCGCCGAGCAGCGTGCGCGGCTTGTGCAGCCCGGGAGTGTCCACCAGGACGAGTTGGGCGTCCGGGCGGTGCACGATGCCGCGCACGGTGTGCCGGGTGGTCTGCGGCCGGTTGGAGGTGATCGCCACCTTCTGGCCGACCAGAGCGTTCGTCAGGGTGGACTTGCCCGCGTTGGGCCGACCGACGAAGCAGGCGAAACCGGCCCGGTGGGAATTGTGCGGGGATGGAGTGCGAACGCTCATGCCGCCCATTGTCCCTGATGGGCGGCGATGGATTCGCCGGGGCGGCTCGCGGTCGGCTCGGCACGGCCGGGCCGCGCCGACCGGGTTGTTCGCCGCCCCGGCGGGAGAAGACCTCCAGGCGCCCCGAATCCCGTGCCCTACGCCTCCAGGCGGGTGCGCAGGGTGCCGTCCGCCGCGGCCAGGAAGACCGGGGTGCCGGGGCCGCCGAGGTCACGGACGACCGCCTGGTCCTGCGCCGGGACGGTCTCCGCCTCGGTGACCACTGCCGCCGCCTCCAGGGACTTCGCGCCGCTGGCGACAGCCATCGCGATGGCCGTCGCCAGCGCGCTCAGCTTCAGCGAGGCCAGATCCACCGTCCCCGCCACATAGGTGCGGCCCGTCTCGTCGCGTACCGCCGCGCCCTCGGGCACCCCGTTGCGGGCGCGCACCGAGCGGGCGAGCGTGATGATCTTGCGGTCCTCGGGGTCGATGGCTGCTGCGTCACTCATGGAGCGAGCATACGGTGAGCGTTCAACTGGCCACCGGGCGGATGGTTTCCCGGCGGCCCTCCGGCGAGACCAGCCGCTCCAGCTTCTCGGCGGTCTCGGTGCCCGGCACCGGGTTGTGCATCACGATGGTCAGGTCCGGCCGGGCCGGGATCCGCAACTGTGTGCTCTCGAAACGCAGCGAACCGACCACCGGATGCACGATCTCCTTCACCATCTGCCCACTGGGCTGGACGTCACCGCGCGCCCACAGCTCCGCGAACTGCCCGCTGACCGCGGCCAGTTCGTCCACCACCGCACGGAATCCCTGGTCGTCCGGGTGCTCGGAGGCGGCGGCCCGGTACTGGGCGACGACCGACGCGGCGATGGCGCCGCTGGTGTTGGCGCGGCTGCGGTAGACCTCGTTGGTGAAGAAGCTGACCAGGCAGTTGGTGTCGCTCTCGCCGAAGCCGAAGGTGAGCCCGGCCGCCTCGTTGAAGGCGACGATGTTCCAGTACGCGTCCATGATGTGCGCCGGGAACGGCATCCAGGCGTCGATCAGCCGCTTGAGCCCCTCGCAGGACCCCTCGCGCGATTCGGCCCGCGGCAACGGGGGGTTGAGCCCGGCGAGTACGTAGAGATGGCGCCGCTCGGCGCCGTTGAGCCGCAGCACCCGGGCCACCGAGTCCAGCACCTGCGGCGAGACGGAGATGTCCCGGCCCTGCTCCAGCCACTGGTACCAGGAAGCGCCGACTCCGGCGAGCACCGCGACCTCCTCGCGGCGCAGCCCGGGAGTGCGGCGGCGCGCTCCGCCGTCCGGTAGCCCGGCCTGCGCGGGGGTGACCCTGGCGCGGCGGTTCATCAGGAACTCACGCAGTTCCTGACGGCGCGGTGACTTCAAGGACTTGACCGGCTGTTCCACGCGTTCTCCCCCTGATCGGCGCTGCCTGGTGGTCCGGCCACCAGCATAAGCTGCCGCTCCCCACGGCCTTCCGGATCACCGCAGGCTCTACGGCATGGCGATCGACACACCAACTCCACTGACCACCGCCGCCGTTGACGCGGCGCCCGCACGGCTGACCATCCGTGCCAAGCTGGTCCTCCTCGTCCTCTGCGCGGCCCAGTTCATGATCGCGCTCGACTTCTCCATCCTGAACGTCGCACTGCCGGTGCTCGGCCGGGACCTCGGCATGAGCCAGGCCAACCTGCAGTGGGCGGTCACCGCGTTCGCCCTGCCGTCCGGCGGTTTCCTTCTGCTGTTCGGCCGGGTCGCCGACCTGTTCGGGCGGCGCCGGATGTTCCTCACCGGGCTGGCGGTGTTCACCGCGGCGTCGGTGCTGGCCACCCTGGCCTGGGACCCGACGGTGTTCCTGGTGGGCCGGGCGGTGCAGGGGCTGGGCGCCGCGGTCATCGTGCCGACCGGGATGTCGCTGCTGACCACCACGTTCCCCGAAGGCCCGCAGCGCGAGCGGGCGTTGGGCATCAGCGGCACCCTGATGTCGCTGGGCTTCACCGTCGGCATGGTGCTCGGCGGCACGTTGACGGACACGTTCGGCTGGCGCTCCACGATGGGGCTGCTCGGCATCGCCGGAGCGCTGGTGCTGGCCGCCGCGCCGGGGCTGCTCACCGAGTCGCGAAACGCCCTGCGGGCGCGCGTCGACGTGCCGGGTGCGGTGACCGTCACCGGTGGCCTGCTGGCGTTGATCTACGCGCTGTCCACGGCCTCGCAGCGCGGCTTCGGCGGTGCCGATGTGATCGTGGCGCTGGTGGCGGGTGTGGCGCTGCTGGCCGCCTTCGTGGTGGTCGAGTCGCGGGTGGCCGAGCCGATGGTCTCGCTGCGGATGCTGCGCCGCCCCTCGGTGGCGTGGGGCAACCTGGCCGGGATCACCACGTTCTCGATGATGAGCACGGTGATCTTCATGCTCACCCTGTACCTGCAGGAGGTGCGCGGGCTGAACGCGTTCCAGACCGGTCTGGTCTTCGGTGTGCAGGGGCTCGGCGCCGCGGTGACCGGTGCGACGGCGGCACGCGTGGTGGGCCGGTTCGGGGTGCGCAGGACGCTGGTGGGCGGCCTGCTGCTGCAGGCGGTGGTGACGGCGGCGCTGGTCTTCGTGGGCGGCGGTTCGTACGGTACGTGGCTGGCGCTGGCCGCGGCGACGATCGCGTGCGTCGGGCACCTGTGGGCGATCGTCTCGTACGGCATCGTCGCCACCTCCGCACTGCCCGACCACGAGCAGGGGTTGGCGACCGGACTGGTCACCAGCTCCCAGCAGTTGGGCATGACGATCGGCATTCCGCTGCTCGGCGCGCTGGCCGCGTCCCGTGCCAGCCTGCTGGACGGCGTCCGCCTGGGATTCGGCGTGGACGCCGCGATCGTCGCGGCGGCGGCGGTGGCCACGGCCTGGGGTCTGCGGCGCCGGTGAGGGTGACGGTGGCCGGGCCATTGGGCTCGTCCCGCTGGGCACCAGCCCGAACGCGCCCGCACCCGCGCCTACTCCGGCGAACCTCCCGCGAGCTCCGCGGGCTCGACCAGAACGGTGCCGATCCGATTGCGGCGCCCGGACGGGGACTCCGCCGTCAGGCGGAGCGCCCCCGGCGCATCGGCGTCCTCCGGAAGCCCAACCACCGCCGAGGCGCCGGGAATCGGCACCCGGCCGAGAGCCTTGGCCAGCAGACCGCCGACCGTCTCCACGTCCTCGTCGTCCAGCTTCACCCCGTACAGCTCGCCCAGGTCACCGATGTCCAGCCGGGAGGTGACCCGGAAGCTGCCGTCGCCGAGGTCGGTGACCGGCGGCAGTTCGCGGTCGTACTCGTCGGTGATCTCGCCGACGATCTCCTCTAGGACGTCCTCGATGGTGACGATCCCGGCGGTACCGCCGTACTCGTCGATGACGACCGCGACATGGTTGCGGTCGCGTTGCATCTCCCGCAGCAGATCGCCCGCGTTCTTGGTGTCGGGGACGAACGTGGCGGGCCGCATCACCGAGGTGACCGGATCGCTCTCCGACTCGCGGTTGATGTGCACGCGTCGTGCCAGGTCCTTGAGGTAGACCATGCCGACCACGTCGTCCTCGTTCTCCCCGGTGACCGGGATGCGCGAGAAACCGCTGCGCAGCGCGAGGGTGAGCGCCTGGCGGATCGCCTTCGTCCGCTCGATCATGATCAGGTCGGTGCGGGGCACCATCACCTCGCGCACGATCGTGTCACCGAGTTCGAAGACCGAGTGCACCATGCGGCGTTCCTCGTCCTCGATCAGCGAGTCCTGCTCGGCGAGGTCGACCAGGGCGCGCAGCTCCGCCTCGGAGGCGAACGGCCCCTGGCGGAAGCCCCTGCCGGGGGTGAGCGCGTTACCGATGAGGATGAGCAGCTTGGGCACCGGTCCCATGACCCGGGCCAGCGGCAGCAGTACGTACGCGGCGGCGGTGGCCGTGTTCAACGGGTGCTGGCGGCCGATGGTGCGCGGTGAGACGCCCACCGCGACATAGCTGACCAGCACCATCACGCCGATGGCGACCGCCAGTGCCTGCCAGGTCCGGTCGAAGGAGCGCAGGCAGACCGCGGTGATGAAGACGGCGGCGGCCATCTCGCAGCCGACCCGCACCAGCAGCGCCACGTTCAGGTACCGGGTGGGGTCGGAGGCGACCGCCAGCAGCTTGGCGCTGCCGCGCCGACCGGCCCTGGCCGCCTCCTCGGCACGGAACCGCGAGATACGGGCCAGGCCCGCCTCGGCGCAGGCGGCGAGCCAGGCGATGACGACAAGAACGACGCTTGCGATGATCACGGCGGTCAGTGGGTGGTGGGGGCCGGAGACGGCCCTTCGACGCCGCGCTCCACGCGCCAGTCGTCCAGGATCGCCTTCTGCAAGCCGAACATCTCGGCCCTCTCGCCCGGCTCCTCGTGGTCGTAGCCGAGCAGGTGCAGCACGCCGTGCACGGTGAGCAGTTGCAGTTCCTCGTCCATCGAGTGCTGGGTGGGGGCCTGCTCGCCCTGCTTCTTGGCGACCTCCGGGCACAGCACGATGTCGCCGAGCAGGCCCTGCGGCGGCTCCTCGTCGTCCTTGCCCGGCGGGCGCAGCTCGTCCATCGGGAAGGACATCACATCAGTGGGGCCTGGCAGGTCCATCCACTGGATGTGCAGCTGTTCCATGGCGTCGGCGTCCACGACGATGATCGAGAGCTCTGACATGGGGTGGATGCGCATGCGCTGGAGTGCGTAACGGGCGACTTCGAGCACCGACTGCTCGTCGATCTCCCAGCCGGACTCGTTGTTGACGTCGATCGCCATGGTGCGGTGTCTTTTACTTTCCCTTGCTGGCGTGGCCGCTGCCGGTAGGGCCGCCGTTGCGTTTGTCATAGGCCTCGTAGGCGTCCACGATCCGGCCGACCAGCTTGTGGCGCACCACGTCGGTGCTGGTGAGCCGGGCGAAGTGGACGTCCTGGACGCCGTCGAGGATCTCCACCACCTGCCGCAGTCCGCTCTTGGTGCCGCCGGGCAGGTCGACCTGGGTGATGTCGCCGGTGACGACGACCTTGGAGTCGAAGCCCAGGCGGGTCAGGAACATCTTCATCTGCTCGGCGGAGGTGTTCTGGGCCTCGTCCAGGATGATGAAGGCGTCGTTGAGGGTGCGGCCGCGCATGTAGGCGAGCGGGGCGACCTCGATGGTGCCGTTCGCCATCAGCCGGGGGATCGAGTCGGGGTCGATCATGTCGTGCAGCGCGTCGTACAGCGGGCGCAGGTACGGGTCGATCTTCTCGTAGAGCGTGCCGGGCAGGAAGCCGAGCCGCTCGCCCGCCTCCACGGCGGGCCGGGTGAGGATGATCCGGTTGACCTGCTTGGACTGCAGCGCCTGAACGGCCTTGGCCATCGCCAGATAGGTCTTGCCGGTACCGGCCGGGCCGATGCCGAAGACGATGGTGTGCTTGTCGATCGCGTCGACGTACCGCTTCTGGTTGAGCGTCTTGGGGCGGATGGTGCGGCCGCGGCTGGAGAGGATGTTCTGGGTGAGGACCTGCGCGGGGGTCTCCTCCAGGCCGTCCGGTCCGCTGTCCTGCCGGAGCATGGCGATCGACCGCTCCACTGCGTCCTCCGTCATCGGCGCGCCGGTGCGCAGCACCAGCATCATCTCGTCGAAAAGGCGCTGCACCAGGGCGACTTCCGGCGCGTCTCCGGCAGCGCTGACCTCGTTGCCACGGACATGGATGTCCACGGTGGGGAACGCCCGCTCGATCACGCGCAGCAGCGAATCACCCGATCCCAGAACGGTGACCATGGGGTGCTTGGCCGGTACGACGAAGTGTGCGCGCGCCTGCGGTTGCTGCTGCGTGGGTGTCTGTGTCATGGGCGAGGCTCTGCGGCCTTTTGTCCCGCTTCCGTACTCGACATGCCCGTGAGGGCCTGGGGTTCAAGGGTACTTCGCGCCGAGGCGAGGCCCGAGAGGTTTTCCGCCCCGGTTTCCGGGCGGCTCAGACGGCCCGGCCGGGCAGCGGCGCCGCCGCCCGGGTCGCCGTGTCCCCGCCGCCTACGGCTGCCGGAACCCGATCGTCGGGACCGCGCGGCGCAGCGGCCAGCGGCGGACGCCGCAGGGCAGGAGGTCGTCCAGGAAGGCGTAGCGGCGCAGCGCGGCTCGGTCCTGGTCGTCGTAGTGCTTGGCGTGCTGCCACCAGGCGGCGATCTCGATCCAGCCGGGCGCGGAGAGCGAACCGCCGAACTCCTGGACGGACAGCGCCGCGGTCAGGCTGGCGAAGGCGAGCCGGTCGGTGAGCGGCCAGTCGGCGAGCGTGCCGGTGATGAACCCGGCGACGAACACATCACCGGCGCCGGTCGGGTCCAGCGCGTCCACGGTCAGCGCGGGCACCTCGGCGGCCTCGCCGCTCGCCGAGTCAACCGCGTACGCGCCCTGTTCGCCCAAAGTGACGACGGCCAACGGCACCAGTTCGGCGAGCGCCCTGGCGGCCTGGCGCGGGCACTCGGTGCGGGTGTAGCGCATCGCCTCGGCCGCGTTCGGCAGGAACGCCTCGCAGTGGCGCAGGTCGGCCAGGTCACCGGGGTCCCAGCGCCCGGAGTCGTCCCAGCCGACGTCGGCGAAGATCCGGCTGCCGTGCCGGGCGGCGTGCCCGAGCCACTCCTCCCGGCGCCCGGGGGTGAGGGACGCCACGCAGGCGCGGGCGGGCGGCGGGCACACCGGCGCGGGCTCCTCCGGGGGCGGCGCCTCATGGCCGTGGCTGACCATGGTGCGTTCGCCCTCGTACGCCATGGAGACGGTGACCGGTGAGTGCCAGCCGGGCACCCGGCGGGACAGCGACAGGTCGATGCCCTCGTCCCGCTCCAGGGACTCCCAGCAGTAGTCGCCGTACATGTCGTCGCCGAACGCCGCCGCGAGCGAGGTGCGCAGGCCGAGCCGGGCGAGCGCGGTCGCCATGTTGGCCACGCCGCCAGGGCTGGAGCCCATGCCGCGCGCCCACGACTCGGTGCCGCGCACCGGGGCGCTGTCGAGGCCGGTGAAGATGATGTCCAGGAACACGGTTCCGGTCAGATAGACGTCGGTCGCCGGGTCGGCCGGGGTGCGGACCGCGGCGAGCGGGTCGAGGACGGGTTGGTCTGCCACCAGTGGCTCCTTCCGGCGTGCGCGTGATCGCGTGCTGCACACTGTGCCCCAGGAGAACGGGGTACGCGGTGAAGGCAGCGTCACAGGACGTACGACCAGGTTCCGCCGGAAAGGGAGGAAGCGTGCGGCTGACGATTCTCGGTGGAGGCGGATTCCGCGTGCCGCTGGTGTACCGGTCCCTGTTCGCGGAACCCGGAACGCCGGGCGCGGTCCGGGAGTTGGTGCTGTACGACACCGACCACCGGCGGCTTTCGGTGATCGCCTGTGTGCTCGCCGCCCAGGCGCACAGTGCCCCCGGCGCGCCCGTGGTGCGGATCGCGCAGAGCCTGGACGACGCGCTGCGCGGCGCGGACTTCGTCTTCTCCGCGATCCGCGTGGGCGGTATGGCGGGCCGGGTGCGCGATGAGCGGATCCCGTTGGCCGAGGGGGTGCTCGGTCAGGAGACGGTGGGCGCGGGCGGGGTGCTGTACGGGCTGCGGATACTGCCGGAGGCGGTGCGCATCGCCGAGCGGGTGCGGGCGGTGGCACCGGACGCCTGGCTGATCAACTTCACCAATCCGGCGGGGATGGTGACGGAGGCGATGCACCGGGTGCTGGGCCCGCGGGTGATCGGCATCTGTGACTCCCCGGTGGGCCTGGTACGGCGGGCGGCGCGGGCCGCGGGGGCCGATCCGGACACGGTGGGCTATGACTACGTCGGCCTCAACCACCTCGGCTGGCTGCGCCGGTTGGACTTCGGCGGGCGGGACCTGCTGCCCCAACTACTGGAAGACGAGGCGGCGTTGACCTCGTTCGAGGAGGGCAGGCTGTTCGGCGCCCAGTGGCTGCGCACCCTGGGTTCGATCCCCAACGAGTACCTGCACTACTACTACTTCACCCGGGAGGCGATCGAGGCGGTCCGCTCCGGTGAGACCACTCGCGGTGAGTTCCTGGAGCGCCAGCAGGCCGTGTTCTTCGAGCGGGCCGCGGCGCGGCCCACCGACGCCGCCGAGTTGTGGGAGCACACCCGCCTGGAGCGCGAGGTGACCTACGGCGCCGCGAGCCGCGCGGCGTCCGGTGGTTGGGAGCGGGACGCCGAGGACCTGGAGGGCGGCGGCTACGACCGGGTGGCGCTCGCCCTGATGCGGGCGATCGCCCATGACGAACGCGCCACGTTGATCCTCAACGTCCCGAACGCCGGTACGGTCGACGCGCTGGACGCCGACGCCGTGATCGAGGTGCCGTGCGTGGTCGACGCGAACGGCGTCCGGCCGCTGCCGGTCGCCCCGCCGGACGCCCACCAGGCGGGGCTGATGCTGTCGGTGAAGGCGGTGGAGCGGGCCACCATCGAGGCGGCGCGGACCGGTTCACGTACCGCCGCTCTGCGCGCGATGTCCATGCACCCGTTGGTGGACTCGGTGGCGGTGGCCGCCCGGATCCTGGACCGGGCGGGGATCAGCTGACTCCGCGCGGCCCTGGATGGCGGCGATGATCCGCGCCGCCCACCGCGCGGGGTGCTCGTGCCCGAGCAGCCGGGACAAGCGGGCCAACCGGGCGCGGCGTTCTTCGGGGGCGAGAGTGAGGGCCCGGCGCAAGGTGGCCACCAGGTCGTCGGGCGAGCCGGGGTCGGTGAGCAGCGCCGCACCGCCCAGTCGCGCGGCGGCACCGGCGTACCGGGAGAGCACCAGCACCCCGTCAAGGCCGCAGGCGGCCTGGGCGGCGACGAACTCCTTGGCGGTGAGGTTCATACCGTCCTGGAGCGAGGTCACCCAGAACACGTCGGCGGCGAGGTAGTGGTCTACCACCTCGCCGAACGGCAGGTTGCGCGGCAGGTACTCCACCGGTCGCCAACTGTCCGTTTCCCAGGCGCCGTTGACCTCGGCGACGCGACGCTCCAGGGCCGCGCGGGTCGTGTCGTAGGCGGTGATACCGGGCTCCGGGGGCGGGCAGACCAGCCGGAAGCGCAGTCGGCCGCGCAGTTGCGGGCAGCGCTCCAGCAGCGCGTCGACCGCCTCGACCTTCTCCGCCGGGGCCTTGGCGTAGTCAAGCCGCTCGACGGAGAGCACCAGCGGCCCGTCCGCCGCACGGCGTCGTGGCACACGGGCACGGGCCAGCGTCTCGATGGCGGTACGGTCGATGCCCAGCGGATGCACACCGAGCCGTGGCCGCCCGGGGACGGTCCGCCGGAAGTTCTCCGCGAAGCCGGAGGTGTGGAATCCGGCCCAGTCCAGGCAGCCGAGCGAGGCCCGCAGTTCGTCGGCGGTGGGCAGTTGGGCGAAGACCCGCGGCGGCGGGAACGCGGTGTGGTGGAACAGCCCGAGCCGCAGGTCCGGGCGGGCCGCGCGGAGCAGTCCGGGCACCAGCCACAGGTTGTAGTCGTGCAGCCAGACGGTCCCGCCCTCGGCGGCGTGGTCGCCGATGTGCTCGGCGAACCGCTCGTTGACCTCGCGGTAGGACGCCCAGGTGCCGGAGTCGAAGCGCAGCCGTTCCGGCTGGGACATCAGCACCGGCCACAGCGTCTCCTTGCAGGCGCGGTGGAAGTATCGGGCCCACTCCTCGCGCCCCAGCCGCAAGAAAGCCAGCGGCATCCCGCAGTCGGGGGCGGTCAGCGGCTCGTCCTCACCGCCTTCACCGAGCACCGCGGCCGTCGCCCATACCGCGTCCGGGTTGCCGTCGAGCGCGCTGCGCAGGGTGGGCAGGATGCCGTTGGGGCTGGACGGCTGCCGCCAGCCGTCGGGCGTCCAGCGCATCGGCGGCCGGTGGTAGCCGACGACCAGCGGATACCGGTGCTCCACCCAGCCGAGTTCCTCAAGTCCCGCCAGTACACCGGCCGCTCCCGGCAGTTCGGAACGCAGCACGGTCGCGTTGTCCGGGACGGCGGCGAGCAGCGCGGGCTCGGCGTTGCCGACGAGCACGCCGTGCGCGCCGAGCCCGAACAGCGACAGATCGTTGAGCGAGTCGCCCGCGACCAGCACGGAGTCCATCGGCCAGCCCTGCTCGCGGGCGAGCGCCGCGAGCGCGGCACCCTTGTCCACGCCCGGCGGCAGTACGTCGAAGTAGCGGTCCGCCGAGTACAGCCAGCCGCAGCCCAACTCCCGTACCGCATCGGTGATTCGCCGTGTCAGGCTTTCGGGGCGCAGGTAGTACGAGCAGCGGGCGTCCTGGGCCACCCCGTCCTGGTAGACCAGTTCCGGGAAGCGGTCCAGCGCGGCGCGCATCCGCTCGGCGCCCGGCCAGCCGAGCCGCAGCCGACGTTGCAGCGCGGTGACCGGGGTCAGGCTGGCGCCGTCGATGACGCTCGCCCCGACGTCGGCGATGATCCACCGCGGCCGGGGCAACAGCGGGTCGCGCAGCGCCGCGCGGATCGAGGGCAGTCCGCGGCCGGTGGCGAAGACCACGGTGACATCGGGGTGGCGGCCCAACGCGCCCCGTAGCGCGCGCCGTTGGCCCTCACTGCCGCCGAGTAACGTGCCGTCCAGGTCGGCGACCAGGACCCTCATGGAGCGCCCGCATCGCAAGTGAACACGAACGGAACGCTACCTTAACCGCACGCTCAGTGATGGTCGTTCTAGAAGGTGTGCGCGGCCACTTCCGCCAGGTAGTCGCGCCTGGTCCGGTCATCCAGGAACGCCGCATGGAAGGAGTTGGCGGCCAGCAACCGCAGCGTCTCGTCGTCGAGGCGCAGTGCGTCGCGGATGGCGGTGAAGTTGTCGTCCACGTAACCGCCGAAGTACGACGGGTCGTCGGAGTTGACGGTGACCAGCAGCCCGGCCTCCAGCATCGCCCGCAGCGGATGGTCCGCCAGCCGGTCGACGCAGCGCAGCCGCACGTTGGACAGCGGGCAGACGGTGAGCGGTACCCGCTCCCGGGCCAGCCGCTCGACCAGTGCCGGATCCTCAAGGCAGCGCAGCCCGTGGTCGATCCGCTCCACGCCGAGCACGTCCAGCGCCTCGGTGATGTACTCGGCCGGGCCCTCCTCGCCCGCGTGCGCCACCCGGTGCAGCCCGGCCTCCGCCGCGCGACGGAAGACCTCGCGGAACTTCGACGGCGGGTTGCCGACCTCGGCGGAGTCCAGGCCGACCGCACAGATCCGGTGCAGGTACGGCCTGGCGGCCTCGAAGGTCTCCAGGGCGGAGTCGGCGGACTCATCACGCAGGAAGCACATGATCAGCCGGGTGCCGATGCCGTACCGCCGCTCGCTGTCGTCCAGCGCGCGGGCGAGCCCCTCGATGACGGTGCCGATCGGCACACCGCGCGCGGTGTGCGCCTGCGGGTCGAAGAAGATCTCGGCGTGCCGTACGCCCTGCGCGGCGGCGCGGGTGAGATAGGCGTCGGCCAGTTCCGCGAAGTCATCCTCGGTTCGCAGTACGGCCATCAACGCGTAGTACAGATCCAGGAAGGACTGCAGGTCCGTGAAGGAGTACGCGCTGCGCAGCTCCGCGGTGGTGGCGTACGGCAGGGCGACACCGTTGCGTTCAGCCAGCGCGAACGCCAACTCGGGCTCCAGCGTGCCTTCGATGTGCAGGTGTAGTTCGGCCTTGGGCAGGGGCTTCGCAGGCATTCAGTCATCGTAATCTGCCACGGATATATTCGCGCGGACACGCAAACACCCTGCTGCGAGGAGGTGCGCCCAGATGCACACCCTGTCCACCACGGACTTCGTCGTCCGGCTCGTCACCGGCATGGGCTGCGGCGCGCTGATCGGGGTCGAACGGCAGTGGCGCGCCCGGATGGCCGGACTGCGGACCAACGCGCTGGTGGCGACCGGCGCCACGCTGTTCGTGCTCTACAGCGTGGCGGCCGGGGACAGCGGCAGCCCGACCCGGGTGGCCTCCTACGTGGTCTCGGGCATCGGCTTCCTCGGCGGTGGGGTGATCCTGCGCGAGGGCGCGAGTGTACGGGGGCTGAACACCGCGGCCACACTGTGGTGTTCGGCGGCGGTCGGGGTGCTGGCCGCCTCCGGTCGGCTGCCGCTGGCGGTGCTGGGGACGTTGGCGGTGGTCGGCGTCCATCTGCTGCTGCGGCCCGCCGGGCGGCTGATCGACCGGGTGCCGCAGGCCGACCCGGACACCGGTCCCGCGCACGCCACCGTGCATCTGGTCTGCGACCGGCGCGACGAGACGCACATCCGCGCGCTGCTGCTTCAGGCGCTCGCCGCTGTGGGTTTGGCGCCCACCGCTCTGCGGGCCCGGCGCGATCGCCCGGAGACGACTCGCCTCCAGGCGGTGGTCAGCGTCACGGGCGATCCTGCCCAGGGGTTGGAGCAGCTTGTTTCCCGGCTGTCCTTGGAACCCGGCATCCGGGACCTGCACTGGCACTTGGCGGAGTCCTCGGACGAGGACGGCACGGCGGACGCGTAAGGGGTTGCGGGCGGAGTTGCTACCCCCGCTTGGGCACCGGGATCCGGTCCAGGTCCCGGGCGATCGTCAACTCGCCGGTGAAACCGGCGGCCCGCGCCTGCTGGGCGAAGACCCCCGCGTCCGGGTACCGCTGTGAGAAGTGCGTGAGCACAAGATGCCGCACCCCGCAGAACGCGGCGACCCGCGCCGCCTGACCGGCCGTCAGGTGGCCGTGTTCCGTGGCCAACGCCTCGTCCTCGTCGAGGAACGTGGACTCGATGACCAGCAGGTCGCAGTCCTCGGCCAGGGCGAAAACGGCGTTGCACAGCCGGGTGTCCATCACGAAGGCGAACCGCTGCCCGCGCCGCGGCTCGCTGACGTCCTCCAGCAGGACCCCGCGCAACTCCCCCTCGCGCTGCAGGCGGCCGATGTCCGGGCCCTGGATGCCCAGGGCGGCCAGCCGTTCGGGCAGCATCCGGCGGCTGTCCGGCTCGACCAGCCGGTAGCCGAAGGACTCCACGGGATGGTCCAGCCCGCGGGCGTACAGCGTGAAACCCTGGGTAGCGGCCAACTCACCGCCCCGCTCGACGGGTTGCTCGCGCAGCCGTACCGTCTCCCGGTACGCGGTGGCGTACCGGAGGCGTTCGAAGAAGCGCTGCCCACTGGCCGGGTAGTACGCGGTGATCGGATGCGGAACGCGGTCGAGGTTGATCCGCTGGATGACCCCGGCGAGCCCCAGGCAGTGGTCACCGTGGAAGTGGGTGACGCAGATCCGTGTGAGGTCGTGCGCGGCGACCCCGGCGTGCAGCATCTGCCGCTGGGTGCCTTCGCCGGGGTCGAACAGGATGCCCTCGCCGTCCCAGCGCAGCACGTAGCCGTTGTGGTTGCGGTGCCGGGTGGGCACCTGGCTCGCGGTGCCGAGGACGATCAACTCTCTTTGGGACAAAGGACTGTCCTTCGGCCCGAAGGGCCTCCGTTGAGGGTGGTGGGTGACGCGTGGGCTACCCGGGCGGCCGGACGGGTGGGTTACCCGGGCGGCCCGACGGGTGGGTTACCCGGGCGGCCACTCGAAGCCGCGGCCGCCGAGTACGTGGGCGTGCGCGTGCCAGACCGTCTGGCCCGCGCCGGAACCGGTGTTGAAGACGATGCGGTAGCCGGTGCCGTCCACCTTCTCGTCGGCGGCGACCGCACCCGCCTCGCGCAGTATGTCCGCGCACAGCTCCGGCGCCTCGGCGGCGAGGCTGGCCGCGTCCCGGTGGTGGGCCTTGGGGATGACCAGAACGTGCGTGGGGGCCTGCGGGTTGATGTCGCGGAACGCGACGGTCGTCTCGGTCTCCCGGACAATGGTCGCGGGCACGTCTCCCCGCACGATCTTGCAGAACAGGCAGTCGGCCTGCGGTTCTCCCGGCACGGCTGGGTCTCCCTCGGGTGTGTGGCCTACGGGGCGCATGCTACCGGGCGCGCCCCGTAGGGATGGTGGTGCGCCGGGCCTACGGGACCGCGGGCGGCGTCTTCGCGGGGTTGGCGGCCAGCGCCTCCAACGCCAGCGCGATGGCGGTGTCCAGTTGCGGGTCGCGGCCCGCCACCCAGTCCTGCGGGGTCGGCACCACCTCGACATCAGGGTCGACGCCGTGGTTCTCCACGTCCCAGCCGTATCCCTCAAGCCAGATCGCGTACTTGGGCTGGGTGACGCTCGTACCGTCCACCAGGTCGTAGCGCGAGTCGATGCCGACCACTCCGCCCCAGGTGCGGGTGCCGACCACCGGGCCGATGCCCAGGGCCTTGATGGCGGCGTTGACGATGTCGCCGTCGGAGCCGGAGTGCTCGTTGGCGATGGCCACCACCGGGCCGCGCGGCGCGTCCAGCGGATAACTGGACGGCCGCACCCCGCGCGGTACGTCCCAGCCGACGATCCGGCGGGCCAGCTTCTCCACCACCAGCTGCGAGGTGTGGCCGCCGCGGTTCTCCCGCAGGTCGACCACCAGGCCCTCGCGGGTCACCTCCACCCGCAGGTCGCGGTGCAGCTGCGCCCAGCCGGAGCCGACCATATCGGGAACGTGCAGATAGCCGAGGCGGCCGCCGCTCTGCCGGTGGACATGGGCGCGACGGTCCGCCACCCAGTCGTGGTAGCGCAGCGGCTCCTCGTCGGCGATCGGTACCACGACCACCGAACGGGTCTCCCCGGCAGCCGAGTTGGCCGGGGCGATGGTCAACTCGACCGGTTTGCCCGCGGTGCCGATCAGCAGCGGACCGGGACCGGTCAGCGGGTCCACCGGCTGGCCGTTGACCGCGAGCACACCGTCCCCGGCGCGTACCGCGACACCGGGCGCCGCCAGCGGTGAGCGGGCCGCCGGGTCGGAGGTCTCGGAGGGCAGCACCCGGTCGATGCGCCACACCCCGTGCTGGTCGCGGGAGAGGTCCGCGCCGAGCAGGCCCTGGCGGCTGAGCGCGTCACCGTGTCCGCCCGGCGGTGAGACATACGCGTGCGAGGTGCCCAGTTCGCCCTGCACCTCCCAGAGCAGGTCGACCAGGTCGTCGTGGGTGGCGAGCCGGTCGAGGACCGGACGGTAGCGGTCCAGTACCCCGTTCCAGTCCACCCCCGACATGTCCGGCCGCCAGAAGTGGTCGCGCATCAGACGGCCGGTCTCCGCGTACATCTGCCGCCACTCGGCGGCCGGTTCGACGGTCACCCTCACCCGGGAGAGGTCGACGGTGACGCTGTTGTCGCCGTCCTCGTCGTCGGACGCCTTGCTGTCGGACGGGACCAGCCGCAACTTGCCGCCGCAGATCAGCAGCAGCCGCTCGCCGTCCCCGGTGACCGCGAAGTCGTCGACGTCCTCGGCGAGTTCCTCGGAGCGCAGCCGCTGCAGGTCGTAGCGCTCCAGCGTGGTGGCTGGCGGCTGGGCCTGCGGGGTGGCCAGTGCCGCGCCGAGCACCCCAGAGAGCGGGTGCCGCAGCCACAGCACACCGTCCTTGGCGGTGTGCAGGTCCGAGTAGCGGGCGGCCTCCACCGGGAACGGCACGATGCGGTCGGCGAGGCCCTCCAGGTCAACCCGGGTGACCGGAGCGCGCTGCTCCTCGCCGCTCGCGCCCTCGCCCTCGTGCTTGTCGCCGTCCGGCTTGTCCTCGCAGGACGCGCCGAGCGGACGGCCGTGGCGCTGCGGGCCGAACGGGGACGGGGTGTCGGCGGCGAGCGTGATCAGGTGCGGGCGGCAGGCGTTGGGGAACGACAGGTCGAAGACATGGGCGTCGTAGACCGGGTCGAAGGCCCGCTCGGACAGGAACGCCAGGTGCTTGCCGTCCGAGGTGAACGCCGGTGCGTAGTCGTTGAAGCGCAGCGGTGTCGCGTCGGCGGCGGCGAGCGTGGTGGTGTTGGCGATCCTGAGCTGCCGCAGCGGGTCGGGTCCTGGCTGCGACCAGGCGAGCCAGCCGGAGTCGGGCGAGAACGCCAGGCCGCTGGCGTCGCCGTACTCGCTGGTCGACACCTCCCGCACCTCGCCGGTCTCCCGTTCCACCAGCAGCACCCGCCCATCGTGCGAGGCGACCGCGATCCGTCTGCCGTCCGGGGAGACGACGAGCTCCAGCACCCGGCCGAGTCGGCCCGCGGCCAGTCGGCGCCGTGTGCCGCCGGGCGGCAGACCGGTGGCGGGCGCGAACTCCAGGGCGTCCTCGCCCTCGGCGTCGGTCACCCAGACCACCTGCGGCGCGCCCTCGCCGCCCACCCGGAAGGTGCGGGGCAGCCGGGCGCGCACCCCGGGCTCGGCGGCGAGCGCGCGGGCCGGTCCCTCGCGGTGGGTCAGCCAGTGGATGGTGCCGCGCACCTCCACGGCACTGCCACGGCCGGTGTGGTCGGGGTACGCGTCGGCGAGGTGGTGGGCGGCGCGGATCGGGTGCGGGCGCAGATCGGTGCGCTGGCCGCCGAGCCGGATGGCCAGCGGACGCGGCTCGGTGCCGCTCAACAGGTCGTCCAGCAGGTGGAGTCGGCCCGCGCTGGTGTAGGCGACGCGGCTGCCGTCGGTGGCTGCCTGGCGGGCGTAGAAGCCGCCAAGCGGGGTGTGCCGCCGCAGGTCGGAGCCGTCGGGCAGGCTGGAGTAGAGGGCTCCGGTGCCTTCGTGGTCGGACAGGAACGCGATCCGGTCCCCCACCCACATCGGGCATTCGATATTGCCGTCGAGGTCGGCGTGGATCCGCCGGAACTCCCCGTCGCCTTCGGTGTCCAGCCACAACTTGCCCGCCGTGCCGCCCCGGTAGCGCTTCCAGGCGGCGGCGTCCCGGCCCATGGTGACGGACTGCAGCAGTACCGCGGCCCCCGGCCCGTAGGCGACGGCGCCGACCGGGCCGTACGGCAGGCGGCGCGGGGGGCCGCCGTCCACCGGTACCGCCCAGGCCCAGGTGCGGCGCAGCGACGCCTGCCCGTAGGCGCTGGTCGCGATGATCTCGCCGTCCGGTGTCCAACCGCACACCGCGGTCCGCGAACTCCCCCAGTACGTCAGCCGGTTGACCGGCCCGCCGTCCACCGGTGCCACGCACACCTCCGACGCGCCGTCACGCGTGGAGGTGAACGCGATGTACTCGCCGTTCGGCGAGATACACGGATGACGTACGGGCATGTTGTCCGCGCTGACCCGCCAGGCCCGACCGCCGTCGAGCGGCGCCGCCCAGACGTCGTCCTCGGCTGTGAAGGTGATCAGATCGCCGTGCGGATGCGGATACCTGAGGTACGAAGGCTGCGTCACACCGGCCACACTAATACTGGGCTTTTATCAGCGGGTCAGCCCATGGAAAACAGCCATCGGCCGCTGGAAAGCCGCTTCCGTACCGCGCTCAGGCCCACCGGCCGGTGCGGCCCAGCAGCAGCGCGGTGGCGGCCACCCCCGCCGTGGAGGTGCGCAGCACCGTGGGACCCAGCCGGTACGGCTTGGCGCCCGCCGCCGCGAAGGCGTCCAGTTCGTCGGGGGCGACGCCGCCTTCCGGGCCGACGACCAGCACGATGTCGCCCTCGGTGGGCAGCAGTGCGGTGGCCAGCGGTGCGCTGCCCTCCTCGTGCAGTACGGCGGCGAACGCGGCGCCGGAGAGCAGCTCGGCCACCTGACGGGTCGTCACAAGATCGCGAACCTGCGGCAGTCGCAGCCTTCTGGCCTGCTTGCCCGCCTCGCGCGCGGTGGCCCGCCACTTCGCCAGCGACTTGGCGCCGCGCTCGCCCTTCCACTGCGTGACGCAGCGGGCGGCGGCCCAGGGCACCACCGCGTCGACCCCGGTCTCGGTCATCGTCTCGACGGCCAACTCGCCCCGGTCGCCCTTCGGCAGCGCCTGGACGACGGTGATCCTCGGATTGGGCGCGGGCTCGGTACGGGTCCGGGTGACGGCGACCTCCAGCCGGTCCTTGCCCTCGATGGCGGCCACCGTGCCGTAGGCGCCGGTGCCCTCGCCGTCGGTCAGCACGATCTCCTCGCCGACCCGCAGCCGCCGCACCGAGACCGCGTGGCGGCCCTCGGGGCCGGTGAGCGTGAGCCGGTCACCGGTCAACTCGCCTGGTTCCACCAGGAAGACGGGGGCGGTCATGGGCGGCCCTTCGCCAACTGCTCGCGGGCCGCGTCGAGTTCGGCGCCGAGCACGTCCACCAGCCGGGCGGCGGGCAGTTCGCGGGCCAGCCGGTGGCCCTGTCCGGCCCACAGCGCCATCGCCTGCGGGTCACCGGCCGCGGCGGCCGCCTTGCGCAGGCCCGCGGTCAGGTAGTGCACCTGCGGGTAGGCGGCCGGAGCGTACGGGCCGTGCTCGCGCATGAAGCGGTTGACCAGGCCACGGGCCGGACGGCCAGAGAACGCCCGGGTCAACTCGGTGTGGGTGAACAGCGGGTCGGTCAGCGCGCGCTTGTGCAGCACGTTGGCGCCGGACTCCGGGCAGACCAGGAAGGCGGTGCCGAGCTGGGCCGAGCTGGCGCCCGCCGCCAGCACCGCGGCGATCTGGCCGCCGCGCATGATGCCGCCCGCGGCGATGATCGGCAGCCGGACCGCCTCGCGGATGGCGGGAATCAGCGACAGCAGCCCGGCCCCGGCGCCGTCCAGCTGCGGGTCGTCGCGGTGCGTGCCCTGGTGACCGCCCGCCTCGACGCCCTGCACGCACACCGCGTCCGCGCCCGCCCACTGGGCCGCCTGCGCCTCGGCGACCGAGGTGACGGTGACCACGGTGTACGTACCGACCCGGGCGAGCCGGTCGATCACGGCGCGGCTGGGGCAGCCGAAGGTGAAGCTCACCACCGGAACCGGATCATCCGTGAGCACCGCCACCTTGGCGTCGAAGGCGTCGTCGGTGCCCGCGTCGGTGTCGCCCAGTTCGGTGTCGTACCAGCTTGCCTCACCGGCGAGTTGCTCCCGGTACACCTCAACGGCGGCCGGATCGGCGGTGTTCGGCTGCGGCATGAACAGGTTGACCCCGAACGGCCGTGAGGTCAGCGTCCGAAGCTGCTTGACCTCCTGGTACATCGCCTCGGGCGTCTTGTACCCGGCGGCCAGGAACCCCAGTCCCCCGGCCTCACTCACCGCCGCCGCGAGCTGCGGGCACGAGGCCCCACCCGCCATCGGCGCCTGAACGATGGGCAGAAGCGAAAGCTCGGTCAACGCGGCCATGGGTACATCCTGTCACGGCGCCGTGACACCGCCCCTGCGGGGCGCTCCACTGAGGGTGCGGCAGGGACCGTCGGTCGACTGCGGCATCGTCGTGGCTGGTCGCGCCCACGCGGCGGAGCCGCACATGAACACAGCCCCGCGCCCCTTCGGGGCGCTACCGAACCGCAGCGGGCCTCGCCCGACCCGCTTGGGGCCGTTCCGGGGGCGGGAGAGCCCCGCCACCCCAAAACCCCCCAACGGCCGCGTCAGCGGCCGTTGAACGCGTCCTTGAGCCGCGAGAACAACCCCTGCTGGCCAGGCTGGAAGTGGCCAGCAGGCCGCTCCTCCCCCCGCAGCGCGGCGAGCCGCCGGAGCAGCTCCTCCTGCTCCGGGTCCAGCTTGGTCGGCGTCTGCACCTCGACGTGCACCACGAGATCGCCGCGACCGCCACCCCGCAGATGGGTGATGCCGCGCTGGTGCAGCGGAATCGACTGACCGGACTGCGTCCCGGGCCGGATGTCGACCTCCTCCAGCCCGTCCAGCGTCTCCAGCGGCACCTTGGTGCCGAGCGCCGCCGCCGTCATCGGAATGGTCACCGTGCAGTGCAGATCGTCGCCGCGCCGCTGGAACACCGCGTGCGGCAGCTCGCGGATCTCCACGTAGAGGTCACCGGCCGGGCCGCCGCCCGGGCCGACCTCGCCCTCACCGGCGAGCTGGATGCGCGTGCCGTTGTCGACGCCCGCCGGAATCTTGACCGTGAGCGTCCTGCGGGAGCGGACCCGCCCGTCCCCGGCGCACTCCGGGCACGGCGTCGGCACGACCGTGCCGAACCCCTGGCACTGCGGGCACGGCCGGGACGTCATGACCTGGCCCAGGAAGGACCGGGTGACCTGGGAGACCTCACCGCGACCGCGGCACATGTCACAGGTCTGCGCCGAGGTGCCCGGCGCGGCGCCCTCACCGCTGCACGTGGTGCAGGTGACGGCGGTGTCCACCTGGATGTCCTTGGTGGTGCCGAACGCGGCCTCGTCCAGCTCGACTTCGAGCCGGATCATCGCGTCCTGGCCGCGCCGGGTCCGCGACCGCGGCCCGCGCTGCGACGCCTGGCCGAAGAAGGCGTCCATGATGTCGCTGAAGTTGCCGAAGCCCGCGCCGAAGCCACCCGCCGCGCCCGCACCGGCGCCGGACGCCGACAGCGGGTCCCCGCCCAGGTCGTAGACCTGCTTCTTCTGCGGGTCGGAGAGGACCTCGTAAGCGGCGTTGATCTCCTTGAACCGCTCCTGGGTCTTCGGGTCGGGGTTGACGTCCGGGTGCAGCTCGCGAGCGAGACGGCGGAACGCCTTCTTGATCTCGTCCTGGCTGGCGTCGCGTCGTACGCCCAGGACCGCGTAATAGTCCGTGGCCACTTACGACTCCGCCAGGATCTGTCCGACGTACCTCGCCACTGCGCGTACCGCTCCCATCGTTCCGGGGTAGTCCATGCGGGTCGGGCCGACCACGCCTAGCCTGGCGACCGCCTCGTCGCCGGAACCGTAGCCCATCGCGACGACAGACGTGGAACTCAGGCCCTCATGGGCGTTCTCGTGGCCGATGCGCACCGTCACGCCGGAGTCCTTGACCTCGCCGAGCAGCTTGAGCAGTACCACCTGCTCCTCCAGGGCCTCCAGGACCGGGCGGATCGTCAGGGGGAAGTCATGGTTGAAGCGCGTCAGGTTCGCGGTGCCGCCGAGCATGATCCGCTCCTCGGTCTCCTCGACCAGCGTCTCCAGCAGCGTGGCGAGCACGGTGGAGACCGTGGGACGGTCGTCGTGCTCGAAGGACTCGGCCAGGTCCTGCACCAGCGACGGCACGTCCGAGAAGCGGTGGCCCACCACCCGGCTGTTGAGCCGGGCCCGCAGGTCCGCCAGCACGGTCTCGCCGACCGGCGCCGGGCAGTCCACCAGCCGCTGCTCGACCCGACCGGTGTCCGTGATCAGCACCAGCATCACCCGCGCGGGGGCGAGTGAGAGCAACTCCACATGGCGCACCGTGGAACGGGTCAGCGACGGGTACTGCACGACCGCGACCTGCCGGGTGAGCTGCGCCAGCAGCCGCACCGTGCGCGCCACCACGTCGTCGAGGTCCACCGCGCCGTCCAGGAAGTTCTGGATCGCCCGGCGCTCGGCGGCGGTCAGCGGCTTGACCCCGGCCAGCTTGTCGACGAAGAGGCGGTAGCCCTTGTCGGTGGGGATCCGGCCCGCGCTGGTGTACGGCTGGTGGATGAAGCCCTCTTCCTCCAGCACCGCCATGTCGTTGCGCACCGTGGCGGGCGAGACGCCCAGCCGATGACGCTCGGTGAGCGCCTTCGAACCGACCGGCTCCTCCGTGCCCACGTAGTCCTGGACGATGGCGCGCAGCACTTCGAGTCTGCGTTCGCTGAGCATTGCGCACACCTCCAAGCGGTGGTCCCGTTGCGGGCCGTTCAGTCCTTCAGGTACTTCCCCCTGGCACTCATCAGCCACGAGTGCCAGAAATCCCGCAGCCAGTGTACGGCCGAGTAGTCAGGGGACGGCAAGGGTGTGCCCCGTACGCCGCCGCGACCTGGCGTTACAACCCGCCGGTACAGTTGGTCAGCCACGGTACCGCGAGCGTCGTCGACCGCCCGCCGATAGCGTCGTCCCTGTGGACAACGCGGAAGGCAACGCGTCGCGCGCGGCCGCGGGCGGCGAGGTGTGGGAACGGCTCGCACCGGGGGTCGCCCGGCGCCGACTGCCGTTCCTCGACGTGACGATCGGCGTGGTGGTGGGCACCGACGACGTGCTGGTGATCGACACCGGGTCCACGGTGCGCACCGGCGCGCAGCTGAACCAGCAGCTGAGGGAGTTGACCGGTCGCCCGGTCGGCCATGTCGCGCTCACCCACGGCCACTTCGACCACGTCTTCGGCACCGCGGCCTTCCCCGGCGCCCAGGTGTACGGGGACATGGCGCTGGACGGCTATCTGGAACGGGAGCGCGAGGCGCTGAGGGCCGACGCGGTACGGCACGGGACGGACCCGCGGGAGGCCGCCGAGGCGAGTGCGGCGCTGGTGCGGCCCGGCCATCTGGTCGACAACTGGTACGAGATCGACCTGGGCGACCGTGAGGTGCTACTGGTGCACCCCGGGCGCGGGCACACCGACCACGACCTGGCGGTGGTCGTCCCGGGCACCCCCAGCGTGGTGTTCTGCGGCGACCTGGTGGAGGAGTCCGGCGAACCGCAGGCCGGTCCGGACGCGGTACCGGGCGAGTGGCCGCGAACGCTGGACCGGCTGCTGGAAGTGGGCGGTGAGACCGCGCTGTACGTCCCCGGGCACGGCGCGACGGTGGACGCCCGGTTCGTCCGCCGCCAACGCGACGCGCTCGCCCGGCGTTTCGAGGGGGCGTGACCGGGCGCGGATACCATCTGGCGTATGCGCAGCAGGAGTTACGGCCCGGACCTGACCCCGCCCTGGAAGCGGAGCAAGCCCGCGCCCGAGGTGGCGGCGGAGCCGGACCTGGTGGTGGAGGAGGTCGCCAGCGGCTTCTGCGGTGCGGTGGTGCGCTGTGAGAAGACCGCGCAGGGCCACACGGTGACCCTGGAGGACCGCTTCGGCAAGCACCGGGTCTTCCCCATGGAACCGCGCGGCTTCCTGCTCGACGGCAAGGTGGTGACCCTGGTCCGCCCGGCCGCCGTGGCGGCGCCTCGCGGGCCCAGGCTCACGGCTTCCGGTTCGATAGCGGTTCCGGGCGCCAGGGCGCGGGTGGCCCGGGCGGGGCGCATCTATGTGGAGGGGCGCCACGACGCCGAGTTGGTGGAGCGGGTGTGGGGCGATGACCTGCGCGTCGAGGGCGTGGTGGTGGAGTACCTCGAGGGCATCGACGATCTCCCGTCCATCGTCGCGGAGTTCGCCCCCGGCCCTGACGCCCGGCTGGGTGTTCTGGTGGACCACTTGGTGCCCGGCTCCAAGGAGTCCCGCATCGCGGAACAGGTGAGCGGCGACGACGTCCTGGTGGTCGGTCACCCGTACATCGACGTCTGGGAGGCGGTGAGACCGTCCTCCGTCGGCATCCCCGACTGGCCGAAGGTACCGCACGGGCAGGACTGGAAGACGGGCGTGTGCCGGGCGCTGGGCTGGCCGCAGAACACGGGCGCGGCGTGGCAGCGCATCCTGGGCTCGGTGCGGTCGTACAAGGATCTCCAGCCGGAACTGCTGGGCAGGGTGGAGGAGTTGATCGACTTTGTGACGGTGGGGGTCAGCTGAGGCGCTGGAACCGGCCCGTCTCCAGTTGGACGCCGAGGGCGTCGATGGGCACGGACCTCGCTTGAGGCCGCAGCCTGATCAGTCCACCAGATCCCGCACCACCGCGTCCGCCAGCAGCCGCCCCCGCAGGGTGAGCACCGCTCGCCCTGCCTCGTACGGCCCCGCCTCCAGCAACCCGTCGGCGACGTGCCTGGCCGCCGCCCGCGCCCCCGCCGGGGCCAACAGGTCCAGGGGGCAGCCGTCGGAGAGCCGCAGCTCCAGCAGGATCCGCTCCACCCGGCGGTCCTCCGCCGAAAGGATCTCGCGCCCGGCCCCGGGCGACCGCCCCTCGGCCAGCGCCTGCGCGTACGCGCCGGGGTGCTTGACGTTCCACCACCGCACGCCGCCCACGTGGCTGTGGGCGCCGGGGCCCGCGCCCCACCAGTCGGCGCCGCGCCAGTACAGCTCGTTGTGGCGGCAGCGGCCGGGCTGCGAGGTCGCCCAGTTCGACACCTCGTACCAGCCGAACCCGGCACGGGAGAGCGTCTCCTCGGCCATCAGGTAGCGGTCGGCGTGTACGTCGTCGTCGGTCATCGGGATCTCGCCGCGGCGGATCCTCCGGGCCAGCTGGGTGCCCTCCTCGACGATCAGCGCGTAGGCGGACACATGATCAGGACCGGCCGCGATCGCCGCGTCCAGTGACGCCTGCCAGTCCTCGTCGCTCTCACCGGGCGTGCCGTAGATCAGGTCGAGGTTGACGTGCTCGAAACCGGCGGCCCGCGCCTCGCCGACGCACGCCTCCGGCCGTCCCGGCGTGTGGGTGCGGTCCAGGATCTTCAGCACGTGCTGCCGGGCGCTCTGCATGCCGAACGAGACCCGGTTGAAGCCGCTCGCCCGCAGCTCGCCCAGATACTCCGGATCAACGGATTCCGGATTGGCTTCCGTGGTGATCTCGGCGCCGTCCGCCAGCCCGAACTCCTCGCGGATCGCGGCCAGCATCCGCCCCAGGTCGGCGGCCCGCAGCAGGGTCGGGGTGCCGCCGCCGACGAACACCGTCTCCACCGGGCGCGGATCATCGCCCAGCACCTTGCGGGCCAGCCTGACCTCTTCGACCAGCGTCTGCGCGTAGTTGTCCCGCGAGGCGAGCGCACCGCCGGAACCCCGCAGCTCGTTCGCGGTGTAGGTGTTGAAGTCGCAGTACCCGCAGCGGGTCGCGCAGTAGGGCACGTGCAGGTAGAAGCCCAGCGGCCGGTCGGCCGCGCCCGCCAGGGCATCGGCGGGCAGCGAGCCGTCGTGCGGTACGGGCTCGCCGTCGGGCAGTACGGATGGCATACGGACATTGTCCCGTATGCCAGATCGAACCCCGCTGGGCGGCGTCGGGCGCACCGGGTGCCGTGCCCCTTCGGGGCCGGTAGGGCTTCGCCCGGTGCGCTGTGTTCAGACCGCCGATCACCGCCGTCCTGGTCGCTCACCATCGCGGCGGTGGTCTCTCACGCGGAACGCGGGCTTACCGGAGCGCAGGGGTCCGCCCGCTACGCCTCGCGGGTGCCCGCGTACATCTCGTCGATGAGGTCCTTGAACTCCCGTTCCACCACAGGGCGCTTGAGCTTCAGGCTCGGGGTCAGCTCGCCGTGCTCGACGGTCAGGTCGCGCGGCAGCAGACGGAACTTCTTGATCGTCTGCCAGCGTTGCAGGCCCTCGTTGATCCGCTTCACATAGCCCTCGACCAGTTCCCTGGTCTGCGGGGCGGCGACGACCTCCGGGTAGCTGCGGCCCGCCAGGTCGTGCTCCTTGGCCCAGCCCATGATGGTGGGCTCGTCGAGCGCGATCAGCGCGGTGCAGAAGTTGCGGTTGGCGCCGATCACCAGCACGTTGCTCACGAACGGACAGGCCGCCTTGAACTGGCCCTCGACCTCGGCGGGCGAGATGTACTTGCCGCCGGAGGTCTTGATCAGGTCCTTCTTGCGGTCGGTGATCCGCAGGAAGCCGTCATCGGACAGTTCGCCGATGTCACCGGTGTGGAACCAGCCGTCCGGTTCCAGCACCTCCTCGGTCTTCTCCGGCAGGCCGTGGTAGCCCTGCATGATGCCGGGGCCGCGCAGCAGGATCTCGCCGTCCTCCGCGATCCGCACCTCGGTGCCGGGCAGCGGCTTGCCGACGGTGCCGGTGCGGTAGTTCTCGCCGGGGTTGACGAAGCTGGCGGCACTGGACTCGGTGAGGCCGTAGCCCTCCAGGATGTGGATGCCAGCGCCGGAGAAGAAGTAGCCGATCTCCGGGGCGAGCGCGGCCGAACCGGAGACGCAGGCCCGCAGGCGGCCGCCGAAGGCCTCCCGGATCTTGGCGTAGACCAGCTTGTCGGCGATGGCGTGCTTGGCGGCCAGGCCGAACGGCACCGAGGGGTTGCCGCTCGCCCGGCGGTTCTCCTGGGAGGTCCTGGCGTACTCGCGGGCGACCTCGGCCGCCCACTGGAAGATCTTGTACTTGGCGGCACCGCCCGCCCGGGCCTTGGCCGCCACGCCGTTGTAGACCTTCTCGAAGATGCGCGGCACGGCCGCCATGTAGGTCGGCTGGACCACCGGCAGATTTTCGATGATCTTGTCCACCCGGCCGTCCACCGCGATCACGTGCCCCAGCTCGATGTGGCCCGCGGTGAGCACCTTGCCGAAGACGTGCGCGAGCGGCAGCCACAGGTACTGCACGTCCTCGGGGCCGAGCAGGCCGGTGGAGGCGATGGCCTTGGCCATGTACGACCAGGCGTCCTGCGGGAGGCGTACGCCCTTGGGCCGACCGGTGGTGCCCGAGGTGTAGATGAGGGTGGCGAGCTGGTCAGAGGTGATTCCGTCGACCGCCTTCCTGACCGCCTCCGGGTGCTTGTCGAGGTAGGCGGCGCCGCGCCGTTCCAGCTCCTCCAGGGTGAGCACCCAGTCGCCGTCGCCGTCCGGCACGCCGGTGGGGTCGATCACCACGACATGGCTCAACGCGGGCAGTTCTGCGCGGCGTTCACGTGCCTTGGCCAGTTGGGCGGCGTCCTCGGCGATCAGCACCCGGCTGCCGGAGTCGGCGAGGATGAAGCCGGACTCCTCGGCGTTGGTGCTGGGGTAGATGGTGGTGGTGGCGGCGCCCGCGCACAGCACCCCGAGGTCGGCCAGTATCCACTCGATCCGGGTGTTGGCGGCGATCGCGACCCGCTCCTCCGGGTGCACCCCGAGGTCGATCAGCCCGGCGGCGATCGCGTACACCCGCTGCGCGGCCTGCGCCCAGCTCAGCGAGTGCCACTGCTCGGGCCCGCCGCCTTCACTGGGCAGCGGATGGCGGTACGCCTCTGTGTCCGGGGTTGCCTCGACCCGCTGGAGGAAGAGATGGGCCACGGACGGCGGCCGACTCTCGATCGATGCCTGTGTTTCGGTCACGACAACCTCCGGGGCCCGCGTCAATGCCAGGTCATTGCTTGTGACTCATCGGTAACCTTCGAGCAGGGATCAGGTTAGACGCCATGCACCCGGCACGTAAGGGTCTGCGGGATGCTTCATTCAATCCGTGACCACCGGGATAGCTGCGCGATGCATGGAAAATGGGGCCGGTGCCATTAAGTCGCGCCAACCCGTTAAAACGGGCCAGCGCGGAAAAGGCCTGCCGAATGTGTGCGTGCGAAAGGCCCGGCGCGTCGGCGCCGGGCCCTCGGACACGCCGGGCCTGTGGGCGAAGGGGTCAGTGGCGGCTGACGGTCACCCCGCCGACCGGCAGGCCGCCGAGTAGCTTCTTGGAGGCGTGCTGGGCGACGCCCTGCGGGAGGTGCTGGCGCAGCCCCTGCGTCCGGTGCTGGGCGAGGGCGAACAGTCCCTGCGGCTGATGGTTGGGGCCGGAGGCCTGGCCGGGTGGCGGTGAGTCGACCGCGTGGCACAGCTCGTTGACGGCGTCACTGCCGCGGGTGACCCGGGTGTCGTTGAACGCCTTGGGCAGACGACCGGTGGACAGCAGGGTCCAGCCGATCTCGGTGGCGTCCTTGGTGGCGCAGGACGCGCCGTTGTTGAGGTTCAGATGGCCCTCGTCGAAGCGGTTGGGGTCGTCGGCGAACGCCGTCGGCGACACCACCCCGACTGCCAGCGCTGAGGCCGCCGCTACGAAGATCGCCCGCCTGGCAACCGAGGAGTCACTCACAGTGCAGTCCCTTCTCTCGCGCCGCGCTGTCGCGCCGCTGCCACCGTGCGTAACGGATTGGCGGCCCGGCCGTTACGGTGCGAATACGGCGTACGAGTGGGACGAGGGCCTGCCCGGGCGGCGGGCAGGCCCTGACGAGCACTGACGGGGGTTACTTCTTGCTCTTGCTGTCGCCCTCGTCGGTGGACAGCGCGGCGATGAAGGCCTCCTGCGGCACCTCGACGGCGCCGACCATCTTCATCCGCTTCTTGCCTTCCTTCTGCTTCTCCAGCAGCTTCCGCTTGCGCGAGATGTCACCGCCGTAGCACTTGGCGAGCACGTCCTTGCGGATCGCGCGCACCGTCTCGCGGGCGATGACCCGGCTGCCGATGGCGGCCTGGATCGGCACCTCGAACTGCTGCCGCGGGATCAGCTCGCGCAGCTTGCCCGCCATCCGCACGCCGTACGCGTACGCCTTGTCCTTGTGCAGGATCGCGGAGAAGGCGTCCACCTTGTCGCCATGCAGCAGGATGTCCACCTTGACCAGCTCGGATGTCTGCTCGCCGGTGGGCTCATAGTCGAGCGAGGCGTAACCGCGGGTCTTGGACTTCAGCTGGTCGAAGAAGTCGAAGACGATCTCGGCGAGCGGCAGCGTGTAGCGCAGCTCGACCCGGTCCTCGGACAGGTAGTCCATGCCGAGCAGGCTGCCGCGCCGGGACTGGCACAGCTCCATGATCGCGCCGACGAACTCGCTGGGCGCCAGCACGGTGGCGCGCACCACCGGCTCGTAGACCTCGGCGATCTTGCCGGTCGGGAACTCGCTCGGGTTGGTCACGGTGTGCTCGCTGCCGTCCTCCATGATCACCCTGTAGATCACGTTGGGCGCGGTGGCGATCAGGTCCAGGCCGAACTCGCGCTCCAGGCGCTCCCGGATCACGTCCAGGTGCAGCAGCCCGAGGAAGCCGACGCGGAAACCGAAGCCGAGCGCGGCCGAGGTCTCCGGCTCGTAGACCAGGGCGGCGTCGTTGAGCTGGAGCTTGTCCAGCGCGTCGCGCAGCTCCGGGTAGTCCGAGCCGTCCAGCGGGTACAGGCCCGAGAAGACCATGGGCTTGGGGTCCTTGTAGCCACCCAGGGGCTCGGTGGCGCCCTTGTGCAGCTGGGTGACGGTGTCACCGACCTTGGACTGGCGGACATCCTTGACGCCGGTGATCAGATACCCCACCTCGCCGACGCCCAGCCCGTCGGAGGCCGTCATCTCCGGCGAGGAGACGCCGATCTCCAGCAGCTCGTGGGCCGCGCCGGTGGACATCATCTGGATGCGCTCGCGCCTGGAGAGCTTGCCGTCGACGACCTTCACATAGGTGACGACACCGCGGTACGAGTCGTACACCGAGTCGAAGATCATCGCCCGGGCCGGGGCGTCCGCCTTGCCGACCGGCGCCGGTACCTCGGCGACCACCTTGTCCAGCAGCTCGGCCACGCCCACGCCGGTCTTGGCGCTCACCTTGAGCACCTCGGACGGGTCGCAGCCGATGATGTGCGCCAGCTCGGCGGCGTACTTCTCGGGCTGGGCGGCGGGCAGGTCGATCTTGTTGAGCACCGGGATGATGGTGAGGTCGTTCTCCAGCGCCAGGTAGAGGTTGGCGAGGGTCTGCGCCTCGATGCCCTGGGCGGCGTCCACCAGCAGGATCGTGCCCTCGCACGCGGCGAGCGAGCGGGAGACCTCGTAGGTGAAGTCCACGTGGCCGGGCGTGTCGATCATGTTGAGGACGTGCGTGGTGCCCGCGCCGTCGCCGGTGGTCGGGGCCCACGGCAGCCGAACGGCCTGGGACTTGATCGTGATGCCGCGCTCACGCTCGATGTCCATCCGGTCCAGGTACTGGGCGCGCATCTGCCGCTGCTCGACGACACCGGTGAGCTGGAGCATCCGGTCGGCGAGGGTCGACTTGCCGTGGTCGATGTGCGCGATGATGCAGAAGTTGCGGATCAGCGCCGGGTCGGTACGGCTCGGCTCCGGCACGTGGGTTGGGGTCGCGGGCACGCAGGGTCCTGATTCTCGACTCATGGTCGACGGGTCGACGTGTGTGGGCGGATCGATACGTTGCCCTCCATAGTCCCATGCACGACGGGTGGACAGCGGTTTGGGAGGCGTATGGACCTGCTGGTAGCCTGGACCACTGTGCCTCGTGCCCTCTAATCCGAGGCGCTCCCAGGCACACAGTCGATTCACTCAGTCAAACCTGAAAAGGCTTATTCGTGGCGAACATCAAGTCCCAGATGAAGCGGATCAAGACGAACGAGAAGGCTCGTCAGCGGAACAAGGCCGTCAAGTCCTCGCTGAAGACCGCGATCCGCCGCACCCGTGAGGCCGTGGCCGCCGGTGACCCGGAGAAGGCCACCGTTGCCGCCCGCGAGGCCGCCAAGAAGCTCGACAAGGCCGTCAGCAAGGGTGTGATCCACAAGAACAACGCCGCCAACAAGAAGTCGGCGCTGGCCAAGAAGGTCGCGGAGCTCCAGGGCTGAGCCTCCCCGCCTGATCCGTCGGTACGGAACCAAGCGGACCCTCTCAACCGCTCCACACCGACACCCCCTCCGCTTCATTGCGGCACGCGCCGCACGCGGCCTGCGTTCGCCACGCGGGTGCGGCGCACCACTGCACGACCGAAGGCCCCGTTGCCGTCATTCCCCGACGGCAACGGGGCCTTCGCGCTGCTCGGGGGGCGCGGTAGCGCCTAAAGGGGCGCGGGGCAGTGTTCATGTGCGGCTCCGCCGCGTGGGCGCGACCAGCCGCGATGGCGCCGCGGACGTCGACGGCACATCGCCGCACTCCCAGCGGAGCGCTCAGCGCCGGGAGCGGGCGGCGCGGGCGATGGTGACGACCGCCTTCTCCAACGCGTACGCCGGGTCGGCGGCCGCGCCCTTCACGGCGGCGTCGGCCTCGGCGACCGCTTGGAGGGCGGCCGCCACTCCGTCGCCGGACCAGCCGCGCATCTGCTGCCGCACCCGGTCGATCTTCCACGGCGGCATACCCAGCTCACGGGCCAGATCGCCGGGGCGGGCGCCGCGTGGAGCGGTGGCCAGCTTGCCGATCGCCCGCACCCCGGAGGCGAGCGCGAAGGTGATGCCGGGCAACGGCTGGCCCACCGCGAGCGCCCACCGCAGCCGCTCCAGGGCTTCCGCGGTACGGCCGGTGACGGCGAGGTCGGCGACCTCGAAGCCGGTGGCCTCGGCGCGCCCGGTGTAGTAGCGGGCGACCACCGCCTCGTCGATGGTGCCGTCCACATCGGCGGCCAGTTGCGCGCAGGCGGAGGCCAGTTCACGCAGGTCGCTGCCGATGGCGTCGACCAGCGACTGGCACGCCTCCGGGGTCGCGGACCGGCCCGCGGTGCGGAACTCGCCCCGGACGAAGGCCAACCGGTCAGCGGGCTTGGTCATCTTCGGGCAGGCGACCTCGCGCGCTCCGGCCTTGCGGGCGGCGTCCAGCAGGCCCTTGCCCTTGGCACCGCCCGCGTGCACCAGGACCAGCGTGATCTCCTCGGCGGGCGCGGCGAGATACGCCTTGACGTCCTTGACCGTGTCCGCCGACAGGTCCTGTGCCGCGCGCACCACGACGACCTTGCGCTCCGCGAACAGCGACGGGCTGACCAGCTCGGCGAGCGTGCCGGGCTGCAGCGCGTCCGGGGCCAACTCCCGTACGTCGGTGTCGGGGTCAGCGGCTCGGGCGGCCGCGACGACCTGTGCCACGGCACGGTCGATCAGCAGGTCCTCCTGCCCCACGGCGAGCGTGACAGGGGCGAGTGGGTCATCGGTCGACGTCTTCTTTGCCATCGCGGTCCAGCATCCCACGGGCCACTGACAGTCCACCCCACACCTGCCGGAAACCCCGCTCAGGCCGTACCCGACAATGTCGCCGTGAGCATTGTTCGACATGTGCTGGTACTCCCCGATCGCGACGCGGCGGAGGAGGTGGCCGAAGAGGTGGCGGAGCGCTTCGGCCTGGAGCAGGAGCCGCAACTGGTACGGGAGGCCCTGGCGGGCGAGGACGACGCCGAGGACGCCCAGTGGCTGGTCATCATCGAGGACACCGAGGGCGACCTCGACTCCACCGCCCTCGACGCCCTCGCCGAGGAGTACGACGGCTGGCGCGAGGAGGAGTAAAGGCTCCGCTGGGAGCGCGGCGATGTGCCGGTCGATCGTTTGCGGCACCGTTGTGGCTTGTCGCGCCCACGCGGCGGAGCCGCACATGAACACTGCCCCGCGCCCCTTCAGGGCGGCGCTCACTCCCATATCGACGCCCTCGCAAGGCTCGCGCCCATCTCCTCTCCGTTGCCCCCCGTGATGGCGATCGGGCCGTCGGTGTCAGTGCGCAGGACCGTGGCGCCTTCGGTGTGCAGGGTGGTCAGGGTGTGAGGTGAGGGGTGGCCGTACCTGTTGCCCGTGCCGCACGAGATGAGGGCCAGGCGGGGGTGCAGCTGGGCCAGGAGGGCGGGGTCCTGGTGGGAGGAGCCGTGGTGGGCGACCTTGAGGACGTCGACCGGCGGGAGATCGGGGTGGCGGGCCAGCAGCTCGCGCTGGGCCGGGGGCTCCAGGTCGCCCAGGAGTATCAGGGTGAGGCCCGCGGTTCTGACCAGCAGGGTGACGCTGGAGTCGTTGGGGTCGGCGGCTGGCAGGGCGGTTCGCGGCTCTGGTGGCCAGAGGATCTGCCAGTCCAGGCGGCCGAGTTGGCGCCGCTCCCCCTCTGTCGCGCGCAGCACCGGGATGTGTGCCGCCTCGGCGCGGCGGCGTACCGAGGCGGCTTCGCCGGGCGGCGCGTCCACGGTCGTGGTCTCGATCGCGCCCACGCTGCGACCGGCCAGGACGCCGGGGAGCCCGGCGACGTGGTCGGCGTGGAAGTGGGTGAGGACCAGCAGCGGAATCGTGGTCACGCCAAGGGACTTCAGGCACCGGTCGACCAGCATCGGCTCGGGACCGGTGTCGACCACCACCGCTGAGCCGTCACCGTCACCGGAGTTGAGCACCAACGCGTCCCCCTGCCCGACGTCGCACGCCGCCATCCGCCACCCCGCGGGCGGCCAGCCGGTGGCCAGCCGGGTGAGCGGGGCGGGCGCGAGCACCGCGACCAGCAGCAGTGCCGCCAGCGCGGCGCAGACCCACGGGTGGCGGGCGATACGCCGGGCGAGCAGCAGCCCCACGGCGGTGAGGGCGGCCAGCAGCAGTCCGCCCGTCCAGCCACCGGGCCAGTCCAGCGCCGCCCCCGGCAGTGCGGCGCCCTTACGGGCGACCACGCCGATCCACACCACCGGCCAACCCGCCAGCCACGCAAGGCATTTGGCGGCGAACATCGACACCGGCGCCGCCACCAGGGCGGCGAAGCCCAACACGGTGGCTGGCGGCACCGCCAACTCGGCCAGCAGGTTGCACGGGATGGCGACCAGGCTGATGTGCGCGGCGAGCACGGCGACCAGCGGTGCGCACAGCACCTGCGCGGCCGCGGCGGCCGCCACGGCCTCCGCCGGATGCGCCGGAACACCGCGCCGCCGCAGCGCGGCGCTCCACCCCGGGGCCAAGGTCAGCAGCCCGGCCGTGGCCAGCACCGACAGCGCGAAGCCATAGGAGCGGGCCAGCCACGGGTCGTAGAGGACCAGGGCGATGACGGCGGCGGCCAGCGCGGGCAGCAGGGCGCGCCGCCGTCCCGTACCGATCGCCAGGAGCGTGATCAGACCGCAGACGGCGGCTCGCAGCACGCTCGGATCCGGTCGGCACAGCACCACGAAGCCGACGGTCAGCGCCCCGCCGAGGAGTGCGGTGAGCCGCAGCGACAGGCCCAGTCTGGCGGCGATGCCCCGGCGTTCCGCGCGTACCGCCAGTGAGGGCGGGCCGATCAGCAGGGCGAGGATCACGGTCAGATTGGCACCGCTGACCGCCAGCAAATGGGTCAGGTCGGTGGCGGCGAAGGCCTCCTGCAGGTCGGGCGGCACGCGGGAGGTGTCTCCGACCACCAGGCCGGGGATCAACGCGCGGGCGTCCGGCGACAGTTGGTCGGTCGCGTCCCGCAATCCCGCGCGCAGCGCTCCGGCCAGCCGCTGGACCGCCGACGGCGGCCGGGTGACGGTCGGCGGGCCGTGCACCTGGAGGACGGCGGCGCTGCGGTCGGCCTGTCTGGTGGTGGGGGCGAGTTGGCCGTCCAGGGTGAGGACGGTGGACGGCAGCAGCCCCAGCCATGCCTGGGCGCTGTCCCCGGGCTGGGCGATGAGCAGCACGGGGGTGCGCACGGCGGTGGTGGTGCCCCGCGAGGTGACGCGCGACGCCTCGCCCTCCGCGATGACGGACAGCGGGGCGGGCGTCGAACCACGTGCCCGCGGGGTTACCGCTCGGGGGTCACTGGTGAGCGTCAACTCGACGGTGGCACGGGCCTGTTGGGCGGCGAGCGACGGGATCGGCCCCCGATGCAGGCCCGCCACGCCCAGTGCCGCCACGCCCGCGGCGGCGCAGGCGCACAGCAGCGTCGCGGCCGCCACCGCGGCGGTGCCGACGCCCCGTCTCATCCCGCCCGGCGCCGCGCGGTGTGCGACGCACAGGGCCAGGGCGGCGACGAGACAGACCCCGGCGCCGACGGCCACCCAGCGGCCGGGTGCGTTCAACGCGATGACGGCGGCGAGCCAGGTCGCCACCGCGGGCGGCACCAGGCGCAGGTCGGCCGGTCCGTCCTGCCCCGCCCGGGGCGCGCCCACGCCGTCGGGCGGCGCGACCGGAGGCGCGGCGGGGCGTGCTGTGCTCACGGCGTTCATGGCGTTCATGGCCGCACCAACGGCTGGAGTTCCTGGAAACGACGCTCCCCCACCCCGGTGACCTGGCGGAGTTGGCCGACGGAGGTGAACGCGCCGTGCTCGGTGCGGTATTCGACGATGCGGCGGGCGAGCACCGGGCCGACGCCGGGCAAGGCGTCAAGCTGCTCGGCCGTGGCGGTGTTGAGGCTGAGCGGACCGTTCGTCCCCCCGCCCGTGCCCGACGCCTGCGCCGCACCGCCCCCTCGGCTGCCCGCGCCCTCGGCGGGCGCCACGGGCTGGCCGACCACGACCTGCTCCCCGTCCGTGAGCGGCCGGGCCAGGTTGAGGCCGCTGGTGTCGGCACCCGGCAGCGGGCCGCCCGCCGCCTTCAGCGCGTCGGTGACGCGTGACCCGGCCGGGAGGTGCCGTACTCCCGGGGCCCGTACCTTTCCGGCGACGTCGACCACCACCTCCGCGGTCGACGGTCGGACCGTCGGCGTCGCCGAGCCGCCGGTCACCTGCCCTACCGGGAAGGTGGCGGCCCGTGCGACGGGCGGCGGCTGCACCGTACGCGGCCTGCCCGCCCAGAAGTGGTGCGCCGCGAAGACCGCCGCCAGCACCAGCACACCGGCGAGGGCGGCGACCGTGCGCAGTTCCATCCCGCATCTCAACTGCACCCAGACCGGCAGCCGTTCGAAGACGGCGGTCCGCCACGAGGGGCGGCGCGGCGGCCGCCGCGGCCGCGCGGCAGCGGGCTCCGGGGCAGGATCGGCACCCGTCGGCGGGCGGTCGAACAGCGCGTCCGCGCGCGCTCGGGCGACGGTGTCACTGTCGCTGGGGCGATTGGCAGTTGCGGTGTGCGTTCCCATGCCTACTGACAGTAGGCAGTTGAACCGAACGCTGCCGAGTCCAGCCAAATCCCGTGGATTACTGGGCAGTTGTGGATAACTTGGTCATTCGATCGGGTGAACTCAGGCCAGCGCGCTAACCGCTCCGCTGGGGGTGCGGCGATGGGTGCCGTCAATTCGTCTGCAGCGCCGTTGCGGCTGGTCGCGCAGTTCCCCGCGCCCCTTCAGGGCGCAGTCCCCGCGCCCGGCCACGCGCACCCGCCACCAGCACCCCGTCCTCGGCGGGGACCCTCACCGTGGTGAGACGACCGCCCCCAACAGCCCCGGTCCGGTGTGCGCCCCGATGACCGCCCCGACCTCGCTCACATGCAGCTCCGCCACCCCAGGCACCCGGGCCCGCAGGCGCTCCGCCAGGGTCTCGGCGCGGTCGGCGGCGGCCAGATGGTGGACGGCGATGTCCACCACCGCCTGACCCGCCCGCTCCGCTACGACCTCCTCCAGCCGGGCGATGGCCCGGGAAGCCGTGCGCACCTTCTCCAGCAGCTGGATCCGCCCCTCCGCGAGCTGCAACAGCGGCTTGACGGCCAGCGCCGAGCCCAGCAGGGCCTGTGCCGCGCCGATCCGGCCGCCGCGCCGCAGATAGTCCAGGGTGTCCACGTAGAAGTAGGCGGAGGTCCCCGCGGCGCGCTTCTCCGCCGCCGCGACGGCGTCGTCCACCGTGCCCCCGGACTGTGCCGCCTCGGCCGCCGCGAGCACCGGGAAGCCCAGCGCCATCGCCACCATGCCGGTGTCCACGACCCGGACCGGAACCGGCGCGGTCTCGGCCGCGACGCACGCCGCGTCATAGGTCCCGGAGAACTCGGCGGACAAGTGGAGGGAGACCACGGCGCTGGCGCCCGCGTCCGCCGCGGCGCGGTAGGCGGCGGTGAACCGCTCCGGTCCCGGCCGTGAGGTGGTCACCGGTCGACGGCGGCGCAACGCGGTGGCGACCGTCTGGGCCGAGCCCTCGGTGCCCTCCTCCAGCATCTCGTCACCCAGGATCACGGTGAGCGGAACCACCGTGATGTGATGGCGGGTCAGCGCCTCCTGCGGCAGGTAGGCCGTGGAATCGGTGACGATGGCGACATGCGCAGACATGAGCGGGACCCTACCCGTCAACCCTGTGCCGACAACACCGCTGCCCGCGGCTCAGCGACGGCCGCGCGACTGCCCCTGGTCCAGCTCCGACCGCGTCGGGGCGTCGACCTCGGTCGGCACCCAGTGCCGCAGTGCGCCCGCTTCCAGCTCGATCTCCCGGCCGAGCGCGGCGAGTTCGTCGTCACCGAACTGCCGGGCGCGATCCTGGGCCGCCCAGCGCAGCGAGTCCGCGCTGTGGGTGACGCGTTCCGTGCGCTGCCGCAGTTCCGGCAGGCGGGCGGCGATCCGGCCCCGGTCGGGCTCGCGCTCCAGCAGCCGCAGCTCGTCGTCCAGGCAGTGCGCGTGCTCCCGCAGCCGGTCGAGCAGGCCCAGCGCCTCGCGCAGCGCCGGGTCAGCCGCGACACCGGCCTCCAGCGCCTGACGGGTGCCGATCATGGACTCGCGCAGTTCCAGCCGTAGCGACGCCAACTCGCCGAGCGCGCCGGGCTGACCGTACTTCTTCGCCTTGAGGGTGGTCTCCTCGACCACGCGTCGCGCCTGGGCGCTGGTGCGCTCCACCCCGCGGCGCACGGCCCGCACCGTCTTGACCGCCGCGACCACACCGAGCACCACGGCCGCCAGCAGGACCAGCGCGAGTACCCCGAAAACGGCAACCATGGACGCTCCCTCTCCCACCACGACCGAAAACACCCACCGAAGACACCCGCCGAAAGCGGTTGCCTCCACGGTAGAACGGACGGGGCCGGTCGCAGTTCCAGTGGAACCCGCAACCGGCCCCGAACCGCCCCCCTAGGGGGCGCGATGTCACGCGGGCACGACGTTCACCAGCTTCGGCGCCCGGACGATGACCTTGCGGATGCCCGCACCGCCCAGCGCCGCCTGTACCGCCTCGTCGGCCAGCGCCAGCTTCTCCAGCTCCGCCTCGCCGATGGCCGGGGGAACCTCCAGGCGCGCCTTGACCTTGCCCTTGACCTGGACGACACAGGTGACCGTCTCGTCCTGAACATACGCCGGGTCGGCGACCGGGTAGTCGGTGTGGGCCAGCGACTCGGTGTGGCCCAGCTTGCGCCACAGTTCCTCGGCGATGTGCGGGGCCAGCGGAGCGACGAGCAGCACCATCCGCTCGGCGACCGTGCGCGGCACCCGGGGCAGCTTGGTGAGGTGGTTGTTCAGCTCGGTGGCCTTGGCGATGGCGGTGTTGAAGCGCAGGCCCGCCATGTCGCCGCGGATGCCGTCGATCGCCTTGTGCAGCGCGCGCAGCGTCTCCTCGTCCGGCTCCTCGTCCACCACGGTGACCTCGCCGGTGGCCTCGTCCACGACGTTGCGCCACAGCCGCTGCAGGAACCGGTAGGAGCCGACGACGGCCCGGGTGTCCCACGGCCGCGACACGTCCAGCGGGCCCATCGCCATCTCGTACAGGCGCAGCGTGTCGGCACCGTACTCGGCGCAGATCTCGTCCGGGGTGACCGCGTTCTTCAGGGACTTGCCCATCTTGCCCAGCTCGCGCTTGACCTGCTGGCCGTCGTGGAAGTACTGGCCGTCGCGCTCCTCGACCTCGGCCGCCGGGACGGGGAAGCCGCGGCTGTCGCGGTAGACGTAGGCCTGGATCATGCCCTGGTTGTAGAGCTTGTGGAACGGCTCGTACGACGAGATGTGGCCCAGGTCGTACAGCACCTTGTGCCAGAAACGGGCGTACAGCAGGTGCAGTACGGCGTGCTCGGCGCCACCCACGTACAGGTCGACACCGCCCGCGGGCTGGCCCTCGCGCGGCCCCATCCAGTACGCCTCGGCGGTCGGGTCGACCAGCCGCTCGCGGTTGTACGGGTCCAGGTAGCGCAGCTCGTACCAGCACGAACCGGCCCAGTTCGGCATGGTGTTGGTCTCACGGCGGTACGTCTTGGGTCCGTCGCCCAGGTCCAGCTCGACATTGACCCAGTCCTCGTTGCGGGACAGCGGGGTCTCCGGCGAGGTGTCGGCGTCGTCCGGGTCGAAGGTGCGCGGTGCGTAGTCGTCGATCTCGGGCAGTTCGACGGGCAGCATCGACTCGGGCAGCGGGTGGGCCACACCGTCCTCGTCGTAGACGATCGGGAACGGCTCGCCCCAGTAACGCTGGCGGCTGAACAGCCAGTCGCGCAGCCGGAAGTTGACGGTGCCCTCGCCGATGCCGCGGGCGGCCAGCCACTGGGTGATCTTCGACTTGGCCTCGGGAACCAGCAGGCCGTCCAAGGAGACCTCGGCGTTGGCGGAGTTGATGATCCGCGCGTCATAGGAGTCGAACGCGTCCTCCCATGTCGCCGGGTCCGTGCCGCGGTCGTCGCCAGGCTGCACCACACAGCGCATCGGCAGCTCGAAGGCGCGGGCGAACGCGAAGTCGCGGCTGTCGTGCGCCGGGACGGCCATGATGGCGCCGGTGCCGTAGCCCATCAGCACGTAGTCGGCGATGAAGACCGGAACGCGGTCGCCGCTGACCGGGTTCACCGCGTAGGCGCCGGTGAACACACCGGTCTTCTCCTTGGCCTCGGCCTGCCGCTCCAGGTCGGACTTGGCGGCGGCCTGCTTGCGGTACTCGGTGACGGCCTCGGCCGGGTTGGTGTGCCCGCCGGTCCATGCCGCAGGGGTGTCCTCGGGCCAGGTGGCCGGGACGAGCTTGTCCACCAGCTCATGTTCAGGGGCCAGCACCATGTAGGTGGCGCCGAACAGGGTGTCGGGGCGGGTGGTGAAGACGGTGATCTTGGCGTCCCCGTCGAAGCTGACAGGGAAGTCCACCCGGGCGCCCTCGGAGCGGCCGATCCAGTTGCGCTGCTGCAGCTTGATGGCCTCGGGCCAGTCCAGCGCGTCCAGGTCCTCCAGCAGCCGGTCGCCGTACGCGGTGATGCGCATCATCCACTGGCGCAGCTTCGCCTTGAACACCGGGAAGTTGCCGCGCTCGGAGCGGCCGTCCGCGGTGACCTCCTCGTTGGCCAATACGGTGCCCAGGCCCGGGCACCAGTTCACCGGCGAGTCGGAGGCGTAGGCCAGCCGGTAACCGCTGAGGATGTCGGCGCGCTCGACGGAGGTCAGCTCGGCCCAGGGGCGGCCGTCAGGAGTGGGCCGGGTGCCGGAGGCGAACTGCTCGACCAGCTCGTCGATCGGGCGGGCCCTGCGCGCCTCGGGGTCGTACCAGGAGTTGAAGATCTGCAGGAAGATCCACTGGGTCCACTTGTAGTACCCGGGGTCGATGGTGGCGAAGGAGCGGCGCTTGTCGTGCCCCAGGCCCAGGCGGCGCAGCTGGGCCTTCATGGTGGCCATGTTGGCCTCGGTGGTCACCCGGGGGTGGGTGCCGGTCTGCACCGCGTACTGCTCGGCGGGCAGGCCGAAGGCGTCGAAGCCCAGCGTGTGCAGCACGTTGTGGCCGGTCATCCGGTGGAAGCGGGCGAACACGTCGGTGGCGATGTAGCCCAGCGGGTGGCCCACGTGCAGTCCCGCGCCCGACGGGTAGGGGAACATGTCCATGATGAACTTCTTGGGCCGGTCGGTGACCTCCGCCGGACCGCCGAGCTCGCCACCGTCCGGGTTGGGGGCGTTGAAGGTGCCCTCGCGCTCCCAGAAGTCCTGCCAGCGCGCCTCGATGTCGGCGGCCAGCTGGGCGGTGTAGCGGTGCGGCGCGGCCGCCTCGGCGGCGGGGGTGGTCTCGCTCATGTCCCTCGAAGCTCCATCGATGTCATGACAGGCGTACGCCCGGTCTGCCTTCGGATCGTTTCGCCCCGGGCCGTGGACCGGCCTGGTCCGGAAACGAAAAAACCCCTCGCACAGGAGGGGTCGCCGCACTGACTGGTTCCTCGTCAGCGCGGCTGGATAAGCAGAAGGCGTACGGCACGCATGGGCTCAGGGTACCCCAGCGCGGGAAGGGCCCGCACCGGGATAGCCGGTGCGGGCCCTACGCCGTGTGCCTGTGCGCTGTCGCTCAGTGGCGCGGACGGTACGAGAGCACGTAGTTCGCGCCGGGGCTGCCGACGCCGGTGACGTTGTCGTAGCCGATCGTCGCGTTCAGCGAGCTGTCGTGGCCCAGGGTGCGCAGCGAGACGTTGTAGCCGCCCTTGGCGTCGAAGCCGTTCTTGAAGTCGACGCGCACATCGGCGAGGGACTGGCCCTGGCCGAGCGGGTGGTCGGTCACGTCGTGGTACGCCGAGGTGCCGAACCGGTCGTAGATGGCCGGGTTGGCGAAGCCGATCGGCACACCGCCGCGGGCCTGCTGGGCGAGGGCCTGGATCGCGGAGATCACCGGCGCGGCGAGCGAGGTGCCGCCGATGCGGTACTCGCTGTACCGCACGGACTTGTCGGGGAAGGTCTGCGACTGGCCGACCAGGAAGCCGGTGGTCGGGTCGGCGACCGCCGCGATGTCCGGCACCACGCGCTGCGCGGGGGCACCGTTCTGCTTGCTCAGCGCGTCCGGGACGACGCCGCGCTGGTAGAACGGCTGCGCAACGAGCTTGCTGGTGCCGCCACCGGCGCCGTAGAGGTAGTCACCGGGCAGCGAGGACCAGTTCTTGCCGTCCGCGGAGAGCGTGGCCTTGGTGGTGCCCCAGCCGGTCTCCCACTGGTACTTGTCACCCTTGCCGACGGCCAGCGAGGTGCCGCCGACCGCGGTCACCCAGGCGGAGTTGGCCGGGGTGTCGATCTGCTTGGTGCCGGTGTTGGCGAGCTCGTCACCGTTGTCACCGGAGGAGAAGTAGAAGCCGATGCCCTCGACCGCGCCCTGCTGGAAGATCTGGTCGTAGGCGGCGGCCACGTCCGGGGTCTCGTTCGCCTCGACGTCGCTCCAGGAGTTGGAGACGATGTCGGCGAGGCGGTTGTCGACCACCTTGTTCAGGCTGTCCATCAGGTCGGGGTCGTTGCACGAGGCGGCGCCCACGTAGACGATGTTGGCGCCAGGGGCGACCGCGTGCACCGCCTCCACGTCCAGCGTCTCCTCGCCGTACCAACCGGCGGCCTTGCAGGAGTCGATGTTGTTGTAGGCGCTCGGCAGCACCTGGGTGAACTGGCCCGCCTTGTAGGCCGCGTCACCGTTGCGCTTGGCGTACTCGGACGCGTCCTTGGCGATGTACGGCGAGGCGAACGCGTCGGTGATGGCGACGGTCACGCCCTTGCCGGTGTAGCCCTTGGCGCCGTAGGCGGCACGCAGCTGCTTGCCGGTGTAGCCCTTGACGACGTAGGGCGCCGAACCGCCGTACGCCTTGGGCAGGTTCTTGGCGACGTTGGAGCCGTAGTACGTGGAGAACGGACCGGCCTGCCGGGCGACGGCCTCCGGCGGGGGCAGCTCGTCGTGCTGGGACTGCTTGGGAGCGTTGTCCAGACCGGTGATGGTGAGCACCGCGCCGTGCAGCGAGGCCGGTACGGAGGCGGCCTGGGCAGGGGCGTGGTAGAGGTGGCCGTCCTTGGAGTAGTTGCGCAGCTCCGTGTTGAAGGCCTTCTCCACCGCGGCCTTGTCGCCGCTCACCGCGATGTAGTGCTGGTTGGAACCGGTCACCGTCAGGCCCGAGCTCTTCAGCCAGGCGGTGACCTCGGCTATCTGCTGCTTGGTCGCGCCGAAACGATCCTGCACCTGCTTCGGCGTCAGGTACTTGCCGTAGGAGGGCGACGAGGGGTCGGAGACCGCCTGTGCGTAGGCGGCCAGCCCCTGGGCGTCCTTACCGGCCAGGTAGACACGGGCGTTGACGCTGGTCGAACCAGCGGCGGTGCCGTGGTCAGCGCGCGGCGTCGCCCACAGCGGCTTGGTGTTGGTCAGCACCTGCCGGTTGCTGGAGTCGGCCTGGGCGGTGGGCACACCGAGCGCCAGAGCGCCGGCCACCAGCGGCAGCGTGGCTGCCACCGCAAGACCGGCGCGCGTTCTGGGACGGGCAAGCTTCATGAAACCCCCAAAGAGACACGAATGGTCGCGGCATGCTCGCGTGACCCGGAGCGCGTTCACCGAATAGCGGTGATCCGCATGCCGTAGGGCCAAACTCTGTCGCTGATCTGTTCACGTCAGGGGAATGATTGGGTCAAGAAATGCCCAAGTGGGTGTAACGGCCGGGAAGTTGTCACGCCCTGTTGACATGCGACGGAGGCAAGACCGGAAGGCTGGACTCCGTACGGCAGTTGACAGGGTTCCCCGGTTCGGGGGGCGCGCACAAGACCAGCGCACCCGGCGCTGGGCGCCTCGCCGGGAGAGCCGCGATGCACTGTCGATCGGCTGCGGCGCCATCGCGGCTGGTCGCGCCCACGCGGCGGAGCCGCACATGAACACAGCCCCTCGCCCCTTTGAGGGCGCCGCGAACCGCAGCGGACTTCGCCTGAGTTGCTTCGTAGCGCGGAGTGGCGGCCGACCGCCTTCGGACAACTCCTCGGCAGTCGGGGGGAGTTCGGCCGCAGTCCGGTCGGCTCGCCCAGGCGGTGGACCTCCATGGTGGCCGCCATGCCGCCCGCACTCCCCGCTGAGCGCGGTTCGACTGGTCACCTCGCCAGGGGTGGCCGCGCCACGGGTTGCCGGAGGTGGCCGCGTCACGGGCCCTTGCCGCGGCCGTGGCACGAGGCACCGGCCCGGACCCGGCCGGGCGACGGGCACCGCCGGTCCACTTGACGCGCGTTCGCGCTGCTGGCGGCGGCCACGGTCGGGCCACCCGGGGCGCTCGCGGCGCGAGGGCGCCCGGTGCGCTGGCGGGTGTGGGTATCCGGCGTGGCGCACGGCCTGAAGTCGGGGCGCCCGGCAGCGGGTTGGGCGCTACCCGATGTGCCCGGTGACGGCGGGCGCGCCCCGGCGCGGCGTACCGGCCCGCGGGCGCCGTGCAGCACACGAGGCGCCGACCGACCGGCGACCGGCTGTGACGCCCGTCACCCACTCCCACCGCGGTGCGCCCGAAGCGCGGCCAAACCGTACGGAAACGGAAACGACGAGGGCGACCCGCCCCGCGCTACTCGCGGTTCCAGGTCGCCCTCGTACTCGTGGAGCTAAGGGGAATTGAACCCCTGACCTCTTGCATGCCATGCAAGCGCTCTACCAACTGAGCTATAGCCCCAGGTCCTGCTCTCCGCCGGGACCCCCCGGCGACTGAGTAAACATTACACGGTGCGGGGGGCGTTTCGCCAAATCGGCCGAGTGGGCGCCCGCATGCCTTTCGGGGCACACGGGAGGACCGCGCTCTGCTGCGCAAACCCCGCAGAAGGTACTGTCGGGCTTCCGCGCCGCCCGATCGACGACCCGGCCCGCCGGACCGGGCCGAGCCAAGCCCCCGGACCCCAGGAGCCACCACCGTGACCGCGACGCAGCCGATCAGCGACCCGCGTACCGGCGCGGTCAGGGACCTCATAGCGCGACGCCCGAACACATTGGCCGCACTGGCCTGTCTGGCGTCGTTCACCTGCTTCTGGATCGCGCAGCGCGCCGCGCACGTCTCCATGATCGACCTCATGGTGTACCGGGCCGAGGGCTGGACCATGCGGACCGGTCACGACCTGTACGCGATGGTGGCCACCGAGGCGAAGCTGCCGAACACCTATCCGCCGTTCGCCGCGATCCTCTTCGCGCCGCTGAGCTGGCTCGGTGTCCCGGCGATGCGGACCGCGGCCACACTGGCCAACCTCGGGCTGCTGGTGGCGGTGGTCCATCTGTCGCTGCGGCTGGTCGGCAGGCCGCACCGGGTGCCGCGCGCGGCGGCGACGCTCGCCGTCAGCGCGCTGGCGGTGTGGTGCGAGCCGGTGTGGACGACACTGCGGTACGGGCAGATCAACCTGCTGCTGGCGGTGCTGGTGCTGTGGGACCTGACCCGTCGCTCCGGCCACCGCTGGGCCGGGGTCGGCATCGGGATCGCCGCCGGGATCAAGCTGACCCCGGCGCTGTTCGGTGTCTTCCTGGCGCTGGTGGGCGCCGCCCAGGGCTGGCGGCGGCTGCGCACCGGCCGCCCGGTGTGGAACCCGGCGCTGCGCCGGGCCACGGTGGCCGCGGCCGCCTTCGTGGGGACGGTGACCGTGGCGGCGGTGGCGCTGCCCAGGGACTCACACGACTTCTGGACCCGGATGGTCTTCGCCGCCAACCGGGTCGGCCATGCCGAGGAGACCGCCAACCAGTCGGTGCGCGGTGTGCTGGCCCGCCTGCTGCACACCCCGGACCCGGGCGGGTCGTGGCTGGTCGCGGCGGCGCTGGTCGGTGTGCTCGGGCTGGCGGTCGCGGTGGCGGCGGCGCTGGCCGGTGACCGGCTGCCGTCCGGGGCGGCCTGGGCGGCCTGCGCGTGCGCGGTGACGGCGCTGCTGGTCAGCCCGGTGTCGTGGTCGCACCACTGGGTGTGGTGCGTCCCGATGGTGCTGCTGCTGGGCTCGGAGGCGCTGCGGCGGCGTGACCCTCGGTGGCGGGCGGGTGCGGCGCTGACCGGGGTGCTGTTCTGCTCCTTCCTGCTGTGGGCGGTGCCGCACACTCCCGGGTGGCGTTTCGAACTGCACCAGAACGCCGGGCAGATGCTGCTGTCCGCGCTCTACCCGCTGATCGGCCTGGCGTTCCTGGCGGTCGCCGCTACCCAGGCGGCGCGGGCGCTACGGACGCGCCGCGAGACGCCTCGCACGGTCATTCCGGCGCAGTCCCGCACGTCCCGGCACGACCAGGCGTACGCCGACCACTGAGCGGCCCGGCGAGCACGCCCAGCAACGCGATCACGGCCAGCGCGGCCGCGGTGAGCCACAGCGCCTGAGCGGAGGCGTGCGCGGTGCCGGGGGTGTAACGGGCGTAGTACGTCAGACGGTTGAGGTAGAGCGTGCCGAGGGTGGCGACGCCCACCAGCTGGCCGAGTTGGGTGACGGTTACCAGCAGCCCGCTGGCGTCGGCCGCGTCCGTCGGCGCCACCCGCTCCAGCGCACGGTTGAGGTTCGGCCCGTACGCCAGCCCCGCACCGAGCCCCGCCGCCGCCATGGCCGGGTAGAGGCACATACCGCCGCTGCCGCCGTCCCGTAGCAGCAGCCCGCACAGGACGCAGGCCGCACCGGCGATGACGAAGCCGAGCGGCACCAGCGCGCCGTGCCAACGCGGCGGAAGCCGCCGCCAGTTGAGGCTCACCGTGCCGAACGCCACCGCGGCGGGGGCGAAGACCAGCCCGGCGTCCAGGGCGTCGCGCCCCAGCCCGGACTGCAGGTGCAGCGCGAAGGCGAACATCAGCCCCGCGTTGAGCGCCATCACCAGCCCGATGCGCACCACGGCGGTCCGCATCCCCGGCGCGCGGAGCACCCGCCCCGAGATCAACGGCGCTCCCCCGCGCCGTGCCAGCCGTGACTCGAACGCGGCGAACACCGCCAGCAGCGCGCCGCTGAGCGCCAAAGACGCCCAGCACCACACCGGCCATCCCTGCTGCTGCCCGAGCACCAGCGGAACGGTGAACAGCGTCACGGCCGCCGCCAGCGTCACCAAGCCCGGTAGGTCCAGGGCGCGTTGCCGCTCCTGGGCCCGCTCACCGTCGCGAGGCATCAGCCGTGGCCCGGCCAGCAGGAGTACGGCGCCGATCGGCACGTTCACCAGGAACACCGGACGCCAGCCGGAGCCGAACAGGTCGGCGCCGACCAGCAGTCCGCCGAGCACCTGGCCCAAGGCGTAGCCGCTGGCCAGCACCGCGGAGAACGCGTTGAGCGCCCGTACCCGCGCCGAACCCGTGAACGTCCGCTGGATCAGACTGAGCACCTGCGGCAGCATCAGCGCCGATCCCGCGCCCTGCACCAGCCGGAAGGCGGTCAACTCCCCGATGCCCGCGGCGAGTCCGCAGGCCAGCGAGGCGGCGGTGAACACCGCAAGACCACCGAGGAACATCCTGCGGTGCCCCAGCAGGTCGCCCAACCGGGCACCGGTGATCAGCAGCACGGCGTAGGTGATGGTGTAGCCCGCGACGACCAGTTGGAGTCCGCCGCCCGAGGCGTGCAGGTCGACGCGGATGGTCGGGGCCGCCACATTGACGATGGAGGCGTCAAGTAGCGCCATGAACTGGCCGGTCAGCACGATCGCCAGCAGCCAGCCGGACCGTGGCGAGCCGCGCCGCCGATGCCCGTGCCGTAGTGGTTCGCGGTCAATCGCGTTGATGGTGGAGGTGGTTGCGGTCTGTGCCATGGCCATGACGGTGCTGGACCGGCGGTACGGGTGGTGAGAGCCCGGTGATGCTGGTACCACCAGCACCTGGCAGGGTGCACGGCGGCACGGCACGATGAGCGCATGGGGGCGATCAACGGCCGCGGTACGACGGCGCACGGCAATCGGCGCACCGAACTGGCCGCATACCTGCGCAGCCGCCGCGCCCGGGTCACCCCACAGGACGTGGGGCTCCCGCCAGGCCCCCGCCGCCGCACCCCCGGGCTGCGCCGCGAGGAGGTCGCCCAGCTCGCCGGGGTGGGGGTGACCTGGTACACGTGGCTGGAGCAGGGCCGCCCGATCAACGCCAGCGTTCAGGTGCTGGACGCGGTGGCGCGGGTGCTGCGGCTGGACGCGACGGAGCGCGAGCATCTGTACCGGCTCGCGGGCGTGCCGTTCGTGCGGGAGGCGGTGGCCGACGCGGACGAGGTGGACCCCGAGGTGCAGGCCATCCTCGACGCCCTCGACCCGCTGGCCGCGGTGGTCTACAACGCCCGCTACGACGTACGGGCCGCCAACACCGCGTACTGCGCCATCTGGCCCGCGACACGGCTGCCGGACCTGAGCGAGCGCAATGTGCTGTGGCGGATGTTCACCGTTCCGCCCTGCTGCCAGAACCTGCGCCACAGCCCGGAGGAGGCGGCCCGGATGGTGGCGCAACTGCGCTCCGCGTACGGCAGGCACCTCGGGGAACCGGCCTGGGAGCACTTCATCGACCGGCTGATCAGGGCGAGCGCCGACTTCGCCCAGCTGTGGGCGAGCGGCGATGTGGCACCACCGGGGCGACGCACCAAGATCGTCGACTACCCCGGGGTGGGCGAGCTGCGGCTGGTGTCCACCTCACTGGCGATCGACGGCATGCCGGAGCACCGCATCGTCGTCTACACGCCGGAGAACGAGGCCACCCGCGCCCGACTGGCCCAACTGCGCGCACTCGGTGATCCGGTGATCGGCTGCCCGCTGCACGGGCGACCGCTCTCCGAGCTGCGGGAGGAACGTGAAAGGGCGGCCCAACGGGCCTGATCTGTCGGGGAGTTCGGGGCGCCGTCCGGGCGGCGGATCCAAGGGCGCGTTCCGGCGGGTTCGCAGGCGAGGTGCGTGCTCGAGTGGGCCCGCCGTTTTCGTGCCGCATAACAGAACGGACCACCCGGAGGTGGTCCGTTGCCCGTGGAGCTAAGGAGAATTGAACTCCTGACCTCTTGCATGCCATGCAAGCGCTCTACCAACTGAGCTATAGCCCCGCTGTTCTCGGCTCGTCTCCTTGCCGGGAACGAGTAGAAGCTTAGCGGGTGACCTGCTGATTCGTGAAATCGGCGGTCACACGTCGTCGCCGAGCACCGGCTGCGGCAGCGTCCCCGCGTTGTGCTCCAGCAGCCGCCAGCCACGGGCGCCGTGGCCGAGCACCGACCAGCAGCAGTTGGACAGACCGCCGAGCGACTCCCAGTGCGCCGGTGGCAGGCCCAGCAGGCGGCCGATGGTGACCCGGATCGCGCCACCGTGGCTGACCACCAGCAGCGTGCCGTCCTCGGGCAGCTTCTCCACCTCGCGCAGCACCACCGGCGCCGCCCGGTCGGCGACCTCGGTCTCCAGCTCGCCGCCGCCGCGCCGCACCGGCTCTCCGCGCTTCCAGGCCAGGTACTGCTCGCCGTACCGCTCCATGATCTCGGTGCTGGTCAGCCCCTGCCAGGCACCCGCGTAGGTCTCCCGCAGCTCCTCGTAGTACGTGGGCTGAAGGCCGGTCACGGCGGACAACTCGGCCGCGGTGGCCGCGGCCCGCCGCAGGTCGGAGGAGATCACCGCGTCCGGCTTGAGCGCGGCGAGCAGCCGCGCCGCCCGGCGCGCCTGGGCGACGCCGGTCTCGGTCAGCGGGATGTCCGTGGAGCCCTGGAAGCGGCGCTCCAGGTTCCAGGAGGTCTGGCCGTGCCGCCACAGCACGACGCGGCGGCCGCGCCCGTTCTTACGGCCGGGCTCCCGCTCGGCCGTACCCTGCTGTGTCCCGCCGTTCACCGGCGGCTGCTCCTGCGCGCTCAGCTCAGCTCTCCGTCCGCCTCGGCGCCGTGCTGCCGGGCGTACTCCGCGACCTTGCCACGGGTCGCCACCGCGTCCTTGGGCAGCTCGATCTCCGGGCAGTCCTTCCACAGCCGCTCCAGCGCGTAGAACACCCGCTCCTCGGCGTGCTGGACGTGCACCACGATGTCGACGTAGTCGAGCAGCACCCAGCGGCCCTCGCGCTCGCCCTCGCGACGCACCGGCTTGGCGCCCAGCTCCTTGTGCAGCCGCTCCTCGACCTCGTCGACGATCGCTTTGACCTGCCGGTCGTTGGGTGCGGAGGCGAGCAGGAACGCGTCCGTGATGGCGAGCACGTCGCTGACGTCGTAGGCGATGATGTCGTGCGCGAGCTTGTCGGCTGCCGCCTGTGCGGCGGTGGTGATCAGCTCGAGGGAGCGGTCCGTGGCGGTCACAAGCCATGCTTTCCGGTCGGGAACGGGTACCCCTCCAGGGTCTCATGCCGCGGTGGCCAGCCCGCCTCCGGTTTTTCGCCCGGCCGCGGTCACCCCTTGTAGTCACCGCCCAGTACCACGGTGATGTCCGCGTTGCCGGTGCCCTGTCCCTTGCTGACCGCGCTGTCCGGCAGGCCCAGGGTCTTGGCCAGCTCCTTGGCGGTCTGCGCCCGGTTGTCGGAGCCGTAGATCACCTGTGACTTCGCCTGCGGCGCCGCGGTGCCGCCGTCCACGTAGCTGTAGCCGGAGTTGACCACCGCGACCTGGGCGGAGGACGCCGCCTTCTTGCTGCCGGTGGCGTCGCGCACGGCGACCCGCGGGATGCCGCTGGTGTCGGTGTTCTTCACGGTGCCGCCGAGTACGTCCTTGACCACGCCGCTGGTGGCCTGCTCGCTGAGGGTGCCGTCCGGCCGCACCGGCAGCGTGGTGGTGCTGTAGTGGCCGGCCTTCTCCTGGTCCGCCAGGTGCGCCAGGGTGGCGCCGAGTTGGGCGTCGGTGAGCGAGGGGTCGGCGATGGCGCCCAGGCTGTCGATGATCTTGGTGGCGGTGGCGGCGTCGCTCGGCAGCTTCATCAGCACCGCCTGCATGACCTGACCGAAGCGGTTGAGCTGCTTGTCCTGCGTCTCACCGGCGCCGCGGTAGCTGGCGTAGGCGACCGCCGCCTGCCCGCTCAGGTCCTGCTGCTGGCCCGCGGTCACCACGGTCTTGCCGTTTGAGGTGATGGTGGCGTCGGTGTCGACGGAGATGCCGCCGACCGCGTCGACCAGGATCTCCAGATAGGGGGTGTCCAGCCGCCAGGTGCCCTGGATGTTGGCGCCCAGCAGGGCGCTCAGCGCGTCCCTGGTGGGTCCCGCGCCCTGGTCCACCACGGACTTGCCCAAGGTGGTGGTGCCGTTGCCGTCGGGGTTCACGGAAAGGGAGTTGGGCAGCAGGACGGTGGTGCCCCTGCCGGTGGTCTCGTTGCCCACCAGCAACGCGGTGGAGCTGTCGTTGCTGTCGACCTGCCGCAGGTGCACCACGATCACGTCGCGCTTCTGGGCGCCGCTGGCCTGGGCGGCGGCGGTGCCCTTGCCGAGCCCCGGCAGCTTTCCGGTCTGCCACAGGTAGCCGACGCCGCCGAGCAGCGCCAGCACCAGCAGCACGGCCAGCACGACCACCCGGGTACGGCCGCGGCGCTTGCGCTCGTCGCGGCGCTCGGTGCGGGACTCGGAGAACTTCAGCCAGTCGATGACGTCTTCGGCCTGTTCGTCCTCGTCCTCGACGAAGGCGAACTGCTCGGTGTGGAACTCCCGGGGCGCCTCCTCGTCACGGCGCGGCGGCTGCTGGGGTTCGGGTTCGGGGGCGCGCGGCGGCTCCTCCTGGCGCGGCTGCGGGACCTGGTAGTGCTGCTCGTCGTAGGACTGCTGCGGGTACGCCGCCGGGTCGTGGTAGCCCGGCTGCTGGTAGGTCTGGTAGCCGTCGTAGCCCTGCTGCGGGTACTCCTGGGGGTACGGCTGCTGGGCGTAGCCCTGCTGCGGGTACTGCTGGTCCGGATACGGGGCATAGGGCTGCTGGCCCTGGTAGTACGCCGGGTCGTAGCCCTGCTGGGCGGGGGCGTACGGGTCGTAGCCCTGCTCGCCCTGCTGCTGGCAGCCGCCCGCGTAGGGGTCCTGGCCGTAGTGCTCCTGGTCGCCGGTCACGGGAACCCCTCCAGATCAGAAAACGAGTACCGCGAGCGATCGCTACCCGGCGTCCCGGTACAGATTCCGCTTGTTGATGTAGCGCACCACTCCGTCGGGCACCAGGTACCAGACCGGTTCGCCCTGCGCCACACGGTCCCTGATCTCGGTGGACGAGATGGCCAGCGCGGGTACCTCGACCAGGGACACCCCGCCGTTGGGGATGCCGGGGTCCGACAGGGTGTGGCCGGGTCTGGTCACGCCGATGAAGTGCGCCATGGAGAAGAGTTCCTGGGCGTCCCGCCAGGAGAAGATCTGGGCCAGGGCGTCGGCGCCGGTGATGAAGAAGAGGTCGACGTCGCCGTACTCGGCGCGCAGGTCCCGCAGGGTGTCGAGGGTATAGGTGCGGCCGCCGCGGTCGATGTCGATGCGGCTCACCGAGAACTGCGGGTTGGACGCGGTGGCGATGACCGTCATCAGGTAGCGGTCCTCGGCCGGGGAGACCCGCTGGTGCTCCTTCTGCCAGGGCTGGCCGGTCGGGACGAAGACGACCTCGTCGAGGTGGAACAGGCTGGCGACCTCGCTCGCCGCCACCAGGTGGCCGTGGTGGATGGGATCGAAGGTCCCACCCATCACACCGAGTCGTTTCTTCACTGGCCCGGCCCCTCCGTCAGCGGTCGCGGAGGGGCGCGCGGGCACTGCCTGCTCTCCCATGCGAGCACACCCTACTTGGCCCCTGGGGAAGCGCTGACCCGGATCAGCGGTCCCGGTTGAAGCGCGTGGTGATCCACAGCAGGAGCAGCAGGATGAACAGCGCGCCGCCACCGGTGAGGTACGGGCTCAGGCTCTCGTGGTTGCCGCCTTCGGCGAGCTGCGTCAGAGCTGCTGGGATGTTTGCGGTCATGGTCGGCGGGACCCCTTGCGGTCGAGGATGCGGTCGAGTCGCGGTGAGCCGCCGGGCGGGCGAACCGGCCCGGAAACTCGTGCCACATGGTACGTGCGGGGCGTGAGGAACCCCACGCAGCCCCCGCGCGTCCTCACTGTGTACGCGATCTACGTACCCGCGGCGGCAGCCGACCGCGGGACCGAGTAACCGACCGTCAGTCCTTGTTCCCGTAACCGCGCAACAGGAACCACGCGAGGAAGACCACGCCGACGACCGCGACGACGATGACGATGGGCAGGAGCTCGCTGGAGACCGGTGCCCCATCGGCGAGGTGGTTCAGTGCGGCGTTCTGCATGCCTCTCAGCGTAGTCCTGTCGGTGCCGGGCCCTATCGTGGGGTGTGTCAGGGGGACGAGCACGAAACGGCTAGCAGGGGATTGAGGCCCAATGACCGTGCCGAACGAATCGAACGACCAGGTGCCGAGCCGTAACCGCACCCGTTTCCCGGGGATCTCGTCCCGTGCCTACGAGCATCCGGCCGACCGCTCCGCGCTGGTGGCGCTGCGCAAGCTCAGCGGTTTCGACACCGTGTTCAAGGCGCTCAGCGGGCTGCTGCCGGAGCGTTCGTTGCGGCTGCTCTTCCTGTCGGACTCGGTACGGGTCAGCGAGCAGCAGTTCCCGCACCTGAACACGATGCTGCGGGACGCCTGCTACATCCTGGACCTGGAGAAGGTCCCGCCGATGTACGTCAACCAGGACCCGCAGCCCAACGCCATGTGCATCGGCCTGGACGAGCCGATCATCGTGGTCACCACCGGTCTGGTGGAGCTGCTGGACGAGGAGGAGATGCGCGCGGTCGTCGGCCACGAGGTGGGGCACGCGCTGTCCGGCCACGCGGTGTACCGCACGATCCTGCTGTTCCTGACCAACCTGGCACTGCGGGTGGCGTGGATCCCGCTGGGCAACATGGCGGTCATGGCGATCGTCACCGCGCTGCGCGAGTGGTTCCGCAAGTCCGAGTTGTCCGCCGACCGGGCCGGACTGCTGGTCGGCCAGGACCTGCAGGCGTCGATGCGCGGGCTGATGAAGCTGGCGGGCGGCAACCACCTGCACGAGATGAACGTGGACGAGTTCCTCAAGCAGGCCGAGGAGTACGAGTCCGGCGGCGACCTGCGGGACTCGGTGCTGAAGATCCTCAACGTGCTGCCGCGCAGCCACCCGTTCACCACGGTGCGGGCGGCCGAGCTGAAGAAGTGGGCGGACAGCCGCGACCACCAGCGGATCATGGACGGCCACTACCCGCGCCGCGAGGACGACAGGGACACCTCGGTGTACGAGTCCTTCAAGGAGTCCGCGAACCACTACGCGGACCACGTGAAGTCCAGCAAGGACCCGCTGATGGGCCTGATCAGCGATATCGCGGCGGGGGCCGGGGACATCGGCGGCAAGCTGCGGGACAAGTTCACCGGCTCGGGCCCGGGACGGTCCTGAGCACTGCGCACACCGAGCTGACCGGCCTGCCGTGGTCATAGGGGTCCACCCCGGTCCCGGCGGGCACGCTCTGCCCGGCCAGTAGCGGCCGGAAGTACCCGGCCGGGTCCCTCCCGCAGGCCAGCGGCCCGGCCTCGACCGCCGCCTGCTCCACCTGCACCTGGCGGTTGCGCAGGTCGGCGCGGTCGAAGTACAGCTTCAGCTGCCGCCGTACGGTGAACAGCGACGCGGCACCCGTGGTGCCGACGGCCCGTACCGCGTAGACCATGGTGTGGTCGGTGTTGACCAGCAGTCCGGCGGGGCCGTCCTCGTTCACCGTCATGCTGCCGCGCACCCGCACCCGCGGGTCGGCGAGGGCGATCCGGGCCGGGTCGAAGCGGACCAGCCAACCGGTGGCGGCGTACTGTCCGTCATCGAGCGGATGGGCCAAACTCCGGTCGAACTGGTCGACTTGACCGGGATCGAGCAGTTCGCGCACCGCGCGTACATCGCCGCCGGTGAGCGCGGCGCGGTCCAGCGCGGAGGCGATCAGGTACCTCCTGGCGGTGGTCAGCGCCCGCAGCACCTCACTCTGCGAGAAGTGGTCGGTTCCGTTGAACTGCGGCAGGGTGACGCCCTTGTCGCCCACCTGGTAGCGCGCCCCGTCCTCGGCGGCGAACAGCCGGTCGGCGGCGGCCACCGGCACCGGTCCCTGCGGGGCCAACGGCACCAGAGTGATCCGCGGCGGGTCGATATCCGTCGCCGTGGCGGGCCGGTACGGGTGGCGTATGCCCAGGTACACGGCGGTACCGAAGGCCAGCGCGATCAGCAGCACCAGGGCCAGCGCCTGCCGCCCGGCGCCCAGCCAGCCGGTCGGCCGCCGGGTGCGCACCGCACCGGCCGTTCCGCCCATACGTTCCTGCGCCGAGAACTCCTGTATGCGGGCAGCCCGGACGAACGACTCGTCGAACACGACGGATCGGTATTCGTCGTCACCACTCCCCGGGACGCCCTCGGGTGTCCCCTCCGGAGGGTCTCCACGCCCGGCCATACAACAAGAGTAGGTCGGTCGTGCGGCAGGTGAACGTCTCGGTACCGGACAAGTTTTGAGCGGACGTCACCCTGGCCGCTCGCTGGGCGTGGCGCGGCTTCGGGTCGCTCAGGGCGACCCGGCGGGCGACGCCACCCGGCCCGGTGGCGGTGCGGTGTCCACCCGGCCGGTCGCGGGCATGGGCGTGGGCTGCCGTCCGCCGCCAGCGGCGCCGCGGTAGACGGCGACGAAGGTCAAGGCGATCACCCCGATGCCCATCACCAGGGCCAGCACCCATGCGACGGTGCGCTGCCAGCGGGTGTGGCCGCGGTAGGCGTGCCGGTGCGGGTGGCCGTAGCGGCCCAGGGGGTCGTGGGCGTCGTCCGCGAAACTGCGGTAGTGGTAGGCGTCGTAGCGGTGCGCCTCCTCGTCGAGGCCGTCGTCGTCGGCCCCGCCGATCCTGGCGCGCGCCGCGTCCGCCTCCGCCCAGGCCTGGGCGGCTGCCAACAACCGCTCGCGCGCGGTGGGTTCATGGAGCGTCGCCGCCCGTACGAAAGCCTCGTCGAACACCACGGATGCGAACTCGTCGTCCGCGCCGCCGTGGTCCTCACCGTCCGGGAACGGCTTGCCGCCCACATCCTCAGACACCCGTCCAGAGTAAGCCCGCGAGGGCCGCTATGGGCAGTCGGAAGTCGAATTCGACAGTGGTGACCGCCACTTCGCGCCAGCGGGCGGACGGTCAGCGGATGTGGCCGTCGCCGGTCACCACGTACTTGGTGGAGGTCAGCTCGGGCAGGCCCATCGGTCCACGGGCGTGCAACTTCTGGGTGGAGATGCCGATTTCGGCACCGAAGCCGAACTGACCGCCGTCGGTGAACCGCGTTGAGGCGTTGACCATCACGGCGGTGGAGTCCACCAGCGACACGAAGCGGCGGGCGGCGGACTGGTCGCGGGTGACGATGGCCTCGGTGTGCCCGGAGGACCACCGGCGGATGTGCGCCACGGCGGCGTCCAGGTCGGGGACCACGGCGGCGGCGATGTCGTACGACAGGTACTCGGTCGCCCAGTCCTCCTCGGTGGCCGCCAGCACGGTGTCGGAGACCCGCTGCCAGGTCTCGTCACCGTGTACGGTCACCCCGGCCTCGGCGAGCGCGGACAGCGCGCGCGGCAGGAAGGCGTCGGCGACGGCGGCGTGCACCAGCACCGTCTCCGCGGCGTTGCACACGCTCGGCCGCGACGCCTTGGCGTTGACCAGGATCCGCACCGCCATGTCGAGATCGGCGTGCTCGTCCACGTACACATGGCAGTTGCCGACCCCGGTCTCGATCACCGGCACCGTGGACTCCTCAACGACCGTCCTGATCAGCGAGGCGCCACCGCGCGGAATGAGCACGTCCACCAGACCGCGGGCGCGCATCAGCTCCTTGACCGAGTCACGGCTCTCACCGGGCACCAACTGCACGGCGTCGGCGGGCAGTCCGGCCGCCTCGACGGCGTCCCGCAGCACCGCCACCAGCGCGGTGTTGGAGGCGTACGCGGACGACGAGCCGCGCAGCAGCACCGCGTTGCCCGACTTCAGGCAGAGCACGGCGGCGTCCACGGTGACGTTGGGCCGGGCCTCGTAGATGATGCCGACCACACCGAGCGGAACCCGGATCTGGCGCAGTTCCAGGCCGTTGGGCAGCGTCGAGCCGCGCAGCACCTCGCCGACCGGGTCCGGCAGCGCGACCACCTTGGTCACGTCCGCGGCGATGGCCTCGATCCGCTCCGGGGTGAGGGTGAGCCGGTCGATGATCGCCTCGCTGGTGCCGTTGGCGCGCGCCTTGGCGATGTCGTCGGCGTTGGCGGCGACGATCTCCTCGGTGCGGGCGCGCAGCGCGTCGGCGATCGCGAGCAGCGCACCGTCGCGTACGGTCCGCGGCAGCGGCGCGAGCACGGCGGCGGCCGCCTTCGCGCGGCGGGCGGTCTCAAGTACGGGTGAGGTTGCGCTACTGGTCATGGGGGAAGCCTACTGACCTGCGGCGCCCTCGCGACCACGATTCCGGCATGCGGGACGGCCCGCGCGCGTCCTCGCACGTCCGTGACGACAGGCAGAGGGTGCGACCGCGTCTGCGGCGATGTGCCGTCGATCGTCTACAGCCCCGTTGTGGCTGGTCGCGCCCACGCGGCGGAGCCGCACATGAACACAGCCCCGCACCCCTTCGGGGCGCTACCTGACCGCACCTGCTTTGGCGCCCGGCGGCGAGCGACACGTCAGAACGGATGCACGCCCACCGGAGCGGCGGGTGGCGGGCCGTAGCCCTCCGCGACGCGCTGGTGGTACGTCTCGCGGTCTATGACCTCAAGGCCGACGATCTCCCACGGCGGCAGCTTGGCCGTGGCGCGGTGCTCGCCCCACAGCCGCAGCGCGATGGCCGCGGCGTCGTGCAGGTCGCGCGCCTCCTCCCAGTAGCGGATCTCCGCGTGGGTGGTGGCGTAGCGGCTGGTCAGTAGGAAGGGGTGGTCATGGGCGAGCTGCTCCAGCGCCCGTCTGACCTCCGCGAGTGGCGCCTCGTCTCCCGAGACGCTGAGCGTGACATGCCACAGTCGCGAGGCATCTCGCTCCCGGTTGTGCGATTCCGGCCCCGGATCCTGCCCTGGACGGTCCGTCTGTATGCCCTCGACGCTGGTCAGGGTTCGTTCCTCCCCCACCGCACTTCGTGCGTGGGAGGGGCCCCCACCTCGGGGCAGCGCCCCTGGGCGCCCTCGTCTCACCGGCGGCCTCCTGTATGCGTTCTCCGCCTTGGGGTCAGCGGGTCGTGGTGCGATGGTCGTTGGCTGGGGGTGTGCGGACGTTGAAGTTTGGAGTTTCCTGTGTGGAAACGCTCCCCGCATCAAAGTTGACCAGTCCCGGGCCGACCGCGGGGCGGTTTTCCCCAAGAAGCCCTCGTTGGTTGTCCAGCCGCGAACCGGCCGGGGTCGGTCACCTTCCCCCGCCCAGCGGGCCCCACACCACCCTCAGCGCAGTACGACGAGGTCGTCGCGGTGTACCACCTCGCGCTCGTACGCCGGACCGAACTCCGCGGCCAGCTCCCGGGTGGAGCGGCCGAGCAGCCTCGGCAGCTCCTTGGCGTCGAAGTTGACCAGGCCGCGGGCGACCGCCCGCCCGGTCTCGTCCACCAGGTCCACCGGGTCGCCCGCCGCGAAGTGGCCCTCGACCCCGATCAGCCCAGCCGGCAGCAGCGATGTGCGCCGCTCCACCACGGCCCTGACCGCTCCGGCGTCCAGCCGCAGCGCGCCGCGCGGGCTGGAGGCGTGCGCCAGCCACAGCAGCCGGTCCGCTGAGCGCTTGCCGGTGCGGTGGAACAGGGTGCCGGTCGGCCGCCCGGCCAGCGCGTCCGCGGCGTGCGTCGCCGAGGTGAGCACCACCGGGACACCGGCCGCCGCCGCGATACCGGCCGCCTCCACCTTGGTCACCATGCCGCCGGTGCCCACCCCGGCCTTGCCCGCGCTGCCGATCGACACCCCGTCCAGGTCCCGCGGCCCGGCCACCTCGTCGATCCGCCGGGCACCCGGGGTGCGCGGGTCCCCGTCGTACAGCCCGTCCACGTCGGAGAGCAGCACCAGCAGATCGGCGTGGACCAGATGGGCGACCAGCGCGGCCAGTCGGTCGTTGTCGCCGAACCGGATCTCGTCGGTGGCCACCGTGTCGTTCTCGTTGACGATCGGCAGCGCGCCCATCGCCAGCAGCTTGTCCAGCGTGCGGTAGGCGTTGCGGTAGTGCGCCCGGCGGCTGACGTCGTCGGTGGTCAGCAGCACCTGGCCGACCCGGATTCCGTACCGTGCGAACGAGGCGGTGTAGCGGGCGACCAGCAGTCCCTGGCCGACGCTGGCGGCGGCCTGCTGGCGGGCCAGGTCACGGGGGCGTTTGGCCAACCCGAGCGGGGCGAGCCCGGCGGCGATCGCGCCCGAGGAGACCAGCACGATCTCCTTGGCGTCCCGGGACTTGGCCAGCACGTCCACCAGCGCGTCCACCCGGTCGGCGTCCAGCCCGCCCGCGGCCGTGGTCAACGAGGACGAACCGACCTTGACGACGACCCTGCGGGCGGCCGTCACATCGTGCCTGAGGCGTTCGTCCTGCTGCCCTACCACCGCGCGTACCCCACAACTTCCTGCTGGTGCCCATCCGCCGTCCGCAATGTACGGGATGCGGCGGAGCGTTCGCCTTCGAGTATCGAGCCGTGGAACGACCACCAACCCCTAGAACGGGTTGAACTCGTCGTACTCGCGCTGCGCGTCGTCGCGTTCGGCCTCACGGTCCTTGCGGCGCTGGGCGGCCGGACGCGGGGCGTCGAAGCGGTGGTCCTCGCCCCGGCGGCCGAGCATCTCGGCACCGGCGGCCAGCGACGGCTCCCAGTCGAAGACGACCGCGTTCTCCTCCGGACCGATCACCACCTCGTCGCCCGCGCGGGCACCGGCCTTGACCAACTCCTCTTCCACACCAAGGCGGTTGAGCCGGTCGGCGAGGTAGCCGACGGCCTCGTCGTTGTTGAAGTCGGTCTGCCGGACCCAGCGCTCCGGCTTCTCGCCGCGCACCCGGTAGAAGCCGTCCTCGGCGGTGACGGTGAAGCCCGCGTCGTCCACCGCCTGCGGGCGGATGACGATCCGGGTCGACTCCTGCACCGGCTTGGCGGCCCGTGCCCTGGCGACGATGTCCGCCAGCGCGAAGGACAGCTCCTTCAGCCCGTGCCGGGAGACCGCGGACACCTCGAAGATCTGGTAGCCGCGGGCCTCCAGATCGGGACGGATCAGGTCGGCGAGGTCCTGGCCGTCCGGGATGTCCACCTTGTTGAGTACGACGATCCGCGGCCGGTCCTCGAGTCCGCCGTACTGCGCCAGTTCGGCCTCGATCACATCGAGGTCGGTGACCGGGTCGCGGTGCGACTCCAGCGTCGCGGTGTCCAGTACGTGCACCAGCACCGAGCAGCGCTCGACGTGCCGCAGGAACTCCAGGCCCAGGCCCTTGCCCTGGCTGGCGCCCGGGATCAGCCCGGGCACGTCGGCGATGGTGTAGACGGTCGAACCGGCCGTCACCACACCGAGGTTGGGCACCAGCGTGGTGAACGGATAGTCGGCGATCTTCGGCTTGGCCGCGGAGAGCACCGAGATCAGCGACGACTTGCCCGCGCTCGGGTAGCCGACCAGCGCCACGTCGGCGACGGTCTTCAGCTCCAGCACGATGTCACGCGCCTGGCCGGGCTCGCCAAGCAGTGCGAAACCGGGCGCCTTGCGGCGCGGGGAGGCCAGCGCGGCGTTGCCCAGGCCGCCACGACCGCCCTGGGCGGCGACGAACGAGGTGCCCTGGCCCACCAGGTCGGCCAGTACGTTGCCCTTGGCATCCAGCACGACCGTGCCGTCCGGGACCGGCAGGACCAGGTCCTTGCCGTCCGCGCCGGAGCGATTGCCGCCCTCACCGGGCTTGCCGTTGGTGGCCTTGCGGTGCGGGGAGTGGTGGTAGTCGATCAGCGTGGTGACGTCGGTGTCGACCACCAGGATCACATCGCCGCCGCGGCCGCCGTTGCCGCCGTCCGGGCCGCCCAGCGGCTTGAACTTCTCCCGGTGTACGGAGGCGCAGCCGTGGCCTCCGTTACCCGCGGCGACATGCAGTTCGACGCGGTCCACGAAGGTGGTCATGGTCTGGGCCTCCTGGAAATGGGGTAGTGCGGTGTGTTGTCGGGGCGGCCCCCCGCGAAACGCGCCGAGGGCGGACCTGCCTCCCGGTGCGGGAAGCGAGGTCCGCCCTCGGTGTGTCGCGTTACGGCAGCTGGTTGGTTCAGCTGGCCGGAACGATGTTCACGACCTTGCGACCACGGCTGGTGCCGAACTCGACCGCACCGGCGGCGAGGGCGAACAGCGTGTCGTCGCCACCACGGCCGACGTTCAGGCCGGGGTGGAAGTGGGTGCCGCGCTGGCGGACCAGGATCTCACCGGCGTTGACGAGCTGACCGCCGAAGCGCTTCACGCCGAGCCGCTGAGCGTTGGAGTCGCGACCGTTCCGGGTGGACGATGCGCCCTTCTTGTGTGCCATCTCTCCTCAGTCCCTTACTTCGCAGCCGTGGGGATGCCGGTGATCTTCACTGCCGTGTACTGCTGGCGGTGACCCTGGCGCCGGCGGTAACCGGTCTTGTTCTTGTACCGCAGGATGTCGATCTTGGCACCCTTGTGGTGGTCCACGACCTCGGCCTGGACCTTCACGCCCGCCAGCACCCACGGGTCGCTGGTGACCGAGTCGCCGTCGACAACGAGCAGGGTCGAGAGCTCGACCGTGTCGCCAACCTTGGCGGTGGAAATCTTGTCAACCTCGACGATGTCACCGACAGCAACCTTGTGCTGGCGGCCACCGCTACGCACGACTGCGTACAACGCGGATCTCACTCTCTCGCTCGAAATGGCACTCCTGACGCCAGCCCGCCCGATTCGCGCTGGGCGTGAATCGGATTTTCGGGCCTCTCCCACCTGCTGCGGGAGGGATTTGCTCAGAAGTGGGCGCAGAAACGCCGAAGGTCAAGGTTACGGGGCGCCCTCCCGGCGGGTCAAACCGGGGCGCCTTCGACACCGTGCGGTGGCCTCCCTGCGGTGGCCTCCCTGCGGGGGCGGTGGTGTGGGGCCGGTGGTGTGGGGCCGGTGGTGTGGAGCCGGTGTGTGGGCCGGTGGTTTGTACGGGGTTGCGGCGGTGGGAGTTCGCCCGGCGGGGTGTGGGTGTGGCGGTGCATGTGCGTCTTGGGCACGGTGGGTGGGGTTAGTGGGGCTTTGCCCGCCCGCCCACCCGATTGCCGGGGATCCAACTCCGGGCGCGCAGCTGGGTCGTGGGCCGGTGGCTTACGCGCTCGCCCGGCAGTGGCTGGGGATTCGGCGGCCAACGACTTCGCCCACGGCCGGGGGTGGGCGGGGGCGGAGAGTGTCAAAAATGGCGGGGTGGGTGGGAAGAATCCCACCCACCCCGCCGCGATGTTACGACGCGACGCCGGTCGGGGCGGTAGCCGCCGTCGTGGCCGCGGTGTTCTT
>NZ_JANFNH010000016.1 GCF_024436055.1 Streptantibioticus rubrisoli | reverse complement strand
CACCCGCCCGCCCTTTTGTCCTCAAACGCCGGACGGGCTTGATGGAGGCCGCCGGAGGAGCTTTTGGAACCACCGAACCGCCTCGGTGGAAACCGTCGGACCGGCGACGCAAACGCCGCAGGGGCTCGGTGGAACCACCGGACCGGCTGGCGAAAGTGCCGGACGGGCTTGATGGAAACCATCGGACCGGATTGACGAAAACGCCGGACGGGCTCGATGGAAACCGCTGGACCGTATTGATGGAAACCACCAGACGGGCTTGGTGGAAACCGTCGGGCCGGATTGATGGAAACCGTCGGGCCAGTTGGCGAAAACGTCGGGCGGGCTGGTGGGAAAATCAGCCCGTCCGGCGTTTGAGGACGACGCGCGCAGCGCGGATCGCGGGGCGCACGGCGGACCCGCAGGTCACTGCGGCCAGTGAGCCGCCAGCATGGCCCGCGTGTCCGCGAGGAGTTGGGGCAGCACCTTCGTGTGCCCCACCACCGGCATGAAGTTGGTGTCACCACCCCAGCGGGGCACCACGTGCTGATGCAGATGGGCGGCGATACCCGCCCCCGCCACCGCACCCTGGTTCATGCCGATGTTGAACCCGTGCGCTCCGGACGCCGAGCGCAGCGCGGCCATCGCCCGCTTGGTGAACTCCGCGAGCTCCGCCGTCTCGGCCTCGTCGAGGTCGGTGTAGTCCGCGACGTGCCGGTACGGCACCACCATCAGATGGCCGCCGTTGTACGGGTACAGGTTCAGCACCGCGTAGACCTTCTCACCGCGCGCGATGATCAGCCCGTCGACATCTGACTTGTCCGGAATCGCGCAGAACGGGCAGCCGTCACCGGCCTCCGGACCGGTCGGCTTGTTCTCGCCCTGGATATACGCCATGCGGTGCGGGGTCCACAGGCGCTGGAACGCGTCCGGGGTTCCCACTCCGATCTGCTGCTCCGGCTCAGTCGTCATGTTGTGCAGCATATTCGCCCCGGGCGCGGTGCGAAGCGGCGAGGGGCGGACCTTGCGGTCCGCCCCTCGTCACCCCGGCCACGCGGGGACCAGTCACACCTGGATACGGCGCTCCACAGCATCAACGATCTCGGCCAGCGCCTGGTCACGCGGAATGCCGTTCTTCTGCGAACCGTCGCGGTAGCGGAAGCTCACCGCACCGTTCGCCACGTCCTCGTCACCCACGATGACCATGAACGGGATCTTCATCTTCTGGGCGTTGCGGATCTTCTTCTGCATGCGGTCCGCCGAAGAGTCCACCTCGATCCGCAGCCCCTTGGCCCGCCCCTGCGCCGCGAACTCCTCCAGGTACGGAACGTGCCCGTCACCGATCGGGATGCCGACCGCCTGGACCGGCGCCAGCCAGGCCGGGAACGCACCCGCGTAGTGCTCGGTCAGCACGCCGAAGAACCGCTCGATGGAGCCGAACAGTGCCCGGTGGATCATCACCGGACGCTGCCGGGAGCCGTCGGCGGCCTGGAACTCCAGGTCGAACCGCTCGGGCAGGTTGAAATCCACCTGGATCGTGGACATCTGCCAGGTGCGGCCGATCGCGTCCCGCGCCTGCACGGAGATCTTCGGTCCGTAGAACGCGGCGCCGCCCGGGTCCATCACCAGGTCGAGGCCCTGCTTCTCGGCCGCCTCGCGCAGCGTCTGGGTGGCCTCCTCCCAGACCTCGTCGGAGCCGATGAACTTCTCCGGGTCCTTGGTGGACAGCTCCAGGTAGAAGTCGTTGAGCCCGTAGTCGCGCAGCAGGTTCAGCACGAAGGTGAGCAGCGAGTCCAGCTCGTCGGCCATCTGCTCCTTGGTGCAGTAGATGTGCGCGTCGTCCTGGGTCAGCCCGCGCACCCGGGTCAGACCGTGCACCACGCCCGACTTCTCGTACCGGTAGACGGTGCCGAACTCGAAGAGGCGCAGGGGCAGTTCACGGTAGGAGCGGCCCCGGGACCTGAAGATCAGGTTGTGCATGGGGCAGTTCATGGGCTTCAGGTAGTACTTGTGGCCCTCCTCCAGCTCCATGGGCGGGTACATGCCGTCCGCGTACCAGTCCAGGTGGCCGGAGGTCTGGTAGAGCTCCTGCTTGGTGATGTGCGGGGTGTTGACGAACGAGTACCCGGCCTCCTCGTGGCGGCGCCGCGAGTAGTCCTCCATCACCCGGCGGATGACACCGCCCTTGGGGTGGAACACCGGCAGGCCGGAGCCGATCTCCTCCGGGAAGGAGAACAGGTCGAGTTCGGCACCGAGCTTGCGGTGGTCGCGCTTCTCGGCCTCGGCCAGCCGGTCGAGGTACGCCTTCAGCTCGTCCTTGGACGGCCACGCGGTGCCGTAGATCCGCTGCAGCTGCGGGTTCTTCTCGCTGCCGCGCCAGTACGCGGCGGCGGAGCGCATCAGCTTGAACGCCGGGATGATCCGGGTGGTCGGCAGGTGCGGACCACGGCACAGGTCCTTCCAGCACAGCTCGCCGGTCTTCGCGTCCAGGTTGTCGTAGATGGTCAGCTCACCGGCGCCGACCTCGGCCGAGGCACCCTCGGCGGCCTCCGCGGCGGAGCCCTTAAGGCCGATCAGCTCCAGCTTGTACGGCTCGGCGGCCAGCTCCTCGCGGGCGGCCTCGTCGCTGACCGCGCGGCGGGAGAAGCGCTGGCCGCGCTTGACGATCTCCTGCATCTTCTTCTCGATGCGCTTGAGGTCATCGGGGTGGAAGGCCTCGGCGACGTCGAAGTCGTAGTAGAAGCCGTCCTTGATCGGCGGGCCGATGCCGAGCTTGGCGTCCGGGAAGATCTCCTGGACGGCCTGTGCCATGACGTGCGCGGTGGAGTGCCGCAGGACGTTCAGCCCGTCCTCGCTGTCGATGGTGACGGGTTCGACCTCGTCGCCGTCGGAGAGCGGGTAGCTGAGGTCCTTCAGCTCACCGGCGACACGGGCAGCGACGACGGAGCGGTCCTCGAAGAGGTCGGCGGCCGTCGTCCCCGTCGTGACCACGCGCTCTTCCCGTTCCACGGAATCGCGTTTGATGATCACACGGAGCTCTGACACCGGTTTCTCCTGACTCATGAACATGCGGTCGGCAGCGGATGCTGCACCGCTGAATCGTACCGAGCCCAGCCACTGCGGCGCGAAGTCATGATCATGGCGGGCTGCGCGGGTCGGGCGAAGTCCGGCGGTTCGGTGGCACCCTGAAGGGGCGCGGGGCTGGGTTCATGTGCGGCTCCGCCGCGTGGGCGCGACCAGCCACACCGGTGCGGCAGACGATCGACGGCACATCACCGCACTGCAGCGGGACGCCTAGTCCACGGCGTCGGCCGCCTCCTGCAAGGACTTGAGCAGGCGGTCACGTTCGGCCGCGTCCAGCCGCAGAAGCGTCACGCCGCTCGCCCCCGACAAGTGCCGGAAGCCGCGGCTCGGCTCCAGCGCCCCGCTGACCCGGATCGGCAACCCCACCAGATGCGCGTGGGCGGCGACGCGATAGTCGTCCGCCGCCAACCGCATGCGCACCTGGCGTACGTCCGCACCGCCGAGCACCCGCAGCCGCACCGCGCCGCCGTCTGCCGGGCGGGCGCTGCGCAGCCGGACCACGGTCCCGGTCACGGTGACCGGAACCGGCGGCTCGGCGGCGGCGTAGCGGGCGGCGGCCTGGTGCAGCGCGGGCAGGTCGCCCGGCGAGAACTCCACCGGCTCGGGCTGGGCGGCCACCCCGAGCGGCAGCCCGGCCGCCGGTGACCAGGCCAAAGTGATCTCCGCGCCCTCACTGTCCCGTACCAGTCGGGCCACCGCCGTGACGAGCTCATGACAGACGCCCAGTTCCACCGCCGCGTCGAACGCCTCAAGGCCCCCGGTGGCCCGCTGGTAGTCCACCGCGTCCCGGGCCGCCTGCAGGGCGCGCAGCAGCGTGATGGTGACGCGCCGCCCGTCCGGCGCCGGGGCGTACGCGGTCAGCAGGTGGCCCCCGGCGGACGGGCCGATCAGCACCCGCTCCAGATAGGCGGTGGCGTACCGCCCGTGCCGTTCCCCGAAGTACCCGGCGCTGCTCTGGGCGGCCCGCGCCGCGGCCAGCAGCATGCCGCGCACCGCGTCCCGCAGCCGCTCCGCCGCGGTCCACGGCACCGCCCCGGCGCACCGCGGCACATCCCGCCGCCAGCGGATCTCGTCCCCCGGCACCGACAGGGCGAGCAGCACCTCGCGGGCGGAGGGCGCGCCGGACCGGGCCAGCGCGCTCAGCGCTTCGCCGACCAGGTCGGCGTAGTCCCCGTACCGCGAACTCGCGGGCACCAGCAGGCTGGTGCCCGAAACACCGCGGCGCGGGTCGCTGCCCGGCGGCGTCCAGCGGGTGTACCGCCCGCTCTCACCGCCCCGGCGCTGCCAGCCGTGCCGGGCGAGCAGAGCCGTGAGCACCTGCGGGTCGACCCGCTCGGGGTCGGGCAGTTCGGCTTCCTGCGGCCCGGGGCCGGACGGCTGGGGGTCTGGTCCGGTGAGTCGCATCAGGGTCTCCCTCCCGCCCCGACCCGCGTCATGATCTCGCACAGCGCCCGGTCGTCGAAGATCCGGGAGGTGGGGATCCGCACGGTGGTCTTGTACTTTCCCGTCACCGGCTGACCGGCGAGGTTCGTCCAGTAGCAGCAGTGCCTCAGCTCCATGCGGTCATGGCCCGCGCGCAGCCAGTGCTCCTGACTGCGCGGCACCAGCATCACGACGAGGATCTTGTGCACCGACACCGGTGTACGGGCCAGCTTGGCGAGGTGGGCGTTCTCCAACGTGAAGGAGAAGAACGGCCCCGGTGGGTTCGGCGCCACCTGGTAGGTGCACTTGAGCTGCACCTTGATGGTGACCTCGTCGTCCACCGCGTGACCGCGCGCGCTGTGGCTGAGGTGCCAGTCGATGCCGTTGTCGGGAAAGGGCTGGGCGAGCGAGCATCCGGCCGCCGCGGCCACCGCATGCAGGTAGCCCACCTGCAGGGTCTCCATGCAACTGGTGGTGGCGAGTCCTCCCCGGAGCGGTGCCGTCCGCTCGGGGAGCAGCCCGCCGGGTTCGGGCTGAGCGAGCGCCATGGCTGCTGCCGTGCCTTCCGGGCCTTGCGCGAATCGTTTCCCCGCGACGAACCATCCAGCGGCCGGGGCGGTTTGGCCACCCAGGATTCGAACGGTCCGTCAACTCTGTCTTCTCCGGCGGGCATGATCCGCAAACGGGTGCGAATCGGTGCATGTTTCGACGGTTCGATGACATGGCGTCACGGGTAGGAAACGGACAGTGGGTTGTCCGGTCGCGTCAAGAGGGCGGAGAGGGGAGCGGTCATGACACGTTGGTTTGAAGGCCCCCTCGCCGCGTTCGACACCGAGACCACCGGCGTGGACGTGGAGCACGACCGCATAGTGTCCGCCGCCCTCGTCGTGCAGGACGGCGCGGACACCGAACCCCGCTTCCTGCGCTGGCTGGTTGACCCGGGGGTGCCGGTGCCGGACGCCGCACGGGCCGTGCACGGTCTGACCGACGCGCATCTGCGGGAGTACGGCGCGGCGCCGGGTCCCGCGGTGGAGTCGATGGCGCGGGCGCTGGCGAACGAGGCGGAACCGGGGACACCGTTGGTGGTGATGAACGCCCCGTTCGATCTGACCCTGCTGGACCGGGAGTTGAGGCGCCACCGCGGGCTCGGCCTGTTCGGCTATCTGGAACGCACCGCGCTGTGCGTGCTCGACCCGAGGGTGCTGGACAAGTACGCGGACCGCTACCGCAAGGGCCGCCGCACCCTGGGAGACCTGTGCGCCCACTACGGGGTCCCGCTCACCGACGCGCACGACGCGGCGGCCGACGCGCTGGCGTCGTTGCGCCTGGTACGGGCGATGGGCCGCCGATACGCGCAGGGCGGCATCGGCACGATGTCACCGGCCGAGCTGCATGTGCGCCAGGCGTTGTGGCATGCGGCACAGGCTCGCGGCCTGGAGGCATGGTTCGCCAGAAACGGTTCTCCGGAACGCTGCGACCCGGCGTGGCCGCTGCGCCCGGAACTGCCAGCGGCGGCCTGACGCCCATCCCGGACGAGGCCACGAGGCGCGCAACGCACAAAGCCGGTCAGCGATTTGACGCTGACCGGCCTGATCCGGGTGGGCGATACTGGGTTCGAACCAGTGACCTCTTCGGTGTGAACGAAGCGCTCTCCCACTGAGCTAATCGCCCGGGCGTTTCGCGGTGTTCCCCGCGGCACGTGCAGAACAATACAGTGCGCGGGACGTTGTGTTCAAACGCCGTTCTCCCGGCCCAGCTCCGACCGCTCGGCGAGCAGGGCGCACAGCCCCCGGCGCCCGGCGCGCATCATCAGCGCGTGGTTGGCGCGGAAGAACGGCCGACCGGGCACGGCGAGCCAGCGCATCACGGGCTTGCGGACGGTCACCTGCTGCTCGTACAGCGCCCGCGTCCCGGTGCCGCCTGCCCTGAGCGTCCACCGCGCCCAGCCCTCAAGGTCACCGGTCATCGCGATCTCCAGCACCCCCGCCGCCGGGTCGCGCCGCGCCTCGCGGGCGGTGATCACCAGGTCGTACGGGAGGACGGAACGGAAGCGGGCGGTGCCGCTCCGTTCGTCGATCGGATCGACCCGGCGCACCTGCGGCCACCACCGGGGGTACTCCTCGGCGCGCTCCAGGACCGCGTAGACCTCCGTGGGCGGAGCGTCCAGCCGCCAGACGTCGCGGAAGCGGTAACGGCACCAGTCCATGGCACCCAGTGTGGCGGCAACCGGCGCGCCGAGAAGGGGGTGCGGGTGGCGAAGCCCCCGCCTCGCGAGGCGCAGCCGAGCCGAGCAAAAACGACCAGGGCGACCCAGTCCGCGTTTTCCGCGGACACAGGTCGCCCTCGCGTTGGTGGGCGATACTGGGTTCGAACCAGTGACCTCTTCGGTGTGAACGAAGCGCTCTCCCACTGAGCTAATCGCCCCGGCGCGGAGACAACATTACCGCATGTCAGCGGGGGCTCCTGACCACCTCGGTGCCACCGGTCGTGCTTCGGTGCGCCCGCGCCCGCCTGGAGACACCACCGGAGGCGAAGCGCTACCGTCACTCTTCGTGATCACCACGGTACAGTCGACCGATCCGACCGCTCACCGCATCGGCCCACCGGGGCAGCCCAGGACTGGTCCGAACGAAGTACCAGAAACCTCACAAACCAGTCAGAGGGGTTTACAACGTCCTCGCAGGTGGCATGTCGATTTCGCCGACGTGCGAATCCCCGAGCGCACACTGAGCGAAAGGCCTTGGCGCTTATGAACACCACGGTCAGCTGCGAGCTGCACCTGCGCCTCGTTGTGTCGAGCGAATCCTCACTGCCCGTACCCGCGGGCCTGCGGTACGACACGGCCGATCCCTACGCCGTGCACGCTACCTTCCACACCGGTGCCGAAGAGACGGTCGAATGGGTGTTTGCCCGCGACCTGCTCGCGGAGGGGCTGCACCGTCCCACCGGAACCGGCGATGTCCGTGTCTGGCCCTCCAGGAGCCATGGCCAGGGCGTTGTCTGCATCGCCCTGAGCTCTCCAGAAGGCGAGGCGCTGCTGGAAGCCCCCGCGCGGGCGCTGGAGTCGTTCCTGAAGCGGACCGACGCTGCCGTACCTCCGGGCACCGAGCACCGTCACTTCGACCTCGATACGGAGTTGTCCCACATCCTCGCGGAGAGCTGACTCCCCTGCCCGCTGCCCGCGGCCGTCCTACTCGGGGGGACGACGCGGGCCTGACATCGCGCGTCGGAGCGCCGTAGCCGCAGTCCCCGCGGCGCGGCGCTTCTGCGTGTACGGCGCCGCTGCGGGCCGGGCCACCGGGCCGAGGTGGGTGGCGACAGTACGCGGTCCGCTTGAGTAAAGTCACCCGGCAACAACCGCGGGCCCGCCCCGCCGGTGCGCTGTCCGACCCACTGGCCAGGGAGCGAAGCCGTGCTGATCAACCACGACACCCGGTGCGCCCTCGACCGCGTCGTCGATCTGCTCAACACCGCGCCGGAGAGCGAGGGCCGGGAGAGGCTGGACGGTCTGGAGTCGCTGCGCGACTTCGTGGCGCGCAACCGGGTCAGCGATGTGGGACAGCTCGCGGAGTCGGACCTTCCGGCGGTGCACGCGGTACGGGACCGGTTCAGCGAGGTGCTGACCGCGACCGGCAGCCGCAAAGCGGCGGCCCTGATCAACACCATGGTCGCGGAGGCCGGGACCACCCCCCGGCTGACCGACCACGACGACTATGACTGGCATGTGCACTACTTCGCCCCCGGCGCCTCGCTCGCCCAGCAGCTCGCCGCGGACGGCGGGATGGCGCTGGCGTTCCTGGTGGTCGCGGGCGAACGGGACCGGCTGCGCCGGTGCGCGGCGCCGGACTGCCGTCGGGCGTTCGTCGACCTGTCCCGCAACCGCTCGCGCCGCTACTGCGACAGTCGCACCTGCGGCAACCGGCTGCACGTCGCCGCGTACCGCGCCCGGCAGCGGGAGGCGGCGCGCTGAGCGGTCAGAAGCCGAGCAGGTCGTAACAGGCGCCGCAGAAGATCAGCGTGCCGATCACCCCGAGAAACACGATGAGCGGCGGCTGGGAGAGCGCGAACAGGCACCCACGGGAGTCGTCGTTCATCTGGTACTCGGCCTCGACAGGTCGTAAGTCACTCGACAGGGGGCGAGCTCGCACAACAGTACGCCCCGGTAAGTCTCAAGTCGCTTACGACAGAGGAGAGTTGGCGGCTGCCGGTAACGATCATGGCGTAACGCGGCCGCTCAGGGGAAACCCAACACGCTGACCCGCGGGGGTGGTTGTGGAGCGCGGCGCGGCGTGTCACCGCCGCGCCGCGCCCAACAGACTTGTTCAGATGCCGTGTTTCCGGAGGATTTCCTCAATGTCCCCCATTTCGGAGGAGAGTTCGTCGTCCGCCGCGCCCTTCGCCCTCGCCTTGGCGACGGGCTTCGACCGGCCCAGCTGCGGCGCGCTACCGGCGGTGACGGCCGGGCCACCGCGCGACGCCCCGGCGGCCTTGCGCTCGGCGCGGGTGACCTGTTTCGCGTCACCGAAGCGGGTGGAGACGTAGAGCACCACGGCCAGGGCCAGTACCGCGAAGCCCGCCCACACCGTGGGCTTGAGCACCAGACCGGTGGCCCAGCTGCCGACCGCCGTGCCGACCCTGCCCGCGAGGGTGACCAGCCCCGCCTCGTACAGCCCGATGGGCAGCAGGGCCAGTGCGGCGATGCGGGTCGCCCGGCGGAACCGGCGCCGCCAGGCGGTCAGCAACGCGACCGCGAGTCCCGCGCCGGACAGGGCGACGCACACGGTGGCGGTCAGCATCGCCCGCTCCTCATGCCGGTTCCGGACATGGCCACTCCAATCAGCCGGATGTGCGTCATCTCCATCGTGCACCGGCCGCGGCGCACCGGGCCATGGTCGGACCCCGGCTTCAGGGAGATCTCGGGGTGTGATCCTCCCCGCGACCTACTGAGAGACTGGCCGTATGAACGAAGCCAACCCCCGCGGTGTGACCCTCGACTTCTGGTGCGATCTGCAGTGCCCCGACTGCCGCACCGCCTGGCAGCAGGACCTGCTGGCGCTACGCGACCAGTACGGCGACCGGCTGGAGATCCAGCTGCGGCACTTCCCGCTGGAGAAGCACAAACACGCCTTCGCCGCGGCGCAGGCCGCCGAGGAGGCGTTCGTCCAGGGGCGCGGCTGGGAGTACGTGGCGGCGGTACTGGAGCGGGTCGAAGAGCTCGACCGTGAGGGCGAGCCGCTACTGGTGCGCATCGCCGGGGAGTTGGGACTGGACGGCGAGGAGCTGGACACCGCCCTGGTGGACGGCCGCCACATCCTCACCGTCGACGCGGACCACGCCGAGGGCAAGGCGATCGGCGTGACGGGCACGCCGACGTACGGGATCGCTGGCGCGCGGCTGGACGGCGGCAAGAGCCAGGCCGGACTGCGCGAGCGCATCCAGCAACTCGCTGACCAGGCCCTCGCCTCGCCCACCGAGTAGGGCGCGCCGAAAGCCCGACGGCCCGGGCAGGTCGGGCGAAGTCCGCCGCGGTTCGGTAGCGCCCCGAAGGGGCGCGGGGCTGTGTTCATGTGCGGCTCCGCCGCGTGGGCGCGACCAGCCACGACGGTGCCGTAGACGACCGACAGCGCCTCGCCGCACTCCCAGCGGAGCGCTCAGAGCAGGGGCTTGACCAAGTCCACCGTCGTCGGGCGGTACCCCAGTGACGCGTAGAGCCGCTGCGCGGGAGCGTTACCCGTGAACACATTGAGGCCGAGCGTGCGCACCCCGGCCGCCCAGCACTCGCGCTCCGCGAGCAGCATCAGCGTGCGGCCGTGGCCCCGGCCACGCCGCGCCGCGGCGACCTCGACGACGTACACCCAGGCCGAGCCGTCCGACCGCAGCGCCACCCACAGCCAGCCGATGGCTTCCCCGTCCTGCGCTAGCACCCGCAGCACCGCGTCCGCGGTGTGCGGGCCGTCCCGCAGCAGCGTCCGGTAATCGGCGTCGGCCCTGGCCACCGCCTTCTCGTACGGCACTCCCCGCCGCACCCAGTCGTCGACGTAGCGCGCCCGGTCGTGCTCGTGCCAGGTCTCGTACTCGTCCTCCCGCATCGGCCGCGCCTCGACGCCCTCGGGCAGTACGGGCGGCGGAGCCGCCCGCAGGGGCTTGCTCATGGCGCGGCTTCGCTCCGTGTAGCCCAGCGCACCGGCTAGCCGCAACGCGGCCTCCGCGTCGGCTGGAATCCGCACCTCCACCTGCCGGCACCCCCAACCGCGCAGCACCTCCTCCGCGGCGAGGGCGGCGACCGTACCGCGCCCGCGTCCGCGGTCCCGCTCGTCGATCCCCAGCGAGACGATCCGCCCGCTCTCGGGGCCGAACCGCTGGTCGGTGGCGATCTCGATCGAGCCGACCGGGCGGCTGTTGACGCAGACGGTGAACCGTCGCGAGCGCCCTCCGTCCGCGTCCCGCCGCTCCGCCTCCGCGGGCCGCAGAGTCGTCGTCATGGCTTCGCTCCCCCTCCCGTGGCGGTCTCACCGCCACCCGCTCACTTCACGGATTGACGTCCGCCGCCGACCGTTCGGCGAACACCCGGGCCGCCTTGGCGGTGACCGGGCCGGGCGCGCCGGGCAGTTCACGGTCGTCCACCCGGTGCACCGCCTGAACATCACGCGTCGAGGAGGTCAGGAAGACCTCGTCGGCCACGTCGAGCACATCGAGCGGCAGGTCGGCCTCGCGCGCCCCGACCCAGTCGATCACCAACTGGCGGGTGATGCCCGCCAGACATCCGGAGTCCAGCGGTGGCGTGAGCAGTTCACCGCCGAGGACGACGAAGACATTGGTTCCGGTGCCCTCGCACAGCCGCCCACGGGTGTTGCCGAAGACCGCCTCGGAGGCGCCACGCTCCCGGGCGTGCGCGAGTGCTACCACGTTCTCCCCGTACGAGGTGGTCTTCAGGCCAGCGAGAGCGCCGCGCTCGTTGCGCACCCAGGGGACGGTGACGATCGCGGTGGTCTCCGGCCGCCGCACCGTGGCCTCCAGCGCCACGACCAGGGTCGGCTCGCCGTCGCCGCGCACGGAGCCGAGCGGGGCGATGCCGCCGGTGTAGGTGATCCGCAACGCGCCGTAAGGCACCGGGTTGGCGTCGAGCACCGCGCGGCACGCCTCGCGCACCCGCGCCGGGTCCGGCTCCGGCAGCCCCAGGCCGTGCGCCGAGCGGGCCAGCCGGGCCAGGTGCCGGTCCAGGGCGAAGGCGGTGCCGTTGCTCGCCTTGAGCGTCTCGAACACGCCGTCGCCCACGGTCAGACCATGGTCAAGCACGCAGACCACGGCGCTGGCCGCGTCCCTCAGTTCGCCATCGACCCAGATCTTCACGGTCGTCGCCCTCCGCTCCTGCGCCCCTTCCGTTGTCGACGCTACCTCCGTCCACCCTCTACCTGCCCGGCACGCTGCGGAAACGGAATTTGAGCTGACGCGGAATTCCGCTAGAGTTCAACACGTCGCCGGGACGCGGAAGCGAACCGGCGGAGATCACTCCCGGACGGTGTCCGGGGGAGACACACGCGGACGTGGCTCAGTTGGTAGAGCATCACCTTGCCAAGGTGAGGGTCGCGGGTTCGAATCCCGTCGTCCGCTCGGAGGGGGTCCTTGGATCCTCGCTTGGTGGAGTGGCCGAGAGGCGAGGCAACGGCCTGCAAAGCCGTCTACACGGGTTCAAATCCCGTCTCCACCTCGGACGATTAGCTCAGCGGGAGAGCGCTTCCCTGACACGGAAGAGGTCACTGGTTCAATCCCAGTATCGTCCACTGGGTCCGTCAGGACCCTACGGTGCCCCTGCGGTGCCGCCCGCGCGATTAGCTCAGCGGGAGAGCGCTTCCCTGACACGGAAGAGGTCACTGGTTCAATCCCAGTATCGCGCACCAGGCCCCCACCAGGGCTGTTGTACAAGGACGATTAGCTCAGCGGGAGAGCGCTTCCCTGACACGGAAGAGGTCACTGGTTCAATCCCAGTATCGTCCACACCGAGGCCGAGGGCCGGAGCGATGCTCCGGCCCTCAGTCGTCTCCCAGCGAAGCGACGGTTCCGCTGGCGCCGCCGCCGTTCCACTGGCGTCACCGCCGTTTCACTGGCGTCAGAGAAGACCGATGGGTAAGACCGGGGCCCGGACACCTCTCCCAGGTGTCCGGGCCCCGTGCCGTCCGTTTCGCCCCCCGTCCCCACGGGGTCCTGTCGCCGGTTTCCCGCCCGGGCCGCTCTCCCGGACCACGAACGCTTCGTCAGCGCCCCATCAACCCAGCCACGGACGACGCCTGTACGACCACGGCGTGCCAGCCGCCGCAGGCCACAGCCAGCAGCACGGCTGGCGGGACGGCCATGGCGACGGCCACCAGCGGGTGCCGGGTCCCCGTCCGGCTTCCCGCGGGCAGCGCGGTGGACTTCAGCTCGCGTACGCGCCTGACCGCGCGTGCCGCCGAGTCCGTCATGGCCGCTCCCCCTGCCTTCCTCTTCCCACCGTGATCGTTCGCATGATTACCAGCCTTGGCAGCGGCGGGCTCTGACCTCGGGGGACGAGTGTGCTGCCCGCCGCTTGACCTCAACACTAGGCGCGCGGGAGGTGCGGGTCGTCATGCCCTCGTACAGCTTCGCTGGCCTCCCCGAGGATGACGCCGCGGCTCCCGGAGTACTCCCCTGGTTGGAGACGCCCGCCCGAGTCCCTCAGGGGATCCCCTCGCGGGCGCCCCCGGGTCCCCGCCGCGGCGCACGTCAACCGGCGCTACGCGCCGTCCGCCTCCTCCGCCTCGTCCCTGGGTATCGGCTGCTCCACGAGCGCGAGTACCCGGTTCGCCATGAACCGCGCGGTACGCACCACGGAGCCGCTCCTGGTGACTTCACTCACTTCGACCACCCCGCGACGCACCGCGGTCTCCACCCGGCGCCCGGCCCTGGTGGCCATCACCTCGTAGGTACGCGTGGTGTCCCCCGCGTCCACCACTATCTCCACACGATCACCTTTCATGCCGTCAATCCCCCTCATCCGACGGGCGGTTGGTGAGATGGGGCAACTCCGCCCGATCGCGGCGGCGGACCGGTGCCCACCTGACCAGGATCCCACCGACCACTGACAATCCGTCCGTTGACGCGTGCGGCGCCTCTCCGCGTCCCGGCCGGTCAGTCCGTAAGCTGTGCCTCGTCAGACGGACCGGGCGGGTGTCACACGGCGTGCGGCGCCACCATCGAGCACGGTGGGGGGCGACGGGCGGGCAGGGCCTTCCCACCGGAGGTAGGGGAAGGACATGGCGATGATGCGGCTCCGGCGCGAGGATCCGCGTGTCGTCGGCTCGTTCCGGCTGCACAGGCGGCTCGGCGCCGGCGGGATGGGCGTGGTCTATCTGGGCGCCGACAAGCGCGGTCAGCGGGTGGCGTTGAAGGTGATCCGCCCGGAGTTGGCGGAGGATCAGGAGTTCCGGCAACGGTTCGCCCGTGAGGTGTCGGCGGCGCGCCGGATCCGTGGCGGTTGCACGGCGCGGCTGGTGGCCGCGGACCTCGATGCGGACCGGCCGTGGTTCGCCACCCAGTACGTGCCAGGGCCCTCGCTGTACGACAAGGTCAGCGCGGAGGGGCCACTGCCCGCCGCCGAGGTCGCCGCGATCGGCGCTGCGCTGGCCGAGGGCCTGGTAGCGGTGCACGACGCGGGGGTGGTCCACCGGGATCTCAAGCCGTCGAACATCCTGCTCTCCCCCAAGGGGCCGCGCATCATCGACTTCGGCATCGCCTGGTCCACCGGCGCGACCACGCTGACGCATGTCGGCACCGCGGTGGGCTCGCCCGGTTTCCTCGCACCTGAACAGGTGCGCGGTGCGGCGGTCACCCCGGCGACGGACGTGTTCGCGTTCGGCGCCACGCTGTGTTACGCGGCGGCGGCCGACTCCCCCTTCGGGCAAGGCGGTTCGGAGGTCATGCTGTATCGGGTGGTGCACGAGGAGCCGGATCTGCGGGGGGTACCGGACTCGCTGGCTCCGCTGGTGCACGCGTGTCTGGCGAAGGAGCCGCAGGACCGGCCGAGCACTGCTCGGCTGGCGGAGCGGCTCTCGGAGATCGCCGCCCGGGAGGCGCGGGGGCTCGCGCTGCCCAAGGCACCGGTTCCGCGCGGGGAGCGGCCGGTCGGCCGCCGCGCTCAGGAGTACGCCGAGCAGCGCACTGAGCGGCGCGTGGCGCCTACGGAGGGCGCGTCCGGGGGCACTCCGGTGCGTACCGGTACGCCGCGCACGCCGGTGCCCCGCTCCGGCGCGGGGCGGGGGGCGGCCCGGCCGCCGCAGCGGACTCCCGCTTCGCGGCCTCCTGCTCCGCAGCGGCCTTCGACGGTACGGGGTGGCCAGGCGGCGCGGCGCACTGCCAAGCGGCGGGATCGCGGCCTGCTCCGGCAGCGGTTGATCGTGTTCGTGACGGTCACGCTGCTGGTCGCGTTGGGCATCGCGATGGCCCAGGGATGCGAGGGACCGGCCCGCAGCCTCGGGGTCGTCGGCTCGCCGACGCCCCCCACGGTACGGCCCGCTACCGCGGCGCCGTAGCCCCTCCCGCGCCGCACCGGCGCGGGCTTTGGCTGGGGGCGCGGTGCGTGTGCGGTGCGCGGTTTGCGCGGTGCTTTGGGGCGTTTTGGGGTACGGCTGGTTCGACACCGCCGGGCCGCGTCATGGGGGTGCTCGCCGTCGCGGCGGAATCTGGGGTGGGCGCCGGACCGACCGCGCGACGCCCCAGCCCTGCGGGAACGGCACGTTCGACACCGCCGGGCCGCGTCACGGGAGTGCTCGCCATCGCGGCGGAATTTGGTGGCAACCCGGGCTGCGGTTCGCAAGTCCCCCTTGTGACTCTCGGTTGGGGTGCGCGGCCGGTGCGGCACCGCCCAGCCGCGTCATCGTGGGGCCCTCGCGCTGATTTGGGGCGGGCGCCATCTCTGGCGGAGGTTTGCGGGGGCCTGCCCCCGAGCCATATCCGCCGCCGCGGTGGGCAACCCCCTCGCCGTGGACCGGCGGTGACGGGCTCGCCGCAGGCCAGGCAAAGGGCGGACGGGCCGCAGCGAGGGCGGGAGACGGCTCCGCGCATCGCGCACCCGCAGGGCGAAAGGGCTCGGCCGTCGGGGCCGGAATCGCAGAAAGGTCGCACCGCGCTCTGGCGCGGGCCGCCGCGCTTGGGTAGGTTTCCAAGCGCTTGCTTAGTTCCCAGCTGAGAGGACGGGCGTATGGCGGGGAAGGAGCCGGGCACGGCGGACGTGTTGCGGCGGGTGCGGGAGTTGCTGGACGAGTACGACCCGGTCAGCACCCCGCGGCTGGAGTTCCTGCGGGCCCGGTTCGATGCCGGGCTCGCCTGGGTGCACTTTCCGCCGGGGCTCGGCGGACTGGGCGCGCCGCGCGCCCTGCAGAGCGTGGTGGACGCCGAGTTGGCGGCCGCAGGCGCGCCGGACAACGAACCGCGCAGGATCGGCATCGGCCTCGGCATGGCCGCGCCAACCATTCTCCAGTACGGAACGGACGCGCAGCGCAAGCGCTTCCTGCGCCCGTTGTGGCTCGGCGAAAAGGTGTGGTGCCAGTTGTTCAGCGAGCCCGGCGCGGGCTCCGACCTCGCCGGGCTGGGCACCCGCGCGGTGCGCGATGGCGACGACTGGGTGGTGACCGGCCAGAAGGTCTGGACCTCCAACGCGCACAACGCCCGTTGGGCCATCCTCATCGCCCGTACCGACCCCGATGTGCCCAAGCACCGCGGCATCACGTACTTCGTCTGCGACATGACCGATCCGGGTGTGGAGGTCCGCCCCCTGCGGCAGATCACCGGTGAGGCGGAGTTCAACGAGGTCTTCCTGACCGATGTGCGGATCCCGGACACACTGCGGCTGGGCGAGGTCGGCGACGGATGGCGGGTCGCGCAGACGACGTTGATGAATGAGCGGGTGGCGATCGGCGGCTCCGAACTCCCCCGCGAGGGCGGCATGATCGCCCGTGCCGCCACCACCTGGCGCGAGCGTCCGGAACTGCGCACCCCCGAACTACACGACCGGCTGCTGCGGTTGTGGGTGGACGCCGAGGCCACCCGGCTCACCACACAACGCGTACGCCAGCAACTCGCCGTCGGCGCGCCCGGACCCGAGGGATCCGGGATGAAGCTCGCCTTCGCCCGGCTCAACCAGGCCATCAGCGGACTGGAGTTGGAACTGCTCGGCGAGGAGGGGCTGCGCTACGGGGACTGGACGAACACCCGCCCCGACACGGTGGACTTCTACGGGCGCGACGCGGGCTACCGCTATCTGCGCGCCAAGGGCAACTCCATCGAGGGCGGCACCTCGGAGATCCTGCGCAACATCATCGCGGAACGGGTGCTCGGCCTGCCCTCGGAACCGCGTACCGACAAGGACGCCGCCTGGAAGGACCTGCCCCGATGAGCTCCGCTGGCCTTGACCTGCTGTACTCCGACGTGGAAGACGACCTGCGCTCGGCGGTGCGCGATCTGCTGGCCGACCGCTGCCCGGCGTCGGCGGTGCTCGCCCGCTGCGACAGCGACACGCCCTACGACCTGGACCTCTGGCGGACGTTGCGGCTGCAGCTCGGGCTGGCCGGGCTGCTGGTGCCGGAGAAGCTCGGCGGCCAGGGCGCCTCGGCCCGGGAAGTCGGCGTCGTGCTGGAGGAGTTGGGCGGCGCGGTGGCCCCGGTACCGTTCCTCGGCAGTGCGGTACTGGCCACGAGCGCGCTGCTGGGCTGTGACACCGGTGACGGGCGCGTCGCCACGCTGCTCGGCCGACTGGCGTCCGGCGAGTCGACCGCCACGCTGGCGGTGCCGCTGTCCACCGCGCCGGGCAGCGCGTTCCCACAAGGCGTACGTGCCGACGCGCGCGGTGAGTTGAGCGGACGGGTCTCCAGCGTCGCCGACGCGACGGCGGCGGACCTGCTGCTCGTCCCTGGTATCGGCCCCGACGGACCGGGCCTGTACGAGGTCGCGGCCGACGCGCCCGGCGTCCGGATCAGCGCCGCCACCCCGCTGGACCTGACCCGGCCCATCGCCGACATCGAGTTGGCCGCGGTTCCGGCCGCGCGGCTCGTGGTGGGGCCGACCGCCACCGCCGCGCTGGACCGAGCGCTGCTGACCGGCGCCGGACTGCTCGCCTCGGAACAGGTCGGGGTGGCGCAGTGGTGCCTGGACGAGACCGTCAACTACCTGGGCCAGCGTCGGCAGTTCGGGCGTGTCGTGGGTTCCTTCCAGGCGCTCAAGCACCGTCTGGCCGACGTCTGGCTCGAGGTGGTCTCGGCACGTGCCGCCGCACGGGCCGCCGCCGACGCGCTGGCCAAGGGCGACCCCGACACCGCCGTACTGGTTGCCGTGGCCCAGGCGTACTGCGCACCGGCGGCGGTCCGCGCGGCGGAGGAGTGCGTGCAGCTGCACGGCGGCATCGGAATGACCTGGGAGCATCCGGCCCATCTCTACCTCAAGCGGGCCAAGTCCAGTGAGATCGCGCTGGGCACACCGGGACGGCACCGGGCGGCGCTCGCCGCCCTCGTGGACCTGCCCGCAGCCGTGTGAGGCCCTAAGCGGCCTCGCGGATGCCGCTTAGGCCACCGGGCGCCCGGCCGTGACCGCGTAGAAGGCCACGGCCGCGGCGGCGCCCACGTTGAGCGAGTCCACGCCGTGGGCCATCGGGATGCGCACCCACTGGTCGGCGGCGACCAGCGCCCGGGTGGACAGGCCCTCGCCCTCGGCGCCGAGCATGAGCGCCACCCGCTCCATGCGGTGCGGCGCCACCACGTCGATGTCCTCGGCCTTGGCGTCCGGGGTGAGGGCGAGCAGCCGGAAACCGCCCTCGCGTACCGTCTCCAGATCGCGCGGCCACTGCTCCAGCCGCGCGTAGGGGACGGAGAAGACCGCGCCCATCGACACCTTGACCGAACGGCGGTAGAGCGGATCGGCGCAGTCCGGTGAGAGCAGTACCGCGTCCATGCCGAGCGCGGCGGCGCTGCGGAACACGGCGCCGATGTTGGTGTGGTCGTTCACCGCTTCCATGACCACGATCCGCCGTGCCTCGGCGAGCACGTCGGCCGCGTCCGGCAGTGGCTTGCGCTCCATCGAGGCGAGGGCGCCGCGGTGGACGTGGTAGCCGGTGACCTGCTCGGCGACGTCCGGACTCACCGCGTAGACGGGCGCTGGGACTTCGTCGATGACGTCGCGCATCGTGTCGACCCACTTCGCCGACAGCAGCATCGACCGCATCTGGTAACCGGCGTGCCGGGCGCGGCGGATGACCTTCTCACCCTCGGCGATGAACAGGCCCTCGGCCGGTTCGCGCCGCCGCCGCAGCTCCACGTCGGTCAGCCGGGTGTAGTCGCGCAGCCGCGGGTCGTCTGGGTCGTCGATCGTGATGAGCTCAGCCACAGGGTGATACTGCCTTGTCCCGTCCGAGGTGCCAACGGCGGGGGCGACCCGAGTTACCCACGGTTAGCCGAGCCCAGGGCGACCACGTCACCGATCACGATCACCGCGGGCGGCCGGATGCCCTCGGCGGACGCGGTCTGTGCGACGGTCGCCAGCGTGGCGTCGACCCGGCGCTGGGCGGCCGTGGTGCCCTCCTGGACGATGGCCACCGGCGTTTCGGCGTCCCGGCCGTGCGCGACGAGGGTGCGGGCGATCTCGCCGATCCGCTCGACCGCCATCATCAGCACCAACGTGCCGCGCAGTCGGGCCAGCGCCGCCCAGTCCACCAGCGAACTGGGGTCGTCCGGCGCCACGTGTCCGCTGACGACGGTGAACTCATGTGCCACGCCCCGGTGGGTCACCGGGATCCCGGCCACCTCCGGCACGCTGATGGAGCTGGAGATTCCGGGCACCACCGTGCAGGCGATCCCGGCCTCGGCCAGCGCCTGGACCTCCTCCATGCCGCGTCCGAAGACGAACGGATCGCCACCCTTGAGCCGCACCACCGAGCGGCCCGCCTTGGCGTGTTCGATCAGCGCGGTGTTGATGGCCTCCTGGGCCATCGCCCGCCCGTAGGGGATCTTCGCCGCGTCGATCACCTCGACGTGCGGCGGGAGTTCGTCAAGCAGGTCGCGCGGGCCAAGGCGGTCGGCGATCACCACGTCGGCCTCGGTGAGCAGCCGCCGTCCGCGCACGGTGATCAGATCGGGGTCGCCGGGACCGCCGCCGACCAGTGCCACGAACGGGGTGCGCGCCCGGTGGTGCGGGGCGGCGAGGGTGCCGTCGCGCAGGCCCTCCACCACCGCGTCCCGCACGGCGGCGGAACGGCGCGGGTCACTGCCGGTCAGCACTGCGACGGTCACGCCCTCGCTGCGTCCGGTGGCCGGGGTCCAGGCGGTGGCGGCGTCGGCGTCGTCGCTGCGTACGCACCACACCCGGCGCTGCTCGGCCTCGGCGGACGCGGCGGCGTTGGCCTGCGGGTCGTCGGTGGCCACCACGGCGTACCAGGCGTCGGCGAGGTCGCCCGGCTGGTACCGGCGGCGCTCCCAGCGGACCTCGCCCGCGTCCACCATCGCCTCGACGGACGCGGTGACCGACGGTGAGACCACCACGACCTCGGCGCGGGCCGCGACCAGCGAGGGCAGTCGGCGCTGGGCGACCTGGCCGCCGCCGAGCACGACGACGCGCCGTCCGGCAAGGCGGAGCCCTACGGGGTATGCGGGCGCGTCGTTTTCATGCATGGCGGTACAGCTCCTCGTGCGGTGCGATGGCTCTGCGCCGCTGCTTCGTTGGAGCGGCAGGTTCCCGTTTCCGGGGGTTCCGAGATTAGCGGCTGGTCCGCCGGGCACGGCCCCTGGCCTGGGAAATTCCCTGGGGACCAGCCCACTACACCTGTGGGGTCCGGTGGCCCCGGACCCCACAGGTGTCAGTCCTTCTCGGTGACTCCGGCCGAGTCGAAGGTCGCGACCTCGTGCATCACCCGTGCCGCGCTCTGGACCAGCGGTAGCGCCAGCAGGGCGCCGGTGCCCTCGCCGAGCCGCAGGTCGAGGTCGACCAGCGGGCGCAGGCCCAGCTTGGTCAGCGCCGCCATATGGCCGGGCTCCGCGCTGCGGTGCCCGGCGATGCACGCGGCCAGCGCCTCCGGCGCGATGGCCCGGGCCACCAGGGCGGCCGCCCCGGCGCTGACGCCGTCCAGTATCACCGGGGTACGCAGCGACGCGCCGCCGAGCACCAGGCCGACCATCGCGGCGTGCTCAAGACCACCGAGCGCGGAGAGCACCCCGATGGGGTCGGTCGGGTCGGGCCGGTGCAACTCCAGGGCGCGGCGCACCACATCGACCTTGCGGGCGTGCATCTCGTCGTTGATCCCGGTGCCCCGGCCGGTCACCTCGGCCGGGTCGGCACCGGTGTAGACGGCGATCAGCGCCGCGGAGGCGGTGGTGTTGGCGATGCCCATCTCACCGGTGAGCAGCGCCTTGTTGCCCGCGGCCACCAGGTCGCGCGCGGTCTCGATGCCGACCTCGATCGCCCGTAGCGCGTCCTCACGGGTCATCGCGGGACCAGTGGTGAAGTCAGCGGTGCCGTGCCGGACCTTGCGCGGCAACAGCCCGGGGGTGGTGGGCAGTTCGGCGGCCACGCCGACGTCGACCACGCACACCTCCGCGCCGACCTGGTTGGCGAACGCGTTGCACACCGCGCCGCCGCCCAGGAAGTTGGCCACCATCTGCGCGGTGACCTCCTGCGGCCAGGCGGTGACGCCCTGGGCGTGCACCCCGTGGTCCCCCGCGAAGATCGCCACGGCGGCGGGCTCCGGGATCGGCGGCGGGCACTGCCGGGACAGCCCGCACAGCTGCGCGGAGATGATCTCCAACATGCCGAGCGCGCCGGACGGCTTGGTCATCCGCTTCTGCCGCTCCCACGCCTCACCGAGCGCCTTGGCGTCCAACGGGCGGATGCCGCGCAGGGTTTCGTCGAGCAGGTCGTGCGGCTGCTCACCGGGCAGCGCCCGACGGCCGTACTCCTCCTCGTGCACCACCCAGGACAGCGGACGGCGCTTGGACCAGCCCGCCTGCATCAGCTCGGGCTCCTCGGGGAACTCGTCCACGTACCCGACGCACAGGTAGGCGACCACCTCCAGGTGCTCGGGCAGGCCGAGTTCGCGGACCATCTCGCGCTCGTCGAAGAAGCTGACCCAGCCCACCCCCAGCCCCTCGGCGCGCGCGGCCAGCCAGAGGTTCTCCACCGCCAGCGCAGAGCTGTACGGAGCCATCTGCGGCTGCGTGTGGCGGCCGAGGGTGTGCCGACCGCCGCGGGTCGGGTCGGCGGTGACCACGATGTTGACCGGCGTTTCGAGGATCGCCTCGATCTTCAGCTCGCGGAACTGCTTGGCGCGGGCCTTGGGCAGCGACTTGGCGTAGGCCTCCCGTTGCTTCATCGCCAGCGCGTGCATCTTCTCGCGGGTCTGGGTCGACCGGATGACCACGAAGTCCCAGGGCTGGGAGTGCCCGACGCTGGGCGCGGTGTGCGCCGCCTCGAGCACGCGCAGCAGCACCTCGTGCGGGATCGGGTCCGGACGGAAGCCGTTGCGGATGTCGCGGCGCTCCCGGATGACCCGGTGCACCGCCTCGCGTACCGCCTCGTCGTACCCGGCGGCGACTCCACCCGACGCGGGGGCGGGCTCGGCGGCGGTGGGCTGTTCGGCCTCCTGCGCCTCCGGCGCGGTCTGCGGTTCCGCGGCGGGCTGCTCGACGGTGTCCGCTTCTGTGGCGGGCTCCTCGGCGGTGGGCTGCTGCGGCGCTACGACGTCGGATGCGGGCGTTTCAGGTGAAATGTCCGCCTCCGTCGCGGAGTTCGGCGCGGGTTCCGCGACCGGCTCCGTCTGGGCCAGCACCGGGGCGGACGGGGCGACGGGCTCGCGGTCCAGGTCGGCGAGGCCGCCCGGTTCGTCGGCCGGGGCGTGCTCGGGGGACCCGGGGAGCGGCTCGGCGACCACGGGGGGCGTAACGGGCGTGCCCACCAGGGGAGTTGGCTGAGCCTCGGCGACCGGCTCCGTGAGCTGCGGCTGGGCGGGCGTCTCCGCGTCGGGCGCGGCGGGACTCTCCTCCGGTGCGGCGGCCGGAACTTCGGGTTCCGCCGCAGCCTGAGCAGGAGCCTCCGCCGCAGCCTGAGCAGGAGCCTCCGTCGCCGCTTGAGCAGGTGCCTCCGCCGCCGCGTGAGCAGGTGCCTCCGCCGGTACCGGAGCAGGAGCCTCCGCCGGAGCCGGAACCGGCCCAGCGGCAGCAGCCGGAACGGCAGCCTCCGCCACAACCGGCTCCCCCGGCACCGGCCCCTCGACCGGAACCGCGGCATCAGCCGCACCCGCGACGGCAGCCTCCGCCGCAACCGGCGCCGCGGCAACCGTCTCCCCGGCAACCGGCGCCTCCGCACCCGGAACCGATGCGTCACCCGGAACCGGACCCACCGGCTCCGCCACGTTCATACCGGCAGCCGGAGTACCAGCAGCCGGAGTGCCAGCGGCCGGAGTACCGTCCACCGCAGCCCCCGCCGGTGCCTCCGCGGCTACCCACGGCCCGCCGGACACCGGCGACTCGCCGCTCTGCTGGGCCGGGATCGCGGCGGCCTGCTCGGCCGAGGCGTCGACGTACTCCGGCTCGGCCTCCGGCATGGGCCGCGGCTCCGGCTGGTGCACCGGCGCCGCGGCGGTGGGCGCGGGCGCCGGGCCGCGTTCGGCCAGCGAGCGCACGGAGACGCCGCCCACAGCCTCCGCCGCGGGGTGCGGCATGCCGACCGGCGCGGGCGGGCCCATGTTCAGCGGGCGGCGCGGTGCCGCGGCCTGCCCGGGCGTGCCGGACGTCGAAGTGGCGGGCGGCGCCGCGAAGTCGGCCGCGTCCGGGTGCTGTTCGCCGTCCTGCGGTACCGAGGCCGGATCGACCGCGACCGGCTCGGGCTCAGCGGGCGCCGGTACCACCGGCTGCGGCGGCGCGGCGGGCGTCACCGGCGGTGCCGGTTGCGCGGGCACCGGCTGCGGGTCGCCCCAGGAGCCCTGCGGTGCGGGCATCAGCAGCAGGTCGTCCTCGTCGTCGACGGCCGACGGGTCGCCGTCCGGCTGGTCGAGGAAGGTGAACGCGGGGGTCGCGGGGGCCAGGAACGCGTCGGTGCTCCAGCCGTGCCCGGACGGCGCCGCGGCGTGGGCCGCCTCGCCGGTCGGCTCGGCGTGCGGCTGCGCGACCGCCTCTCCCTCGCCGGGAGCCCAGCCCGTGGTCGGGCTCGTCTCCTCACCCGCTCCGTGGGCGGCTCGCTCCGCTTCACCGTCCACTCCGCGAGCGTGTCCGCTCGCCGCTCCGGCACCGGTGTCAGTCATGCGTGCCCCTCGCCCATCGGTATCGATCCTTCCAGCCCCGTGTGCGCCGGCGGCTTCGGCGGTCCGGGCCGTGCCTTCGGACCGACCGGCGGCAGGGCTCGCGGTACGCGTTCCCTTTGCCGGGCGGTCACAGGGTGAACGAGCACGCGTGGCGATGCGTGACGACCCCCCGGACGTTCATTGTCCCGGTCGGCCGTGCGTCACGACCACCCAACTCGCCATCCGGGCGCTGTGGACTGCGCCACTGCGCTAGGCCTGCGGCACGGGGAACCCGTCGCCGACGCCGCGCTCACCGCCGGGGACAACGCGGGCCGACACCGTGTCAACACCACATCGCCACCGGTAGGCGGCACAACGGTCCGCCAGCCTACCGCGCGATCACCCGAACGTGGTCCAAGCCCCGGCCACGGCCAGACAAATGTTCGTCACATTCGTGTGCCGCACAGTAGGAAGACCGTGGAGCGTTCCCGCTCCGCCCACTCCTCGTCGAGTTCCACCGACTGGAGCAGTGAGCGCTGCACCGAGTAACCCGCTTCGGCCAGCACCTGGCCAACCCGCTCCGCTTCGTCGCGTGTTGTCGCGCTGGCGACGATACGTTCCGGCTTGCGTGCCGCGCAGGCCGCCACCACGTCCGCCCCGCCACCGCCCACCCGCACCACGTCCGGCTCCGGCAGGTCCTCCAGGACGTGCGGCGCGACACCCTCCACCACCTGCGGCTGTACGCCGTGGCGGCGGGCGTTGGCGGTGATCCGGGCGCAGGCGTCGGCGTCGGCGTCCACCGCGATGACCGCGGCACCGAGCCGGGCGGCCTCCACCGCCACCTCGCCGTTGCCCGCGCCGATGTCCCACAGCAGGTCGCCGGTGCGCGGCCCGAGACGGGCGAGTTGCAGGGCGCGCAGCTGCGCGGACCGTCGCGCGCCGGGCGCATCGGGTGCGGGTTCGGCCGCGTACCGCTCCTGCGGCAGTGCCCAGCCGCGTAGTTCGCCCGGGTAGCCGGGGTCCTGGCCCGCGATCCAGCCGCCGCCCTCGGCGGCCGACGCGCCGCCGATCACCAGCACCACGTTGGGGTCGCGCCAGGTGTGGTCGGCGACCTTGTCGGAGGTGAGTACGGTGACTTCCTCGCGCTCGGTGCCCAGTGCCTCGCAGATGACGAACGTGCGGTGCACTCCGCCGAGCAGCAGGGCGAGTTCGGCGGGTCCGGCGCCCGGCGCGGTGAGCACCGCGACCTTCGGGTGCGCCCGGACCACGTTCACGGCGCGCCGCAGTGTGCGGCTGTGGGCCACCACGACGCGTGCGTCGTCCCAGGGCATTCCGGCGCGGGCGAAGGCCTGGGCGACGGAGGAGACCGCGGGCAGCACCTCGACCTCCAGGCCGTGTTCTGGCTTGCGCAGCGCCCGTACCACGCCGAAGTAGCCGGGGTCGCCGTCGGCGAGCACCACCGCGGTGCCGCGATGTGCCGCGATGCGGCGGGCGGCGAGGTCGATGCTGCCCAGCAGCACGCGTTCGGCGTCGGCGGGCACGGCGGGCAGCGCCAGATGGTGGCGCGCTCCGGCCACCAGCGTGGCCGCGCCGAGTGCGGAGAGTGCCGCCGCGGTAAGCGGTGTACCGTCCCACCCGATCACCGTGACCCGGTCCGCCATCGTCGTCCTTCGTTCGGCGTGTCGTTGACTGTGCTGTGGGGGCGTTGCCGCCAGAACCAGGTGCAGACCTGGCATGACACAGTATCCCGACCGGATCTGGCCAGCCACGGGAGCACCCGGCGCACACGCCGAGGGACGGATCAGCGCCAGTCGGGATAGGTGGCGTAACCGGAGTCGTCCATGACCCGGCCCACGACCCCGTCCAGGTCCTCGGGCAGCAGGCTCCACACGATCAGATCGGTGCGTGACTCGATCCAACGGCCGTCCGCGCGGCGGCTTCGCACTATCCCGGCGTTGCGCAGCACGCCCTCGCTGATGCAGCCGATCTTCTGGGCCACCATCTGGGAGGCGGTGTTGTCGGCCGCCGTGCGCAACTCCAGGCGTTCGAAGCGCTGGTCGTGGAAGAGCCATTGGGCGGTGGCCAGCACCGCTTCGGAGGCGTAGCCCTCACCGCGCGCCCAGGGGGCGGTGACGTAGCCGATCTCGGTGCTGCGGCAGCGCCAGTCGGTGTCGTACAGGTGGATGGTGCCGACCAGCCGCTGGGTGAGGAACTCGCTGACCGCGAAGACGATTCCGCGCCCCGAGGCGCGTTCCGCGGGCGCGCTGCTGGTGACCCAGTGGTGGGCGTCGGCCCTGGTGTACGGGTGGGTCACGGGCGACCAGGCGACGACCAGTTCGTCGTTCATCATCTCCGCCAGCGCCGGGACGTCCTCCTCGTCGAACGGGCGCAGACAGAGCCGTTCTGTGCTGATCGAGATGTCCGGGAAGGTGTCCGGGAAGGTGGTTGTCATTCGCCGCTCCTCGCCGAGCCCCGTGGAAAGAGCCGTGTAAAGAGCACAGCATGCAACATCGGGCACGGTCCGCGCAGTGCGGGGTACCGGCCCGCCGATCCTCGCCCGGTGTCCGCGCGGCCGTGGATCGCCGCTGGTCCAAAGGGCCTTCGGGGTACCGTGCGGACCCCGCCCGTACCTTTCGCTGTCACTGTCTCCTGCTACCGTCTGCCCGCGTGACGATCCACCACGCAGCAGGAATCGGTTACCAGCGTTCGGCGGGCGGCTACGAGCGGTCCCGGCCCTCCTATCCCATGGCCTCGCTCGCGGAGCTGGCCGACGCGCTGCCACTTCAGGCCGGACGCACGGTCGTCGATCTCGGCGCGGGTACGGGGAAGTTCACCCGTCTGCTGGCGCTGACCGGTGCCGGGGTGATCGCGGTGGAACCGGTCGCTCAGATGCGTGAACGGCTGGCGGAGCTGCTGCCGGGGGTGGCGGTGACGGCCGGGACGGCGGAGGCCACCGGGCTGGCGGACGGCTGCGCGGACGCGGTGGTGGCGGCGCAGTCCTGGCACTGGTTCTCCGGCGGGCAGGCGCTGGCCGAGGTGGAGCGGCTGTTGCGGCCGGGGGGTGCGCTGGGTTTGGTGTGGAACACGTACGACACCTCGGTGCCGTGGGTGCGCGAGTTCCAGGACATCTACTTCCGCTGCGCGCCGCGTGATCTGCCCAGTCCGTTGGACGACGGCTGGCGGGACACCTTCGCCGGCCGCCCCGGCTGGAGCGAGCTGCGGGAGCGGCACTGGCCGAACCCGCACTCCACGACGGTGGCCGACGTGGTGGAGCGGATGATGTCGTCCAGCCACATCGTGGTGTTGGGCGAACAGGAGCAGGAACAGGTGCGGGCGCACGCCGTTGACCTGCTCAAGCGGCAGGGCGCGGAGCACGATGACGACCGGTTGGAGATGCCGTACACCACGGATGTGTACTGGGCGCACTGGCGGCCGTAGCGCGGGAGCGCCACGGCCGCCGGTGCGCGGTGCCTGTTACGAGGCGGGCTTGCCGAAGGCCGGGACGACCGCGCCCTTGAAGGTCTGCTCGATGTACTGCTTGACCGCGTCGGAGTTGAGCAGCTTGGCGAGCTTTTGGACCCGCGGGTCGTTCTGGTTGCCGTCCTTGACCGCGAGGAAGTTGGCGTACGGGTTGCCCTCCGCCTTCTCCAGCACCAGGGCGTCCTTGGCGGGGTTGAGGTTGTCGCCTATCGCGTAGTTGCCGTTGACGATGGCGGCGTCCACGTCGTCCAGCGCGCGCGGCAGTTGGGCGGCCTCGAGCTCCTTGAACTTCAGGTGCTTGGGGTTGTCGGCCACCGACGCCGGGGTGGCGTCGTTGCCGGTGCCGGACTTGAGGGTGAGCAGTCCGTTGGCGGCCAGCAGCTTGAAGGCACGGCCCTCGTTGGTGGTGTCGTTGGGTACGGCGATGGTGGCGCCGTCCTTGATGTCCTTGACCGACTTCGCCTTGTGCGAGTACAGGCCCAGCGGCTCCAGTTCGACGTTCACCACCGGCACGATGTGGGTGCCGTTCTTCTTGTTGAAGTCGTCCAGGTACGGCTTGTGCTGGAAGAAGTTGGCGCCCACGTCACCGTTCTCGGTGGCGGTGTTGGGCAGCACGTAGTCGGTGAACTGCCTGACTTCCAGCTTCAGTCCGGCCTTCGCGGCCAGGTGGTCCCGGACGAACTCCAGGATCTTGGCGTGCGGGGTGGGACTCGCGGCCACGATCAGCGACGCGTCAGTGCCCTTTTGCTGGGCGCTCGTGCCACCGGAGGACGACGCGCAGGCGGTGGCGCCGACGGCGAGGGCCGCTGCGGCGAGCACGGAGGTGGTGAACTTGGTTACGGTACGCACGAAAAGTGCCTTTCGTTGTGGGCACTGGGCCCGATTTCCTGTACTGCGGGGAAGTTTCGGGGGCTGCGCCCCCGAACCCCGGCTTCTGGGGGCTTCGCCCCCGGCCCCCCTTTTCGGGGGCTACGCCCCCGAAGTCTTCTTGCCGCGGCGGGCCAGAGTCCGTGCGGCGACGTCTCCGAGGAGTTGGATCGCGGTGACCAGGACGACCAGGATGACCAGAGTGATCAGCATGACGTTGGTCTCGAAGCGCTGGTAGCCGTAGCGGATCGCCAGGTCGCCGAGGCCGCCCGCGCCGACCGCGCCCGCCATCGCCGTGTAGCCGACCAGCGCCACCGCGGTGGTGGTCAGCCCCGATACCAGCGAGGGCAGTGCCTCCGGCAGCAGTACCTTGCGCACCACGGTCCAGGTGCCGCCGCCCATCGACTGCACCGCCTCCACCAGACCGTGGTCGACCTCGCGTATCGCGGTCTCCACCAGGCGGGCGAAGAACGGGATGGCACCCACCGCCAGCGGCACGATGGCCGCCTCGGCGCCGATGCTGGTGCCGATCACGTAGCGGGTGAACGGGATCAGCGCGACCATCAGGATGATGAACGGCAGCGAGCGGCCGACGTTCACGATCGCCCCGACGACCTTGTTGACCGCCGCGTTCCGCAGCAGCCCCCCGCTGTCGGTGAGCACCAGCAGCACGCCGAGCGGCAGCCCGACGAGCACCGCGATCGCGGCGGACCACAGCACCATGTAGACGGTGTCCCAACACGCGGGCAACAGCATCGGCTGCAGCTCGTCCCAGGTCACTTCGCGGCCTCCTTGACCAGCGCGTCGTCAGCCTTCGGCGTGGCGGTGCCGTCCACCGGCGCGACATCGACCTGCAGGCCCTTCTCGCGCAGGAACCCGATCGGCACCACGTTCTCCTCGAAGCGGCCGGGCAGTTCGATCCGCATCCGGCCGACCTGACGACCGCCGATGGTCTCCATCGCCGCGCCGAGGATCGAGATGTCGATGTTGTAGGTGCGGGCCAGTTGGGAGATGACCGGCTGAGTGGCCGCCTCACCGTGGAAGGTGAGGTCGACAACGGTGCGGCCCTCCTCGGAGGGCTCGCCGCCAACCGGGAAGAGTTCCTGGGCGAGTTCGGAACCGGGGGTGGCCAACAGCCCGGCCACGGTGCCGGATTCCACGACGCGTCCTCCCTTCATCAGCGCGGCCGAGTCGCAGACCGCCTTGACCACGTCCATCTCGTGCGTGATCAGCAGAACGGTCAGCCCCAGCTGCTGGTTGAGGTCGCGCAGCAGTTGCAGGATCGACCGGGTGGTCTCCGGGTCGAGCGCCGAGGTGGCCTCGTCGGACAGCAGCACCTTGGGGTCGCCCGCCAGCGCGCGGGCGATGCCGACCCGCTGCTTCTGACCGCCGGACAGCTGCGCGGGGTACGCCTTCGCCTTGTCGGCGAGGCCCACCAGGTCCAGCAGCTCCAGCGCCTTGCGGGACCGGTCCCGGCCGGAGACCCCGAGGATCTCCAGCGGCAGCTCGACGTTGTCCTGCACGGTGCGCGCGGACAGCAGGTTGAAGTGCTGGAAGACCATGCCGATCTGGCTGCGGGCGGCCCGCAGCGCCGCGTTGGCCCGCCGGGAGCTCCCGGCCAGCGCGGTCAGGTCGGTTCCGGCCACCTCTACGGTGCCGGAGGTGGGGCGCTCCAGCAGGTTGACGCAGCGGATCAGGGTGCTCTTTCCGGCGCCGCTGCGGCCGACGACGCCGAACACCTCGCCCTCGCGGACGTGTAGATCGACGCCGTCGAGAGCGACTGTCTCCCGACCTCGCGAATGGTAGACCTTCCTCAGGCCCGTGGTGGTGATCACTGGGTTTCCGTCACTGTCGAGTACATAGCGGGATATCCGTTACGTACGGGTGTGTCCGTCTCGAATTACGGCAGGGGGCGGCCCGGATGCGCCGGGCGGCGGTGCGTCAGAGGCAGCGGGTGCCGGGCGGCTGCGGGTCGTGGGCGATCCGGCAGCGCTCGATCGCCGTGAGGCGTGTTCGACGGCTCACGGCGGTGGCCATGGCGGAGGCTCGAGGCACTGGATTGGTCATCAGGTGTCCGTGGTGCGGGAGTGGTCCGGAGCGGACGCTGCTCTGTTCGCTGGGAGTCGCTCGCTTCGGGGCGCGAGGCTTCAGACGGGGGCCCTCAGAGTTCGCACATTCGACACATACGACGAACACCGGGCGTCATCGCCTCGGTCGCACGGCTGCGGCTGTTCGTCGTCGTCATGCGCCCCAGTAAACCAGACACCGCGCGAACGTTCCGCATTCCGGTCGGACTGTCCGCCATTCGGACATGCGCGGTGCCGGGCTCAGCCGTGCTGACGCAGCACGACGCCACCACCGTCCACCTGCGCGGACACCTGCGACAGGTCTTTGACCAGCACATCGGCGTCCAGTTCCGCCGGGTCGTGGGTTGTGGCCAACGCCACCGTGCGCATCCCCGCCGCCCGGCCCGCCTGCAGCCCCGCGGGCGCGTCCTCGAAGACCGTGCACCGCCCCGGCCGGAACCCCAGCTTCTCGGCGGCGAGCAGGAACGGCTCCGGATCGGGCTTGCCGCGCTCCACGTCATCGGCGCTGACCAGCAGGCCAGGGGCTATCCCGGCCGCCGCCAGCCGGGCCTCGGCCAGCCGCCGGGTGGCGGAGGTGACCACCGCCCACCGCTCGGCGGGCAGCGAGCCGAGCAGCGCCGCAGTGCCGGGGAGCACGACCAGACCGTCCACATCCTGGACTTCGAGCTCCTCGATTCTGGCCAGCGCCTCCGGGATCCGCTCGGCGGGCAGCAGTTCGGCGATGATCTCCGCCGCGGGCCGCCCGTGCAGCCGCACCCGGGCGAACCGCTCGGCACCGATCGCGTACTCCCGCGCCCAGCGGGTCCAGCAGCGGACGACGGAGTCCAGTGAGGAGACCAGCGTTCCGTCCATGTCGAACAGCAGGGCGTCGGTGCGGAAGTGCGAATCGCTCATGATCGGCGACCCTATGTGGCCGGGTGGGGGCGGCGCATCCGGACTTTCGTCCCGTAATAGAGTCGCCACATGCTCGTACACCCCTGTCCGGTCCGCCGTGCCGTGCGGAGCGTGCGGTGATCGGCGCGCTCACCGTGGCGGTCACGGTCGCCGCGCTGCTGATCGCCGCGTGGTGCGGTTACGCCACCGCCCGCGACCAGTCCACCAAGGACTGGCACTTCATCGGCATGGCCGTGGTGTCCGTACTGGCGCTGGCCCAACTGGTGGTCGGCATCGTGGAGTTGGCCGGGGGCCACAAGCCGCACGGCGGCACGGTGATCTTCGTCGCCTATCTGCTGGGTGCGGCGCTTACCGTTCCGGCGGCGGGTTTCATGTCGCTGCTGGAGCGCACCCGTTGGGGATCGGCGACGGTGGCGGCGGGCGGTGTGATTCTGGCCGTGCTCCAGGTGCGGCTGCTGGACATCTGGGGAGGCGGTCATGGCTGAGAGCCAGGCCACGCAGCGGCCGCGGAAGATCGGCGAGGGTCCGGGACGGCTGATCGTCTCGCTGTACGCGGTGTTCACCGTCGCCGCCGGATCGCGTTCGCTGTACCAGTTGATCGCGCAGTTCCACGAGGCGCCGCTGGCGTACGTGCTGTCGGCGGTGGCGGCGGTGGTCTACGCGTTCATCACGGTGACGCTGGTGCGCGGTGGGGAGTCGGCCCGTCGGCTGGCGATGGTGTGCTGTGCGGTGGAGCTGGCGGGCGTGCTCGTGGTCGGCACGCTGACCATCGTGGACTCCTCCGCGTTCCCGGACCAGACGGTGTGGTCCTACTACGGGATGGGCTATCTGTTCGTTCCGCTGGTGCTGCCGGTGACCGGAATGCTGTGGCTGCGCAGGGCCGCCCCGCAGCGGGTGAGCGCGGGGCGGGCCCAGGCGTAGCCGCGGGTCAGGCGCTGGCGGCGAACGTGGAGGTCTCGACCGGCTTCTCCATGGTGACCAGGCTCAGTCGGCGGTTGATCTGCTCGGTGCCGGTCTGTGCGTAGCCGAGTCGACGGTACAGCCGCAGGTTGCCCTCGCTGCGGTGGCCGGTGAACAACTGGAACCGCTTGGCCTCGCGCTCGGCGGCCAGCCGCTCCTCGATGGCGCGCAGCAACCGGCCGCCCAGACCGTGCCGTTGCATCCGCGGGTGGACGATCAGCTTCGCTATCCGGGCGGTGCCGTCGGAGTCGACCGTGCCGCGCACCGAGCCGACGACCTCCTCGCCGAGCCTGGCCACCAGTACGCAGCCCTCGCCGAGTTCGGCACGCAGCGCGGCCAGGGTCTGGGTCAGCGGTTCGATGCCGTAGTCGCCGTACAGCTCGGCTTCCCGCTGGTAGCAGAGGTACTGGAGTTTGAGGATCTTCTCGGCGTCGTCCTCGGTCGCCGTAGAGATGGTCACGCTCATGCCCATGTGCGCAGGCCTCCCCTTTGTGTGCTCCCGGACGCGGGTGGGTGAGGGTGTACGCCCGGGATGTCTGCCCTGTTGGTGGAGGCGGCGCGGGTTCACCCCGCCTCCGTGGCGCCGATGATCGCACAGTCGTCCGGAGGGGGAGAGTGAGCCGTGTGCCCGTCTCTGCCCCATTTCGGGTTCCGCTCCGGACACGACCCAGCGTCCTGTCGCCGACTGTTTACCGCTCCTTACCCCGTAGTTGCGGGCTTTCAATCCTCCGACCGCAGCCTGGCCCGCAGACAGGCCAGGCAACGCGAGCGCAGCGGACCGAGGCTGCCCTGTGAGATTCCCAACTCCCGGGAGATTTCCCGGTAAGTGGGGTCGGAACGGGACAACAGCGCGGATAACAACTGCGGACAGCGGCCCGGCAGCTCCCCGATGACGGCGCGCAGCGAGCGGCCCAGCTCCGCGTCGATCGCGTGGTGTTCCACCGACGGCCCGGCCGCCGCCAGGTGGCCCGGTGCGTAGGGCAGTTCGTGCAGCACCCTGCGCCGGGCGTCGTGCGCCTCCCGGCGTACCGCGTCGAGCAGCCAGCCCGCGCTGTCGGTGGGCGCCCGGCCGTACTCCAACAGTCTTAGCCACACGGCTTGTTCGAGGTCGTCCGGGTCCAACCCGCTGGTCCCGGCCTCCGCGGCGGCCTCGGCGGCCAGCAGCGGGGTGTACGCGTTGATCAGGTCGAGGATCGGCGCCATGTCAGGGGTGATGCCCAACGGAGGGCGGACACGCACCGTGTTAACCGCAGATCACCCGCACGAGGGGCAGCGAATGGTTTCGGCACCGCTTGTCAACTGTGCGTACCAAGTGGGTGAACCTGGCGTGGAACTCGTCAGTAGCCGCGAGTATCGTCCCCGTCAGGAGTGACGCGGTCGCTGCCGCTCATGTCCCCGCCTACGTTTCCCATATCGGCTGACCCCGACCGGAGGGCCCGTTGTCCCGCATCCTGCTCAAGGCGCTGCTCGGATTCCTGATGCGCGTCCTGTTCCGCCCACGGGTGGAGGGAGTGCAGAACATCCCGGAGAGCGGTGCTGTGATCCTCGCCGGAAACCATCTGACCTTCATCGACTCGCTGTTCCTGACGCTGGTCGTGGATCGGCCGGTGTACTTCATCGGCAAGGACGAGTACGTCACCGGGCGGGGCGTCAAGGGTCGGCTGATGGCCTGGTTCTTCACCACCTCGGGCATGATCCCGGTGGACCGGGACGGCGCGAACGGCGGGGTCGCCGCGCTGATGACGGGCAAGCGGGTACTGGAGGAGGGCAAGGCGTTCGGCATCTACCCGGAGGGCACCCGCTCCCCCGACGGCCGCCTGTACCGGGGGCGTACCGGCGTGGCCCGGCTGGCGCTGATGACCGGCGCGCCGGTGGTGCCGTGCGCCACGATCGGCACCGACCGGGTGCAGCCCGGCGGTGCGGGCATGCCGCGCATCACCCGGGTGACGGTGCGGTTCGGCGAGCCGCTGGACTTCTCCCGCTACGAGGGCATGGACCGGGACCGCTATGTGCTGCGTGCGGTGACCGACGAGGTCATGAGCCATGTGATGCGGCTGTCCGGGCAGGAGTACGTGGACGTTTACGCCACCAAGGCGAAGGCGGCGTAGCCTGCGGCGGCTACGCCGCCCCCCTTCAACGGCCTGTGCGCCGGGCCCGACTTGGGGCGTGCGACGGATCTTTGTCGGGGTGCGGTGGGTTCGGCACCGCCGGGCTCCACTGCGGGAAGAAGTTTCCGGCTGCGCCGGGCCCTGCGGTCGGCCGTATGCGCCGGGGTACGGCGTCGGAGTCGCCCGGCGGTGCCGAACACACCGTGACCGCGTGGCGGAGCCTGGGTCAGGAGCCGGAAGCATCCCCCAGCCGCTGGCCGCGCAGCGTACGCCAGGCCCACGCGGCGGCGACCAGTAGCACGATCGCGCCGACCGCGGCAGCGCCCCGTACCCCTGCGGTGAAAGCGGTCTGCGCGGCGACTCGTAGCGCGTCACCGGGCTGCTGCGGCAGCAGGTTCGCCGCCTCCATCGCCCCCGGTAGCGACTGCCGTGCCCGCTCGGCCGCGCCCGCCGGTACCCCGTCGGGGATCACGATGCCCGCGTACCGGCTGGTCACGATCGACCCCAGGAACGCGATGCCCAGCGCGGCGCCCAACTCGTAGGCGGTCTCGGAGACCGCCGACGCCGCGCCCGCGTTCTCCCGCGGCACCGAGGACAAGATGACGTCGGCGGTGACGGTGAACGAGAACCCCGCGCCGACACCGACCACCAACAGCACCGCGCCCACCAGCGGATACCCGCTGTCCGGGGTGAGCACCAGCAGCGCCGCCAGTGCCACCCCGATGGCCGCCAGACCTCCGGCGACCACGGCGCGCACCGAGTAGCGGCGGGCCGCCCTGCCCGCGAGCAGGCCGGTGACCACGGCACCCACGGTGGCCGGTAGTTCCGCGAGCCCGGCCTGCAACGGCGAACGTCCCTGCACCAGTTGGAGGAACTGGGAGAGGAAGAACACCAGCCCGGACATGCCGAGCACGGTGAGCAGGTCGGCCAGCACCGAAGCGCTCAGCCCGCGGTTGCGGAACAGCCGCATGTCCAACAGCGGCGCCGGGATGGTCAGTTGCCGCCTGACGAACGCGACGACGCACAGCACTCCGACCGCACCGGCCGCCAGATGGCCCGCGCCGACCCCGTAGGCGGCGGTCTCCTTGACCGCGTAGACGATGCCGCCCATGCCCAGCAGCGACAGCAGCACACTGGGCATGTCCCACGGCCCGGGCGCCGGATCGCGCGACTCCGGCAGGAGTCTGGCGCCGAACACCACGAGTACCGCCATCACCGGGATGTTGATCAGGAAGACCGAGCCCCACCAGAAGTGCTCCAGCAGGAAGCCGCCGACCACCGGTCCGGCGGCGGCGCCCGCCATCGAGGCGGAGCCCCACACACCGATGGCGAAGCTGCGTTCGCGCGGATCGCCGAACAGGTTCCGGATCAGTGCCAGGGTGGACGGCATCAGCGTCGCGCCCGCGACTCCGAGCAGCGCCCGGGCGGCTATCAGCATCAGGGGCGTGGTGGAGTACGCGGCCAGCACCGACAGCGCGCCGAACGCGGCGGCACCGCTGAGCAGCAGTTTCTTGCGGCCGATGCGGTCGCCGAGGCTGCCCATGGAGACCAGTAGTCCGGCGATGACGAAGGAGTAGACATCGCCGATCCACAGCAACTCGGTGGAGGACGGCCGCAGTTGTTCGCTGAGGAACGGCATCGCCAGGCCCAGTACCGTCGCGTCCACCGCGACCAGCAGCAGGGCCAGGGTCAGCACCGCGAGCGCCCACCAGCGCGCGGGGTGCGGCCTGTGCGGCGTGACGTCCGTGGGCGCGGACCGCGACACCTGCGAGGTCATGACCGCTCCCGCAGCATCCCGCTGAGCAGTAGCTCGCCGACCATGCGCGCCGAGTCGCGCGAGGCCACCTTGCCGTCTTGTACGCACCAGCCGGAGGCGGCGATCAGCGCGTACAGCGCCTCGCACAGCCAGGCGGGGCTGAGGTCGTACCGGAACAGGCCCTGCTCCTGGCCGCGCCGGAACAGCGCGGAGACCCGCTCGTCGATCCTGGTCCAGCCCTCGTCGATCTCCGTGACCTCGTAGAGCTGGTTCTCGCCGTAGAGGAACGCCAGGAATCCGGAGACCGGCATGGCCTCCTCGATCAGCCGCCGCACCGCCTCGACCGGATCGCCCTCCTCGATGCGGGCGGCGTCCAGCCGCTCGGCCAGTTGCTCGATGCCGAGCGTGCCGAGCGCCCTGACCAGCGCGTCGCGGCCCGGAAAGTACCGGTGCAGGGTGGCCCGGCTGACCCCCGCCGCCTTGGCGATCTCGTCCATGGAAGCGTTCGCCTTGCGCGTCAGCAGCGCGGCGGCCTCCCGTAGCACCTGTGCCCGATCGAAGCTCATGAGACCAGGTTAACCCAAGCGAGACATGAGTGTCTCAAAATAGACGTTCACGACTCCGCAGTGCGGCCCCGGCCCGCAAGGTACCGGGCGCGGCGGTAGGCACAGGGCCCGGGAAGACGCACTTCGGCCCGGCCGCCGCGTCGTGCGGTGGCCGGGCCGAAGTGATCGGTCGCCGGTCAGCCCTTGGCGTTGGCCCAGGCGCGCTGGACCGCCAGGTCCTCGTGGACCTCGGCGAGCTGGGCGGCGACGGCGGCGGGGGCCGTGCCGCCGCGCCCGTCGCGGGCGGCCAGGGCGCCGTGCACGTTCAGCACGTCACGTACCTCGGGGGTCAGGTGCTCCGAGATCGCCGCGAACTGATCGCCCGTCAGCTCGTCCAGCTCGATGCCCTCGGTCTCGCAGACCTTGACGCACTCGCCCGCCACCTCGTGCGCGACGCGGAACGGAACGCCCTGCTTGACCAGCCACTCGGCGACGTCCGTCGCCAACGAGAAGCCCGCTGGGGCGAGTTGCTCCATCCGCTCGCGGTTGATGGTGAGCGTCTCCATCATGCCGGTGAACGCCGGGAGCAGGAGCTCAAGTTGGTCACAGGAGTCGAAGACCGGCTCCTTGTCCTCCTGGAGGTCCCGGTTGTACGCGAGCGGCAGCGCCTTCAACGTGGCCAGCAGACCGGTCAGATTGCCGATCAGGCGGCCGGACTTGCCACGGGCCAGCTCGGCGATGTCCGGGTTCTTCTTCTGCGGCATGATCGACGAGCCGGTGGAGAAGGCGTCGTGGAGGGTGACGAAGGAGAACTCCTTCGTGTTCCAGATGATGACCTCCTCCGCGATCCGGGACAGGTCGATGCCGATCATCGCGGTGATGAACGCGAACTCGGCGACGAAGTCCCGCGACGCGGTGCCGTCGATGGAGTTGGCTGCGGAGCCGTGCTCGAAGCCCAGGTCGGCGGCGACCGCCTGCGGGTCCAGACCGAGCGAGGATCCGGCCAGCGCCCCCGAGCCGTACGGGGAGACCGCCGTGCGCTCGTCCCACTGCCGCAGCCGCTCCGCGTCCCGGGACAGCGCCTGGACATGGGCCAGCACATGGTGCGCGAACAGCACCGGCTGGGCGTGCTGGAGGTGGGTACGGCCCGGCATGGCGACGTCCGGGTGCGCCTCGGCCAGCCCGACCAGGGCGTACTGCAGGTCGGTGACCAGGCCGCCGATGATCCGCGCGTGGTCCCGCAGGTACATCCGGAACAGCGTGGCCACCTGGTCGTTGCGGGACCGCCCGGCGCGCAACTTGCCGCCGAGCTCCGGGCCGAGCCGCTCCAGCAGCCCGCGTTCCAGCGCGGTGTGCACGTCCTCGTCGGCGACGGTCCCGGTGAACGAGCCGTCCGCCACATCGGCTTCCAGCTCGTCCAGGCCGACCAGCATCCGCTCCAGCTCGTCGGCGGTCAGCAGCCCGGCCTTGTGCAGCACCCGGGCGTGCGCCCGGGAACCGGCGATGTCGTACGGGGCCAGCCGCCAGTCGAAGTGGACGGAGGCGGAGAGCTTGGCGAGGGCGTCGGCCGGTCCGTCCGCGAACCGGCCGCCCCACAGCCGTACGTCCTTGCTCTCGCTCACGACGCCAGGTCCCGCTTCGCGGCGATCTTCGAGGACATGCCGAACAGCTCGATGAAGCCCTTGGACATCGACTGGTCGAAGGTGTCGCCGGTGTCATAGGTGGCGAGGTTGAAGTCGTACAGCGACGACTGCGACCGCCGACCGGTGACGACCGCCCGGCCGCCGTGCAGGGTCATCCGGATGTCACCGTTGACATGCTCGTTGGCCTCGTTGATGAAGCCGTCCAGCGCCCGCTTGAGCGGGGAGAACCACAGGCCGTCGTAGACCAGTTCGCCCCACCGCTGCTCAACCTGCCGCTTGTAGCGGGCGAGTTCCCGCTCGACGGTGACGTTCTCCAGCTCCTGGTGGGCGGTGATCAGAGCGATGGCGCCGGGGGCCTCGTAGACCTCCCGGGACTTGATGCCGACCAGCCGGTCCTCGACCATGTCGATCCGTCCGACGCCCTGCGCACCGGCCCGCTCGTTGAGCTGCTGGATGGCCTGCAGGACGGTGACCGCCTTGCCGTCGACGGCCACCGGGACACCGTGCTTGAAGGTGATGACCACCTCGTCGGGGTCGCGCGGGGTGGCCGGGTTCTCGGTGTAGTCGTAGATGTCCTCGATCGGCGCGTTCCAGATGTCCTCCAGGAACCCGGTCTCCACGGCCCGGCCGAACACGTTCTGGTCGATGGAGTACGGGGACTTCTTGGTGGTGGCGATCGGCAGGCCCGCCTTCTCGGCGAACGCGATCGCCTTGTCCCGGGTCATCGCGTAGTCCCGCACCGGGGCGATGCACTTCAGGTCCGGGGCGAGCGAGGCGATACCGGCCTCGAACCGCACCTGGTCGTTGCCCTTGCCGGTGCAGCCGTGGGCGACGGTGTCCGCGCCGTGCTTCTTGGCGGCGGACACCAGGTGCTTGACGATGGTCGGCCGGGACAGCGCCGAGACCAGCGGGTACCGGTCCATGTACAGGGCGTTGGCCTTGATCGCCGGGAGGCAGTACTCCTCGGCGAACTCGTCCTTGGCATCGGCGACCTCCGCCTCCACCGCACCGCAGGCGAGCGCCCGCTTGCGGATGACGTCCAGGTCCTCGCCACCCTGGCCGACGTCGACGGCGACGGCGATGACCTCGGCGCCGGTCTCCTCGGCGATCCAGCCGATGCAGACGGAGGTGTCCAGGCCGCCGGAGTAGGCGAGTACGACGCGCTCGGTCACGGCTTTCTCCATTTCACGGTGCGGGTGGGGGCAGGGCGCCCGAGGGACATCCATGCGGTTCTTGGCATAAGTATGCGGTCGCCCGCATAGAAAGTCAACGCGGACGCACCGGAGTGCCGTCCGCGCGGGTTGGCAGGCTCGGCCGCGGTGCGGTTCCGGTGGGTTCGGCGCCGCCGTCCTCCGCGGGCGCGCCGCGCGCGGGGGGCGGTACTGTGCCGAAAGGAGGGTGGTTGTCATGGCTAAGCAGCAACGTGAGGTACGGGTGCGGCGGGTTTATGACGAGCCCCAGAAGGGGGACGGGACGCGCGTGCTGGTCGACCGGGTCTGGCCCCGGGGGCTGGCCAAGGACCGTGCGGACCTCGACGAGTGGGCGAAGGACGCGGCGCCGTCCACCGAACTGCGCAAGTGGTACGGGCACGAGCCCGAGCGGTACGACGAGTTCCGCAAGCGCTACAAGGACGAACTGGCCGCCCCCGAGCACCAGGCGGCGGTGGAGCACCTGCGGGACCTCGCTGAGAAGGGACCGTTGACCCTGCTCACGGCCACCAAGAGCGTCGAGCAGTCGCAGGCCCCCGTGCTGGCCGACGTGATCAAGCGCAAGAAGTGATCAGGCGCGAGCGAAGTGGTCAGGCGCGGGAGCGGTCGTGCGGCAGTCGCAGGGTGAAGACCGTGCGGCCCGGTCGGCTGTCGATCTCCGCGGTACCGCCGTGCGCGGCGGTCACCCCGGCGACGATGGCCAGGCCCAGACCCGCACCGCCGCCGGAGGCGTGACGGCGTGAATCGGCCCGGGTGAAGCGCTCGAAGACGCTGGCCTGGGCGGCCGCGGGGATGCCGGGACCGTCGTCGGTGACGGTCAGCACCGCGTACTCGCCGGTGTCCCGCAAACCGACCTCGACCGTCGTCCCCTCCGGGGTGTGCACCCGTGCGTTGGCCAGCAGGTTGGCCAGCGCCTGGTGCAGCCGGTGCCGGTCACCGCACACCGAGACCGGCTCCTCGGGCAGGTCCAGCGTCCACCGATGGCCGCGCCCGGCCACCCGGGCGTCGTCGGTGGCGTCCAGCACCAGCCGGGTCAGGTCGACCCGGTCCCGCTCCAACGGCCGTCCGGCGTCCAGCCTGGCCAGCAGCAACAGGTCGTCGACCATCTCCCCCATCCGGCCCGACTCGGCCGCCACCCGCCGCACCGCGTGCGTGACCTCCGGCGGCACCGGACCGGGATGCCGCAACGCCAGCTCGGCATGGCCGCGGATGGAGGCGACCGGGGTGCGCAGCTCATGGCTGGCGTCGGCGGCGAACCGCCGCAGCCGCTCCTCGCTGGCGTGCCGCTGTGACAGCGCGTCCTCGACATGGCTGAGCATGAGGTTGAGCGCCGAGCCGACCCGCCCGACCTCGGTGCGCGGATCCGCGTCCGGCACCCGGGCGGGCAGCGCCACCTCACCGCTGGCCAACGGCAGCCGGGCCACCGAGGCCGCGGTCGCCGCCACCCGGCTCAGCGGGCGCAGGCTCCAGCGCACCCACAGCGCCCCGGCCACCCCGGCCACCACCAGCACCGCGCCGAACACCGTGGCCGACACCAGCTCCAGCCGGTGCACCGCCGCCTCGACGCCCTCCGTCGGCAGCCCGGTGACCAGTACGTCCCCGTCGTGCCCGCGCACCGCGGCCACCCGGTAGCTGTGCAGCGCCGACAGACGGACGTTCCGCGCGCCGCCGTCCGTGGGCAGCGCGGCCAGCGCCCGCTCGTCGGCGGCGTCCAGCGCCACCGTGGTGTCGGCACCGGAGGACCGCACCACGGCCGCGTCGGTCACCCGTCCGTCCAGCAGCCGGGCCCCGAAGGTGCCCGGCGCCTGCCGCCGGGTGTCCGCCCGTACTCCCCCGGCGCCGCCGTCCGCCGGGTCGCCGCGCCCGCCGTGCTCCAGGCTGGCCGGGAACCGGCCGCCCGCCTCGGCGAGCTGCTGGTCCAACTGGTTGGTCAGGAAGCCGCTGAGCGCCAGCACCGCCGCCACCCCGACCGCCGCGCAGCTGACCGCGAGCAGCACCACGAGCCCGCAGGTCAGCCGGGCCCGCAGGGTTCGCGGGGGCATCCTGGAGGCGGATCGTCGGGACGGCGGTCGGGTCACCGGTCCGCCGGTTTCAGCACGTAGCCCGCGCCCCGGACCGTGTGGATCATCGGGGTGCGGCCCGCGTCGATCTTCTTGCGCAGGTAGCTGACGTACAGCTCCACCACGTGTGCCTTGCCTCCGAAGTCGTACGACCAGACCCGGTCGAGGATCTGCGCCTTGCTGAGCACCCGGCGCGGGTTGCGCATCAGGTAGCGCAGCAGCTCGAACTCGGTCCTGGACAGTTCCACCAGTTCACCAGACCTGGTCACCTCGCGGGCGTCCTCGTCCATCACCAGGTCGCCCACCACGAGAAGTGAACCATCCTCGTCGCGAAGGCGCGTCATGCCCGCCCGGCGCAGCAGCCCGCGCAGCCGGGCGACCACCTCCTCCAGGCTGAACGGCTTGGTGACGTAGTCGTCACCGCCCGCGGTGATCCCGGCGATCCGGTCCTCCACCGCGTCCCGCGCGGTGAGGAACAGCACACACACCTGCGGCTGCTCGGCGCGCAGCTTGCGCAGCACCTCGAAGCCGTCGATGTCCGGAAGCATGACATCGAGCACGACGGCGTCCGGCCGCAGTTCGCGGGCGGCGGCCAGCGCCGAGGCGCCGTCGGCGGCGGTGCGGACCTGCCAGCCCTCGTAGCGCAGGACACCGGAGAGCACGTCGGACAGATCCGGTTCGTCGTCCACGACCAGAACACGGACGGGGGTGCCGTCCTCGCGGGTGAGCGAGGGCAGGCGGCGGGATGGGGTGCTGGGGTTCGTCATGATGCCCAAAGGATCGCGCGGCAACCTCTGAGTTCCCTCTGAAGGCACTCTGCGGTCGCGCACTGAGAGGGTACTCAGAACGAGCGGGGGCACAGTGGGCCGTCCGGATATCGGAAGGAGCCACCGTGACCACCACGTACGACGGCCGGGCGGTTCGCAGGCACGCCGCGCCGCCGCTACGCGCCCGGCGCTCCCCCGCCCCGCTGATCCTCGCCCTGGTCTACGCGGGCGCCGCCGCGGTGCTCGCCCTGTGGTGGACCAGCACCAGCACGGTGCTCGGCACGGACGGCTGGCTGGTGGGCGCGGGCCGCATCGCCGGGCTGCTGACCGGCTACGCCTGCGCGGTGCTGGTGGCGCTGATGGCCAGGGTGCCCGCGCTGGAGCGCCGGGTCGGCAGCGACCGGGTGGCGCGCTGGCACGCGATGGCCGGGCGCTGGACGGTGAGCCTGCTGGTGGTGCACGCGGTCTGCGTCCTCGTCGGGTACGCGATGCAGGACCACAGCCCGCTGGTGCGCGAGACGCTCAACGTGGTGCTGCACTATCCGGACATGCTCAAGGGCACGCTGGGCGCGGTGATCCTGGTCGCCGTCGGTGTGGTCTCGGCACGGGCGGTACGCCGCCGGGTCGCCTACGAGACCTGGTACTACCTGCACCTGCTGACCTACGCCGCGGTCTTCCTCGCCTTCTTCCACCAGCTCTCGCTCGGCGCGCAGTTCGCCGGGAACGGCGCCGCGCAGGCGGCCTGGTACCTGCTGTACGGCGGTGCGGCGGGACTGGTGCTGTGGTACCGGGTGCTGACCCCGATCCGGCTCAACGCGCGGCACCGGCTGCGGGTGGAGTCGGTGGTACGGGAGGCGCCGGACGTCTACTCGGTGCTGATCCGGGGTGAGCGGTTGGCCGAACTCGGCGCGGAGCCCGGGCAGTTCCTGCGCTGGCGGTTCCTGTCCGGGGCGCTGCGCTGGACCTCGACGCCGTACTCGCTGTCCGCCGCGCCGCACGACGAGTTCCTGCGGATCACCGTCAAGGCGACCGGCGGCCACAGCGCGGCGGTGGCCGAACTGCGCCCGGGCACCCGGGTGTGGGCCGAGGGGCCGTACGGCGCGCTCACCGCGGACCGCCGTTCGCGCCGCAAGGTGCTGCTGATCGCCGGAGGGGTAGGCATCACCCCGCTGCGCGCGCTGTTCGAGACGCTGCCCGCGCGGCCGGGCGACCTGACCCTGCTCTACCGTGCCCGGGACCCCGAAAGCCTGGCGCTGTGGGACGAGTTGGAGAGGATCGCGGCGGAGCGCGGGGCGCGCGTCTACAGCGCGGTGAACGGTCCGGACGGCCGCCGCGCCGACATCAGCGCCGACGCGCTGCGCACCGTGCTGCCGGACATCGCCGAGCACGACGCCTATCTGTGCGGTCCGCAGGGCCTGATGGAACAGGCCCACGCGGCGCTGCGGGCGGCCGGGGTGCCGGGCCGCCGTATCCACCACGAGTCCTTCGAACTGTGAACCGGAGTACCGAAGTTGACCAGGAAACCACTGCGCCGCATCATGCTCGGCACCGCCGCGACGGTCTCCGGGATCGTGCTGCTGCTCGCCCTCAAACCGCACTCCGCACCGGCCCCGGCGCTGGCGCACGCCGCCGTCCCGGCCAGCTCCCAGCCGCCGTCGAGCAGCGCGCCGAAGGCAAGCGGCGGCGGGTCGAAGGCAAGCGGCGGGTCGAAGGCGAACGGCGGCGGGTCGAAGGCAAGCGGCGGGGCGAAGGCGAACGGCACGCCGAGGACGAGCAGCCCCCAGCGCACGCAGACGGTCACCGGCGACACGGTGCAGACCGACTACGGCCCGGTGCAGGTTCGGGTGACCCTCGTGGGCGGACGGATCACCGGCGTCACCGCCTTGCAGTCCCCCTCGGGCAACCCGCGTAGCGAGGAGATCGCCTCGTATTCGATACCCCAGTTGACCCGTGAGGCGATCGCCGCGCAGAGCGCGCACATCGACGCGGTGTCCGGGGCGAGTTACACCAGCGCGGGCTACAGCCAGTCGCTGCAGAGCGCGTTGGACCGGGCCGGTGGCTGAGCGTCAGCGGTTGCGGCACGTCGAGGAGGCCATGGGCACGGTCTTCTCGTTCGACGTCACGTACGGCGGCGGTCTCGCGGTGCCCCGCGCGGTCGAGGCGGCCGTGGCCTCGCTGCACACCGCGGACGCGGTGTTCTCCAAGTACCGCCCGGACAGCCAGTTGTCCCGGCTCGCCCGCGGCGGACTCGCCCTCGCGGAGTGCGACCCGGTGGTGGCCGAGGTGCTTCGGCTGTGCGAGCGGGCGCGGGAGCGGACCGGCGGCTGGTTCAGCGCCGGGTACGCGGGCGGTCTGGACCCCACGGGCCTGGTCAAGGGCTGGGCGGTGGAGCGCGCCGCGCGCATGATCGCCGACGCGGGGGCGTACGGGGTGTGCGTCAACGGCGGCGGCGACGTTCAGTTGCTCGGCGAGCCGGAGCCCGGCCGCCGCTGGCGGGTGGGCGTCACCGATCCACTGCGGCGGGACGCGTTGGCCACGGTGGTCGAGGGCGCCGGGGAACTGGCGGTGGCCACCTCCGGTACGGCGGAGCGCGGCCACCATGTGCTGGACCCGCACACCGGGCGGCCACCACTCGGCGCGGCCGTCTCGGTGACGGTGGTGACCCGCTCGCTGACCGACGCGGACGCCTGGGCCACGGCGGCGTTCGCGATGGGCGCCACGGCGCGGCGGTGGCTTGAGGCGGTCCCGGACGCCGAAGGGTTCGCCGTGGGCGGCGACGGCGAGACGTGGCAGACGTCCGGGTTCGCCCGGACGTCTGCGGCGCGAACTGCCCTTGGAATCCGGTGAGTTGGAACACCGCCGGTCCACGCCGTTTGTGGTTGCTCGCCGTCCCGGCGGAGGGAAGTACAGCCGCTACAACGGCAGCCGTAAGAACCCCCGCCATAGCGGCATCTCTTCACCCGCCGCGACGGCGAGCGACCCCCGCGGCGGGGACCGGGAGCTACCGGTCGCGTTGCGCGAGGCGGAGCAGATGGTCCGCCAGGGCCTGGCCGCCGACCGGATCACGGCTGATCAGCAGCACCGTGTCGTCGCCCGCGATGGTGCCCAGGATGTCGTGCACCTCGGCCTGGTCGATCGCCGAGGCCAGGAACTGAGCGGCGCCGGGCGGCGTGCGCAGTACCACGAGGTTGGCGGAGGCCTCCGCGGAGATCAGCAGTTCACCGGCCAGCCGGGCCATCCGCTCCTCCTTCACCGACTCGCCCAGCGGTGCCATCGGGGTACGGAACCCGCCCTCCGACGGCACCGCGTAGATCAGTTCACCAGCGGTGTTGCGGATCTTGACCGCGCCCAGTTCGTCCAGGTCGCGGGAGAGCGTCGCCTGGGTGACGTTCAGACCGTCGTCGGCCAGCATCTTGGCGAGTTGGCTCTGCGACCGCACCGGCTCCCGGTTCAGGATGTCCACGATCCTGCGGTGCCGCGCGGTGCGGGTCTGCGGTACGGCCGGCCCGCCGCCCTGCTGCGCCTCGGTCATGTCGTTCATTCTCCGGATCGTCGTACCCCGTAAGCCACCTCGAGGACACCGGGCAGCGCCCGGAGGAACGCGTCCGCCTCCTCCTCCCCGATGATCAGCGGAGGGGCGAGCCGTACCGTGTCGGGTACCGCGGCGTTCACCAGGAATCCGGCGTCCTGAGCCGCCTGCTGCACCTCGGCGGCGAGGGGCTCTGTGAGCACGATACCGATCAACAGTCCCGCACCGCGTACCCGGTCGACCAGCGGATGCGCCAGCGCCTCGACGCCGTCCCGCAACCGCTCCCCGGTGCGCTTGACCCGCTCGAGCAGCCCCTCGCCCTCGATGGTGTCGAGCACCGCCAGCGCCGCCGCGCACACCACCGGGTTGCCGCCGAACGTCGTGCCGTGCTGGCCGGGCGTCAGCAGGTCCGCGGCGTCCCCGAAGGCGACGGTGGCGCCGATCGGCAGCCCGCCGCCGAGGCCCTTGGCGAGCGTGACGACATCGGGCTCGACGCCCTGCGCCTGGTGGGCGAACCAGTGGCCGGTGCGGCCGATCCCGGTCTGCACCTCGTCCAGCACCAGCAGGGTCCCGGTGGCGCGGGTGATCTCCCGGGCCGCGACCAGATAGCCGTCGGGCGGTACGACGACGCCGTTCTCACCCTGCATCGGCTCCAGGAACACGGCCGCGGTCCGGTCGGTGACCGCGGCGCGCAACGCCTCGACGTCTCCGTACGGCACATGCGTGACATCACCGGGCAGCGGCCGGAACGGGTCCTGCTTGGCGGGCTGGCCGGTGAGGGCCAGCGCGCCCATGGTGCGGCCGTGGAAGCCGCCGCGCGCCGCGACCATATGGGTACGGCCGGTCCGCCGGGCGATCTTGAACGCCCCCTCGACCGCCTCCGCACCGGAGTTGCAGAAGAAGACCCGGCCCTGCCGTTCGAACAGCCCCAGCAGCCGTTCGGCGAGCGCCACCGGGGGTTCGGCGATGAACAGGTTGGAGACATGGCCGAGTTGGGACATCTGCCGGGCGACGGCCGCGGCGATCGCGGGGTGCGCGTGGCCGAGGGCGTTGACCGCGATGCCGCCGACGAAGTCCAGGTACTCCCTGCCGTCGGCGTCCCACACCCGGGCGCCCGCGCCGCGGGCCAACGGCAGCCGTGGCGTGCCGTAGTTGTCCATCAGCGCGCCCTGCCAGCGCTGGGTCAGCTCGGCGTTCGTCATTTCCGTCCCCCTTGCGGCGCGTCCGGCACGACCATGGTGCCGATGCCCTCGTCGGTGAAGATCTCCAGCAGGATGGAGTGCTGCACCCGTCCGTCGATCACCCGGGCGGTGTTGACGCCGTTGCGCACCGCGTAGAGGCACCCCTCCATCTTGGGCACCATGCCGCTGGCCAGCTCGGGCAGCAGCTTCTCCAGTTCGCTGGCGGTCAGTTGGCTGATCACGTCGTCGCTGTTGGGCCAGTCCGCGTACAGGCCCTCCACGTCGGTGAGCACCATCAGCGTCTCGGCGCCCAACGCGGCGGCGAGGGCGGCGGCGGCGGTGTCGGCGTTGATGTTGAAGACCTGGCCACCCTTTTCCGAGGGGTCGGCGCTGCGGGCGATGGAGGAGACGACCGGGATCCGGCCGTCGTCCAGCAGCGCCTGGATGGCACCGGTGTCGATCGCGGTGACATCGCCGACCCGGCCGAGGTCCACCCGCTCACCGTCGATCTCGGTGTACCGCTTGACGGCGCTCATGGTGTGCGCGTCCTCGCCGGTCATGCCGACGGCCAGCGGCCCGTGCTGGTTGAGCAGTCCGACCAGCTCGCGCTGCACCTGACCGGCGAGCACCATCCGCACCACGTCCATGGTCTCCGGTGTGGTGACCCGCAGCCCGGCCTTGAACTCCGAGGTCAGGCCCAGCTTTTCGAGCTGGGCACTGATCTGCGGGCCACCGCCGTGCACCACGACAGGGCGCAGTCCGGCATGCCGTAGGAAGACCACGTCCTGCGCGAAGGCGGCCTTCAGGTCCTCGTCCACCATGGCGTTTCCGCCGAACTTGATGACGACCGTCTTGCCGTGGTGGCGGGTCAGCCAGGGCAGCGCCTCGATGAGGATCTGGGCCTTGGGCAGGGCGGTGTGTTTGCGGGTGGTCATGAGCTGTAGGCGCTGTTCTCGTGGACGTAGTCGGCGGTGAGGTCGTTGGCCCAGATGATGGCGGAGTCGCCGCCCGCGGCCAGGTCGGCGATGATGTGCACCTCGCGGTAGCGCATGTCGACCAGTTCCCGGTCCTCGCCCACCGAGCCGTTCTTGCACACCCATACGCCGTTGATGGCGACGTTGAGCGCGTCGGGCTCGAACTCGGCGGAGGTGGTGCCGATCGCCGAGAGCACCCGGCCCCAGTTGGGGTCCTCACCGTGGATGGCGCACTTGAGCAGGTTGTTGCGGGCGATGGACCGGCCGACCTCGACCGCGTCGTCCTCGCTCGCCGCGTTGATCACCTCGATGCGGATGTCCTTGGAGGCTCCTTCCGCGTCGCCGATCAGCTGCCGGGCGAGGTCCGCGCAGACCCGTTCGACGGCGGCGGCGAACTCCCCGTAGTTCGGGGTGACTTCGGCGGCGCCGGAGGCCAGCAGTAGCACGGTGTCGTTGGTGGACATGCAGCCGTCGGAGTCGACCCGGTCGAAGGTGGTACGGGTCGCGGCGCGCAGCGCCTTGTCCAGGGTGGGGGCGTCCACGTCGGCGTCGGTGGTGAGGACGACGAGCATGGTGGCCAGGCCCGGTGCGAGCATGCCCGCGCCCTTGGCCATTCCGCCGACCGTCCAGCCGTCGCCTTCCACCACCGCCGTCTTGTGCACGGTGTCGGTGGTCTTGATGGCGATGGCGGCCTTCTCCCCGCCGTGCGCGGAGAGTTCACCGGCCGCCTTCTCAACTCCCGGCAGCAGCTTGTCCATCGGCAGCCGCACACCGATCAGCCCCGTGGAGGCGACGGCCACCTCACCGGCGTTCAGCCCGAGGACCTCGGCGGCCTTCTCGGCGGTGGCGTGGGTGTCCTGGAAGCCCAGTGGCCCGGTACAGGCGTTGGCGCCACCGGAGTTGAGGACGACGGCGGAGACCGCGCCGCCCTTGAGCACCTGCTGGGACCAGAGCACGGGCGCGGCCTTGACACGGTTGCTGGTGAAGACACCGGCGGCGGCCAGGCGGGGTCCGTTGTTGACGACGAGGGCGAGGTCGGGGTTGCCGTTCTCCTTGATCCCCGCCGCGATGCCCGCGGCGGTGAATCCCTTTGCTGCGGTGACGCTCACAGTGCTACTCCGTTCACTCCGCCGCGGTAGCGGCTGATGTCACTGTCGCCCGCGAGGCGAAGGTTCCGGTTTGTCGTCGTCCGCGGCCCGGCGGCCTCGCGTGCGTCGCTCACCGTGCTGCTCCGTTCGCTTCTCCGCCCGCGAGGCGAAGGTTCCGGTTTGTCATCGTCCGCGGCCCGGCGGCCTCGCGTGCGTCGCTCACCGTGCTGCTCCGTTCGCTTCTCCGCCCGCGAGGCGAAGGTTCCGGTTTGTCGTCGTCTGCGGCCCGGCGGCCTCGCGTGCGTCGCTCACCGTGCTGCTCCGTTCGCTTCTCCGCCCGCGAGGCGAAGGTTCCGGTTTGTCATCGTCCGCGGCCCGGCGGCCTCGCGTGCGTCGCTCACGGTGCTGCTCCGTTCGCTTCTCCGCCCGCGAGGCGAAGGTTCCGGTTTGTCGTCGTCCGCGGCCCGGCGGCCTCGCGTGCGTCGCTCACGGTGCGACTCCGATCGTGGAAAGCCCCAGCTCCTCCGGGAGGCCGAGGGCGATGTTCATGCTCTGCACCGCGCCGCCCGCGGTGCCCTTGGTGAGGTTGTCGATGGCGCTGATGGCGATGATCCGGTCGGCCGTCTCGTCGTGGGCGACCTGCAGCAGCGCGGAGTTGGATCCGTGGACGGCCGCGGTGGACGGCCACTGGCCCTCGGGCAGCAGACGCACGAACGGCTCGTCGCGCAGCGCCTTCTCGTACGCCGCGCGCAGCGTCTGCGCGGTCACGCCCGGGGTGGCCTTGGCGCTGCAGGTGGCCAGGATGCCGCGCGGCATCGGGGCGAGGGTCGGGGTGAACGAGACGGTCACCGGGTGGCCCGCCACGGCGGAGAGGTTCTGCGCCATCTCCGGGGTGTGCCGGTGCACGCCGCCGACGCCGTACGGGCTCATCGAGCCCATCACCTCGCTGCCCAGCAGGTGCGGCTTGGGCGCCTTGCCCGCGCCGGACGTCCCGGAGGCGGCCACCACCACGGCCTCGGGCTCGGCCAGCCCGGCGGCGTACGCGGGGTACAGCGCGAGCGACACGGCGGTGGGGTAGCACCCCGGCACGGCGATCCGCCGGGCGCCGCGCAACGCCTCGCGTCCGCCGGGCAGTTCGGGCAGCCCGTACGGCCAGGTACCGGCGTGCGCGGAGCCGTAGAACTTCTCCCAGTCGGCGGCGGACCTCAGCCGGAAGTCCGCGCCGCAGTCCACGATCAGCGTCCCGTCCCCGAGCCGCTCCGCCACGGCGGCGGACTGCCCGTGCGGCAGCGCGAGGAAGACCACGTCATGCCCGGCGAGCACCTCGGGCGTGGTGTCTTCGAGCACCCGCTCGGCGAGCGGCACCAGATGCGGCTGCACGGCCCCGAGCCGCTGCCCGGCGTTGGAGTTCCCGGTGACGGCCCCGATCCGCACCTCGGGATGCCCCAAGAGCAGCCGCAGCACCTCACCCCCCGCGTACCCACTGGCCCCCGCCACCGCCACCCGCAACGCCATGGAAACCCTCCTCAACCAATGGCATGACTATACGGTGCAGCGAACTTTTATGCAATAACGGCTCCAGGGGCGCCTGCGCCGAGGTGTGGTTCGGCCACCGGGGCCGCTGCCCTGGCGTGGTCGCTGGTCAGCGGATTTCGGTGGCGGCAGTGGTGGCACTGTTGCCAGAGTGCTCCCGTGCTGGGTGAATCCGATGTGCTCGAAGTCCTGGAGCTGCTGGCGAGGGCGGGAGCGATGGCCTGGGTGGATGGCGGTTGGGGTGTGGACGCCCTGGTCGGCGAGACGACCCGACCGCATTCGGATCTTGACCTGGTCGTCCTGCTGGACGAGCTCGACGTCGTTCGCACCTGCCTGGCCGAGGCCGGGTTCACGCGGGTCCTGCGGGACTGGCTGCCGACCGCGCTGGCCGTGGCCGACGGCGCGGGCCGGGAGATCGACCTGCATCCCGTCACCGGGACGGCCCGTGCTGGCGGGTACCAGCTCCTTGCCGACGGTGAGCGGTTCCACTTTCCGGCGCCGACCATCGGGGCCATCGGCGGACGGACGGTCCGGTGCGTCGACGCCGCGACGCAGGTGCGGTGCCACCTCGGTTATGAACCCTCGGAAAAGGACCGGCGGGACATGGCACGCCTGGCAGCCGCGACGGGAGTCGAACTGCCCGAGGAGTACAGCCGGTAGAAACCCGGCCGCCCCGGCTGGTGGTGCCAGTCGGGGCGGAACGGGGGCATTCGGCGGTGGGTTGGCCGCCGGGGTGGATCAACGCAGGCTGGCCAGCGCCTCGTTGAAGGTGGCCGACGGGCGCATGACCGCGGAGGCCTTGGCGGCGTCCGGCTGGTAGTAGCCGCCGATGTCGGCGGGCGAACCCTGCACCGCGTTCAGCTCGGCGACGATGGCCTGCTCCTGCTCGGTGAGCGTCGCCGCGAGCGGGGCGAACGCCTTCGCCAGCTCGGCGTCGTCGGTCTGCTTGGCCAGCTCCTGGGCCCAGTACATGGCCAGGTAGAAGTGGCTGCCGCGGTTGTCGATGCCGCCGAGGCGGCGGCTGGGCGACTTGTTCTCGTTGAGGAAGGTGCCGGTGGCCCGGTCGAGGGTGTCCGCGAGCACCTGGGCCCGGGCGTTGCCGGTGGTCTTCGCGTACTGCTCCAGGGACGGGACCAGGGCGAAGAACTCGCCGAGGGAGTCCCAGCGCAGGTAGTTCTCCTTAACCAGCTGCTGCACGTGCTTCGGCGCGGAGCCGCCCGCGCCCGTCTCGAACAGGCCGCCGCCCGCCATCAGCGGGACGATCGAGAGCATCTTGGCGCTGGTGCCCAGCTCCAGGATCGGGAACAGGTCGGTCAGGTAGTCGCGCAGCACGTTGCCGGTGACCGAGATGGTGTTCTCACCGCGGCGGATACGCTCCAGGGAGAACTTCGTCGCCTCGACCGGCGACATGATCTCGATCCGCAGGCCCTCGGTGTCGTGCTGGGCCAGGTAGGTCCTGACCTTCTCGATCAGCACCGCGTCGTGCGCCCGGTTCTCGTCCAGCCAGAACACGGCCGGGTCGCCGGTGGCGCGGGCGCGGGTGACGGCGAGCTTGACCCAGTCCTGGATCGGCAGGTCCTTGGTCTGGCACATGCGGAAGATGTCGCCGGCGCTGACCACCTGCTGGAGCACCACGTCACCGTTGCCGTCGACCACCCGCACGGTGCCGGTGGTGGGGATCTCGAAGGTCTTGTCGTGGCTGCCGTACTCCTCCGCCTTCTGCGCCATCAGGCCGACGTTCGGCACCGAGCCCATCGTCGAGGGGTCGAAGGCGCCGTTGGCCCGGCAGTCGTCGATGACGACCTGGTAGACACCGGCGTAGCTGCTGTCCGGGAGCACCGCGAGGGTGTCCGCCTCCTGGCCGTCCGGGCCCCACATGTGGCCGGAGGTGCGGATCATGGCGGGCATGGAGGCGTCGACGATGACGTCGCTCGGGACGTGCAGGTTGGTGATGCCGCGGTCGGAGTCGACCATCGCCAGGGCCGGGCCCTCGGTCAGCTCGGCGTCGAAGGACGCCTTGATCTCGGCGCCCTCGGGCAGCGACTCCAGTCCCTTGAAGATGCCGCCGAGACCGTCGTTCGGGCTGAGCCCGGCCGCGGCGAGCGCCTCGCCGTACTTGGCGAACGTCTTCGGGAAGAAGGCGCGCACCACGTGGCCGAATACGATCGGGTCGGAGACCTTCATCATGGTGGCCTTCAGGTGCACGGAGAACAGCACGCCCTCCGCCTTGGCCCGGGCGACCTGCTCGCTGAGGAACTCGCGCAGCGCGGCGACGCGCATGACGGACGCGTCGACCACCTCACCGGCGAGCACCGGCACCGACTCGCGCAGCACGGTGGTGGTGCCGTCGTCCCCGGCCAGCTCGATGCGCAGCGCGCCGTCCTCGGCGATGACCGCGGACTTCTCGGTGGAGCGGAAGTCGTCGACGCCCATGGTGGCGACGTTCGTCTTCGACTCGGGCGTCCAGGCGCCCATGCGGTGCGGGTGGGCCTTGGCGTAGTTCTTCACCGACGCCGGGGCCCGGCGATCGGAGTTGCCCTCGCGCAGCACGGGGTTGACGGCGCTGCCCTTGACCTTGTCGTAGCGGGCGCGGATCTCGCGCTCCTCGTCGGTCTTCGGGTCGTCCGGGTAGTCCGGCAGCGCGTAGCCCTTCTGCTGGAGTTCGGCGATGGCCGCCTTCAGCTGCGGGATCGAGGCCGAGATGTTCGGCAGCTTGATGATGTTGGCCTCGGGGGTCTTGGCCAGCTCGCCGAGTTCGGCGAGGGCGTCGGGGATCCGCTGTCCCTCCTCAAGACGCTCGGGGAAGCTGGCGATGATCCGCCCCGCCAGAGAGATGTCACGGGTCTCGACATTGACCCCGGCCGTCGAGGCGTACGCCTGGACCACAGGCAAGAACGAATACGTCGCCAGGGCCGGGGCCTCGTCGGTGTGGGTGTAGATGATGGTCGAATCAGTCACCGGGTGCTCCGCTCCACGTCTGCACACATTGCTTGACATCAAGATATCCCGTGATCGACTCAGCCAGGAAAGGGCCCCCGCGCATTCCCGCCGCCGCGGCGAGCGCCCGGCGCCCCCTAGACCGCGAGCACGACGGCGGACCCCAGACCGCCGAGCACCAGCGCGAACGCGCCCGCCCGCCAGCCGCCCCGGCCCCAGCGGAACGGTCGGTCAAGGGCGATGCGGCCGGGACCGATGGCGGCGATGGCGAGGGCGACGGCCGCGATGCACACGTTGTACTCCAGCCCGCCGTGCGTCTCCCAGACACCGTGGGCGGCCGTGACGCTGACCATGGCGTTGATCATCACGCCGATCAGCGCGGCGGCGGCCAACGGCGTGAACAGTCCCAGGGCCAGGCCAAGGCCGCCGAGGAACTCCGAGGCGCCGCCGATGGCGGCGTACAGGGTGCCGGGCCGGTACCCCAGGACCGCGAACCCCCTGCCGGTGGCGGCCAGACCGTGGCCGCCGAACATCCCGAAGAGCTTCTGGGCGCCGTGCCCGGCCAGCAGCAGGCCGACGCTGGCGCGGATCAGCAGCAGACCGCAGTCCGCGGCGGACACCGCCCCGTTGCCGCGGGCAGCCGACCCCTCCCCTTCGGGAACACTCAGTCGCTGTGCGTTGCGCTTCATGGAGGGCCTCTTCTGTACCTCTACCCTCACCGGACCGCCGTCACCATGGAGTACGACACGAACCCGGCGCCGTGTTCAATCCGCCCTCTTGCCGCACCCCGGACGCACCCGCACGCGCGTTCCGGATGGTGAGACACGACCACCAACAGGCGGCCAGTCAGGCCGAGTTGAGCGATCTTTGGGGCACGATGGGGGCCGAGTGCCGCGGCTCCCCGCGCGGACCAGGACGATGGAAGGCCTTCAGCGTGACATCCCGGATACAGCGCCGCACCATGCTCGGACTCCTCGCGGCAGGCGCCGCCGCACCGGCCCTGGGCGGCTGCGCGAAGGGCAGACACGGGACGGACCCCGCCGTCAGCACGGCGCCCGAGGCGAGGACCGGTGACGGCGGACCGGACCGGCTCATGATCATCCGGCACGCGGAGAAGCCCACCGGCTCCGGAGCCCCGTACGGGGTGACCGAGACCGGCGAGCGGGACGACAAGTCGCTGACCATCCAGGGCTGGTCCCGGGCGGGCGCGCTGATCGGGCTGTTCGCGCCACGGGACGGCGACGGCCACCCCGCGCCGGTACGTCCCGGCCTGGCCCGTCCGGCCCGGATCTTCGCCGCCGACCCCTCCGGCGGCGCCAGCAAGCGCCCGAAGGAGACGGTGACCCCGCTCGCCGCCGCCCTGGGCACCTCGCTCGACCTGCGGTTCGCCAAGGGCCAGGAGGCCGCGCTGGCGGCCGCGCTGCGTACCGCCTCCGGGCCGACGCTGGTGTCCTGGGAGCACCAGAACATCGCGGCGATCATCGCCCACCTGGGACCGGTCACTCCGAAGCCGCCGACGACCTGGCCGGGCTCCCGGTTCGACGTCGTCTACGTCTTCGACCGGCACGGCGAGGGCTGGAAGTTCAGCCAGGTGCCGCAGCTGCTGCTCGCGGGCGACTCCCCGCACCCCATCGGCTGAGCGGGTGCGTGCGGGCCGTACCCGAATAGACTTGGCACCATCCGCGCTAGGGAGTTCTTCACCGGCCGGGAGGTCAGCTATGCACGCGGACAAAGGCGACAAGATCCTGGTGCACGGCAGGACCGTGGGCCATGGCGATCGGATGGCCGAGATCATCGAGGTGCTGGGCGAGAAGGGCGATCCTCCCTACCGGGTGCGGTTCGAGGACGACGGACACGAGTGCCTGATGTCGCCCGGTCCCGACTCGGTGATCCGGCCCATCAAGGCCCCGCCCAGCTGAGGCCGAGGCCAGCCGCCTCAACGGGGTGGCCTGGCCCGCGTCGGATAGTGGTCGGCGACCACCCGGGCCATCGCGCCGGAGGGGTCGGCGACCACGTCCTTCGCGGAGAAGTAGACGTTCCCCAGCACCTGCGGCCACGACCGGTCGAAGGTGAGGTGACGGCTCAGCTCGCCGGGGTCCTGCCAGGCGGCGGGCTGGCCGGGTGCGCCCTGGCGGTAGAGCGCCTCACCGATGTAGAGGTGAACGCCGGTGCCGTCCACGACCTCGGACCACCAGGGGACCAGCTTGGCGTAGTCGGCGGCGGCCAGGCCGATGTTCCAGTACAGCTGCGGGCAGACGTAGTCCAGCCAGCCCTCGCGCACCCAGCCGCGCGAGTCGGCGTACAGGTCGTCATAGCTCTGGATCCCCGCCGAGGTCCGCGAACCACGCGGATCCGCCGAATCGTTGCGCCACACCCCGAACGGGCTGATGCCGAACCGCGCGCCCGGCCGCACCCGCCTGATCCGCGCGGCGGTCTCCCGCACCAGCAGGTCGGTGTTGTGCCGCCGCCAGGACGCGCGGTCCGGGAAGCCGCTGCCGTACGCCTGGTACGCGTCGGTGTCGTCGAACTCCTCGCCCGCGACCGGATACGGATAGAAGTAGTCGTCGAAGTGCAGGCCGTCCACCGGGTAGCGGCGCACCGCGTCCAGCATCGCCTCCCGTACGAAGTGCCGTACCCGGGGCAGGCCCGGGTCGTAGTAGAGCTGACCGCCGTACTCGACCACCCAGTCGGGGTGCCGTCGCGCGGGATGCCCCGGCGCCAGCTCGCCGGGGTCGGGCTGCGCCGAGACCCGGTACGGGTTGCACCAGGCGTGCAGCTCAAGGCTCCGGCGGTGGGCCGCGCGCACCGCGTAGTCGAGTGGGTCCCAGCCGGGGTTGCGGCCCTGGGTGCCGGTGAGGTACCGCGACCACGGCTCGTAGCGGGACGGCCAGAAGGCGTCGGCGGCCGGGCGCACCTGGAGCAGTACCGCGTTAAGCCGTCGGTCGACCGCGCTGTCGAGTAGCGCCAGCAGTTCGGCCTGCTGCTCCGGTACGCCGAGACCAGGCGCCGAGGGCCAGTCCAGGTTGGCCACCGTGGCGACCCACATCCCGCGGAACTGCTCCGGCAGCCGCTCCCGTGCCTCAGCGTTCCCGCAGGTCAGCGCACCGGCCAGGGCGCCCACGGCCGCGGCGGTGAAGTCCCTCCGGCTGAGCGGTCCCATCGCACCCCCTGACGCATCGTCAGTTTCGGATGTTCCGATGATGTGCGTGGAGCGGACTCGCGGGCAACCCTGTCCGGGGCACGGCGCGTCGCCGCTACGATCGACGGCGTGTTCCATCCCGTGCCCGATGTGCTCGCCTATCTCGGAGGCCGGTGGCGGGTTCGGCGTACCGTCCGCGACCTCGGCACCGGGCAGACCGGCGAGTTCGACGGGAGCTGCGAGTTCCGCGGCCAGGGCCTGGGCGGGGCGCTGCTGCACACCGAGGAGGGCCACTTCACCTGGGCGGGCGTGACCCGACCCGCGTACCGCGGCCACCGGTTCGAGCCGGTCGGCGACGGTACGAGCGAGGTGAGGTTCACCGACGGCCGCCCGTTCCACCACCTGGACCTGCGCACCGGGCGCTGGACGGCGCACCATCCCTGCGCCGCCGACGCCTACCGCGGGGAGTTCACGGTGCACGGTCAGGACCGCTGGCAGGTGGTGTGGCGGGTGACCGGACCCCACAAGGACCTGCTGATGATCACCGTCCACGACCGGCTCTGAAGCGGCCCCCGCACCCGGTGTAAGGTCCCGAAGTGGCATGGTCGACGGGGACCGGCCGCCCGCGTCCCGCGATCCGGGAGGCGACATGCGAACACGAGAGGCTGCACGGTGGGCGACATCCAGTTGGTCGGGGTAGTGGGCTGCGGTCAGATGGGCGCGGGGATCGCCGAGGTCTGCGCCCGGGCGGGGCTGGACGTACGGGTCGCCGAGACCAACGGCGAGGCGCTGGAGCTGGGCCGCACCCGACTGACCAACTCCCTCGGCCGGGCGGCCGAACGCGGCAAGATCACCGAGGCGGAGCGGGACGCCACACTGGACCGGCTCACCTTCACCACCGACCTCGGCGAGTTCGCCGACCGCGATCTGGTGATCGAGGCCGTGGTGGAGAACGAGCAGGTGAAGACCGAGATCTTCCAGGTGCTCGACCAGGTGGTGACCCGGCCGGACGCCATCCTCGCCTCCAACACCTCCTCCATTCCCCTGGTGAAGCTGGCCGTCGCCACCTCGCGCCCCGACCAGGTGGTGGGCATCCACTTCTTCAACCCGGCCCCGGTGCAGAAGCTGGTCGAGCTGGTTCCGGCGCTGACCACCGGCTCGCAGACGCTGCTGCGGGCGGAGAAGCTGGTCACCGACGTCCTGGGCAAGCACGCCATCCGCGCCCAGGACCGCTCCGGGTTCGTGGTGAACGCCCTGCTGGTGCCATACCTGCTCTCCGCGATCCGGATGTTCGAGTCCGGCATCGCCACCCGCGAGGACATCGACAACGGCATGGAGCTGGGCTGCGCCCACCCGATGGGACCGCTCAAGCTCTCCGACCTGATCGGTCTGGACACCATCGCGGCGATCGCCGACTCGATGTACTCGGAGTACAAGGAGCCGCTGTACGCCGCGCCGCCGCTGCTCCTGCGGATGGTTGACGCGGGGCGGCTCGGCCGCAAGAGCGGGCACGGGTTCTACGACTACCGGTAACCGGGGCCTGCCCGGCGGGAGTTGGCACTGAAGCGGCTGAGGGCCGGTCCGGCGACATGCCGGACCGGCCCTCAGCCGTTATGCGGTCACGCGCCGCGCAGCACCGCTCCGGTGCGCTCGGCGGCCACGGCCACCGCGGCGTCCCGGGCGGCGGACGCCTCCTCGGCGGTCAGCGTGCGGTCGGGGGCGCGGAAGCGCAGCGCGTACGCCAGCGACTTCCTGCCCTCGCCGATCTGCTCACCGGAGAAGATGTCGAACAGCCGCAGGTCCTCCAGGAGTTCACCGGCGCCCGCGCGCAGCGCGGCCTCCACATCGGCGGCCGGGACGGAGGCGTCCACGACCAGCGCGACATCCTGGGTGGCGACGGGGAACGTGGAGACCCGAGGCGCCCGCAGCGGGCCGCCAGCGGCCCGCTCCACGAGCTCCAGGTCGATCTCCATCGCGCAGGTGCGCTCCGGCAGGTTCATCGCCTTGACCACCCGCGGGTGCAGCTCACCGGCGTGGCCGACCAGCTCCTCCCCCGCGTACAGCGCGGCGCACCGGCCCGGGTGCCAGGGCGCCAACTGGGCCTGGCGGACGGTGAGTTCGACCCCGGCCTCGCGGGCCACGGTACGGGCCGCTTCCACCGCGTCCGCCCAGTTCGCCGGGTAGCCCTTGCCCCACCAGCCCTGCGGCTCGCGGGCGCCGGACAGCACCACGGCGGCGTGCGCGGGCTGGTGCGGCAGCGCGGCGTCCAGCGCGGCCAGTTCCTCGTCGGTGGGGCGCCGGTCCACCGTCAGCTTCGGCGGCGCGGGCTCCTCGCCGGTGGGCAGGAAGACCAGGCCGGTCTCGAACAGCGCCAGGTCCTGTGCACCGCGCCCGTGGTTGCGGCGCAGCGCGCCGAGCAGACCGGGCAGCAGCGTGGTGCGCATCGCCGGTTCCTCGTCGGACAGCGGGTTGACCAGCGTCACCGCCCGGCGCCGCGGGTCGTCCGGCTCCAGGCCCAGCTGGTCCAGCACCGCCTCACCGACGAACGGGTAGCTGAGCACCTCGACATATCCGGCACCCGCCAGCGCACGGCCGATCCGGCGGCGCAGCAGTTGCGACTCGGTCAGCCCACGGCCGGACGGCAGCTTCGGCAGCGTGGACGGCAGGTTCTCGTAGCCCTCCAGCCGGATGACCTCTTCCGCCAGGTCGTTGGGGTCGGTCAGGTCCGGCCGCCAGCTGGGGACGGTGACGACCAGTTCGTCGGCGCCGTACACATCGCAGCCGACCTGCTGCAGCCGCCGTACCACGGTCTCCCGGCCGTACTCGGTACCGGCCACCCGGTCGGGGTGGTCGGCCGGGATGGAGATGGTGCGCGGTGCGGACGGGGAGATCACCTCGGTGACCCCGGCCTCCGCGGTGCCGCCCGCCAGTAGGACCAGCAGGTCGACGGTGCGCTGGGCGGCGGCCGAGGCGGCCTGCGGGTCGACGCCGCGCTCGAAGCGCTTGGACGCCTCGGACGACAGCTTGTGCCGACGGGAGGTACGGGCCACCGCGACCGGGTCGAAGTGCGCGGCCTCGATGACGATCTCGGTGGTTCCGCGCACCTCGCCGGTCTGCTCGTCGCGCACCGGGTCGGCGATCTCGGTGTTGGCGCCACCCATCACACCGGCCAGCCCGATCGGGCCGGAGTTGTCGGTGATGACCAGGTCCTCGGGGTCGAGGACGCGCTGGGTGCCGTCCAGCGTGGTGAGCTTCTCGCCCGGCTGGGCCCGGCGCACCCCGATCGGGCCGTCGAGGCGGCCGCGGTCGTAGGCGTGCAGCGGCTGACCCAGCTCCAGCATCACGTAGTTGGTGATGTCCACCGCCAGCGAGACCGGACGCATGCCCGCCTTCTGCAGCCGCCGCTGCAGCCAGATCGGCGACGCCGCCTCGGGGTTGACGTTCACCACGGTGCGCGCGGTGAAGCGGTCGCAGCCGATGGGGTCGGCGACCTTCACCAGGTAGCCGTACGAGTTGGGCGCGGGCACGTCCAGCAGCGCCGGGTCGCGCAGCGGCAGCCCGTAGGCGGTGGCCGTCTCCCGGGCGATGCCGCGCATCGACATGCAGTAGCCGCGGTCCGGGGTGACCGCGATGTCCAGCACCTCGTCGACCAGTTGCAGCAGTTCGATGGCGTCGGTGCCGACCTCGTGCTCCGGCGGCAGCACGATGATGCCGTCATGGTCGTCGCCCATGTCCAGCTCGCGGGCCGAGCAGATCATGCCCTCGGAGACCTTGCCGTAGGTCTTGCGGGACGAGATCTGGAAGTCGCCTGGCAGCACGGCGCCGGGCAGCGCGACGACGACCTTGTCGCCGACGCGGAAGTTGCGCGCGCCGCAGATCACGTTCTGCGGCTCGCCGGTGCCGTTGGCCGTGCCGACGTCCAACTGGCAGTAGCGGATGGGCTTCTTGAACTCGGTCAGCTCCTCGATGGCCAGTACCTTGCCGACCACCAGGGGGCCCTTCAGGCCCGTGCCGAGCTGCTCGACCTTCTCCACCTCGAGTCCGGCCGAGACCAGCCGCGCCTGCACATCACGGCCGGTCTCGCCAGCCGGAAGGTCGACGTACTCCCGCAGCCAGGAAAGCGGGGCCCGCATCAGATCTCCATCCCGAACGGAAGGGTGAACCGCACGTCACCCTCGACGATGTCTCGCATGTCCTCGATGTTGTGGCGGAACATCAGCATCCGCTCGATACCGAAGCCGAAGGCGAAACCGCTGTACTTGTTGGGGTCCACACCGCAGGCGGTGAGCACCCGCGGGTTGACCATGCCGCAGCCGCCGAGCTCGATCCAGCCCTCGGAGGAGCAGGTGCGGCAGGGGCGGTCGGGGTTGCCCACCGAGTCGCCACGGCACACGTAGCAGACCATGTCCATCTCGGCGGACGGCTCGGTGAACGGGAAGTAGTTCGGGCGCAGTCGGGTGCTCATGCCCTCGCCGAACAGCGCCTGCACCATGTGGTCCAGGGTGCCCTTGAGGTCCGCCATGGTCAGGCCCTCGTCCACGGCGAGCAGCTCGACCTGGGTGAACACCGGGGTGTGGGTGGCGTCCAGTTCGTCGGAGCGGTAGACCCGGCCCGGGCAGATCACGTACACCGGCGGCTCGCGATCGAGCAGCGAGCGGACCTGCACCGGGGAGGTGTGGGTGCGCAGTACGACGTCGCCGGAGGCCGAACCGGTGCCGACCCGCCTGCCGTTGGGCTGACCGGCGTTGACGAAGAAGGTGTCCTGCATCGTGCGGGCCGGGTGGTCCGCGGCGATGTTGAGGGCGTCGAAGTTGAACCACTCGGCCTCGACCTCCGGACCCTCGGCAACCTCGTAGCCCATGGCCACGAAGATGTCGGCGATCCGGTCGGCGAAGGTGGTCATCGGGTGCCGGGCACCGGCCGGGCGTCGGTCGTACGGCAGCGTGACGTCCACCGCCTCCTCGACCAGCACGCGGGCGTCGCGCTCGGCCTCCAACTGCTCCTTGCGGGCGGCCAGTGCCTTGTTGACCGCGCCGCGCGCCTGACCGACGCGCTTTCCGGCCTCCGCCTTGGCGTGCGGCGGCAGCGCGCCGATCTCCCGGTTGGCGAGCGCGAGCGGTGAACGGTCACCGGTGTGGGCGACCTTCGCCTCGTGCAGCGCGTCCAGATCGCTCGCGGCGGCGAAGGCGGCGAGCGCCTCGTCGCGCATCCGCTCGATCTCTTCCGGTTTCAGTGCCTCGACCTCGACAGGGTCGTACGACTTATTGGGTGCCGACATCTCTTCCCGTGTTTCCGGTTGGCTGGCGCGCGGTCTGTGTTCGACCTGGATGGCCTGTTTCCGACCTCTGTGGCCAAAGGCCGAGTCTACTGGGCACGGCGTCCCGCCCGTCGCCCACCACCCTCGGCGGGGACGCTGCGCGCCACTGCGTTCACCGCACGCGTCCGAGGGCTGGAGAACAAGCCCGTCGAGCGACTCAGCCCATGAAGGCCGGTGCCCCGACGGGCAGGATAAATCGGAACTGGGCGCCGCCGCCGGGTGCCCGGGACACCGTGATCGTGCCGCCGTGCGCCTCGATGATGCCCTTGACGATGTACAGGCCGAGGCCCGTGCCACCGCGCCGGTTGCCCCGCCAGAAGCGGGTGAAGACGCGGCCCATCGACTCCTCCGGAATGCCGGGCCCCTCGTCGGTCACGGTGACGGCCGTTCCGGCACCGTCCCGCTCACGCGGGCACGACGCGGGCGCCACGTCGATGATGACAGTCCCCTCGCCGTGCCGCACCGCGTTTTCCAGCAGGTTGCTCAGCACCTGCTGGAGCTTGTCGGGGTCCGCCCACAGCGCGGGCAGCGGGCCGGTGACCCGCACCTCGAACCGTTCGGCCGGGACGCCCGCCGCGATGTGCGCGGCCACTCGGTGGCGCACCGCGGCCTCGATGTCGACCAGTTGACGGCGCACCTCCAGCCGTCCGGTGTCGATCCGCGAGATGTCCAGGAGTTCGGCGATCAGCCGGGTGACCCGGTTGGCGTCGGCGTCGACGGTCTCCAGCATCAGCTTCTTCTGGTCGTCGGAGAACCGCTCCCACTTGGCGAGCAGGGTGGCGGTGAAGCCCTTGACCGAGGTCAGCGGAGAGCGCAGTTCATGGGCGACGGTGGCGATCAGCTCGGCGTGGCTGCGCTCGGTGCGCCGCCTGCTTCCGGTGCCGCGCAGGGCGACGACCAGGCGGCGCACCGGTCCGGCGGGGTGCTCGCGCACATAGCGGGCGGAGACCAGCACCTCACGTCCGCCGGGCAGCAGCAGGTTGCGCTCCGGCTGCCCGACCCGGATGGCCAGGCCGCGGTAGGGATCGGTCACGGTCCACCAGCGGCGGCCTTCCAGATCCTCAAGGGGGAGCGCGCGCTCGATGGGCAGGCCGATGACGTCCGCCGGACGCAGCGCGGTCAGCCGGGCGGCGGCGGCGTTGAAGCAGACCACCCGCCCGGTCTCGTCGGCGACCACCAGTCCGTCCGGGAGGTCGTCGGGGTGCAGGCCGAGGTCCGCCAGCTCGGCGCCGAACAGCGCGGCGCTCGTGGTGCCACTGGCGGCGGTTCCGGCGTCCATCCCCCTGCTTCCCTTCGCTGCCCTTTACGGGTCCGGCCGGCCAGCCTACTAGCCGGAGGTCACCGAGCGGCACCCTCCGGGTGCGCGCTGCGCACGCGCCGAGGCGTACAGGCACACCGCGGCGGCGGTCGCGAGGTTGAGGCTCTCGGCCCGGCCGTGGATGGGCACCCGGACCACCTCGTCGGCCAGCGCCCGGGTCTCCTGCGGCAGGCCCCAGGCCTCGTTGCCGAAGATCCACGCGGTGGGGCCGCCCATGGTGCCCTCGTCCAGTTCGCGGTCCAGGTCCCGCTCCCCCGCGCCGTCGGCGGCCAGCAGCCGTACGCCCGCCTCGCGCAGCCCGTCGACCGCGGTGCGCACCGGGACGCCGACCGCGACCGGCAGATGGAACAGGCTGCCCACCGAGGCGCGCACCGCCTTGGGGTTGTACAGGTCGACCGAGGCGTCGGTGAGCACCACGGCGTCGGCACCGGCGGCGTCCGCGCAGCGCAGCACCGTTCCGGCGTTGCCGGGGTCGCGGACGTGCGCGAGGACGGCGACCAGCTTGGGGCGGGCGCGCAGGATCTCCTCGAACGGCGAGTCGAGGAACCGGCAGATGCCCACGATGCCCTGCGGGGTCACGGTGTCGCAGACCTCGGCCACCACCTCGTCGGTGGCGGTGAACACGGTGACGCCCGCGGCGCGGGCCGCCTCGACGATGTCGGCGTGCCGCCGCAGCGCCTCCACCGTGACGTACACCTCGATCAGATGCCCGATCGCCTCGCGGACCGCCTGCGGTCCCTCCGCGATGAACCGGCGCTCCTTGCCGCGGAAGCTGCGCTTGGCCAACCGCCGCGCGGCGCTGACGCGCGGGGATCGCAGGGAGGTCAGCTCGGGGGTGGGGGTCACGATGCGGGCTTTCCGTCGACTGTTGTGGGCAACTCTTGGTTGTGGGCAGCCGTTCCGCCGGAACCAGGGCAGCTCCGCGGTGGGGCACAACCAACGAACGGACCCGCAGGTGTGATACCTGCGGGTCCGACGGCTAGAGAACGCTAGCGCGGCGTCAGGCGGCCTTCGGCGCGTTGACGTCGCTCGGCAGCGCCTTCTGCGCGGCCTCGACCAGCGCGGCGAACGCGTTCGGGTCGTTGACGGCGAGCTCCGCGAGGATCTTGCGGTCCACCTCGATGTTGGCGGCCTTCAGACCCTGGATGAAGCGGTTGTAGGTGATGCCGTTGGCGCGGGCAGCGGCGTTGATGCGCTGGATCCACAGCTGACGGAAGTCGCCCTTGCGCTTCTTGCGGTCGTTGTAGTTGTAGACGAGGGAGTGGGTGACCTGCTCCTTCGCCTTGCGGTACAGGCGGGAACGCTGCCCGCGGTAGCCGCTGGCCTGCTCGAGGATTGCCCGGCGCTTCTTGTGGGCGTTCACTGCCCGCTTGACGCGTGCCACTTGGTAACTCCTTGTTGGGGACCGCGGTGGTACTCACACGGTCCGAAAACGAATTGGTCCCGGTCAGTCGGCGCGCCCCGGTCGGGGGCGCGGTCCGTCACTTGCCGAGAAGCTTCTTGATCTTCTTGGCGTCGGCCGGGGCCATCTCGGCGTTGCCGGTGAGACGGCGCGTCCGCGTGGACGGCTTGTGCTCCAGCAGGTGACGCTTGTTGGCGCGCTCACGCAGCACCTTGCCGGAGCCGGTGATCTTGAACCGCTTGCTCGCACCACTGTGCGTCTTGTTCTTCGGCATGGCGCCGTAGTCTCCTCATCGCTGGCCCTCCCGTCCGCGGCCAGGGCGGACGGAGAGCGTCAGTACTGCATTGCGTACCCGGGGTTCACGCCCGGGGTCTTGCTGGCTTGCCTCAGCCGGCGTCGGCGGGAGCCTGCGGCTCCTCGGCCTGTTCGTCCTGCCGCGGCTGGCGACCGGCCTTGCGGGCGGCCTGTGCCTCACGGGCCTCGGCCATCGCCTCGGTCTTCTTCTTGTGCGGACCGAGAACCATGATCATGTTGCGGCCGTCCTGCTTCGGGTTGGACTCCACGAAGCCCAGGTCCTGGACGTCCTCCGCCAGCCGCTGCAGCAGCCGGAAGCCCAGTTCGGGGCGGGACTGCTCGCGACCACGGAACATGATCGTGATCTTGACCTTGTCGCCCTGCTTGAGGAACCGGACGACGTGACCCTTCTTGGTGTCGTAGTCGTGCGGGTCGATCTTCGGCCGGAGCTTCATCTCCTTGATGACCGTGTGCGCCTGGTTCTTGCGCGCCTCACGGGCCTTCATGGCCGACTCGTACTTGAACTTCCCGTAGTCCATGAGCTTGCACACGGGCGGTCGGGCGGTAGCCGCGACCTCGACCAGGTCCAGGTCGTACTCCTGTGCGAGCTCCAGGGCCTTGGCAAGCGGCACAATGCCTACCTGCTCGCCACTGGGACCGACGAGTCGCACCTCGGGGACGCGAATCCGGTCGTTGATGCGGGGCTCGGCGCTGATGGGGCCTCCTCGGTTGCACCACGCGGCGGCCTGGCGGGCAACCGCGCCTTGAGTCTGTGTCTCCTGACCCCGTACCCAGGACGCAAAAAACGCCCCGTACGGTACGCAGGCGGGGCTCCTCACAACCGGGAGCACCGCCGCGGTATTCCGCGGGGCGCATCGGGCCAACACATCTCACGACGCGCTGACGCCTGACCGGAGACCCGCCGACCCGAAAGGTCGGCAAGGTGGGAGTTGGAGCTCCACTTGCGGGCTGAACATCCGGGAACTCCTGGGTGCCCAGCCGGTCGATCTCAAAGCATACCAGTCTTCGGGCGTGGGCAGTAATCACCGAACGGGGCCTATCGTGTCCGTCATGAGCGACAGCACCTCCCCCGCGCCCACCGGCCCGTCCGACTCCGCCGCCGGTGGCCCCGACTTCGACACCATGACCCGTGACATCGCGGACGTCCCCGCGGTCGAGGTGATCACCACGGTGGCGGTCCACCTGATGAGCGCGGCCGCGGTCAACCTGGGACTGGCGGAGGAGGGTGCACAGCACAAGGACCTCGACGAGGCGCGCAAGCTGATCACCGCGCTGGCTGGTCTGGTCACCGCCGGTGCCACCGAGATCGGCTCCTACCACGCGGCTCCGCTGCGGGACGGGCTGAAGTCGCTGCAACTGGCGTTCCGCGAGGCGTCCGTGGTGCCGGACGAGCCGGGCCAGGGCCCGGGCGAGAAGTTCACCGGACCGGTCATCGGCTGAGGCGGACCCGGGAAAGCCTTCGGCTCACCGCGTCCGCGCCGCAACGGCGTCCGGCTCCGGCTCCGGCTCCGCCAGCGAAGCCGGTGGGGCGGGCGTCGGATGGGTCACCCGGTGCGCCCCCGCCGCGAGCGCGCCGCCGACCAGTGGGGCGGCGATGAACAGCCACACCTGCGCCAGCGCCGCCCCGCCCGCGAACAGCGCGGGCCCCAGACTGCGCGCCGGATTCACCGAGGCACCGGTGAGCGGGCCGCCGACCAACTGCGCCACCGCGAAGGCCATTCCGACCGGCAGCCCGGCCGAGCCCGACAGGGTGGCCCTGCCCCGGCTCACCGCGAGCACCACGAACACCACCAGGAAGGTCAGAGCCACCTCGGCGAGGAACGCCCCGACGATGTTGATGCCGACGGCCGACCGGACGCCGTAGCCGTTGCTGCCGAATCCGCCCCTGACCTTCAGCCCCGGCACCTGCCGGGCCACCACGAACAGCAGCGCCGCCCCCGCGATCCCACCCGCGAACTGGGCGGTCCAGTACCGTACGGCGGTCCGCGCCTCCAGCCGGCCGGCGCAGTACATGCCCAGCGTCACCGCGGGGTTGACATGGCACCCGGAGACCGCGCCGAACGAGCACACCAGCGCGAGCAGCACCAGACCGAAGGCCATGGCGGTGCCGAGGCTGCCGATGTACTCGCCCGCCAGCACCGTCGCGCCCACGGCGCAGAAGACCAGCAGCAAGGTGCCCATGAACTCGCAGGTGAGGGCGGCCCGGTCCACCATGGCGCTCTCCTCGCGTCGTTGCCGTGTGCCTGGCACCTGGACACCGGACATTCTCGACCAACCAGGCGCCACACACACCGCGACCCTCCGGCGCGCCCCTGACCGCCGGAGGAAAAGCGCCCGTTCAGCGAACGAACAGCGGCTCCCCCGGCAGCCTGGCGTCCGGCGGCAGCAGCGCCAGCTCCAGGCCGCGCACCAGCCGGGCGCGCAGCGTCTCGTCACCCGCCAGCGCCGTGGCCACCCGCTGGGCCACCGCCGCCACCTGCGCACCGTCCCCCAGCACCAGCCCGACCGTGCCGTCCGTCTCCCGGCTCGGCACCAGATGGGCGCGCACCACCTCGGGCTGCCCGGCCAGCACGTCGCGCACCGCTTCGGCGACCGCCGGGTCGGTGAGCGGATCCAGCCGGTCCCGGCCCGAGGCGAGGGCGTGCAGCGCCGGGCCCGCCAGCGCGTACGGCACCGGTCCCGCCATGTCGAGCAGCAGGGTGTCGGCCTGCTCGTGGGCGAGCGCGCGCAGCGCCTGGTGCAGCGGTACGGCCACCGGCCGGGCGTCAGCCCGCCATCGGGCCAGGCTCGCCACGGAGGTGAAGGCGGGCAGCGCCCGGCGGCCGTCCGGGGCCTGGATGGTGGGCACCGCCATGTCGCTGGTCTTCTCCCGGCGCAAGCCGTCGGGGCCGACCTCCACCTCCCCCAGCAGCGCCACGACCGGCACCAGCAGTCGGGCGCCGACCAGTGCGGCGAGCACATCCGGCTCGGCGGAGCGGTCCTCGGCGTACGCGGCGAGTGCCGCGCTCAGTCGGGGATCGGCGGTGCCGTCGTCGTCGGAGAAGCCGGGGTCCGGAATGTTCTTGAGAGCCACCTGACGAGGGTATCGGCGCCGCCGCCCCGCCCGGTCAGCGCCTTGCCCGCCACCGGAACACCGCGGCCGCCGCCAGCAGCGCGGCTCCCACGATCGCGCTGACGGTGGCGAGCCCGATCCCGGAAGCGGCGTCGGACGCGGCGAAGGCGCGTACCGGGGTGGGGCCCGAGCCGAAGTACCGCTTGGCGTAGGCGGCCGGGGTGGGCGCCTCAGGGCCGGGGGTGAGCTTCGCGGCGGCGTCCAGCGCGGCCACCGGGTCCACCACCCCGGCGCCCACCTGGTCGTTGCGGCCGCCCGGCGGCGGGTCCTGGGCGGTGTCCTGGAGCAGGCGCTTGATCTGGGCGGGGCTCAGCCGCGGGTAGGCGGAGCGGATGAGCGCGACGACGCCGGAGACGTGCGCGGCGGCGGCGCTGGTGCCCCAGGCCTCGTAGTAGCGGCGGTCCGGGTCGGCGATGACCACGTCCACACCGGGCGCGCCCACGGTGGCGTACCAGCGGCTGGTGGAGAACGCCGCGCGGTTGCCGTACCGGTCCACCGCCGTCACCGCGATCACCCCGGGGTAGGCGGCGGGATAGGAGGCGGGGTCGCCCTGCTGGCCGCTGTTGCCCGCGGAGGCGACCACCACGATGCCCTTGGCCAGCGCGTACTGGACGGCCGCGTCTTCGGCCGGGTCGGGATGGGCGGTCTTGCTGTCATCGCCCAGGGAGAGATTGATGACGTTCGCGCCGTGGTCGACGGCCCAGCGGATGCCCTCGGCGAGCGCGCCGTCACGGGTGGCCCGGGCCTGTTTGCGCTGCGGGTCGGTGTCCTCCAGGATCACCCGCACCGGAAGGATCTTCGCCTCCGGGGCGATGCCCATCACCCCGCTGTCGCCGCCCGTGCCATGTCCGTGCCCGGCGATGATGCCCGCCATCGCGGTGCCGTGCCGGGCCCAGGAGGAGTCGCCGCGTTTGGCGCCGAAGCCCACCAGGTCGGTGCCGGGCAGTACCTGCCCGGTGAGGTCGGGGTGGCTGCCGTCCACCCCGGTGTCCAGAACCGCGACGGTGACGCCCTTGCCCTTGGTGGTGCGCCAGGCGCTCTGCGCGTGCAGGGTGTCGAGCGCCCACTGCTGCTGGCGGATCGAGTCGGCGTACGCGATCGCGCCCGGCACGAAGAGGGCGGCCAGCATGGCGAGCAGCAGCGCGAGGCAGCGGAACCGAAGGGTGCTTCGGCGCGGAGGTGGTCCCCCCGGACGGAGTCTGGGGGAGCCCGCGTCGCGGGTGGTGGGCGACGGGTGGGCCGCGCCGCGGCGCGGAGGGGGTGCCCCGGGCGCTGTGTGGGCCCTCATGAGGCGGTTCCCTTGCGGTGCAGGGACTGTTCCACGTCGGTGCGTATGTGGTGTTCGATGGCGGACGCCAGGCCCTTGGCGTCGTGCCCCAGTCCGGCCTGCGCGGCGGCCGAGGTGGCGCCCTTCGTGGTGGCCGCCGCGGCGGGCTGCGGGTCGGTGACCGCACGGCCGTCGGCGAAGCCGCTCACCGCGTAGCCGATCACCGGAAGGGTGTCGGAGATGTCGACGGTCCAACTGGCGCGCTGGGCGAGGCCGAAGCCCGCCGCGACGGTGCCGGGGAAGGCCACCGGGCGGGGCATGGCGTCGGTGCGGCCGTCGAGGTGGCGGGCGGTCCAGGTGCCGCGCAGCGCGGCCATGCTGGCCGGGTCGGCCCGGGTGATCAGCACCCCGACGGTGGTGACGCTGCTGGACGTGGCGTCGGTGTAGGTGGCCCGCAGCAGCCGCAGGCAGCCGACCGGGGCGAGCGCGGCGGCCAGCGCCGGATCGAACGCGCCGTCACATCCGCTGTCCGGGGCGACCCCGATCCGGATCCAGGTGCGGTCGGCGCCGCCGGGTCCGGCGCCGCGACCGTGCACCGTCGGCGGGAAGAGGGTGTCCACGGGCACGCTGTGCCAAAGGCTCCGGGCGTCGGCGTACGTCAGCGCGGTGTCCTCCCGCGCGGTCTGCGCGGCGGCCGTGTCACCCCCCACGAAGTGCCCGACGGCGGCGCCGCCGAGCAGTCCGGCGCCCAGCACCAGGCAGACCCCTGCGGCGACGGTGCCGCGCGCGGCACGCCCGGCCGGGGAAGGGCACGTGGCCGGACGTGCGGCGGGCGGCGGAGGGTAGTTGGGCGGGGGCGGGACCGCTGGCATTCCCAGGGTGGGCGGGCGCCTCGGCATGGGCGGCACCGGGAGCGTCGAGGTCGGACCGGTGGGCACGGAACCGATTTCGGCCATGGAGCCAACTCCTGCGGCGGAAAGGGGCTGTTGCGGCGGAGTGTGCGGACGCGGTGGCGGAGTGGAGGGGCGCGGCGCCCCGCTGTCGACTCCGGTTCCCACCCGGTGCCCCCTCCTGTGAGCTGTGTCCGTCCGGTTCTCCCGCCAGTGCCGGGGTCCAGGCCCCGGGGGGACACAGTACGGGTTTTGGCTGTGTGCGCGCCCCCTGGTCCGGATCATGTCCGCTGGTCGGGGGTCTTGTCCGGCGCTCGAACACGGGGCAAGCTGCCCGCATGTCTGATCGTGCCGCCGACCGCGCCCGTTACGACCGGGCGACCGCGCGCCTTGACGCACCGCTGGCGATCGTGGATCTGGCGGCGTTCGACGCCAACGCCGATGACCTGGTGCGACGGGCGGGTGGCAAGCCGGTCCGGGTGGCGAGCAAGTCGGTGCGCTGCCGTGCGCTGCTGGAACGGGTGCTGGAGCGGGACGGGTTCGCCGGGGTGATGGCGTTCACGCTGGCCGAGGCGGTGTGGCTGGCCCGCGCCGGAATCGAGGACGTCCTGCTGGCCTACCCGTCGGCGGACCGGGCCGGATTCGCGGAGTTGACGGCCGACCCGAAGCTGGCGGGCGCGATTTCGGTGCTGGTCGACGACGTGGCCCAGCTCGATCTGATCGACGCGGCGCGCGCGGGCGGCGGTGAGGAGGTACGGGTCTGCCTGGAGCTGGACACCAGCCTGCGGCTGCTGGGCGGCCGGATACGGTTCGGCGCACGGCGCTCACCGTTGCACGATCCCGTCCAACTGGCCGAGATGGCAAGGGCGGTGGAGCGCAGGCCCGGCTTCCGGGTGGTCGGGCTGATGGCGTACGAGGGGCATGTCGCCGGTGTGGGCGACGCGGTACCGGACGCTCCGTTGCGGTCCCGGGCGGTACGGCTGATGCAGGCCGCCGCCCGCAGGGAGTTGGCGGCGCGCCGCGCGGAGGCGGTGCGGGCGGTACGGGCGGTGGCGCCGGGGCTGGAGTTCGTCAACGGCGGCGGCACCGGCAGCGTCCAGCACACGGCCGCGGAGCGCGCGGTGACCGAGGTGGCGGCCGGTTCCGGGCTGTTCGTGCCGCGGCTGTTCGACCACTACACCTCGTTCCGGGGGCGCCCGGCGGCGCTGTTCGCCCAGCCGGTGGTACGGCGCCCGGGCGTCGGGGTGGTGACGGTACTGGGCGGCGGGTATCCGGCGTCCGGCGCCGCGGGCAAGGACCGGTCACCGGTGCCCTATCTGCCGGAGGGCCTGCGGTACGACCCGCAGGAAGGCGCGGGTGAGGTGCAGACACCGCTCCTGGGGTCAGCGGCGGACGATCTGCTGATCGGCGACAAGGTGTGGTTCCGCCACGCGAAAGCGGGCGAACTGTGCGAGCGCTTCGCACAGTTGCACCTGGTTTCCGGCGACGAAGTGGTCGCCGTCGTCCCCACGTACCGCGGCGAAGGCCGCACGTTCCTGTGAGGAGATGGCTGTTACTTCCTGGGGCAAGCCCCAACCCCCCGGACACACGGGGGCAAGCCCCCAATCCCCCGTTCGGAACCGCCCGAAGGGCTACAGGGGCGTGACGTACGCCCCCGCGATGCCGCCGTCGACCAGGAACTCCGAACCCGTGATGAACGACGAGTCATCACTCGCCAGGAACGCCACCGCGGCGGCGATCTCCTCCGCCTCGGCGAAGCGCCCGAGCGGGATATGCACCAGGCGCCGCGCGGCGCGCTCCGGGTCCTTGGCGAACAGCTCGCGCAGCAGCGGGGTGTTGACCGGGCCCGGGCACAGCGCGTTGACCCGGATGCCCTCCCGGGCGAACCGCACGCCCAGTTCCCGGGACATCGCCAACACCCCGCCCTTGGAGGCGGTGTAGGAGATCTGCGAGGTCGCGGCGCCCATCACGGCGACGAAACTCGCGGTGTTGATGATCGAGCCCTTGCCCTGTCGCTGCATGTAGGGCAGCGCCGCCTTGCAGCACAGGTAGACGGAGGTGAGGTTGACCTCCTGGACCCGGCGCCAGGCGTCGATCCCGGTGGTCAGGATGGAATCGTCGTCGGGCGGCGAGATCCCGGCGTTGTTGAACGCGATGTCCACGGAGCCGTAGATGTCGTACGCGGTCCGGAACAACTCCTTCACCTGGTCGGCGTCGGTGACGTCGACCTTGAGGTAGGAGCCGCCGGTCTGGGCGGCGGCGGCCTCCCCCGCCGCCTGGTCGATGTCGGCGCACACCACGTTGGCGCCCTCGGAGGCGAGACGGCGGGCGGTCGCCAGGCCGATGCCGCTGCCCGCGCCGGTGACGACGGCGGTTCGGCCCGGCAGGCGGCGGCAGATGACTTCGTCGGTCTGTGCGGTCACTGGTGTCATTCCTCCGTGCTGATGAAGACGTTCTCGGTCTCGGTGAAGGCGGCGAGCGCGCCGGGGCCGATGTGAGCGCCCGCCCCTCCTGGGCGGCGATCTCCTTGGCGCCGGTCTTGTAGATGACGTGCTGGTCGCAGGTGGTGAGCGCCTCGTCGTAGCGGAACGCGATCTCGTGCTGGCCGAGGTTGCACTCGCCCTTGGCGGACTCCACGGTCATCCCGGCGGCGCCCATCTCGTTGCGGATGCGGCGCAGCAGCGGTTCGACCCGGCCGGTGCCGAGCACCGAGTAGTCGACGTTGTACTGGTTGGCCGGGTGCATCTGCCGGTAGCCGCGGTTCCAGGCGTCCTCGTAGGTGTCGTTGAACACCATGAACTCCAACTCGGTGCCCACGAGGGCGGACCAGCCGCGTTCGGCGAGACGGTCGCGCTGGCGGCGCAGGATCTGCCGCGGGGAGGCGGCGACGGGTGAACCGTCGTGCCAGGCGAGGTCGGCGATGAGCGGTGCGGTGCCCTCGTTCCAGGGGGTGTGCCGCAGTGTGGCCGGGTCGGCTTGCATCGCGAAGTCACCGTAGCCGTGCTCCCACGAGGACATGGCGTAACCGTTCACCGTGTTCATCTCGGCGTCCACGGCGAGCAGGTAGTTGCAGCCCTCGGTGCCGTGCTCCAGCACCTCGTCCAGGAAGAAGGGCGCCGCGAAGCGCTTGCCCTGCAGGCGCCCCTGCATGTCGGTGAAGGCGAGGACGACGGTGTCGACGGTGCCGGTGTCGACCAGCCGCCGCAGCTCGGGCACGGTGAGTGGCGGTGTGCGGTCTGCCACGAGGTGGGCCTCCTGTCAGTGGACCGGAGCCCTAAGGTATGCGTGGGAACCATTGATTGGTAAGGGCTTTCGGGAGGACGGATGAGCGGCTCCGCGCAGGGCGGCCGGGCACGGGAGACCGACCGGCTCTCCCCCGTGCTGCGTCCGGTACGGGCGGGCAGCGGCTTCGAGGAGGCGCTGGAGCAGATACTCCAGGTACTGCGGCTCGGCCTGGTGCCGTAGGGCGAACGACTGCCGTCGGAGCGGGAGTTGGCGGACCGGCTGCGGATCAGCCGGGTGACCTTGCGCGAGGTGCTCAAGGTGCTCCAGGAGCAGGGCCTGGTGGAGAGCAGACGCGGCCGGTACGGCGGAACGTTCGTGCGCTACCGCGCGGGCGACCTGGCCAGCACGGCGTCCGGCACCGCGCCCGAGGTGGCGGATGTCGACGTGGACGACGTGCTGCGGTTCCGCGAAGTGCTGGAAGTGGGGGCCGCGGAGCTGTGCGCGGCACGGGAGTTGGACGAGGAGCAGCGCGAGCGGCTGCGGGCGGCTGCGGCGGCGACGAACGACGCGCCGCTCGCCGACTACCGCAGGCTGGACACCCGGCTGCACCTGACGCTGGCCGAGTTGTCGGGTTCGCCGTCGCTGGCCGCCGCGTACGCCGGGACCCGGGCGCGGGTCAACGACCTGCTGGACCGCATCCCGCTGCTGGTGCGCAACCTCGAACACTCGCAGACCCAGCACGCGGCGCTCCTTGAGGCGATCCTGGAGGGAGATGCCGACGGAGCGCGCGAGGTGATGCGCGAGCACTGTGCGGGCACCGCGGCACTTTTGCGCGGGTTCCTCAGTTGACCAGACAAAGGTACACTTCCAAACCATTGGAGGCGACGGGAGGACAGCGGTGGGACGGCCACTGATCGGCATCAGCACGTACTGGGAGTCCTCGGCGCGCTACCGGGTGTGGCAGCTGCCCGCGGCACTGCTGCCCGCCAGTTATCCGCGCATCGTGCAGGCGGCCGGGGCGCTGGCGGTGATGCTGCCGCCGGATGACCCGGCGGCGGCCAAGGAAGCCGTGGAACGGCTGGACGGCCTGGTGATCGCGGGCGGCGAGGACGTCGATCCGCAGCGCTACGGAGCCGAGCGGGATCCGCGGACGGGGCCGCCCGCGGTGGAGCGGGACGCGTGGGAACTGGCCCTGATCGAGGCCGCGTTGGGCGCCGGAACCCCACTGCTCGGCATCTGCCGGGGCATGCAACTGCTCAATGTCGCGTTGGGCGGCACGCTGGTGCAGCACCTGCCCGACGAGGTCGGGCACGCGGGCCACGCCGAGGTGGCGGGCGTGTTCGGCAGCCACCGGGTCGTCCCGGTGGCCGGAACCCGGCTGGCCGCCGCCGTCCCGGAGCCAGTGGACGTGCCGACGTACCACCACCAGGCGGTGGGCCGCCTGGGCGGCGCGCTGATCGCCAGCGCGCACGCCGCCTGCGACGGCACGGTGGAGGCGGTGGAACTCCCCGGCGGCCCCTTCGTGCTGGGCGTGCAGTGGCATCCGGAGATGTCGGACGACTCTCGCGTGCTGGGGGCGCTGGTCGCGGCCACGGTGGGTTGAGCCGCGTTCAGCACCGCCGGGCTACGGCGCCGCGGTCGCGCGCCTCGCGGCGAGGTCAATCCCGCGCTGTCAGCGACAAGAGGTTCCGGGACGGCCCCGTCGGGCGTTGCCCTTGTGGCCACACCGCCCGAAGCTCACGCGCCAACCGGACGCCCTCCACCGGGACTTCCACCATGCGGCGGGCCGCGAGCTCATCGGCGACGGCGAGTTGACTCAGTACCGTCGGCCCCACGCCGCTACTCACCGCGGACTTGACCGCCGTCGTCGAGGACAGCTCCAGCAACGGCGCCGCCAGCCCCCCGTACTCGGCCAACGCCGCGTCCACCACCTGGCGGGTCCCCGAACCCTCCTCGCGCAGAATCAGCGGCGTCGCCGCCAACTCCCGTGCCGGGACGGGCGTGCGGCGCCGCGCCCAGGGGTGGCCCGGTGCCACGACCACGACCAAGCGGTCATGGGCGACCGTCACCGCATCCAGCCCACCGGGCACGTCAACCCCCTCCACGAACCCCAGGTCGGCCTCCCCGTCCCGCAACCTGCGGGCGACCGCCGCGGAGTTACCGGCCAGCAGCGAGACCGCGGTGCCGGGCAGTTGCCCGTGCAGCGCGATCAGCCAGCCGGGCAGCAGGTACTCGGCGATGGTCATGCTGGCCGCGACGCGCAGCCGGGAGTCCCGGCGGGCCCGCAGGGCCCGCGCTCCCGCGTCGAACTCCTCGGCCGCCTCGACCACCCGGCGCGCCCAGTCGGTGACCAGCGACCCGGCGTCGGTCAGTCGCGAGCCGGACGGTGAGCGGGTCACCAGGCGCACCCCGAGCTGCTGTTCCATCGCCCGGACGCGGCTGCTGGCGGCGGGCTGGGTGATGCCGAGCTCGCGCGCCGCACGGCCCAGGCTGCCCAGCCGCGCCACAGCCAGCAGCAACTCCATCGCTCCCAGATCCGGCACTCGGTGGGCAAGTGGTCGCGGCACGTCCCGGCTGCTGCTCATAACCCCAGCTTATGCCCTCATAGACACATACTCCCTGGTGAGCGGGGCGACGGCCAGCGAGTGTGGGGACATGGCCACTCTCACTCCCGTACGCACCGCCGCGCCCACCGCCCGCGACCAGCGGTCCGCGCCACTGCGCCACCTCGGTCCGAACTGGTACGCCACCGTCATGGGCACGGCCATCGTGGCCAACGCCGGTGCCGCGCTGCCCGGGCATCCCTCGTGGCTGCGGCTGCCGTGCCTGGTGGTGTGGGCGCTGTCGGCGGTACTGCTGGCCGCCGTGCTCGCCGCCCGCGCCGGGCATCTGTGGTGCCACCCCGACCAGGCGTGCAGGCATCTGCTGGACCCGGCGGTGGCGCCGTTCTACGGCTGCCTTTCGATGGCCCTGCTGGCGGTGGGCGCCGGAACGCTCTCCGTCGGCGCCCACTGGATCGGGGTGCGGGCGGCGGTCGCGGTGGACGCGGGGCTGTGGCTGGCCGGAACGGCCAGCGGGCTACTGGTCGCGGTGGCGGTGCCTTATCTGATGGTGGCCAGGCACCGGATCGGGACGAAGAGCGCCTCGCCGGTGCTGCTGCTGCCGGTTGTGGCGCCGATGGTGTCGGCCGCGACCGGTCCCGCGCTGGTCCCCCATCTGCCGCCCGGCCAGTGGCGGGCCGCGCTGCTGCTCGGCTGCTACGCGATGTTCGGGCTGAGCCTGCTGGCGACGCTGGTGATGCTTCCCGCGGTGTTCGCGCGGCTGGTGTACCACGGGCCGTTGCCGCTCGCGCTGACTCCGACGCTGTTCCTGGTACTGGGTCCGCTCGGCCAGTCGACCACCGCGGTCGGCAACGCCGCCGACGCCGTGCCCGCCGTGGGATCCGCGCCGTACGCCCAACCGCTGGGCGGCTTCGCGGTGTTGTACGGGGTGCCGGTGATGGGGTTCGCGCTGCTGTGGCTCGCGCTGGCCGGGGTGATGGTGGTGCGTGCGGCACGCCGCGGCATGCCGTTCACGATGACATGGTGGGGGTTCACCTTCCCGGTGGGAACCTGTGTCACGGGCGCGGCCAGCCTGGCCCGGCACACCGGCGTCGCGGTCTTCGGCTGGCTGGCGGTCGGGCTGTACGCGCTGCTGGTGGCGGCCTGGGGCACCGCGGCGGTGCGCACGGCGGGTGGCCTGGTCAGCGGCGCGCTGCTCGCAGCGCCGCGCCGATGACCTCGGGCGCCTCCCGCAACGAGGGCCCGTACCAGGTGAGATGGCGCCCGCTGACCAGCGCGGCGGGCAGGCCGGGGAACGCCTCAGGGCCGTCGTCCGCGGTGAAGCGGTACGGCTCGTCGGGCAGCACCACCAACTCGGCACCGGCGGCGTTGAGTTCGTCGATCGGGATGCGCGGATACCGTTCGCAGTGACCGGCGTACACGTTGCCCACTGAGAGCCGGGCCAGTACGTCGCCCGCGAAGGTGTCCCGCCCGCACACCATCCAGGGCCGCCGCCACACCGGCACCACGGCCGGGACCAGGCGGCCGGGCGGCCGCACCCGGCGCCAGACGGCCTCCGCCTCGGCCAGCCAGGCCGGGCTCGGCAGCCCGCAGCCGTCCACCAGTACCCGGCGCAGTTCGCTGAACGCCTGCTCCAGGGTGCGTACTTCGGTCACCAGCACGCGCAGCCCGGCGGCGCGCAGCGCGGCCAGGTCGGGGGCGCGGTTCTCCTCCTCGTTGGCGATCACCAGATCGGGCGCGAGCGCGGCGATCCGCTTGGTGTCGGGGTTCTTGGTGCCGCCGACCCGGACGACATCGAGGTCGTCCGGGTGGGTGCACCAGTCGGTGACGCCTACCAGCAGGTCCCGCCTGGTGGCGGCGACGGCCTCGGTGAGCGAGGGGACGAGCGAGACAACGCGCATGACCGCCAGTCTCCCTGATCCCGCCGAACCGCGCGGCACGGTGGGGTCTTCAGCAGGTCGGGCGAAGCCCGCCGCGGTCCGGTAGCGCCCTGAAGGGGCGCGGGGACCTGCGCGACCAGCCCCCATGGTGCGCCAGACAACCCACGGCATATCGCCGCACCCCCAGCGGAGCGCTCAGCCCTTCGTGCTGCCCACCGGTGCCATCCGGTCGACGAAGCCGGGGTGCTGCTTCAGCCAGTCGCGCACGCCCTGCTGTTCGTTGCCCTGTCCGGCGTCCTGGATCGCCGCCTCCAGGCCGGTCAGGTCCTTCTCGTCCATGTGGAAGTTCCGCAGCCATCCGGCGACCGCCGGGTCCTTCTTCGGGAACTCCTTGGCGGCCAGCGTGTGGATGCGGTCACCGGCGCCGAACGCGCCCTGGGGGTCCTGGAGTTTGGTGAGCTGGTACTTGCTGTACGCCCAGTGCGGCGACCACAGCACCACCGCCACCGGCTCCCTCTTGGCGTAGGAGCGCTCCAGTTGGGCCAGCATCCCCGCGGTGCTGCCGGTGGTCAGCTGGTACTCCTTGTCCAGCCCGTAGGCGGGCAGCACCTTGGTGCGCAGCAGGTTCATCTCCCCCGCGCCGGGCTCGATGCCGATGATCCGGCCGCCGAACTCCGACGCCTTTCCGCGCAGGTCGGCGAGCGACTTCACGTCCTTCACATAGCTCGGCACGCTGATCTCCAGCGATGTCGGCCCGTACCAGGAACCGAGGTCGGTCAGGTCCTTGCCGTACTGCTTCCAGTACTGGGCGTGGGTGGTGGGTAGCCAGGAATCGGTCTCGAAGTCGATGGCGCCGCTTGCCATGCCGGTGTAGAGGGCGCCCACGTCGTACGTCCTGGCGTTGACGGTGTAGCCGCGCTCCTCCAGCGCCTCCTTCCACAGGTAGGTGGAGGCGATGCCCTCGTCCCAGGGGATGTAGCCGAGGTTGACGGCCTTGCCCCTGCCAACGTTCTTGCCCGCCGCCACCTGCGGACCGCCACCCGACCCGCCGAAGACGCCCAGGCCCGCCGCGACCAGCGCGAGCACCAGCACGCCCGCCATGGCGACCGCGGTGTTCGGCCGGTAGCTCCGGATCCGCGCGCCACGCAGCGCGTCGGCCCTGGCCAGGGCGCGTCGGCCGAGCGGGGAGACCTGGTTGCCCAGGGCGCCGGTCATACGGTCGAGGTACATGGCGAGGATGACCACGGCGATCCCGCCCTCGAAGCCGAGGCCCACGTTGACCTGGCTGATCGCGGTGAACACCGAGGCGCCCAGGCCGCCCGCGCCGACCATGCCCGCGATCACCACCATGGACAGCGCCAGCATGATGACCTGGTTGATCCCGGCCATGATGGTGGGCAGCGCCAGCGGAAGCTGCACCCGCAGCAGGATGTCGCGCGAGGTGGTGCCGAACGCCTCGGCGGCCTCGACGAGTTCGCCGTCCACCTGCCGGATGCCCAGCTCCGTCATCCGTACGCCGGGAGCCATCGCGAAGATGATGGTGGCGATGACGCCGGGCACCACACCGAGGCCGAAGAAGAAGATGCCCGGGATCAGATAGACGAAGGCGGGCATTGTCTGCATCACGTCGAGCACCGGCCGCAGCACCGCGCTGACGGTGCGGTTGCGCCCGGCCCACACGCCCAGCGGTACGGCGAGCACGACGGTGATGACGGTGGCGACCAGCACCAGCGAGAGGGTCTGCGTCGCCGGGTCCCACTGCTGTACGGAGTCGATCAGCGCGAAGCCCACGAAGGCCAGCACACCGGCGGTCAGCCCGCGCAGCCACAGCGCCAGCACCGCGAGGATGCCCGCCAGCAGCAGCGGCTGCGGCGCGGAGAGCACCGCGTTGACGCCGTCGTACATGTGCTGGACGACGGCGGTGACGAAGTCGAAGAGCCAGGCGAGGTGGTCGCGCAGGAAGCTGACCGCGTTGTCCACCCAGTGCCCGAGTCGCAGCCTAGGCACCGGTGGCCTCCTTCTCCATCGGCCGTGCGTCGCACGGTACTTGGGGCCCGTCGTGGTCGCCGAGCAGGGTCAGTACCCGCTGCCGTGGTACGACGCCCAGCAGCTTGTCCGCGTCGTCGCGGACCGCGACCGGGTGCGGCACCCGGGCGGTGACGGCGAGCAGTTCGGCGAGCGTGGTGTGCGGGGTGACCGACTCGCAGCCGCAGTCCGCGGCGTCCGGGCGGTGCGGGGGCACCATCGCGGAGGCGGCGGTGAGCACCCGGGAGCGGTCCACGTCCTGGACGAAGGAGGCCACGTAGTCGTTGGCCGGTTCGACCAGTATCTGTTCCGCGCTGCCCAGTTGCACGATGCGGCCGTCACGCATCACGGCGATGCGGTCGCCGAGCCGCATCGCCTCGTTGAGGTCATGGGTGATGAACACGATGGTCTTGTGCAGGCTGCGCTGGAGTTCCAGCAGTTGGTCCTGCATGTCGCGGCGGATGAGCGGGTCGAGGGCGCTGAACGACTCGTCCATCAGCAGCAGTTCGGCGTCGGTGGCCAGTGCCCTGGCCAGCCCCACCCGCTGCTGCATGCCGCCGGACAGCTCGTCCGGCCAGGACTTCTCCCAGCCCTCCAGGCCGACCAGGTGCAGTGCCTCGGTGGCCCGGCGCAGCCGCTCGTCACGCGGTACACCCTGCACCTGGAGCCCGTAGGCGGCGTTCTCCAGCACGCTGCGGTGCGGGAACAGCGCGAAGTGCTGGAAGACCATGCTGATCTGGTGCGAGCGCACCCGGCGCAGTTCCTGCGGCGCGAGCGCGGTCAGGTCCTGGCCGCCGAACAGCACCCGCCCGCAGGTGGGTTCCAGCAGGCCGTTGAGCATCCGCAGCAGGGTGGACTTGCCGGATCCGGACAGCCCCATGATGACGAAGATCTCGCCCGCCTCGACGGTGAAGGACGCGTCGATCACCGCGGCCGTGCTGCCCTTGTCCCGCAACGCGGCCCGGTCGGCGCCTCGTTGGAGCGCTTCCACCGCGTCGAGTGGCCGCCGCCCGAAGACTTTGTACAGATGGTCTGCTTGCAGGCTTGACACTTGCACCTCTCGGGTCGAACGGCATGACGACCCGCCTGGCGCCGGGCCCACTCGCGCGGGCGGCTGCCCGAAATCTCCCGACGCAAACAACCCGTGGCCCGGATCACAGCGTGCGGCGGGTGTGAGGCCGCCATGTCAGAGGGGTAGGGCATCATCGGTCAGGTGAGCCGACGTCTGATGCTTCTGGACACCGCGAGCCTGTACTTCCGCGCCTACTTCGGGGTCCCCGAATCGGTGCGGGCGCCCGACGGCACGCCGGTGAACGCGGTGCGGGGCCTGCTGGACTTCATCGCCCGGCTGGTCGAGGACCACTCCCCCGACGACCTGGTGGCCTGCATGGACGCCGACTGGCGCCCACGGTGGCGGGTGGAGCTGATCCCCTCCTACAAGGCGCACCGGGTCGCCGAGGAGACGGCGGCCGGGCCGGACGTCGAGCAGGTGCCGGACACCCTCTCCCCGCAGGTGCCGGTGATCGAGGCGGTGTTGGACGCGGTCGGCATCGCCCGGGTGGGGGTGCTCGACTACGAGGCGGACGACGTGATCGGCACGTTCACCGCCCAGGCGACCGGACCGGTCGACATCGTCACCGGTGACCGCGACCTGTACCAGTTGGTGGACGACGCCCGCGGGGTGCGGGTGCTGTACCCGGTCAAGGGCGTGGGCACGCTGCAGGTCACCGACGAGGCGGCGCTGCGGGCCAAGTACGGGGTGGCCGGGCGTGGTTACGCGGATCTGGCGGTGCTGCGCGGTGACCCCAGCGACGGGCTGCCCGGGGTGGCGGGCATCGGCGAGAAGACCGCGGCCAAGCTGCTGGCCGACTACGGCGACCTGGCCGGAGTGCTGGCCGCCGTCGACGATCCGGGCTCCAGGCTGACCGCGGCTCAGCGCAGGCGGCTGACCGAGGGGCGGCCGTACCTCGCCGTGGCGCCGAAGGTGGTCCGGGTCGCGGCGGACGTTCCGCTGCCGCCGGTCAGCACGGCGCTGCCGGGCGAGCCGCGTGACCCGGCGGCGCTGGAGGCGCTGGCGAACCGGTGGGGGCTCGGCGGATCGCTACAGCGGCTGCTGGCCGCGCTGTCGCTGCGGGCCGCGCGGTAATCGGTACCGGACCACCACCACATTGGTTAGGCTTCCCTAAGTCATTCGACCATCAGGGGAGCCCTTATGACGGACGCTTCACAGCGTGCTTCATCACAACGTGGAAGGCAGCAGGTCAGCCGGGGCCGTGTGGTACGCGTCGAACGGCTGACGCCGCACATGGTCCGGGTCGTCCTCGGCGGCGAGGGTCTGGACGGCTTCGCCGCCGGGCAGTACACCGACCACTACGTCAAGCTGCTGTTCCCGGCGGACGGGGTGGTCTACCCCGAACCGTTCGACATCCAGGCGATCCGTGCGGAGTTCCCACGCGACCAGTGGCCCCGCACCCGCACCTACACGGTGCGGCGCTGGGACGCCGCGGCGCGCGAACTGACCATCGACTTCGTGGTCCACGGAGACGAGGGCCTGGCCGGACCGTGGGCGGCCGGAGTCCAGCCCGGTGCGGAGATCCTCTTCCTCGGTCCCGGCGGCGCCTACGCCCCTGACGAGGCGGCCGACTGGCATCTGCTCGCCGGTGACGAGAGCGCCCTGCCCGCGATCGCCGCCGCGCTGGAGCGGATGCCGCGGGACGCGGTCTGCCATGCGTTCATCGAGGTGCCGGACGCGGCCGAGGAGCAGAAGCTGGACGCTCCGGCCGGGGCGTCGGTCACCTGGGTACACCGGGGCTCCCGCCCGATCGGCGACGCGCTGGTGGCGGCCGTCGAGGCGCTGGAGTTCCCACCCGGCACCCCGCAGATCTTCGTGCACGGCGAGGCGCACTTCGTGAAGCGGCTACGCCGGTTGCTGCGCGTCGACCGCGGCATCGCCCGCGAGCGGATGTCCATCTCCGGCTACTGGCGACGGGGCTCCGACGAGGACAACTGGCAGGCCACCAAGCGGGAATGGAACCAGCGGGTGGAGGCGGAGCAGGAGACGGCCGCGGCCTGAGGCCGGGGTCGTCCGGCCTGAGGTCCGCTCGGCCTGAGGTTGCCAGCCGTTGCGGCGAACCGTGGTTGCTCGCCGTTGCCCGGGCAAGGACTCTCCCGCGGAACCGGCGAGCAGCCACGACGTGGCAGCCCGCCGGTTCCGAACAAACCGCAGGGATCAGCCCAACGACGAGTACGCCACGACTCCCCGCAACAACCCGTCAACCGCCTTACGGGCGTTCCGGCGTACCGGAGAGTCGTGCGGCGCCGCCTCACTGATCTGGCCAAGAACGTCGATCAACTGCTTCGTCCAGCGGACGAAGTCGCCCGCGGGCATGTCCGCGTCCCGCAGCACCGAGTCCAGGCTGTGTCCGGACGCCCATCGGTAGGCGCACCAGGCGAAACCGAGGTCCGGCTCGCGTTGGCCCACGCCCTCCGTCTGGCTGATCTTGTGCTCCTCTTCCAGGGCGGCCAACCGCCCCCAGATCCGCACCATTTCGCCGAGCGCGGTACGCGCCTGGCCGTTGGGCAGCTTGGGCGGCAGCGCGTCCTCCATGGTCCGGGCCTCGTACACCAACGCCGAGGCGCAGGCGGCGAGTTCGGCCGGGCCGAGCCCGTCCCACACGCCGTCCCGCAGGCACTCGCTGGCCAGCAGGTCCAACTCGCCGTACAGGCGGCCGAGTCGCTGACCGTCCGGGGTCACCCGGTCCCCGTCGAGGTAGTCCAGTTCGGACAGCAGGGCGCAGATGCGGTCGAATGTACGGGCGATGGTGTTGGTGCGGCCCTCGATGCGCCGCTCCAGCGCCTGGGTATCGCGGCGCAACCGGTGGTACCGCTCGGCCCAGCGGGCGTGGTCCTCGCGCTCGTCGCAGCCGTGGCAGGGGTGGGCGCGGATCGCGCTGCGCAGCCGGGCGATCTCGGTGTCGTCGGCCGCCGCTGCCCGCTGCCTGCGCCGCTTGGGCGCGTGGATCCCGGCGGTTCCGGCCCTGGAGCGCATCGCGGACGCCAGATCGCGGCGTGAGTGCGGGCTGCGCGGGTTGAACGTCTTGGGGATCCGCATCCGGTCCAGTGCCTCCACCGGGACCGGGAAGTCCACCGAGCCGAGCCGTTTGACCTGCCGTTCGGCGGTGAGCACCAGCGGGCGCGGTCCGTCGTCGTAACTCTGCACCCCGTACCGCGGGTGGTGGCGGCCGGTGCTGCGTCCAGCGGGCACACCGGGGTCGAGGACCAGCGCCAGGCCCGCGAACTTGCCGGACGGCACATGGATTATGTCCCCCGGGCGCAGCCGCTCCAGCGCCTCGGCCGCCGCGGCCCTGCGCTGCGCGGCGCCCTGCCGGGAGAGTTCGGCCTCGCGGTCCTTCAACTCCCGCCGCAGCCGGGCGTATTCCTCGAAGTCACCGAGGTGGCAGGTCATACCCTCGCGGTAGCCCGCCAGGCCCTCCTCGTTGCGCTGCACCTGCCGGGAGATGCCGACCACCGACTTGTCGGCCTGGAACTGCGCGAAGGAGGTCTCCAGCAGCTCCCGCGAACGGTGCCGCCCGAACTGGCCCACCAGGTTGACCGCCATGTTGTACGACGGCTTGAACGAGGAGCGCAGCGGGTACGTACGGGTGCCCGCCAGGCCGCCGAGCGCCACCGGGTCCAGACCGCGCTGCCACAGCACCACGGCGTGGCCCTCGACATCGATGCCGCGCCGCCCGGCGCGCCCGGTGAGCTGGGTGTACTCACCGGGGGTGATATCGGCGTGGGTCTCGCCGTTCCACTTGACCAGCTTCTCCAACACCACAGAACGGGCGGGCATGTTGATGCCGAGCGCCAGCGTCTCGGTGGCGAACACCGCCTTGACCAGGCCGTGGACGAACAGTTCCTCCACGACCTCCTTGAAGGTCGGCAGCATGCCCGCGTGGTGCGCGGCGATGCCCCGCTCAAGGCCTTCCAGCCACTCGTAGTAGCCGAGGACGTGCAGATCCTCGTCGGGGATGGCCGCGGTGCGCTCCTCGACGATGGCGCGGACCCTGGCCCGGCCCTCGTCGTCGTTGAGCCGCAGCCCGGCGTACAGGCACTGCTGGACGGCGGCCTCGCAGCCCGCGCGGCTGAAGATGAAGGTGATGGCGGGCAGCAGGCCCTCGGCGTCCAGCCGCTCGATCACCTCGGGGCGGCCGGGCGTCCAGATCCTGGAGCGCTGCCGCCGCTCCCGCTCACGGTCCGCCTCGAAGCCGCGACGGCGGCGGTCGCGCGGGTTGTACGCGAGGGTGTTCTGGGTGCGGGCCATGCGCACCAGGTCGGGGTTGACCTCCAGCCTGCCGTTGCCGTTCGGGGAATCCGCGTTCTTCACCTCGAACAGGTCGTACATCCGGCGTCCGGCCAGTACGTGCTGCCACAGCGGGACCGGGCGGTGCTCGGAGACGATCACCTCGGTGTCCCCGCGTACGGTGTCCAGCCAGTCGCCGAACTCCTCGGCGTTGGAGACCGTGGCGGACAGTGAGACCAGGGTCACCGACTCCGGGAGGTGGATGATGACCTCCTCCCAGACCGCGCCGCGGAAGCGGTCGGAGAGGTAGTGCACCTCGTCCATCACCACGTAGCCGAGGCCGCTGAGCGCCTGGGAGCCCGCGTAGAGCATGTTGCGCAGCACCTCGGTGGTCATCACGACCACGGGTGCGTCGCCGTTGACGCTGTTGTCGCCGGTGAGCAGCCCGACCTTGCCGGAGCCGTAACGTTTTACGAGGTCGGCGTACTTCTGGTTGGACAGTGCCTTGATGGGCGTGGTGTAGAAGCACTTCCGCCCCTCGGCGAGGGCCAGGTGGACGGCGAACTCGCCCACGATGGTCTTGCCCGATCCGGTCGGCGCGGCGACCAGTACGCCTTTTCCGGCTTCCAGCGCCTGGCAGGCCGCTATCTGGAACGAGTCCAGCGGGAAGTCGTACATCTCGCGGAAGGAGCCGAGCGCAGTGGCCCGCTCGGCGGTGCGACGCCGAGCGTCGGCGTACCGCTCGGCTGGTGAGATCTCGTCGGTCATCGTGCATTCGAGCCTACCGGCCGGGTATGACAACGTGCCCGACCTTTACCTGTGGCTCTCCTCCGAGAGGGCTCGAGAAGCCGCTGGGGTTCGGTAGCGCCCCGAAGGGGCGCGGGGCCGTGTTCATGTGCGGCTCCGGCGCGTGGGCACGACCGGCCACAATGGCGCCGCAGACGATCAACGGCAGATCACCGCGCTCCCCGCGGAGCGCTTACGGCTACGTGGCGTCGTCGTAGTCGTCGGCCGGGGGAAGGGCCTGGGGGCTGGAGACGGGCTCCACCTCGGGAAGGGCCTCCGGGGTCAGGTCCAGGTCGGACGCCTCGTCGGGGCTCAGGCCGTCGTCGGCGCGGCGGGCCTTGCGCTTGTCGTGGAGGATGGAGATGCCCACCGCCAGGAAGAACAGCGCGCAGATGGGCGCGGCCAGCGCCAGCATGGACAGCGGGTCGGGGCTCGGCATCGCGATCGCCGAGAAGATCGTGATGCCCATGACCATCCAGCGCCACCACCCCAGCATCCGCCGCCCGCTGATCACCCCGCCGAAGTTGAGCAGCACCAGCAGCAGCGGCAGCTCGAAGGAGAACCCGAAGACCAGCACCATCCGCACCAGCAGGTCCAGGTAGCCGTCCAGCGGCACCAGGTTGGTGACATGGTCAGGGGTGAGGCTGAGCAGCGCCTTGGCGGTGGTCGGAATGATGGTGTACGCGAACCACGCGCCGACCACGAACAGCGGAACCCCGGCCCCGACGAAGCTCAGCGCGTACTTCTTCTCGTGCCTGTGCAGACCGGGCGCGAGGAACGCCCACACCTGGTAGAGCCAGATCGGCGAGGCCACCACCACACCGGCCATCAGGCCGACCTTGAGCAGGATGCTGAACGGGCCCAGCAGACCGTTGACGTTGAGCGTCGCGCAGTGCTCGCCGTGCTTGGCGATGTCCTGGAAACTGGCCTTGCAGCCGACCGACTTCAGCAGCGGCTCGGTGAGGAACGCGGCGAGCTGGTCGTGGTAGACGAACGCGACGACCGCGACCACACCGATCGCCAGCAGCGACTTCACCAAGCGGCTGCGCAGCTCACGGAGGTGGTCCGCGAGCGGCATCCGCCCCTCAGGGTCCTTCTTCTTGCGGGCGGACTTGAGCAACCCACGTCCCTATCTCGTGCGGCAGCCGGTCGTCGTCGGCTTGGGTGTACCGGTCGGGGCACTTACGTACACGTCGTTTCTCGGCGACAGCGATCGTAACGCGCGGTGGTGAACGCCTGGCAATCCCCCACGGGCCGCCAGGTGGCCGCCCGCGCCACGGGCGCGGGCCGCGGCGATCAGCCTACCGTCGGCCGGACCGCGACCGGCGCCAGGCCGACCGCCGCCCGGCGGGTCAGTGGCGGACCATGTCACCGGCGCGGGCGGCCAGCGGCTCCGCGCTGCGCTGGAACTGCTCGGCCGCGCTGGCCAGCGCCTGCGAGCTGTCGCCGACCTGCCGGGCGAGCCGCCGCACCTCCACATAGACCCGGATGCCGAGGACGCCGAGGACGGCGATGCCGCAGAACGCGAGGGCGGTGGTGAGCAGGATCCAGTCCATGTCCGCGAGCCTAGCGGTCCCGCCTCAGCCGACGTGCAGCCGCATGGTGCGCACCCCGCCGTTGGTGAGCAGCGCGACGATCCGCTGTCCCGCGGGCTTGCGCACCGCCGCCCCGCAGTCGGGGCAGGTGAAGGAGTAGAACGTGGTTCTCGCGGTGCGTCCGATGGCCAGCCGCAGCGCCGGGGCGGCCAGTTCGAAGCGGCCCCGGCAGTCGGGGCACATCGCCTTGAAGAGCACGCTCTGCGCCGTGGGCACCTGCATGTCGTGTCCTCTACTCCTCGCCGTACGCCGCGAGCGCCTGTCGGGCCGCCGCCCGCGCGCTGTCGGCCAGCGCCGTCGGGGAGACGATCCGGCCGTCGCGGCCGAGCCGCAGCGCCAAGCGGCGCAGCGAGCCGGGGTCGGGAGTCCGCAAGGTGATGCGCAGTCCCCCGTCGGGCAGTTCCTCCGCGCTGTCGTGCGGGTAGTACTCGGCGACCCAGCGGCCGCCCGGGCCGACCTCGACCACCACTTCCGGATCGTCGCCCGCGGGCTGGACCAGCCCGGCGGACAGGTCGCGCGGTTCGAGCCTGGGCGGGTCGGCGGGGGCGTCGAGCAGCTTGATCTCGGCGACCCGGTCCAGCCGGAACATCCGGCGGTCCTCGGACAACCGGCACCATGCCTCGAAGTAGGTGTGCCCCACCGCGAACAGCCGGATCGGATCGACCTCGCGCTCGGTCAGCTCGTCACGGGCGGGTGAGTAGTAGCGGATCCACAGCCTGCGCCGCTCGGCGATGGCCCGGTCCACATCGGCGAAGACGCTGCCCTCGGACTCGAAGGTGACCGACAGCCGGGCGCTGGCGCCCGCCGCCTCACCGGCCGCCGCCTCCAGCTTGGCGTAGGCCCGCAGCAGCGCCTGCCGGTCGCTGTCCCGCAGCCCCGGCAGGGTGGCCACCGCGCGAGCCGCGACCAGCAGCGCGGTGGCCTCGTCGGCGGCCAGCCGCAGTGGCTGGGCTGCTTCACCAAGGGCAGCGTCGTTGTGCCACCAGATCCGCTCACCGTCGGTGTCGATGTCGAGCAGATCGCCGCCGCGGAAGCTCGTGCCGCACATCGGCAGTACGTTGAGGTCGCCGATCAGCTCGGCCTCGGTCACCCCGAAGGCGCGCGCCACATCGCTGACGCGCGCGCCGGGCCGCTCCTTCAGGTACGTGACCAGGGAGAGCATCCGGCGGGTCTGGTCGATCGCGTTGGACATCGTGGTCCCTCTCCCCCTCAGCCGCGGGCCACGGCGCGCAGCCGGTCCACCACGTCGTCGCGCAGTTCGGCGGGGGCCAGCACGACCACGTCCGGGCCGAACTCCACCAGCCAGGCGTCCAGTCCGTGACCGTACGGGATCTCCAGCTCGTCCCATTCGGCGGCCCACTCTCCCGGCGCGGGCATCGTCTCCACCGCCCGCGCCCGCAGCGGGTAACCGGCGCCGCGCCGCAGCCGGATCCGCGCGGTGGCGGTGGCGCCCTCACCGGCCCAGCTGGCCACGGTCTGCCGTACGTCGACGTGGTCGGGCACCTCGACGGTGAACTGGCCGCCGCGGGACCGGATCCGGCCGGTGATGCGGCTGAGCCGGAACACCCGGCGGGCCTCACGGTCCCGGTCCCAACCGGCCAGGTACCAGTGGCCGCGCCAGCACTCCAGCGCCCACGGCTCCACCGACCGCGGCTCGGGGCGTACGGCGTTGGACTTGCGGTAGTCGAAGGAGACCGGGCGGCGGTCCCGGGCGGCCAGCATCAGCGGCTCGAAGGCGGGCTCGTGCGCGGGGATACGGGGCTCGATGACTGCGCCCATCCCGTGCGGGTACCCGCGGTGGCCCTCGGCGGTTTCGTAGCCGGACTCGCCGAACGGCACGCCCGCGGCCCGCAGCTTCTGCAGCGCTCCACTGGCGGCGGCGGCCAGCCGGGCCTGCTGCCAGACCTTGGCGGCCAGGCTGAGCGCGGCGGCCTCCTCGGCGTCGAGGGCGATCTCGGGGAGGCGGTTGCGGTCCCGGCGGGCGACGTAGCCGGTCTCGCCGTCGATGGCGTCCACCGTCTCGATGACCAGGCCGAGTTCGCGCAGGTCGTCCTTGTCGCGCTCGAACATCCGGTTGAAGGCCTCCTCGGAGGTGATCTCCCGGTAGGCCTCGACGGAGGCGCGCAACTCACGCTTGCTGAGCGGGCGACGGGTGTTCATCAGGCACAGTGCCAGGTTCATCAGCCGCTCGGCCTTGGCGATGGCCATCGGACACACCCCTCCTGTTCTGCTCTCACGATGAACCTACCGTTCCAAGGTCGCCAGGTAAAAGCCGATGGCCCCCGCCGGGCGGCGGGGGCCATCGGCAGGGGCTGCTACCGGCTCTGAACGGCGACCAGGTCGCAGACGAAGATCAGCGTCTCGCCCGGGGCGATCCGCCCGCCCGCGCCGCGGTCGCCGTAGGCGAGGTGCGCCGGGATGATCAGCTGGCGGCGGCCGCCGACCTTCATGCCCTGCACACCCTTGTCCCAGCCGGAGATGACCTGGCCGACGCCGAGCTGGAACTCCAGCGGGTTGCCGCGGTTCCAGCTGGCGTCGAACTCCTCACCGGTGCTGAAGGCCACGCCCACGTAGTGGACCTTGACGAAGTCGCCCGCCTTCGCCTCCGGGCCGTCGCCCTCCCAGATCTCCTTGATCTCAAGGTCCTTCGGGGGCTCGCCGCCCGGGAAGTCGATCTCGGGCTTGTCGATGCTCACGTCTTTCTCCTCAGTACGGTGTGTGCAACCTGCACAGTCTTACATCGTTCCGAGGATGTCCACCGAGAAGACCAGGGTGGAGTTCGGCGGCACGCCGTTCGGCGGCTGGCTGCCGAAGGCCTGGTCGGGTGGGAGGACGAGCAGTACCCGGCTGCCGACCTTCTTGCCGGCCAGGCCGTTCGTCAGCCCCTTGACCGGGAGTTGACCGAGCGGCAGCGTGGTGGGCGCGTTGCGGTCGTAGGTGCTGTCGAAGGGCTTGGCACCGTCCCACAGCAGGGACTTGTACTGCACCACGACCGTGTCGGTGTTCTTCACCACCGGGCCGTTGCCCTCGATGACGTAGTTCGCCACCAGCTTCTTGGGCGCCGCGGTCTTGGGCACGTCCAGCGACGGGGCCTTGCCGTCGGTGTTGGTGCCGACCTTGGGCAGGCTGCTGTCGTTCTGCGGCTGGACCGCGCCCTGGGCGCTCTTGGGCGGGTTGGTGCCCTTGAGGATGTCCACGACGAAGAACAGGGTGGCGTTCGGCGGGATCTGCGGGGGTGAGCCCTGGGCTCCGTAGCCGAGGTCCGGCGGGATGATGACCTGGATCCGGCTGCCGACCTTCTGGCCCTCCAACGCCTGGTCCCAGCCCTTGATCACCTGGCCGGTGCCCACCAGCAGGTTGAACGGCTGCTTGCCGAAACTGGTGTCAAAGGGTGTGTCGGAGTCGTAGGTTTGACCCAGGTAGTTGACCTGGGCGATGGAGCCCTTGCCCAAAGTGGCGCCGTTGCCCTGGCTGATCACCTTGACCTGCAGGTTCTTGGGCGGGGTGCCCTTGCCCTTGGAAACGGTGGGCTTCTGGCCGAAGTTGGTCCCGGCGGTGATCTTCGGCGGGGTGTTCTCGCTGCCGCAGGCCGCCGCGGTGAGCACCAGCAACGGTACGACCATGGCGGCCAGCAGCCGCGAGACGCGGCGTTTCCTTGGCGGTTTGGCGGACTCGGTGGCTGCCGGGCCGGAGGGGGGCGGCGGCGGGGCAATACGACGCAACGTTGCCTCAGTTCGTCAATGAATCTTCCGGATGTGCAATGCGCGCCACTCTACGACGCGACCGGGGCCCCGAACGAGAAACGTACGGGGCCCCGGCGTTGCATTCGGCTGACTCGCGGTCACATTCCGGCAATCAGCTTCTCCACCCGGTCGTCAACCGAACGGAACGGGTCCTTGCACAACACCGTGCGCTGTGCCTGGTCGTTGAGTTTCAGATGCACCCAGTCGACGGTGAAGTCCCGCCGCTGTTCCTGCGCGCGCCGGATGAACTCACCGCGCAGCCGCGCCCGAGTGGTCTGCGGCGGCACCGACTTGGCCTCGAAGATCTTCAGGTCGTTGCAGATCCGCTTGGCTTGGCCCTTGCGTTCCAGCAGGTAGTACAGACCACGACGGCGGTGAATGTCGTGGTACGCGAGGTCTATCTGGGCGATCCGCGGATGCGACATGGTGATGTTGTCGCGGGCGCGGTAACGCTCGATCAGCTGGTACTTCATCACCCAGTCGATCTCGGTGCTGATCGAGTCCAGGTCGCCGGTGGAGACCGCCTCCAGGGTGCGGCCCCACAGGTCGAGCACCTGCTCGGTGACTCCGGTGCGGATGCCGCGGCGCTCGCAGAAGTCAACGGCCTTGGAGTAGTACTCCTCTTGGATGTCCAGCGCGGACGCTTCCCGGCCGCTGGCCAGCCGGACCTTGCGGCGTCCCGTTATGTCGTGGCTGACCTCGCGGATGGCCCGGATCGGGTTCTCCAGCGTCAGATCGCGCATCACCGTGCCGGCCTCGATCATGCGCAGCACCAGATCGGTGGCGCCGACCTTGAGCAGCATCGTCGTCTCCGACATGTTGGAGTCGCCGACGATGACGTGCAGCCGCCGGTAGCGTTCGGCGTCGGCGTGCGGTTCGTCGCGGGTGTTGATGATCGGGCGTGAGCGGGTGGTGGCGGAGCTGACGCCCTCCCAGATGTGCTCGGCGCGCTGGCTGACGCAGTAGACCGCGCCACGCGGGGTCTGCAGCACCTTGCCCGCGCCGCACAGCAGTTGGCGGGTGACGAGGAACGGGATGAGGATGTCCGCGAGCCGGGAGAATTCCCCGTGCCGGGCGACCAGGTAGTTCTCGTGGCAGCCGTAGGAGTTGCCCGCGGAATCGGTGTTGTTCTTGAACAGATAGACGTCGCCGGCGATCCCCTCCTCGTGCAGCCTGCGCTCGGCGTCGACCAGCAACCCTTCCAGAATGCGTTCACCGGCCTTGTCGTGGGTGACCAGTTCGGTGACGCTGTCACACTCCGGAGTGGCGTACTCCGGGTGCGAACCCACATCGAGATAGAGGCGGGCGCCGTTCTTCAGGAAGACGTTGCTGCTGCGACCCCATGACACGACACGGCGGAACAGGTACCGCGCCACCTCGTCCGGGGACAGGCGACGCTGTCCGCGGAACGTGCAGGTGACGCCGTACTCGTTCTCCAGCCCGAAAATGCGGCGGTCCATGAGTGAACATTACGCCCGATGCGTCTCACTGAAACCGGGTTCGACGGCGTCGATTCGATCATTTTCCGGCCGCCGCCGCGCGATTGGGGCAGCGAGCACCCGGCCGCCCGCCAGCAGCACCAGCAGCGCCACGACCCCACCGGCCCCCGCCACCGCGAAACCGGCCGGAACGCCACCGTACTGCGCGGCCGGTCCGGCCGCCGCCGTGCCCACCGAGGCGCCCACGCCGAAGGCGGTCACCAGCCAGGAGAACGCCTCGGTCACCGTGCCCGCCGGAGCGTGCCGATCCACCACCAGGAAGGCGCAGGCGAGACATGGCGCAAGGAACAGACCTGACAATCCCGCCAAGACAGTCATAGCGGGCACTCCGGGCACGGTCACCAGCGGTACGTAGGCGAGCGCGAGACAGAGCATCAGCGCCCGCAGCCGCCGCTCCGGCGCCCCGGCCCAGCGCACCGCGCCGTAGACCACACCGCCCACCAGCGCCCCGGCGCCCAGTGCGGAGAGCAGATAGCTGGAGACCATGCCCCCACCGTGCGCGTCGGCGTAGGCGACCGCGGCGACGGCTATCGAGCCGAGCGCCAGCCCCACGAAGAAGAACGAGCCGAGCAGCGCGAGCAGACAGCGCGAGCGCAGCGGGCCCAGCCAGTGCGCCTCGCGCTCGGCGGCCCGCCAGCGGCGGGACGGCTCGGTGGTGACGACCAGCAGGGTTCCGGCCACGCCGATCAGGGCGAGCCCGACCAGCGCGGCGCCGGTGGACGCGGTGGCGACCAGCAGCGTGACCAGCAGCGGGCCGACCGCGTACATCACCTCCTGCGCCGCGGCGTCCAGCGCGTAGGCGCTGTGCACCTGGTCGTCGCGGTCCAGCACGGCGGGCCACAGGGCACGCAGCCCGCCCTCCAGTGGCGGGGTGGCCACGCCCGCGACCGCCATCGCGACGCAGGCGGCGGCGAGCGGATCGGGGCCCATCACCGCGAACGCGGTCATGGCGGCGGCCGAGACCACCGCCCCGCCGAGCATCACGCGTGGCTGGCCGCGCTTGTCGACCAGGCGGCCGAGGGCGGGCTGGCCGATCGCGGTACCCAGACCGAAGACCGCGGAGAGCGCTCCGGCGAGCGTGTAACTGCCGCCATGGGCCCGGGTGAACAGCACCACCGCCAGCGCGGCGGTGGCGTTCGGCAGCCGCCCGATCAGCGTTCCGCCCAGCAGCCGTATCGCGTACCGCGTGCGCAGCAGCTCCAGGTACGCCGTGGCCATACCCTCCCCGTTCCCGGCGGGCGGTCCCTCCGCCCTCGATGGTGTTACGTATAACTTACCCGTCATACGTAGCATGGCGCTCGGCCGCGGGTCCAGCCGCGGGACGCAGAAGGGACCACAACCGGTGACCGGAACGGACCGTCCGACCTCTCGGGATGTCGCACGTGCCGCTGGCGTCTCCCAGGCCACGGTGTCCCTGGTGCTGGGCGACAAGTGGCGCGGCCGGGTTTCGCAGCGCACCGCGCAGGCGGTGCGGTCGGCCGCCGCCGAGCTCGGATACCGGCCGAATCTCGCCGCCCGCAACCTACGGCTCGGCCGGACCAGGACCGCGCTGCTGGTGGTGCCCGCGCTCACCAACGACTACTTCGCCCGGGTCTACACCGGCGCGGCGCGGGTCGCGGCGCGCAACGGGTTCGGCGTGGTGCTCTACCCGTCGCCGGAGGGGGTGGGTCCGGCGCCCGATCCGTTCTCTTCCGCACGGGCGGCGCTGGACGGGGTGATCGCCTCTTCGATGGCGGTCGAGGCACTGGACGCGATCAGCGGCGATCCGGCGGCCGGAACGGCCGGACTGCCGCTGGTGATGCTGGACAGCGAGCCCGGGGCGGCGGGCGCCGCGGCCACCGTCAACCTCGACCTCGCGGACGGCATGCGGCAGGTGGTGGACCATCTGGTCGCGCTGGGCCACCGGCGGATCACGCACATCGCGGCGGCGGTGGACTCCTGGACGTTCCAGGTACGGCGGGACGCGTTCGACGCGGCTGTCCGTGGGCTTTCGGGTGCGGTGGGGGGCCGGGAGCCCGCCGGGCTGAGCGTCGAGCAGGGTTTGCAGGCGGCCCGGCGGGCACTGACCGCGCCCGGGCCCCGGCCGACCGCGCTGGTCTGCGACGACGACCTGCTGGCCGCGGGCGCGTGCAAGGCGGTACGACGGCTGGGGCTGCGGGTGCCGGAGGACGTGTCGGTCACCGGCTTCGACGATCTGGCGCTGGCCACGGCGGTGGAGCCGGAACTCACCACGGTCCGACTGCCCGCCGACGAGGTCGGCGCGCGAGGCATGGCCGCCCTGCTGGCAGCCTTGGACGGGCACGCGCCGGAACCCGCTGACGTCCTCCCCGTCCACCTGACGATCCGCGGCACAACGACCGCTCCGGCGGAGGGTTGAGGGGCGCCAACCACGCGTAGCCCACGTCCTTTTCCGGGACGGACTCTCAACCGCCTGCGGACTGAGGGAGTTCGGCAACCGGCGGGCTCCACCGCGAGCGTTTCCGGCCGTCGCGGCGGTCCCTTCGGGGCGAAGCCCCCCGGCCCCCGGCCCCCGGGCCCCCGGGGCAGCACCCTCACCCTCCGATCCACGCCCAACCCCCAAGCCATGCCTGGGTTTTCTGGGCGCTCCCCCGCAGCCACTCCGCCGCGACAGGGTAGCCCGACGGTACCGCGGCACGCGCCAGGGCCTCCGGCCGCGGAGCCGCGACCCCCGCAGCCGCGACCCCGGCGCCGAAGACCGAAGCGCGCCGGAAAGCCGAGCGCCCCCAGGCACGGGGAAGGCGCGCGGGCCTACTCCTCCGTTTCCGTCTCCGACGGCTCGGCGCCCTCGGCCGCTCCCTCTGCCGAGGATTCGGCCGACAGCAGACGCGTCAGCTGACGGCCCAGAACGCGGCGGAACTTGCGCTGTTGGGGACGGGTGCGGTCGAGAACCGCGACCTCCAACTGCTCGGCGGTGAGCTGCCGTTCACCGCCGTTGTTGTCCCGGCTGAGCGACTCCACCGCCAGCCGCAGCGCCTCGCCGAGCGTCATCTCGTCGCGGTGCCGCTGGTCGAGGTAGCTGCCGATCTGGTCGGAGTTGCCGCCGACCGCGACCGCACCGTGCTCGTCGACGATCGAGCCGTCGTGCGGCAGCCGGTAGATCTGGTCCTCTTCCGGCGCCGAGCCGACCTCGGCGACGATGAGTTCCACCTCGTACGGCTTCTCCGCCGCGCTGGAGAAGATGGTGCCCAGCGTCTGGGCGTAGACGTTGGCCAGACCGCGAGCGGTCACATCCTCGCGGTGATAGGTGTAACCGCGCAGATCGGCGTAACGGACGCCGCCGATCCGCAGGTTCTCGAACTCGTTGTACTTGCCGACCGCGGCGAAGGCGATGCGGTCGTAGATCTCGCTGACCTTGTGCAGCGCGCGGGACGGGTTCTCGGCGACGAAGAGGATTCCGTCGGTGTACTGCAGCACAACGACGCTGCGACCGCGCGCGATGCCCTTGCGGGCGTACTCGGCGCGATCCGCCATGGCCTGCTGGGGTGAGACGTAGAACGGCGTCGACACCGGCTATCCGTCCCTTTCTGTCTGTGCGGGAAGTATCCCGGATCCGACCGTTACAGAAGCGCGGCGCGGGGGCCGTCCGGCTCCTCGAGGCGCCGCTCGTGGACGGCCCGGGCGGTCTCCGATGCCTCGGCCTCCGTCAGCCGCCGGAAGCCCTCGTCGGTGATGACGGTGACGATCGGGTAGATCTGCCGGGCGATGTCCGGGCCACCGGTCGCCGAGTCGTCGTCGGCCGCGTCGTACAGCGACTGTACGACCGCGGTGATGGCCTGCTGCTCCGTCAGGTCCTTGCGGTAGAGCTTCTTCAGCGAGCCGCGGGCGAAGACCGAACCGGAACCGGTGGCCGCGAAGCCCTGCTCCTCCGAGCGACCGCCGGTCACGTCGTAGGAGAAGATCCGGCCCTTCTCCCGGTCGGTGTCGTACCCGGCGAACAGCGGCACCACCGCCAGGCCCTGCATGGCCATGCCCAGGTTGCCGCGGATCATCGTGGACAGCCGGTTCGCCTTGCCCTCCAGGGAGAGCGCGGCGCCCTCGATCTTCTCGTAGTGCTCCAGCTCCAGTTGGAACAGTTTGACCATCTCGACGGCCAGGCCCGCGGTTCCGGCGATGCCCACCGCGGAGTACTCGTCGGCCGGGAAGACCTTCTCGATGTCGCGCTGGGCGATGACGTTGCCCATCGTCGCCCGACGGTCACCGGCGAGCACCACACCGCCGGGGAACGCGGCCGCCACGATCGTCGTCCCGTGCGGGATCTCCAGCGCGCCTTGCACGGGCGGCAACGTCCGGTTGCCGGGCAGCAGTTCCGGCGCGTGCTCGCCGAGGAAGTCCATGAAGGACGACGAACCAGGCGTCAGGAAGGCCGCCGGCAGACGCCCGGTACTACGAGTATTGGCTTCCACACGTTTCCTTCCACGATGACTGCGAACCGTCTCCCTCTCCCCGGGGAGCGGCCGGTTTCGATCACTTGCCACGGACCTTACCCCTGGCCGTGCCAGTCATCCGTCCCGCCTCCGGAACCTGGGCACCGGAGCGGGACGGACGCAGAGCGGCTACTGGCCGCCCTTTTGTACGAACGAACGAACGAAGTCCTCGGCGTTCTCTTCGAGGACGTCGTCGATCTCGTCCAGGACGGAGTCCACGTCGTCCGAGAGCTTCTCCTGGCGCTCCTTGAGGTCATCGGAAGACTGCGCCTCCGGGGCGGTCTCCTCGACCTCCTCGGTGGAACGCGTGGCCTTCTGCTGCCCGCCGGTGTCCTTGGTAGCCATGTACACCTCACCCCGATCGCCCGCTCGGTTGCATGTCCTACAAGATCAGACCCTACAAGCCGGGTCTGACATCGGCCCTGTTCTCCGGTGATCTCGCGGAACTCGCGGAGCTCGCGGACCCTAGATCCTGTGCTTCCCCTGGTTCAACGTCCGGGAGCCACCCGGATGATTCCCGCAACGGCGCGGTTTCAGCCGCCGGACAACACCCGCACCAGGTCTTCCGCGGTACGGCAGCGGTCCAGCAGTTCCTTGACGTGGTTGCGCGTGCCGCGCAGCGGCTCCAGGGTCGGCACCCGCTGCAGCGAGTCACGCCCGGGCAGGTCGAAGATGACCGAGTCCCACGAGGCGGCGGCCACGTCGTCCGCGTACTGCTCCAGGCAGCGGCCGCGGAAGTAGGCCCTGGTGTCCTCCGGAGGCTTGATACGGGCCCTGGAGACCGCCGCCTCGTCCAGCAGCCGCGTCATCCGCCCGCGAGCCACCAGGCGGTTGTACAGGCCCTTGTCGGGGCGTACGTCGGCGTACTGGAGGTCGACCAGGTGCAGCCGGGCCGCGTCCCAGTCGATGCCGTCCCGCCTGCGGTAGCCCTCCAGCAGCTCGCGCTTGGCGACCCAGTCCAGCTCGCCGGACAGGCTCATCGGGTCGGTCTCCAGCCGTCCCAGGACGTCCTCCCAGCGGGTGAGCACGTCCCTGGTCTGCTCGTCGGCGTCGGCACCGTAGCGGTCCTCGACGTACTTGCGGGCCAGCTCGTAGTACTCCATCTGCAACTGCACGGCGGTCAGCGTGCGGCCGTTGCGCAGCGTGATCAGCCGTCGCAGCGTGGGGTCGTGAGAGACCTGGTGCAAGGTGCGCACCGGCTGGTCCACCGCGAGGTCCACGGCGATGAAGCCGTCCTCGATCATGGACAGGACCAGCGCGGTGGTGCCCAGCTTGAGGTAGGTCGAGATCTCGGAGAGGTTGGCGTCGCCGATGATCACGTGCAGTCGGCGGTACTTCTCCGCGTCGGCGTGCGGCTCGTCCCGGGTGTTGATGATGGGGCGCTTGAGCGTGGTCTCCAGGCCCACCTCGACCTCGAAGTAGTCGGCCCGCTGGCTGATCTGGAAACCGTGCTCACCGCCGTCCTGGCCGATACCGACCCGGCCCGCGCCGGTGACGACCTGCCGGGAGACGAAGAAGGGCGTCAGGTGCCGCACGATGTCCGAGAACGGGGTCTCCCGCTTCATCAGGTAGTTCTCGTGGGTGCCGTAGGACGCGCCCTTGTTGTCGGTGTTGTTCTTGTACAGGTGGATCGGCTGCGCCCCGGGCAACTGGGCGGCCCGCTCGGCCGCCTCGGCCATGATCCGCTCCCCCGCCTTGTCCCACAGCACCGCGTCCCGCGGATTGGTCACCTCCGGGGCGCTGTACTCGGGGTGGGCGTGGTCCACGTAGAGCCTGGCCCCGTTGGTGAGGATCACGTTGGCCAGGCCGATGTCCTCGTCCGTGAGCTGGCTGGAGTCGGCCGACTCGCGTGCCAGGTCGAACCCGCGGGCGTCGCGCAGCGGGTTCTCCTCCTCGAAGTCCCAGCGGGCGCGGCGGGCCCGGTGCATCGCCGCCGCGTAGGCGTTGACGATCTGGGACGAGGTGAGCATGGCATTGGCGTTCGGGTGGCCGGGGACGGAGATCCCGTACTCCGTCTCGATGCCCATTACTCGCCGTACGGTCATGCGGCCCTCCTTGCCCGGGTCCGCCCATCGGCGGCACCGTGTGGCGCGGTACCGACGAGCGTAGAACGCGGCGGCGGCGGTGGGGAGATCATCACAGTCATTCCTCGGCTTCCGGACGTCTGGTGCGCTGCGGATGGCGCCCGCCGGCAGCCCCGGGAAAAGCGTCCGGCTGCGGGTACCGGAGTTCCGGTACCCGCAGCCGGCTGCCGTCCTACAGGTACTGCCCGGTGTTGGCCACGGTGTCGATCGAGCGGCCGGTGTCGGCGCCCTGCTTGCCGGTGACAAGCGTCCGGATGAAGACGATGCGCTCGCCCTTCTTTCCGGAGATCCGGGCCCAGTCGTCCGGGTTGGTGGTGTTGGGCAGGTCCTCGTTCTCCTTGAACTCGTCCACGCAGGCCGAGAGCAGGTGGGAGACGCGGATGCCCTTCTGGTTGTGGTCGAGGAAGTCCTTGATCGCCATCTTCTTGGCCCGGTCCACGATGTTCTGGATCATGGCACCGGAGTTGAAGTCCTTGAAGTACAGGACCTCCTTGTCGCCGTTGGCGTAGGTGACCTCGAGGAAGCGGTTCTCCTCCGTCTCGGCGTACATCCGCTCGACCACGGACTGGATCATCGCGCCGACCGTCGCCTCCGGCGAGCCGCCGTGTTCGGCGAGGTCCTCGGCGTGCAGCGGCAGGGTGTCCGTCAGGTACTTGGAGAAGATGTCCTTGGCCGCCTCCGCGTCCGGACGCTCGATCTTGATCTTCACATCGAGGCGGCCGGGGCGCAGGATGGCCGGGTCGATCATGTCCTCGCGGTTGGAGGCGCCGATGACGATGACGTTCTCCAGCCCCTCCACACCGTCGATCTCGGCGAGCAGCTGCGGGACGATGGTGTTCTCCACGTCCGAGCTGACGCCGGATCCGCGGGTGCGGAACAGCGACTCCATCTCGTCGAAGAAGACGATGACCGGGGTGCCCTCGCTGGCCTTCTCACGGGCCCGTTGGAAGACCAGGCGGATGTGCCGCTCGGTCTCACCGACGTACTTGTTGAGCAGTTCCGGGCCCTTGATGTTCAGGAAGTAGCTCTTGCCCGCGGGCTGTCCGGTGACCTCGGCGACCTTCTTGGCAAGGGAGTTGGCCACCGCCTTGGCGATGAGCGTCTTGCCGCAACCGGGAGGGCCGTAGAGCAGCACGCCCTTGGGCGGGCGCAGTTCGTGTTCCTTAAACAGGTCCGGGTACAGGTAGGGGAGTTCGACCGCGTCGCGGATCAACTCGATCTGGTTCCCCAGTCCGCCGATCTTGTTGTAGTCGATGTCCGGCACTTCTTCGAGGACGAGTTCCTCGACCTCGCTCTTGGGCACGACCTCGTAGACATAACCGGACCGGGGCTCAAGCAGCAGTGCGTCACCGGCACGGATGTTGACGTCGAGCAGCGGCTCGGCGAGCCGGACCACCTTCTCCTCGTCGGTGTGCCCTATCACCAGGGCCCGCTCGCCGTCCTCAAGGATCTCCTTGAGGGTGACGATCTCACCGACGCGCTCGAACTCCATGGCCGAAACCACGTTGAGCGCCTCGTTGAGCATGAGCTCCTGTCCGCGCTGGAGTTCATCGAGCTCGACGGTCGGGCTCACGTTCACCCGCAACTTGCGGCCGCCGGTGAAGATGTCCGCCGTACCGTCTTCGTTGGCCTGCAGGAACACACCGAATCCGGCAGGCGGCTGGGCGAGCCGGTCCACTTCCTCCTTGAGGGCCACGATCTGGTCGCGGGCCTCACGAAGGGTGTTGGCAAGCCGTTCGTTCTGTGCGGACACACCCGCCAGGTTGGTCTGCAGCTCGACGATCCGCTCCTCGAGAATCCTCGTGTGACGCGGAGAGTCGGCGAGCTTGCGGCGCAGGACGGCGATCTCCTGCTCAAGAAAGGCCACCTGGCTCGCGGGGTCCTCCGAACCCCGTGCGGGCCGGTTGCCACGGTTGATGTCGTCGTCGTGGGCTGCCACGGTCCTCACCTCCTCCAGGGGGAGCTGGACGCTTTCAGACCCTACCTGGGCCGGTGGGGGTTGAAACCCCTAGATCACAAACCCGGTCGGGGTGTGTCCGATCTTCACCCTTGCGCACGTCCCCACGCCAGGGAGATACCCACCCAACGACATCGGAAAGCGACCGGTTGTATCGTCGTTTCGGTCAACAGCCGCCAGGGGCTGTTACTTCCCGATGGACGAACGGCAGGCGAGGTACCCGTGAGCGACGCAGTCGGCGAGGCGCTGGAAGTCTGGATCGACCAGGACCTGTGCACCGGCGACGGGATCTGCGCGCAGTACGCGCCCGAGGTCTTCGAGCTCGACATCGACGGCCTTGCCTACGTCAAGGGCGATGACGACGAGTTGCGCACCGAGGCGGGGGCGACGGTTCCGGTTCCGCTGCCGCTGCTGAACGACGTGGTGGACTCGGTGAAGGAGTGCCCCGGCGAGTGCATCCACGTACGCCGGGTCCGCGACGGCGTCGAGATGTACGGGCCGGACGCTCAGTAGCGGTTCGCCCGGCGGGCGGTGACGGTTCAGACACTCCCCGCATGCGGACCGGGCACCGCGGTGAACCGCCCGTCGTGCCAGTGCCAGCCGAACTCCCGCCGCAGGTCCGGACAGCAACGCGGCACCGTGTCCGACGAGTAGCCGAGCAGCGTCGCGCTGACGGTACGACCGGTCACATAGAGGTCCCGCACGCTGAGTTTGCGCGCCGGATCCACCAGCGTCGCCACCACCTTGGGCGGCGCTCCTGGTGACGTACCGGCGGAGAGCACGTACACGCCGCTGGGCGGGGTGCCGAAGTCGGTGTGGCAGCGCACCACCGCGACGGTGTCCGCGCGCCCGTCGCCCTCTATGTCACCGGACGCCCTGGCGACCACGTCCACCGGCCCGCCACCGCAGTTGACCGGATAGTGCGCGGCGGCCGCGTCAGGCGCGCTCCGGGCACCCGTCGCCGCGGCGCCCGCCGGGCGGACCAGGGCGGCGAGCCCGACGACGGCGGCTATGGCCACACCGGTGGCGAGCCAGTGGGCCGGGTGGGTACGCGTGTGCGGGAGGTCCTGACCTGCCGAGGGCTGCACGCGGCTGTCTCCTGGGGCTTGAGCCGAGCGGCTTGATCGTTTGGCGGTGGCCAGCATCGTGCCATACGTCACAGGGAGGCGGAACATCGGGTCCCGGTTTTTTGGCCCCCTGTTGCGGCAAACGAAAGGGCGCCGCCGCCGGTTCCCCTGCTGAGGGGGAACTCGACGGCGGCGCTTGGTAGTTGGGGGTGCTGCGGCTTCGTTACGGGGGCGGCGGCTAGGCCGCGCCGCCGCTGCCGGGGGCCGCGTCCCTTTCGCCGTCCGACGCCGCGTCCTTCCCGGCGCCCCGCGATGCGACCTTCGCGGCGTCCTTGCCGCCCCATCCCGCGTAGTCCTCGCCGTACGCGCCCTTGGCCGGGCGGCGGCGGCGCATCGGCGGCTCGACGCCGTCGGCGAGGCGACGGGCGGTCAGCAGGAAGCCGGTGTGGCCGATCATCCGGTGGTCCGGACGGACCGCGAGGCCCTCGATGTGCCAGGTGCGGACCATCGTCTCCCACGCGGTCGGCTCGTTGAACGTGCCGTGCTCGCGGATCGCCTCCACGGTGCGGGCGAGCTGCGTGGTGGTGGCGACGTACGCGCAGAGCATGCCGCCGGGCACCAGCGCCTTGGAGACGGCCTCCAGGCACTCCCAGGGCGCGAGCATGTCCAGGATGACGCGGTCGACGTCGGTGTCGGACAGGTTGTCCTGGAGGTCGCCGACGGTCAGCTGCCAGGCCGGGTGCTCGCCGCCGAAGTAGCGGCGGACGTTCTCCGCGGCGATCTCGGCGAAGTCGGCTCGCCGCTCGTAGCTGTGCAGCATGCCCTGGTCGCCGACGGCGCGCAGCAGGAAGCAGCTGAGCGAGCCGGAACCGACGCCCGCCTCGACGACGCGCGCGCCGGGGAAGATGTCGGCCATGGACAGGATCTGGCCCGCGTCCTTGGGGTAGACCACGGCGGCGCCGCGGGGCATGGACAGGACGTAGTCGGGGAGCAGGGGACGCAGCGCGAGATACGCGATGTTCCCCGTGGTACGCACAACAGTGCCCTCGGGAGCGCCGATCAGCTCGTCGTGCGGGAAGGAACCCTTGTGGGTGTGGAAGCTCTTCCCGGCTTCGAGCGTGAAGGTGTGGTGGCGTCCCTTGGGGTCGGTGAGCTGAACCTGGTCCCCGACCTGGAAGGGCCCGCGACGGCGGGCGGCACCGGTCGGTTCGGACATGTGACCAGGGTATCCGAGGTCTGAGGGGGTCATGCCCGGGAGGGCTGGGCCATGGCCGCGACGAAGGCCCGCTCCACGTCCGCGGTGGACAGCACGCCGTAGATCTCGCCGCTGGGCTCCACGACCAGGTACTCGGTGGCGGGGGTGGCGCGCAGCGTCTCCAGCAGGTCCTCGCCGAACAGGTCGGCGCGGACCCGCATTCCGGGCCGCAGTTCCTGGGTCACCCCGCTGACCGCGACCCAGGGGCGGCGGTGCTCGGGGATGCCGACGACGGCGGCCTCCCGGACCAGTCCGGTGGCCTCCCCCGCGGCGTCGACCACCACCAGGGCGCGGGCGCCCGCCTCGTCAGCGCGGCGCAGCGCCTCGGACAGCGGGGTCTCGGCGGCCACCGGGACCGCCCGGCGGGTCAGCGAGCGGGCGCGCAGCTCGGGGAGCCGTTCGCGCAGCCGGGCGATGCGCAGGCTGTTACCGGCGCCAGTCCAGATGATGGCCGCCAGGATCGCGGCGAGCAGGGCGTCGGTGAGCGAGTCGGCGCCGGTGCTGGACTCGCTGACCCCGCCCGCGTAGCTGAGCAGCGGCAGCCCGACCAGTACCGCGACGGCGAGCGCCCGGCCGGTCCAGGCGGCGGCGACGGTACCGGTCATCGGCTTGCCGCTGATCTTCCACACCACCGCCCGCAGCATCCGGCCGCCGTCCAGCGGAAGGCCGGGCAGCAGGTTGAAGGCGGCCACGATCAGGTTGCTGACCATCAGTCCGGCCAGCAGCACACCGGGCACCGTGTCCGGCTGGACCCCGCGCATGCCGAGGTAGAACAGCCCGGCCAGCACCAGGGACAGCAACGGCCCGACGAAGGCCAGGACGAACTCCCGCCCCGGGGTGTCGGAGTCCTTCTCGATCTCGGAGACTCCGCCGAAGAACTGCAACTGGATGCGCCGCACCGGCAACTTGAAGCGCAGCGCGGCGACCGTGTGCGCCAACTCGTGCACCAACACCGAGGCGTAGAAGGCGACGGCGAAGAACAACGAGACCAGGTAGCGGGCGGCGCCGAGCTCCGGCAGCACGCGGTCGAGTTGCCCGCCGAAGACCCAGGTGATCAGCGCGGCGACCAGGAACCAACTGGGCGCCACATAGACCGGGACGCCGAACGGTCGGCCCATCAGGATTCCGCCGCCGGACTCCCGCGGCCGTTTGCCGTTGCCTCCGCCCCCGGGAGCCGCTCCCCCGGTGCCGGACTGCGGCTGCCCGCTCGTGTTCATGCGTCCCCTCGATCGCCGGATCCTCCTGACCGATGATGACCGATCATGCGGTGCGGAGGTACGTGCCGTCGATGGTAACGACGAGTGGCGGACGGTTGTCAGTGGCAACCCGTAGGGTCGTGTGCCATGACCAGCACTCCCGAGGGCGGCTCGGCCGTGCCGTGCGCCACGCCAGCGCCCCCTTCGTCGCTCTCGCCGTCGCGGGCGGCGGACTTCATGCAGTGCCCGCTGCGGTACCGGTTCCGGGTGATCGACAAGCTGCCGGAGAAGCCCAGCGAGGCAGCCACCCGGGGCACGGTGGTGCACGCCGTGCTGGAGCGGCTCTTCGACGCGCCCCGCGCGGAGCGCACGGCGGTGCGGGCGCGGGCGATGGTGCCGGTGGAGTGGGAGCGGCTGCTGGCGCAGAAACCGGAGCTGGCGGAGCTGTTCGCCGACGACGAGGCGGGGCCGGGGGCGGAGCGGTTGGCCCGGTGGCTGGAAAGCGCCGAGCGGCTGGTGGACCGGTGGTTCTCGCTGGAGGACCCGACGCGCCTGGAGCCCGCGGAGCGCGAGCTGTACGTGGAGACGGCGCTGGAGTCCGGTCTGGTGCTGCGCGGCTATGTGGACCGGCTGGACGTGGCGCCCAGCGGTGATCTGCGGGTGGTGGACTACAAGACCGGCAAGGCGCCGCGGGCGGAGTACGCGGCGGACGCGCTGTTCCAGATGAAGTTCTACGCGCTGGTGCTGTGGCGGTTGCACGGTGTGGTGCCGCGTCGGCTGCAGCTTGTCTACCTGGGCAGCGGCGATGTGGTGACCTGCGATCCGACGGCGGAGGAGCTGCGGGGGGTGGAGCGCAAGCTGCTCGCGCTGTGGGAGGCGATCCAGCGCGCCACCGAGTCCGGGGACTGGCGGCCGCGGCCGAGCAGGCTGTGCGACTGGTGCGACCACCAGCCGGTGTGCCCGGCGTTCGGCGGCACTCCCCCGGTCTATCCGCTGCCCACCATGCGGCGGCCGCCCGGCGCCGAAGAGCGGGCGTAGGGAAGAATGGGGGCGGCCTACCGTTAGGAGATCACGTGGCGATCCGCGTCCTGCTGGTCGACGACCAGCCGCTGCTGCGCACCGGATTCCGGATGATTCTGGAGGCGGAGCAGGACCTGGCCGTGGTCGGCGAGGCCGGGGACGGCCTGCAGGCGCTGGAGCAGGTGCGCGCCCTGCAGCCCGACGTGGTCCTGATGGACATCCGCATGCCGCGCATGGACGGCGTCGAGGCGACCCGGCAGATCACCGGGCCCGGCCGGGACGGTCCGGCCAAGGTGCTGGTGCTGACCACCTTCGACCTGGACGAGTACGTGGTGGAGGCGCTGCGCGCGGGCGCCAGCGGCTTCCTGCTCAAGGACGCCCCGGCGGACGAACTGGTGCAGGCGATCCGGGTGGTGGCGGCCGGTGAGGCGATGCTGGCGCCGAGCATCACCCGGCGCCTGCTGGACAAGTACGCCGGGCATCTGCCGTCCGGTGAGGAAACGGTGCCTCCGGCGCTGAACACGCTCACCGAGCGCGAGGTCGAGGTGCTCAAGCTGGTGGCCCGCGGGCTGTCCAACGCGGAGATCGCGGCCGAGTTGTTCGTCAGTGAGACCACCGTCAAGACCCATGTCGGCCATGTGCTGACCAAGTTGGGGCTGCGCGACCGTGTGCAGGCCGCGGTGTACGCCTACGAGAGCGGCCTGGTGCGACCGGGCGCGCAGTGATCCGGTGAAGCGGTGATCCGGTGAAGCCGAGAGGGGGCCGGGGCGAAACGCCCCGGCCCCCTCGCCGTGTTGCGCGGATCAGCCCTTGACGCCCTTGCCCAGCTCCCAGTACTGGAGCTCCGAGGAGGCGTTCATCGCCCACTCGGTGCCGGTGATCTGGGACTGCGCGGCCAGGTACTGCTTGCCCTGCCACAGCGGTAGGAACGGGACATCCTGGGCGATGTTGTCCTGGATCTTCTGGAAGGCGTTCACCGCGGTGCTGCGCTCGGCGACGGTACGGGTCTGCGGCAGCAGCTGCGACTCGATGGCGTCGTTGCGGTAGGGGCTGCCAAGGAAGTTGTCCTTGCCGAAGAACGGGCCGATGTAGCTGTCCGGGTCCGGGAAGTCCGGGAACCAGCCCATCCCGTACACCTGGTACTGGCCCTTGCGCTCGGCCGGGCGGAACTGCGACCACGGCACGCCCTGCAGCGTCACCTTGAACAGCCCGCTGGCCTCGAGCTGGTTCTTCAGCTCGGTGAACTCCTTGGCGGTGGACTCGCCGTAGTGGTCCGTGGTGTAGCTCAGGGTCAGCGACACCGGGGTGCTGACGCCCGCCTTCTCCAGGATGCTACGGGCGGCCGAGACGTTCGGGTTGTTGTAGATGTTGAAGAACGAGTTGGTGTGCCCGGTGATGCCCTGCGGGACCATCGAGTACAGGGGCTGCGAGGTGCGCGCGTACACGTCGCGCACCAGCGCGGCGCGGTCCACGATCTGGGCGACCGCCTTGCGGACCGCCGAGTTGCGCACCGTTGAGTCGTTGGTGTTGAACACCAGGTAGCGGATTTCCGTGCCCGGCGCCTCGACCAGGTTGATGTTCTGCGCGCCGCCGTTGCTCAGCCCGGCGATCTCCTCCGGCGTCATACTGCGGTTCATCACGTCGATGTGACCGGCCTTGAGCGCGGCCTCCATGTCGCTGGAGGTCTTGTAGAACTTCAGCTCTATCTTGCTGTTGTTGAGCTTGGCGTTGCCCTTGTAGTGCGGGTTCTTCTGGAACACCGCCTCGTTGTTGGAGTCGAACGAGGACAGCGTGTAGGGGCCGGAGCCGAGCACCTGGGTGCCCGCGTAGACCTTGTCGGCCGGGTAGACCTTGCTGTCCACGATCGAAGCGGCCGGGGTGGCCAGCTTGAACGGGAAGGTGGCGTCCGGGGACTTGAGGTGGAACACCACCGTCGAGTCGGTCGGCGTCTCCACCTTGTCGACGTTGTCCAGCAGCCCGGAGGGACCGTTGGGGTCGCGGATCGCCAGCATGCGGTCCACCGAGAACTTCACGTCGGCGGCGGTCAGCGGGTCCCCGTTGGAGAACTGCAGCCCGGTGTGCATGGTGCACCGGTAGGTCTCGCTGAGCTGGTCGGTGAAGCCGCAGCGCTCGGCGGCCTCCGGTACCGGGTCGGTGCCGGTGCGGGGGTAGCTCAGCAGTGTCTGGAAGGTGTTGCGCAGCACCGTCCACGCGGCGACGTCGTACGCGGCCGCCGGGTCGAGCGGAGCCGGAGTGTCCTTGGTGGCTTCGATCCGGTCCGTAGTGCCCACGACGATGGCATCGCCGCCGCCTCCACTGTTGCCGCTGGATCCACCGCACGCGGCGAGGGCGGGCGCGATCAGGCCCACCACAGCCGGCAGCACCAGTAGCTTGCGATTCATCCTCGTTGGTCTCCCTATTCGGCGCTGGTAGTTCATAGCTGCGGGTGGCGCTACGCCTGCGCCACCCGCTCCCCCGATTTCTACGTCATGTCCTGTTGTTACTCGTCACCGGTGCCGTCGTAGAGATGGCAGGCTACCTGCACCCCGGTCTCCGGCAGCAGCCGCAGCCGCGGATCCCGCGACTGTTCGAACTCCAGCACGACGTGGCCCCCCTCGGCCTGCATGGCCACCACGCCGCTCCAGAACGGCTCGCGCGGCTGCGCGGCGGAACCCTCTTCGCGAAGGTTCCGGAGGTATTCCAGCACCTCTTCCTGGGTGTGCCCACGCCCGGGTGCGATGGACAGCCGGGTGACCTCCGGTTCGCCGAGCGCGGTGAGGTCGGCGAAGAGCGCCTTCTCCTTCGCGTACTCCTCGACCGGCATCTCCAGCCAGCGCCGCTCCAGCAGCGCGCGCAGGTCGCGCGCCTCCCAGCCGCAGCCCGCCAGCGCCACCGGGCACCGGGGGTGGAAGGAGCAGCCGAGCGGCGGGCGGGCCGCGTCGGGGATCTCGCCACGCGGCAGGTCACGCGGCACGGCCTTGTTCGGGTCCGGCTCCGGGATCGCCGCCAACAGCGCCTTGGTGTAAGGGTGTTTGGGGTCGGCGAAGACCTCCTCCGTGGGCCCGTACTCCACGATCCGGCCCAGGTACATGATCGCGATGTTGTCGCAGAAGAACTTCGCGCTCGCCAGGTCGTGGGTGACGTAGACGTACGTCAGGTCCAGGTCGCGCTTGAGGTCCAGCATCAACTGCAGGATCTTGGCGCGCACGCTCATGTCGAGCATCGAGATCGGCTCGTCGGCGACGAGCAGTTCGGGCTCGGCGATGATCGCCCTGGCCAGCACGGCACGCTGCTTCTGGCCGCCGGACAGGTCGGATGGATACTTGGTGAGATAACGCTCGGGCGGCGTCAAACCCACCCGTTCCAGGGCATCGACCACCTTGGCCTCGTAATCCGCCTCATCCTGGACGAGGTTGTGGATGATCAGCGGATGGCCGACCGCGGTACGGATGTCCATGGCCGGGTTGAGCGAGGCGTGCGGGTCCTGGAAGACCATCTGCAACTTGCGGCGCAGCGGCCGCAGTTGCCGCTCGCCGTACTGGGCGATGTCCTCGCCGCGGTACCGGATGGCGCCCGAGGTCGGGGAGTTGAGGCCGAGCAGGGTGCGGCCCAGCGTGGTCTTGCCGGAGCCGGACTCGCCGACCAGACCGAGCACCTCGCCCTTGCGCAGGGTGAGGTTGACTCCGTCGACCGCCTTGACCGCTCCGGCGCCGCGCCCGGTCATCCGGCTGAGGAGACCACCGCGCAGACCGAAGTGGACTTCGAGGTTCTCGATCTCGACGAGCGTCTCGGGCTCGACGGGATCCTCGGCACGCTTGTCCATGGCGACGGTCGCGGCGTCCGTGTCAGGCTTCGTCGGCAACGCTGATCTCCTTCACCGCGGCGAGCGGCTCGCGCCCGTCCGTTCCCAACTCGTCGGCCAGCGAGGGGTCCACCTCGATCGCCTGGTGCCAGCAGGTGCTGCGCACGCCCGACCGCAACCGCACCTCGGGCGGCTCCACGACCGCGCAGCCACGCATCGCCACCGGGCACCGCGGGTGGAACCGGCAGCCCTCGGGAGGGTTGCCGAGGTCCGGCGGACTGCCCGGAATGTAGTGCAGTCCCGTGGTGGACAGCGAGATGGTGGAGCGGAGCAGCTCCTTGGTGTAGGGGTGCTGCGGGTTGGCGAACACCTCACGGGAATCGCCCTGTTCGACGATGTGCCCCGCGTACATCACCGCGACCCGGTCGCACGCCTCCGCGACAATACCTAGATTGTGCGTGATGAGAACCAAGGCGGTGTCAAAGTTCTTCCGGAGGTCGGCGAGAATTTTGATGATCTGCGCTTCCACCAGGACGTCGAGCGCGGTGGTCGGCTCGTCGGCCACCACGAACGCCGGGCGCAGCACCAGCGCCAGGGCGATCATGATGCGCTGGCGCATACCGCCGGAGAACTCATGCGGGTAGTTCTCGTAACGGCTGGGCGGAATGCCCATTCCACGCAGCGCTTCCAGTGAGCGCTCGCGGATCTCCTGCTTGGACAGGCCCTTTTCGTGGGTGCGCAGGGTCTCTTCGAACTGTTCGGAGATCTTCATCAGCGGATTGAGCCGGGTCATCGGCTCCTGGAAGATCAGCCCGAGTTCGGGGCCGCGCCGCTTCTGCAGTTCCTTGGGCGTGAGTTCGACGAGGTTGGTACCGCGCAGCAGCACTTCGCCGTCGACGGCGGAACCGGGCGGGGTCAGGCCCAGCACGCCGCGGCCGAGGGTGGACTTGCCACAACCGGACTCGCCGACCAGACCGAGGGTCTCCCCCGGGCGTACGTCGAAGCTGACGCCGTCGACAGCGCGAACCGGGCCGCGCTCGGTCCCGTACCAGACGCGCATGTCGCGCACCGACAGCACGGGTTCGCGGGCGTCATCCGCGGCGGGCACGGCCGGGGCGGCCGCATCTGTGGTGGTCATCGACCCTCCTTCGGGGTCTCGTCGGACTCCCCGACCGGCACGGGCTCGCCATCCGGCACGGGGGCCGGGGTGGCTTCGGCGTCCGGGGTGGCCTCGGGCTCGGGCTTCGCGTCAGCCTCCGGCTGAGGATCGGCGTCCGGCTCGGACGTGGGCTCCGGCTTGGGCTGCCGCTTGGCCTTCGGCTTGGGCTTGGCCTTCGGCCTCGCCTTGGGCTTCGCGTCGGCGTCCGACTTGGGCTCGGACTCCACTTCAGCGCCCGGTGCGGCTGCGGCATCCGCCGCGACCTGGGGCTCGGGCTCCGGCTTCGCCTCGGGCTCTGGTTCTGACTCCGCTTCGGGCTTGGCCTCCGGCTTCGCCTCGGGCTCGGCCTCCGCTTCGGGCTCGGCCTCCGGCTTGGCCTTGGCCTCCGGCTCCGGTGTGGCTTCGGCCTCCGGCTGCGGCGCGGCGTCTTGCTTGGCCTCGCCGTCGGGCTTCGCCTCGGTGGCGTCCCGCTTCGCCTTCGGGGGCTCCTCAGTGGCCGTCTCCGACGCCTGCGGGGCCTTGGAGGACGGGACGACGCGGCGGCTGCCCGTGCGAGGCGGCAGGATCACGCGAGTGATACGCCGCTTGCGCAGCGAGGAGTTGAGAGTGTCGTTGAGGCCCTCGCCGACCAGCGTGAAGCCGAGGATCGCCAGGATCATGGCGATGCCCGGGAACAGCGCGGTCCACCACATGCCCGCGTTGACGTCGTCGATGGCGCGCTGCAGGTCGTAACCCCACTCGGCGGCCTCGGTGGGCTGGATGCCCAGTCCCAGGAAGCCGAGACCCGCGAGGGTCGAGATCGCGTCGGCCGCGTTCATGGTGGTGATGACCGGCACGGACTGCACCACGTTGCCGAACAGGTACTTGCGGATCACCACGGACGGCTTGGCGCCCATCGCCCGCGCCGCCTCCACGTACAGCGCCTCACGGGCGGACAGCGCCGAGGAGCGCACCACCCGGAAGTACTGCGGGATGTAGACCACGGTGATGGACAGCGCCGCGGTGACCACACCGCCGCCGACCACACCGGAGAAGACGAATCCGGCGACGATCGCCAACAGCAGGTACGGGAAGGCGAACAGGGCGTCCATCACCAGTACCAGGATCCGGTCGAGCCAGCCGCCGAAGTACCCGGCGAGCAGGCCGAGCAGCACGCCGAGGATGAGCGAGAAGATGACGGCGAGCACCATCACCTCAAGCGCGGTGCGCGCGCCGTAGATGGTGCGCGAGAGCACGTCCAGGCTCTGCACGGTGGTGCCGAACAGGTGGTCACCGCTGGGCGCCCCCTGCTTGGGGAACGGCTTGCCACCGGACTGGTACTGGGCGAACCCGTACGGTGCGATCAGCGGCGCGAGAAGCGCCACCAGCACGAACAGTCCGGAGATCACGAGCCCGGCCCAGAGCATGAACTTGGGCATGCCTTGGGCCTGGGCGACGGGCGCGAAGGTGCGGCGCAGACCGCGCAGTCGGCCCGGTTTGACGGTGGCCTTGGCCACCTCGTCCGCGTTCGTGGGCGGAAGCAGGGCTGTCTGGGTCATCAGTACCGCACCCTCGGGTCGATCAGTGCGTTCACGAAGTCGATGAGCATGGAGATCACCACGACCACCAGGGCGAAGACGGTGACAATGCCCTGTACCGCCGCGTAGTCGCGCGCGTTGATGTAGGTGATCAACGCCTGCCCGATACCAGGCCAGTTGAAGGTCTTCTCGGTCAGTACCGAACCACCGAGCAGCATCGCCACCTGGAGGCCGAGCACGGTGACCACGGGCACCAGCGCGTTGCGGAAGGCGTGCCGGGTGACCACCGCGGTCTCCTTGATGCCGCGGGCGCGGGCCGCCTCCACGTAGTCGCCCTGGAGCGTCTGGATCACGTTGACCCGGATCATGCGGATGAACACGCCCACGATGATCAGGCCGAGCGTGACCGAGGGCAGTACCAGGTGCTGGGCGATGTCGCCGACCGCGCTCCAGTCACCGGCGATGGCCGCGTCGAGGATCAGGATGTGGGTGGTGGTCGGTACGTTCAGGCCGACCAGCAGCGACGACTGGCCCGAGGTGGGCAGCAGGCCCAACCCGTTGGCTCCGAAGGCGAGTTGGGCCAGCAGACCCAGTACGAACGCGGGGGCGGCGTAGGTGACGATGGCGAACAACCGTCCGGTGACATCGATGCCGCGGTCGCGGAAGCGACCGGCCAGCAGCCCGACCGGCACACCGATCACGATGGCGACGAGCAGGGCGCCGAGGCTGAGCGAGAGGGTGGCGCCGCCGCGCTGGATGATGACGTCGCGGACACTGAGGTTGTCGGAGAAGGTGGTGCCGAAGTTCAGGGTGCCGACCGACTTCAGGTACTCCCAGAACTGCACGTACAAGGGCCTGTCGAAGCCCGCCGCGTGCCTGCGGGCGGCGAGTTCGACGGCCGAGAGCTTGCCGCCCTGGGACGCCGCGATGGGGTCACCTGGCGCGACCCGCATCATGACGAAGACCAGAACCAGCAAGATGAAGACCATGGGTACCGCGAGCGCGATCCTGGTGAGGATGTAGCGGCGCAGCGACCCGGACTGCTTGCTCATAGGGGACGTCTTTCTTTCACCGGGCGACGGGGCCGACCCCTGGCGGTTGCCACGGGTCGGCCGACGTCACATGCCGCTACTTGCTGAGTTCGTAGAAGCGGAACATCGACGGGTCGAGGGCCTTGTCGGTCCCCTTGACGCCGGTGCGGACGATGGCGGTCTGCTTGCCCTGCCAGACCGGGATGATCGGCGCGTCCTCGGCCTCGCTCTTCTGGATGTCGGCCAGGGCCTGGTTGCGGGTGTTCTGGTCGGTGGAGCCTTCTTCCTTGGCCAGATCGTCCTGGATCTGGGAGTTCTGGTAACCGGTCCCCAGGAACGGCTGCTTGGTCAGGAACGGCGCCACGTCGTCATCCGGGTCCGGGAAGTCCGGGAACCAACCGATCATGTACGAGGCGTAGTTGTCGGCCTTCTCGTCCTTCTGGTACTGCGTCCACTCGGTGGTCTGCACGTTGACCTTGAACAGGCCGGTGGCTTCGAGCTGCCGCTTGATGGTCGTGGCCTCGTCGGCGGAGGCGGGACCGTAGTGGCTCGGGGTGTAGAAGTACTGGATGTTGACCGGGGTGCTGATCCCGGCGTCCTTCAGCAGCTTGGCGGCCTTGTCCTTGTCCGGCGCGCCGTACTTGTCCTTGAAGGACTGGGTCTGGCCCTGGATGCCGTTGCCCACCATCGAGTACAGCGGCTCCACTGTGCCGTTGTACACGCCCTTGGCGATCTGCTCGCGGTCGATGACCTGGGCGATCGCCTGCCGGACCGCCTTCTGGTCGGCGGGCTTCACCTTGGCGTCGAAGACGATGTACCGCTTCTCCGTGCCGGTGCCCTGGACGACCTGGACACCGCTGGCGCTCTGCATCGACTTGACGTCAGTGGGCGAGAAGGTGCGGAACGCCACGTCCACGTCACCGGCCTGGATGGCCTGCTTCAGCGGCGAGGAGTCGGAGAAGTACTGGATGACGAACTGCTGGTTCTGCAGCTTGTCCGGGCCCTTGTAGCTCTTGTTCGCCACGAACTCGGCCGACTGCTTGGCGGAGTACTTCGCCAGCGTGTACGGGCCGGAGCCGACCACCTTGGTGCCGTCGAGCAGCTTGTCCTTGGGGTAGACCTTGCTGTCCACGATCAGTCCGGCGTCGGTTGCCAGCACCATCGGGAAGGTGGCGTCCGGGTTCTTCAGGTGGAAGATGACCTGGTCGTCGCCCTTGGTCTCGGTGTGGTCCAGGTTCGCCAGCAGGCTTGACGGGCCGTTGGGCGTGTTGATGCCGACCATCCGGTCGAAGGAGAACTTCACGTCGTTGGCGGTGAGTTTGTCACCGTTGGAGAAGACCAGTCCCGGCTTGAGGGTGCAGGAGTAGGTCTTCGGGTCGGTGAAGTCGCAGGACTTCGCCGCGTCAGGCTGCGGCGTGGTGCCGCCGGTTGGGAAGTGCATCACCTTCTGGAAGATGTTGTCGAGAACCTCCCAGGAGCCGTAGTCATACGCGCCCGCGGGGTCGAGTGAGGACACCGTTTCGGTGGTGCCGACCACGATCGCCTTGTTTCCGGACGCTGATCCCTTGTCGCCTCCGCATGCGGATACACCGATGGCCAGGAAGGCAACGGTGGTGGCAGCGACGACACGCTTCGTACGTGACATCTCGTGAATCCCCTTGCTCAAACGCCGATCGGTTGATTCGGCATTGACCAGCAAGGACCCTAGTGGGAACCCTCCAATCCGCTAGGGCACAGTGCAGTTGAGGCGAAATCACGCCCTGATAACGGCACGCCGCGCCCCGATATCCGAACACTGGCGCGATCTTCTCTCGACGTGACCAATCAGGACACAAGGACCGCGCTGGAGGGGCTGGGATCAGACGGCGCGCCGACTGTCGACGGGGCGCGAATGTGATAAGTATCACGGAACCGTACCGCCGGTTGGGGCGCGGTATTTCGGCCACCGCATTCGTCACGCAAAATAAGCGCTCGGCAGCCCACAGTTTCCATGGCGGCCCGTGCCGAATTACTGGGCCTGGGAACTTGCACGGTCAGTGCGCGGCCGTAACCAGAGAGCGCAGAAATGCCAGGTCCACCTCTTCGAGTGACCCCACGATGGTGCGGCCGGGTCCCGGCGCGATCGGCACCAGCGACGGTACGGCGACCACCCGGCAGCCCGCCGCCTCACCGGCGGCGACGCCGGTGGCGGTGTCCTCCACGACGACGCAGCGGGCCGGGTCCGCACCCAGTCCGGCGGCCGCCAGCAGGTACGGGTCGGGGTGCGGCTTGGTGTGTTCGACCTCGTCACCGGCGACCGACAGGGCGAAGTTCTCCGGGCCGAGCGAGCGCAGCACGGTGTCGATGATGTGCCGGTGCGAGGCGGAGACCAGCGCGGTGGGCACCTGGTGGGCGGCGAGTTCGGTGAGCAGCCGTCGGGCCCCGGGCATCAACGGCACGCCGTGGCTTATGAGTTCGACGAACCGCTTGTTGATCAGCACGGACAGCTCGGCGAGGGTCAGCTTGACGCCGGTGACGTCGATCAGATGGTTGACGCTGCGGGTCATCGGACCGCCGATGACGATCTGGCGGTGCGACTCGTCCAGTACGTGCCCGAGCTCGGCGAAGACCTCGGACTCCGCCTTCCACCAGAATCCCTCGGTGTCCACCAGTGTGCCGTCCATGTCGAGGAGCACCGCCTGCAGGGCGGAGCCTCCGGCGCGCGTGGCCGTGACGGCGGGGATGCTGCTGGTCATCCGGGTCGCACCTCCGTACGGGAAGAAAAGGCCGGTCGCCTCGGCGACCGGCCTCTACCGGATCGTCCATTCTACGACCCTGGCGGATCAAGCGCGCATCTCGCCGATGGCGATCAGCGAAACCCCAGGTGAGCACCCCGAAACGCGCTCTGGGCCACGTCCGGTCCCCCACCGCCACCGCGACGCATCCCCCGCCGCGGCGAGCAACCGCAGTGCCTCGGCCCGGCGGTGCCAAACCCACCAGCCCCGGGCAGGCCGCCCCGCCCGTTGAGCAGGTCGGTCGAAGCCCGCCGCGGTTCCGCGGCGCCCCGAAGGGGGGCGGGGCTGTGTTCATGTGCGGCTCCGCCGCGTGGGCGCGACCAGCCACGACGGTGCCGCAGCCGAGCGACCGCATATCGCGGCGCTTCCAGCGAAGCGCTCAGCGCGCTAGCTGTACTCGGCCGTGGGGTTGGTGACACGTGGCCGACGGTTGTTGATCAAGAGGTGGACCTCCGGGCGTAGTGGAGTTTGCCGACTTCACTCACCTCGGAGGTCCTGATGGCCCACGC
>NZ_JANFNH010000015.1 GCF_024436055.1 Streptantibioticus rubrisoli | reverse complement strand
CTCCCACCCCCACACCGACGCCCACCCCGCCCAGCAGTTCCTCCGGCCTGCCCAAGCACGCGGTGACCGGCTACTGGCAGGACTTCTGCAACGGCGCCGCCGTCCAGAAACTCTCCGACGTCAACAGCCAGTACGACCTCATCGCGGTGGCGTTCGCCAACTCCACGTCCACGCCCGGAGCGGTGGACTTCTCCCTCGACCCCTGTCTGAACTACAGCGACGCGCAGTTCAAGTCCGACATCAAGGCGGCACAGGCGGCGGGCAAGAAGGTCATCATCTCCGTCGGCGGCCAGAACGGCACGATCTCGGTCTCCGACAGCGCCTCGGCGACCAACTTCGCCAACAGCGTCTTCACCCTGATGCAGAACTACGGCTTCGACGGCGTGGACATCGACCTGGAGAACGGTCTCAACCCCACGTACATGAGCCAGGCGCTGCACGCCCTGTCGGCCAAGGCCGGTCCGGGCCTGATCATCACGATGGCCCCGCAGACCATCGACATGCTCTCGCCGTCCAGCGACTACTTCGCGACGGCGCTCAATATCAAGGACATCCTGACGGTCGTCAACACCCAGTTCTACAACTCCGGCTCAATGAACGGCTGTGACGGCAACGTCTACTCCGAAGGCTCGGTCGACTTCCTCACCGCACTGGCCTGCACCCAACTGCAGGGCGGCCTGGACCCGTCCCAGGTGGGCATCGGCGTCCCGGCCTCCAGCAGCGCGGCAGGCAGCGGCTACGTCTCACCGACGGTGGTCAACAACGCCCTCGACTGCCTGACCCAGGGCACCGGATGCGGTTCCTTCAAACCCCCGCGGACCTGGCCCACGCTGCGCGGCGCGATGACCTGGTCCACCAACTGGGACGCGTCGGCCGGCAACTCCTTCGCCAACGACGTGGGCACGCACGTACACGCGCTGCCGTAACTAGCGCGGCCGGACCGGGCGGTACGCCGCGTACCGCCCGGCCCTTCACGTCACGGCTTCGAAAGCGAACGCCCTGGCGCTGCCCGCGCCAGGGCGTCCCTTGTGCTGGGTGCGTTACGGCTTTGGGAGCGCGCAGTTCGGCAACGTCAGGTCGATCGTGTTGCCGGTGCCCACGCAGGGGGCTATCAGATAGGTCTCCTCGGCGTAGCCGATGCCCTGGTGGATGGTGGTGTTGCCGCTCTGGTCCACCTCGCAGGGGTTGTCCAGGGTGCACAGTTCGCCGTTCTCGTTGGTGGTGTTGTTGACCGCCACCACCTGGCCGGTCGAGGTGTCGATGACCGGCGAGCCCGAAGTCCCGCCGATGACATGGCAGTCGGGGGTGTAGCGGACGGAGTCCTTCCAGGTCCAGTCGGCCTCCTTCACCTCGTAGGCGAAGCCGTCGATCGCGCAGGAGTACGTCGACTGCCAGTACCCGGAGACCACCTCGATGGGGTCCCCCTGCACCGGGTGGGTGGTGGCCAGCGGCAGTGCCTCGATCTGGTACTGCTGGCGGATCTGGGCGTAGGTGCTGCTGAGTTGGTACAGCGTGATGTCGGTGTCGGTCATCGTCGCGTACAGCACCTTGGCGGCCTGCAGCGTCCCGAGTTGGTTGCCGGAGGCGTTCAGCAGTGTGAACGTCCGGCTGGACGGCTGGTCGGTGATCACCTGGCCCGCGGTGGGCATGCCGCTCTCCAGGCAGTGCCCGTTGGTCATGACCATCGCCGGGTCGTCGTCCGCCGCGGCGGGTGTGCGTATGACGGAGCCGGAACAGTCGTCCAGCGCCACCGTCCCGGCGAAGCTGACCTGCGCGTCCGAGGGCCTGGTCGCGGCACCCGCCGGTGCCGCGGTGATGCCGAGGAACGTGACGACGGCGAGACATCCCGCCGACAGGGCGGCGGTGAGGGGTCTTTTCATGTGGGGGGTCCTCTCCCTAGCGAGGGGATTCGAGGGAGTGCGGGTGCCGGGGCAGGGTTTGGCATGAACATTGTCAGATTGGGGGCGCGAGAAGAGAAGACCTGTGGACATGACCGGACGTCAGACCTACCGTGGCTATTGGTCCAGACCAAGCCTGGGCGCTCATCTCAACCCTGGATCCCCCACGTTCCTCAGGAGTGAGCCATGCGCGGAAAGCTCGGTGCGGTGGTCATCGGTCTCGGTGTGTTCGGGGCCTGCGTGCTCGCCACCGGCAGTGCCAGTAGCCACGGGTACATCAGTCAGCCACCGAGCCGTCAGGCGCTGTGCGCCGACGGCACCGTGGACGACTGCGGCGACATCCAGTACGAGCCCCAAAGCGTCGAAGGGCCGAAGGGCTTCCCGGCGGCGGGGCCACCGGACGGCGCCATATGCAGCGGCGGCAACAGCCGGTTCGCGCAACTCGACGACCCGCGTGGCGGCCAGTGGCCCGCCGCCCAGCTCACCGGTGGCCAGGCCTACGACTTCAGCTGGACGTTCACCGCCCGGCACGCCACCACCGACTTCGAGTTCTTCATCACCAACGACAGCTACGACCCCAGCAGGCCGCTGACCCGGGCGGAGCTGCAACCGCAGCCCTTCCTGACCGTCCCGTACGGCGGCAGGCCGCCGTCCAGCGACACCGTCACCCAGCAGGGCACGATCCCCACCGGCCTCACCGGCAGGCACCTCATCCTCGCGGTGTGGAACATCGCGGACACCGGAAACGCCTTCTACGCCTGCTCCGACGTACAGTTCTGACCGCGCCGGGCTACCTGGCCCCGGGCTCCCCCGGGCACGACGCGTCGAACGTCACCTTCGCCCCGTTCTCCACCGCCTCGTACACGATTGACCCGGTGCTCGCCGGGATGTTAGACAGCACGTAACACCAGTCGCAACGCGCGTTGCACAAGCTGCACAAAGTGCGGTCACCGGGAGGGCGGATGCACGTCGATGGGTTGTCCGAGGAGCGGATCGACCACCGCTTCAAGGGGCTGCCGCCGGACGCCGAGGGGCTCACGGTCGGTGAGTTGGCGGCCGAGCGCCGCTCGATCTTCGACGGCGGTTTCACCACCCCCGTCCTCGCGCTGTCGGCGCCCGCGCTGGAGCACAACCTGGCGCAGTTGGAGGAGTACTGCGCCAAGCACGGCCTGGCGTTCGCCCCGCACGGCAAGACCTCGATGGCGCCACAGCTGTTCGCCCGCCAACTGGCCCACGGCTGCTGGGGGATCACCGCGGCGACGGCGGGCCATGTGCGGGTGTACCGGGCGTTCGGAGTGCAACGGATCTTCCTGGCCAACGAGTTGGTGGACGCGGCGGCGTTGCGCTGGCTGTCCGACGAGTTGGCCGCTGACCCCGACTTCCGGTTCGTCGCCTATGTGGACTCGGTACGGGGCGTCGAGCTGATGGACGCCGCGCTGACCCACCGGGTCGACGTGGTGGTCGAGTTGGGCGCGCCGGGCGCTCGTACCGGAGTGCGCGACGAGGCGGTGGCGCACCAGGTCGCCGAGGCGGTGGCCGCGGCGCGGCATCTGCGGCTGGTCGGAGTGGCCGGTTACGAGGGCGAGCTGCCGGTCAAGACCGAGGAGACGGTGACGGCGTGGTTGCGGCAACTGGTGGCGCTGGCCCGGGAACTGGACGCGCGGGGGCGGTTCGCGGAGGCGGACGAGATCGTGCTGAGCGCGGGCGGCAGCGCGTGGTTCGACTCCGTCGCGCAGGTCTTCGATGCGGTCGACGCCGATGACTTCTCCCGGCCGGTGTTCAAGCTGCTGCGCTCGGGCGCGTACGTGACCCACGACGACGGCCACTACCGGCGCAGCACGCCGTTCCATGAGCGGGTGGCGGGCTCGCTGCGGCCCGCGTTCCGGCTGTGGGCGCAGGTGGTGTCCCAGCCGGAACCGGGGCTCGCGGTGCTGAACGCGGGCAAGCGGGACGTGCCGTACGACCTGGGGCTGCCGGTGCCCCAGGTCGTAAGGACGCTGTCCGGGGCGGAGCGGGCGGCGGCCGGGATGCGGGTCGTCAAGCTGGCCGACCAGCATGCGTTCGTCGAGCTCGACGAGGGTGCGGGGGTCGAGGTCGGGGACTGGGTGGGGCTGGGGTTGTCGCATCCGTGCACGACGTTCGACAAGTGGCAGCTCATTCCGCTGGTGGCGGAGGACGGGACGGTTGTGGACTTCGTCCGGACGTTCTTCTAGGAGGGCTCTGCCAGCCCGCCCCGGTGCCGGGGAAATGCCCGCCCGCCCTTACCGCGGTCGTGGCGCGCGGCCCGGGGCGTCCGCCCACCCAACGGGCTGACGGCTGACCGTGCCCCGACCTGCTGGCGGGCGGGCCGCAGGCCGTCCCGCGGCGGCTGCGCGACGAGGCCGCGTCGGCCCGTCCGGACTCGGGGCAGGCGCTGGCGATCCACACCGGTAGCAGCGACGGCCCCCTGATGGGCGACAAACCGCATCCCCGCGCCTAAGGCACGTTCCTCGTACTACCTGGGCCGGTACACAGGGGAGCTGGGGGTGCTCTCACATCCCGTACGTGCTGGTGGACGGCCGGTTCGTGATCAGGGACGGCCGCAGAACGGATGTGCTGGCGGGCCGCTCGGTACGGGGACGTGGCGAAAAACACCGAGCGGGCTGAGTTGGCGGGCCTTAGGGTGACCGGCATGCAGGTGATCCAGTCGACGAAGCTCGCGAATGTCTGTTACGAGATCCGGGGACCGGTGCTCGAAGAGGCGATGCGGCTTGAGGCGGCGGGTCACCGCATCCTCAAGCTGAACACCGGCAACCCGGCGCCCTTCGGTTTCGAGTGCCCGCCGGAGATCCTCGAGGACATGCTGCGCACCCTCGGTGACGCGCACGGCTACGGCGACGCCAAGGGCCTGCTGTCCGCGCGGCGCGCGGTGATGCAGCACTACCAGACCAAGGGCATCGCGCTCGACGTCGAGGACATCTACCTCGGCAACGGCGTTTCCGAACTGATCCAGATGTCCATGCAGGCGCTGCTGGACGACGGCGACGAGGTACTGGTCCCGGCGCCGGACTACCCGCTGTGGACCGCCGCCGTCTCCCTGGCGGGCGGCACGGCCGTGCACTACCGCTGTGACGAGCAGGCCGACTGGACGCCGGACCTGGCCGACATCGAGCGCAAGGTCACCGACCGCACCAAGGCGATCGTGGTGATCAACCCCAACAACCCGACCGGCGCGGTCTACGACAACGAGCTGCTGCGCGGCATCACCGACATCGCCCGGCGGCACCGGCTGATCGTCTGCTCCGACGAGATCTACGACAAGATCCTCTACGACGGCACCACCCATACGCCGACCGCCGCCATCGCGCCCGACCTGCTGACGCTGACCTTCAACGGCCTGTCCAAGGCGTACCGGGTGGCGGGCTACCGCAGCGGCTGGATGGCGGTGTGCGGTCCCAAGGCGCACGCCGCAAGCTACATCGAGGGCCTGACGATCCTGGCGAACATGCGGCTGTGCGCCAACATGCCCGCCCAGCACGCCATCGCCACCGCGCTCGGCGGCCACCAGTCGATCAACTCGCTGGTGCTGCCCGGCGGTCGGCTGCTCGCCCAACGCGACGCGGCGTACCAGGCGCTCACCGCGATCCCCGGTGTGACCTGCGTGAAGCCGAAGGGGGCGCTGTACGCGTTCCCGAAGCTCGACCCCAAGGTCTACAAGATCAAGGACGACCGGCAGATGGTCCTGGACCTGCTGCGGGCCGAGAAGATCATGATCGTGCACGGGTCGGGCTTCAACTGGCCTGAGCCCGACCACTTCCGCATCGTCACGCTGCCGCGCGCGGAGGATCTGACGGACGCGATCGAGCGCATCGGCCGCTTCTTGGACGGCTACGGCCAGCCGTAGCGCTCGCGCTGTGCGGTGCGCGAAAGGGGCGCGAGGAGACGGCTGCGGCCAGCCCTGAGACCTAAGGGGCGCGGGGCTGTGACAACGTGCGGCTCCGCCGCGTGAGCGCGCTCAGCCCCCACCGGCCGGTGGTCGAAGATCGACCATAGGACCACTAGTCGGTGGCCACCAACAGGCTCGCCGTGGCTGGTCGCGCAGTTCCCCGCGCCCCTTCAGGGCGCGTTGGTCAGCCCAGTCGGGCGACCAGCGCTCGGTACTCGTCCCACAGCTCCTTCGGCGTGTGGTCGCCGAACGTCTCCAGGTGCTGCGGAATCAGCGCCGCCTCCTCGCGCCACACATCAACGTCGACGCTGAGCAGCAGGTCGAGGTCGGCGTCCGAGATCTTCAGGCCCTCGGTGTCCAGGGCCTGCTTCGTCGGCAGCACGCCGATCGGCGTCTCGACGCCCTCGGCCTCGCCGTTGAGCCGCTCCACGATCCACTTGAGCACCCGGCTGTTCTCGCCGAAGCCCGGCCAGACGAACCTGCCGTCGGCGTCCTTGCGGAACCAGTTGACGTAGTAGATCTTCGGCAGCTTGGCCGCGTCGTGCGTCTGGCCGATCTTCACCCAGTGGCCGAAGTAGTCGCCCATGTTGTAGCCGCAGAACGGCAGCATCGCGAACGGGTCGCGGCGCAGCTCGCCGACCTTGCCCTCGGCGGCGGCCGTCTTCTCGGAGGCCACGTTGGCGCCCAGGAAGACACCGTGCTGCCAGTCGAACGACTCGGTCACCAGCGGTACGGCGGAGGCGCGGCGGCCACCGAAGAGGATCGCCGAGATCGGCACGCCCTTGGGGTCCTCCCACTCGGGCGCGATGATCGGGCACTGCGAGGCGGGCACCGTGAAGCGGGCGTTGGGGTGCGCGGCCGGGGTGCCGGACTCCGGCGTCCAGTCGTTGCCCTTCCAGTCGGTCAGGTGCGCCGGGGGCTCCTCGGTCATGCCCTCCCACCACACGTCGCCGTCGTCGGTGAGCGCGACGTTGGTGAAGACCGAGTTGCCGTACATGGTCTTCATGGCGTTGGCGTTGGTGTGCTCGCCGGTGCCGGGGGCGACGCCGAAGAAGCCCGCCTCGGGGTTGATCGCGTAGAGGCGGCCGTCCTCACCGAACCGCATCCAGGCGATGTCGTCGCCGATGGTCTCCACGGTCCAGCCGGGGATGGTCGGCTCCAGCATGGCGAGGTTGGTCTTGCCGCAGGCGCTCGGGAACGCGGCGGCCACGTACTTCGGCTGGCCCTTCGGCGGGGTCAGCTTGAGGATCAGCATGTGCTCGGCCAGCCAGCCCTCGTCCCGGGCCATCACCGAGGCGATGCGCAGCGCGTAGCACTTCTTGCCCAGCAGCGCGTTGCCGCCGTAGCCGGAGCCGTAGGACCAGATCTCGCGGGCCTCGGGGAAGTGCGAGATGTACTTGGTGGAGTTGCACGGCCACGGCACGTCGGCCTGGCCGGGCTCCAGCGGCGCGCCGAGGGTGTGCACGGCCTTGACGAAGGCACCGTCCTCGCCGAGCTCGTCGAGTACGGCGCTGCCCATGCGCGTCATCGTGCGCATGGAGACGGCCACGTACGCGGAGTCGGTGATCTCCACGCCCAGCGCGGAGAGCTTGGAGCCGAGCGGGCCCATGCAGAACGGGACGACGTACATCGTCCGCCCACGCATCGAGCCGCGGAACAGGCCCTTGTCACCGGTGAAGATCTCCCGCATCTCGGCGGGGTCCTTCCAGTGGTTGGTGGGACCGGCGTCCTCCTCCTTCTCGGAGCAGATGAACGTCCGGTCCTCGACGCGGGCGACGTCGCTCGGGTCGGAGGCCGCGTAGTACGAGTTGGGGCGCTTGACCGGGTCGAGCTGCTTGAACGTCCCCTTGGCGACGAGCTCGTCACACAGGCGCTGGTACTCCTCCTCGGAGCCGTCGCACCACACGATCTCGTCAGGCTCGGTGAGGGCGGCGATCTCGCCGACCCAAGCGATCAGTTCCTGGTGTTTGGTGGGAGCCGCATTGCCGCGCGCCACGATCGCTCCGTTCCGCCGGACACGCACTCATCCGGCGTCAGATGTTGAGGGTTGTGGAATTTGGCCCCTTGGGGGCTGCGACCCGGACGCCTGCTCATCCGGTGCCGACCGCACTCATATGAGTGTCGATGGGCGATCGTGATCTGTCCAGTGGGCCAGTAGTGAGCATTGCCACTTCCAGCCCCATTTATTACCTGGCCGTAACCTACGGTTCCGTAGGTAGCATGACCGCCATGACCGCAGCCGAGGAGACCACTGCCGCCGCCCTGACGGCCAAGGGTCCGCATCTCCCAGCCATCAAGCCCAAGTTGCGCGGCTGGCTGCACGCCGGGATGTTCCCGGCGACGCTCGTCGCGGGCGTGACGCTCACCGCACTCGCCGACAGCCCACGCGGAAGGATCGCCTGTGCGGTCTACACCCTGACCGCGTGCCTGCTGTTCGGAGTCAGCGCGCTGTACCACCGGGGCAACTGGACGCCACGGGTGTCGGCGACGCTGCGCCGACTCGACCACGCCAACATCTTCCTGATCATCGCGGGCACCTACACCCCGCTGGCGATCCTGCTACTGCCGAACGGAACGGCGACCGCGCTGCTGTGGTTCGTCTGGGCTGGCGCGCTGGCCGGGATACTCTTCCGGGTCTTCTGGGTGAGCGCGCCGCGCTGGCTCTACACGCCCTGCTATCTGGCGCTCGGCTGGGCCGCGGTCTTCTACCTGCCCGCCTTCCTGCGCACCGGCGGCGTCGCGGTCCTGGTGTGCGTGACGGTGGGCGGCCTGCTCTACAGTGCGGGCGGGGTGATCTACGGGATCAAGCGGCCCAATCCGTCCCCGCGCTGGTTCGGCTTCCACGAGGTCTTCCACTCGTTCACCCTGGCCGCGTTCATCGTCCACTACGTCGGCATCTCGCTGGTGGCGTACACGCACTCGTAGTCCGCGACCACAGGTCACCCAGCCCCCGGCAGGGCTTTCCCCGCCGGGGGCTTTCGCATGCCCGAAAAGACATCTACTCGGGTCTCCCCGCCGTAGGCAGGGGAAGGATCGCCGACTCGTACAACGTGGTGCTGGCCGCGCTGATGCTGCCCGCCGGGCTGCTGGGCGACCGCTTCGGGCGGCGCCGGATGCTGGTCACCGGGCTCGCGGTGTTCCTGGCCGGATCGCTGTTCGGCACCCTGGCGGGCTCCCCCGCGACGCTGATCGCCGCCCGGACCGTGATGGGGTTCGGCGCCGCGCTGATCATGCCGCTGGCGATGGCCGTGGTGCCCACGGTCTTCGGCCCCGAGGAGCGGTCCAAGGCGATCGGCGCGCTCACCGCGGCCACCGCGCTGGGCATACCGCTCGGCCCGATCGTGGGCGGCTGGCTGCTCGACCACTTCTGGTGGGGTTCGATCTTCCTGCTTCCTGATCAACGTGCCCATGGTGGCCCTCGGCATCACCGCCTGCGCCGTGCTGCTGCGTGAGAGCCGGGACCCCGCCGCGCCGCGGATCGACGCCCTCAGCGCCGCGCTCAACTGTCTCGGCCTGGGCGCCCTGGTCTACGGGATCATCAAGGCGCCGGACGACGGCTGGAGCGACCCCGTCGTACTGCTCGCGCTGTTCGCCGCCGTCGTTCTGCTCACCGGGCTGGTACTGCGCGAACGGCGCGCCACCCGGCCGATGTTGGACCTGCTCCTGCTGCGGCAGCGCGGCTTCCTGTGGAACAGCGCCGCCGCCACGCTGGCGATCTTCGTGATGATGGGGCTGATGTTCCTGGTGCCCAGCTACCTGCAAGTGGTGCTCGGATACGACGCGTTGGGCACCGGTGTGCGGATGCTGCCCATGATGGGCGGGCTGCTGGTCGCCTCGCGCATCACCGAACCGCTGACCAGGCGCTTCGGGCCACGCCTGGTGATCCCCGGCGGGCTGCTGGTGCTGGCGGGCGCGGCGCTGCTGGGCTCGCGGACCGCGATCGGCGACGGATACGGCGGTACCGCGCTGTGGCTGGGCGTCACCGGGCTCGGGCTGGGCTTCGCCATGATCCCGGCGATGGACGCGGCGCTGGGCGCGCTGCCGAAGCAGCGGGTCGGTTCCGGTTCCGGGCTGCTGATGACGTTGCGGCAGACCGGCGGGGCGATCGGTGTGGCGCTGCTGGGCAGCCTGCTGGCCGCCTCGTTCGGCGGTCAGCTGGACACGGCGGGGCTACCGGGTACGGCCGCGGCGTACGCCCGTAGGACGGTGGGCGCGGCACACGCGGTGGCCGCCCGCACCGGGGACCGGGCACTGGCCGCGTCCGCCAACTCCGCCTATGTGCACGGCATGGATGTGGTGCTGCTGGTGTGCGCGGTCACGGCGATCTGCGCGGCGCTGCTGGTCGCGGCGTTCCTGCCGGGCCAGGACGAAGCGGAAGCCCCCGTTCGGGACGTGGCCGCCGAGAGCGTCGATGCCCGACAATAAGCTCCATGGCACCCGCAACGACCCCTGCCGCCGCCCAGCTCAGCCTGCGCGAGCGGAAGAAGATCAAGACTCGGCAGGCGATCCGGCAGGCCGCCTACCGCCTCTTCGAGGAGCAGGGGTACGACGCGACCACCGTCGAGCAGATCGCGGCCGCCGCTGAGGTGTCGCCGAGCACGTTCTTCCGGTACTTCCCGACGAAGGAGGACGTCGTACTCACCGACGAGTACGACCCGCTGATGGAGACGGCGCTGCTGGACCGGCCCGCCGACGAGCCCATCGTGGAATCGCTGCGGCACTCCACCATCGCGCTGCTGCGCCAGATGTTCGCCGAGGGCGGCCGGGACCGCGAGGAGATCCTGCACCGCATCCGGCTCAGCCGGGAGGTACCGGCCATCCGCGCTCGGATGAGCGAGAACATCTCCGACACCTGCCAGACGATGGCCACCGCGCTGGCCAAGCAGCGCGGCCGCGACCCGAAGGACCTGGAGATCCGCGTCATGGTCGGCGCGGTGGTCGGCGCCTGGCAGGAGGCGCTGATGCACTGGATCGACAGCGGCAGCCAGGAGGACCTGCCGAGCCTGCTCGACACGACCCTGACCATCCTGGCCGAGGGCTTTGCGCAGCCTGGACGTTGACTACGTCGGCGGCGTCAACAAACCACCTTCATACGCTGCGACAACCAACTGTGCTCGATCCCGGGCATGTAGCTTGGTGAGAAGGCGGCTCACATGGGTTTTGACCGTAAGCGGGGAAATGAAAAGATCTTCTGCGATCTCCTCATTTGCCATTCCCCGTCCCACCAACTCCAGGACCTGTAGCTCTCGTTCAGTCAGCATGGCAAGGTCCGGCCTCATGCTGGCTCTGCGCGGCCGTCTCGTCATACCTGCTTCAATGACGTGGCGAGTAATCTTCGGGGAAAGCAGACTGTCGCCGTTCGCGACCGTTCTCACTGCGCTCACCAGGTCGCCTGGAGTGGTGTCTTTGAGCAGGAAGCCACTTGCCCCGGCCTGCAGGGCGGCGAAGACGTTCTCCTCTTCGCCGAAGGTGGTGAGAATCAGAACCCTAACCGCGGCGAGGCCGGTCTCACTGCTGATGCGCTCGGTCGCACCAATGCCGTCAAGGCCTGGCATCTGAATATCCATCAGCACTACGTCCGGCAGAAGCCGACGAGTCAGGTCCACAGCCTGAAGGCCGTCTTCGGCCTCCCCCGCGACGGCGAGATCGTCCTCCGAGTCGATCAGCATCCGAAAGCCAGCCCGAATGAGCTCCTCGTCATCGACCAGCAGTACACGCACGGTCACGTTGCCTCCATGGGGATCTCCGCACGGACCCGGAAACCACGTTCCGCGGCGGCGCCGACCTCAAGACGCCCTCCGACCGCCTCGATGCGCTGGCGCATCCCGGCGAGGCCACCTCTCGTTCCGAATCCCTCCAACCTCTCGGGACCGTTACCGTCATCAGTGACTTCCACGATCACCCGACCAGCGGTAAAAGCGAGTTCAACCCGTACCCTGCGCACCGGCCCGGCATGTTTGATGACATTGGTGAGAGCTTCCTGAACAAGCCGGTAGATGGCGAATCCCGCCGCCGCGGGCACGTCACAGAGCGGGCCGGTCATCACGCACTCCACCGGAAGGCCTGCCCTGCGGGCGTTTTCGATCAGTTCCGGTAGATCATGGATACTCTTTTGTTGATCGGCCGCCAATGCGCCCAGGTTCTCCCTCTTGAGAACTCTCAGTGTAGCGCGCAGTTCTTCGAGTGCTACGGCGCTCACTCGATGAATGTTGGAGAGGGTGTCCTTAGCGATCTCTGGTCTCTTGTTCAGCGCGTGAATCGCGGCGCCGGACTGGACGTTGATGACCGCGATGCTGTGACCGAGGGAATCGTGCAGCTCTCTCGCGATGCGGAGTCTTTCCTCGTGCACCATCCGAAGCTCGTCGGAAGCACGGCGCTCAGCCGCGCGTTGCAGGTGTTCCTGCCTGTACCTTTGGTGGTTAGCCAGGGCGATGCCGATGGACGCTGCGGCTGCGATGCCGCCGAACTGCAGACCGTCTTCCAGCTGAAGTTGTGGAACATGGGAGATCAGTTCCGCCTCGGAAAACACCAGCCCTGTCGCCAGGGATGTGATGATCAGCGTTTGCCGAAATGTGCAGACGCCCCCGATCGTGTAAACCGCGATCACCAACTGAATCGCGACGGGAAACACCCTCCCCTCCATGGCCACAAAAGCGCCGGTAGCCGCTAGCGTCAGCGCGAGCACCAGAAGAGGGCGGGATTTACGCCAGAAAAGCGCGCCACTTGCCGCCAAACCGATGGCCGTGGAATAGATTTTCTGGCGCCCATCGTGTAGCCACATCGCGTCGGCAATGACGAGCAGCGCGGTCGCTACCGGCGGGAGCCAGACAGTGATTCTTTCCGATACATTCCTTGGCCAATCGTGCTCCACGACGGAAGCTAAAGCCATACCGGTCAACATGTCCAGCTTCGACGCGCGGCGGGAGCGCGACACGCGCTGCGGCGAGGTCGTCGGCCGCATGGTGCGCACCATGGTCGGAGCAGCGCGCTGATGGACATGTCAAATTACCCGGCAATTCCCGAGGTCACGACCGTGGCCCATATCTCGGGTACTCCCTGAGGAGTAATCAACTGACTCGTCCTACCCCGGGAGCATGACGTCCGTTTACATCTACTGAGGCTGGGACCGGGGGATCACCGCAGCCTACGATTGAAGAAGGCTTGAGGGCATATGTCGACGAAGGAGGAGGTGGGCTAGGCCCAATGCCTGTGACATAGGGGCCGGTTCGACCTCCTGACCTGCCAAAGGGCTGCCCTCGGCGATCTCGGCAGCCGCAGAGTCGGCGGCATCGGGAACCAGGCCGATCTTGGGCGGTTAGCCGCTTTTCAACCTGCGGTGGCCCTCAGAATTCTACGATCTTTCCTTCCCGCATCGACCGGCCCGTCACCGATTTTATGTCTTCCAGATGGAAATTGACGGCTCAAGAAGGAGGAAGCGGTCATGCGACTGTGGTCCGTCACGTTCCCGTTCAACAATGAGGTTGGGGTCTCCGGAAGTCAAACGATCATCGTAGAGGCGGGCACAGTTGAGGAGGCCAAGCTGGTTGCCCTGGGGAAAGCTGCTTCACATGAGTGCTGCAGTCACCGCAAGTGGAGGAAGATCGATGCGGTGCATCCGGCAATCGCTTGCCTGGACGAGGCGCCGTGCGATCATCGCGGGCCATCATCGTTCACCGACGGCTGCTCCTGCGATGACGCCGACTACGCGAGTTGACGGCAAGGACAGCCGTCCCCTGTTGCTGCCGCAACGGCCAGGACGCCCGCACGAGTAGGACACCCGCGCCGGGACCGTCGAGTTGGCCATCCGCGAGCTGGGACAGGGAAGTTACCTCCCGTACTGGCTCCTCGAACGCCGCCCGGCAGGCCGAGCAGGCCCTTCATCGGCGTGGTCGCCACGCCTACCTCCTCGGCGCCTACCACCCGCCGCGTCGAGAAGCCAGCCGAGAGTCTGGGAGTGACCCAGCTGTCGAAGTCACAGGTGTCCGAGACGGCCTGGCACCTGGACTCCATCAACGCTGTTTCACAAGCACCTTGCTGCGATTGGCCTCGCAGCTTGCCTTCTCAGCATCGGTCATGGGACGGCTTCTCACCACGATGGAACTGCTCTTGCCGCCGGTACCGTTCTTTGCCGGGCTGGTGATGGTGTCCGGCACAAACCAGTAGTAGTGCCCCCACTTTGGGCTGTCATAGTGCGTCTGCCATTCCCCTGAGACCTTTTGCATGAGTTGGGCGCGAGAGATCCACGCGACTTCTCCGGGCTTCGCCGTGACGTTTTGTTCGTCGGATTCAGATGTCTCGCTGGTCCAGGTGTGACCGTATGTTGCGGTCACACTGACGTTCACCAGCCCCATGAGTGTGCCGCCAGCGCTGACAGATACGCCGACGGAATCGGTCGAACCGACCTTCTGCGTCCAGGTCAACTTCTTGGTGGTGTCCGACGTGCTGCAGTTGTAGAGAGTGTCCGACACCTGCACGAAGTTGCCCAGGTAAGGTTCTCCCATCTGCGGTGAGTTGAAGGTGCACTTCCCCGACCCGGATTCGCAGTCCGCCAGGATGGCCTCACGGGTTGGCTCGTCGGCGGCGGATGACGGCACAGTGGCGGCAACGACGAAGCCGCAGGATGCGGCGGCTATGGCGACGGCCCGTGCTGCGTTCCGCTTGGCAGGTTTCAGAGTCATCCAATTCTCCCTTGACTGACGTCCCGAGGCGCCCTCTTCCCTGTTCGATGGAGAGGTCAATGACTGACGCATCCACCGATGACTCGCCCCATGTGTTGGTATAAGAAGTACCATGACTTGGTATAGCGCGGAAGAGGTCAAGTCAAACTAACGATTATTCAGTTATGGGAGTGGTGTTCCTGAGTACGGGCCTGCCTTCGCCTGGTAGGTCCCCACCCGCTCCGCCGCCGCGTCGTAGACGAGCGCCCCGGGCGTCAGGGTCGTACTCGCGTTTCGCCATCGCTTCCGGGAATGCCGCAACTACTGTGCGGCTTCTGCCGTATGCGCACGGGGAACGTGCCCTGATGGGTGGCGCGTTGATGTTGATGACTCTCGACGACCGCCCACGCCACCGGCGCCATCCCCATAAGGGACTCCAAAGACCCCGACGGCCCCGCCCTGTTCTTCTCCCCCGGGAGTGGGTCGTATCCGCCGTCAACGCCGGGGAGTTCCCCAGCTAACGCACCTGTTCCGCCAGCGCCGACGCCTCCGTCGTCGGCGCCGCGCACGCGAACCGGCGGCAGACATACGCGGCCGGGCGGCCGTCCACCAGGGGGCGGTCGCGTAGCAGGGCGAACTCCTCGCTGTTCGGCTCGCCGCAGGCGACCACCGCGCCCGGTGCGGTGCCCAGCAGGGCGGTGCGGTGGAGTGCCCGGGTGGCCGGATCGTCGCCGGGCCCGGCGACCGCGACCTCGCGCGGGCCGTCCAGCGCGGCCTCCGCGACCGCCAGGCCCCAGCCGATGAACCGTGGCGCCCGCGCCGCCAGCGCGCCCACCACGCCCAACGCCCGTTCCGCGGCGGCGCGGTGCTCGGCCGAGCCGGTGTAAGCCGCGTACGACAGCAGCGCACCGGCCGCCGCCGTCCAGCCGGAGGGCGCGGCGTTGTCCGTGGGGTCCTGCGGGCGACGGATCAGCGCCTCCGCGTCGTCCGCGGTGTCGTAGAACGTGCCGTCGCCGCCCGCGAAGTGCCGTAGCACGGTGTCCAGCAGCAGCCCGGCGAACTCAAGCCACACGCCTTCGCCGGTCACCCCGGCCAGGGCTAGGAACCCCTCGGCGACATCCGCGTAGTCCTCCAGTACCCCCGCGTTGTCGCCCGCCACCCCCTCCCGCGAGGTGCGGGCCAGCCGCCCTTGCGCGTCCATGTGCACCCGTACCAGCAGGTCGGCCGCGTCCAGCGCGGCGGCCACCAGGTCGGGGCGGTCGAAGTAGGCGCCGATCTCGGCGAGCGCGGCGATGGCCAGGCCGTTCCAGGCGGCCACCACCTTGTCGTCCCGGCCGGGCCTCGGCCGCCGGGCCCGCGCCGCCAACAGACGTTGCCGGACGGAGGCGATCCGCTCACCGGAGGCCAACTCGCCGTCCACCAGGCGCAGTACGGACGCGCCGTCCTCGAAGTTTCCCTCCGGCGTCACCCCGTAGTACCGCGCGGCGAACTCGGCGTCCTCCTCACCCAGCACCTCGCGCAGTTCGTCAACCGTCCACACGTAGTAGGCGCCTTCGCCGTGTGCTCCGCCACCGCCCTTCGTAGGACGCACTTCGCGCGACCCTTGCGGAATCTCGCTGTCCGCGTCCAGCGCCGAGGCGAACCCACCCTGCTCGGTGCGCAGTTCGCCGACCAGGAAGTCGGCGGTCTCCAGCGCCACCCGGCGCGCCAGGTCGGATCCGGTGGCCCGCCACAGATGGGCGTAGACCCGGCACAGCAGCGCGTTGTCGTACAGCATCTTCTCGAAGTGCGGCACGGTGAACGTACGGTCGACCGCGTAACGGGCGAATCCACCGCCCAGTTGGTCGTAGATCCCGCCGCGCGCCATGGCCTCGCAGGTGTCGGTCGCCATCTGCAACGCGGCCTCGGAGCCGGTGCGCGCGTGGTGCCGCAGCAGGAACTCCAGCACCATGGACGGCGGGAACTTCGGCGCGCCGCCGAACCCGCCGTACGTCGCGTCGTACTCCCGGGTCAGCTCCATCAGCGCGGCGTGCAGCTCGGCCTCCGCGGGCGCGGGGGCCCGGCCGTAGTCGAGCTGGCGGCCGGACAGCTCCCGTACGATCCGCGCCGCGACCTCGCCCACCTCGTCCCGCCGGTCCCGCCACGCGGCCCGTACGCCCTCCAGCACCTGCCGGAAACCGGGCATGCCGTGCCGGGGCTCGGGCGGGAAGTAGGTGCCGAAGTAGAACGGCTCGCCGTCCGGCGTCAGGAACACCGTCATCGGCCAGCCGCCCTGCCCGGTCGCCGCCTGCACCGCCTCCATGTAGACCGCGTCGACGTCGGGCCGCTCCTCCCGGTCCACCTTCACCGGTACGAAGTGCTCGTTGAGCACGGCGGCGGTCCGGTCGTCCTCGAACGACTCCTCGGCCATGACATGGCACCAGTGGCAGGAGGAGTACCCCACGCTGAGCAGCACCGGCACCCCGCGCCGCCGGGCCTCGGCGAACGCCTCCTGGCCCCACTCCCACCAGTCCACGGGATTGGCGGCGTGCTGCTGGAGATACGGTGACTGGGCGCGCGCCAGTCGATTCACCATGTGTCCAGTATGACAGCCGGTGGCACATTGCCCCGGAAGGCGTTCGCGCTGTTCATCGATAGTCTCCAGGCGGATACCCGGACGAGGAGGAATCGAATGGTGCAGCGCGAACGGTCCACCTTTACGCTGGGCGGTGATCTTCCGGTACACCGGATGGGGTTCGGCGCTCTCAGGCTGACCGGCCCGGAATACTGGGGTCCGCCGGACGATCGGGAAACGGCGCTGGACATCGCCCGGCTGGCCGTCGACCTCGGCGTGTCCTTCATCGACACCGCCGACTCCTACGGGCTGGGCAGCAGTGAGGAAGTGCTGGCCGAGGCGTTGCGCCCGTACCCGGACGGCCTGGTCATCGCGACGAAGGCCGGTCAGTGCCGACCACGCCCCAACGAGTGGGTGCCGTTGGGGCGCCCCGAATACCTGCGTCAGCAGGCGGAGTTGAGCCTGCGCCGCCTCGGGCTTGACCGTATCGACCTCTTCCAGCTGCACCGGATCGACCCGAAGGTGCCCGCGGCCGAGCAGTTCGGCGCGCTCAAGGAGTTGCAGGACGAGGGGAAGATCCGGCACATCGGGCTGTCCAAGGTCACCGTCGAGGAACTGGAGCAGGCCCGCGAGCAGATCACCGTGGCCAGCGTGCAGAACGTGTACAACCTCACCGACCGGCACAACGATGATGTGGTCGAGTACTGCGAGAAGCACTCGATCGCGTTCATAGCGTGGCTGCCGATCGCCCGCGGCGAACTCGCCGCCGAGGGCAGCCCGGTGACCGCCATCGCCGCTGAACTGGGGGTGACCCCAAGCCAGGTGGCGCTGGCCTGGCTGCTGCACCGCTCCCCTGCGGTGATCCCGATCCCTGGCACCAGCTCGCCGGTGCACCTCAAGGAGAACGTCGCGGCGTCGGACATCGTGTTCTCCGACGACCAGTTGGCCCGGCTCAACGCGCTCGGATGAACGAAAGACCCCGGGGGGAGCGCCGAAGCACTCCCCCCGGGGCGGGGCTTCAGGCGGCGGGCACCGCGATCTTCGCCTGAAGTGGCAGGATCGCCGAAGAGGGGCCGACGAACACCGATCTGACACCCGCTCCGGTGGCCCAGCCATGGCTGGCGGTGTTCCAGTACTTCAGCTTCTGCCCGTCGATGTGTACGGTCACCCGCTCGCTCTGGCCCGGTGCCAGCTCGACCTTGGCGTATCCGGCGAGTGCCCTGTCCGCCTGCGGCGCCCGCACCTCGGGGCTGGCCCCCAGGTACACCTGCGCGACCTCCTTTCCGGCGCGCTGGCCGGTGTTGCGCAGGGTGAAGCTGATGTCGTAGCCGTCGCCCGCCGGGACCGCGGACACGTCACGGTAGTCGAAGGACGTGTAGGTCAGGCCGTAGCCGAACGGGAACAGTGGCCGCACCTCGTTCTTGTCGTACCAGCGGTAGCCGACGTAGATGCCCTCGGAGTAGGTCTCCTCGTCCCCCACTCCTGGGTAGCGCTTCGGGTCGCCCGTGACGGGGGTACTGTGCTCGTCCACCGGGAAGGTCTGGGTGAGCTTGCCGCTGGGGTTCACGTCGCCGAACAGCAGCGCCGCCGTCGCCTGCGCGCCCGACTCTCCCGGATACCACATGTCCAGCACCGCGGCGGTGTCGTCAAGCCATGGCATCTTCACCGCCGACCCGGTGTTGAGCACCACCACCGTGTTGGGGTTGGCCTTCGCCACCCGGGAGATCAGTTCCTCCTGGTGGCCCGGCAGGGCCAGCGATGTCCGGTCGGCCCCCTCGGCTCCGTCGTCGTAGGCGAACACGATGGCGGTGCGCGCCGCCTTGGCCGAGGCGACCGCCTGGTCGATGGCGGCCTCGGCGGCCTGCGGTGTGACCCAACTCAGGTCGAGCGTAAGGGGCTTGGTGCCGGTGGTCTGCCCGGAGATGGACAGCTTGTGCGCACCGGCGGTCAGCCGCATCGGCGCGCTGGTCACCTTGCCGTACGCCTCACCGGCCTGGATCGGGGCGCCCCCGTCGACCTGCACGGTCGCGGCGCCGCCGGTGACCCGTACGGCCAGCCGGTAGTCGCCGTCCTCGGGCACGGTGAGGGTGCCGTCGTAGATGCTGCCGACGGTGCCGGGCTTGAGCACCGTGCCGCCCGCGAAGGCGGGCGAGAGCGCGTCCGCCGGGAGGGCGCTGCCGACGAGTTCCTCACCGGTCGAGTACGTCACGCTGCCCTCGGCACCGGCCCGTGCCCGGATGGTGTCCAGCGGCGCGACCGCCGTGTCGGGCTCCACATGGGCGCTGCCCAGCCCGGAGACCTTCGGGTCCTTGGCTGTGGGGCCGATCACCGCGATGCTCCTGCCGGCGGTACCCGTCAGCGGCAGCGCCCCGTCCTTGTCGCGCAGCAGCACCGCGCCGTCCTCGGCGACCCGCTGGGCGACCTTCGCCGCCCCCGCGGGGTCGCGGGCGGGCCGGGCGGGCGGGTGCGCACCGACCAGGCCGAACCGCTGTAGCTGGGTGACGATCCGGCTCACCGCGGTGTCCAGGGTGGCCATGGGGATGCGGCCGTCCTCGACCGCCTTCTTCAGCGGCTCGCCGAAGTACTTGCCGCCGGGCACCGAGCCGTTGACGCTGTCGGTCCAGTCGATCCCGAGTTCCTGGTCCAGCCCCTTGGTGATCGCGTCGGTGCTGTGCGTCGCCATCCAGTCGGACATCACCCAGCCCTTGAAGTCCCACTGGGTGCGCAGGATGTCGTCCAGGAGTTCCGCGTTGCCGCACGACGGCGTGCCGTTGACCTTGTTGTAGGCGCACATGACCGAGCTGACCCCGGCGTGTGCCGCGCTCTTGAACGCCGGCAGCTCGATCTCGTGCAGTGCCTGCTCGTCGACGTTGACGTCGACGGTCTGCCGGTTGTCCTCCTGGTTGTTCTCCGCGAAGTGCTTGGCGGTGGCCATCAGGCCCTGGCTCTGGATGCCCTGGATCTCCGCGGCGGCGGTCCTGGCGGAGACCAGCGGGTCCTCGCTGAACGTCTCGTAGTTCCGCCCGGCCTGGGGGACCCGGATGGTGTTCATCATGGGTCCCATCACCAGGTCCTGGCCCAGCGCCCGGCCGTCCCGCCCGATGGCCGAGCCGTATGACTTCGCGAGCTGGTCGTCGAAGCTGGCGGCGAGTGCCACGGGTGCGGGCAGGGCGGCCGCCGTGCCGTTGTTGAGCCGGATACCCGCCGGGCCGTCGGCCGCCCGTATCTCAGGGATGCCGAGCCGGGGGACGCCGGGCAGGTATCCGACGCTGAACGGGCCGGAGAAGGTCACCGTCCAGTGCACGAAGGACAGCTTCTCGTCCAGCGTCATCTTGCCGACCAGCGGGTTCAGCTGCTGGTCGGGCTGGACCCGCTGGTCGGCCGCGGCCACCCCGCCGGTCAGCAGCGTGCAGACGGCGAACAGGACCAGCAGCCGGGTCCCCACCGACCGCCGCCTGCCGCCTCGCCACGGTTGTACTGGCACAGGGTGTTTTCCGTTCTGTCGGTGTGATCAGGGTCGTGCGAAGGTGACCGGCAGCCGGTAGAGGCCGAACAGCGTCGCGTCGTGTTTGAAGGGCAGCTCGTCCAGCTCGACGGCGGGCACGATGTCGGGGATCTTGTCGAACAGCGTGCCGAACGCGATCTCCAGCTCCGCCTTGGCCAGGTGCTGCCCGATGCACTGGTGCGGGCCGTAGCCGAAGGCGAGGTGATGCCGTTCCGTGCGGTGGATGTCGAACTCGTCGGGGTTCGTGAACCGCTCGTCCCGGTTGGCCGCGGCGGCGAGGCCGATCACGCTGTCGCCCGCCTTGATCACCGTGCCGTCGATCTCGATGTCCTCCTTGGCGGCCCGGCGCAGCCAGTCCGCGCTGGAGTGGTAGCGCAGCAGCTCGTCGACGGCCGCGGGCAACAGCTCTGGTTTGGCCCGCAGTTCTGCCACCACGTCCGGGTGGCGCATCAGGGTCAGGGCGCCGAGGCCGATCATGTTGGCGCTCGTCTCGTGCCCGACGATCAGCAGCAGCACGGAGGTGTTGACCAGTTCCTGGTGGGTCAGCGCACCGGCACGCCACGGCCCCTCGACCAAGCGGCTGATGAGCCCCTCGTCCGGTTCCGCCTCCTTCGCGGTGACCAGCTTGTCCAGGTACTGGTAGAGGTCCATGAACGCGGCCGCGGTCTCCTCCGCGGTGGCGCTCTGGATCGCCACCGACGAACGGCTGTGGAAGAACTCCCGGTCGGCGTAGGGCACTCCGAGCAGTTCGCAGATCACCATGGTCGCCAACGGCATCGCCAGCGCCTCGACCAGGTCCACCGGGCCTTCGGTGGCCAGGATCTGGTCCACCAGTTCCTCGGCTGTCCGCTGGATCGCAGGCCGCATCGCCTGCACCCGCTTGACGGTGAAGTACGAGGTCAGCATCCGGCGGTAGACACCGTGCTCCGGCGGGTCCATCCCGACGAACGTACGGAAGGTCTCGGTCTGTCCCTCCTCGCTCGCCGCCAGCGTGGCCAGCCGGGGCGGCTCGGAGCTGATCCTCGGGTCCTGCAACAGCTTGCGCACCAGGTCGTACCCGGTGACCAGCCAGGTCTCCTTGCCGTTCCACAAGGTGGCCTTGGCCAGCGGCCCCTGGGCGCGCAGTTCGGCGTACTCCTGCGGCGGCGCGAACGGGCACGTGCGTGCCATCGGGAAGGTGGGCAACTCGGTCATGCTTCCTGCTCCTTGCTCAGTTACTGGTCCGACCAGGCCACCGGCAGCGCGTACACGCCGTACATGACCTTGTCGTCACGGGTGTCGATCTCCTCGGGCGGCACGGCGAGGCGAAGTCCGGGGAACCGCCGGAACAGCTCCCGGTAGCCGACCTTCAGCACGACCCTGGCCAGCTGCTGGCCGAGGCACTGGTGCGGCCCGTGGCCGAACGCCAGGTGCGAGGTGCGGCCGCGGGTGACGTCCAGCCGGTCGGGGTCGGGGCAGCACTGGGGGTCCCGGTTGGCGGCGGCCAGCGAGGCCACCACGATCTCCCCCTCGCGGACCAGTTCGCCGCCGACCCGCACGTCCTCCTTCGCGCCCCGGATCGTGCCGAGGTGCACGGTCGTCAGATAGCGCAGCAACTCCTCCACCAGGTTGTCCTGTGCCACCTGGTCGTCGCCGCGCAGCGGGGCGAGTTGGTCGGGTTCCAGCAGCAGTGCCAGGACGCCGAGGCCGAGCATGTTGGCGGCGGCGTCGTAACCGGCGAGCAGCAACGGCAGTGCCATCCCGGCGATTTCCTCGTCGGTCAACCCGTTGTCGCCGGTGACCAGGCCGCTGATGATGTCGTCGCCGGGCTGCTCGTGCTTGGCGCGCACCAGGTCCCGCAGGTAGGTGCTGAGACCCGCGACCGCGGCGTACAGCTCCGATGTCGGGGCGTCGCTGCTCATCAGGGTCTCCGAGACCTCCTGGAGGTACTCCCGGTCGTCGTAGGAGACACCGAGCAACTCGCAGATGACCAGGGCCGCGACGGGAAGTGCGAACGCCTCGACAAGGTCGGCCGGTTCGCCCACCTGCTCCATCACATCCAGCCGCCCGTTGACGATCTGCTCGACCCGCGGGATCAGTGCCCGCATCCGGCGGACGGTGAACTGCCCGGTGAGCAGCCGCCGGTAGCGGGTGTGATCAGGCGCGTCCATCGAGATGAAGTGACCGGGCGGCAGTTCGCCGCGCTCCTCCGGCGGTGTCGCCCTGACCGGTGAGGAGTGCCGGGCCAGATACGTGCTGAACCTCGGGTCTGCCAGTACCGCGCGGACGTCCTCGTACCGGGTCACCAGCCAGCCGACCGTGCCGTCCGGGAAGCTGAGCCGGCTCACCGGCTCCTCCTCCCGCAGCCGCCTGTACTCCTCGGGTGGGTTGAGGAGGTCGCTTCTTCTGGTCGGCAACGTCGCCGGCGCCGAGTGGGTGTCGGTCACGCTCTCGCCCCTTTCCTGAGGAGTCGTTGGGGTTCTTCTGTGTGGAACGGTGGGTCAGCGCAGGAAGCCGCGCACGTCCGCCCAGCCCGCCGCCACGTCGGCGGCCATCTGGTTGAGCCGGGCGGTGATCACCTGGTCGTAGCCGTCCAGGAAGTACTCGTCGCCGTCCATCGACTCGACCTCGCGCCGCTCGGTGACGAACCGCTCGACGACCTCGGTCAGGCTGGTGTCGGGGGTGACCCGCCCGGCGATGTAGCGGTCGGCGCCCTTCAGGTCGGGGAAGCCCGCCTCGCGGTAGAGGTAGACATCGCCCAGCAGGTCGACCTGGACGGCGACCTGCGGATGCGCGGTCGGGCGCATGGTCTGCGGACGGATCCGCAGCAGCTCCGCGTCGACGCCCATCCGCTGGCTCTCCAGCGCATAGCCGTAGTCGACGTGCAGCGTCGGGGTGTACGCGCGGACCCGTTCGTCGAAGGCGGCCAGCGCCTCCTGCATCCTCGCCCGTTCCTCCGCTGCCAGCTTGCCGTCGGGGCGCCCGCTGTAGTCCTCGCGCAGGGTCAGGAACTCCAGCGGCCGGTCGGGCGCCGCCGCGTTCAACTCGGCTATGTAGTCGACCAGATCGACCAGCCGGTGCGCCCGGCCGGGCAGGATGATGTAGCTGAGGCCGAGCCGCGGCGCGTCCTGTCGTTCCCGGCGCAGTTCCTGGAACCGCAGCAGGTTCTTCTTGACCCGGCTGAACGACGCCCGCTTGGTCGTGGTCGCCTGGTACTCCTCGTCGTTGAGGCCGTACAGCGAGGTGCGGATGGCGTGCAGGTCCCAGATGCCCGGCTGGCGGGACAAGGTCTGCTCGGTCAGCGCGAACGAGTTGGTGTACAGGGTGAGTTTGAGCCCCCGGCGCGCCGCCCGGCTGATCAGGTCGCCGAGGCCGGGGTTGGTCAGCGGCTCAAGGCCGCCGGACAGGTACATCCCCGACGGGTTGCCGGTCGGCATCTCGTCGATGATCGAGGCGAACATCTCGTTGCCACCGGCCACCGAGGAGTGCTCGTACTTCGCGCCGGTCACCCGGACACAGAAGTGGCAGCGGAACATGCAGGTCGGCCCGGGGTACAGGCCCACGCTGTTGGGGAACACGGGCTTTCCGTGCAGGGCGGCGTCGAGCGCGCCGACCCGCTCCACCGGAAGGACGGTGTTGGTCCAGTACTTGCCTGCCGGTCCCCGCTCCACCGCGGTGCGCAACTGCGGTACCCGCGCGAAGGTGTCGAGCAGCAGCCGGAACTCCCCCCGCCCGACGCCGAGCGCGTGCCGGGCCGCTTCGAGCGGGGTGAACGGCTCGGTGCTGTAGGTGCGGGCCAGCGAGACCAGGTGTCCCGCGAGCCGCTCCGCGTCGGTTTCGCCGGTACCGGCCGCTTCGCTCACCAGCGGCCGCAGCGCCGCGATCGCCGACGAGGGATCGGCCCCCGGCAGGGTGCAGGCCTCAATGACGCTCGGCTTGGAATGCAGATCCACCGGGCTACTCATGGCTTCAGGTGCCTTTCGTCGGTGCTTGGTGTGGTGTGCTCAGCAGGCGGTCCGGTGCTCGGCGGTCAGCCGTTCCAGCACCGGCACGAGTTCGCCCGGCGACGGCTCGGCGAGCACTTCTTGGCGCAGCCGCTCGGCCGCGGCCCGGAAGGAGGGTTCTTCGAGGACCCGTATCACCATGTCGCGCAGGCCCTGTGCGGTCAGGGTGTTCGGCCGGATGAAAAGTCCGGCGCCCAACTCCTCGATCTGCTCTGCCTTCAGCACCGTGTCGTACTGCTCGGCGAGCATGATGTGCGGCACCCCGGCGAGCATCGCGGTCGACCAGGTTCCCGCGCCGCCGTGGTAGATGATCGCCGAGCAGCTGGGCAGCAGCGCGTGCATCGGCACGAAGTCGACGATGCGGGTGTTGTCCGGCACCGTGGCCAGCAGCTCCCGCTGCGACGAGTCGAGGGTGGCCACCAACTCGATGTCCAGGTCGGCGGTCGCCTCGATCAGGTCGCTGACGCAGACCGCGTCCCCGCCCAGCACCTCGCGGGCGCTCACCCCGAGCGTCAGGCACACCCGCGGTCGCTTGGGCGGCTCGCGCAGCCAGTCCGGGATGACCGAGACGCCGTTGTAGGGCACGTAGCGCATCGGCACCACATGCTGGCCCAGCGGCAGCCGGGTGCTCTGCGGCGTCGAGTCGATGGTCCACTGGCCGGTGACCATCTCCTCGTCGAACTCGCAGCCGTAGCGGTCCAGCGTCCAGGTCAACCACTCGGCAAGCGGGTCGTCCCGGTGCTCGGGCGGCTGCTCGGCCTGCCGTTGCAGGAACAGCTTCCTGGCCCGGTACTGCACGTCCGGACCCCACAGCAGACGGGCGTGCGCCGCACCGGTCACCCGGGCGGCCACGGCTCCCGCGTACGTGAACGGCTCCCAGATCACCAGGTCCGGCTGCCACTGCCGGGCCAGCTCCACCAAGTCGTCGACCATGGTGTCGTTGACCTTGGCGTACATCAACGGAGTCATCATGGACTGCAGGCCGAGCGCGTAGTCCCAGGTCACGATCTCCGGCCGGGTCTCGGCGAAGTTGATCTCGGGGTGCTCGCTGTTGCGGTTGCTCTGCCGCTGCTCGAATTCCTGCACGGCATGGTCCACGCCGACCGGCACCGCGGGCAGTCCGGCCTGCGTGATCGTGTCGGTCAGCGCGGGCTGGCTGGCGACCAGGACTTCGTGGCCCGCGGCGCGGAACGCCCAGGCCAACGGGGCCAGCGTGTAGAAGTGCGTGTTGTGTGCGAACGAGGTGAACAGCACGCGCACCGGTTATCTCCTTTGACGTTCGGACGGCAGGGGCACGACTAGGCGGCGGTCACCGGCACCCGCGCAATGGCGCGGCTGACCGGTGCCCTCCTACGTCGCACAATCGGCCCGTCCTGCCGGAGTCGGGGCAACCGGTCGAGCAGCAGGCGAAGCGCGACCTCGGCCTGCAACCGGGCTAGCGGGGCGGTCAGTTCGTGGTGCGCTCCCCCCAACAGGGCAGCCGATTCGGCACGGTGCGGGTCGAAGCGTCCTGGATCGCAGAAGACCTCCGGGTCCCGGTTGGCGGCGGCCAGCAGCACCACCAACTGGCTTCCTGCGGCGATGAGTTGGCCGTCGATCCGCACGTCCTCGCGGGCGACAAGGCTCCGCAGGTGCACCGGCGGATCGTGGCGCAGCGTCTCGTCGATCACCTTGGACAGCAGGCCCGGATCGGAGCGCACCTCCTCGCACCGCGCGGGATCGGCCAGCAGCGCGAGTGCCGCGTTGCACACCAGGCTCGACGTGGCCGGGATGCCGGTGACGGCCAGCAGCACCGCCACCGCGAGCGCGTCGTCGGCCGCCTCGTCTCCACCGGCCGCCGCGACCTCGTCGAGCAGGCCGGTGTCCGGCCGGGCGGCGAGTTCTCCGCGCAGCCACCGCAGCGCGGTGATCAGGGCGCGGGCGGGCGCGAGTTGCTGCGGGCACACCTCGGCGTCCAGCGCGGTGCCGAGCGCCGGGCAGTGCTCGGCGAAGCGCGCCCGGTCCTTCGTGGGGACGGCGAGCAGTTCGGCCAGCACGCCGACGGCGAGCGGGGTCGCGAAGTCCGCGGCGAGGTCGAACTCGGCGCCGAGCCCGTCGAGCAGGGCGCCGCCCACCCGCTCCGTCAGCGTCCGGTACCGCTCGACCGCCTGTGGCCCGAGCAGCGTGGCGGTGCGCTCGCGGAGCCGGTCGTGCGCCGTGCGGTCCAGCCCCAGGAACGAGTCGTCCAGCGCCAGCACGTGCTGGGCCGCGGTGCCGCCGTCCGCCGTGCGGGCGTCGAAACGCGGGTCCGCCAGGACCTGCGCGGCCAGGGCGTGGCCGGTGCACACCCAGCTGCCCAACGGGCTCTGGTACAACCGCCCCTGTTCGCGGGCCAGTTCGTAGTGCGGGTACGGGTCGTCCGCCTGGGCACGCAGCAACAGCGCGTAAGGGTCGCCGAACATGCCGACGTACCACTGGGTGCCGCGAACCAGCTGCATCATGCCGCCGAGTTCGCTGTCCGTCAGATTACTCATTACGCCCCCGGCCAATGGGAATCCGCCGCGAGCAGCTTCCCGGAAATCTGGTCACAAACAGCTTCGCGATGTGTGTTCAGGTAGAAATGGCCACCGCTGAAAACCTTCAGGTCGAATTCCCCAGAGGTGTGCTCACGCCAGGCCTGCGCATCCTCGATGGTCACTCTGGGATCCACGTCGCCGATGAACGAGGTGATCGGGCAGGACAGCGGCGGACCCGGCTGATAGACATAGGTCTCGATCGCCCTGTAATCGCCGCGGATGGCGGGCAGCGCCATCCGCAGGATTTCCTCGTCGGCCAGCACCTGGCTGTCGGTTCCGGCCAGGCTCCGCACCTCTGCGATGAGCCCGGCGTCATCGCGCTGGTGGACCAGTTCCTGGCGGTGGATCGACGGCGCGCGACGGCCGGACACGAACAGGTGAGCGGGTACGACACCGGCCTCCCGCTCCAGCATCCTCGCCACCTCGAAGGCCAGCACCGCGCCCATGCTGTGCCCGAACAGGGCGGGCCGGGCGCCCGAGATCGGGCGCAGCACTTCGAAGACCTTACGCGCGAGCGCCAACAGGTCCTCCGCACAAGGCTCTTTGAGCCGATCCTGGCGCCCCGGATACTGCACCGCGCGCACCGCGAGCGCCGGTGACAGCTGCCGGGAGACCGGGAAGTAGAAGCTCGCCGAACCACCCGCGTGCGGTAAGCAGGTGAGCGTGGCCGCGCCCGGCGGCGCGGGATGGAACTCCCGCACCCACAGGCTCGTGAACTCGTCGAAAACCGCCATCACCGCTCCCCCGTTTCAACGCACACCGGCCGTCCCAGCGGTTTAGGCAGGCCGGTTCCCCACATACTCGCAAACAGCTTGGCGAAACCGTTCACGGATGCTTCGGATGAGTTTGTACGGTCGATCAGGAACGGACGACCCATCATACGGATTCCGCCAACCACTGGTTAATCGACCCCGCTGTCACGCTAGCGTACTCCGCCATCATGGTGAAGTGGTTTCCTGGCACATCCACCGTTGTGTGAGCGAAGTCCCAGGACGATCGCCAGTCACGTTCTCCGGACCATTCGGCCATCGGCTCGCTGGCCCGGACCAGCAGCGTGGGCGCCTTTGTTGCGAACCGCTTCCTGGTGGCCAGGAATTGGTCGTACGCGCCCATCGCGGTGAGTCGGAAGTCGTCCATGGGCACATACATCGACTCCCGTTCGAACGTCCACCGTGCCAGGTCCTGCTGCCATTCCACGAGCAGTTCCAGATCGTCCGTCGAGTAGATGTCGGCCAGCACCACCGCGGCCGGGGCGGTGCCGGTCTCCTCCAGGTGGCAGGCGAGCGCGTTGGCCATGGTCGCCCCGCCGGAGTGCCCGAACAGCACGAACGGCCTGCCACCGGTGTGCTCGCGCACCGCCTCCGCCTGTAGGCGCAGCGCGTCCTCAAGGCTCGCGGGCAGCGGTTCGTCCCTGCCGTAGCCGGGCAACGGCAGCGCGGAGACGTCCCGCACACCGCGCATCGCCGAGGCGAACCTGGCGAACTCATGCGGCCCGGCGATGGCCGCGGTACCACTACAGCAGATCAGCTCCGGCTCCGCGGGTCCTTCCGCCAGCCGTACCAGCGTCGGCGGCCGCAGCGCCGACGTCGCGTCGAACCTCGGCCGGAACCGGGCCGCGTCCGCCAGCAGCGTGACGAAGTCGGAGAGCGTGCCCTGCTCCACCGACTGCCGGTACAGCGTCCCGAGGAACCCGGGTGCCCCGCCTCCCGGCCTCGCCACCTCGGCCCCGATCCCGGCCAGTTGGGCGCGCAGGAAGTCCGCCAGCGCACCGAGGGTGGGGTGGTCGAAGGTCAGGGTCGCGGGGAGCGTGAGACCGGTGGCGGCGGCGATCCGGTTGCGGAGTTCGACCGCGGTGAGCGAGTCGAAGCCCAGCTCCAAGAACGCCTGATCCGGCTGGACCCGATCAGCGGACGGGTAACCGAGCACAGCGGCCACCTCGGTGCGCACCACCTCGCCCAGTGCTTGGCTCCGTTCGGCTTCGGACAACCCCGCCAGGCGCTCGACCAGCGGCACACCGTCCGACACCGGCTCCGCGGCGTCCACCGGCCGGGTCGGCAGCAGCCCGTCGAGCAGCGGACTCGGCCGCAGTGCGGTGAACGCCGGGCCGAAGGCCGCCCAGTCGACGTCCGCGATGACGACGGCCGGATCGGTCCGCCCCACCGCCTCCCGTAGCCCGACCAGCGCCAGTTGCGGAGACATCGCGGGCAGTCCGCCACGGCGCAGCCGCTCCTCGTGCGCTCCGTCCGCGGCCATGCCCGCCTCGGCCCACGGCCCCCAGGAGATCGACGTGGCCGCCAGCCCGTCCGCCCTACGCTGCTCGGCCAACGCATCCAAGTACGCGTTCGCCGCGGCGTAGTTGCCCTGGCCCGCCGCGCCGACCGTGCTGGCGAACGACGAGAACAGTACGAAAGCAGACAGGCCGCGGTCGCGGGTCAGCTCGTGCAGGTTCCGCGTCGCGTCCACCTTGGGCCGCAGCACCCGGGCCAGCTGCTCGGCGGTGAGCGAGTCCAGCAGCTCCGGCTCCAGCACACCGGCGGCGTGCACCACCGCGGTCAGCGGTGGGCCGCTCAGCCCGGCGAGCAGCGCGCGCAAGGCGCCGGGGTCCGCCGCATCGCAGGACGCGACGGTGATGTCGATGCCGAGCCCGGTCAGCTCCGCAGCCAGCTCCGCGGCGCCGGGGGCGCTTTCGCCCTGGCGGCTGATCAGCGCCAAGTGCTCGGCTCCGTTCCCGGCCAGCCAGCGCGCGACCTGGGCACCCAGCGCGCCGGTACCACCGGTCACCAGGACGGTGCCGGTCGGCCGCCACGCCTCAGCCGGTGCCGCGGTGGCACGTCGCAGCCTGCGGGCGAAAACCCCGGACGGGCGGATCGCCAGCTGGTCCTCATCGGTTCCGGCCAGAACGGCGACCAACCGGTCCAGCGCCCGGTCGTCCAGCACGCCGGGTAGGTCCACCAATCCGCCCCAGCGCTGCGGGTGTTCCAGCGCGGCCACCCGGCCGAGCCCCCACACCTGCGCCTGCGCCGGATCCGCCAGCCGCTCCGCGCCACCGACGGCGACCGCGCCACGGGTCAGGCACCACAGCGGCGCGTCCCACCCGTTGTCGCCGAGGGCCTGCAGCAGCGCCAGGCTGGGCTGCACCGTCCCGGTCACCGCGAGCAGCGACAGCACTCCGGCCGGGGCGTCCTCCCCCACGGCGGTGCGTAGCCGTTCGGCGAGCCGCTCTCGGTCGACATAGGTGGTGCGCAGCTCGACGCGGATCGTTTCGGCGCCGCGCTCGGCCAGAGCGTGTACCACGGAGGCGGTGAACTCCTGCTCCTCGGTGGGCAGTACCACCAGCCAGCGGCCGGACAGTGAAGCGATCGCCGACGCATCCACCGGCTGCCAAGTCACCTGGTACCGCCAGGAGTCCACCGTGGACTTCTCCCGACGGGCCTTGCGCCACGCCGACATGGCAGGCAGCACCGCACTCAACGGAGCGTCCGGATCAACCGACAACGCCTCCGCCAAACTCTCCTGCTCCACCGCATCCCAGAACCCGGCATCCACCGAGTCCTCCAGCACCGCAGCGTTCCCCACCGGAACATCCGGCCAGTACCGCTCCCGCTGGAAGGCATACGTCGGCAGATCAACCCGCCGACCACCCCCCAACGCCCGCGCCCAATCCACCACCACACCACGCACGAACGCCGCGCCAACCGCAGCCAGCAACGAGCGGACCTCACCACGGCCCTTACGCAAAGCCGCCACCGCCGCCACACCATCCCCGGCGCAACACTCCCGCACCAGCGCACTCAACGCACCATCAGGACCCAGCTCCATGAACGTCGCGACACCCTGGGCCTCCAACTCCGCAATGCCATCAGCGAAACGCACCGTCTCGCGGACATGGCGAACCCAAAACTCCGCAGTACCGATCTCCTCGACACCGACCACAGCACCGGTCAGGTTGGAGACGATCGGGATCCGCGGCGCCTGATACGACAACCCCGCCGCCACCGCACCGAAGGCCTCCAACATGCCGTCCATATGCGGCGAATGAAACGCATGACTCACCGGCAACCGCTTGGCCTTACGACCCCGCCCCTCAAAGACGGAAGCGATCTGCAAGACCTTGGGCTCATCCCCCGCGACCACCACCGACATCGGCCCGTTGACCGCGGCAATGCTCACACCCTCAACCAGCAGCGGCGCAACCTCATCCTCCGCCGCCTGCACCGCCACCATCACACCACCCGAAGGCAGCTCCTGCATCAACCGGCCACGAGCCGCCACCAACACACACGCATCCCCCAGCGACAACACACCCGCCACATGCGCCGCCACCAACTCACCAACCGAATGCCCAGCCAGGAAATCCGGCCGCAGCCCCCACGACTCCACCAACCGGAACAACGCCACCTCAACCGCGAACAACGCAGGCTGCGTATACGCCGTCTGATCCAGCAACCCCGCATCGTCCCCGAACACCACCTCCCGCAACGGACGAGCCAGCTCGGCATCAAACCGCGCACACACCGCATCAAACGCATCCGCGAACACCGGATAGGCCGCATACAACTCACGCCCCATCCCCACCCGCTGCGACCCCTGACCGCTGAACAAGAACGCCAACCGGCCCTCGGACACCACATCACGCACCACCCCAGGCGCCACCTCGCCCGAAGCCAACGCGACAAGCCCCTCACGGAACCCGGAAGCATCCCGCGCCACAACAACCGCGCGATGCCCCAACGCGGCACGCGTCGTCGCCAACGAGAAACCCACATCAACCAGGCCCAACCCCGGCGAAGAGTCCACGAACGACACCAACCGCGCCGCCTGCCCACGCAACGCAGCCTCACTCCTACCCGACACCACCCACGGCACCACATCAGCAGGAGACGCCGCCTCAACGACCGTTTCGACTGTGGTCGTTGGCTGCTCGATGATGACGTGCGCGTTGGTACCGCTGATGCCGAACGACGACACCCCGGCCCGGCGCGGTTCGCCGGTCTCCGGCCATGGCGTCGCCTCGGTGACCAGCGAGACCGCGCCCGCCGACCAGTCGACTTCGGAGGTCGGCCGGTCCACGTGCAATGTCTTGGGCACCAGGCCGTGCCGCATCGCCTGCACCATCTTGATCACGCCTGCCACACCGGCGGCGGCCTGGGTGTGCCCGATGTTCGACTTCAGCGAACCAAGCAGCAACGGCCGCTCGGCAGGCCGCTCCTGGCCGTACGTGGCCAGCAACGCCTGCGCCTCGATCGGGTCACCGAGCACCGTGCCGGTGCCGTGCGCCTCCACCACGTCGACCTGCCCGGCCGACAGGCGGGCGCTGTGCAGCGCCTGCCGGATCACCCGCTGTTGCGAGGGGCCGTTGGGCGCGGTCAGCCCGTTGCTCGCACCGTCCTGGTTCACCGCGGAGCCACGCACCACGGCCAGCACCGGGTGCCCGTTGCGGCGGGCGTCGGACAGCCGCTCCACCACGAGGACGCCGACGCCTTCACCCCAGCTGGTGCCGTCCGCTGCGGCGGCGAACGACTTGCAGCGCCCGTCCGCGGCCAACCCACGCTGGCGGCTGAACTCGACGAACATCCCGGGGGTCGACATCACCGTCACCCCACCGGCCAGCGCCAACGTGGACTCGCCCTGCCGCAGCGACTGGCAGGCCAGGTGCAAGGCCACCAACGACGAGGAACACGCCGTGTCGACCGTCACCGCAGGGCCTTCAAGGCCGAACGTGTAGGAGATCCGACCGGACACCACACTGCCCGCGTTGCCGGTCAGCAGATAGCCGTCGGCGGCGTCGGGGGTGGACATCAGCAGTGCCGCGTAGTCCTGGCCGTTCGCTCCCGCGAACACTCCGGTCCGGCTGCCGCGCAATGTGGACGGATCGATGCCCGCACGTTCGAAGGCTTCCCAGGAGGCCTCCAGCAACAGTCGGTGCTGCGGATCCATGGACAGCGCCTCGCGCGGCGAGATTCCGAAGAACGTCGGGTCGAACTCGGCCACGTCGTAGAGGAACCCGCCCTCGCGGGTGTACGAGGTGCCCGACTGTCCGTCGCCGAACAGGCCGTCGATGTCCCAGCCGCGATCCATCGGCACCAGGGAGATCGCGTCCTCGCCGTCGGCCACCAGTCGCCACAACTCGTCGGGAGTTCGCACCCCGCCAGGGAAGCGGCAGGCCATTCCGACGATGGCGATCGGCTCGTCGTCACCAAGTGCGGTGGCTGACGGCGCCGAGGTCAGCACGATCGCCTGTGTCCCGGCCGCCTCGCCCACCTCGGCCAGCAGGAAATCGGTGAGCGCCGAGGGGGTCGGGTAGTCGAAGACCAGCGTCGTCGGCAGCTTCAGCCCGGTCGCGGCGGCCAGCCGGTTGCGCAGGTCCACCGCGGTCAGTGAATCGAAGCCCAGCTCGCGGAACGCGCGGTCAGCGGCGACCAGCTCGTCCGGACCGTGCCCGAGCACGGCAGCGACATGGCCGCGCACCAACTCCAGTACGGCGCGTCGCCGCTCGGCCTCAGACATGCCGGACAACCGGGCACGCAGGACGGAATCGCCTGTACCGGTCTCGATTCGCGCGTCGGCGAGTGCCCGGACTTCCGGCAGGTCACCGATGAGCGGGTTGGGCCGGGCGGCGGTGAATCCGGGCGCGAACCTGGTCCAGTCCACATCGGCGACCGCGAGCAGCGTCTCATCATGATCCAGCGCCTGTTGCAGCGCGGCGATCGCCATCGCGGGCGCCATCACTGGCAGCCCACCACGGCGCAGCCGGGCACCGACCGCCGCGTCATCGGCCATCCCGCCGTCCGCCCACGGCCCCCAGGCGATCGCGGTCGCCGACAGCCCGGCGGCCCGGCGGCGCTGCGCCAGCGCCTCCAACGCCGCATTGGCCGCAGCGTAGTTGCCCTGCCCGGCCGCACCCAGCGTGCTGGCGAACGAGGAGAACAGGACGAAAGCGTCGAGATCCTCGGTGAGTTCGTCCAGGTTCAGCGCGCCCCGGATCTTGGGCCGCAGCACCGCGTCCAGCCGTTCCGGGGTGAGCGCTTCGAGCACACCCGAGTCCAGCACCCCAGCCGCGTGTACCACCGCCCGGATCGGCGCGACCTCTCCGGCCGCCTGGATCACGGAGGCGAGCACGGCCTTGTCGGTGACATCGCAGGCCGCGATGGTCACCTTGGCACCGAGCCCGGTCAGCTCGGCCTCAAGTTCCGCGGCCCCCTCGGCGGCGCGGCCACGACGGCTCAGCAACACCAGATGCTCGGCACCACTACTGGCCAGCCATCGCGCGACGTGGCCGCCCAACGCACCGGTACCGCCGGTGATCAGCGTCGTGCCACGCGGCTTCCAGGCCCGCCCCGCAACCGTCCCGGCGCGGGCGCGAACCAGGCGACGTACGAACACGCCCGAACCGCGCACGGCCAGCTGGTCCTCGTCACCGGCGCCGCACAGCACTCCGGCCAACCGGCCGAGCGCCCGCTCATCAAGTACCTCGGGCAGGTCGACCAAACCGCCCCAGCGCTGCGGGCGTTCGAGTGCGGCGACCCGGCCGAGGCCCCATACCGCGGCCTGCAACGGGCTGGTCACCCGGTCCGAGGAACCGGTCGAGACCGCGCCTTGAGTGGCACACCACAGCGGCGCCTCGATGTCGCTGTCCCCCAGCGCCTGCACCAGCGCCAGTACGGTGTCCACCCGGTCGGCCAGCAGCGACAGCACTCCCGTCGGTGCGCCCTCCGCGGCGATCACGCGCAGTTGGTCGGCCAGTATCTGCCGGTCGGACCGCTCGTCCACGGTCAGGAGGGTGACCTTCGCGCCGTGCCCGCTCAGCGCTCCGGCCACCGTGTCCACGAGTTCGTCCCCGGCCGGTGCGACCAGCAGCCACGTACCGTCCAGCTGTTGCCGCAACGGGCCGGTCAGCGGCTGCCAACTCTCCCGGTAGCGCCAGGACTCCACGGTGGACTGGTCCCGACGGTTGCGGCGCCATGCGGACATGGCAGGCAGCACCGCGCTCAGTGGAGCGTCGCCGTCCACATTGAGTGCGCTAGCCAGGGCTTCCAGGTTCTCCCGCTCAACGGCATCCCAGAACTGCGCATCCACCGGATCCACGGCGGCCCCCGCCTCCGGGGCAACTGCCTCCAGCCAGTAGCGCTGGCGTTGGAACGCGTATGTCGGAAGGTCGACGCGGCGGGCGCCGGGGAAGACGGTCGGCCAGTCGACGCTGGCACCGTGCACATGGGCCTCGGCCAGCGACAGCAGGAAGCGGTCCAGGCCGCCCTCATCACGACGCAACGAACCCAGGGCCACGAGCTCTTCCGATGTTTCCTGGATACCCATGGTCAGTACCGGGTGTGCGCTGGACTCCACGAACAACCGGTGCCCCTGCTCCGCCAACAGGCGAACGGTCTCCTCGAACCGGACCGTCTGCCGCAGATTGCGGTACCAGTAGTCGGCATCCAGCACACGGGTGTCGATCCGCTCCACGCTCACCGTCGAGTAGAACGGCACCTCGGAAGTGCGCGGAGTGATATCGGCCAGGACCGTCAGGAGTTCGTCGCGGATCTCCTCCACATGCGCCGAATGCGACGCATAATCCACCGGAATCCGGCGCGCCCGAACCCCCAACCCCTCACACTCGGCGAGCAGTTCATCAAGGGCATCGACATCACCGGAGACCACCACCGAGCCCGGCCCGTTCACCGCAGCAACAGAAATCCGACCACCCCAACGCTCCACACGCCCAGTAACCTCGGCGACCGGCAGCGAGACCGACACCATCCCACCCCGGCCCGACAACGCCAGCAACGCCTTGCTACGCAACGCCACAACCCGCGCCGCGTCCTCCAACGACAACGCACCAGACACGTACGCGGCCGCGATCTCACCCTGCGAATGCCCCACCACAGCGGCAGGCTCCACCCCATACGAACGCCACAACGCCGCCAGCGACACCATCACCGCAAACAACACAGGCTGAACAACATCAACCCGCTCCAACGCCGCCGCATCACCCAACACATCCAGCAACGACCACTCAACAAACGGCGCCAACGCCCCCGCACACGCCCGCATCGACTCCGCAAACACCGACGACGAGCCCAACAGACCCACCGCCATACCCACCCACTGCGAACCCTGACCCGGAAACACAAACACCGCACGGTCACCGGCACCAGCCACACCCTGCACCACACCCGGCGCCGCACCCGCCTCCGCCAACGCGGCCAAACCAGCACGGAAGCCAGCCACGTCAGCCGCAACCACCGCAGCGCGGTACTCGAACCTGGATCGCGATGCGACCAGCGAGTGCCCCACGTCCGCGGGCCTCAACTCCGGCGTCGAGTCCACGAACGCCAACAGCCGTGCCGCCTGCGCACGCAACGCCTGCTCGGTCTTGGCGGAGAGCACCCACGGCATCACACCCGCCGACTCCACAGAGTCGACCTCTTCGACTGGCGGCGCCTGCTCCAGAATGGCGTGCGCATTGGTGCCGCTCACCCCGAACGAGGACACACCCGCGCGGCGTGGCTCGCCGGTCCGCGGCCACTCGGTGGGCTCGGTGAGCAGCGAGACCGCCCCGGCGGACCAGTCGACCTGCCGGGACGGCTCGTCCACGTGCAACGTCTTCGGCAGCACACCGTGTCGCATCGCCTGCACCATCTTGATCACACCGGCCACACCGGCGGCGGCCTGGGTGTGACCGATGTTCGACTTGACCGCGCCGAGCAGCAACGGCCGCTCGACGGGCCGATCCTGGCCGTACGTGGCCAGCAGCGCCTGCGCCTCGATGGGATCACCGAGCCGGGTGCCGGTGCCGTGCGCCTCCACCACGTCTACTTGCTCGGCGGTGAGTTGGGCGTTCAGCAGCGCCTGGCGGATCACTCGCTGCTGCGCGGGGCCGTTGGGCGCGGTCAGGCCGCTGCTCGCACCGTCCTGGTTCACCGCGGTGCCGCGCACCACGGCCAGCACCGGATGCCCGTTGCGCTGGGCGTCGGACAACCGCTCCACCAGCAGCATGCCGACACCTTCGCCCCAGCCGGTGCCGTCGGCCGCGTCCGCGAAGGCCTTACACCGCCCGTCCGCCGCGAGACCGCGCTGGCGGCTGAACTCCACGAAGATCGCTGGGGTGGCCATGATCGTGGCGCCTCCGGCCAGCGCCAGTGTGCACTCCCCCTTGCGCAGCGACTCGCAGGCCAGGTGCAACGCCACCAGCGAGGACGAGCAGGCGGTGTCGATGGTGACCGCTGGCCCCTCCAGGCCGAGGGTGTAGGCGATGCGTCCGGACGCGACGCTGCCCGAGTTGCCGGTGCCTATGTAGCCCTCGACGCCCTCCGGCAGATCGACCAGTCGAGTCGCGTAGTCGTGGTAGATCACCCCGGCGAACACGCCGGTCCTGCTGCCCCGTACCGTTGCGGGGTCGATGCCCGCACGCTCGAATGCCTCCCAGGACGCCTCCAGCAGCAACCGCTGCTGCGGGTCCATCGCCAGCGCCTCGCGCGGCGAGATCTCGAAGAACGCCGGGTCGAACTCACTCGCGTCATGCAGGAACCCACCCTGCCGGGTGTACGACTTGCCCGCGCTGTCGGGATCCACGTCGTACAGGTCGTCGACGTCCCAGCCACGGTCCGGCGGGAACGAGGAGATGGCGTCGCCACCGTCGGCCACCAACCGCCACAGGTCCTCGGGCGAGTTGATGCCGCCCGGGTAGCGGCAGCTCATGCCGACGATGGCGATCGGCTCGACCGCGGCGTCCTCGACCTCGCGCAGGCGCTGCTTGGTCTGCCGCAGGTCCGCGGTCACCTGCTTGAGGAAGTGACGGAGTTTGTCCTCATTGGACATAGATAGTTCCTTTCCTGGGGAAGTTCCGGATTCGCCGTTGATCAAGAAATCCCGAACTCCTTGCCAATGAGGTCGAACATCTCGTCGTCGGTGGCGGTGTCCAGATCGGCCTCCGCCTCGGCATCGGGCTCGCCGCCGTCGGTCCAGCTGGCCATCAGCGCCTTGAGCCGGACCGTGATCTGACCGCGGGCCTCGTCGTTCGCGGTGAACGCGGCCAACTCGCCCTGGAGTCTGGCCAGTTCGGCGAGGAGCGGCGCGGCCGAGTTCGCCGTGTCCGGCACGATCTCCGCGGCCAGGTAGCGGGTGAGGGCAACCGGCGTCGGATAGTCGAACACCAGCGTTGCGGGCAGCCGCAGCCCGGTCGCCACGTTCAGCCGGTTCCGCAGCTCCACCGCGGTCAGCGAGTCCAGACCCAGCTCAAGGAACCCGCGCCCGGCGTCGATGGCGTCTGGCGAGGCGTGGCCCAGCACCGCGGCCACCTGGCCACGCACCAGGTCGGTCAGCACCCGGTCGCGTTCGGCTTCCGCCAGGCCGCCGAGCCGCTGGCGCAGCGAGGCCGCGTCCGGTACGGAACCGGCGTCGACGGTCCGCCGTGCGGGGGCGCGCACCAGTCCACGCAGCAGCGCGGGCACGGCGTCGGTGGCCCGCAGCGCCGCCGGTGTCAGCCGCACCGGCACGAGCAGGGCCTCGTCCAAGCCGATGGCGGCGTCGAACAGGGCCAGGCCCTCGGCCGTGGACAGTGCGGCCATGCCGCCGCGTTCGAGCCGGTCGATCTGCTCGTCCGCGAGGTGGGCGGTCATCGCACCGCGCTGCGCCCACAGGCCCCAGGCCAACGAACTGGCCGCCAGCCCGCTCGCCCGGCGACGCTGGGCGAGCCCGTCCAGGAACGCGTTAGCCGCCGCGTAGTTGCCCTGCCCCGGGCCACCGAAAGTCGAAGCCGCCGAGGAGAACAGCATGAACGCGGCCAGGTCCATGTCCTCGGTCAGCTCGTGCAGGTGCAGAGCCGCGTCCACCTTCGGCCGCAGTACCGCGTCGACCCGCTCCGGAGTCAGCGACTCGATCATGCCGTCGTCCAGCACCCCGGCGGCATGCACCACCGCGGTCAGCGGATGCGCCTCAGGAATGTTCGCGACCAGCGCGGCGAGTTGGTCCCGGTCGGCCGCATCGCACGCGGCCATCGTGACTGTCGCGCCCAGCTCGGTCAGCTCGGCGCACAACTCGGCCGCACCGGGCGCGTCCATGCCCCGCCGACCGGCCAACACCAGCCGCCGGACGCCGTGTTCGGCGACCAGATGCCGGGCCACCAGCCCGCCGAGCGCACCGGTGGCACCGGTGATCAGCGCGGTGCCAGCAGGATCCAACGCACGCGGCACGCCGTCGGAGGCCACGGCCCTGGCCAACCGGGGTGCGTACAGCCTGCCCTCGCGCACCGCCAGTTGTGGCTCATCGGTGCCCAGCGCGGCCGCAAGCGCCTGGTAGGAGGCATCGTGCTCGTCGAGGTCCAGCAGCACCAGCCGGTCCGGATGCTCGGCCTGCGCGGACCGGATCAGTCCCCAGACCGCGGCGTGCGCCAGGTCGGGCACGTCCTCACCAGGGCGGGTGGCCACCGCTCCGCGGGTCACCAGCACCAGGCGCGACTGCGCGAACCGCTCGTCGGCAAGCCACCGTTGGACCAGCCCCAGCACCTTGTGTGTCGCCAGGCGCACAGCCGAAGCCGTGTCGGCGGCGTCCGTGACGGAGTCGACGGTGCACGGCGCGAGCACCACGGCGGGCACCGGCGCCGCGTCGAACGCGGCCAGGTCGGCGAATGCGTCCACCTGAAGCGCGGCGGCCTCCAGGGCGGCGCCGAACTTCTCCTGGTCCGCGCCGAGCACGCCCCATCGGTCCTCGGCGACTGCGGGCAGCGCCGGTACGACGGCCCAGTCGACCCGGAACAGCGAGTCATGCCGGACCTCCCCCGCGGCACGCAACTGCTCGGCGGTGACCGGCCGCAGCACCAGGGAGTCCACCTCCGCCACCGGCTGGCCGAGCGTGTCCATCACGGCGAGGGACACCGAATCCTCGCCGCTGGGCGAGATCCGTACCCGCAACGCGGCGGCGCCGACAGCCCGCAGCGACACCCCACTCCACAGGAACGGGAGCCTGCTTTGGCCGGACTCGCCAAGGAAGCCGCCCAAGCCGACCGCCTGCACAGCGGCGTCCAACAGCGCCGGGTGCAGGCCGAACCTGCCCGCGTCAGACCGACGTTCCTCGAGCAGCGCGACCTCCGCGAAGACCTCGTCACCCTGCCGCCAGGCCGCGCGCAGGCCCTGGAACACCGGGCCGTAGTGGTAGCCGGTGCCAGCCAGTCGGTCGTACAGGTCATCGAGTTCGATCGGCACGGCACCCGCGGGAGGCCAGACACCGCCGAAGTCGGCAGGGGCCGCCGGGACATCCACGGCCAGCACTCCGCTGGCATGCCGCACCCACGCGCCGCCTTCCTCGGGCCGCGAGTGGATGCCCAACGTGCGTCGCCCGGACCCGTCCGACTCGCCCACGGAAAGCCGGAGTTGGCGACCGTCGCGTTCCGGCAGCACCAGCGGCGCTTCCAGGGTCAGTTCCTCCAGGTGGGCGCAGCCGACCTGGTCACCGGCGCGTATCGCCAGCTCCACGAAGGCGGTGCCCGGTAGCAGAGTCGAGCCCATCACCGCGTGATCGGCGAGCCACGGATGGGTGGCCAGGGACAGCCTGCCGGTGAACACCAGCCCGTCGGAGTCCGGTAGCTCCACGGCGGCTCCCAGCAGCGGATGGTCCGCGGAGCCCAGGCCCGCCGAGGCCACGTCGCTAGCCGTCGCGGGGGCGTCGAGCCAGTAGCGCTGGCGTTGGAAGGCGTATGTCGGGAGGTCGGTACGGCGGGCGCCGGGGAAGACGGTCGGCCAGTCGACGCTGGCACCGTGCACATGAGCCTCGGCCAGCGACAGCAAGAAGCGGTCCAGGCCGCCCTCATCACGACGCAACGAACCCAGGGCCACGAGCTCTTCCGATGTCTCCTGGATGCCGACGGTCAGTACCGGGTGTGCGCTGGACTCCACGAACAACCGGTGCCCCTGCTCCGCCAGCAAGCGAACGGTCTCCTCGAACCGGACCGTCTGGCGCAGGTTGCGGTACCAGTAGTCGGCATCCAGCACACGGGTGTCGATCCGCTCGACGCTCACCGTGGAGTAGAACGGCACCTCGGAAGTACGCGGAGTGATATCGGCCAGGACGGTCAGGAGTTCGTCGCGGATCTCCTCCACATGCGCCGAATGCGACGCATAATCCACAGGAATCCGACGCGCCCGAACCCCCAACCCCTCACACTCGGCGAGCAGTTCATCAAGGGCATCGACATCACCGGAGACCACCACCGAGCCCGGCCCGTTCACCGCAGCAACAGAAACCCGACCACCCCAACGCTCCACACGCTCAGCGACCTCGGCGACCGGCAGCGAGACCGACACCATCCCACCCCGGCCCGACAACGCCAGCAACGCCTTACTACGCAACGCCACAACCCGCGCCGCGTCCTCCAACGACAACGCACCAGACACGTATGCGGCCGCGATCTCACCCTGCGAATGCCCCACCACAGCGGCAGGCTCCACCCCATACGAACGCCACAACGCCGCCAGCGACACCATCACCGCAAACAACACAGGCTGAACAACATCAACCCGCTCCAACGCCGCCGCATCACCCAACACATCCAGCAACGACCACTCAACAAACGGCGCCAACGCCCCCGCACACGCCCGCATCGACTCCGCAAACACCGACGACGAGCCCAACAGACCCACCGCCATACCCACCCACTGCGAACCCTGACCCGGAAACACAAACACCGCACGGTCACCGGCACCAGCCACACCCTGCACCACACCCGGCGCCGCACCCGCATCCGCCAACGCGGCCAAACCAGCACGGAAGCCAGCCACGTCAGCCGCAACCACCGCAGCCCGATACTCAAAAACCGCACGACCCACAGCCAACGACAAACCCACATCCGCTGGACTCAACCCCGAAGCAGAGTCCACAAAGGCCAACAGCCGGGCCGCCTGCGCACGCAACGCAGCCTCACTCTTACCCGACACCACCCACGGGACAGGCGCGTCGCCCACCTCGGCCCCGGCCGCCTCAACAACAGGCGCCTCTTCGAGGATCACATGCGCGTTCGTCCCGCTGATCCCGAACGACGACACCGCAGCCCGCCGCAGCCGCCCCGTCTCCGGCCACTCAACCTGCTCGGTCAGCAAGGACACCGCACCGGTAGACCAATCGACCTGAGGTGTCGGCTCGTCCACATGCAGTGTCTTGGGCAGCACACCATGCCGCATCGCCAGGACCATCTTCATCACCCCGGCCACACCAGCGGCGGCCTGCGCGTGCCCGATGTTCGACTTCAACGATCCCAGCCACAACGGGCGTTCACGATCCTGGCCGTACGTCGCCAGCAACGCCTGTGCCTCAATGGGGTCACCGAGGGAGGTGCCGGTGCCGTGCGCCTCCACCACATCCACATCCGACGCACCAAGCCCGGCGTTCGCCAACGCCTGGCGGATCACCCGCTGCTGCGAAGGACCATTCGGCGCCGTCAAACCGTTCGACGCACCATCCTGATTCACCGCCGAACCACGCAACACCGCCAACACCGGATGCCCATTGCGGCGCGCGTCGGACAACCGCTCCACCAAAAGCATCCCGACGCCCTCGGCTAGAGCAAAGCCGTCCGCCGTCGCCGCAAAGGCCTTGGAACGTCCGTCCGAAGCCAGCCCGTTCTGACGGCTGAACTCAAGGAACATGTCCGGGGTCGACATCACCGTCACACCACCGGCCAACGCCAGTTCACACTCACCCTGCCGCAACGCCTGCGCCGCCAGATGCAACGCCACCAACGACGAGGAACACGCCGTGTCCACCGTCACCGCAGGGCCTTCGAGACCGAACGTGTACGAAACCCGGCCCGACAACACACTCGCACCGTTACCGGTCGCCAGATAGCCGTCCAGGCTCTCCGGCGCGCCCTGGAGCAGTGGGGCGTAGTGCTGGCCGTTGGTCCCCGCGAAGACGCCAACCGGCCGTCCGCGCAAGGAGCCCGGGTCGATTCCGGCCCGTTCGAAGGCTTCCCACGATGTCTCCAGCAGCAACCGGTGCTGCGGGTCCATCGCCAACGCCTCACGCGGCGAGATACCGAAGAACGCCGGATCGAACTCCGCCGCGTCGTGCAGGAAGCCGCCGTGCCCAACATAGGAGGTCCTAGCGCGCTCGCCGTCCTGGTCCACCAGCTGGTTGAGGTCCCACCCGCGGTCAGTGGGGAACTCGCTGATGGCATCCGTGCCCGCGGCGATCAACTGCCATAGCTGCTCCTCCGAGGAGACCCCGCCCGGAAAGCGGCAGGCCATTCCGACGATGGCGACCGGTTCGTCGTCCACCACAGAGACGGCCCGGACGCTTGCAGCCGTCGCCGGGGCACCGAGCACCTCGGTCTTCAGGTGGTCGGCGAGGGCGGTGGCCGTCGGATAGTCGAAGATCAAGGTGGCCGGAAGTTTCAGACCGGTCGCCGCGTTCAGCCGGTTGCGCAGGTCGACCGCGGTCAGCGAGTCGAAACCGAGTTCCAGGAAGGCCCGGCCGACCTCGACCGCTTCCGGCGTGGCGTGGCCCAGTACCGCGGCGACGTGGCCACGCACCAGTTCCAGCACGATCCGGTCGCGTTCGAGATCGGTCTTGCCGACCAGTCGCTGGGCCAGCGGGGAGCCCTCAGCGCCTGCGGGCTCGTCCTCTTCCGACAGTATTCGGCGCACCTCGGGCAGCCCGCCGATCAGCGGGCTCGGCCGTACCGCGGTGAACCCGGCGACGAACCGCTCCCAATCCACATCGGCGAGAGCGACGAAGGTCTCGTCGTGGTCGAGAACCTGTTGCAGCGCGGTCATCGCCAGGTCAGGGGCGATGGCACGCAGGCCGCGGCGGCGGAGGAAGTTGAGGAAGGCGTCCTCGGTGTCCTCGCCGCTGTCCCATGGGCTCCACGCCACCGAGGTCGTCGGCAGTCCACGGGCACGCCGACGCTGGGCCAGCGCGTCGAGGTAGGCGTTGCCCGCCGCGTACGCGCCCTGACGGCCACTGCCCCATACCCCGGCCACCGCGGAGAAGAAGACGACGACCGCGTCCGGGGCGTGCTGGTCCAGCAGATCGTCCAGCTGTGCCGCCATGGCCGCCTTGGCGGCGACCACCTCGGCGAACTCGGCCGGAGTGGTCTCGGCCAGCGGCGCCTGGTCGAGCACGGTCGGCGCGTGCACCACCGCAGTGGGCGGCGTCGCCAGCAGATTCTCCAGCGTTGTGCGGTCGTCGGGCTCGCAGGGCACGATTGTCACGCGAGTGCCCGCGCTGACCAGCTCGGCCTCCAGTTCGGCCGCGCCTTCCTCGACCGGGCCGGCCAGCACCACGTGTTCCGCGCCGTTCCCGGCCAGCCATCGTGCGGCCTGCGCGGCCAGCGGGCCGGTGCCGCCGGTGACCAGTACGGTGCCGGACGGCCGCCACGTCCTTGCCGGGGCGCGATCGGCCAGTGGGGTGTGCTCCAACCTACGCCCGTACAACCCCGCAGGGCGTACGGCGAGTTGGTCCTCGCCGCCATGTCCGGCGAGCACTCCGACCAGTCGCCGCCGCGCCGGTTCGTCCGCGTCCACCGGCAGATCGATCAAGCCACCCCAGCGTTGCGGATGTTCGAGGGCGGCCACCCGGCCGAGACCCCACACCTGGGCTTGCACCGGACTGTCCGGTCCCTCCTCGGCCGCGACGCCCACCGCACCACGGGTCGCACACCACAACGGCGCGTCGATCCCGGCGTCGCCAAGCCCCTGGATCAGCGAAACGGTGTTCGCCACTCCCGCCGGGCTTCCATCCAGCGCCAGCAAGGACAGCACGCCTTCCGGCATGGCACCGCTCAACAGCTCGACGATGGACCCGCGTTCGGCCTCACCGTTCAGCTCGACGCTGGTGACGTCGGCGCCCGCGGCTTCCAGGGTCGCCACCGTTGCGGCGCCCCACTGACCGGCGCCGTCTGCCGGGTGCACCACCAGCCAGTTCCCGGACAGCACAGGGGATGCCGGTTCGGGCAGTCGCTGCCAGCCGATCCGGTAGCGCCAAGAGTCCACGGTGGACTTGTCACGGCGGGTGCGGCGCCATGCCGACAGCACCGGGAGCACCGCTTCGAGTGCGGCCTCGTCGTCGCCGCGCACGTCAAGTGCGTCCGTCAGCGCTCGAAGGTCCTCGCCTTCCACGGCCGCCCAGAACCGCGCATCGGCTGGGTCCACCGACACTTCGGCCGCCGGGGCATCCGCGTCCAGCCAGTAGCGCTGGCGTTGGAAGGCGTATGTCGGGAGGTCGACGCGGCGGGCGCCGGGGAAGACCGTCGGCCAGTCGACGCTGGCACCGTGCACATGGGCCTCGGCCAGCGACAGCAAGAAGCGGTCCAGGCCGCCCTCATCACGACGCAACGAGCCAATCGCCGTTACCTGCTCGGACGTTTCCTGGATGCCCATCGCCAGTACCGGGTGTGCGCTGGACTCCACGAACAACCGGTGCCCCTGCTCCGCCAACAGGCGAACGGTCTCCTCGAACCGGACCGTCTGCCGCAGATTGCGGTACCAATACTCAGCATCCAACGAGACGGTGTCGATCCGCTCCACGCTCACCGTCGAGTAGAACGGCACCTCGGAAGTGCGCGGAGTGATATCGGCCAGGACCGTCAGGAGTTCGTCGCGGATCTCCTCCACATGCGCCGAATGCGACGCATAATCCACCGGAATCCGGCGCGCCCGAACCCCGTCCGCCTCCGCTTCGGCAAGCAACTCCTCCAGCGCATCGACATCACCGGAGACCACCACCGAGCCCGGCCCGTTCACCGCAGCAACAGAGACCCGACCACCCCAACGCTCCACACGCCCAGCGACCTCGGCGACCGGCAGCGAGACCGACACCATCCCACCCCGGCCCGACAACGCCAGCAACGCCCGACTACGCAACGCCACAACCCGCGCCGCGTCCTCCAACGACAACGCACCAGACACGTATGCGGCCGCGATCTCACCCTGCGAATGCCCCACCACAGCGGCAGGCTCCACCCCATACGAACGCCACAACGCCGCCAGCGACACCATCACCGCAAACAACACAGGCTGAACAACATCAACCCGCTCCAACGCCGCCGCATCACCCAACACATCCAGCAACGACCACTCAACAAACGGCGCCAACGCCCCCGCACACGCCCGCATCGACTCCGCAAACACCGACGACGAGCCCAACAGACCCACCGCCATACCCACCCACTGCGACCCCTGACCAGGGAAGACAAAGACAACCTTGCGGCCGCCAACCACACCCTGCACCACACCAGGCGCCGAACCCGCCTCCGCCAACGCGGCCAAACCAGCACGGAAGCCAGCCACGTCAGCCGCAACCACCGCAGCCCGATGCTCAAAAGCCGCACGACCCACAGCCAACGACAAACCCACATCCGCCGGACTCAACCCCGCCGCGGAGTCCACAAAAGCCAACAGCCGAGCCGCCTGCGCACGCAACGCAGCCTCACTCTTACCCGACACCACCCACGGCACTACACCCGCCGACTCCACGACCTCGGTCTCTTCGACTGGCGGCGCCTGCTCCAGGATCGTGTGCGCGTTGGTTCCGCTCACGCCGAACGACGACACCGCGGCCCGCCGTGGCTCCCCGGTCTGCGGCCACTTGATTTGCTCCGTCAGCAGGGACACCGCGCCCGCAGACCAGTCGACCTCGGACGTCGGCTCGTCCACATGCAGCGTCTTCGGCAGCACACCGTGCTGTAGCGCCATGACCATCTTGATCACGCCGCCCACGCCTGCCGCGGCCTGCGTGTGCCCGATGTTGGACTTCAACGAGCCGAGCCACAATGGCCGTTCACGGTCCTGGCCGTACGTGGCCAGCAGCGCCTGCGCCTCGATGGGATCACCGAGCCGGGTGCCGGTGCCGTGCGCCTCCACCACGTCGACCTGGTGTGCCGACAGGCGGGCGTTCTCCAGAGCCTGCTGGATGACACGCTGCTGCGCAGGGCCGTTGGGCGCGGTCAGTCCGTTCGACGCGCCGTCCTGGTTGACCGCGGAACCACGCACCACGGCCAGCACCGGGTGCCCGTTGCGACGCGCGTCGGACAGGCGCTCCAGGAGCAGCATCCCCACTCCCTCGCCCCAGCCGGTGCCGTCGGCGTCGGCGGAGAACGCCTTGCAGCGGCCGTCCGGGGAGAGCCCGCGCTGGCGGCTGAACTCGATGAACGAGCCGGGGCTGGACATCACGGTGACACCACCGGCCAGCGCCAGCGTGCATTCGCCCTTGCGCAGCGACTGCGCGGCCAGGTGCAGGGTGACCAGCGAGGACGAGCAGGCGGTGTCCACCGTGACCGCAGGCCCCTCCAAGCCGAGGGTGTAGGCCACCCGGCCGGACGCGATGCTGCCCGCGCTGCCGTTGCCGAGGTAGCCCTCCAGGCCCTGCGGCACGACACTCAGCCGGGCCGCGTAGTCGTGGTACATCATCCCGGCGAACACACCGGTCCTGCTGCCCCGCACCGAGGCCGGGTCGATGCCCGCCCGTTCCAGCGCTTCCCACGAGGTCTCCAGCAGCAGCCTGTGCTGGGGGTCCATTGCCATGGCCTCCCTGGGGGAGATCCCGAAGAAGGCAGGGTCGAACTCGGCAGCGTCGTAAAGGAATCCGCTTTCCCGGACATACGTGGTGCCAGGATGGTCCGGGTCCGGGTGGAACATGCCATCCACGTCCCAACCGCGGTTGTCGGGGAACGCCGAGATGGCGTCGGTTCCCGACGTCACCAACCGCCACAGGTCCTCCGGCGAGCCGACGCCGCCGGGGTAGCGGCAGGCCATGCCGACGATCGCGATCGGTTCCTGCTCCCCTGCCTCGACCTCCGCCAGGCGCTCCCGTGTGTGCTGCAGATCGGAGATGGCCCGCTTGAGATAGCTGCGGAGCTTGTCTTCATTAGTCAGTGACACTTCGACTCCCTTGGGGCGTCCGGAAATCCACGGTGGTTTGGAGGGCTTGCTCAGGACGCACCGAGATCACCGTCCAGCAGGGCGTACAGCTCGTCGTCTGACGCCTCGTCGAGGTTGTCGACGGCCGCCGGGCGGTCCGCCCGCGGGGTGTCGACCTTCGCCAGCAGCTTCCGCAACCGTGCGGCGAGCTGACTGCGGGTGTCGTCGGCGGTGATCGCGGACAACGCGGCCTCCAGCCGGTCGAGGTCCCCCAACACCGCCAACGGCATGTTGTCCACGGGTAGTTCAGCGAGCAGGTAGTCGGCCAGTGCGGCCGGGGTCGGGTAGTCGAAGATCAGCGTGGCGGGCAGTCGCAGTCCGGTGGCCGCGGTGAGCCCGTTGCGCAGTTCCACCGCGGTCAGCGAGTCGAATCCCAGGTCGCCGAAGGCCTTGTCCTCCTCGACTGCCTGCGCGCCCGCGTGGCCGAGCACGGTGGCGGCGTGTGCACGGACCAGGTCGAGCAGCACCGCCTCACGCTCCACCACGGTCAGCCCGGCCAACCGCTCCCGTAGCGAGGGGCCGTCGGCCGCGCTGACCGCCGACCGCACCGGACCGCGAATCAGGCCGCGCAGCAGCGCCGGTACCGGCGCACGGACCGCGTCGAGGTCCAGGCGGATCGGCACCACCACCGGCTCGGCCAGGGTGTGTGCCGCGTCGAACAGCGCCAGGCCCAGCTCGGGGGTGAGCCCGGCGACCCCGGAGCGCTGCATCCTGGTCAGGTCGGTGTCACCGAGTTCGCCCGCCATACCGCCGTCCTGTGTCCAAAGGCCCCAGGCCAGTGAGACCGCGGGGCGCCCGTGGTCGTGACGGTGGCGCGCGAGCGCGTCCAGGAAGGCGTTGGCGGCCGCGTAGTTGGCCTGGCCCGCGCTGCCCATGGTGGCCGCGGCCGAGGAGAACAGCGCGAACATCGCCAGGTCCGCATCTGCGGTCAGCTCGTGCAGGTTGAGCGCGGCGTCCACCTTGGGCCGCAGCACGGTGTCCATCCGCTGCGGCGTCAGGCCTTCCAGTACGCCGTCGTCCAGCACGCCCGCGGTGTGCACCACCGCGGTGAGCGGGTGCGCCGCAGGTACTTCGGCCAGCAGCGCGGCCAGCGCGTCGCGATCGGCCACGTCGCAGGGCGCCACCCGCGCCTCGGCGCCCAGCTCGGCCAGCTCGGTGACGAGTTCGGCGGCGCCGGGGGCAGCCTCGCCACGGCGGCTGGTCAGCAGAAGGTGCCGGACGCCGTATGCGGTGACCAAGTGCCGGGCGATCAGTCGGCCGAGGGTGCCGGTGGCGCCGGTGACCAGTGCTGTGCCGGTCGGGTTCAGCTTCGGAGCCGCATCTTTCGCGGACTGTGCGGCCCTCGCCAGCCTGGCCGCGAGGGCGGTTCCCTTGCGCACCGCGAACTGCGGTTCGCCGGTGGCCAGCCCGGATGCGAGTGCCTGGTAGGAGTCGGCCTGGCCGTCGGTGTCGACCAGCACGAAACGGTCCGGGTGCTCGGACTGCGCGGAGCGGATCAGGCCCCACACTGCGGCGCCCGCCAGGTCGGAAAGTTCGTCGTCCGCGCCCGTGGCGACCGCGCCACGGGTCACCAGTACCAGCCTCGACGCGCCGAACCGCTCGTCGGCGAGCCATCGCTGGACCAGCTCCAGCACCCGGTGCGTGGCGGCACGCACCGCGTCACCGCGCGGTACGTCCGTCCCGCCGACCGAGACCAGCACCAGTTCCGGAACGTCGGTTGCGGCGAGAGCGGCCAGGTCGTGGCAGACCTCGACCGGGCAGCCGCTCTCCCGCAGTCCGCCGACCAGTTCGTCGTCGGCGTCGAGCAACGCCACCCGGCCGGTGGCCGGTCCAGCCGGAAGCTCGGCCCAGTCCACCCGGAACAGCGCGTCGTGATGTGCGGCCTTCGCGTTGTTCAGCTGTTCCGCTGACAACGGGCGCAGCACCAGCGACTCGATCGATGCCACCGGCGCACCGGTGACATCGGTCACCAGTACCGACACCGCATCCTGCCCTGCGGGCGAGATCCGCACCCGCAGCGCACCCGCACCATGGCCGTACAGCGCGACACCGCGCCAAGCGAACGGCAGCCGGGCCAGGCCGGAGTCGGCGAAGAAGTCGCCCTTCCCGACCGCGTGCAGCGCTGCGTCGAGCAGTGCGGGGTGCAGCGCGAACCGGCGTGCTTCGGACTGGAGTTCCTGCGGCAGAGCGACTTCGGCGAACACCTCGTCGCCGTTTCGCCACACCGCGCGCAGGCCCTGGAACGCCGGGCCGTAACCGTAGCCGGACTCGACCAAGCGCTCGTAGTAGCCGTCGACGCCCACCGCCACCGATTCCGCGGGCGGCCACGCGCCGTCGAGCCCACCGGTCACAGCCGGTACGGCCGACGTCAGCATCCCGCTGGCGTGCCGGGTCCACGGCTGGTCCTCACCTCGTGCGGGCCGGGAATGCACCCGTACCGGGCGCGCACCCGCCTGGTCCGGTTCGCCTATGGTGACGCGTAGTTGGACGCCACCTCGTTCGGGCAGCACCAACGGGGCTTCGAGGGTCAGCTCCTCCACCAAGCCACAGCCGACCCGGGCACCGGCATGCACAGCCAACTCCACGAACGCCGTGCCCGGCAACAACACCGAACCCATCACCGAGTGATCGGCCAACCACCCATGCGTGGAAACCGCCAACCGCCCGGTGAAAACCAACCCCTCCGGCAACTCCACCGCCGCACCCAGCAACGGATGCCCCGCCGACACCAAACCCGCCGACTCCACCCCCGCCACATCCGCACCCGAATCCAACCAGTACCGCTCCCGCTGGAAGGCATACGTCGGCAGATCAACCCGCCGACCACCCCCCAACACCCGCGCCCAATCCACCACCACACCACGCACGAACGCCGCGCCAACCGCAGCCAGCAACGAGCGGACCTCACCACGGCCCTTACGCAAAGCCGCCACCGCCGCCACACCATCCCCGGCGCAACACTCCCGCACCAGCGCACTCAACGCACCATCAGGACCCAACTCCACGAACGTCGCGACACCCTGCGCCTCCAACACCGCAATACCCTCAGCGAAACGCACCGCCTCGCGGACATGGCGAACCCAAAACTCCGCAGTACCGATCTCCTCGACACCGACCACAGCACCGGTCAGATTCGAGACGATCGGGATCCGCGGGGCCTGATACGACAACCCCGCCGCCACCGCACCGAAGGCCTCCAACATGCCGTCCATATGCGGCGAATGAAACGCATGACTCACCGGCAACCGCTTGGCCTTACGACCCCGCCCCTCAAAACTCGCAGCGATCTGCAGGACCTTGGGCTCATCCCCCGCGACCACCACCGACATCGGCCCGTTGACCGCGGCAATGCTCACACCCTCAACCAGCAGCGGCGCAACCTCATCCTCCGCCGCCTGCACCGCCACCATCACACCACCCGAAGGCAGCTCCTGCATCAACCGGCCACGAGCCGCCACCAACACACACGCATCCCCCAGCGACAACACACCCGCCACATGCGCCGCCACCAACTCACCAACCGAATGCCCACAAACGAAGTCAGGGACCACACCCCACGACTCGACCAGCCGGAACAACGCCACCTCAACCGCAAACAACGCAGGCTGCGTATACGCCGTCTGATCCAGCAACCCCGCATCGTCCCCGAACAGCACATCCTTCAACGGCAGTTCAAAGTGCTCACACACCGCATCCAACGCATCCGCGAACACCGGATAGGCCGCATACAACTCACGCCCCATCCCCACCCGCTGCGACCCCTGACCGCTGAACAAGAACGCCAACCGGCCCTCACCGGACCGATCCACCACCACATCCGCAGCCGAACGTCCAGCCGCCAACGCGGCCAGCCCACGCCTGAGCTCATCACGTTCCCCACCAACAACCACCGCGCGATGCCCCAACGCGGCACGCGTCGTCGCCAACGAGAAACCCACATCAACCAGGCCCACCCCCGGCGAAGAGTCCACGAACGACACCAACCGCGCCGCCTGCGCACGCAACGCAGCCTCACTCCTACCCGACACCACCCACGGCACCGGACCAGACAACGCCCCCTCGTCCAAGGCGACTTCGTCCTCGGCAGGAGCCTGCTCCAAGATCACATGCGCATTCGTGCCACTGACCCCGAACGACGACACCCCAGCCCGACGCGGCCGCCCCATCTCCGGCCAAGCAACCCGCTCCGTCAGCAACGACACCGCACCCGCAGACCAGTCCACATGCGACGAGGGCGCATCCACATGCAAGGTCTTCGGCAACACACCATGCCGCATCGCCTGCACCATCTTGATCACACCCGCCACACCGGACGCGGCCTGGGTGTGCCCGATATTCGACTTCAACGACCCCAACCACAACGGGCGTTCACGACCCTGCCCATAGGTGGCCAGCAACGCCTGCGCCTCAATCGGGTCCCCCAGTGTGGTCCCGGTGCCGTGCGCCTCCACCATGTCCACGTCCGACGGGGTAAGCCGCGCGTTGGCCAGCGCCTGGCGGATCACCCGCTGCTGGGCCGGGCCACTCGGTGCGGACAGGCCGTTGCTCGCCCCGTCCTGGTTGATCGCCGAACCACGGACGAGGGCGAGTACCGAGTGCCCGTTGCGGCGGGCGTCGGACAGCCGTTCGACCAGCAGCATGCCAACGCCTTCGCCCCAGCCGGTGCCGTCGGCCGCGTCCGCGAACGACTTGCACCGACCGTCCGGAGCGAGCCCGCGCTGACGGCTGAACTCTATGAAGGCACCGGGGTTTGCCATCACGGCGGCACCGCCGACCAACGCCAGTGTGCATTCCTGCTGCCGCAGCACCTGACAGGCGAGGTGCAGGGCAACCAGCGACGACGAGCATGCGGTGTCCAATGTGACCGCGGGACCCTCCAGACCGAGGGTGTACGCCACCCGACCCGAAAGGACGGCGGAAGCGTTGCCGGTCAGTACGTAGCCTTCGGTGCCCTCCGGCGCCTGCCGTACCCCCGGTCCGTAGCCCTGGTACGACGCACCGATGAACACCCCGGTCCGGCTGCCGCGCACCGAAGCCGGGTCGATGCCCGCGCGTTCGAAGACCTCCCATGACGCCTCCAGCAGCAACCGCTGCTGCGGGTCCATCGCCAGCGCCTCACGCGGCGCGATACCGAAGAACTCGGCGTCGAAGTCAGCGACATCGGTGACGAAACCGCCCTCCCGCGCATACGACGTGCCGGGGTGATCAGGGTCCGGGTGGTACAGCCCCTCGATGTCCCAGCCGCGGTCCTCCGGCAGTCCGGTGATCGCGTCCCGGCCCTCGTCGACCAACCGCCACAGGTCCTCCGGCGACTCCACATCGCCGGGATACCGGCAGCTCATCGCGACGATCGCGATCGGCTCCCGCGCGGCGGCGGTGAGTTGCCGGTGCTGTTGCCGCAGCCGTTCGGTCTCCTTCAGTGAGGCTCGCAGCGCCTCGAACACCTTCTCATTGGAGGCAGCCATCATGAGCTCCACAGTTCGGCGGAATCGGCTTCACCCAGCGCCATCCGCAACAGGTCGTCGTGGTCCATCGAGTCGATCGAGTCAAGGCGGTCCCGGCCGTCCTGGCGCTCCGAATCCGCTGTGCCGTCAGCCGCACCGGCGAGTTCCAACAGCGCGTCGAGCAGCCCCGCCTCGCGCAGCTCGGCCAGCGGAACGGCGGCGAGCGCCTGCCGGATGCGCGCCTCCTGTGGGTCAAGTGACTGCTCGGTACCACGTTCCGGCGTGAGTTCGGCGCGCAGACGCTCCACCAACGCGGTGGGCGTCGGGTTGTCGAAAACCAGCGTGGCGGGCAGCTTCAGCCCGGTCGCCGCGTTCAGCCGGTTCCGCAGCTCCACCGCCGTCAGCGAGTCGAAGCCCAGCTCGCGGAACGCCCTGGTGGCCTCTACCGTGTCCGTCGAGGAGTGGCCGAGCACAGCGGCGACCTGGCCGCGCACCAACTCCAGCAGAATCCGGTCCCGTTCGCCGTCCGGCAACCCGGCCAGCCGCTGCCGTAGTGCCGCGCCGGAGTCCGCGCCGTCGGTCTCCGCCCCGGCCGCGTCGCGGACCTCGGGCAGGTCGGCGATCAGTGGGCGGGCACGCGCCGCGGTGAAGCCGGGCACGAACCGTGCCCAGTCCACATCGGCCACGGCGACGAACGGTTCGGCCTGGCCGACCGCCTGGCGCAACGCCGCGACCGCCGATCCCGGCGCCATCGCCCGCAGGCCGCGGCGCCGCAGGAACTCCTCGTTGGCCCCCTCGGCCATACCCGCACCAGCCCACAGGCCCCAGGCCACCGACGTGGCGGGCAGGCCGCGGCCACGACGCTGCTGAGCGAGCCCGTCCAGGAACGCGTTGGCCGCCGCGTAGGCGGCCAACCCACCACTGCCCCAGACCCCCGCGTTCGAGGAGAACAGCACGAAGGCATCCAGAACGTCGTCATCCAACAAGGCATCCAGGTGCATCGCACCGCCGACCTTCGCGGCGAGCACATCGGCGAACTCTGCCAGCGTGGTGTCCACCAGCGGCGCCCCGTCGCCCACACCAGCGGCGTGCACCACCGCGCGAATCGGTTCGCCCCGCTCGGTCAGCCGCCGCACCAACGCCGCCACGGACGACCGGTCCGCGACATCGCAGGCTTCGACGAGCACCTCCGGCCCGAGCGCGGCCAGTTCGTCCCGCAACTCGACCGCACCAGGCGCCTTCAAGCCGCGGCGGCTGGTCAGCACCACACGCTCCGCACCGGCACCGGCCAGCCACCTGGCGACGTGCGCACCCAACGCGCCGGTGCCGCCGGTGACCAGCACCGTGCCGCGCGGCTGCCAGTCCGGGGCTGCCTCGGTGCCGAGCGGCGCGTGTGCCAGGCGGCGCGCGAGCACACCCGAGGGGCGCACGGCCAACTGGTCCTCGTCGCCGATTCCGGCCAGCACCCCGGCCAGCCCGGCCGCCGTCCGCTCGCCGCCCGCCTCCGGCAGATCCACCAGGCCGCCCCAACGGTCCGGATGCTCCAGGCCGAACACCCGCCCGAGGCCCCAGATTTGGGCCTGACCCGGGTCGATCCCTTCGCCCGCGCCGGTGGCGACCGCGCCCCGAGTGCCGATCCACAGCGGCGCGGACACTTCCGCATCACCGAGCGCCTGTATCAGCGCCACCGTGGCGGCGACATGGGCGGGCAGCACCGGATGCGCCGGATGCGGGACGTCGGCCTGCCCGAGTAAGGAGAACACCCCGCTGATCTCGGCATCGGCCACCACCTCGCGCAGCCGTGCCGCGAGCGTCGCCCGATCCACCGTGACCGGATCCAGTTCCAGTCGGACGAGTTCCGCCCCGTGCGCGGTGAGTGCGTCGAGCGCCTCGGTCTCTCCGGCGGCGGTAACCACCAGCCAGGTACCGGAAAGCTTCGGTACCAAGGGGCCGGTGACCGGCTTCCACTCGATCCGGTACCGCCACGAGTCCACGGTGGACTGCTCGCGACGGGCCTTGCGCCACGCGGACATGGCGGGCAGCACCGCGCTGAGCGGGGCATCCGTGTCAACTCGCAGCGCGGCGGCCAGTTCTGGCACATCCACGCGTTCGACGGCCGCCCAGAACTCGTCGTCCAACGGATCGGACTGCGCCGGGCTGCCTGCTTCGAGCCAGTAGCGCTGGTGTTGGAACGCGTATGTCGGAAGGTCGACGCGGCGGGCGCGGGGGAAGACGGTCGCCCAGTCGACACTGGCACCGTGCACGTGAGCCTCGGCCAGCGACAGCAAGAAGCGGTCCAGGCCGCCCTCATCACGACGCAACGAGCCAATCGCGGTCACTTGCTCGGACGTTTCCTGGATGCCCATGGCCAGTACCGGGTGTGCGCTGGACTCCACGAACAGCCGGTGCCCCTGCTCCGCCAACAGACGGACGGTCTCCTCGAACCGGACCGTCTGCCGCAGGTTGCGGTACCAGTAGTCGGCATCCAGCACGCTGGTGTCGATCCGCTCGACGGTCACCGTCGAGTAGAACGGCACCTCGGAAGTACGCGGGGTGATGTCGGCCAGGACGGTCAGGAGTTCGTCGCGGATCTCCTCCACATGCGCCGAATGCGACGCATAATCCACCGGAATCCGGCGCGCCCGAACCCCGTCCGCCTCCGCTTCGGCAAGCAACTCCTCCAGCGCATCGACATCACCGGAGACCACCACCGAGCCCGGCCCGTTCACCGCGGCAACAGAAATCCGACCACCCCAACGCTCCACACGCTCAGTAACCTCGGCGACCGGCAGCGAGACCGACACCATCCCACCCCGGCCCGACAACGCCAGCAACGCCCGACTACGCAACGCCACAACCCGCGCCGCGTCCTCCAACGACAACGCACCAGACACACACGCCGCCGCGATCTCACCCTGCGAATGCCCCACCACAGCGGCAGGCTCCACCCCATACGAACGCCACAACGCCGCCAGCGACACCATCACCGCAAACAACACAGGCTGAACAACATCAACCCGCTCCAACGCCGCCGCATCACCCAACACATCCAGCAACGACCACTCAACAAACGGCGCCAACGCCCCCGCACACGCCCGCATCGACTCCGCAAACACCGACGACGAGCCCAACAGACCCACCGCCATACCCACCCACTGCGAACCCTGACCCGGAAACACAAACACCGCACGGTCACCGGCACCAGCCACACCCTGCACCACACCAGGCGCCGCACCCGCATCCGCCAACGCGGCCAAACCAGCACGGAAGCCAGCCACGTCAGCCGCAACCACCGCAGCCCGATACTCAAAAACCGCACGACCCACAGCCAACGACAAACCCACATCCGCCGGACTCAACCCCGAAGCAGAGTCCACAAAAGCCAACAGCCGAGCCGCCTGCGCACGCAACGCAGCCTCACTCTTACCCGACACCACCCACGGCACTACACCCGCCGACTCCACAGAGTCGACCTCTTCAACCGGCGGCGCCTGCTCCAAAATCACATGCGCATTCGTCCCGCTCATCCCGAACGACGACACCGCTGCCCGCCGCAGCCGCCCCGTCTCCGGCCACTCAACCTGCTCCGTCAGCAACGACACCGCACCCGCAGACCAATCGACCTGAGGCGTCGGCTCATCCACATGCAACGTCTTCGGCAGCACACCATGCCGCATCGCCAGAACCATCTTCATCACCCCGGCCACCCCAGCGGCGGCCTGCGCGTGCCCGATGTTCGACTTCAACGACCCCAACCACAACGGACGTTCACGATCCTGGCCATACGTCGCCAGCAACGCCTGCGCCTCGATCGGATCACCGAGGGAGGTGCCGGTGCCGTGCGCCTCCACCACGTCGATCTGGCGTGCCGAGACCCGCGCGTTCGCCAGCGCCGCCCGGATCACCCGCACCTGCGACGGGCCGTTCGGTGCGGTCAACCCGTTGCTCGCACCATCGGAGTTCACCGCGGAACCGCGCACCACGGCCAGCACCGGGTGCCCGTTGCGACGCGCGTCGGACAGGCGCTCCAGGACCAGCATGCCCGCGCCCTCGGCGGGTCCGAACCCGTCCGCGGCGGCCGAGAAGGCCTTGCAGCGGCCGTCGGCGGCCACCCCGCCCTGGCGGCTGAACTCGATGAAGGTGTCCGGGCCTGACATCACCGTCACACCGCCGCTCAGCGCGAGCGTGCACTCGCCCTTGCGCAGCGCTTGGGCCGCCAGGTGGAGTGCGACCAGCGACGAGGAACACGCGGTGTCCACCGTGAAGTTGGGGCCTTCGAGGCCGAGCACATACGCGATCCGCCCCGACACGAAGCTGCTCGCGCCGCCGGTGAGCAGGAAACCGTCGAGGTCCTGGTCGGACCGCCGGATGCCCTCCACATAGCCGGAGTACCAGGCCCCGGCGAAGACACCGACCTGGCTGCCGCGCAGGGAGGCCGGGTCGATCCCGGCCCGTTCGAACGCCTCCCACGATGTCTCCAGCAGCAGTCGCTGCTGCGGGTCCATCGCCAACGCCTCACGCGGCGAGATACCGAAGAACGCTGGGTCGAACTCGCCCGCGTCGTAGAGGAATCCGCCTTCCCTGGTGTACGAGGTGCCGCGCTCGGCGTTCTCCGCGTGCAGGGCGGCCAGGTCCCAGCCGCGGTCGGTGGGGAAGGCCGAGATCGCGTCGCCGCCGGACACGACCAGCCGCCACAGGTCCTCCGGTGAGGCGACCCCACCGGGGAACCGGCACGCCATGCCGACCACCGCGATCGGCTCGTGCTCCTTCTCCTTGACCTTGCGCAGCCGCTCGGTGGCCTCGTCCAGGTCGGTTACGACGCGCTTGAGGTACGCCCGAAGCTTCTCTTCGCTCGCCATCACAACTCACGTCCCCACTTGCTGTCGATCAGGTCGAAGATCTCGTCGTCGGACGCGGACTCGATCTGTTCCGCGACCCCGCCGCCGTCCACGTCACCCCGCACGTCGTCCCATTGGGACAGCAGGGACTTCAGACGCGCAGTGATCTCGGCGCGTGCCTGTTCGTCCGGCGCGATGGCAGAAACGTCGTCCGGCACGATCTCGGCGAGCGTCGCCTCCAGCCGGTCCAGCTCGGCCAGCAACGAGGTGCCTCCACTGGCCTCGCCGCCCAGGAGTTCGGTGCGCAGGTGCTCGGCAAGTGCGGTCGGGGTGGGATAGTCGAAGACCAGCGTCGGCGGCAGTCGCAGGCCGGTGGCCGCGTTCAGGCGGTTGCGCAGTTCGACCGCGGTCAGCGAGTCGAAGCCGACTTCCTGGAAGGCCCGCCCCGGCTCGACCGCGGCCACTGAGGCGTGTCCGAGCACGGTCGCGACATGCATACGTACCAGGTCGAGCAGGACCCGGCCTCGCTCCGCCTCCGGTGTCTCGGCCAGCCGCTGCGCCAGCGACGGCCCGTGCGACACGGCGGCACCGGCCTCGACCACCCTGCGGGCCGGGCCGCGGGCGAGACCGCGCAGGGACGGCGGCACGTCCGCGGCGCGAAGTGCCCGGGTGTCCAGGCGCATTGGTACGAGGGTGGCTTCCGGCCGGTCGATGGCCGCGTCGAACAACGCCAGACCCTCCGCGACCGACAACGCACCCACACCAACCCGCGTCATCCGCTGCACATCAACATCACCAAGATGCCCCGTCATCCCACTCGACCGAGCCCACAACCCCCACGCCAACGACACACCCGACAAACCCCGCGCACGACGATGCACAGCCAACCCATCAAGAAACACATTCGCCGCCGCATAATTCGCCTGCCCAGCACCACCCAACGACCCAGACACCGACGAAAACAACACAAACAACGACAGATCAAACCCAGCCGTCAACTCATGCAAATTCCACGCAGCATCCACCTTCGGCCGCAACACCGCACCCAACCGCTCCGCGGTCAACGACCCCACCACACCGTCATCCAACACACCCGCGGCATGCACCACCGCAGTCAACCGATGCTCCACAGGAATCCCCGCAAGCAACCCGGCAAGCTGCTCCCGATCCGCCACATCACACGCGGCCACCGTCACCACCGCACCAAGCCCGGACAGCTCCGCGGCCAACTCCGCCGCACCCGGCGCATCCATCCCACGCCGACCCACCAACAACAACCGCCGAACACCGTGCTCAACCACCAGATGCCGGGCCACCAACCCACCCAACACACCAGTCGCACCCGTGATCAACGCCGTACCATCCGGGTCCAACGCACGCGGCACCGTCAACACCAACTTGCCCACATGCCGCGCCTGACTCAAAAACCGCAACGCCTCCGGAGCACGCCGCACATCCCAAACCCGCACCGGCAACGGCCGCAACACACCACGACCGAACAACACCACCAACTCACCCAACATCTCAGCGATGCGGTCAGGTCCGGCATCCATCAGGTCGAACGCTCGATACGTCACCCCGGGATGCGAGGCGGCGACCTGCCCGGCGTCCCGGACGTCGGTCTTGCCCATCTCCACGAACCGCCCGCCGCGCGGCAGCAGTCGCAGCGAGGCATCCACGAACTCCCTGGCCAGGGAGTCCAGTACGACATCGACACCACGGCCGTCCGTGGCGGTGCGGAAGCGCTCCTCGAAGTCGAGGGTGCGTGACGACGCGATGTGCTCGTCGTCGAAGCCCAGTGAACGCAGTACATCCCACTTACCAGGACTGGCGGTACCGAACACCTCGGCACCCCAATACCGCGCAAGCTGCACCGCGGCCATACCCACACCACCCGCGGCGGCATGGATCAGCACCGACTCACCCGCACGCAAACCGGCCAGGTCGTTGAGCGCGTAGTAGGCGGTGAGGAACACCACCGGCACCGAAGCCGCCTGCGTGAACGACCAGCCGGACGGCATCTTGACCACCAGCCGGTGATCGGTCACGCTGACCCGGCCGATGGCGCCGGAGAGCAGGCCCATCACCGGGTCGCCAGGAGCGAGACCGGTCACCCCCGGCCCGACCTCCAGCACAACGCCCGCACCCTCGCTGCCCATCAGTGCCTCGTCCGGGTACATGCCCAGCGCGATCAGCACATCGCGGAAGTTCAGACCGGCGGCCCGCACCTCGATCCGCACCTGGCCCTCGGCCAGTGGTTCGGTGTCGGCCGCGCACTCGCTGAGGGCCAGGTTCTCCAGGGTGCCCTTCTCCGCGATGTCCAACCGCCATGCCGCACTGTTCGGCGGCACCAGCGAACCATCTCCGGTGGGCCGCACCAGGCGCGGTGCGGACACCACGCCGTCGCGGACGGCCAGTTGCGGTTCGCCGGTGGCCAGAGCCGCCGGAACCACCTGGTACGAGGCGTCGTGCTCGTCCAGATCCAGCGCCACCAACCGGTCCGGGTTCTCCAGCTGCGCGGACCGGACCAGGCCCCACAGCGGAGCGTGCACAAGATCCGGCACGTCCTGCTCATCCCCGGCCGCGACCGCGCCCCTGGTGACCAGCACCAGCCGCGACCCGGCGAACCGGTCGTCGGCCAGCCACGCCTGGACCGTGCCCAGCGCGACGCCGGTGGCCTCGCGCACCTCGGCGGGTGACAGCCCGGTGCCGTGGTTCGGCGGGAAGGTCACGAACACCAGCTCCGGCACCGGATCGGCTGCGCCGAGGGCGGCCAGATCCTCGTAGCCATCGACTTCGGTACCCGCGGCGGTCAGTGATGCACGGACCTTCAGCTCGTCCGCGCCGACCAGCGCCCAACGGCCGGTGTGTGAACCGGAGTCCTCCGGTACCGCGATTTCCGACCAGTCCAGCCGGAACAGCGAGTCCTGCGGAGTGGCACTGGCCACTGCCAACTGATCCTCGGTCACCGGCCGCAGCACCAACCGCCCGACCGACGCCACCGGTTCGCCCTTGGTGTCGGCGACCATGAGCGCCACCGCCTCCTGTCCGGCCCGGGACACCCTGACCCGCAACGCGCCCGCGCCGGACGCGTGCAGCCGCACCCCGCTCCAGGCGAACGGCAGATAGCCGCGCCCGGTGTCCGGCAGGAAGTCACCGAGACCGACCGCCTGAACCGCGGCGTCCAGCAGGGCCGGGTGCAGGCCGAACCGGCCTGCACCGTCCTGCTGTTCCGGCGCCAGGGCGACTTCGGCGAAGACCTCGTCGCCGCGCCGCCAGGCCGCGCGCAGCCCCTGGAACGTGGGGCCGTAGTCATAGCCCTGTGCGGCCAGGTGCTCGTACCGTCCGGCCAGGTCGACGGCGACCGCCCCGGCGGGAGGCCAGTTGCCCTCAGCGGGGGCCACGGTCTCCTCGTCGGCGGACAGCGTGCCGGTGGCGTGGCGTGTCCACGGCCCGTCGTCATCGTGGCGGGAGTGCACGTGCAGTGCTCGGCGGCCGGATTCATCCGCCGCGTCAACCACCAGTTGCAGGTAGACGCCGCCGCGCTCAGGCAGCACCAGCGGTGCTTCCAGGGTCAGTTCCTCCAGGTGGCCGCAGCCGACCTGGTCACCAGCACGGATGGCAAGCTCCACGAATGCCGTGCCGGGCAACAGCACTGAGCCCATCACCGCATGGTCGGCCAACCATGAGTGGGTGGCCAGGGACAACCGTCCCGCGAACAGGAACCCGTCCGCCCCGGCCAGCGGGACCGCGGCACCCAGCAGCGGATGATCCGCGGAACCGAGACCGACGGCGGAGACGTCGCCCACTCGGCCCGCGGCCGTTTCCGGCCAGTAGCGCTGGCGTTGGAACGCGTATGTCGGAAGGTCGGTACGGCGGGCGCCGGGGAAGACCGTCGGCCAGTCGACGCTGGCGCCGTGCACGTGGGCCTCGGCCAGCGACAGCAGGAAGCGGTCCAGGCCGCCCTCATCACGACGCAACGAGCCAATCGCCGTTACCTGCTCGGACGTTTCCTGGATGCCCATCGCCAGTACCGGGTGTGCGCTGGACTCCACGAACAACCGGTGCCCCTGCTCCGCCAACAGGCGAACGGTCTCCTCGAACCGGACCGTCTGCCGCAGATTGCGGTACCAATACTCGGCATCCAACGAGACGGTGTCGATCCGCTCCACGCTCACCGTCGAGTAGAACGGCACCTCGGAAGTACGCGGAGTGATATCGGCCAGGACGGTCAGCAGTTCGTCGCGGATCTCCTCCACATGCGCCGAATGCGACGCATAATCCACAGGAATCCGACGCGCCCGAACCCCCAACCCCTCACACTCGGCGAGCAGTTCATCAAGGGCATCGACATCACCGGAGACCACCACCGAGCCCGGCCCGTTCACCGCAGCAACAGAAACCCGACCACCCCAACGCTCCACACGCTCAGTAACCTCAGCGACCGGCAGCGAGACCGACACCATCCCACCCCGGCCCGACAACGCCAGCAACGCCTTACTACGCAACGCCACAACCCGCGCCGCGTCCTCCAACGACAACGCACCAGACACGTATGCGGCCGCGATCTCACCCTGCGAATGCCCCACCACAGCGGCAGGCTCCACCCCATACGAACGCCACAACGCCGCCAGCGACACCATCACCGCAAACAACACAGGCTGAACAACATCAACCCGCTCCAACGCCGCCGCATCACCCAACACATCCAGCAACGACCACTCAACAAACGGCGCCAACGCCCCCGCACACGCCCGCATCGACTCCGCAAACACCGACGACGAGCCCAACAGACCCACCGCCATACCCACCCACTGCGAACCCTGACCCGGAAACACAAACACCGCACGGTCACCGGCACCAGCCACACCCTGCACCACACCCGGCGCCGCACCCGCATCCGCCAACGCGGCCAAACCAGCACGGAAGCCAGCCACGTCAGCCGCAACCACCGCAGCCCGATGCTCAAAAACCGCACGACCCACAGCCAACGACAAACCCACATCCGCTGGACTCAACCCCGAAGCAGAGTCCACAAAGGCCAACAGCCGGGCCGCCTGCGCACGCAACGCAGCCTCACTCTTACCCGACACCACCCACGGGACAGGCGCGTCGCCCACCTCGGCCCCGGCCGCCTCAACAACAGGCGCCTCTTCGAGGATCACATGCGCGTTCGTCCCGCTGATCCCGAACGACGACACCGCAGCCCGCCGCAGCCGCCCCGTCTCCGGCCACTCAACCTGCTCGGTCAGCAAGGACACCGCACCGGTAGACCAATCGACCTGAGGTGTCGGCTCGTCCACATGCAGTGTCTTGGGCAGCACACCATGCCGCATCGCCAGGACCATCTTCATCACCCCGGCCACACCAGCGGCGGCCTGCGCGTGCCCGATGTTCGACTTCAACGACCCCAACCACAACGGACGTTCACGATCCTGGCCATACGTCGCCAGCAACGCCTGCGCCTCAATGGGATCACCGAGGGAGGTGCCGGTGCCGTGCGCCTCCACCACATCCACATCCGACGCACCAAGCCCGGCGTTCGCCAACGCCTGGCGGATCACCCGCTGCTGCGAAGGACCATTCGGCGCCGTCAAACCGTTCGACGCACCATCCTGATTCACCGCCGAACCACGCAACACCGCCAACACCGGATGCCCATTGCGACGCGCGTCGGACAACCGCTCGACGAGCAGCATCCCCGCGCCCTCGGCTAGACCGAAGCCGGACGCCTCAGCGGCGAATGCCCTGGAGCGGCCGTCCTCGGACAGCCCGTTCTGGCGGCTGAACTCAAAGAACATGTCCGGGGTCGACATCACCGTCACACCACCGGCCAACGCCAGTTCACACTCACCCTGCCGCAACGCCTGCGCCGCCAGATGCAACGCCACCAACGACGAGGAACACGCCGTGTCCACCGTCACCGCAGGGCCTTCGAGACCGAACGTGTACGAAACCCGGCCCGACAACACACTCGCACCGTTACCGGTCGCCAGATAGCCGTCGAAGGCCTCCTGGCCACCTTGCAGCAGCGGCATGTAGTGCTGGCCGTTGGTCCCGGCGAACACCCCGACCTGCTTGCCGCGCATCAACGCCGGTTCGATTCCGGCCCGTTCGAACGCCTCCCACGATGTCTCCAGCAGCAACCGGTGCTGCGGGTCCATCGCCAGCGCCTCACGCGGCGAGATACCGAAGAACGCCGGATCGAACTCATCCGCGTCATGCAGGAATCCGCCGTGCCGAACGTAGGAGGTGGCGGGCCGCTGGCGGGTTGGGTCGTAGAACGCGTCGAGGTCCCAGCCGCGGTTCTCCGGCAGTCCGGACACCGCGTCGTGGCCGCCCTCCACCAGTTGCCACAGTTCCTCCGGCGTGCGCACGTCGCCGGGGAAGCGGCAGGCCATGCCGACGATCGCGATCGGCTCGTCGTCCACCGGCGCGACGGTCGCCACCGCGGCGACCGCACGGCCCGCACCGACGAGTTCGGCGCGCAGGAACTCGGCGAGCGCCACCGGGGTCGGGTAGTCGAACACCAACGTGGCGGGCAGCTTGAGACCGGTGGCGGTGTTGAGCCGGTTGCGCAGGTCCACCGCGGTCAGCGAGTCGAAGCCCAACTCGCGGAAGGCGCGTTCGACGGCCACAGCGTCCGGGGTGGCGTGGTCGAGCACGGCCGCCAAGTGGCCGCGCACCAGATCGAGGACGATCCGCTGCTGCTCCGACTCAGCCAGTCCGGACAGGCTGCGCACCAGCTCAGAAGCGGTAGTTGACTGCTCCGCGCTGCCTTGTTCTGCCGCGGCCGCGATGCGCTGCACGTCGGGCAGTTCGGCGAACAACGGGCTCGGCCGCAGTGCGGTGAACCCCGGCAGGAACCGGTCCCAGTCCACGTCCGCCACCGCGACGAACGGCTCGTCGTGGTCGAGAACCTGTTGCAGCACGGTGAGCGCCAGGTCAGGTGCCATCGCCCGCAACCCGCGCTTGCGCAGGAACTCCGCACCGGCCTCGTCGGCGGCGGTCTCCGAGCCCTGCCACGGGCTCCAGGCCACCGAGATCACCCGCGCGCCAGCGGCCCTCCGCCGCTCGGCCAACGCATCCAGGAACGCGTTGCCCGCCGCGTACGCACCCTGACGGCCGCTGCCCCAGACCCCGGCAACCGAGGAGAAGAAGACAACGGCTTCCAGCGACTCGTGGTCGAGCAGTTCGTCCAGGTGTGTGGCGCCGGAGACCCGGGAAGACAACACCGATGCGAAGTCGGCGAGTTGGGTCTCGGCGAGCGCGGACATCTCCGCGGCGGGAGAGGAGTACGCCACCGCGGTGAGCGGGTACTCGGCGGGGACCGAGGCCAGCAGCCGTGCCACCGCGTCCCGGTCGGTCACGTCGCAGACGGCGACGGTGACCTTCGCACCCAGCTCGGCCAGCTCAGTCTCAAGCCCGGTGGTGTCCCGGGGGCCGGGGCTGGTCAACAGCAGGTGTTCCGCGCCCTGTTGGGCCAGCCACTGCGCGACCCGCGCACCCAGCGGTTCGGTTCCGCCGGTGACCAGTACGGTGCCGGACGGCCGCCACTTGCGGACAGCGCGCTCCGCTACCGGAGCGGGCCGGAGTCGACGCACGAACACACCGGCGGAGCGCACCGCTAGCTGATCCTCGTCACCGGCGTCGGCCAGCACACCGACCAGTCGGGTCAGCGCCCGATCATCGATCGCCTCGGGCAGGTCCACCAAACCGCCCCAGCGCTCTGCGTGCTCCAAGGCCGCAACCCGGCCGAGCCCCCACACCTGTGCCTGCACCGCGCTGGACACCCGGTCGGAGCCGCCCACGGCAACCGCGCCCCGGGTGACGCACCACAAGGGCGCGTCGATCCCGGCGTCCCCGAGCGCTTGCACCAGCGCGACCGTTCCGGCCACACCGATGGACAACACGGGGTGCAGTGAGTGCGGCTCCTCGGCCGGACCGAGCAGGGACAGCACACCGGACAGCTCGATGTCGGACGGCAGAACGGCTCGCAGCGCCTCCCGGTCGACATCGGCCACATGAGCCTCAACCACGTGCGCGCCATGCTTGGTCAACGCTGCGACGGTGGCGGACGCCCACTCGTCGGACCGCCCGGCCTGCCGCACCACGAGCCAGTTCCCCGACAGCCGCGGAGCGGTCGCCTCGGCGATCGCATGCCAGGCGACGCCGTATCGCCAGGAGTTCACCGTGGACTCCTCGGCGCGGGCCCTACGCCAGGCGGACATGGCGGGCAGCACCTTGCTCAGCGGGTCAGCGCCGTCCACGTTCAGCGTGTCCGCCACACGCTCCAGGTCTTCGCGCTCCACCGCGCGCCAGAACTCGGCGTCGCCCGCGTTCACCGTCCCGGCGGGGGTGCCTGCTTCGAGCCAGTAGCGCTGGCGTTGGAAGGCGTATGTCGGGAGGTCGGTACGGCGGGCGCCGGGGAAGACGGTCGGCCAGTCGACGCTGGCACCGTGCACATGGGCCTCGGCCAGCGACAGCAAGAAGCGGTCCAGGCCGCCCTCATCACGACGCAACGAACCCAGGGCCACGAGCTCTTCCGATGTTTCCTGGATGCCCATCGCCAGTACGGGGTGTGCGCTGGACTCCACGAACAGCCGGTGCCCCTGCTCCGCCAGCAGGCGGACGGTCTCCTCGAACCGGACCGTCTGGCGCAGGTTGCGGTACCAGTAGTCGGCATCCAGCACACGGGTGTCGATCCGCTCGACGCTCACCGTGGAGTAGAACGGCACCTCGGAAGTGCGCGGGGTGATATCGGCCAGGACGGTCAGGAGTTCGTCGCGGATCTCCTCCACATGCGCCGAATGCGACGCATAATCCACCGGAATCCGGCGCGCCCGAACCCCGTCCGCCTCCGCTTCGGCAAGAAGTTCATCCAGGGCATCGACATCACCGGAGACCACCACCGAGCCCGGCCCGTTCACCGCAGCAACAGAGACCCGACCACCCCAACGCTCCACACGCTCAGTAACCTCAGCGACCGGCAGCGAGACCGACACCATCCCACCCCGGCCCGACAACGCCAGCAACGCCCGACTGCGCAACGCCACAACCCGCGCAGCGTCCTCCAACGACAACGCACCAGACACATATGCGGCCGCGATCTCACCCTGCGAATGCCCCACCACAGCGGCAGGCTCCACCCCATACGAACGCCACAACGCCGCCAGCGACACCATCACCGCAAACAACACAGGCTGAACAACATCAACCCGCTCCAACGCCGCCGCATCACCCAACACATCCAGCAACGACCACTCAACAAACGGCGCCAACGCCCCCGCACACGCCCGCATCGACTCCGCAAACACCGACGACGAGCCCAACAGACCCACCGCCATACCCACCCACTGCGAACCCTGACCCGGAAACACAAACACCGCACGCTCATCCGCCGCGGCAACACCCCGTACGGCACCGTTCGCGTCCCCGGTCGCCAGGGCCGCAAGACCGGCGCGGAGAGCGTCCAGGTCGGACGCAACCACCGCGCCCCGGTGTTCGAGCGCGGCCCGGCCGGTCGCCAGCGAGAAGCCCACGTCCACCTGGTTCAACCCTGTCGTGGCGGCCGCGAAGGACAGCAGACGGGCGGCCTGGGCACGCAATGCCTGCTCTGTCGCGCCGGAAAGCACCCACGGCGCGACGGTCGCGACCGGCTCCGGTTCCGGCTCCGGCTCCGCCACCGGTGACTGCTCAAGCACGACATGCGCGTTGGTGCCACTGACTCCGAACGAAGAGACACCCGCCCGGCGCGGCTCGCCGGTCTGCGGCCACTCGGTGGGCTCGGTCAGCAGGGAGACGGCACCGGCCGACCAGTCGACCTTGGGCGTCGGCTCGTCCACGTGCAGCGTCTTCGGCAGCACACCGTGCCGCATCGCCAGAACCATCTTCATCACGCCGCCCACCCCGGCCGCGGCCTGGGAGTGCCCGATGTTGGACTTCAACGAGCCGAGCCACACCGGGCGTTCGCGATCCTGCCCGTACGTGGCCAGGATCGCCTGTGCCTCGATGGGGTCGCCGAGAGTGGTTCCGGTGCCGTGCGCCTCCACCACGTCGACCTGCTGGGCGGTCAACCCGGCGCTGTCCAGGGCCTGGCGGATCACGCGCTGCTGCGCGGGGCCGTTGGGCGCGGTCAGGCCGCTGCTCGCACCGTCCTGGTTCACCGCGGTGCCGCGCACCACGGCCAGCACCGGATGCCCGTTGCGCTGGGCGTCGGACAACCGCTCCACGAGCAGCATCCCCGCACCCTCGGACCATGCGGTGCCGTCCGCCGCGCCTGCGAAGGACTTGCAGCGGCCGTCCGCGGCCAGCCCGCGCTGCCTGCTGAACTCCACGAACGCGGCCGGGGTGGACATCACGGTGACGCCACCGGCCAGCGCCAGCGTGCATTCGCCCTTGCGCAGTGACTGGGCGGCCAGGTGCAGGGCCACCAGGGATGACGAGCACGCCGTGTCGATGGTGACCGCGGGGCCTTCCAGGCCGAAGGTGTAGGCCACCCGCCCGGAGACGACGCTGCCCGAGTTGCCCGTGCCGAGGTAGCCCTCGACGCCGTCCGGTATCTCGTGCAGCCGGGTCGCGTAGTCGTGGTACATCAGTCCGGCGAACACACCGGTCCGGCTGCCGGACAGCGAGGTCGGCGCGATCCCGGCCCGCTCGAAGGCCTCCCAGGAGATCTCCAGCAGCAACCGCTGCTGCGGGTCCATCGCCGCCGCCTCACGCGGTGAGATGCCGAAGAGTGCTGGGTCGAACTCGGCTGCGTCGTGCAGGAACCCGCTCTCCCGCACGTAGCTGGTGCCGGTGTGGTCCGGGTCCGGGTCGTAGAGCGCGGCCAGGTCCCAGCCGCGGTCGGTCGGGAACGGCGAGATCGCGTCGCCGCCGTTGGCCACCAACTGCCAGAGACCCTCCGGGGAGTTCACCCCGCCCGGGTAGCGGCAGCTCATGCCGATGATGGCGATGGGTTCCTGTTCTCCCGCCTCAAGCTCCTGGACGCGGCGGCGGGCCTCGCCGAGGTCGACGGTGGCACGCCTGAGGTAATCGAGAAGCTTCTCCTCGTTCGACATCTGGCGTCAGCTCCTTGCGGCGGTGGGGCGGTGTGCGTTGATCACGTCAGGACCTGCCGAACTGTCGGTCGAGTACGTCGAAGAGTTCCTCGGCGCTAGCCGACAGGAGGTCGTCGGTTGTGTGTTCCGGTTGTTCGCCGGGGCTGTTCCAGTGGGACAGCAGGCGCTGCAACCGCGTGGTGATCGCGGTGCGCGCGTCGTCGTCTCCCGGTACGTCCGCGAGCAGGGCTTCCAGCCGGTCGAGTTCGGCGAGGGCGGGCACGCTGGCGGACTGTTCCTTCGGTGCCAACTGAGCGCGCAGATGCTCGCGCAGTGCGTTCGGCGTCGGATAGTCGAACAGCAAGGTGGCCGGCAGCCGCAGCCCGGTGGCCGCGCTGAGTCCGTTGCGCAACTCCACCGCGGTCAGCGAGTCGAAGCCCAGCTCCAGGAATCCGCGCCCGGCGTCGACCGCGTTCGACGTGCTGTGCCCGAGGGCCGCGGCGGCGTGCGTACGTACCAGGTCGAGCAGCAGCCGGTCCCGTTCCGACTCGGTCAGTTTGACCAACCGCTCTCGCAGCGACGGGCCTTCGGCCGGGCTGGCCTTCGGCCGGGCCGGACCGCGGATCAGGCCGCGCAGCAACGCCGGTACCGTACCGGCCTTCGCCCGCAGGGCAGGGGTGTCCAGCCGGATCGGCACCAGCACCGCCTCGTCGACGGACCGCGCCGCGTCCAGCAGCGCGAGCCCCTGGTCCGCGGAGAGCGGCACCATGCCCAGGCGTGCCATTCGGGCGCGATCGGCTTCGTCCAGCCCATCGACCATGCCGCCGTCCGCCCACGGTCCCCACGCCAGCGCCACGGCGGGCAGGCCCAGCGCCCGGCGGCGGACGGCCAGCGCGTCGAGGAAGGCGTTCGCGGCCGCGTAGTTGCCCTGCCCGGCGCTGCCGAAGGTGGCCGACGCGGAGGAGAACAGCACGAACGCGGCCAGGTCGAGGTCGCGGGTCAGCTCGTGCAGGTGCAGCGCCGCATCCGCCTTGGGCCGCAGCACCGCGTCGATCCGGTCCGCGGTCAGCGACTCCAGCACACCGTCGTCCAGCACACCGGCCGCGTGCACGACGGCGGTCAGCGGGTGCGCTTCGGGGATGTCGGCGAGCAGTGCGGCCAGTTCGTTCCGGTCGGCCGCATCACAGGCCACGATCCGCGCCTCGGCACCCAACTCAGCAAGCTCCGCAGCGAGTTCGGCGGCGTTGGGGGCTGCTGGGCCACGACGACTGGTCAGCAGCAGATGCCGCACGCCGTGCGCGGTCACCAGATGCCGGGCGACATGCCTGCCGAGCGCACCGGTGGCGCCGGTGATCAGCACGGTGCCCGCCGGGTTCAGCGGTCGCCGTACGCCTTCCGCGGGTGGTGCCACCCTGGCCAGCCGCGGAACGTACAGCGCGCCCTCGCGCACGGCCAGCTGCGGTTCACCGGACACCGCCGCGCTGGCGAGCAGGGCGCGCGAGGCATCGTGCTCGTCGAGGTCCACCAGCACGAACCGGTCCGGGTGTTCCGCCTGTGCCGCGCGGAGGAAGCCCCACACCGCGGCGCCGCCGAGATCGGTGACGTCCCGATCGGTGCCCGTCGCCACCGCGCCCCGGGTCAGCACGACCAGCCGGGACGAGGCGAACCGCTCCTCGGCCAGCCACTCCCGCACCACCCCCAGCGCCCGATGGGCCGCCGCATGCGCGTCGTCGCCCGGTTCGCCCGCGACGAACACCAGGTCCGGCGCGGCCGCATCGGTCGCCAGGGACGTCAGGTCCGCGTACCGGGCGGCATCGAGCCCGAAGTCCTCTGCCCCGATGACCGCGCAACGGCTCGTCGTGGCCGGTGGCGTCGGCACGCCCGCCCAGTCGACGCGGAACAGCGCATCGCGCGTCGCCGCGTCGGCCGCGCGAAGCTGCTCGGCCGAGATCGGCCGCAACGCCAGCGACTCAACGGAGGCGATCGGCCGACCGAGTTGGTCCGAAACGGCCAGCGACACCGCGTCCCGGCCCGCGGGCGAAATGCGTACGCGTAAGGCGCTGCCGCCCACGGTGTGCAGGCTCACGTCACGCCAGGCGAAGGGCAGGCGCGCACCGTCGGAACCGGCGAAGAAGTCACCCAGCCGGACGGCGTGCAGTGCGGCGTCGAGCAGTGCGGGGTGCAGTCCGAACCGGCGGGCGTCGGCCTGGTTCTCCTGCGGCAGGGCGACTTCGGCGAACACCTCGTCGCCGTGCCGCCACACCGCGCGCAGTCCGCGGAACGCCGGGCCGTAGTCGAGTCCGGCCTCGGCGAGGTCGTCGTAGAGACCGTCGAGGTCGACGGCTTCAGCATCAGCGGGCGGCCATGCGCCCGACTCGCCGGGCACCGGCTGCACGGCGGCACTCAGTGCGCCGCTGGCGTGGCGGGTCCACAGCGTCGCGCCGTTCTCGGGACGCGAGTGGATGCGGAGCGAGCATCGGCCGGACTCATCCGGTTCGCCTATGGTGACGCGTAGTTGGACGCCACCTCGTTCGGGCAGCACCAACGGGGCTTCGAGGGTCAGCTCCTCCACCAAGCCACAGCCGACCCGGGCACCGGCATGCACAGCCAACTCCACGAACGCCGTGCCCGGCAACAACACCGAACCCATCACCGAGTGATCGGCCAACCACCCATGCGTGGAAACCGCCAACCGCCCGGTGAAAACCAACCCCTCCGGCAACTCCACCGCCGCACCCAGCAACGGATGCCCCGCCGACACCAAACCCGCCGACTCCACCCCCGCCACATCCGCACCCGAATCCAACCAGTACCGCTCCCGCTGGAAGGCATACGTCGGCAGATCAACCCGCCGACCACCCCCCAACACCCGCGCCCAATCCACCACCACACCACGCACGAACGCCGCGCCAACCGCAGCCAGCAACGAGCGGACCTCACCACGGCCCTTACGCAAAGCCGCCACCGCCGCCACACCATCCCCGGCGCAACACTCCCGCACCAGCGCACTCAACGCACCATCAGGACCCAGCTCCACGAACGTCGCGACACCCTGGGCCTCCAACTCCGCAATGCCATCAGCGAAACGCACCGCCTCGCGGACATGGCGAACCCAAAACTCCGCAGTACCAATCTCCTCGACACCGACCACAGCACCGGTCAGATTCGAGACGATCGGGATCCGCGGGGCCTGATACGACAACCCCGCCGCCACCGCACGGAAGGCCTCCAACATGCCGTCCATATGCGGCGAATGAAACGCATGACTCACCGGCAACCGCTTGGCCTTACGACCCCGCCCCTCAAAGGCGGAAGCGATCTGCAAGACCTTGGGCTCATCCCCCGCGACCACCACCGACATCGGCCCGTTGACCGCGGCAATGCTCACACCCTCAACCAGCAGCGGCGCAACCTCATCCTCCGCCGCCTGCACCGCCACCATCACACCACCCGAAGGCAGCTCCTGCATCAACCGGCCACGAGCCGCCACCAACACACACGCATCCTCCAGCGACAACACACCCGCCACATGCGCCGCCACCAACTCCCCAACCGAATGCCCAGCCAGGAAGTCCGGCCGCAGCCCCCACGACTCCACCAACCGGAACAACGCCACCTCAACCGCGAACAACGCAGGCTGCGTATACGCCGTCTGATCCAGCAACCCCGCATCGTCGCCGAACAGCACATCCTTCAACGGCAGTTCAAAGTGCTCACACACCGCATCAAACGCATCCGCGAACACCGGATAGGCCGCATACAACTCACGCCCCATCCCCACCCGCTGCGACCCCTGACCGCTGAACAAGAACGCCAACCGGCCCTCGGACACCACATCACGCACCACCCCAGGCGCCACCTCGCCCGAAGCCAACGCGACAAGCCCCTCCCGGAACCCGGAAGCATCCCGCGCCACAACCACCGCGCGATGCCCCAACGCGGCACGCGTCGTCGCCAACGAGAAACCCACATCAACCAGGCCCAACCCCGGCGAAGAGTCCACGAACGACACCAACCGCGCCGCCTGCGCACGCAACGCAGCCTCACTCCTACCCGACACCACCCACGGCACCGGACCAGACAACGCCCCCTCGTCCAAGGCGACTTCGTCCTCGGCAGGAGCCTGCTCCAAGATCACATGCGCGTTCGTGCCACTGACCCCGAACGACGACACCCCAGCCCGACGCGGCCGCCCCATCTCCGGCCAGGCAACCCGCTCCGTCAGCAACGACACCGCACCCGCAGACCAGTCCACATGCGACGAGGGCGCATCCACATGCAAGGTCTTCGGCAACACACCATGCCGCATCGCCTGCACCATCTTGATCACACCCGCCACACCCGCGGCGGCCTGGGTGTGTCCGATATTCGACTTCAACGACCCCAACCACAACGGGCGTTCACGGCCCTGCCCATACGTGGCCAGCAACGCCTGCGCCTCAATCGGGTCGCCGAGCCTGGTCCCGGTGCCGTGCGCCTCGACAGCGTCGACATCGGACGGCGTGAGCCCGGCGTTGGCCAGCGCCTGGCGGATCACCCGCTGCTGGGCCGGGCCACTCGGTGCGGACAGGCCGTTGCTCGCCCCGTCCTGGTTGATCGCGGTCCCACGCACCACGGCCAGCACCGGGTGCCCGTTGCGCTGGGCATCAGAAAGTCGTTCCACGAGCAGCATGCCGACGCCTTCGCCCCAGCCGGTGCCGTCGGCCGCCTCGGCGAACGACTTGCACCGACCGTCCGGAGCGAGCCCGCCCTGACGGCTGAACTCGGTGAAGACGGTGGGCGTCGGCATCGCCGTCACCCCGCCGACCAGCGCCAGTCCGCATTCGCCCTGCCGCAGCACCTGACCGGCTTGGTGCAGGGCAACCAGCGAGGACGAGCAGGCGGTGTCGACGGTCACCGCAGGCCCTTCGAAGCCGAAGGTGTAGGCGATCCGGCCGGACGCCACGCTCGTCACGTTCCCGGCCAGCAAGTGGCCTTCAGTGCCATCCGCCGCACGGTGCATGCTCGCGCCGTAGCCGGAGAAGGACACTCCGATGAACACCCCGGTCCGGCTGCCGCGCACCGAAGCCGGGTCAATCCCAGCGCGTTCGAAGACCTCCCAGGACGCCTCCAGCAGCAACCGCTGCTGCGGATCCATCGCCAGCGCCTCACGCGGCGAGATACCGAAGAACTCGGCGTCGAAGTCAGCGACATCGGTGACGAAACCGCCCTCCCGCGCATACGACGTGCGGGGCCGCTCGCTGTCCGGGTCGTACAGCGCCTCGACGTCCCAGCCGCGGTCGTCCGGGAATGCGGTGATGGCGTCCCGGCCCTCGTCGACCAACCGCCACAGGTCCTCCGGGGACTTCACGTCGCCGGGATACCTGCAGCTCATCGCAACGACGGCGAGGGGTTCCTGCTCCTCTGACTCCAGTTCGCGCAGGCGCTGACGGGTCGAGTGAAGCTCGGTGGTGACTTCCTTGAGGAAGTACCGCAGCTTGTCTTCGTTCGCCATTTACGCCTGCCCCCTAAAGAAAACGTTTCGCTGCCCAGTCACGAGATGCCGAACTCCTCACCGAGGAAGTCGAAGATCTCGTCGTCGGTCGCCGACTTGATCCTCTGTTCGACCTCGCCCGTCTCGCCGGGGCCTTCCCACTTGGCCAGCAGCGTTCGCAGCCGTTCGGTGATCTCCGTGCGCGCGGTGCCGTCAGCGGGCACGGCGGACAGTGCGGCCTCCAGCCGGTCGAGTTCGGCCAGTCCCGGTGTGCCGTTGTCCCCGGCACCCAGCTCGGACCGCAGGTGCTCGGCCAGGGCGACCGGCGTCGAGTGGTCGAAGACCAGCGTGGCGGGTAGCTTCAGACCGGTCGCGGTGAACAACCGGTTGCGCAGTTCCACCGCGGTCAGCGAGTCGAAGCCCAGCTCCTTGAACGCGCGATCGGCCTCAATGGAGCCGGGTCGGGCGTGGCCGAGGACGTTCGCGACCTCTGCCCGCACCAGCTCCAGCAGCAACCGGAGTTGCTCATTCCCAGGAAGTCCCTGGAGCTGCTGGGACAGCTCCGACTCGCCGGGCTCCGCCGCCGCTTCTGTCGGCCGCGACGCCTCGGGCAACTCGGCGAACAGCGGGCTGGTCCTGGCCGCGGTGAAGCCGGGCAGGAACCTGTCCCAGTCCACGTCCGCGACCGCGACCACGTCGTCCCGCCGCCGCAGCGCCTCGGCCAGCGCGCTGATCGCGGTGTCCGGCGCCATGGCGGGCAGCCCACGGCGGCGCAGTTGCTCCTCGATGTCGCCCGCGGCAGCCATGCCACCACCGGCCCACGGCCCCCACGCCACCGACGTGGCCGCCCAGCCGTCCGCGCTACGCCGCTGGGCCAGCCCGTCAAGGAACGCGTTGGCCGCCGCGTAGGCGGCCTGCCCGCCGCTGCCCCAGATCGCCGAGACCGACGAGAACAGCACGAAGGCATCTAGCGGTTCGTCGCCCAGCAACGCATCCAGGTTCGCCGCACCGGCCACCTTCGCCGAGAGCACCCCGGCCAGCTCCGCCGCAGTCAACTCGCTCAGCGGGACACCGGACTGGGGTACGCCTGCCGTGTGCACCACGGCACGGATTGGGGACCCCTCGTCGGTCAGCCGCCGCAGCAACTCCGCCAGCGCCTCGCGGTCGGCCACATCGCACGCCGCGAAGGTGACCTTGGCGCCCAGCGTGAGCAGCTCGGCCTCCAGCTCCGCCGCCCCGTCCGCATCACGGCCACGACGGCTGGTCAGCACCAGATACTCGGCCCCGTTCCCGGCCAGCCAGCGCGCCACCTGCGCACCCAGCGCACCCGTGCCACCGGTCACCAGCACGGTGCCGGTCGGCCGCCACTGCGCGAACGGCACGTCGTCGGCCGGCGCCCGCACCACCCGGCGCACGTACACGCCGGAATCGCGCAGCGCCACCTGGTCCTCACCGGTGCCCTTCAGCACGCCCGCCAGCCACTCGGCCGCCCGCTCGTCCAACGCTTCCGGCAGGTCGATCAGGCCGCCCCAACGGTCCGCGTGCTCCAGCGCCGCCACTCGGCCGAGGCCCCACACCTGTGCCTGCGCCGGACTGGCCAGCCGATCGGCCGGACCGGTGGACACCGCACCACGGGTCAGGCACCACAACGGCGCGGTGATTCCCGCATCACCAAGTGCCTGAATAACCAGCATGGTTGAGGTGGGCGCTTCGTCGAGTGCCAGCAGCGACACAACTCCGATGACCGGGGACCCGTCGGTCTCAGCCCGCAACCGCCGCGCGATGGCGGCACGGTCGTCGGTGCCCAGCTCGACCACGACGGTTTCGGCACCGCGCTCGGCCAGAGCGCGTACCACAGAAGCGGTGAACTCCCCCTCGCCAACGGGCAGTACAACCAGCCAGCGGCCGGACAGCGTGGCGCCCGTCTCTCCGGCGATGGCCTTCCAGGAGACGTGGTACCGCCAGGAGTCCACCGTGGACTTCTCCCGACGGGCCTTGCGCCACGCCGACATGGCAGGCAGCACCGCACTCAACGGAGCGTCCGGATCAACCGACAACGCCTCCGCCAAACTCTCCTGCTCCACCGCATCCCAGAACCCGGCATCCACCGAGTCCTCCAGCACCGCAGCGTTCCCCACCGGAACATCCGGCCAGTACCGCTCCCGCTGGAAGGCATACGTCGGCAGATCAACCCGCCGACCACCCCCCAACACCCGCGCCCAATCCACCACCACACCACGCACGAACGCCGCGCCAACCGCAGCCAGCAACGAGCGGACCTCACCACGGCCCTTGCGCAAAGCCGCCACCGCCGCCACACCATCCCCGGCGCAACACTCCCGCACCAGCGCACTCAGCGCACCATCAGGACCCAGCTCCATGAACGTCGCGACACCCTGCGCCTCCAACTCCGCAATGCCGTCAGCGAAACGCACCGCCTCGCGGACATGGCGAACCCAAAACTCCGCAGTACCGATCTCCTCGACGCCGACCACAGCACCGGTCAGGTTGGAGACGATCGGGATCCGCGGAGCCTGATACGACAACCCCGCCGCCACCGCACGGAAGGCCTCCAACATGCCGTCCATATGCGGCGAATGAAACGCATGACTCACCGGCAACCGCTTGGCCTTACGACCCCGCCCCTCAAAGACGGAAGCGATCTGCAGGACCTTGGGCTCATCCCCCGCGACCACCACCGACATCGGCCCGTTGACCGCGGCAATGCTCACACCCTCAACCAGCAGCGGCGCAACCTCATCTTCCGCCGCCTGCACCGCCACCATCACACCACCCGAAGGCAGCTCCTGCATCAACCGGCCACGAGCCGCCACCAACACACACGCATCCTCCAGCGACAACACACCCGCCACATGCGCCGCCACCAACTCACCAACCGAATGCCCAGCCAGGAAGTCCGGCCGCAGCCCCCACGACTCCACCAACCGGAACAACGCCACCTCAACCGCGAACAACGCAGGCTGCGTATACGCCGTCTGATCCAGCAACCCCGCATCGTCCCCGAACACCACCTCCCGCAACGGACGAGCCAGCTCGGCATCAAACCGCGCACACACCGCATCAAACGCATCCGCGAACACCGGATAGGCCGCATACAACTCACGCCCCATCCCCACCCGCTGCGACCCCTGACCGCTGAACAAGAACGCCAACCGGCCCTCACCGGACCGATCCACCACCACATCCGCAGCCGAACGCCCAGCCGCCAACGCGGCCAGCCCACGCCTGAGCTCGTCACGTTCCCCACCAACAACCACCGCGCGATGCCCCAACGCGGCACGCGTCGTCGCCAACGAGAAACCCACATCAACCAGGCCCAACCCCGGCGAAGAGTCCACGAACGACACCAACCGCGCCGCCTGCCCACGCAACGCAGCCTCACTCCTACCCGACACCACCCACGGCACCGGACCAGACAACGCCCCCTCGTCCAAGGCGACTTCGTCCTCGGCAGGAGCCTGCTCCAAGATCACATGCGCATTCGTGCCACTGACCCCGAACGACGACACCCCAGCCCGACGCGGCCGCCCCATCTCCGGCCAAGCAACCCGCTCCGTCAACAACGACACCGCACCCGCAGACCAGTCCACCTCGGGTGTCGGCTGGTCCGCGTGCAACGTGCGCGGCAGCACGGCGTGCCGCAGGGCAAGCACGGTCTTGATCACGCCTGCCACACCGGCGGCGGCCTGGGTGTGGCCGATGTTCGACTTCAACGACCCCAACCACAACGGGCGTTCACGACCCTGCCCATACGTGGCCAGCAACGCCTGCGCCTCGATCGGGTCGCCGAGCCTGGTCCCGGTGCCGTGCGCCTCGACAGCGTCGACATCGGACGGCGTGAGCCCGGCGTTGGCCAGCGCCTGGCGGATCACCCGCTGCTGCGAGGGGCCGTTGGGCGCGGTCAGGCCGTTGCTCGCACCGTCCTGGTTCACCGCCGAACCACGTACCACGGCCAGCACCGGATGCCCGTTGCGGCGGGCGTCAGACAGTCGTTCGACCAGCAGCATTCCGGCGCCCTCGCCCCAGCCGGTGCCGTCCGCGTCCGCCGCGAACGCCTTGCACCGGCCGTCCGGAGCGAGCCCGCGCTGACGGCTGAACTTGATGAACGCCCCCGGGGTGGACATCACCGTCACACCACCCGCGAGCGCCAGTTCGCACTCGCCCTGCCGCAAAGCCTGCGCCGCCAGGTGCAATGCCACCAACGACGAGGAACACGCCGTGTCCACCGTCACCGCGGGGCCTTCAAGACCGAAGACGTACGAAACCCGGCCGGACAGCACACTGCCCGCGTTGCCGGTCAGGAGGTAGCCGTCGGCGCCTTCCGGAGTTTCGGCGAGCAGATCGGCGTAGTCCTGACCGTTCGTCCCGGCGAACACCCCGATCTGGCGTCCGCGCACCGAAGCCGGGTCGATCCCGGCCCGTTCGAGGGCCTCCCAGGAGACCTCCAGAAGCAGCCGCTGCTGCGGGTCCATCGCCAGCGCCTCACGCGGCGAGATCCCGAAGAACTCCGGGTCGAACTGCTCGACGCCGCCCAGGAACGCGCCCTCGCGGGTGTAGGTGGTGCCGGGGTGCTCGGGGTCGGGGTGGTATAGCCCGGCCAGGTCCCAGCCGCGATCGGCCGGGAACGGGGTCACCGCGTCCGTGCCGTCGGACACCAGTCGCCACAGGTCCTCCGGCGAGCCGACGTCGCCGGGGAACCGGCAGGCCATGCCCACGATCGCGATCGGCTCGTCCATCGCGGACCCGGTGAGCGTGGCGGTCGGGGCCTGCTGTGCCAGGCCGAGCATCTCGCCGCGCAGGAAGTCCACCAGCACCGCGGGCGTCGGGTGGTCGAACACCAAGGTGGCGGGCAGGGTCAGGCCGGTGGCCGCACCGAGCCGGTTGCGGAACTCGACGCCGGTCAGCGAATCGAATCCCAACTCGCGGAACGCCCTTGAGGCATCGATGACTTCGGACGGGGCGCGTCCGAGTACGGCCGCCACCTGTGCACGCACCAGTTCCAGCAGCAACCGCTGCTGCTCGGCTTCCGACAGCCCGGAGAGCCAGTCGCGCAGCTCCACCTTCTCCACGGCGGGCAGCTGTCGCACCTCCGGCAGTTCGTCCACCAGGGACAGCGGCCGGACGGCGCGCAACGCCGGAACGAAGGTCTGCCAGTCGACGTCGGCGAGCAGCAGCGCCGACTCGTTGCGGCCCACCGCTCGTGCCATGGCGGACACAACCAGGTCGGGTGCCATCGGGCGCAGGCCAAGGCGCCGTTGGTGCTGTTCGCCGGTGCCGTCGGCCAGTCCGCCGCCGCCGAGCAGGCCCAGTGCGATCGACGTGGCGGGCAGGCCCGCTGCCCGGCGCTGCTGCGCCAGTGCGTCCAGGAACGCGTTCGCGGCCGCGTATGCCGCCTGGCCGCCGTTGCCCCAGACCCCGGCGACCGAGGAGCACAGGACGAAAGCATCGAGTTCGAGGTCTGCGGTCAACTCGTGCAGTGCGCGTGCCGCGGCCACCTTGGGGCGCAGGACGGCGTCGACCCGCTCGGGGGTGAGCGCGGTGAGCAGCCCGTCATCCAGCACTCCGGCCGTGTGCACCACCGCGGTCAGCGGGCGCTCGGCGGGGATGCCGTCGAGCAGCGCCGCCAGCGCGGCGCGGTCGGCCACGTCGCATGCGGCGATCGTCACCTTGTCGCCCAGTTCGGCGGCGAGTTCGGCCGCACCGGGCGCGTCGGGTCCACGGCGTCCGGCCAGCACGAGGTGCTCGGCGCCGTTGGCGGCGAGCCACCGCGCCATCTCGGTACCAAGCGCACCGGTGCCGCCGGTGATCAGGACGGTGCCGCGCGGTTGCCAGGACCGGGCGGCGGCCGATCCACCGGCGTGTTCCAGGCGCCGGACGAACACTCCGCTCTCGCGGACCGCGTACTGGTCCTCACCTCCGTGCCGGGCCAGTACGCCGACCAGCCTGGCGAGCGCCCGGTCGTCGACGAACCCCGGCAGGTCGATCAGGCCGCCCCAGCGCTGCGGGTGCTCCAGGCCGACGACCCGGCCGAGTCCCCACACCTGCGCCTGGTCTGCGTTGGGCAGCCGGTCGGACGGTCCGGTGGTCAACGCGTCCTGCGTCACGCACCACAGCGGCGCGTCCACCGTGGCCTCACCCAGTGCCTGGGCGGCGACCACGTTCGGCCACAGTCGGCCGCCGCGGGACAGCAGGGACAGCACACCGGTCGGCGCCCCGGCTGCCAGTACGGTACGCAGCCGCTCGGTGAGGTCGGCGCGGTCGGCGTCGGCCACCGGCAGCAGCACGACGTCGGCGCCGTGCCCGGCCAGTGCCGCGCGGACGGTGGTGGTCAGTTCGTCCTCGACCAGCGCTGCCGGTACGAGCACCAGCCAGTTGCCGGTCAGCGCGGCCGCCGCGGGCTCGGCGGCCGGGCGCCACACCACCCGGTACCACCAGGATTCCGCGGTGGACAACTGGTGCCGGTTCCGGCGCCAGTCCGACAACGCGGGTACGACCCCGGTCATCGGGGTCTCGGCCGCTACGCCGAGGGTGGCGGTCAGCTCCACCAGGTCCTCGCGCTCCACCGCGTCCCAGAACCGGGCGTCCACCGGGTCCTGCGCCGTGGTGGGGTGCGTGCTCTCCAGCCAGTAGCGCCGCCGCTGGAAGGCGTACGTCGGCAGTTCCACCCGGCGCCCGCCGGGGAACATCGCCGACCAGTCGACGCCGATGCCGTGCACATGCGCTTCGGCCAGGGACTCCAGGAACCGGGCGAAGCCGCCCTCGCCCCTGCGCAGCGAACCGACGGCCACCGCCCGCTCAGCGGTTTCCTGGATGCCCATGGCCAGTACGGGGTGTGCGCTGGACTCCACGAACAGCCGGTGCCCCTGCTCCGCCAACAGACGGACGGTCTCCTCGAACCGGACCGTCTGCCGCAGGTTGCGGTACCAGTAGTCGGCATCCAACGAGACGGTGTCGATCCGCTCCACGCTCACCGTCGAGTAGAACGGCACCTCGGAAGTGCGCGGAGTGATATCGGCCAGGACCGTCAGCAGTTCGTCGCGGATCTCCTCCACATGCGCCGAATGCGACGCATAATCCACCGGAATCCGGCGCGCCCGAACCCCGTCCGCCTCCGCTTCGGCAAGCAACTCCTCCAGCGCATCGACATCACCAGAGACCACCACCGAGCCCGGCCCGTTCACCGCAGCAACAGAAACCCGACCACCCCAACGCTCCACACGCCCAGCGACCTCAGCGACCGGCAGCGAGACCGACACCATCCCACCCCGGCCCGACAACGCCAGCAACGCCCGACTACGCAACGCCACAACCCGCGCCGCGTCCTCCAACGACAACGCACCAGACACACATGCGGCCGCGATCTCACCCTGCGAATGCCCCACCACAGCGGCAGGCTCCACCCCATACGAACGCCACAACGCCGCCAGCGACACCATCACCGCAAACAACACAGGCTGAACAACATCAACCCGCTCCAACGCCGCCGCATCACCCAACACATCCAGCAACGACCACTCAACAAACGGCGCCAACGCCCCCGCACACGCCCGCATCGACTCCGCAAACACCGACGACGAGCCCAACAGACCCACCGCCATACCCACCCACTGCGAACCCTGACCCGGAAACACAAACACCGCACGCTCATCCGCCGCGGTGCCCTGCACCACGCCGGGTTCCGTCACGCAACGGGCCAGTCCGGCCAGGCCCTTCCGGAAGTCGGCCACGTCGGCTGCCATCAGCACCGCGCGGTGCTCGAAGGACGACCTGCCGGTGGCGAGGGAGAAGCCGACGTCCACGGGGTTCAGCCGGGGGTTGTCATCCACGTAGGACAGGACGCGGGCGACCTGGTCGCGCAGCGCCGCCTCGCTGCGCGCCGACAGCACCCAGGGCAGTACGCCGGAGACAGCAGGCTCCGGTGGCGCCTCGACGGCGGGCGACTGTTCCAGCACGACGTGGGCGTTGGTGCCGCTGATGCCGAACGAGGAGACCCCGGCGCGCCGTGGTTCGCCGGTCCGCGGCCACTCGGTCCGCTCGGTCAGCAGGGAGACGGCACCCGAAGACCAGTCGACGTGCGTCGAGGGTTCGGTCACGTGCAACGTCCTGGGCAGCACGCCGTGTTGGAGCGCCAGCACCATCTTGATCACGCCACCCACCCCGGCCGCGGCCTGGGAGTGCCCGATGTTGGACTTCAACGAGCCGAGCAGCAACGGGTGTTCGCGATCCTGCCCGTAGGTGTCCATGAGGGCCTGTGCCTCGATCGGGTCACCGAGGGTGGTTCCCGTGCCGTGCGCCTCGACAACGTCGACCTGGCGTGCCGAGAGCCGCGCGTTCGCCAGCGCCGCCCGGATCACCCGCACCTGCGACGGGCCGTTCGGTGCGGTCAACCCGTTGCTGGCGCCGTCGGAGTTGACCGCTGAGCCCCGTACCACCGCCAGCACCCGGTGCCCGTTGCGGCGGGCGTCGGACAGCCGCTCAAGCACCAGCATGCCGACGCCCTCGGCCGGGCCGAACCCGTCGGCCGTGGCGGAGAACGCCTTGCACCGGCCGTCCGGGGCCAGCCCGCGCTGCCTGCTGAACGAGAGGAACATGCCCGGCGTGGACACCACCGTGACACCACCGGCGAGCGCCAGCGAGGACTCACCGCGCAGCACCGACTGGACGGCCATGTGCAGTGCGACCAGCGAGGACGAGCACGCAGTGTCGATGGTGACGGCGGGGCCTTCCAGGCCCAGCGTGTAGGCGACGCGCCCGGACACCACACTCGTCGTGGTGCCGGTGAACAGGTGGGCTTCGGTGCCGTCCTGGGCCTCGTGCAGCCGCGGCCCGTACTCCTGGGCGATGGCACCGGCGAACACACCGGTGCGGCTGCCCCGCAACGTGGCGGGGTCGATCCCGGCGCGCTCCAGCGCTTCCCACGAGGTCTCCAGCAGCAGCCGCTGCTGCGGGTCCATCGCCAGCGCCTCACGCGGCGAGATCCCGAAGAAGTCCGCGTCGAACCCGCCCACGTCGTGCAGGAAACCGCCGTGGCGCGTGTAGGTCTTCCCGGCCAGTTCCGGGTCGGCGTCGTACAGCGCCTCGACGTCCCAGCCCCGGTCCGAGGGGAACTCCGAGATCGCGTCGCCGCCGGACATCACGAACCGCCACAGGTCGTCGGGGGACGCGATCCCGCCGGGGAAGCGGCAGGCCATTCCGACGATGGCGACCGGCTCGTGCTGTGCCTGCTCGACGTCCTGCAGCCGTTGCCGGGTCTGGTGCAGCTCGGTGGTAACCCGCTTGAGGTACTCGACGAGCTTCTCTTCGTCGGCCATCTACCCGAACTCCTCGACGTTCCGATCCGCCCGGCAGTAGCCGGTCATGACATCCCCAGTTCGCTGTCGATGAAGTCGAAAAGCTCATCGGTGGTCGCCGACTCCAGACGGGTCGCGACTCCCGCGTCCTCGGTGACTTCCGCTGCGTTCGACAGCAGGCCCTGTAGTCGCGTCCGCACTTCGGCACGGAGGCCGTCGTCCGGGTCCAGTGCGGCGAAGCCGCGTTCCAGCCGGTCCAGGTCGGTCAGCACCGAGGCGGCTGCGGGCGCCTCCTCCGGGAGCAGTTCGGCCCGCAGGTGGTCGGCGAGCTCGGCCGGGGTGGGATGGTCGAAAACCAAGGTGGCGCGCAGCCGCAGGCCGGTGGCCGCGTTGAGACGGTTGCGCAGTTCGACCGCGGTCAGCGAGTCGAAGCCCAGTTCCTTGAATGCCTGACCGGCGTCCACCGAGGACGCGGTGCCGTGTCCCAGCACGGTGGCGGTGTGCTCGCGCACCAGGTCCAACACCAGCTGGCGGCGGTCGGCTTCGGGCAGCGCGGCCAGTCGCCCGGCCAGCGAGGAGGCGTCCGCCGACTCGGTCGCGACGGTGGCGGTACGTCGGGTGGTGCCGCGGACGATCCCGCTCAGCAGCGCTGGCACCTGGTCCTGTGCCCGCAGTGCCCGGGTGTCTAGGCGCATTGGTACGAGGGTGGCTTCCGGCCGGTCGATGGCCGCGTCGAACAACGCCAGACCCTCCGCGACCGACAACGCACCCACACCAACCCGCGTCATCCGCTGCACATCAACATCACCAAGATGCCCCGTCATCCCACTCGACCGAGCCCACAACCCCCACGCCAACGACACACCCGACAAACCCCGCGCACGACGATGCACAGCCAACCCATCAAGAAACACATTCGCCGCCGCGTAATTCGCCTGCCCAGCACCACCCAACGACCCAGACACCGACGAAAACAACACAAACAACGACAGATCAAACCCAGCCGTCAACTCATGCAAATTCCACGCAGCATCCACCTTCGGCCGCAACACCGCACCCAACCGCTCCGCGGTCAACGACCCCACCACACCGTCATCCAACACACCCGCGGCATGCACCACCGCAGTCAACCGATGCTCCACAGGAATCCCCGCAAGCAACCCGGCAAGCTGCTCCCGATCCGCCACATCACACGCGGCCACCGTCACCACCGCACCAAGCCCGGACAGCTCCGCGGCCAACTCCGCCGCACCCGGCGCATCCATCCCACGCCGACCCACCAACAACAACCGCCGAACACCGTGCTCAACCACCAGATGCCGGGCCACCAACCCACCCAACACACCAGTCGCACCCGTGATCAACGCCGTACCATCCGGGTCCAACGCACGCGGCACCGTCAACACCAACTTGCCCACATGCCGCGCCTGACTCAAAAACCGCAACGCCTCCGGAGCACGCCGCACATCCCAAACCCGCACCGGCAACGGCCGCAACACACCACGACCGAACAACACCACCAACTCACCCAACATCTCGGCGACCAGGTCGGGATCGGTGGTCAACAGGTCGTAGACGCGGTAGTGGACACCAGGGCGCGCGGCGGCGACCTCGTCCGCTTCGCGAATATCCGTCTTGCCGATCTCGACGAACCGGCCGCCGTCCCTCAGCAACCGCAATGAGGCATCCACGAACTCCCTGACCAGCGAGTTCAGCACCACGTCCAGGCCCGAGGGGAACTTGTCCGCGAAGTCGAGGGTGCGCGAGGACGCGATGTGCTCGTCGTCGAAGCCCAGTGAACGCAGCACATCCCACTTACCAGGACTGGCGGTACCGAACACCTCGGCGCCCCAATGCCGCGCAAGCTGCACCGCGGCCATACCCACACCACCCGCGGCGGCATGGATCAGCACCGACTCACCCGCACGCAACCCGGCGTCGTGCCGTAGCGCGTGGTAGGCGGTGAGGAACACCACCGGCACCGAAGCCGCCTGCGTGAACGACCAGCCGGACGGCATCTTGACCACCAGCCGCCGATCGGTGATCGCGACCGGGCCGAACGCACCGGTGAACAGGCCCATCACCGGGTCGCCAGGAGCGAGACCGGTCACCCCCGGCCCGACCTCCAGCACAACGCCCGCACCCTCGCTGCCCAGCACTTCCTGGTCGGGAACCATGCCCAGGGCCAGCACCACATCACGGAAGTTCACACCGGCCGCGCGCATGTCGACGCGCACCTCGCCGGTCTCCAGCGGCCTCGCGGCCTCCGGAAGGCCAACCAGCGCCAGGTTCTCCAGCGTGCCCTTGTCCGTGATGTCCAGCCGCCATGTCGCCGCGTCCTGCGGTGGCGTCAGCGTCTCGTACGCGGTTGGCCGGGCCAGCCGTGGTGCGTGCAACGCTCCTTCTCGTATGGCCAGTTGGGGCTCACCGCTGGCCAGTGCGGTGGGCAGGGCAGCGGCGGACACATCGTGGTCATCGAGGTCGACGAGCACGAACCGGCCGGGATTCTCCGCCTGTGCCGACCGGACCAGCCCCCACACCGGGGCGTTGACCAGGTCGAGCACACCCTTCCCGGGCTCAGCGGCCACCGCGCCACGGGTGAGGAAGACCAGCCGCGAGTCGGCGAACCGCTCATCGGCCAGCCACGCCTGGACCAGTTCGAGCGCACGCGCGACGGCACGGTGTGTTGCCTCCGCGACGGGCTGCCCGAAGTCGCCGACACAGGTAACCAGCACCACATCCGGCGCGGCCCCATCGGGGAGCGATTCGAGGTCACGGAAGGTGTCGAGGGCGCCAAGCGCCACGCCGAGCTTGAACTCATCGGCACCGGCCAGCGCCCACGACCCGGTCCGGCCCACAGGCTGTGACGGCGGCGCCAGCTCGGTCCACTCCACCCGGAACAGCGCGTCGGGCAGCCCGGTTCGCGCCTGGTCGGCCGCCATGGGCCGCAGAGCCAAGGACTCAACCGATGCCACCGGGCGTCCGGTGACATCGGCCAACCGCAACGACACCGCGTCCGGTCCTGTGGGAGAGATCATGACGCGCACCGTTGTGGCACCGGTCGCCTGCAGCGACACCCCGCTCCAGGTGAACGGCAAACGGCACTCCGACCCCTGCGCCACCACGGCGTGCAGGGCGGCGTCCAACAGCGCGGGATGCAGGCCGAACCGGCTGGCGTCCGGGGCGAGTTCAGGTGACAACGCCACTTCGGCGAACACGTCATCGCCCAGGCGCCACCACGACTTCAGGCCCTGGAACGCGGGACCGTAGCGGTAACCCAGCTCCGTCCAGCGGTCGTAACCGCCGTCCCAGTCCACCGCGACCGCACCCGTGGGCGGCCAGACGCTGAGGTCGAAGGAGTCGGCCGGGCCGCTGGTCAGCACCCCGGTGGCATGCCGGATCCATTGCGGCTCCAGCGAGTCGTCCTCGCGCCGGGCATGTACGGCCAGCGGGCGTGCCCCGGTTCCGTCGTCGGCGCCGACCGATACCCGTATCGCGACGCCGTCACGCTCCGGCAGCACCAACGGCGCTTCAAGCGTCAGCTCCGCCACCTGGTCGCAGCCCACCTGGTCACCGGCGCGGATGGCAAGCTCCACGAATGCCGTGCCCGGCAACAGCACCGAGTCCCGCACACCGTGATCGGCCAGCCACGGATGGGTGGCCAGGGACAACAAACCGGTCAACACCACACCGCCGGAATCGGGCAGCTCCACCGCCGCGCCCAGCAGCGGATGCCCGGCCTCGCGCAGTCCGACCGATGTCACGTCCACGGCCTGCGAACCGCGAGACTCCAGCCAGTAGCGCTGGCGTTGGAACGCGTATGTCGGAAGGTCGACGCGGCGGGCGCCGGGGAAGACGGTCGCCCAGTCGACGCTGGCACCGTGCACATGGGCCTCGGCCAGCGACAGCAAGAAGCGGTCCAGGCCGCCCTCATCACGACGCAACGAACCCAGGGCCACGAGCTCTTCCGATGTTTCCTGGATGCCGACGGTCAGTACCGGGTGTGCGCTGGACTCCACGAACAACCGGTGCCCCTGCTCCGCCAGCAAGCGAACGGTCTCCTCGAACCGGACCGTCTGGCGCAGGTTGCGGTACCAGTAGTCGGCATCCAGCACACGGGTGTCGATCCGCTCGACGCTCACCGTGGAGTAGAACGGCACCTCGGAAGTACGCGGAGTGATATCGGCCAGGACGGTCAGGAGTTCGTCGCGGATCTCCTCCACATGCGCCGAATGCGACGCATAATCCACCGGAATCCGACGCGCCCGAACCCCGTCCGCCTCCGCTTCGGCAAGAAGTTCATCAAGGGCATCGACATCACCAGAGACCACCACCGAGCCCGGCCCGTTCACCGCAGCAACAGAAACCCGACCACCCCAACGCTCCACACGCCCAGTAACCTCAGCGACCGGCAGCGAGACCGACACCATCCCACCCCGGCCCGACAACGCCAGCAACGCCCGACTACGCAACGCCACAACCCGCGCAGCATCCTCCAACGACAACGCACCAGACACACACGCCGCCGCGATCTCACCCTGCGAATGCCCCACCACAGCGGCAGGCTCCACCCCATACGAACGCCACAACGCCGCCAGCGACACCATCACCGCAAACAACACAGGCTGAACAACATCAACCCGCTCCAACGCCGCCGCATCACCCAACACATCCAGCAACGACCACTCAACAAACGGCGCCAACGCCCCCGCACACGCCCGCATCGACTCCGCAAACACCGACGACGAGCCCAACAGACCCACCGCCATACCCACCCACTGCGAACCCTGACCCGGAAACACAAACACCGCACGCTCATCCGCCGCGGTGCCCTGCACCACACCCGGCGCCGCACCCGCATCCGCCAACGCCGCCAAACCAGCCCGCAAGCCAGCCACGTCAGCCGCAACCACCGCAGCCCGATACTCAAAAACCGCACGACCCACAGCCAACGACAAACCCACATCCGCCGGACTCAACCCCGAAGCAGAGTCCACAAAGGCCAACAGCCGAGCGGCCTGCGCACGCAACGCAGCCTCACTCTTACCCGACACCACCCACGGCACAGGCGCGTCGCCCACCACGACCCCAGCCGCCTCAACAACAGGCGCCTCCTCGAGGATCACATGCGCATTCGTCCCGCTGATCCCGAACGACGACACCGCAGCCCGCCGCAGCCGCCCCGTCTCCGGCCACTCAACCTGCTCCGTCAGCAACGACACCGCACCCGCAGACCAATCCACCTGAGGTGTCGGCTCATCCACATGCAACGTCTTGGGCAGCACACCATGCCGCATCGCCAGAACCATCTTCATCACCCCGGCCACACCAGCGGCGGCCTGCGCGTGCCCGATGTTCGACTTCAACGATCCCAGCCACAACGGACGTTCACGACCCTGGCCATACGTCGCCAGCAACGCCTGCGCCTCAATGGGATCACCGAGCCGGGTGCCGGTGCCGTGCGCCTCCACCACATCCACATCCGACGCACCAAGCCCGGCGTTCGCCAACGCCTGGCGGATCACCCGCTGCTGCGAAGGACCATTCGGCGCCGTCAAACCGTTCGACGCCCCATCCTGATTCACCGCCGAACCACGCAACACCGCCAACACCGGATGCCCATTGCGACGCGCGTCGGACAACCGCTCCAGTGCCAGGATGCCCACGCCCTCGGCCCAGGCGGTGCCGTCGGCCGACGCGGAGAACGCCTTGCACCGGCCGTCGGCGGCGAGTCCGCGCTGGCGGCTGAACTCGACGAACATGCCGGGGCTGGACATGACCGCGGCGCCACCGGCGAGGGCGAAGGTGCACTCGCCCTGCCGTAGTGACTGTGCGGCGAGGTGCAATGCCACCAACGACGAGGAGCACGCCGTGTCCACCGTCACCGCGGGGCCTTCGAGGCCGAGCGTGTAGGCGATCCGGCCGGAGGCGACGCTGACCGTGTTGCCGGTGAGCAGGTAGCCGTCGTGTCCGTCGGCGCCTTCGTGCAGCCGGGGGCCGTACTCCTGGGACATGGCGCCGACGAAGACACCGGCCCTGCTGCCGTGCAGTGTGGCCGGGGCGACTCCGGCTCGTTCCAGCGCCTCCCACGAGGTTTCGAGCAGCAGTCGCTGCTGCGGGTCCATCGCCAGCGCCTCACGCGGCGAGATACCGAAGAACGCCGGATCGAACTCGCCCGCGTCATGCACGAATCCGCCGTACCGCGTGTAGGTCTTGCCAGGCTGGTCCGGGTCCGTGTCGTACAGCGCCTCGATGTCCCAGCCGCGGTCGGTGGGGAATTCGGAGATCCCGTCGCCGTCGGTGACGACCAGGCGCCACAGGTCCTCGGGGGATGCGACGCCACCGGGGAGGCGGCATGCCATTCCCACGATCGCTACCGGTTCGTCCGTGGATACCGCCGTTGGCTCGGCGCCGTCGGTCTCGGTTACGGTGCCGAACAGTTCGGCCAGGAGCCGGTCCGCGACGGCCTGCGGGGTCGGGAAGTCGAACAGCAGGGTCGGGCTGAGGGCGAGACCGGTTGCCGCGCTGAGCTGGTCGCGTAGCTCGACGGAGGTCAGCGAGGTGAAGCCGAGGTCCCGGAACCGCCGATCGACCTCGATCTCCTCGCCCGTGTCATGGCCGAGCACAACCGCGATCCGGGTGCGCACCAAGTCCAGGATCGCGCGGGCACGTTCGGACTCCGGCAGTTGGTCGATGCGCTGCCGCGGCGGGGCGGTTTCTTGCTCGACAGGCGGGTTCACCTGCCCCGGGGCGTCGGCTGCCGTCACGTCCGCCCAGTAGCGGCGCCGCTGGAAGGCGTACGTGGGCAGCGGGACCCGGCGTGCGCCAGAACCGGCGAACACGGCTTGCCAGTTCGGATCCAGGCCGCCGATGTGCAGGGCGCCGATCGCGGCGCTCAGCGCGGTCGGCTCGGTCCGGTCGGCCCGAAGCGCGGGCACGCAGGAGGCACCGGGTGCGCAGTCCCTGGCCATTCCGGTGAGCGTGCCGTCGGGGCCGAGTTCCACGAAAGTGGTCACGCCCTGGCCCGCCAGCCATCGGACACCGTCGAGGAACCGGACGGTCTCCCGTACATGCCGCACCCAGTAGTCGGGCGAGCGCAGTTCGTCGTCGGCGGCCGGGCGGCCGGTGACGTTGGATATCACCGGAAGCACCGGGCGGTGGAAGGTCAGTCCCTCGGCCACCTGGCGGAAGTCCGCCGACATGGCGTCCATCAGCGGCGAGTGGAAGGCATGGCTGACCCGCAGCCGCTTGGTCTTCCGCCCTTGCGCGGCGAGTTGGGCGGCGGCCTCCACAACCGCGTCGGTGGCGCCGGAGAGCACCGTGGCGGCAGGGCCGTTGACCGCGGCGATGCTCACCTCGGGGGACAGCAGGGGCAGGACCTCGTCCTCGGATGCCTGTACGGCCACCATCGCCCCACCGGTGGGCAACGCCTGCATCAACCGGCCGCGCGCGGCCACCAGGGCGGCGGCGTCCGGCAGGGACAGCACACCGGCGACGTGCGCCGCGGTCAGCTCGCCGATGGAGTGACCGGCCACGTAGTCGGGACGCGGTGCCCACTGCTCGAACAGCCGGAACAGCGCCACCTCGACGGCGAACAGCGCTGGTTGGGTGTAACCGGTCTGGTCGAGCAGTTCCGCATCACCGTCGAACACGAGCTGCTTGAGCGGACGGTCCAGGTGCGCGTCCAGCGCGGCACAGACTTCGTCGAATGCGGCGGCGAACTCCGGTAGTTCGCCGTAGAGTTCGCGGCCCATCCCGGCTCGCTGCGAACCCTGGCCGCTGAACAGGTACGCGACCGGGCCGGGGGCTGCCTTGCCCTGCAGCACCCCGGCCGTCGGCCGCCCGTCGGCCAGTGCGGCGAGCCCAATGCGGAACTCCTCGCGGTCCGCGCCGAGCAGTACCGCGCGGTGCTCGAATGCCGTACGGGAGGTCGCCAACGAGTAGGCGACGTCGGCCGGTTGGGCATCGGGCGTCGAGTCGAGATGGGTGAGCAGCCGTTGCGCCTGTGCCCGCAGGGCGGGCTCGCTTCGCGCCGACAGCACCCAGGGCAGCACGGAAGGGGTGTGTGCGGCGGCCTCGACGGGCGCGGGCGCCCACTCCGTGAGCAGCACGTGGCAGTTGGTGCCGCCCATGCCGAAGGAACTTACCCCGGCGACCAGTTGCCTGTCCGGCGACGGCCAGCCGCCCAACTCGGTGTGCACCCGCAGGTTCCGCTCCGCCAGCGGGATGTGCGGGTTCGGCTGCTGGAAGTTCAGGCTCGGCGGCAGTTCCCGGTGGGCAACGCTCAGTACGGCCTTGACGAGGCCGACGATGCCCGCGGCGCCCTCCAGGTGGCCGACGTTGGTCTTCGCGGAGCCCACCAGCAGCGGTTCCGTGGTCGGCCGGTCCACGCCGAACACCGCGCCCAGCGCCGCCGCTTCGATGGGGTCGCCTACTGGGGTACCGGTGCCGTGCAGCTCCACGTACTGCACGTCCGTCGGGGCGATTCCGGCCCGGCGGCACGCTTCGCGCAGCACCGCCTGCTGGGCGGCGGGGCTGGGCACGGTCAGGCTCTCGGTGCCGCCGTCATTGTTCGTGGCGCTGCCGCGGATGACGCAGTAGATGTGGTCGCCGTCGGCGACGGCCGCGGCGAGCGGTTTGAGTAGTACCGCGCCGCCGCCCTCCCCGCGCACATAGCCGTTGGCGCGCTCGTCGAAGGTGAAGCTGCGGCCGTCCGGTGACAGGCCGCCGAACCTGGCGGCGCCCAGGGCGCTTTCAGGTGCCAGGTTGAGGTTGACCCCGGCGGCAAGCGCCACAGTGGACTCGCCGCGGCGCAGGCTCTCGCAGGCGAGGTGGACGGCGACCAGCGCGGAGGACTGGGCGGTGTCCACGACCAGGCTCGGGCCGTGCGCGCCGAGGAAGTAGGAGAGCCGGTTGGCGATGGCGCTGCGGTGCGAGCCGGTCAGTGTGTGCTGGGTGATGCCCTCGGCACCGCCGCGGTGCAGCAGTTTGGCGTAGTCGTCGGATGCCGCGCCGACGAAGACGCCGAGTTGGCTGCCCCGGACGTCGCGCGGCACGATGCCCGCGTCTTCGAGCGCCTCCCAGCCGAGTTCCAGCATGAGCCGTTGCTGCGGGTCCATGGCTTCGGCTTCACGTGGAGAGATGCCGAAGAACGACGCGTCGAACGTGTCGACCCGGTCCAGGAACGCGCCGAACCTGACGGCCGGATCCGCCTGCGCCGCGGTGTCCGTGTCCCACCTGGTGGACGGGGTCTCGGTGACCGCGCTCCGGCCGCCGATGAGCAGCTGCCAGAACGCGTCCGGATCGGCCGCGCCCGGCAGTCGGCAGGACAGTCCGACCACGGCGATGTCATCGGGCCGGGCGGTGGTCCCTGGCACACTGCCGGTCGTCATTTGTCCTCCTCGCCTTCGCCGCCGACCACGGCTGCGGCCCGTTCGTTCGCCCTGCGGGTCACCTCGTGCCCGCGTGTGACGGTGAGCCGTACGACGTCGCAGACCCGTCGGATGTCCTCGCGGGAGACGGTGGGGCCGGTGGGCAGGGCGAGCACCTTCCGCGCGAGTTGTTCGGTGTGTGGGAGGGTCACCGGCTGCTCGGAGCGGTAGGGCTCCATCTCGTGGCACCCGGGCGAGAAGTACCGCTGGCACACCACGTTTTCGGACCTGAGCACGTCGCCGAGCAGGTCACGGTGGATGCCGGTGATCCCGGCGTCGATCTCGACGATCAGGTAGTGGTAGTTGTTGCGCTCGTCGCGGTCGAAGTCGACGACCTTCAGCCCGGCGAGACCGGCAAGCTCCGACTGGTAGGTGCCGAAGTTGGCCTCGTTGCGGCGTACCGTGTCCTCGAAGGCGTCGAGTGAGGTCAGGCCCATCGCGGCGGCGGCTTCGGTCATCTTCCCGTTGGTGCCTGCCTCCGTGGACACCCGGCCCTGAACGAAACCGAAGTTGTGCATCGCGCGGATCCGGTTGGCCAGTTCCTCGTCGTCGGTCACCACCGCGCCGCCCTCGAAGGCGTTGACCACCTTGGTGGCGTGGAAGCTGAACACCTCGGCCTGGCCGAACCCGCCGATCGGCCGCCCCTGCGACGTGCAGCCGAGGCCGTGCGCGGCGTCGTAGAACAGCTTCACGCCGTGGTCGGCCGCCACCTTCGCCAACTCGTCGACCGCGCACGGCCGACCCCACAGGTGGACCGGGACGATGGCGCTGGTACGGGGGGTGATCGCCGCTTCGACCAGTGCGGGGTCCATGCAGCCGGTCTTCGGGTCGATGTCGCAGAAGACCGGTGTCAGGCCCAGCCAGCGGAACGCGTGCGCGGTCGCGGGGAACGTGAGCGACGGCATGATGACCTCGCCGGTCAGCTCCGCGGCTCGGGCGAGCAGTTGCAGGGCGACGGTGGCGTTGCAGGTTGACACGCAGTAACGGACCCCGGCCAGTTCCGCGACCCGCTGCTCGAACTCGCGCGCCAGCGGCCCGCCGTTGGTCAGCCACTGGTGGTCCAGCGCCCAGTTCATGCGGTCGAAGAAGCGAGCGCGGTCACCGATGTTGGGCCGTCCCACATAAAGCGGCTGCAGGAATGCCGCAGAGCCGCCGAATATAGCAAGGTCGCCAATATTGCGTTTCACGGTCGCACCTCCCCCGGCGCATGCGTGGGCGCACGCGCGGCATTTATGGCAGGCAATACATCATGCGGCGCCCTCGAATACGCGGACTGCGGCCAGGAAAACAGGCGAAGTCCCGTGGAATCAGACGATCCGCAATGCGGCTGGAACGCCGACTCGCCATCGAGTGCAGCGGTCGCCACCATCGGCACGCATTTCGCGCGCTACGGGCAGAAATCGAGGAAACGAGGAAACGGGGAAACGAGGTCCGAAAAAGATACCGGGAGTCCGCGTACAGTGGCCACGATGCACGGCGACGCTTTCCGCCGTGCACCTGCGAAGGCTGTACACGATCAGCACGGTCCGTAAACGCAAGGCGAGCGGATCAGACCAGGCCGAACCAGGCCCAGCCGGGCCGGTCAGGACCGCGATCAGTGCTTGCGGCGCCAGTAGACGCCCGTGACGTCCACGGTCTCGATCGGCTCGTCGATGCCGTGCTCACGCCGGTAGTCCTGCACGGCCTGCCTGCAGGCCGGGATCGCGTAGTCGTCGAAGATCGCGAATCCGCCGACGGAGAGCTTGGGGTACAGGTTGACCAGGGCGTCCATGGTCGACTCGTACAGATCGCCGTCGATCCGCAGGATCGCGAGCCGGTCGATCGGCGCGCTCGGCAGCGTGTCGGCGAACATGCCGGGCAGGAACTTGACCTGGTCGTCGAGCAGGCCATAACGGGAGAAGTTCTCCCGCACCTGCTCCTCGGAGCAGGCCAACACCCAGTTCAGGTTGTGGAATTCCATGTCCTGGTCGAGCGGGTGGCTGCCCTCGGAGGTCACCGGAACACCGGCGAACGAGTCGGCGAGCCATACGTTCCGGTCGGTCACACCATGCGCCTTGAGCAGCGCGCGCATCAGGATGCAGGCGCCACCGCGCCAGACCCCCGTCTCGATGAAGTCGCCGGGAACGCCGTCGCGGAGCACCTGCTCCACGCACTCCTGGATGTTGTTCAGGCGCCGCATTCCGATCATGGTGTGGGCGACCGTCGGCACGTCCAGACCGCCCGCACGGTGGTCCACCTCAAACGTTCCGCGCTTTTCCTCCGCGCCTTCCGCGCCCGGCTTCATCGTGTCCGCTTGATTCTTGTCGAGGACATTCATCCCATACGGAAATGTGGGGCGATCCTCGTAGATGATGTTCGCCAGGACCCTCTTCATTAGGTCGGCATAAAGGTCGTAGGTCTGCACAGTCAAACCATCCCCCGTTTAGAACCAAGCAGCCAATAACTTTACCTTCTTGACCCTAACAGCGGCCTCCAGGGGTGTCAATCGATCAAAAAAGACCGAACGGCCGATTAAAAAAATACCGGTTGGCCGACTAGTGACACACGCAACATACATACGGGCCGCCAGGGCCACGTCCACCGGCGCGCCCGGGGGCTGCCCCACCTACACTGAGAGCCGCGCCAGCGTTAATGTGTGTGGTACGCAACCGAATGCGGGCCAAATGATGATTGGCCAACACAGACAGTTGCCGCGCGACAGCGGAAGCCCGAGGGTGCCGAAAGGGGGTAGCGGCTCTCGGGGCCTGGCGAAACGCGCGCCGGGCCGGATCGCCGCATCCCGGGAGATGCGACCGTCACCACGGAAAACGGCGCCCTGGCCGCCGCCACTCCCTGCTCACACAGAGTGACCGGACAGGCACCCGGCCCAGCGGACCCCTTCCATCAGAGCCCCTCGGAGTCCCTCGGAGCCCATCGGATCCGCCGACCGGGCGCGCGCCGGGGCGACAGCACAAGCCTCACGATTCCGTAGCCAACCCTCCAACCAAGGCATCTACCACCACACAGGCGGATAGCCCCCTGCGGCGGCGAGCCAGGAGCGCTCGCCCAGGAAGCAACCGCTCACCCAGGTCTTAGGAGCCCCTGTGCGTCTACTCGTCACCGGTGCGGCCGGATTCATCGGTTCCAACTACGTTCGCAAGCTCCTGACCGGCGCTTACGCCGCCGCGGGCGAGGTCCAGGTGACCGCCTTGGACAAGCTCACCTACGCGGGGAACCCGGCGAACCTCGACCCCGTCCGAACTCACCCTGGCTTCACCTTCGTTCAAGGTGATGTTTGCGACGGCCCGCTCCTCACCGAACTGCTGCCGGGCCACGACGCCGTGGTCAACTTCGCCGCCGAGACCCATGTCGACCGCTCGATCTCCGGCGCCGACGACTTCGTACGGACCAACGTCACCGGCACCCACACCGTACTCGAGGCCGCACGGCGGACCGGAGTCGGGCGGGTGGTCCATGTATCGACCGACGAGGTGTACGGCTCGATAGACACCGGCTCATGGACCGAGCACAGCCCGCTGCTGCCCAACTCGCCCTACGCCGCGACGAAGGCGAGCGCCGACCTCCTGGCGCGCTCCTACGCCCGCACCTACGGCCTCGACGTGAGCATCACCCGGTGCAGCAACAACTACGGGCCGTACCAGTTCCCGGAGAAGGTCATCCCGCTGTTCGTGACGAACCTGCTGCGTGGCCGGTCGGTCCCGCTGTACGGGGACGGACTGTGCGTTCGCGACTGGCTGCACGTGGACGACCACTGCCGCGGCATCCAACTCGTGCTGGAAAAGGGGAAACCGGGCGAGGTCTACAACATCGCGGGCGGTGAGGAGCTGACCAACCTGCGGCTCACCCAGCTCATCCTGGAGGCCTGCGGCGCCGACGAGGAGCGCATCCGGCACGTGCCCGACCGGGCCGGGCACGACCGCCGCTACTCGATGGACGACGGCAAGCTGCGGGCCCTGGGATACGCGCCGAAGGTTCCGTTCCAGACCGGACTCGCCCAAACGATCACCTGGTACCGCGACAACCCGCAGTGGTGGCAGCCGCTGTGCGACGCCACCGCCGCGGCACAACCGGCCTGAGGCGGCCCCGCGGCCCGGCCTCCCGCACAGCGGGCAACCGAAACGGAGACAGTTCATGCGCGGAATACTCCTGGCGGGAGGATCGGGCACCCGGCTGCACCCGATCACCGCCGTATCGTCGAAGCAACTGCTTCCCGTCTACGACAAGCCGATGGTGTACTACCCGCTGTCCGTGCTGATGCTGGCGCAGATCCGGGAGATCCTCATCATCAGCAACCCGGAGCACATCGAGAGTTACCGTCAACTCCTCGGTGACGGCAGCCGGTTGGGGCTTGAGCTGAGCTACGCCGTCCAGGACCGGCCGCGCGGCCTCGCCGACGCGCTGCGGATCGGGCGCGACTTCATCGGCGACGAGCGGTTCGCCCTCATCCTGGGCGACAACATCTTCTACGGGAACGCGCTCACTGAGACGCTGCGCCGGGAGCGCACCCGGCTCGACGGCTGCACCCTGTTCGGATACCGCCTGGCGGACCCCCGACGGTACGGCGTGGCCACCGTCGACGACGCGGGCCGGGTCACCTCACTGGAGGAGAAGCCCACGGCTCCGCGCTCCAACCTGGCGGTCACCGGAATGTACTTCTACGACAACGAGGCCGCCGACCTCGCGACCCGGCTGAAGCCCTCGGCCCGCGGGGAGTTGGAGATCACCGACCTGAACCGGATCTTCGTCGAGCGGGGCAAGGCCCGACTGGTCGACCTCGGCCGAGGCTGCGCCTGGTTCGACACCGGCACTCACGAAAGCCTCATGGACGCCGCGATGTTCGTACAGGTCCTCGCCAAGCGCCAGGGCATACGACTGGCGTGCATAGAGGAGGTCGCCTTCCGCATGGGGTTCATCGACGAGCAGCAACTCGCCACGCTCGGCAAGGAGTTCATCGCCAACTCCGCCTCCGGCTACGGCGACTACCTTATGGAACTGGCCGGTACCTGACCCCAACGATCTCGCGGAGCCGGAACACACCCTCGTGGACTGTCGCGTTCACCCGCGTCAGGCGGGACACTGCAGGACACAAGTGGGCCGCTGACCAAGGGGGAAGAACGGTGAACCAACCCAATCCGACCGCCGGGGGGCCGCCCGCGCTCGCCGCACCGGACCGGGCCGAGGCGGAGCGGCTGCTCCAGCGCGCCGTCACCGAGGAGACCCAGCGCGCCACCCGCTCCAAGCGCCAGGTGGACGCGAACGCGCTGCTGGAGCGGGGGCGCGCCGCGCTCGACGACATCGCGGCGAACGCCGCCGAGGAGTACGCCGCGTACCGGCGCGCCGCCGAGGCCGGGGCTGTGGCACCGCGCCCCGGCACGGCGGGGGCGCCCGTGCTGCTGGCCGGGGTGTGCGGGGTGACCGCGTTCGCGGTGGACCTCGGGCAGGGGCTGTCGGCGGGCGGCTCGCTGCTGACCGGGGTGGCGGTGGCCGTGGCGGCCGCGGCGGTCAGCGGTGCCCGGTCGGTCGTCCAGAGGCGCGGGGGCGAACAGCCCGGCGACCTGGAGCAGTTGCGGCAGCAGTGGCTGGTGGCGCTGGAGCGACGAGGGGTGCGGCCGTTCCTGGAGCAGCAGCGGGTGGCCCCGCCCGCCACGCCGATACTGAAGAAGACGGCGAAGTCCTCCGTTCCCGCCCAGGCCAAGCGGAGCGACCGCAGCGCCGCCGCCCGGCAACGCGCCCTGCTGGCCCAGTCGTTCGAGCTGCTGCCGCAGGGCGACGGGCCGTTCACCGGGCGGCGCGGCCATCTGGCACGGATCAGCCAGTGGGTGCAGCAGGCCCGCGCCGCCATCGAGACCAAGCCGACCGTGGTGATGCTCTGCGGCCCGACCGGCTCCGGCCGCAGCGCGCTCGCGGTGCGCGCCGCCGAGCAGTTGAAGGACCAGTTCCGGGGCGCCTGCCTGGTTCCGCTGCGCGGCGGAGCCGTCGACCAGCCGCCGCTGACCACGCGGGAGGCGCTGCTGCACATCCTCAACCGGCTCGGCGCGCCCCGCGAGCAACTGCTGTTCCGCGAACGGCCCAACCAGGAACAGCACTTGCGGCGGTTGGGCGAGCAGTACCAAAAGCACCTCACCGACACGCCCGCGGTGATCATCCTCGATGACGCCTGCGACGCCGAGCAGGTGCGCGCCCTGATCCCGGAGCGCTCCGAGAGCCTGATCCTGGTGACCACGGCCGCCCCGCTGGAGCTGGACTCCACCACCGCGTGGGTGCACGACCTGCCGGTCGAGGCGCTGGACGAGCCGGAAGCCCGGGAGCTGCTACGGGAGTTGGCGGGCGACGCGGTCGCGGAGGACCCGCAGTCGGCCGAGCGGGTGCGGCGGTTGTGCGGCGGGCTGCCGCTGGCGCTGACCATCGCCGGGTCCTCGCTGGGCGCGCGTACACTGCGCGGGCTCGCCGACGACCTCGATGTGTACGGGCCGGTGGATCCGCTGGAGCGGGCGCTGGCACTGCGCTACCGCGACCTGTCCGAGGTCTCCCGCCGTCTGCTGCGCCGCCTGGCGCTGGCCGGTCGGGCCAGCCTGGGCGCGGCGGCGGCCGCCGCGCTGCTGGACACCGACGAGAAGGAAGCCGGGCGCAGGCTGGAGGAGTTGGCACACGCCGGACTGATCGAACACGTCCGGGGCGGCCGCTACCGGCTGCACGATGTGGTGCGCGGCTTCGCGCAGGCCAGGCTGCTGGACGAGGAGCAGCCGGACGAGCAGACCGCCGCGCAGGAACGGCTGATCCGCACCTACTCGGAGCTGGCCGACTCGGTGATCCGGCTGGTCGACGGAAAGACCTCCACCCGGGCCGACTCGTTCGTCAAGGGCGCGGTCGGCTCGCACGGCTTCCGTTCACTGGACCAGGCGCTGCGCTGGCTGGACGACGAGTCGGGCTTCATCACGGCGACGGTGCGCCGCGCGGAGGGCGTGGACCAGGCGGCGGTGCTGCATCTGCTGGGCGCGCTGTGCGACTACTGCCTGCTGCGCGGCGACCTCTACCGGCTGGGCGAGATCAGCGAGTTGACGCAGGAGGTCGACCAGGGGCTGCTGGTGCGGTCGGTGCAGTGGCGCACCGGTATCGCGGCGCGGCAGCTCGGCGAGCTGGACCGGGCGCGCTCCACGCTGACGTCGGTGGTCAACCTGTACTTCGAGGCGCAGCATCCTGCGGGCGCCGCCCGCGCGCTGTGCAGCCTGGGCATCACCCTGCACCACCAGGGCAACCTGCGGGAGGCGGCGGCCAAGCTGGGCGAGGCGCTGGAGCTGCAGAACACCGACGCGCTGCGCGGCGACCGCGCCTGGACCCAGCACGCCCTGGCGGCGGTGCTGCGCGACATGGGGCAGGTGGAACAGGCGCGTGAACTCCTGTTGACCGCGCTGGAGTTGCACCAGGAGAGCGAGAGCACGCACGGCCAGGCGTGGGCGCACATGCAGCTCGGGCAGGTCTATCTGCAACTCGGCGACGTGGAGCGCGCGCAGCAGGCGCTGCACGAGGCGCAGCGCGAGTACGAGGTCACCCACGACCAGCGCGGCACCGCCTGGACGCTGACCCAGCTGGCCCGCGCCCTGCTGGTGCGGGGCGCGGCGGCGGAGGCCGTACAGGCGCTGCACGAGGCGCTGGGCAGGCACCGGGAGAACGAGGACGCGCGCTGCGAGGCGTGGACGCTGTACTACCTGGGCCAGGCGCAGGAGGAGGCGGGCGACGCGGACGAGGCGCTGCGCTCGCTGGAGCGGGCCCGCACCATGTTCAACCGGATGCGCGATCTGTACGGGCTGGCCTGCGCCCGCCACCACTCGGGGCGGCTCACCCGGGACCAGCGCGCCCGGCAGGTCGGCAACCTGCGCAACAGCGGCTTCGCCCGGCAGTTGCTGCAGGACGCCCGGCAGGACTTCCGCAAGGTGGGCGTCCCGCACGGAGAGGCCTGGTCCTGCCTGGAGCTGGCGGTGATCGACGCGGGCAACGGCCGGTTCCAGGAGGCGCTGGAGCTGACCGAGGAGGCCGGGCGGCTGTTCGTCAGCGTCGGCGACCGCCGGGGCGAGGACTGGGCCCGCTTCCTGCGCTGCACCGTGCTGCCGCTGCTGTCCGGGCCGGGCGCGAAGACCGCCCAGGAGGACCTGGCGGCGCTGCTGGCCAGCGGGCACGAGGGCCGCGACCCGTCACTGGAGGAGTACGCCCAGTCCTGGTCGCTGATCCTCCAACGCGGCCTCCAGCCGGGCGAGCCCTGGGAGGTGTGGCGTCTGGGCATGACCCCGACACGCGCGTCACGCGACAGGTTGTCGGTCGGGGGTCTGGGGGACGAAGTCCCCCAGACCTAACCCTCCTTCTTGATCGACTTCGAGGAGGGCGCCTCCTCGAAGTCGATCTTCCCGAACTGCTTGTTCATGCTCTTCATGAGCAGCCACACGGCCGCGCCGATCGCCGCGAAGACGACGAACCCGATCAGGCCCGGCGTCACCTTGTTCTGGTCGAAGTCGGCGAGCTGCACCAGATGCGCGGCCGCCGGAGCCAAGGAAGCGTTCACGAGAACCATTGTCTACCCCGCCTCACGGACACCCGCGAAGAGGTCCGATTCCGGCAATGTGGTGTCCACCCGGGACTTGGCCAGCTCGTAGTCCTCGGTCGGCCAGATCTCCTTCTGCACGTCCATCGGCACGTGGAACCAGAACCCGTCGGGGTCGATCTGCGTGGCGTGCGCGAGCAGCGCCTTGTCGCGGATCTCGAAGAAGTCGGCGCACGGCACGAACGTGGTGATCTCCCGGTCCGGGCGGTCCATCTTCTCCCAGCGCTCCAGCCACTCCCCGTACGGCGACTCAAGGCCCCGGGCCAGCAGCCCCTCGTGCAGCGCGACGGTGCGTGCCCGGTTGAAGCCCTGGTTGTAGTAGAGCTTCAGCGGCGTCCACGGCTCGCCCGTACCCGGGTAACGCTCCGGGTCCCCGGCGGCGTCGAAGGCCACCATGGAGATCTTGTGGGTCATGATGTGGTCGGGGTGCGGGTACCCGCCATTCTCGTCGTACGTGGTGATCACATGCGGCCGGAACTCCCGGATCAGCTTGACCAGCGCGCCCGCGGCCTCCTCGACGTCCTGCAGTGCGAAGCAGCCCTCCGGCAGCGGCGGCAGCGGGTCGCCCTCGGGCAGCCCGGAGTCGACGAAGCCGAGCCAGGCCTGCTTGACGCCCAGGATCTGCCGGGCCTCGTCCATCTCCTTGGCCCGCACCTCGTGGATGTGCTCCTCGATGTAAGGGTCCCCCTGGAGCTTGGGGTTCAGCACGGAGCCGCGCTCACCACCGGTACAGGTGGCCACCAGCACGTCCACGCCATCGGACACGTACTTGGCCATCGTCGCCGCGCCCTTGCTGGACTCGTCGTCGGGATGCGCGTGCACGGCCATCAGTCGCAGCTGATCGGTCAAGGCAAAGGTCCTCACGCTGAAGGAATGGCTACGGGAGCGGGGTCAGTAGGTCTAGCGACGCCCTCTATAGTGACCGACGCGGGGGCGTGAATAATTCCGTGGCCCCTTCGCTGGAGGATCGATCATGAGCGCGGTGCGCGACCGGTTGCCCGAGGGGCGCTACGGGCGCGCGGACAGCGCGTCCACCGACCGGCGGTTGAAGCTGCTGGGTGGCGTGCTGGGCGGGGCGCTGCTGCTGGGCGTGGGCATCGGTGGCTGGTGGTACCTGGCCACCAACACGGTCAGCGGCCAGGTGGTCACCTTCGAGGTGCTCTCCGACAGCGCGGTGCGGGCCCATCTGGAGGTCCACAAGGACAGTGGCCAGACCGCCGTGTGCACCCTGCGCTCGCAGGGTGCGGACCAGTCCGAGGTGGGCCGCAAGGACGTGACCGTCGCAGGTCCGGCCACCACGGTGGACACCACCGTGACGATCCGCACCACGGCGCGCGGAACCACCGCCGAACTTCTCCGCTGCAAGGCCGCTGACCAGCACTGACGCCCTCGGTGCCGGACCGGCGCGGGGCGGAATTTAACGGCTTCCTTCTCCCGGTCGTCGGCGGTAATTGTTACGCTCGTGGTTTCGCCCGTCCGCACGGCCGCAGGCTGTCGGAAGGGCGTTAAGTGCATCTGGAACCAGCTGGAACGAGCCGGAGCCAGGCAGTAGGACTGAAGACAAGCAGCACAAGTAAGCAGCAAGCCGAGTACCGACGAGGAGCACCTGTGACCCAGACCAGCGACAACGTCACCTGGCTCACCCAGGAGGCGTACGACCAGCTCAAGGCCGAGCTGGAGCACCTGTCGGGTCCCGCCCGCGCCGAGATCGTGGCAAAGATCGAGGAAGCCCGCCAGGAGGGCGACCTCAAGGAGAACGCCGGTTACCACGCGGCGCGCGAGGACCAGGGGAAGCTGGAGCTGCGGATCCGCCAGCTGACCCAGCTGCTCCAGCACGCGAAGGTCGGCGAGGCGCCCGCAGACAACGGCGTGGTCGCGCCCGGCATGGTGGTCACGATCGCCTTCGACGGCGACCCCGATGACACCGTGACCTTCCTGCTGGGGTCCCGCGAGGGCATCTCCTCGGACGTCGAGACCTACTCGCCGCAGTCCCCGCTGGGCGCGGCGGTCAACGGCAAGAAGGCCGGTGACGAGGCCGAGTACGAGCTGCCGAACGGCAAGAAGGCGTCGGTGAAGATCCTCGACGCCAAGCCGTACGGCGCGGCCTGAGCCGCCCCCGGCCCCGCCGAAGCCCCGGACCCCCCGTGCGGTCCGGGGCTTCCGCTTACCCGTCCGGCATCAGGCCGTCGCGGAGCGGTACTTGCGTACCGCGAGCGTGCGGAAGACCGCGATGATCAGCAGCGACCACAGCAGCGAGGCCAGCGCGGGATGCTGCATCGGCCAGGCGTTCGACGCCGCCCCCTGCGGGTTGCCGAACAGTTGGCGAGCCGCCTGCACGGTGGCACTGAACGGGTTCCAGTCGGCGACGTGCCGGAGGAACGCGGGCATATTGCTGGTCGGCACGAACGCGTTCGAAATGAACGTCAACGGGAACAGCCAGATCAACCCCCCGGAGGTGGCCGCCTCCGGCGTCCGTACGGACAGCCCGATCAGCGCGCCGATCCAGGAGAACGCGTACCCCAGCAGGAGCAGCAGCCCGATCCCGGCCAGCGCCCTGGGGAAGCCGTCGTGGATCCGCCAGCCGACGATCACCGCCACCACGATCAGCACCAGCATGGTCAGCGCCGTCTGCACAAGATCCGCCAGGGTGCGTCCGGTGAGCACCGCGCCCCGGGACATCGGCAGCGAACGGAACCTGTCGATCAGGCCCTTGTGCATGTCGTCGGCGATGCCCGCACCGGCGCCCGCCGTGGCGAACGTCACAGTCTGCGCGAAGATGCCCGCCATCAGGTATTCGCGGTAGACCGACGGATCGTTGCCCGGATGTCCGGGCACCGGGATCGCACCGCCGAACACATAGCTGAACAGCACCACGAACATGATCGGCTGGATGAGCCCGAAGATGACCACTTCAGGTATTCGCACCATGCGGATCAGGTTCCGTTTGGCGACCACCAGGGAGTCGCGTACGGCCTGGGCCGGGCCGCCGGAGGGGCGCGGCGCACGGCTGTGGGTGAAGCTCTCGGTGCTGGCGGTCACTTGGCGGCCTCCTCGGCTCGCTGCGCGGCGGGGCTTTCGGCGTCCGTGGCGGGAGCGTCCTCGGCGGCGTGGCCGGTGAGGGCGAGGAAGACGTCGTCAAGGGTGGGGCGGCGCAGTCCTATGTCGTCGATCTCTATGCCGTGCGTGTCGAGTTCGCGGATGACCTCCGCGAGGAGCTTGGCGCCACCGGTGACCGGGACGGTGACCCGCCGGGTGTGCCGATCGACCGTGGCCTCGGCCTTGTTGAGCCCCTTGGCGCTGAACCTGTGCAGGATCGCCGCCGCCGGTTCGATCATCTCAGGTGTCTGGACGACGACTTCGACGCGTTCGCCGCCGGTGCGGGCCTTGAGTTGGTCGGAGGTGCCGCGTTCGATGACCCGGCCGTGGTCGATCACCGCGATGTCGTGCGCGAGGTTGTCGGCCTCCTCCAGGTACTGCGTGGTGAGCAGCAGCGTGGTGCCGCCGGAGACCAACTCCTTGATCACGTCCCACAGTTGCTGGCGGTTGCGCGGGTCGAGGCCGGTGGTCGGCTCGTCCATGAACATCACCGGCGGCCGCACGACGAGTGCGGCGGCCAGGTCGAGACGGCGGCGCATACCGCCGGAGTACGTCTTGGCGGGCCGGTCGGCGGCGTCGGAGAGGTTGAACCGGTCCAGCAGTTCACCGGCGCGGGCTTTGGCGGCCTTGGCACCCATCTGGTAGAGCTGGCCGACCATTTGGAGGTTCTCCCGGCCGGTGAGGTACTCGTCGACGGCGGCGAACTGACCGGACAGGCCGATGGACCGGCGTACTTCGTTGGGGTGCTTGAGGACGTCGATGCCCGCCACCCGGGCGCGGCCGCTGTCCGGCCGCAGCAGCGTGGTCAGAACCCTTACCGCGGTGGTCTTCCCGGCCCCGTTGGGGCCGAGCAGACCGAGCACGGTGCCTTCCGGGACGTCGAGATCGACGCCGTCCAGCGCCCGTACCTCACCGAAGGTCTTCACCAGACCTTCGGCATAAATGGCACCTGGCATAGGAGTTACCCCCTGGGGATCGGCTACGTATTCGGCGCTGTACGTGATCGAAAGGCGCCGCACCACACGCTGCGGCGCCGTCAGCCGCCGGGGCGACATGTGCCACTATCGCCCGGAATTCCGGGTACCACGACCCGCACGGCTGCATTGCGATGCATCGCGAGTATTCCAGCTCGCGATATATCGCGTCAACCCGTTTCTGTTGTCGGTACGCGTCCGGGCTCCCACCCTCGCTCAGCCGATGACGGTGTACCCCGCCTCGCTCAGCGCCTGGGCCACCCGCGCACAGTGCTCCGGCCCCTTCGTCTCCAGATGCAGCTCCACCTCCGCCTCCGTGAGCCCCAGGCGCGGATCGGTCCGTACATGGCTCACATCCAGGACGTTAGCGTCCACCTCTGACAACACCCCCAGGAGCAGCGCCAACGCCCCCGGGCTGTCGGTGAGGCGCAGCCGCAGCGACAGATACCGCCCGGCCGCCGCCATGCCGTGGGTCAGGATCCGCTGCATCAGCAACGGGTCCACGTTCCCGCCCGACAGCACCGCCACCACCGGCCCCTCGAAGGCGGCCGGCTCGCTCAGCAGCGCCGCCACCGGGCTCGCCCCCGCGGGCTCCACCACCAGCTTCGCCCGCTCCAGGCAGAGCAGCAGCGCCCGCGACAGCGCGTCCTCCGAGACCGTGCGCACCTCGTCCACCAGCTCACGCACTATCCGGAACGGCACGTCCCCCGGCCGCCCGACCCGGATGCCGTCGGCCATGGTCGCCGGTGCCTCGACGGCCACCGGCCGCCCCGCCGCCAGCGACGGCGGATACGCCGCCGCGCCCGCCGCCTGCACCCCCACCACCCTCACATCCGGCCGCAGCGCCTTGACCGCCACCGCGATCCCGGCCGCCAGACCGCCACCGCCGACGCCCACCACGACGGTGCGCACCTCCGGGCACTGCTCCAGGATCTCCAGGCCCACCGTGCCCTGCCCGGCCACCACGTCGGGGTGGTCGAAGGGATGGATGAAGACCGCACCGGTGCCGCTCGCGTACTCCTGCGCGGCGCGCAGCGTCTCGTCCACCACCTGTCCGTGCAGCCGGACCTCGGCACCGTAGTCACGGGTGGCCGCCACCTTCGGCAGCGGGGCGCCGACCGGCATGAAGACGGTGGCCCGCACCCCGAGCAGCGCGGCGGCCAGCGCCACCCCCTGCGCGTGGTTGCCCGCGCTGGCCGCCACCACACCGGCCGCGCGCTCCTCCTCTGACAGGCCCGCGATCCGCACATAGGCGCCGCGCAGCTTGAACGAACCCGTGCGTTGCAGGTTCTCGCACTTGAAGTGCACCGGTGCGCCCACGAGGGCGGACAGATGGCGGCTGCCCTCCAAGGCGGTCACCCGGGCCACGCCTGACAGCGTCTTCTGGGCGTTGCGCACGTCGTCGAGAGTGACGGAAGCAGACTTGTCGACCATGCGGCCAAGCATGGCACCCAGGGGCTCGAACGCAGTACGGATGCAGTAGGGATCACGGACGAATGCGGTAGGAATGAGCGGCTGTCCGGCTGTCGGACCATATGTTTGGGCGGCAGGGGTACGGGGAACCCCCCGTCCGCGTACCCTTCCGACATGCCGACCTCCGTTGACATGACATCTGCCGCGCTTTTCGAGCGCCTTCAGCACCAGGTCGCCCTCTTCGCGCGGCGCGCCGAGCAGACCCGCCTCGGTGGTGTGGGCAAGGCGCGCAACTCGATGGACCGTGCGGCCTATCTGCTGCTGAACCGGCTGGACCGGGAAGGCCCCATGGGCGTCAAGGCGCTCGCCGAGGGCATGGGAATCGACTCCTCCACGGTGACCCGCCAGGTGGCGCCGCTGGTCGAGTCCGGACTGGTCAAACGCACCTCCCACCCCGAGGACGGCCGCGCCGTCGTGCTGGCACTCTCCCCGCGCGGCCGTGGCCGCCTGGAGGAGGTGCGGGCCTCGCGGTGCGCGCTGATGGAGGTCGTCACCGCGGAGTGGACACAGGACGAGCGGGAGCAGTTCACCGAGCTGCTCGCCCGCTTCAACACCGCGCTGTCCGACTACCACACGGCCTCCGGCGGCGGGGAGTCGTAACAGCCCCGCGCGGCTCTTGACCGCCCCGCATCACGTGCCGTCCCATAGCACGCGAAGCGTGCAGGCACCCGGGCCGGGGGAAGCATGGTGGGAGCGCGCCACGAGGCCCAAGAGCGCCGCAGGGCCCGGGAGTTCGAGACGTTCACTGCGGGCGCGGCGGGGCGGCTGCTGCACGCCGCCACCCTGCTGACCGGTGACCCCGCCGAGGGCGAGCGGCTGTTGGTGGCGGCGCTGGCCCGGACCTACGCGGACTGGTTCCGGATGCGCGGCGACGACCCGTACGCCCACACCCGGCAGGAGCTGGCCGCCCGGTTCGCGCACCGCGCCTGGCGCTACCGGCGCCCGCGCGGCGGCCTGCTGGACCGGCTGCCGCCCCGGGAGCGGCTGGTGCTGGTGCTACGGCTCTACGAGGGCGTGCCCGAGGAGCAGGCCGCGGCCCAGCTCGGGCTGCCCCCGGAGCGGCTGCGCACGCTGTGCCTGCGGGCGGTGGCGGCGATGCGGAGCCGGACGTGAGGGGCCGCTCGCCGCAGCGCCGGGACCGGGGCCCGGCCGAGGCGGTCAGCGACCGATCCCAGGGCCGGTGTGCGGCGGGTACGGCGGGTACGGCCAACGCCGAGGCACGCCACCCAGACACCGCAGGCACAACCCGCACCCAAACACGCGACCCAGGCATCACAGGCCCAGCCAGCGCCCAAACGCGCACCCCATGCGGGACGGGCACCGCCAACACCCAAGTGCGGAGCCTGGCGTGAGCGGGGCGGTCAGCGGACCGCTGCCGGACCGCAAGGAGGCCGAGGTCCGGCGGATGCTCGCGGCACCGCGTCCGCCGGTCCCGGCCGATCTGGCGGACCGCGCGGCGGCCCGGGGCCGCCGCGTGCTGCACCGGCGCCGACTGCTGCGGCTCGCGCTGTGCGCGGTACTGCTCGCGGCGGCGGTGGCACTGGGCGTGTGGGTGGCGGCACGGTGGCCCACGCCGCCAAGTGCCCCGCCGCCCCTGGGGAGTTGGGGGATCGCGCCCGTGGTTACCCGAGGGCCTCGGTGAGGTCCGTCAGCAGGTCGTCCACGGACTCGATGCCGACCGACAGCCGGACCAGGTCGGAGGGGACCTCCAGGGCGGAGCCCGCGGCCGAGGCGTGGGTCATCCGACCCGGGTGCTCGATCAGCGACTCCACGCCGCCCAGCGACTCTCCGAGGGTGAACAGCTTCGCGCGGTTGCACACCTCGACGGCCGCCTCCTCGCCGCCGGTGACCCGGAACGAGATCATGCCGCCGAACGCCCGCATCTGCTTGGCGGCCACCTCGTGGCCGGTGTGCTCGGGCAGCCCGGGGTAGAACACCTGGGTCACCTTGGGGTGGTTGACCAGCATCTCCGCGATGCGCGCGGCGTTGGCGCTGTGCCGGTCCATCCGTACCGCCAGCGTCTTGATGCCGCGCATCACCAGCCAGGCGTCGAACGGCCCGGCCACCGCGCCCATCGCGTTCTGGTGGTACGCCAGCCGCTCGCCGAGTTCGGCGTCCGTGGTGACCAGGGCGCCGCCGACCACGTCGGAGTGCCCGCCCATGTACTTGGTGGTGGAGTGCACCACCACGTCCGCGCCGAGCGCCAGCGGCTGCTGGAGGTAGGGGCTGGCGAAGGTGTTGTCGACCACCAGCAGCGCGCCCGCGCCGCGGGCGATGTCGGCGACCGCCGCGATGTCCGTGATGCCGAGCAGCGGGTTGCTGGGCGTCTCCACCCAGACCACCTTGGTGTTGGGCCGCAGTTGGGCGCGCACCTCGGCCGGGTCGGAGGTGTTGGCCACCGACCACTGCACGCCCCAGCGCTCGACGACCTTGCTGAACAGGCGGAACGTACCGCCGTAGGCGTCGTTGGGGATCACCACGTGGTCACCGGGCACCAGGACGGTGCGCAGCAGGCAGTCCTCGGCCGCCAGCCCGGAGGCGAAGGCGAGGCCGCGCCGACCGCCTTCCAGGGCGGCGAGGTTCTCCTCCAGCGCGGTCCTGGTGGGGTTGGCGGAACGGCTGTACTCGTAGCCGCAGCGCAGGCCGCCCACGCCGTCCTGCTTGTAGGTGGACACCTGGTAGATGGGGGTGACGACGGCGCCGGTCTGCGCGTCGGCGGGCTGGCCCGCGTGGATGGCGAGGGTCTCGAAACTGTGCTGCCGCTCGGTGTGCTGGTCGCTCATGTGCCCGAGCGTAATGCGCCGGACCCGGTGCGCTCGCCGGAATCCCCAGGCCCGGCGTTACGTTCTGGTGGAGAGCGCACGCAGTGAGGAGACCAGCCGATGTTCCTGAACCGCTTCAAGACCAAGCTGCCGACCGCCGAGGAGGCCCTGCCCGGCCACGCCGAGCCGCAGTTCCCGCTGCCCGAGCGGCACACCGTACTGGGCAACCCGCTGGCCGGACCGTACCCGCAGGGCCTCGAGGTGGCGGACTTCGGCCTGGGCTGCTTCTGGGGCGCGGAGCGCCGGTTCTGGCAGACGCCCGGTGTGTGGACCACGCTCGTCGGCTACCAGGGCGGGCACACCCCGAACCCCAGCTACGAGGAGGTCTGCGGCGGCCAGACCGGCCACACGGAGGCCGTCCGCGTCGTCTTCGACCCGGCCGTGGTCTCCTACGAGCAGTTGCTGAAGGTCTTCTGGGAGTCCCACGACCCCACGCAGGGCTTCCGCCAGGGCAACGACATCGGCACCCAGTACCGCTCCGCGATCTACACCCACTCCCCCGCCCAGCAGTCCGCCGCGACCGCCTCCCGCGACGCCTACCAGTCCACCCTGTCCAAGGCGGGCTACGGCCCGATCACCACCGAGATCGCCCCCGCCGCCCCCTTCTACCCGGCGGAGCCGTACCACCAGCAGTATCTCGACCGCAACAAAACCGGGTACTGCGGGATTGGGGGGACGGGCGTTTCTTGCCCGATCGGCGTAGCTCCGGCTGAGGGCTGATGCCGGACAGACCGACGCCCCCGGCCGTTGAGGTTTCCGGGGGCGTCGGCGTACGTGGTTCGGCCTCGGGGCTGAGGGAGATCGAGTTGTGCGTGTAGCTTGCGGCGCTTCCTCATGCTGGGTTCGGACAGAGATAAGCCCCGCCCGGCGCTTCGGGGGATGAGCGCCGGGCGGGGCGGTTCATGGACTTGCTAGAGCAACTTCCGACGTTGAGCCTCGGACTCCCTCTGGCACCTACGCGCCCTACAAGCCGTCTCGTCCTTACAGACCAACTCCGTGGCCACTTCGACGTTGTTGCCGAACAAGTCGGTCAGCACGCATGGCTTGCGGTTGAGGGCGGAGATGTCGATTAGGGCACAGCAGCGGTCACAGTGGTACTTAATGTACCGCCTAGCCACCTGCGCACGCTCTTGATCAACGGTAGGTGTGATGCGGAAGATGATCTGCCTTCCGTTGCTGCTGATACCGAACTCGAACACCTTGCCTTCATGTAGGCGCTTGATCGTGGCCCTGTGGTTGGCCAACGTGTACCAACTCCGCCATGCGTGGCGCTCGGTTGGTGTCAGGTTGAGTGTGCTGACAACCCTGGCCATGGCAAGCAGAGCGCGACGGGCCTGATAGAAGCTCTGGTCCGTATCCCCATACGTCAGTCGGTAGGAACGTGGCGAGGTACGCCCGTCCGAGATCGGATCCTTCTTGAAGTAGCCCTCTGCCCAGACTGCTGCACTCACCGCGCGCACCCCTCTCCTGTGGCGTGCGCCCTGATCCACTTAGCAAGCTCAAGCGCTGCATCTGCGTCCGTGCCACCAAGTTGAACTCTCGGTTCGTCTATGTTCGCTTGACCACCGATCAGGAGCATCGGCGCAGCAACGCCAGTCATGGTGATCGCCTCGCGTAGCTCGCGAGCTGCATGCTCCGCAATGTCTAACGGTGTGCTTCTGGGTGCGGACATACCTGTCTCCCCACCTCCTACCTTGCAAGTGAAGTACCTCACTGTATGAGCGAGATACCTTGGACTACAAGGGGAACGGTGAGCGGACTACCCTCACGCGTGACGATCAGGAGAGACGACATGCCAGACGCGCTGCGCACCTACGCAGACATCGCTGACCACTACCGGCGACAGATCTACGGTGGAGAGTTGGCCTCGGGCACGCGACTGCCCAGCAACAAGGCCATGGCTTCACAGCATGGCGTCGCTGTAACGACTATCCAGCGCGCCCTGGGACAACTGGCCTCCGAGAATCTGATCAGGACCAGTCCGCGCGGGACCTTCGTCTCCGACGCTCCGTCAGTTGGCTCAAGCGGACGTGACCGCTTGGCTCGCGCTACGCGTCTCCGTGGGATTCTGATGGAAGGCGAGACCGTAGAGATCACCTCTGCGTCCATCGTCCGTCCGCCCTCTTACGTGGGCGACATCTTCGATTTGGAGGACGGCGATCAAGTAGTCCGGCGCGAGTACATCACTGCTCGCGGAAGCGTACGACTCTCCTTCGGGGTCAACTGGTATCCCGCCTCGTTCGCGGCGCTTGTGCCGGACCTACTCAGCACTGCACCGGCAAAGCATGATGATCTACTCATGCGCATCCTTGAGGTCACGGGACGCACGTTGACGGTTGGGCGCGACGATCAGCACGCCCGCACGGCTGATCAGCGTGAGGCGAACGGACTGGGCATAGCCGTTGGAACAGCCATCCTCGCCGGAGCAACACGTCTCGGGGACGACGAGGGAATAATCGAGTACGGGGAGTGGTGTCTCCCGCCTCGGCTGACCATCGGTTACGAGTATCACCCCTGAGTCCTGAGCCACAGAAAGTCAAGCACGACGGCGGGGGTGCCGAACGATCACGCACGCGTGTGCGCGAGCAACCCCCGCCCACACCAGCCACTCCTCCCGTCTCTGAGGGATGCGCTCTCGACCGTTGGCGCCAACGGCGCTTGTCCTCACGGCGAATAGGCGGCTCAGAGAACGCCCGCGCTTCCACGTGGGGCACGGGCCGCCCCATCAGCCACGATCCTCTGACCTGTCAGCGTCCCCCGGCCAGATGGCCACCCATGGCACGGGCTGGCGTGGATCCCGCACGGCCAGGTGCTCACAGCCGCAATGGCCCATCGGCCCGGGCTGATATGCAACGGCCTGCCGTGGTCGGCCTGGTCGCCTGGCGGGTGGTCGTACGGTCAAGGGCCGCGACTGCGGTCGCCGACCGCCCGCGCCCGACCGGACCGGCCGAAGGTCGCACGCCGGGCGGGCTGGCGGGCGGGCGGCGCGCCGCAGGCGCGGCGCACTTGATCCAGTAAAGACAGTTTCCGCCACGACGCCCCAGGCTCCGGCTGGGGTCGGGTCGCTGCGCATCGGCGCTGGGGCGGGCGGCCTGCGGCGGCTGGTGACATCCCTGCCGCGCGGCATCCTGACGCTAAGTCAAGTTCCTTTGTGGGGAACTAATTCAGCCGATTATTCGCTGAAATTGTTAGAGGCGCGTGGGACTATGGAGAGCGGAAAAGTCATGTCACCCGCGCTGGGTGCCGCGCTGCCTCTCGGCAAGCCAAGGAAGGAACTATCCATGCCTCGCATGGTTCACCGTAAGGTCAACGACTACATGCTTTGGAGGATGCCTCGTGTCCGGCATATCCAATGCCGATTCTCAACCCACTCACGCCCACTTCAGCGATCCGGCTACACGTTCCGCCGAACTGGAGCGGGAAGCACGCATACGCGCACTGCCGGAAACCATGCGGGATTTGATTCGCCTAGCGAACGACCCTGGGTACCAGCGGTGGCTCGAACAGATACGGGACATAGGCGGGTGCGCGCACCCTGTCTACCTGTCCGGCTATAGCGTCACCCGTGACGCATCGACCGGGGAAATACTAGTCTCCTACTCGACGACCGACGAACCGGGGGATCGCCTGGCCGTGCGGTGCGGCAACCGCCGTGCCTCGGTGTGCGAACCGTGCTCACGACTGCATGCCGGGGATACGTACCACCTGGTGCGCTCGGGCCTGTCCGGGGGCAAGTCCCTGCCAGAACAGGTGCGCGGCCATCCTCGACTGTTCGTGACCTTGACGGCTCCGTCCTTCGGTCCGGTCCACCGTGCTACCGGCCCCGGCGAGGTGTGCCGGTTCCGACGTGGTGCTCCCCTGTGCGAACACGGCGAACCACTCGGCTGCAACCTGGCACATTCAGATAACGATGAACTGATCGGCAAACCGTTATGCGCTGCTTGCTATGACTACGTGGGACACGTGCTCTGGCACGCTCACGCCGGACGGCTATGGGACCGCTTCACGACGGCGGTACGGCGTCACCTGGCGGCGTCGCGTGGCATTCCACGTAGCGAGCTTGGTCACCACCTCGTGGTGTCGTTCGCCAAAGTTGCCGAATACCAAAAGCGGGCGGCCGTGCACTTTCACGCAGTGGTCCGCCTCGACGGTCCCGACGGCCCTGATTCGCCTCCGCCAGGCTGGGCAACTGCCGAATTAATCACTGAGGCTGTGTATCAGGCTGCACGGTCCTCCTACGTGGCCATTCCGGAATCCGACGCCTACGGCCTGGAACGCGTCGGTTGGGGCCAACAGATCGACGTGCGCCCCATCGGAGAATTCGCCGATGGCGACGGGCTGTCGGATGAGGCGGTCGCCGGATATGTCGCGAAGTACGTCACCAAGGGGGCAGGGGATACAGCCTCCGGGCTCGATCACCACGTGCACGGCCTGGAGGAGATCCAGCGGGCGCCCGTGAGTAGCCATCTGCGGGCCTTGATGGCTACCTGCTGGCGTCTGGGCGCCCTGCCGGAGCTGGAGCCGCTGAGGCTGCGCTTGTGGGCTCACAGCCTCGGCTACCGGGGCCACATCCTCACCAAGTCCCGGCGCTACTCCACCACCTACAGCGCACTACGCGCCGAGCGGGCCGAGCATAAGCGGCGCTCCGCCGGAGTGGGCGACGATCCCAACGCGGTCAAAGAGTCGTCCTGGCGGTTCGTCGGCTCCGGCCACACCCCCGGCGAAGCGCTGATGGCGAGAAGCATCGCCGACGACATCGCCCGCAACCGCGAAGAGGCTCGTGCAGCACTGGCCGACTTCGGGGGCAGGTGGCCAGAGGATGAGTGACCTCAGCGCCCGCGAATGGGGCCGGATGCAAGCCGCTAAGGCTCCGGCGTGGAGTGAAGAGCGCTGGCAACGCATCTCCAAGATCCTCGGCCTGGAGTTAACCGAAACGAAGGTACGCGGTGAGCCTCCAGATACGGAGCCACCAGAGATCAAAAAAGCCGCATAGCAAAAGGGGCGCCGATCGTTCAGCGCCCCTTTTGCCTGTAACGGCTAGAAGTCTTCTTTCCACTTGGGGACGAGAAGATCCGGGTTGAACGCCCGCCTCCCTCCTCCGCCGACAGGCAACACGATCACCGCATGCATCGCCTCTCGGATTAGCGCTCGCTTCTGCGCCATATCGAACTTCTCAGAGTTCCAGCGCGCACGGATATCACCATCAACGATTGCGGCTCGCTGCCTCTGCAACGCGTGCCGTGTGCGCTCGGCCCGCAGCTCCTTGATCCTGGTCTCAAGCTTATGGTTCTCAGGGAAGAAGAGTTCGTCGGAAACTAGATCCTGCTGCCACGCTTGCAGCATCTTTTGCCGCTTAGTGACCAGCCGGTTCAGCTCCTCTTCCCCACCCCAATCGGCGTCTTCCTTGCGGGTGGCGGCTGCCCTCTCTTCGAGCTTGGCCAAGACGGCTTCAGTGATGTACTCATCGACCTTCGCCCCGTTACGGGCCGTCCCGCCGCATCCGCCCATGGACTTGCTCGGACACTGGTAGATGTACCCGCCGGACAGGTCGGGCCTGGTGCTCACCCGTAGCGGCGCGTTGCAGATCTGCCCATCAGCCTTGGGCTTGCCGCACCGGAGTATCCCAGTCAGCAAGTGTGACGGGGTCCTATAGTCCGTGATCGTGCCATCGGCCTTGGCGTTCGGCCCAACCCGCGATGAGAAGAGGGCATCAATAGCCATCCACTCTTTCGGTGTGATGATAGGCTCCCACTTCCCCTGCACTGGGACACCATTGGCATCACGGACTAGCTCACCATTGTGCTTACGCCAACCGCACAGCCGCGGGTTCCACAGTGCCAACTTGAGGGAACGGCTTCCCCACTCTTTACCGTGGACCGTGCGCACCCCCTTCTCTCGCCATTCAAGTTGAATGGAGTGCAGGGAGCGCCCGGCAATCAAATCCCGCGCGGCCTCGGCAAGGAGAGCAGCCTCCTCCGGTGCTAGCGTGAGCTTGTCGTCCTTCCATCCGAACGGCCTTTTTCCACCAACGGGAATCCCCTGCTCGGCTCGGCGCCGGTGTGAGCGACGCGTCCGCCGCTGCATTTTGCGTACCTCCATCTTGGAGATGACCACGCCGAAAAGGCCCATGGACTCTACGTCTTCGCTGTAGAGGTTCTTCGGCCCCTTCGCGTCTGCGTAGACGCGACCCTCATCGTAGGTGAGGGCGTCCACGAAGCGTTCATAGTCGCCCGCTCGCCGTGTGAGGCGGTCGTCCGCAACAACGATCGCGCCTCGTACTTGCTGACCGTCCGGTAGTTGCCCGACCTTGAGCGCCTTCAACATCGCTTCGAAGCTCGGTCGTACAACGCTCGCCTTCGCTGCGGATAAGTCGTTGTCCGTGTAGCGGTGGACGATGGTCCAGCCCAGGCGCGCGGCCGTCTCGTCGTTCACCCTGTGCTGATCTTCGACCCCGTGGCCGTCCCTGGCCGTGTCGGCGGATATGCGTGCGTAGGACACTACGGGGACGGACTGTGCTGCCTCGGCCATAGCGGCTCCCCTCTCACAACTATTGTTGCCTGGAGGGGAGTTGTACCACCAGCAGTACCTGGACAAGAACCCGGCGGGCTACTGCGGGATCGGGGGGACGGGGGTCTCGTGCCCGGTGGGTGTAGCGCCCGCCCCGGAAGCTACGGACAAGTAGACCGCCCCCGTCGCCGGGCGCCTGCCGTGTCACCCGCCCGGAGCCGGGGTCGGCCTCGTCCAAGCCACCCAACGAGGCGTGAGCCCGAGCGGTTTACGTGAGCAGCTGTATCGCTTCTGCCTCACTCGTTCGAGCGGGGAGAAGTCGTTCATGGCCGATGAGCTGACGCCTGGGCTCAGGATCGCGCCCGTGGGAGTAACCATGACCACCTCCGCCGCTGGGCACCCGCTCATCCCCCAGCCCCCTGCCACTGTCGCAGCGCTGCGGCAGGCCATCAGCCAGATCGCGCCTGCCACACTACCGGCGTTCACCCGGGAGTTGGACCAAGCGGCCGACCAGTCCCGGCAGGGCTCTGCTCTGGCGCCGCTCCAGCGGTTCATCGCCCAATGGGCCGTCTATGTCCACATCCAGCGACAGCCGAAACTGGCGGCAGACCCCGCCGCTGGGAAGACACCGCCGAGTCAGGCGACGCGGCCCAGGCACGGCAGGCCGCCTCTGAGATCGGACGCATCCTGGACGAGGCCCATGCGGCCATCGGCCTCACAGCCCAGTGAGCACGGACTGGCGCTGGGAGTACGATCCGGATCACGAGCCCGTCGCGAGCGGCGTGCCCGCCCATGTGGTGGCGGAAGTTGAACGTCTGGTAGGCCAGCTGGTCGACCTTGCCAGCCCCCGTGGCGTCGAGGCCCGCTACCGCTTCGCGTAATCGACGTAGCCCTGCCAGTCCACGACGACGCAAGGTTCGTCACCGACGACCCAGGCGTCGTGGCCGGGCGGGATGATGGTGAAGTCTCCCGGGCCCATCACCGTCTCCTCGCCGTCGTCCATGACGATCTTCATGTGTCCCGAGACGGTGTACCCGGTGTGCGCGGCCTGGCAGCTTTCGGTCTGGGCGATCGGTTTGACGTGCTTGGACCACTGCCAGCCGGGCTGGAAGGTGGCCCGCCCGACGGCGCCGCCACCTTCGACGGTGACGAGTTCCAGCTGTCCCTTGCCTTCTTCGAAGGGGCGCACCTCGTCAGGCGAGTCAAGGCTCTTGTTGACTAGACCGGACATGGGGCTTCGCTTCCTCTGGCCCTCTGGCTCCGTACACCTTCAAGGATAGGTCGAAACCGCGCCGGGCCGCTCACCGGGAGGGGGCCGGATCCCGAGGTCCGCGCTCGTCCTATGGTGGTCCGCATGAACGCGAAGCTCCACGCCCCGTCATACTCCGTTCCCACGGCGGCACTTGCGGTCGGGGTCGGCGGCTCGGTGGCGCTGCCGGACGACATGGGTGACTGGCAGCGGCTGGCGGCCTCGGCGGCGATCGGTGGGATCGTCCACGCGGCCGCCCGGTGCTGGCGTTGGTGGCAAGTGCGCGGCTGAGCGGGCGGCTCAGTCGCCGTCGCGGTGCGGCAGCCGGACCACGATCAGGGAGACGCCTGCCAGCAGGATGTCGCGGGAGGCGGCGTCCAGGCCGTTCCAGGCCTTCGACTGCCACATGGAGAACCACTCGCCGCCGATCGCGACGAAGCCCGCGCCGAACAGCAGCAGCACCATCACCAGGCCCAGCGTGCTCGCGCCCCGGGCACGGGAGGGGTCGCCGTCGCGCAGCACCGCGCGGGCCCACAGCACCGTGGCCGCGATCAGCACGAGCGCGCTGAGCGTCTCCCAGGCGATGATGGCCACATACGCGGTGTCCGCGACGGCGTGCGAGGTGATCGCCCGCCACATCAGCGCCTTGTCGTGGAACGTGGTGTCCATCGCGAGGACATGCCGTACGAACTGCTGGTTGGTGCCGAAGTCGGTGATGTTCCCGAACGCCACCAGCGCCATGTAGAGCCCGACCGTCCCGGTCACCGCCGTCGCCGCGGCGGGCAACCCGCCCAACGTCCGCAGCACGCCCCGCCCACTACTCCCCGCCACCGTGTCTCCCCTTCTACGGCATACTTCCCCGCTGACATGCCCCGACCAAAGTGAAGGCTGGCATACGGATGACCACGGTAACCACCCGCACTCAGGTCGCGGTCATCGGTGCCGGTCCCGCCGGGCTGTGCACGGCGAACCTGCTGCGCCAGCGGGGCGTCGACTGCGTCGTACTGGAGGCGCGCAGCCGGGAGTTCATCGAACGGCATCCGCGCGCCGGGTTCCTGGAGGAGTGGGCGGTACGCGAACTGGAGCGGTACGGGCTCGCCGAACGGCTGCTCCAACTGGCCGGTCGGCACGGCTCGTTCGAGTTCCGCTTCGACGCGCGCCGACACCAGGTCCGCTACGCCGAGCTGACCGGGCAGCACCATTTCGTCTACCCGCAGCAGGAGTTGGTCACCGACCTGGTGGCCCAGTACGCCGACGCGCTCGGCGGCGACATCCGGTTCGAGGTCGACGACGTGCGACTGCACGACCTGACCACCGACCGCCCCTCCGTCACGTACACCGACGCGAACACCGGGCAGCGGCACCGTGTCGAGTGCGCGTACCTCGCCGGTTGCGACGGCGCACGCGGAGTGAGCCGCCGCCACCTACCGGCCGGGGAGCATGTGGTCGCCAGCCGTGAGTACGGAATCGGTTGGCTGGCGCTGCTCGTTGAGGCGCCGCCGTCCGCCGACGGGGTCGTCTTCGGCCTGCATCCGCGCGGTTTCGCCGCCCATATGGCCCGTACCCCGCAGGTCACCCGCTTCTACCTGCAGTGCCCGCCCGGCGACGACACGGCGAACTGGAGCCACGAACGCGTCTGGCGCGAGCTGCACGCGCGGCTGGCGGTGCCGGGCGCGCCGATCAGCGAGGGCCGGATCATCGAGCGGCAGGTGCTCGGCATGCACAACTACGTCGTGGAGCCCATGTCCCACGGCAGGCTGCACCTCGCCGGGGACAGCGCCCACCTGGTGGCGCCGATCGGCGCCAAGGGCATGAACCTCGCGCTCAACGACGCGTTCGCGCTCAGCGAGGCGCTCACCGCGCGGCTGCGGGACGGTGACGAGCGCGGGCTCGCCGAGTACTCGGCGCGGTGCCTTCGCCGGGTGTGGCAGTACCAGGAGTTCTCCCAGTGGTTCGCCGACGTGCTGCACGGGGCGACGCACCCCGATCCGTTCCAGGCCCGAACCGCCGAGGCCCGACTGCGGCGGCTGCTGGACTCGCCCAGCGCCGCGACGGCGTTCTGCGAGCTCTACATCGGCAAGCTCACCGACTGACCGAACGTCGCGGTCGGTCGGTGCCGCGGCCGTAGAGGGACTGGACGACCCGGCCCTTCGCCTGCCTGGTGCCGGTGGCGAGGCAGGAGACGGTGACCAGCGGGCCGATGCCGAGGGCGAGCCCCAGCGCGATCGCGACTCACGCCGTAGGTAGGTGAAGAACATCCGGCCCTCGCCCGACCGCCGGACCGCAACGTGGAGGTTGCTCGCCGTAGCGAGCAGGAGCGTCCCTCGTTCTCGACGGCCCGCCGGGAGGGCTACAGCGCGCTTCCGGCCTTCCAGTTCGCCCAGGACATGTTCCAGCCGTTGAGGCCGTTGTCGGGGGCGACGGTGCTGTCGTGCGAGTTCTTCACCACGACCAGGTCGCCGACCTGGGAGTTGTTGTAGAACCACGACGCGTCCGTGCCCGGGTCGCCGCCACCGCGCACATCACCAAGGCCGATGCAGCCGTGGCTGGTGGCCGTGGAGCCGAAGACGGACTTGTCGGACCAGTAGTTGCCGTGGATGAACGTGCCCGAGGTGCTCAGCCGCATCGCGTGCGGCACGTCGGGGATGTCGTACTCACCGCCGAAGCCGACCGTCTTGCCGTCCATCCGGGTCGTTTCGAACTTCTCCGAGATCACCATCTGCCCGTTGTACGTGGGGTGTTCGGGGCTGCCGGTGGACACCGGAATGGTCTTGATGGTCTTGCCGTCCCGGACCACCGTCATGGTCTGGGTGTTCACATCGACCGTGGAGACCTGGGAGTGACCGATCCTGAACGTGACGGTCTTGTTCTGCACGCCGCTGATCCCCTTGGCGCCCGGCACGTTGTCCAGGTTCAGCTTCAGGGTGACGGTGGAACCGGCCTTCCAGTAGTCCTGCGGGCGGAAGTCCAGCCGCTGGTCACCGAACCAGTGGCCGACCACCTGCTGGCCGCTGCTCGAACTGACCTTGATGTGGGACTGGACGTCCTTCTTGTTGCTGATCGCCTTGTCGAAGTTGATCGAGACCGGCATGCCCACACCGACGGTGGAGCCACCGTCCGGCGTGTAGTACGCGATGAAGCTGTTGGCCTGCGAGACCGTGGTGAACGTCGAATTGGCGGTCGCCGGACGGTTGTTGGCGTCCTTGGCGGCGGCGGATATCCGGTACGCGGTGGCCCGGGCCAACTGGCCGTCCGGCTTCCAGCTCCTGCCGTCGGCGGCTATCTTGCCCGGCACCGTCTTGCCGCTGTCGACCTCGGTCATCGACACCTTGGTCAGGGTGCCGTCGCTCACCGCGACCTTGGCGTCGTTGTTGATGCCGACGTTGGTCGCGTTGTCCTTGGGCGAGATGGCGATCCTGGCGGTCGAGGCGTCCTTGGCGGCGGCCGCGTCCGCCGCGGCCGTCTTGGACTCCGCGGAGCCGGGCCCCCCGCACGCGGTGAGCAGCAGCGCACCGCCGACCATCACGGACACCGCGGCCAGCCGACGGCGCGCACCGCACCCGCGGTGCTGCTCAAGGGTGGCATCGGTACCGCTCTGCGGCGACTTCACACGTATCTCCATCCGTTCATACCTCTCGTACGGATGGGGACACCTACCCCCGTTAAGTCCGTTCCGCCCCACAAGGCACTGTGAGGAATGACACGTTCCGGGGCAACCGCCGGTCGTCCCGGAACGGGTCGCTACTCCTCGCCCATCTCCTCCTCGTACAGGTCCCACTCGTCGGACTCCGGGTCGTACTCGGCATGCGCGCTGCTCCATGACGCCTGGACGAGTTCGACCCCGGAGACGCCGTTGACCAGGCCGAACGGGTCGATGAGATAGGCCAGCGCCTCGGCCTCGTCGCGTTGCACGGCGTCCCTGGCGTGGGCGCGCTCGTCGTCCGGCATGAACTCGTCGCCGTCGATCTGCTCAACGGCTGCCCGGGTCAGCTCGTCGGTGTCGGTGATCTCCATGACGAGGTCCACCTGGAGGCGGATGTACCGGGCCGGGGCCTCGCCGTTGCCGCTGCTGTCGTACTCCGTAGTCATGCGACGGAGAGTAGGCGGCCCGGCAGCGGAGCGTGGTCGGACACGGCGAGGGGCGGCCAGGTATCACCACGGCACTTTTCTGCGGTCGGGAAATCTCACTACCATCGGTGCCCACGGTGAAGTCACCGTATTCGCAAGGGGGTTCCATGGCCTCGCGCCGATCGCTCACCACCACCACGGCCGTCGCGGGCGGGTTGCTCGCGGCCCTCTGTTTCGTCCCGTCGGCGTCGGCCACGGGGCCGGTCGGGCACGCGGTCACGCATCACCACACGGCCACGGCGCGCACGGCCGCTGTGGGTGAGCGCAGGTCAGCGGGCGCCATGAACCTGGCGGACACCGGGAGCATCAACACGACGCCCTACCTGGTGGGCGGTTCGACCTTCCTCGCCGCCGGTGCGGCGCTGCTGGTGGCCTCGCGGCGGCGCGGGGTCTCGCTCCTTTGAGGGTCTCGCTCCTTTGAGGGCCGCTGTCGCGCGCCGTGAAGCGCTCGCCGTCCCGGCGGGAGGTGTCTGCGCCGCGACGACGAACAACGAGAGACGGCGAGGACCGGCGGTGCCGAACTGACCGCGACCGCCGGTTGATCCGCCGGAAGGGCGCTACGCCAGCGGTCCCGTGACGGACTCCGCGGCGCGGACGAGTGCGCCGGAGCGTACGAAGGCCTCGGCGGCGGCCAGGTCGGGGGCAAGGAAGCGGTCCTCGCCCGGTCCCTGGACGCCTGCCTCGCGGGCGGCGGCCAGCACCGCACGAGAGGCGGGCGCGGCGGTCAGCCCGGTACCGGCGTGCTCGCGCAGTTCGATCGCGCGGGTGGCCGCGACCAGCTCCACCGCCAGGATGCGGGCCAGGTTGTCCACCGAGTGCCGCAGCTTGCGCGCCGCGGACCAGCCCATCGAGACGTGGTCCTCCTGCATCGCCGACGAGGGGATGGAGTCGGCGGACGCGGGCGTCGCCAGCCGCTTGTTCTCGCTGACCAGCGCGGCCTGCGTGTACTGGGCGATCATCAGTCCGGAGTCGACGCCCGGGTCGTCGGCGAGGAACGGCGGCAGGCCGTGCGAACGGTTCTTGTCCAGCAGCCGGTCGGTGCGCCGTTCGGCTATCGAGCCCAGGTCGGCCGTGGCGATCGCGAGGAAGTCGAGGACGTAACCCACCGGCGCGCCATGGAAGTTGCCGTTGGACTCCACCCGTCCGTCCGGCAGCACAACGGGGTTGTCGACCGCGGCCGCCAACTCCCGTTCCGCCACCAGCCGGGCGTGCGCGAGGGTGTCCCGTCCGGCACCGGCGACCTGCGGCGCGCACCGCACCGAGTACGCGTCCTGCACCCGCGGGGCCGCCGACTCCCCGGCGAAGCCGCTCTGGTGGTGTCCGGTCAACCCGGACCCGGCCAGCACCCGGCGCATGTTCTCGGCGCTGGCCGCCTGCCCGGGGTGCGGGCGGATGGCGTGCAGTTCGGGCGCCAGCACCTTGTCGGTGCCGAGCAGTGCCTCAAGAGTCAGGGCGGCGGTGATGTCGGCGGAGGTGAACAGCCGGGCCAGGTCGGCACAGGCCATCAGCAGCATGCCGAGCATGCCGTCGGTGCCGTTGAGCAGCGCCAGGCCCTCCTTCTCGCGCAGCTCCACCGGCTCGATGCCGTGCTCCGCGAGCAGTTCGGCGGACGGCCGGACCACACCGTCGGGCCCCTCGGCGCTGCCCTCGCCCATCAGGGTGAGCGCGCAGTGCGACAGCGGCGCCAGGTCGCCGGAGCAGCCCAGCGAGCCGTACTCGTGGACAACGGGCGTGATCCCCGCGTTCAGCAGCGCCGCCAGCGTCTCGGCGACCACCGGCCGCACCCCGGTGTGCCCGGACGCCAGCGTCTTCAGCCGCAGGAACATCAGCGCCCGTACCACCTCGCGCTCCACCCGCGGGCCCATCCCCGCGGCGTGCGAGCGCACGATGGAGCGCTGGAGCTGGGCCCGCAGATCGGGGCCGATGTGCATGACGGCGAGCGCGCCGAAGCCGGTGGAGACCCCGTAGACCGGATCCGGCTTGGCGGCCAGTGCGTCAACCACCGCGCGCGAGGCGGCGATTGCGGCCAGCGCCTGCTGCGACAGCTCGACCCTGGCCGTGCCACGGGCCACGGCCAGCACGTCGTCAGCGGTTGTTCCGGACGGCCCCAAGACCACGTTGTGCATATTCATATTCACGCACCCTAAAGAGTGAATCGCCAGCTGTCACGACTCGGTTTGCCGACGGCCGCGGAAACTGCGCCGCTCCGCGGGCGTACGGGGTGGCGCGTCGGCCAGCTCGGCCACCGCGCGTCCGGCCACCACGGGCTTGGCGGACCGCTGCGCCTTGGCCCGGTACTGGGCCGCGTCGGCCAGCCGGAACAGCCGCCGGGCGGTGCGCACGGGGCCTGCTTCGGTGTCCGTGGAGGCGATGCCGACGGCCACCCCGTCGCCCAGGCCCAGCCACCTCGCCCGGGCGCACAGCTCCTCCGCGGCCCGCTCCACGTCGGCCGCGCTCGCGCCCTCGGCCAGCAGGCAGAACTCGTCGCCGCCGAGCCGGGCGGCGAGGCTTCCCGGCAGCCGCTCGCCGCACATCGACAGCACCGAGCCGAAGCCCACCAGCAGCCGGTCGCCGACCTCGTGGCCGAGGCTGTCGTTCACCCGCTTCAGTCCGTTGAGGTCGCAGACCACCAGGCTCACCACGGCGCCCAGCCTCCGGTGCCGTTCCAGCGCCTCCTCCAGCCGGGCGTCCACCGCGCGGCGGTTGGCCAGTCCGGTCAGCGGATCGGTGAACGCCAGCCGACGCACCTCCTCAAGGCGCTCGGTCTGCGCCACCCCGGCGGCGATCACCGCCGCGAGCACGGTCGCGAAGTCGGCTTCGGCGCGGCCGAACACGGGGTCGCCCGCGCGGCGGGCGACGTACAGCTCGCCCCAGGCGCGGTGGTGGAGCACGATCGGCGCGACTATGCAGCAGCCCCGGCCCCTGCGCCGTAGGTCGGCCATCCGCTGGTGCTCGTACGGGCCGGTGCGGGCGGGACGGCCCGCGGTCTCCACCCAGGCGTGCGGTTCGCCGCCGCTGGCCCACTCCCGGTGCAGGTACTCGACGACTTCGGGGAAGTCGCGTACGGGGTAGGTCTCGTGCCGCGGGAGCGGTTCCTCGCCGGGGGCGAGGTCGCCGTCGTTGACCAGGACGCGCAGCCAGCCGGATTCGCGCTCCCAGACCGAGACGGCGGCGAACGAGCCGCCCAGGGCGGTGCGGGCGCGTCCTATCGACGCGCGCGCCACGTCCAGGGGGGTCTGTGCGGTGGCCACCGCCTGGGCTATCCCGACTACGGCCATCAACCGGTGGTTGGCACTGGCCTGTGCGCCCATCCTCCCGCCTCTTCGCTCGCGCTGGCGTTGGGGGCTTCTCGCGTCCCGTGCGCTGTGCTGGGCCCAGCCTCGCACTCCTGCCCACTTACAGCGCGCCCGCGCTGGCGTTCGGGGGGCCGGTCCTCCGGTTCCGCTGGCGCTGGCGGGTGGGTTTCGCCCACCCGCCCGGCGGCTACGACGCGGGCCACACCGGCTTGCGCCGCTCGTTGAAGGCCCGCACCCCCTCCGCCCGGTCCGCGGAGAAGGCGACCGAACGCCAGGCCGCGTCCTCCACCTCAAGCCCCTCACGCAGCCCCAGCCCCTGCCCCAGCCGCAGCGCGCGCTTGGCCGCGCGCAGGCCCACCGGGGAGTTCGCGGCGATCCGCTCCGCCAGCGCCAGCGCGTCCTGGCGGTCGCCGCCCTCCTCGCTCAGCACGTCGACCAGGCCCAGCTCGGCGGCCTCCTTGGCGCCCACCCGGCGGGCGGTGAAGACCAGCTCGGCGGCGCGGGCGGCACCGACCCGGCGCGGCAGGAGCTGTGTGCCGCCGCCACCGGGGATGACGCCGACCGAGACCTCCGGAAGCCCGACTTCCGCCGTGCTGTCCGCGACGATCACATCGCAGGACAGCGCCAGTTCGAACCCGCCGCCCAGCGCGAAGCCGTGCACCGCGGCGATCGTCGGCATCGGCAACTCAAGGACGCTGGTGTAGGCGGCCCTGGTGACCGGGCGCTGCCGGACCAGTTCGGCGTCGGTGAGCGAGTTGCGCTCCTTCAGGTCGGCGCCCACGCAGAACGCCCGCTCATGCGTGGAGGTGAGCACCACCGCCCGTACCCCCTGGTCTGCGGCGAGCGCCGCGCAGGCCTCGGTGAGGCCGCGTGCCATCTGGGTGGAGATGGCGTTCATCGCCTTGACCCGGTCCAGCACCAGCTCGGCGACGTGCTCTCCGTACGGCCGCACGGCCACCCATTCCCCGTACCGCTGCTCCGTCATGCGTCCGCCCTCCCGGCCAAGTGTTAACGATCGTAAACGGGAGGATCATCGCAGGGAACGACCGCCGGGTCACTCCCCAAAATCGGGCGGCCGGGAACCCCCACCCGCGCACCCGCAGCGCAGCAGGGACCCCAAACCCGCCCCCACCGAGCGCAACGGCACCGCGAAGGCCCAGGGCAAACGGGTGGGCGAGCGGGAAACCCCCACCCACGCAGCCGCAGCGCGGCAG
>NZ_JANFNH010000014.1 GCF_024436055.1 Streptantibioticus rubrisoli | reverse complement strand
CCCGAGCGGCCACCTCGTCCCGCGTCAGCCCGAGCTCCTGACGCCGCGCGGCCACCCGGCGCCCGAAGTCACTGCGCTCCGCCCCACCGGACCGGGGCGCGGTGCTGGCTGGTTCCTGCTCTGACATGGCGGTTCACTTTCTCCGCCCGGGTCGGCACGCGCCGAGTGGACCGTGAACGTCAGACGGCGTCCCTGTCGGGACCACCGTGGCCGTACCGCTGGACATTCCTTACCTCAGGATGGGATGAGCTCCCCAGATCCGCCACCGCAGCCCGTTGGGCGAAGCCAGCGCTGGCGGGGCGCCGCTGGCTCTGGTCCCCTGGAGAGGGTTGCGCCGACAGGCGCCCGCCCCGAAGCCCAGTTGGCCGGACCGAGCGCTGCTCGCCACACTCGCACGGCTCCTATCCCATGCCCTCGGCAGCCACCGGATCGTCACCCCACGCACTCTGCCCGCCTGGCACCAGCGCCTGGTAGAAGAAGACAAGCTCATCGGGGACTGCCTCAGCGCCAGCAAGCGAATCTCGCCGTCACTTCCCCTTCCCGTCCGTGGGCGACGGCCTGCCTCCCTGTTTGCCGCCGCCGTGGCCGCCCTTGTCGCTGGCCGACCCGAGCAGTGTGGCGCAGTAGTGGGCGACTGCCGCCTCGCTTCCCGCTGCCTGGATCAGGCGGTCCATGCCGCCGGGTTGGTGCCGGTGGGAAGCCCGGTAGGCGGTACACAGGCCGCGAAGTGACTGCGCGCCATCGTGTGGGTCCGCCCTCCCGGAGGGCGTCGGCGCGCCGACGGAGGCGCTGGCGTGCCCACCGCCGTCGGGCACCCCCGTGGGCACCGGTGGCGTCGAAGTTCGGGCCGATGCCGGGGCGGAGACGCCCGGCCCCGGCCCGTGCCCGCTGGAGAACGGCAGGCGCAGCGCGCCGGTCTGGGCGGCCACGGCCACCCCGCCGAACAGCGTCGCCGCCACCGCCGCGGCGACGCCCGCCCGCAACGAACCGGTCAACCGCCGCCGACGAGGCCTCCGTAGGCCCGCCCGCACGGTCCGGAAGGCAGCCACCGCGGCATCCTCCCCGTGGGCTGGCGACGGATCGTCGGCACCGGCCGCCCGCAACAACGCGGACAGCGTGCCGAGTTCGCCGCCGTCGACGAAGTCTTCCGCTTCGCAGCGCAGCAGTTGCTCGGCCGTGCGGTCGTCCACCGGGTTCCGCTTTTCGTTCTTCACGCGGTGTCCTTCCGCATCGCCGCTCGGCCCATCACCGGTTGCGGCGTCCGGCCCGCGCGCAGCATTTCCGCGAGCCGCCGCACTCCCCGGTAGGCGCAGACGCGTACCGCGCCCGGTCGCTTGCCCAGCACGCGTCCGGCGTGCTTGGCGTCCAGCCCCAGCACGACGCGCAGCAGGACGGCCTCCCCTTGTTCGCGGGGAAGGCTGGCGATCAGTGCCAGTGCGCGGTCGGTCGAAACCGCCTCTAGCGCCTCGGCCGCCGTGTCGGAGATCGAGGGCAACTCCAACAGGTCGCTCTCGTCGCCGCCGATCAGGGGTCTGCGGCCGGAGCGCCGCAGGTGGTCGAGTGCCCGGTTGCGGGCCACCTTGGCGGCCCACGCCCGGAACCCTTCGCCGTTTCCCCGAAAGGTGTGCAGGTCGCGCGTGATGTGCAGCCACGCCTCGGACATCACGTCCTCGGCGTCGGTGCCGCCCACCAGCGTGCGCACGTAGCGCAGCAGCATCGGCTGCAGCGCCCGGTAGACGCGTCGGAAGCCCTCCTCGTCACCGTCCTGCGCGGCGTGCACGGCATGGGTGAGGGCGGCCTCGTCCCACTTCCTCGCCTCGCGCACGGTGGTCATCCTGCCGTACGTCACGGGTGCCGCCACACCACGAGCCCGATTACTCATGGTTTCTCACAGCCTGTTCCGGGGGCTACGGGGTGGGGTGTAACACCTGCGGCCGAGTCGGCTCTTTATGGGGCGGTCGGCCGAGTGGGTCGACCAGGACAGGGGACACAACCCGTGCAGTGGACGGACGAAAGTGGCAGCTCGTACGGAACGGACCCGTACGGAAGCACGCACTCCTACCCGTACGCACCCGAGTACGGAGACGAGTGCGGCGCCCATGCCACCGCCGACACGGTCGCGATGCCCTGGGCGCCGGAGCGATTCCTGCCATGGGACGACCAAGTCCGAGAAACCTATGGAGAGTTCGCGTACGAGACATATCGTGCTGAATCCGCCTGGGACGGGCCGCACACCGTGCGGCCGCCGGGCTACGAGCCGTCCAGCCCGGACACATCCGACGACGAGGCGACGCAGCCGGTGTTCGTCGACTCCTCCGGGCGGCGCCAGCGCCGCGTGCGGCGGGCCGCCCGGCTGCTGGTGATCCCCGCTGGGGGCTATATGGCCCTGCTGGCCAGCACGCTGTTGGGCGGCCCCGCGCTCAGCTCCGCGTTCGTGCCGCTGCCCGACCCGCCCAGCCCGACGCCGCATCCCTCGGTGGCCGCGCCCGACGCCTCGCCACGGCCCACCCCCTCAGCCCGCAGCCGCACCACGGCGAAGAGCACCTCCGTCCACGTGGTGGCCGCCCGACCGAAGGACTCCGCCGCGCCCCCGGCGACCACGTCCACGCCCACCCCGTGGCCCAGCACCGCGGCACCGGCACCGAAGGCCACGCCCAGGGGCCGGTCCCACAAGCCCCTGAAGTGACCCCGAAAGCACCTGAAGTGACCAATCCCCACAGACGCCGCCACGGCCGCGTCCGTCAGATCACCCCGCGCACCCATTGGCTGCTGCTGAGCGTGCTCGCGGTGACGCTCTCGGCGGCCCTGCTGCTACAGGGCTACACCCACCACATGTTCGGCATCACACCGGACGAGGTGACCGGTGCCCGGGGCGCGAGCGACGCGGTGCCCGCACAGGTGGCCCAGGGCGGCCCGGTGATCGCCAACGCCGACACCTCCCCGCACACCGCCCGGGTGCGATCCCGCACCATCGCGCTGACCTTCGACGACGGCCCAGACCCGGTCTGGACGCCCCGGATTCTGGACATACTGCGCCGCAACCATGTGCACGCGACCTTCTTCCTCGTCGGGACCCAGGTCGTCGCCCACCCGGAGCTGGTCCGCCAGATGGTCGCCGACGGCGACCAGATCGGCGTCCACACCTTCGCCCATCCCAACCTCAGCAACCTTCCCCCCTGGCAGCGTTCACTGGAGCTGCGAGAGGCCCAACTGGCCGTGGTCGGCGCGGCCGGAGTGACCACCTCGCTGCTGCGCCCGCCGTACTCCTCCGAGAACGACGCGCTGGGCAACGCCGACTGGACCGTGCTCAAGCAGGCCGCCGCGGCCGGGTACACCACGGTCCTTTCCACCCAGGACGCCGAGGACTGGCAGCGGCCCGGTGTGGCCCGCGTCATCGCCAACGCCACACCGCGCGGCGACCGCGGGCAGATCCTGCTGATGCACGATGCGGGCGGCGACCGGTCGCAGACGGTCGCCGCGCTCGGCACCCTGCTGCCCCGACTCAAGGCGGACGGCTACCAGTTCGCGACGGTCAGCGAAGCAGTCGGCATGGCCGACCCGGTACGCGCCGCGGGGACCGGCGACCGGGTGCAGGGAACGGCTCTCATCTGGGCGCTCCAGGGCGGCAACTGGGTCGTGTGGCTGCTGGGCGCGCTGATGTACGCGGCCGGGGCGATCAGCGTGCTGCGCGCGGCCGTCGTACTGGTCGCGGCCCGCCGCCACCGGCGACTGCGGAACCGCCGCAGGGACCAGCCCTGGGCGCTTCCGGTGAACGAGCCGGTCAGCGTCATCGTCCCCGCGTACAACGAGAGTGCGGGCATCGAGGCGGCCGTGCGCTCACTGCTCGCCTCGGACAACCCGGTAGAGATCATCGTGGTGGATGACGGCTCCACCGACGGCACCGCGGACCTGGTGGAATCCCTGGGCCTGCCGGTGCGGGTGATCCGTCAGCAGAACGCGGGCAAGCCCGCCGCGCTCAACACCGGACTGGCCGCGGCCTCGTGCGAGTTGGTGGTCATGGTCGACGGCGACACGGTCTTCGAACCCGGCACCGTCCGGACGATCGTGCAGCCCTTCGCCGACCCCGGCGTCGGCGCCGTCTCGGGCAACGCGAAGGTCGTCAACCGCGGCGGCCTGCTGGGGCGTTGGCAGCACATCGAGTACGTGGTCGGCTTCAATCTCGACCGCCGCCTGTTCGACCTCGCCGAGTGCATGCCGACCGTACCGGGTGCGATCGGCGCGTTCCGTCGCCGGGCCCTGCTGGACCTCGGCGGCGTCAGCGAGGTCACCCTGGCCGAGGACACCGACCTCACCATGGCCCTGTGCCGGGCCGGTTGGCGCGTGGTGTACGAGGAGCACGCGAAGGCCTGGACGGAGGCGCCCGCCTCGCTCAACGCGTTGTGGCGCCAGCGCTACCGCTGGTGCTACGGCACCCTGCAGGCGATGTGGAAGCACCGCGGCGCGCTGGTGCAGCGTGGCGCGGCGGGCAAGTTGGGCCGCCGGGGCCTGGTCTACCTGCTGCTGTTCCAGGTGCTGATGCCGCTGCTGGCGCCCGTCGTGGACATCTTCGCCCTCTATGGTCTGATCTTCCTCGACCCGGTCCGGATCATCGGGCTGTGGCTGGCCTTCCTGCTGCTGCAGCTGCTGATCGGCCTGTACGCGTTCCGGCTGGACGGTGAGCCGCCCGGGCCGCTGTGGAGCCTGCCGCTACAGCAGTTCGTCTACCGGCAGTTGATGTATCTCGTGGTCATCCAGTCGGTGTTCACCGCCGTGGCGGGCACCCGGCTGCGCTGGCAGCGCATGGAGCGGTACGGGAGCCTGCGCGCCCCCGTGGGCACCGAACCCGCCGTGCCCGCCGACGCGACGTGAGCCCCGGCACCGCAGCACACCCCACCCGACATCCCCCACTGGTACTGACAGGACGGTGAACTCAGCCATGAGCGGTAACCGGCGACGGCCACCGCAACGCGACAACGACGGAACCCCCGCCCTGGGCCACCGCGCCCCGGGCGGCCGTGCCGCCCTGACCCGGTGGCCCTTCGCACCGCGTACGGCCGCCAGACCACAGGCTGGACGCAGCGCCCCGAGAGCCGCGCCGACCGGGCGCCGGTGGCTCGACTACCCGCGCTCCGGCCGGACCGGCCCGCGCCGCTGGCTGCCGTCGCTACGGCAGGCACTGGCGACGCTCCTGCTGTGCTGCGGCGCCTCGCTGGCGTTCGTCGGTTACGCCTACGCCTCGGTCACCATCCCCAACCCCAACCCCTCGACGCTGCTGCAGAACAACGTCTACTACTGGTCCGACGGCACCGTGCTGGCGACCGACGGCAGCGTCAACCGGCAGAACGTCACGCTCGGCCAGGTGCCACTGGACGTGCAGTGGGACTTCCTTGCCGCGGAGAACTCGTCGTTCTACACCGATCCGGGCATCGATCCCCAGGGCATCCTGCGCGCCGTGCTGCACATGGCCGAGGGCGGCTCCGTGCAGTCCGGTTCGACGATCACCCAGCAGTTCGTCAAGAACACCTACCTCGACCAGTCGCAGACCATCTCCCGCAAGTTCAAGGAGCTGCTGATATCGGCCAAGGTCGGCGCCGCCATGCCCAAGCAGCAGGTCCTCCAGGGCTATCTCAACACCTGCTTCTTCGGCCGGCAGGCCAACGGCGTGCAGGCAGCCGCCCGCATGTACTTCAACCTCCCGGTGCAGAAGCTCAACGTCAGCCAGGGAGCCTTCCTCGCCGCGGCCGTCAACCAGCCCAGCCTCTACCAGTACGCCGACTCCGACCCCAAGGCCAGGGCGCAGGCGCAGGAGCGCTGGTCCTGGGTGCTCGACCGCATGGTGAAGATCGGCAGGCTGACCCCGCAGCAGCGCGCCAAGTACACCGCCGCCGACTTCCCCGTCCCCAGGAGGTGGACCCCCGGCTCGGGGCTGAAGGGCCAGAACGGCTATCTGGTGGCACTGGCCAGGTCATATCTGCAGCAGCAGGACAAGAACATCACCGACAAGAGCCTGAGCAGGGGCGGCTACCAGATCTACACCACGTTCGACCGGCGGCGGACCGCCCAGCTCAACCAGGCCGTCGACAAGGTCAGCAAGGAACGCCTCGACCCCGCCCACCGGTCCGCCGACCGCGACGTCCAGGTCGGAGCGGCCTCCGTCGACCCCGTGACCGGCAAGATCCTCGCCGTCTACGGTGGTCCCGGCTTCGACCAGGGGCACTACTCGGACAACGCCGACACCACCGGCGTCCCCGTCGGGTCGACCTTCAAGCCGATCGTCCTCGCCTCCGCGCTCCAGCACGGAGCCGTACTGCAACCCGGCAAGCCCGCTCAACCGATCACCCCGGCCAGCAAGTTCAACGGTGACGACGGCATCCAGATCAAGGACCAGCAGGGCAACTACGTCACCGACACCAACGACCCCTCCGGATACCTCCACCAGCACAACGACACCAACCAGGCCTGGGGCTACATCGACCTGCGCAAGGCGATGGAGCAGTCGGTCAACACCCCGTACGTGCAACTGGGAGAGGACGTCGGCTACCACAACGTGGCGACGACGGCGGAGGACCTCGGCCTACACGCTGACAGCCTCGCCGCCCCCAGTGCGGGCTTCTACATCGGCACCTCGACCCCGAGCGCCGTCCGGATGGCCGGTGTCTACGCGACCTTCGCCGCCGACGGGATGCGCGCCACGCCCTACTCGGTGACCAAGGTGACCTACGACGGCACCCCACTGCCCGACTTCGCCCCACCGGCCCCGGTGCGTGCCCTGCCCTCGGCGGTCGCGGACAACGTGACCAACGTGCTCCAGGGCGTCATCGCCCGCGGCACCGGTACCAAGGCCCAGGCACTCGGCCGCACGGCGGCGGGCAAGACCGGCACCACCGATGACTACCAGTCAGCCTGGTTCATCGGCTACACCCGTCAACTCGCCACATCCGTCGTCCTGTTCAGGGAGGACCCGAACCACCCGCGGTTGTTGTCCCTGGAAGGTGTCGGCGGTCTGCAGAAGGTGTTCGGCGGCGACATCCCCACCGCGATCTGGACCCAGTACATGGGCGCCGCCCTGGCCGGGCAGCCCGACGTTCCGTTCCCCGCACCCGAGCCGCTCGGCCCCACCACCGACGAACCCGGCGCCCCGTCTCCCTCGGCTCATCCGCCAGCGGCAACGCCCCCGACCAAGCGCGACACCCCGAGAGGAACGACCACCACCCGGCGGCCCCCGACCGGATCCAATTGCCACCACAAGTGCCATTGATCCCCGAGCAGGCGACCGGGCATCCCGCCCGGTCGCCGGGGTATCGGCTGACGCCGAACGCCTCGGGCGTGAACGCCTGCTGGCGCACCGGCCCGGCGAGCCGTCGCCTACCGAGGACTCAGCCCCCGCTACGAGCGCCATCCCCGCGACCACCTGGCCTTTATCGGCCTCGCCGCAGCCGATGTGCTGCCACAGGCGACTCGTCCGCCTCGCACAGCGGGCGCGGTCCTACTCGGGCACCGTGACGTGCTCCGTCGCCGCGTCCAGCAGCCATTCCGCCAGGTAGTCGGCGAACGACGAGCGCACCAGCACCCAGAACCCGGACCGCGGTTGGTCCCGGGCGACCAGCACCACCTGGGCACGGGCCAGTGTGCTCTGCGCGCACCGGCCCGGCCCGAAGGCGCGGGGGTGCAGATCGAGGGAGCAGCCGTGCGCCAGCAGGTCGCGGGCCGCGGGGCCGGACACCAGCAGTGTGGTGCGCTGGGCCGAGACGTCGGTGACCGCTCCCGGCTCGTCCCCGATGGCCGCGCGCAGCCGGGCCTCCAGGTCGCCCGCGGTCCCGTCCGGGCCGACGACCAGCCACTCGTCGGGTCCCAGCCACAGCACGGTGCGGCCTCCGCCGCGGACGCAGGTGCCGGGCTCCGTCGGCAGCGGCAGGCCCAGCGCGAGCCGGACGGCCTCCGCCGCGGGGCCCTTGGGGTCGAGCCGGACGTTGATCTGCGCGAGGTACGGCAGTTCGGCCAGGCGCAGCGCCCCGCCGGACTGGCGGGTGGCCCTCGCCAGGCGCCCGGCCAGGTGGGCCAGCGGGCTGCGGCGGGTCACGGTGTCAGCTGCCATCACGGCGGGCCCCCTCCGGGTCGTAGAAAACAGGGTTGGCGACGGTCACCGGGACCAGTTCCTCCCCCACGGGGACGTACAGGCGCTGCCCGACGCGCTGGCGTCCGCCGCGCACCAGGGCGAGCGCGAAGGTCCGGCCGAGCGTGGCGCTGCGGTAGCTGGAGGTGACGTGGCCGAGCATCGGAACCGGCGGCTCGGGAAGCCGGTCCCGCTCGACCAACTGGCCGCCCTCCGGCAGCAGTACGCTCGGGTCCTCCGGCAGCAGGCCGACCAGGTGCTTGCGGTCGGTGCGCGCGGTGTCCACCCGGGAGTGACTGCGCTTGCCGACGAAGTCGGACTTCTTCTTCGACACCACCCAGTCCATGCCCATATCCTGCGGGGTCACCGTGCCGTCGGTGTCCTGGCCGACGATCGGGTAGCCCTTCTCAGCGCGCAGCACATGCATGGTCTCGGTGCCGTACGGGGTGATGCCGAGCGGTTCGCCCGTCGCGCTCAGTGCCTCCCACAGCGCCTGTGCGTGCCAGGGTGACACGTTGATCTCGTAGGCCAGTTCGCCGGAGAAGCTGATCCGGCACACCCGGGCGGGGATGCCTGCGACCTGGGTGTCGCGCCAGGACATGAACGGGAAGTCGGCCGCGCTCACGGCCAGTTGGGGTGCGAGTTCGGACAGCACCTCGCGCGAGCGCGGGCCGACCAGGGCCACCGTGGCCCACTGCTCGGTGACCGAGGTGCAGCGCACCCGCAGTTCCGGCCACTCGGTCTGCGACCACTCCTCCATCCAGTCGAGTACCGCCGCGGCGTTGCCCGTTGTGGTGGTGACCAGGAAGCGGTCGTTGGCGAGCCGGATGACGGTCCCGTCGTCGAAGACCATGCCGTCGGCGCGGCACATCACGCCGTAGCGGATCATGCCGACCTTCAGCGTACTCATCATGTTGGTGTAGAGCCGGTCGAGGAAGACGCCCGCGTCCGGTCCCTGGACGTCGATCTTGCCGAGGGTGGAGGCGTCCATGAACGCCACGCCCTCGCGGGCCGCCCGGCATTCACGCGCCACCGCGGCCGCCATGTCCTCCTCGCCCGATGGGTAGTACCAGGGGCGCTTCCACTGCCCGACGTTCTCGAACACCGCCCCGCGCCGTACATGCCAGTCGTGCAGTGCGGTCACCCGTACCGGATCGTGCAGCGCTCCGCGGTCGCGACCGGCGAGTGTCGCGAAGCCGACGGGGGTGTAGGGGGCGCGGTACGTCGTGGTGCCCAGCGCGCCCATGTCGACGCCGAGCAGATGGGCGACGACACCGCTGGTCAGCACGCCTGACGTCTTGCCCTGGTCGTGCGCGGTGCCCGCGGTCGTGTAGCGCTTGAGGTGCTCCACGGATGTCAGGCCCGCACCGGTCGCCCGTGTGAGGTCGGCGACGGTGACATCGCGCTGGAGGTCCACGAAGTGCGTGGCGGAACCGTTGCGGCCCGGCACCAGCCACAGGGGCTGGGCGGGGGCGACAGGTTCGTCGGCTTCCGGCACGGACGGCAGGGGCAGCGGCTCGGCGACCGCGTAGCCCTCCTCCTCAGCCGCCCCCTTTCCCGCCTCGGCACCGTCGGCGAGGCATCCGGTCAGGTCGAACACCCCCCGGGCGGCACCGGCGACCCGCACCGCCTGCCGGCAGACGTCCGGTGTGAACGCGCCGATCGCGGTGTCGTAGCGCAGCCGTCCGCCCGCCTGGCTGAACAGGTGCACCGCGGGGTTCCAACCACCGGAGACCAGCAGCAGATCAGCGGCGAACTCCCGGTCGGGGCCGGTGGGTTGACCGTCGCGCAGCGCCCGTACGGTCACCGACGACACCCGCCCCTCGCCCGCGGTGCCGGTCACGGCGTGCCCGGTGAGCACCTCGATTCCGGCGCGTGCGGCACGTTCCGCCGCACCGCCGGGTGCGGGGCGGGCATCGGCGATCGCCGCGATGTGCACGCCCGCCGCGGCGAGGTCGAGCGCGGCGGCGTAGGCGCTGTCCCCGGTGGTGAACACGACCGCCCGGCGGCCGGGCAGCACCGCGTGGCGGTTGAGGTGGGTGCGGGCGGCGTCCGCCAGCATGATTCCTGGACGGTCGTTGTCCGCGAAGGCGATGGAGCGCTCATGCGCACCGGTCGCCAGGACCACCTGGCGTGCTCTGATCCGCCACACCCGCTCGCGGGAGATGTGCGCGGGGGCCGCGTCGCCGAGGTGGTTGGTGCGGCGCTCGACGGCCAGCAGATGGTTGTCGTCGTAGTAGCCGAAGACCGTCGTACGGCGCAGCACCCGCACCTCGTCCCGTGCCGCCAGTTCGGCGCCGATGTCGGCGGCCCAGTCGAGCAGTTGGGCCGAGCCCAGGAGGCTGCCGCCCAACTCCGGCCGCTCGTCGGCGAGTACCACCCGCGCCCCGCCGCGCGCGGCGGACGCCGCCGCCGCGAGGCCCGCCGGCCCGGCTCCGACGACCAGCACATCGCAGTGCGTGTGCATGGCGTCGTAGCGTGCCGGGTCGGGTTCGCCGGCGAGCCGTCCCTGGCCGGGCAGGCTGCGGGCCACCAGCCCGTCGTGGAGTTCCACGGTCGTCGCCGGAAGCATCGGCTCGGGAAACGGCTCCTCGATCTGGACGACGGCGGTCGGTTCCTCGCTGCCCGCCGAGAAGATGCCGCGCGGGCGGCCGAGCCTGACGCTGCTGGCGAGTTGGTGGACGCCGTTGGCGAGCAGGGCGGAGGCGAGGGTGTCACCGCGGTAGCCCTGGTACTCCACTCCGTCGAAGCGGAAGCGCAACGGTTGGTCCCGGTGGATCCGGCCGCCGGTGGGCAACCGGAAGGGCTGGCGGACCGCGGGCCGCTCGACCGGCTCCACGACGGCGGTCCTTCGGTCAGCGGCCGGGTCGCCCACCGCCGCGCGGGCGGCGCCAACCGTTCCCTCGGGCGCGCGGCCGAGGGAATCGTCCCGCGCGCCGCGCCGCGGTGCCGCGGACCGCGGCGCGGCCCCGGGTCCGTGGTCGGGTCGTGCCTCACCGACGCGGTACACGGCGAGTAGCTCGTTCGTCGCCGTGTCCCGTACGGCGTTGAACCAGCGGCGGCAGCCCGCCGCATGGCTCCAGCGCTCGGCGTGCGGGCCCTTGGGATTGTCGCGGAAGAACAGGTAGCGCGCCCACTGCTCGTCGGTGAGGGCGGCGGGGTCGTCAGGGTAGGGCACATGGGCCTGACCGCCGTAGTGGAACTCGGCCTCGTCGCGAGGCCCGCACCAGGGGCATGGGATGAGCAGCATCGTCGGGCTCCTCAGTGGGCCACCGCGGCCGCGCCGTGCTCGTCGACGAGCGCGCCGGTGGTGAAGCGGTCGAGACTAAAGGGCCTGGCCAGCGGGTGGGGCTCGTCATGGGCGATGGTGTGCGCGTACACCCAGCCGACACCGGGCGTGGCCTTGAAACCGCCGGTCCCCCAACCGCAGTTGAGGTACAGCTGGTCCACCGGTGTCAGACCGACGATCGCGGAGGCGTCCGGGGTGACGTCCACGATCCCGCCCCAGGTGCGCAGCACATGCGCACGGGCGAAGACCGGGAACAGTTCCAGTGCCGCGGCCATCTGGCGTTCGATGATGTGGAACGCCCCGCGCTGGGTGTAGGAGTTGTAGGTGTCGATGCCAGCCCCCATGACCAACTCGCCCTTGTGGGCCTGGCTCACGTAGACGTGCACCGCGTTCGACATGACGACGGTGGGATGCACCGGCTCCAGCAGTTCGGAGACCAGCGCCTGCAACGGGTGGCTCTGCAAGGGGAGTTCGAACCCGGCCATCGCGGCCAACACCGAGGAGTGGCCGGCCGCGCAGAGCGCCACCTTCCCCGCCGCGATCGGCCCCAGCGAGGTCCGCACACCGGTCACCCGGCCGTCGCTGACGTCGATTCCGGTGACCTCGCAGTTCTGGATGAGGTCGATCCCGGCCTCGTCCGCCGAGCGGGCCAGGCCCCAGGCGACGTGGTCGTGCTTGGCGATGCCCGCGCGCGGCTGGTAGGTGGCACCCAACACCGGATAGCGGGTGTCCGGCGAAGTGTTGACGATCGGGCAGACCCGCTTGACCTCGTCGGGGTCGAGCCACTGGGCGTCGACGCCGTTGAGCCGGTTGGCCTCCACCCGGCGCACGCTGTCCCGGACGTCCTGGAGGCTGTGGGCGAGGTTGAGCACTCCGCGCTGGGAGAACAGCAGCGGATAGTCCAGTTCGTCCTCCAGTCCCTCCCACAGCTTGAGCGCGTGCTCGTAGATCCCGGCGCTGGCGTCCCACAGGTAGTTGGAGCGGATGATGGTGGTGTTGCGGGCCATGTTGCCGCCCGCGAGCCAACCGCGTTCCAGCACGGCCACATCGGTGATGCCGTGGTTGCGGGCGAGGTAGTGAGCGGTGGCCAGGCCGTGTCCGCCGCCGCCCACGATCACCACGTCGTAGGAGCGCTTGGGCTCGGGACTGCGCCACAGCCGGTCGGGATGCTCCGGCAGATCGGCACCGGGGGTGCGGGGGCTCATCGCGCGGCTCCTGACAGGTGCGGATAGAGCGGATGCCGGGCGGCGAGCGCGGCCACCCTGGCACGCAGCGCGGTCATGTCCGGGGTCGGCCGCAAGGTCTCGGCGATCACCCCGGCGACCTCGGTGAACTCCTCGTCGCCGAAGCCGCGAGCGGCCAGGGCCGGAGTGCCGATGCGCAGACCGGAGGTGACCATGGGCGGCCGCGGGTCGAAGGGCACCGCGTTGCGGTTGACCGTGATGCCGACCTCGTGCAGCCGGTCCTCGGCCTGCTTGCCGTCGAGTTCGCTGCGCCGAAGGTCTACCAGGACCAGATGGACCTCGGTGGATCCGGTCAGCACGCGTACCCCCGCCTCACCGGCGTCGTCGGCGAGCAGTCTTCTGGCGAGGATCCGCGCGCCCTTGAGGGTCCGCCGCTGTCGCTCGCGGAACTCTTCGGTGGCGGCCAGCCTGAACGCCACCGCCTTCGCCGCGATGACGTGTTCCAGCGGCCCGCCCTGCATACCGGGGAACACAGCCGAGTTGATCTTCTTGGCGAGATCGGCGTCGTCGGTGAGCACCACTCCGCCGCGCGGGCCGCCCAGCGTCTTGTGCGTCGTCGTGGTGGTCACATGCGCGTACGGCACCGGATTGGGGTGCAGACCCGCCGCCACCAGACCTGCGAAGTGGGCCATGTCGACCATGAGGTAGGCGCCCACCTCGTCGGCGATCCGCCGGAAGGCGGCGAAGTCCAGCTGCCGCGGGTACGCCGACCAGCCCGCGATGATCAGCTTGGGGCGGTGCTCCTTGGCCAGCCGCTCCACCTCGTCCATGTCGACCAGGCAGTCGGACTCGCGTACGTGGTACGGCACCACGTTGAACATCCGTCCCGAGTAGTTGATCCGCATCCCGTGGGTCAGATGCCCGCCGTGCGCGAGATCCAGACCGAGGATGGTGTCACCCGGTTCCAGCAGGGCGAAGAACGCCGCGGTGTTGGCCTGGGCGCCCGAATGCGGCTGCACGTTGGCGTAGCCCGCGCCGAACAGCGACTTGGCCCGTTCGATCGCCAACCGCTCGGTGGTGTCGACGTGTTCGCAGCCGCCGTAGTAGCGGCGGCCGGGATAGCCCTCGGCGTACTTGTTGGTCAGGACCGAGCCCTGGGCCTCCATCACCGCGACCGGAGCGAAGTTCTCCGAGGCGATCATCTCCAGGGTGGACTGCTGGCGGACGAGCTCCGCGCGGACCGCCGAGTGGACCTGCGGGTCCAGCTCGGCGAGCGGCGCGTCGAGGATGTGTGCGCTCACGTTCTTCCCTTCGTGGGCCCTGGGTGTGCGGTTGCTTCAGCCGCGCAGACGGCTCATCGAGGGGTCGAACAGCGGCTCCTCGGCGACGACCGCGGGAACCCGCCGGTCGAAGTAGCCGATGTCCAACGAGCGCCCGGTGGCGGCCAGTTCGGCGGGCAGCCACGCGTAGGCGATGCCCTTGCCGATCGTGTAGCCGTAGGCGGCGCTGGTGACGTAGCCGACGCAGGCACGGCCGTCGTACACCGGCTCCTTGCCCATCACCACCGCGCCGGGGTCGTCGATGGTCAGGCAGGTGAGGCGGCGGCGCACCTCGGCCCGGCGGCGGTCCAGGGCGGCTCGGCCGATGAACCCGTCCTTGTCCGCCTTCACGGCGAACCCCAGTCCGGCCTCGTAAGGATCGTGCTCGAAGGTCATGTCGGTGCCGAACGAGCGGTAGCCCTTCTCCAGCCGCAGGCTGTTGAAGGCGCCGCGCCCGGCCGCGATGCCGCCGTGGGCCCGTACCGCCTCGAACAGCGTGTCCCACAGCTTCAGGCCCAGGTCGGCGCCGGTGTACAGCTCCCAGCCGAGTTCGCCCACGTAGCTCAGCCGCATCGCGGTGACCGGGACGGAACCGATGTGGGCGCTTTGGCACCGGAAGTAGCGCAGGGCCTCGTTGGAGAAGTCCCGGTCCGCCAGCGGCTGGAGCACCTCGCGGGCCTTCGGCCCCCACAGGCCGATGCAGCAGGTTCCGGCGGTGATGTCGCGGACGCCGACGGAACCGTCACCGGGCAGGTGGCGGGTGAGCCAGTCGAGGTCCAGGTTGCCGTTGGCCCCGACCTGGAAGCGCTCGGGTCCGAGCCGGGCCACGGTCACATCACCGCGGATGCCGCCGTCCTCGTCGAGCAGCAGCGTGTAGGTCACCGAACCCGGCGACTTGTCCATGGTGCCGGTGGTGAGCCGGTCGAGGAAGGCGACGGCTCCGCGGCCGGTCACCTCCAGCCGCTTGAGCGACGACATGTCGTACACGGCGACGCTCTCGCGGGTGGCCCGGGCCTCGGCGCCGACCACCGGTGACCAGTAGCGGGCGGCCCAGTCGTTGGGCGCGGGCACCGCGCCCACCGCGGGCAGTGACTCGTTGGCGGCGTACCACTGCGGGCGCTCCCAGCCGGCAGCCTCCAGGAAGACCGCGCCGAGCTCCCGCTGCCGGGGGTGGAACGGAGTGGTGCGCAACGGCCTTGGCGCACCGGCCGGTTGCAGGGGGTGGATGATGTCGTAGACCTCGACGAAGTTCTGACAGCCGCGGGTGAGCACGTAGTCGGGGGCGAGTTGGTGCGGCTCGAAGCGGTTGACGTCGCACTCGTGCAGGTCGAACGAGGAGCAGTGGCCGTCGACCATCCACTCCGCCATGGCCCTCCCGACGCCCGCGGAGTGGGTGACCCACACCGCCTCGGCCACCCAGAAGCCCTTGACCTCGGGGGATTCGCCCAGCAGCGGCATCCCGTCGGTGGTGAACGAGAACAGTCCGTTGATGCCCTCCTCCACCTTGGCTTCGCGCGTCGCGGGCAGCAGGGACCGGGTCTCGGCCCATGCCTCGGCGAAGTCGTCCTCGGTGAACCGGAGGACGGACGGCATGACTTCGGCGTCGCCGACGGACGCGATGTCCTCGGGGGCGACCGGCATCGGGCGGTGGCCGTAGTAGCCGATGCCGAGCCGGTCGAAGCGGTCGCGGTAGTACAGGTCCGCGTCCTGGTGGCGCAGGATCGGGCGGACGGCCTCCTGGGCCTGGCCGGCGAGTGCCGGGACCGGGCCGGTCCAGGCGAGTTGGTGGGCGAGGGGGGTCAACGGCAGGTTCATCCCGACCATACGGGCGAGCTTGGGGCCCCAGATGCCAGCGCAGCACACGACGGTGTCCGCGGGGATCTCGCCCTTGTCGGTGACGACCGCGGTGACGTGCCCGCCGTCGGTGCGGATGTCGAGCACCTCGTGGCGGGCGAGGAACCGTACGCCCCGGTCCCGGGCCGCCCGGATCTGCGCTTCGACCGCCAGTACCGCCTTGGCCAGGCCGTCGGTGGGCACCAGCAGTCCGCCGAGCACCCGTTCGCGGTCCAGGAGCGGGTGGAGCGCGACGCACTCGTCGGGGTCCACCAGCCGCGCTTCGACGCCCCAGGCGGTGACCCAGCCGTGCCGGCGGTGCAACTCGGCCAGGCGCTCCGGGGTGGTGGCGATCTCCAGCCCGCCGACCTGGAGGAAGCACGGCTGCCCGTCGACTTCGAGGGTCGCGAACTTCTCGACCGTGTAGCGGGCCATCTCGGTCATCGTCTTCGAAGGGTTCGTCTGGAAGACCAGGCCCGGGGCGTGGGACGACGACCCGCCGGTGGCGGGCAGCGGGCCCTGGTCGACGACCGTCACCTCGGTCCATCCCCGGGACGACAGTTCGTCGGCGAGCGCCGCTCCGACGACGCCCGCTCCGATGATGACCACTCGCGGTCCCGCCATCGCCAAACCTCCAGTTGCTCTTAGCGCAACGCAGTTCGGGTTACGCAACTCACAGTGCAGGGTGCCGAAAGTTGGTGTCAAGGGGTGTGTCCCGGCCGCACGGGCCGGTCTTGCGGCCCGGCCGCAGGACTTGGTCCGCCGCCGGTCCGCTGAACGCTTCGCTGGAAGTGCCCCGACGAGCGTGGCCGGGACTCGCCGGTCACCCGGTAGGGATGCTCGCCACGGCGGCGGGGCGCCGTCAGTGGTCGCGCGGGCAGCCGCTGCCGACTCCCCGCGCACGCAAGGGGCGGGGAGGCCGTGCGCCGGTCCAGGGGCGCACGGCTCACCGCGGGTCAGGCGCGGAACCAGTGTTGGGGGCGGGGAGCGACGTTCTGCCAGATGTGTTTGGCCTCGCGGTACTCCTCCAGGCCGGTGGGGCCGAGTTCGCGGCCGACTCCCGAGTGGCCGAAGCCGCCCCACTCCGCCTGCGGAACGTAAGGGTGGTAGTCGTTGATCCACACCGTGCCGTGCCGCAGTCGGCCTGCCACCCGCTGAGCCTTGCCCGCGTCCTGCGTCCACACCGCGCCTGCCAGCCCGTACCTGGTGTCGTTGGCTATCCGCACCGCGTCGTCCTCGTCGTGGAACCGCTCGACGGTGAGCACCGGGCCGAACGACTCCTCGTGCACCGCCCCCATGCCCTGGTGGCATTCGTCCAGCACCGTCGGCGGGTAGTAGAAGCCCCGTTCGAGGGCCGGGTCGTCGGGGCGCCGTCCGCCGCAGCGCAGCACGGCGCCCTCCGCCACGGCGGTCGCCACGTAGTGCTCGACCTTCGAGCGGTGCTCGGCGGAGATCAACGGGCCGGTGTCCGCCTCGGGTTCGAACGGGCCGCCCAGCCGTATGCGCCGGGCTCTGCGGACCACCTCGTCCACGAAGGCGTCGTGCACGGCGTCCTCGACGACCAGCCGCGCACCGGCCGAGCAGACCTGCCCTGAGTGCAGGAAGACGGCCGTGAGCGCGAAGTCCACCGCCGCCTCGAAGTCCGCGTCGGCGAAGACCACGTTGGGGTTCTTGCCGCCGAGTTCGAGGGCGACCTTCTTCACGGTGGCGGAGGCCGCCGCCATGATCCGTCTGCCGGTCGCCAGTCCGCCGGTGAACGAGACCATGTCGACGGCAGGATGCTCCGCGAGCGGCGCGCCCACCCGCGGGCCGGTGCCGAGCACGAGGTTCGCCACCCCGGGCGGCAGTCCCGCCTCCGCCAGCGCACTCATCAGCAGCATCGCGGTGGACGGGGTCAGCTCGCTGGGCTTCAGCACGAAGGTGTTGCCCGCGAGCAGGGCCGGGGCCACCTTCCACGAGGCTTGCAGCAGCGGGTAGTTCCACGGCGTGATCAGTCCGCAGACCCCGACCGGCTCGTACACCACCCGGCTGATGGCGTCCGGGCGCCCGGTGTCGACGACCCGGCCGGCGCTGGTTCCGGCGATCCCGCCGAAGTAGCGCAAGCACGCCGCGATGTCGGCGATGTCGTACTCGCTCTCCACCAGGCGCTTGCCGGTGTCAAGCGATTCGGCGCGGGCGAACTCCTCGGCGTCGCGCTCGATCACCTCCGCGGTGCGCAGCAGCAGCGCACCGCGTTCGCGTTCCGGGGTGCGCGGCCAGGGGCCTTCGTCGAAGGCCCGGCGGGCGGCGGCGATCGCGGCCTCGGTGTCGGCCGAAGTCCCCTCGGCCACGGTCGCCACGAGCGCGCCGTCGGCGGGACAGCGGATCTCCCGCGTGCCGCCCGCCGCGGCGTCCCGCCACTCGCCGTCGATGTAGAGGGTCACGCGTCCTGCTCCTGAGTGGCGTGGCGGTGGCGGTAGAACTCCTCCTCGGCGGGCGGCAGCGGCTGGTTGCCCAGGATGAGGTCGGCCGACTTCTCCGCCGTCATCATCACCGGGGCGTAGATGTTGCCGTTGGTGATGTACGGCATCACCGAGGCGTCGACCACGCGCAGACCGTCGAGTCCGTGGACCCGCATGCTCCGCGGGTCGACCACCGACATCTCGTCGGTGCCCATCTTGCAGGTGCACGAGGGATGCAGCGCGGTCTCCCCCTCCCTGCGCACCCAGTCCAGAATCTCCTCGTCGGTGTTCACCCCGGGCCCGGGTGAGATCTCCCCGGCGTTGTAGGGGTCGAGCGCGGGCTGGCCCAGGATGTCGCGCGCGGTGCGGATCGCCTCGACCCACTCGCGGCGGTCCTGATCGGTGGACAGGTAGTTGAAGCGCAGGGCGGGCTTGTCGCGCGGATCCCTGCTCCTGATCTTCACCGAGCCCCTGGCATCGGAGTACATCGGGCCGATGTGCACCTGGTAGCCATGGCCGCCGGCGGGCGCGGAGCCGTCGTAACGCACCGCGATGGGCAGGAAGTGGAACATCAGGTTGGGGTAGTCCACGTCCTCGTTGCTGCGCGCGAACCCTCCGGCCTCGAAGTGGTTGGTCGCCCCCGGCCCCTTGCGCAGGAACAGCCACTGGAAGCCGATCCAGGGCCGGTACCGCCACTTCAGGTAGGGCTGCATCGATACCGGCTGCTTGCAGCCGTACTGCACATACACCTCCAGATGATCCTGGAGGTTCTCGCCGACCCCGGGCAGGTGGTGGACGACCTCAACTCCCAGCGGGCGCAGTTCGTCGGCGTTGCCGACGCCGGAGAGCTGCAGCAGTTGTGGGGAGTTGATCGCGCCGCCGCTCAGGATCACCTCGCCGGCCCGCACCTGCCGGGGTGCGCCGCGACCGCGCCGGTACTCCACGCCCACCGCGCGGTTGCCCTCGAACAGCACGCGGGTCACCAGCGCCCGGGTCCTGACCTCCAGGTTGGGGCGGTTCATCACCGGGTGCAGATAGGCGCGGGCCGCGGACAGCCGCCGTCCCCGGTGCACGTTGCGGTCGAACGCGGCGAAGCCTTCCTGCCGGTAGCCGTTGACGTCGTCGGTGAGCGGGAACCCCGCCTCCTGCACGGCGTCGAGGAAGGCGGTGAACAGCGGGTTGACGGCCGGGCCGCGCTCCAGCACCAGCGGTCCGGTGTGGCCGCGGAACTGATCGCCCTGCTCGGCCGCGAGGCAGTTCTCCATCCGCCTGAAGTACGGCAGGCAGTGCGCGTAGTCCCAGGTCTGCATGCCCGGGTCGGCGCCCCAGCGCTCGTAGTCCATGGGGTTGCCGCGCTGGAAGATCATCCCGTTGATGCTGCTCGACCCGCCCAGCACCTTGCCCCGGGCGTGGTAGATGCGGCGGCCACCCATGTGCGGCTCGGGCTCGGACTCGTACTTCCAGTCGTAGAAGCGGCTGCCGATCGGGAAGGTCAGCGCCGCGGGCATGTGGATGAACACATCCCAGGGGTAGTCGGACCTGCCGGCTTCCAGCACGAGCACGCGGTTGCCCGGATCCGCGGAGAGCCGATTGGCGAGCGCGCTGCCGGCCGATCCGCCGCCGACGATGACGAAGTCGTAACTCTGGAGGGCCATGGCTGCCTCGTCTCAGTCGTTTCGTCGATTCGCGGGCATGCTAGTGCGAGTAGCGCCTTGCGCACCAGGTTGCAGCACGCGCAACCTTGGTCGATGGTCCCGGGGATACTCCCTGATGCATCCTTGCCACGCGCTGTTGTTGAGACCGCTTATAGTTTCGCTATGAGCAACCACAGTGCAGTCGCGGATTCCGCGGGTCAGGCGGCTGGCGGTGTCCAGTCGGTCGACCGTGCCGTCAGCGTGCTGGAGATCCTCGCCCAGCGCGGTGAGGCGGGCGTCAGTGAGGTGGCGGCGGAGATCGACGTCCACAAGTCCACGGCGTTCCGCCTGCTCGGAGCACTGGAGGCGCGCGGGCTGGTCGAGCAGGCGGGGGAACGCGGCAAGTACCGGCTCGGCTTCGGCATCGTGCGCCTGGCCGGTGCGGTCACCGACCGGACGGACATCACCCAGCACAGCCGCCCGGTCTGCGAGCGGCTCGCCGAGGAACTGGGCGAGACGGTCAACATCGCGGTGCTGGAGTCGCACTACGCGATCAACCTCTACCAGGTGCGCGGACCGGGAGCGGTCACCGCACACAACTGGGTCGGCCAGCTGACCCCGCTGCACGCCACCTCCAGCGGCAAGGTCCTGCTGGCGCAGCTCCCGGCGAAGCGCCGCGCGGAGCTGCTGGCCGCGGCGGGGCTGGAGAAGCTGACGCCCGACACGCTGACCTCCAAGACCCGGCTGGAGAAGGACCTGGCCGAGGTCCGCGAGCGCGGATACTCCATGACGCAGGGGGAGTTCGAGATCGGCCTCAACGCCATGGCCGCGCCGGTCAGGGGCCGGGACGGCAAGGTGGTCGCCGCGGTCAGCGCCTCGGGGCCCGGCTACCGGTTCACCGAGGAGCGCATGCGCGAGCTCGCGCCGATCCTCGTCAGCGGAGCCGACGAGATCAGTCACCGGCTGGGCTACCTGGGCTGAGCCCCGGCAACCGGCGCCACCGGGGCTACCGGGGCAGCCGGTCGGCGAGCCGGTCGTGCACCCAGTCATGGAACGCTCCGATGTGGTGTTCGCTCGGCACCAGCACGCCGCCGCCCGCGTACAGGCGCGAACTCATCGCGGGCTGGCAGCGCTCGCACGCGGCGAAGTCCTGCCGGTTGACCCGGTCGAAGAGTTCCACCGAGCGGCTCAGGTCCCGGCCGGCGTCCACCACCTCCTTGAGGTAGAGCCAGTCGCACTCGACGACCGTGCGGTCGACGGCCAGCGGATACATACGGTGGAAGATGACGTGGTCGGGCACCAGGTTGACGAAGACCTGCGGCTTGACGGTGATGGCGTAGTACCGGCGGTCCTGGTCCTCGGCGACCGTGGGGATGCGGTCGAGTCCGTCGGAGCCGTCGACGGTGAAGCCCTTCACGTCCGCGCCGAACTCGGCGCCGTGTCCGACGAAGTACTGGGCCGCGTAGCCGTTCGCGAACTCCGGTAGCACGTCGGTGAGTTCGGGGTGGATCGTGGCGCAGTGGTAGCACTCCATGAAGTTCTCGACGATGAGCTTCCAGTTCGCCCGCACGTCGTAGACGATCCGCCTGCCCACGGCGAGGTCGGCGACGGCGTACCGCTCGATCGCCCCGACGTCGCCGAGGCGTGCCACGATCTCGCCGACGACCTGCTCCTCGAAGGACGGCGGGTCGTCGGCCAGGCAGATCCAGACATAGCCCAGCCACTCGGTCACGGCCACCTTGGCCAGACCGTACGCGGTGCGGTCGATGTCCGGCATCTTGGTCAGGTTGGGCGCCGCGACCAACTTGCCCTGCAGGTCGTAGGTCCACGCGTGGTACGGGCACTGGAAGGCCCGGCTGACCTCCCCGGACTCCTGGGTGCACAGCCGGGCTCCCCGGTGGCGGCACACGTTGAAGAACGCACGCACCGAGTTGTCCCGTGCGCGGGTCAGCAGCACGCTCTCCCGCCCCACGGTCACGGTCCGGTAAGCGCCCGGCTTGCCGAGGTCCGAGGAACGGGCCGCACAGAACCACATCGACTCGAAGATGTGCTCCTGTTCCGCCGCGAAGGTCTCGGGCGAGGTGTAGTAGCCGCCGGGCAGGGTGGCGATCAGGCTTTCGGGCAGGCTGGTCGTGGGCACAGTGCACTCCTCGCGGGAGACGTCGTGGATCAGGGGCGTCACTCGCCGGTGGACGAGCGGGAACCGGACCGTGCTGTGGTGAGCGCTCGCTCACGTATGTGCGTTGCCTCGCGTGCGGGCGCCACCCCGCGGGGGTTCGCTGCCCCGCGTGCGGTCATCCCTCCGTGGGCGTACGGCACCCGGTGTGCCGCCGCGCCCCGGGTGCCCGCGGGTGGCCCGCGTACGGGCGTTACGAGGAGCAGGCGGCCGGCAAGGCGGTGGCAAGTCGCCGACGCCATCGGGTGAACAGCCGGGTCTGGTTCAGTGCGAGTACGGCCACCGGTCGTCCCGCCCGCCGGTAGACCGCGAGGAAGCTGCGGTCGGCAACCGCCCCTTCCTCCACGGTGACGCTTTCGGCCCCGGCGGCGTGCCCGGCGAACTGGATCCGCAGACCGTACTGGTCCGACCAGAAGTACGGCGGCTTGGGGAGCTGCGGTGCGGCCGCTCCCCCGTGGAGCAAGGTGGTCACGGCCACCGCGGGCCGCTCCCGTGCGCCGGTCCAGTGCTCAACTCGCCGATGGCACCCGGCCGTCGGGTCGTACCAGGCCGCGCAGTCACCGACCGCGACGACCCCGGGCACGCTCGTGGCGCCGTAGGCGTCGCACTCCACGCCGTCGCGCAGCGCCACACCGGATCCGGCCAGCCACTCGACGCACGGCCGCGCACCCACCCCGACGACCACCGTGTCCGCGGGGAGCCGGCGGCCGTCCGCGAGCAGCACCTCGTCCACTCGCCGTCCGCCGCTGATCCCCTGGACGCCGACCCCGCACAGCAGCCGCACACCATGGTCCGCGTGGAGTTCGCAGACCACCTGGCCCATGGTCTGCCCGAGCGGCCCGGCGAGCGGTGTCGGCGCCGCCTCGACCACCGTCACCTCAAGTCCGAGACCGTGCGCCGTGGCGGCGACCTCCGCGCCGATGAAACCGCCGCCGATGACCACCAACCTGCCGCCCCGCGCGAGGTCTTCACGCAGGGCGCGGGCGTCCTCCAGGGTGCGCAGCACATGCACCCCTGCCAGGCTCTCGCATTCCGGCAGGGTGCGTGCCCCGGCCCCGGTGGCGAGCACCACGCCGTCGGTCCGGACGGTGCGGCCGTCCCCGAGCCGTATCGTGCGCTCCCGGCGGTCCAGGCCGACGGCCGCCGTGCCGAGCAGCCACTCGGCACCGAGGTCCTCGCCATCGGCCTCAAGGGTGAGAGCGGCCTCGTCGATGTCTCCGGCGAGGAACTCCTTCGACAGCGGCGGCCGGTCGTAGGGGCGATGCGGTTCGGCCCCGATGATCAACAGTCTTCCGTCGTAGCCGAGTTGACGCAGCGAGCGGGCGGCCGACAGCCCGGCGAGGGATGCGCCGACCACGGCCACGGCCTTCACGCGAAGCCTCCGCCCGCACGGGCCACCGCGCACGGCGGCAGATTGGGCGGAGCGTCGGACAACAGCAGGTAGATCACGCCGTCTTCCAGGACGACCTGGTGCGTGCGCACCGGTAGCCGCGCGGGCGGGGCGTCGACGGCGCCCGTCCGCAGATTGAACTTGGAGGCGTGCAGCGGGCATTCGACCTCGCACCCTTCCACCCAGCCGTCCGCGAGCGAAGCGTCCTGGTGGGTGCAGGTGTCGTCGATGGCGAGGACCTCGCCATCATCGGTGTGGAACACCGCGACGGGGGGGTCGGTTTCGAGCCGGTAGGCCTCGCCTCGCGGCAGATCCGCGAGGCGGCACACGGGAATCATCATGACACCTCGGTGCGTATAGCGAAACGAATTGCGATTTACGCAACGTCGTCAGTGTGGGGGCGGCCCTGGACGCTGTCAAGGTGCGATTCGAGCCGCCGCGAGGGGGCGTTCACCCCCGGTACGACAGGGGCGTTGAGCATGTCGCGACGGGCGCCGCGGCCCCGCCCGCAAGGCGTGCCGAGACCGTCGCGATCGGGGGGCGAGACCACCCGAAAAACAGTGGCGGACCCCTCCCGCGGAGGGCGCCGAGTCCGCCCCGCCGAGGGTGTCGCGCCTTGCGGACAACGGGAGTTGAACCCGCCGTACTACCAGCCGCGGGCGACCCATTCGGGCAGGTGCGGAGCCTCCGCCGCGATGGTGGTCGACGCACCGTGGCCGGGGTGCACCGTCGTGTAGCCGGGCAGGGTCAGCAGCCGGTCCCGGATCGAGGCGATGATCGTGCCGAAGTCGCTGAACGACCGCCCGGTCGCCCCGGGCCCGTCGGCGAAGAGGGTGTCGCCGCTGAACAAGGCCCCCAGATTGGGCGCATACAGGCACACGGCACCCGGCGCGTGGCCGGGGGTGTGCATCACCAGCAGGCGCACCCCCGCCACATCGAGGAGGCCACCGTCGGCCAACTCCCCGTCCGGGCGCCGGTGCGGGTACGTCATCTTCCACAGCACCTCGTCTTCGGGGTGGAGGAGGATGGGGGCGCCCGAGCGGTCCGCCACGTCGGCGGCGGCATTCACATGGTCGTTGTGGGCGTGGGTGCACACGACGGCGGTGAGCTGGCGGTCGCCCACGGCGGCCAGCACCGCCTCGGCGTCGTGTGCGGCGTCGATGACCAGGACCTCGTCGTCGTCACCGATCAGCCACACGTTGTTCTCCACCTCCCACGTGCCGCCGTCCAGGCTGAAGGTCCCACTGGTCACGAGGTGTTCGACGCGCGGCGCACCGGCCATCACAGCACCACCACCGAGCGCAACACATCGCCCTGGCGCATGGTGTCGAAGGCCCGCTCCACGTCCTCCAGACCGATCTTCTCGGAGACGAAGGCGTCGAGATCGAGGCGTCCTTGCAGATAGAGGTCGACCAGTGCCGGGAAGTCGCGGGACGGCAGGCAGTCTCCATACCAACTGGACTTCACCGCACCTCCGCGCCCGAAGACGTCGAGCAGCGGCAGCTCCAGGTTCATCTCGGGGGTGGGGACGCCCACGAGTACGGCCGTACCCGCCAGGTCGCGGGCATAGAACGCCTGCCGGAAGGTCTCCGGGCGGCCGACGGCGTCCACGACCACATCCGCGCCGAACCCGCCCGTCAACCGGCGCACCTCTTCCACGACATCGGACGCGGAGGCGTCGACGGTGTGGGTGGCACCCATGCCCTGGGCCCGCTCCAGCTTCCGCCGGTCGAGGTCGACGGCGATGATCGTGGTGGCACCGGCCAGCCGCGCCCCGGCGATGGCCGCCATGCCCACACCGCCGCATCCGATGACGGCCACCGAGTCGCCGCGAGCGACGCCGCCGGTGTGCACGGCGGCGCCGAATCCGGCCATGACCCCGCAGCCGAGCAGCCCCGCCGCGGCGGCCGGAGCCGCCGGGTCGACCTTGGTGCACTGGCCCGCGGCGACCAGGGTCTTCTCCGCGAAGGCGCCGATGCCCAGCGCGGGAGACAGCGGTGTGCCGTCGAGCAGCGTCATGCGCTGGACCGCGTTGTGGGTGGCGAAGCAGTACCACGGCTTGCCCCGGCGGCAGGCCCGGCACTGGCCGCACACCGCCCGCCAGTTGAGGACCACGAAGTCGCCAGGCGCGACGGCGGTGACGCCGTCGCCGACGGCCTCGACCCGGCCCGCCGCCTCGTGCCCCAGGAGGAAGGGGAATTCGTCGTTGATGCCGCCTTCCCGGTAGTGCAGATCGGTGTGGCAGACACCGCACGCCGCCACGTCGACCAGCGCCTCACCCGGTCCAGGGTCGGGCACCACGATCGTTTCCAGCGAGACGGGGGCGGATTTCTCCCGGGCGACGACGGCACGGACCTGGTGAGCCATGGCTACTCCTCGTCCCTAACGAATCACGGCGATGCGCCGTGTGTGCTGTTGCAGATCGCGGTACACATCTCAAGTCCCGCAACAGGGAGCATCAGGGTGTGCCGGGTCGGCGGTCAAGAGCCGGGAAACGGCCAAGCCAACGGAATCTCCCACCGGGCACCGGATCGCCACCGAAGCCTTGACGGCGTCACGAGCGGCTCCCATGCTGGTCGGCATTCGTTGGCCATGAAGGAAAACGTTTCGAATAGCGCAACCACGCCCGAGACGGCCGCCACCGCAAGGAGGCATGGCGGCCTCCGCCTGGCAGAAGGTGATGCGCCGCACGCCCGGCAGCCCGCACGATCGACGCCCCCGCCCACCCCGTACATCACTCGTTCCCTGCCCTGGAGCCGCCATGAGCAACCCAGGAAACACCGGACCGACCACCGCCAGTGCAGCCACCGTGTCCGCCGAAGGGCCGCCAGGCGACGACAGCGGCGACCTCGCGCGCTTCGGCTACCGCCAGGAGCTGGAGCGCTCCCTCGGCTCCTTCTCCAGCTTCGCCGCGGGCTTCAGTTACATCTCGATCATGACCGGGGTCTTCCAGCTCTTCGGCTTCGGCTTCGCCTCCGGCGGTCCCGCCTTCATCTGGACCTGGCCGCTGGTCTTCATCGGCCAGGGCGCCGTCGCACTGTGCTTCGCCGAGATGGCCGGACAGTTCCCGCTCGCGGGCGGCGTCTACCAGTGGTCGAAGAACATCGCCCGGCCCGCCACTTCCTGGTTCGCGGGCTGGATCATGGCGATCGGCGCCGTGGTCACCGCCGCCGCCGTGGCCGTCGCCTACCAGGTCATCCTCCCCCAGGTGTCGCTTGCCTTCCAGATCGTGGGCGGTTCCGCGGACGCCGGGCTGACCACCACCCCCAACGGCGCCAAGAACGCCATCCTGCTCGCCCTCGGCCTGGTGGTCTTCACCACCGTCGTCAACATCGTCGGCGTACGGCTGATGGCGAAGATCAACAACTTCGGCGTCGCGGTTGAGCTCATCGGGGTGACGCTGCTCATCGTCCTGCTGGCCATCCACATCAAGCGCGGCCCGCAGGTGGTCACCCATACCCAGGGCACCGGCGCGGGCCAGTCCCTGGGCTACCTCGGCGCGTTCCTGATCGCCTCCATCATGAGCGCCTACGTCTTCTACGGCTTCGACACCGCGGGCTCGCTCGCCGAGGAGACCAGGGAGCCCCGGCGGCACGCGCCGAAGGCGATCCTGCGGGCACTGACGGCCGCGTTCCTCGCGGGCGGATTGCTGATGCTGATCGGCATGATGGCGGTCGGCAACATCAGCGCCAAGGAACTCGGCACCCTCGGCATGCCCTACCTGATCAAGTCCACCCTCGGCAACGGCCTCGGCAACGTCTTCCTCATCTGCTCGGCGATCGCCATCACGGTCTGCTGCCTGGCCGTGCAGACCGCCGCCATCCGGCTGATCTTCGCGATGGCCCGCGACGACCGGCTGCCCTTCGGAAAGGCCATCGCCAGGGTCTCCCCGCGCTCCCGGACACCCGTCGTGCCCGCTGTCCTCACCGGCGTGCTGACCATCGCCCTGCTCCTGGTCAACATCGGCAACCAGCGGGTGTTCTACATCCTCACCTCGGTCGCCATCATCCTCTTCTACATCCCGTACCTGATGGTCACCGGCCCGATGCTGCTGCGCCGCCTGCGCGGTCAGTGGCCGCGCCCGGACCACGGCCCGTACTTCAACCTGGGCCGCTGGGGCACCCCGGTCAACGTCTTCGCCGTGCTCTACGGGGCCGCCATGACCGTCAACCTCGCCTGGCCGCGCAAGGAGGTCTACGGAAACGACCACTGGTACTTCCAGTGGGGTGCCGTCGTCTTCACCGCCGTCATCCTCGCCGTGGGCGCCGGACTGTATCTGACCCACCGTCACACCGCCAGCACGTCGGCACCGCGCGGTGGTACGGCACCCGAGGAGCTGGTGCCCGCCCCCGGACAGAGCTGACAACACCTCCCGGCCGCCGGGCGCTTGGCGTCGCGGTGGCCGTACGACCAATGGTGCGCCGCGCGGCCGGGAGCACTCCCCGCCCGGCCGCGTTCAGGCGTGGGCGCCCGCGCACTGCGGGTGTCCCCAGCTGTTGCCCACCTTGGTGATCTTGTCGCCCTTGGCGTAGGGGCGAGCGCACGGGCACGTCCCGGCGTAGCGCGCGGACAGGGTCCGCGAACCGCCCGAGGAGCTCCGCTTCGCCGCGGACCCGGCGGCGGGGCGGCCGCCACGCGATGCGGAGCTCGAAGCCGGTTCGGGCACGGGGAGGTCGGCAGCGGTCCCGCCCGCCGCCTCCTGGGTGCGGGCGGCGTCGCTGGCGGCCTTGTCCGCGATGGCGTTCAGCGGATCGCCGTTCACCCGGTGGGCGGGAACGTACACGAAGGTGACGTCCCGTCCCTCCAGCAGCGCGTCGATGCGCTGGATCAACTCGCGGTTGGCCACCGGCTTGCCAGCGGCGGTCTTCCAGCCGTTGCGCTTCCACGCCACCAGCCACTTCGTCACCGCGTCACGGGTGTAGGTGCTGTCGAGGCGGACCTCCAGCGGTACGGCGGGATCCGTCGCGGCCAGCAACTGCCGCAACGCCGTCAGCTCACCCACGTTGTTGGTGCTGTGCCCAAGTGCGCCGGCCTGCCAGCGCTGCGGCACCCCGGCAGCGTCCGCGACCACGTAAGCCCAGGCTGCTGGCCCCGGGTTGCCTTTGGCTGCTCCGTCGCAAGCTGCGATGACTCGTTCGACCATGCACCGATCATGCCAGGGCCGAAAAGGCCCGGACCACCGCACCGAACACTCAAGCAGGCCGCTCCGCTTAGCCCTTACCCGAACCGATCAACATCACAGCGAACCTGGCGGTCCAGCGACGAGACCGGCTCGACGGAACCCGTCACGAGTACCAACGTGCCGCCCGCACAGGTGGTGGATGATCATTCGTCACCCGCAATCGTCCTCGGCGAGCGCTCGCGTGGCACACTCACGGCCCCCCGGTCTACCAACTCACCGGCAGTCGGCAGGGGAAGCGCCGGATGGTTCCGGCGTTCCACTGGAGGTCCTCGGGTGGCACGGCCAGCCGAAGCCGGGGAAACCGGGTGATCAACGCGCCGATGGCGGCCTGCAGTTCGGCCATGGCCAGGGGGACGGCGATGCAGTGGTGGCCGCCCCAGCCGAAGGCCATGTTGGGGCTCGGCGGACGCTCCAGATCGAGGGCGTCGGGATCGCGGAACCGGGACGGATCCCGGTTGGCCGTCAGATAGGAGACGTGCACGAAGTCACCGGCTCGGACGGTGACGCCGAACACCTCCACATCCTGTATGGCGACGCGCGGAATTCCCACTCCAGTGCGGAACGGGATGAAGCGCAGCAGTTCCTCCAGCGCACCGGGCAGCAGTTCGGGGCGGCGGCGTAGCAGTGCCCACCGGTCGGGGTCGGTGAGCAGCAGGTAGGCGATGTTGCTGAGCTGGCAGGTGGCGGTGTCATGGCCGCTCATCATCAACGTCAGTGCCATCACGGCCAGTTCGCGGTCGTCAAAGGCGTCGTCACCGTCGCGGGCGGCGGCCAGGTTGCCGATCAGGTCGTCACCCGGAGCGCGTCGTCGGCGTGCGGTGAGTTCCTCGAAGTAGGAGCGTAGGTGTGTTTTGGCCTCGGCGGCGGCATGGCCGGTGTCGGGACCGGTGGACAGCATCTCGTGCACGTGGTGCTGCAGCATGGGCCAGTCGCCCGGTGCGATGGACAGCAACTCGCAGATGGTGCGTTGCGGCAGCGGTTCCGCAAGGTGTCGCACCAGGTCGGCCGGGGCACCGTGGTCGATCATCTCGTTCAGGAGCGTGTCCACGATGCGTTCCACAGCGGGGCGCATCCGGCCCACGTGCGGTTTGCTGAATGCCTGCGAGGCGAGTCTGCGCAGTCTGCTGCTGTGCGGGGGGTCCATCACGTTGATGGATTCCGGGGAGACGATGGGTTCCGGGGTCATCCGGGGGTAGTCGCGACCGATGATGGCGGCGCGGCTGAACCTGTGGTCGGTGGTCACCTGCCGTACGCCCTCGAAGTCCGTGACCAGCCAGGCGGCGTCACCGTAGGGCATGCGGATGCGGGTGACCGGACCGGCGCACATGAGTCGCCGGAGCAGTGGATCGAACTCCAGCCCTTCCCGGAAGTCAAACGGACAGCTCACAGCAGCGATGTCGTCCACCCGAGCACCCCGTAACGGTAGCGATCACCCCGGACCAAACACCACTTCCATGGTTAGCTCGACCGCTCACCCCGCCCACGCCCATGAAGACCGTTTCGTACCGCGTTTCCCTCCGACGGCTTAGCGGGTGGTGGTGATGGCGCAGGTTGCGGCTTGGCCGATCGCGGTGGCGGCGTGGGCGGCGGCTGGGCTGACCAAAATCCGAGTGGATCACAAAAAAGCAGGCGGATCCCATCATCTGATGAGATACCGAACGCCCGGTCCTTCCTACGCTGACGGGGTGACAGCTCACGGAGCGGTGGATGTGGGGGGACCGGCGGTCGCCGGGCACCTGGAGTGGATCGACGCGGTACTCGGCGACCGTCGACTGCCGTCCGGACGCAGGGCGGAGCTCGGGAAGCAGCTCCGCACAGTGCAGGCCCGGGGCGACGACCCGCAGCTGCGGATAGCAGTGTTCGGGGAAGCGTCCAGCGGCAAGAGCACGCTGCTGAACGCGTTCCTGCGGCGTCGGCTGCTGCCGTCGTCGAACGACGTGACGACACGCACCACCACGGTGCTGCGCCGGGGCGAGGGCGCCGAGAAGATCGTGGTGACCCTGGCCGACCGGGACGAGGTCACCTGGCGCTCGGGGTCGTTTGCCCAGTGGGCCGGGCCGTCCGCGCCCGGGGTCTCGGCCACCCTTGAGGAGGTCCTGCGAAGGGTGCTGACGACCTCTCTGGCCGACGAGGTGCTGCGGCTGGAGGTGTGGCAGCCCGCCCGGCTGCTGGGTGAGGACGTCGTGCTGCTCGACACCCCGGGGTTCTCCGTGCTGGACCGCGGCCACCGCGAACTGGCCGAGGCCGCGGTGGGGCAGGCCGACCTGGCGTTGGTCGTCGTTCCCGCGCCGGCCGCGATGTCGATGACGCTCGTCGACTTCCTGGTCGGTCCGCTCCACGACCACCTCGACCGGTGTGCCTTCGTCCTCACCAAGACGGACCTGTTGGACGCCGAGGGGCTCGGTGAGGTCCTCGGGCTCGTCGAGGAGCGGCTGCGCGGCCTCGGCGTCGCCGATCCCGTCGTGCTGCCCTGCGCGCCGGGCCGCGTGCTGGGCGCGCTGACCGTCGGCGCCGCCACGCGCGTCGGGGCGGGCGGCGCCGCGCGGAACGCATCCGGCGCGGACGCCGCCGTGGAGCGGTTCTTGGAGGTGGAGGCGCGCATCGCCAGCCTGGCCGCCGAGCGGCGGCGGTCCGCCGTGGCGGCCACCGTTCTGGGGCTGCTGTCCGCACTGCTGGCCGCGGTCGAGGAGACGGCCGCCGACCAGCGGTCCCAACTCGGCACCGTGCAAGAGGAGTTGGGCCGCCTGTCGCTGCCCGACCTGCCCGCGTTCCTCGACGCGTGGGCGGCAGGCGCGCTGCAACGTGCCGACCGCGGCCTCGATCGGGCGTCCCTGCTGCTCGAACTCGACGCCGCGCTCACCTCGCTGGAAGGCGAGGTCACCGACGCCGTCGCCGGTGACCGGATCGCACGGCCGAACGAGGCCGCCACCGCCGTCTCCCGGATGGTGCGCGAGCGGCTGCGCCGGGAGGCAGAGCGCACCGTGGAGTGCGCCGCGGCCCGTGCGGACCGGCTGCTGACCGTTGGCGCGGAGGAGCTCGCACGGGAATTCGGCTCGCAGTACAGCGCGTTGGCCGGGCTGGCCGGCGAGCAGCGGACCGTGGCGCCCGCCGTGCTGTCCGCGGCGGCGCTGCCCGCCCCGGACCTGTCCACCACCGACCAGGCGCTGGCCCAGCTGGGCGCGCGGCTGGTCACCAGCGACACCTGGCGCACCGGCGGCGGGGCGGCGGCCGGAGCGCTGGCCGGCAGCATGGTGCTGCCCGGGGTCGGCACGCTCGTCGGCGGAGTCCTGGGCGCGATCATCGGCAAGCGCGGCCCGGACACGGCGCGCGAGCAGTTCCTCGCCCAGGCCCGGCCGATCGTCGCCGAGGCCCGGCAGACCGTGGCCGCGTCCGTCACCGAATCCGTGGGCCAGGTGGCCGCGGAACTCGCCGAGAGCATTGCCGGGCTGCGCGCCCAGTACCTCACGGAGTGGAGTGAGGAGATCGCCCGGCTCAACGCCGCCAACGCCCGTCGGCAGGCCGCCCTCGCAGAGGAGATCGCCGACACCGAGCGGATCGCGGTCGAGGCGCGCCGCCGCCGCACCCACGTCGCCTCGCTGCGCCACAACACCAGCCGCATCGCGGCTTCAGCAAAGGAGTGACAGCCGTGGACGCCGAACAGGACACCCCAACAGTGGCATCGGACCGCGCGGACGCCGCCGCGCCCCCCGAGCGCCATGGCGCGGCCGCGCCCCCGCCCGACCCGGCAGGCGCCGTTCCGGGCGAAGACGCCTCCGCAGCCGACGCTGCGGCGATACCGCCCGCCGCGGGCGTCCCCGCAGGGTCCTGCGCCGTGCCCCTGGTCGACCACGTTCCGGACGTCACCGCCGAGACATCCGGGTGGCTGCGCGAGGCGCGCGCGCTCGCCGAGCGGGCCGGGTTGGAGGAGGTGGTCACCGTCCTCGACGAGCTGTCGGCCGGGCGCGGTCGGCCGACCTTCCGCATCGCGGTCGTCGGGGAGTTCAACCGGGGCAAGTCCACGCTGCTCAACACGCTGCTGGGCCGGGACCTGCTGCCGACCGGGCCTTTGCCGGTCACGCGGACCCAGGTCGCCGTGCGTGCCGGTGCCGAGGACGCGCTCACCGTGGAGTGGCCGGACGGCCGCCGCGAGACCCGGCGGCCCGACGCCCCGGACGCCTGGCACGGTCTCGCCTTCGCTCCGGACGAGCCGGACACCGTCGCGGGGACCACCGACCGGCCCGGTACGGCCGACCCCGCCGGGTCCGGCGCCCCCACACCCGGCGCTCCTGTCGTGACCCTCACGGCGGCCGGCGAGTGGCTCCGGTCGCTGGGCGCGGAACTCCTGGACACCCCCGGAGTCAACTCCGGCAGCGCGGAACAGTTCGAACAGGTCAGGAAGGCTCTGGCTGGCAGCGACGCGGCGCTGTTCGTGGTCTCCGCGCTGTCGCCGATGGGCGTCACCGAGCGCCACCTGCTGGAAGGGGAGGTGCTGTGCCGGCACGTGGTCTTCGCGGCGGTCGTGGTCACCATGCTCGACCTGCTTGAACCGGCCGAACGCGAAGCGGCCATGCTCGACATCCAGGAGCGGCTGGCCGATCTGTCCGCCATCCGGGTCCTGCCCGCACCGGCCCCCGGAGCCGCCGGACCGTCCGTGGTGCGCGCGGCCGTCGAGGAGTTCGCGGCCACCGACCAGCGCGGCCTGTGGCGGGACCGGCGGATCGCCGCCCAAGTCGCCGATCAATGCGCGGCGTTGAGCCGCTTCGCAGCGACCGCCCTTGCCGCCGGGCGGCTGTCCGAGACCGAGATCGAGGAGCGCCGGGCGGCCGCCCGGTCGGCAGCCGAAGCCGGCGAACGCCGCTGGGAACAGCTCCGCATCGACCTGACCCATCGTCAACTCTCGGTAGGCGCAACGGCGCGGGACGAGATCCACAAACGTCGCGACGACCTCGTCGAGCGGCTGCGCTGGGAACTGGAACGGGCCCAGGACCCGCGCCTGTGGTGGCAACGCGACCTCCCCGTCCGGCTGCGCCGCGAACTGGCGTTGATTGCCGGGGAGTGCGAGCGCACCATCGCGCTGCCCGCGCTGGCCGACGACGCCCGCTGGCTGGACCGCGAGATCGCCGCGCTGCTGCCGGACGCCCCGGCGGGTTCCGCCCCCAGCGAGCTGCGTCTGACCGCGGAGCCGTTGATCTCCGGCGAGATCTCCGACCTGGGCCGGACCCGGCTGCTGAACAGGCTCGGAGCACAGGGCGGGGCCATCGTCGGCTACCTGGTCGCGGCCGCCCGTTCGGCGTCCATGCCCATGATCTACGGCGCGGGTTTCAGCATCCTCGGCGGCCTGATCGCCGAGGCGTCCATCCGCTCCGCCACCGAGGAGCAGCGCCGTGAGGTCCACGCGGTGCTGGTACGGGTTGTGGGCGAGAGCATCGCCGCGTTCCAGCGGCAGACCGCGGAGGTGATCGCCGAAGTGCACGGCGAGTTGTTCGAGCGGCTGGACCGCTCGCGCCGGGCCTGGCAGCAAGCAGCCGATCCGGCCGCGGCTTCGGCCGAGCGGCCCGGCACCGACTGGGAGGACCTGGCGCGCTCCGCCGCGAGCCTGGCCACCCGCATCCGCACCGCCATGCACAGCTGAGGGAACAGACAGGAGACCCAGACCATGAGCACGGAACAGGGCGGCTACGAGGCCGCCGCAGGACAGCGCTCCCGGCTGACCGGCATCGGACGCCAGGTGGGCGAGATAGCCTCCAGGATCGGCAACGAGGGGGCCGCGGGGACCGTCACCACCCTGCTGGAGCGGCTGGACAACGACGCCTTCCACGTGATGGTGGTCGGCGACTTCAAGCGCGGCAAGTCCACGTTCGTCAACGCCCTGCTCGGCGCGCAGGTGTTGCCGGTCAAGGCCACGCCCGCCACCGCGGTCATCACCGAGGTCCGCTACGGCGACACCCGCTCGGCACAGCTGTGGCGGGAGGACGCCGCCGCCCCGGAGAGCGTGGACCCGGCCCGGCTGACCGACCTCATCACCGTCAACAACCAGGCCCGCGACGAGCGCAACCCGTACGTCAAGGCCGAGGTGTTCTGGCCGCTGGAACTGTGTCGGCACAACGTGGTGCTCATCGACTCGCCGGGCCTCAACGAACACGCCACGCGCGACGAGATCACCCTCGCCCACCTTGTCAAGGCCGACGCGGTGATCTTCCTGCAGCACGCCATCGCCCCCATGAGCATCAGCGAGTCCTCCTTCCTCACCTCCTACCTCGACGCCCATGACCCCTTCTTCGTCTTCACCTACTTCGACGCGATCGACCCACGGGATCGCGATGACGTGACGCACTCCGCACGGCGTCGCATCACCGATCTGCGCGGCGACGACCGCGACCGCGACCGGTTCCACTTCGTTGACGGCCGGAGCGCGCTGCGCGCCAGGGAGGCGGGGGACGCCGAGGGTTTCCGGCGGTCCGGCGTGGCCGAGCTCGAAGAGGCCCTGGAGCACTACCTGTCCACGGAGCGGCACAAGGTCAAACTGCTCTCCCCCGCCCGCGCGTTGCGCGGTGTCACAAGTGACCTGGCCCGCAGCGTCCCGTACGAGCTGGCACTGCTCGACACCCGTACCGAGGACCTCGAAAGCCGCTGGCAGGCGGCCCAGGAGCCGCTGCGCGCGCTACGGGAGCAGGCCCGGCAGATCACCTCCGACACCCGCAACCAGACCAGGATGCTCCAGGACCGGGTGGAGACCCTGCTGGGCGGCTACCTCGCCACCCTCGCCGACCGCGTACCGGTGTTCGCCGCCGAGGTGCAGATCACCACCAAGCTGGGCATGAACCCGATCAAGGTGAAGGAACGGGCCGAGAAGGTGGCCAGGGAGATCGCCGAAGGCATCGCCAAGAGGGTCGAGGAGAAGGTCGCCGAGTGGGTGAGGACCTCGCTGGAGCCGGTGGTCCACCAGGACCTGGGGCGGATCGCCGGACAGCTCGACGGCGAACTGGCGAGCTTCGAGGCGCGGTTGGACCAACTGCGGGTTCAACTGGTCGACCCGCAGGACGCCGCCTCCATCGGTGAGTCCCAGGAGGAGGCGCCACTCCAGCGGTTCCTCGCCGGTGTCGGCGGCTTCGTCTTCGGAGGCGTGGCGGGCGGCATGGTGGGCGCCCGTTTCGGCGCCCGGGAGGCGCTGCGCACCATGCCGATGGCCGTCGTCATCGCGCTCGCGTGGCTGCTCACGCCGTTCGGCCTGCCGACGCTGATCGCCGCCACCGTCATCCACGGGGTGTGGCAGGGCGGTCAGTCCGGCAGCAGGCTGGAGCAGCGGATGCGCGAGGCCATCGGCCGGGAGATGGCCACGCGGATCACCATGGAGGCGCCCACGCAGGCCCGCGAGGCCGCCCAGGCGTTCGCCGACGCCACCATGGAGCCGTTCGCCACGGCGGTGTCCAGCGGACTCGACGATCGCATGACCGAGCTCACCCGCGCCGTGGACAGCGCCCGCACCGCCCGTGAGCAGGGCGTCGAGGCCGTCGAACAGCGCCGGTCCGAACTCAAGCAGCTGGAGGACGAGTTGCGCCGGACCGGTGAGAGCATCGGCGACATCGTGGACGAGCTGGCGATGATGTGATGGCCCGCTACAGCAGGCGGCTGCTGCTGGCCGTGGACCTGCGCCACTACAGCCGCCACACCTACGACGAGCAGACGGACGCCCAGTACCGGCTCCGTCTGGTCGTGGAGCACGCCCTGCGCCGGGCCCGCGTGATGCGGGTCCGGGTGCAACAACAGTTGCAGGGCGACGGCCAGTTGGTGGTCTTCCCGGCCCGCGTCGACATCGTACGGGCGGTGCCCGCGCTGGTCCTCGGCCTGCGCGACGGGCTCTACCAGGTCAACCAGACGCCGGGGGCCTTCGGTCGGCTACGGATGCGGGCCGCGCTCGGCCAGGGCTCGCTGTCGCGCGCGGACCGGGGCTACGTCGGCGGCTGCGTGGTACTGGTCAGCCGCCTGGTGGAGTCCGAGGCGGTCCGCCAGGAGCTGGAGCGCAACGCCGACTGCGACCTTGCGCTCGCCGTGCCGGACGACCTGTACCGGGACGCGGTGGTCCCGCAGTCCCACGGGTTGTCCGCCACCCAGTTCCACCGCGCCGAGATCGTCACACCGGCGAAGGACTTCTCGGCCACCGCATGGCTGCACGCTCCCCGGTCCGCCCCGGCCGCCGATCTCGGGCCGGAACCGGTGATCTGGGGGCACTCCCGCGCCAGGACGGCCACGAAGGAGTTCGTCGTGCCCGCCCTGGGCGCGGCCCACCTGGCTGCCACCGCGCTCGCACACAGCGCGGTACTGCGGGAGTGGCTGCTGCCTGGAGCCCAGCAGGGCACGCCGACCGGGGCGGTGTCCGCCGACTTCGACGACACGGGGGTGGTGTACGCCCGGCCGGACGCGCACGACCCGCACGTCGGCGGTCCCCACCCCGGTTCGGACACGCACCACGTGGGCGACGGGCAGCACGGCGGCCACCATGCGGCCGTTCACCACACAGAGGCTGAGCACCACGCGCAGCACGCGGACGGCCACCATCCGAGCGACGGGCACCACGACGCCCATGCTGGATCCGTCCTTGAGGACCGGCATCACGGCGATCCGTACCACCACGACGCGCAGGACCCGTACCATCACGCCACCCCGTACGACGCCGTCCACGCTCCGGACGGGCAGACCGACGCGAGCGTGCGGTGGGACGGGCAGGACGGGCATGGGGAGCCTGGCGACGGGGGCCACCATGCCGTGCACTTCCAGGGCCACGGCTGATGAGCGAACGGCAGCCAGCCGAGGAACTGGTGGGGGCAATGGCCGCCATGGCCTCGTTCCAGCAGGTGACACAGCAGGCCGACGCGAAGGCCGGGACCCTGGTGACCGTGCACATCGGACTCGCGGCGGTCGTGGCCACCCAGGTCGGGCAGGCGGGCGCCCCGGCGCCCACCTGCCCCAGCGCCGTCCTGTTCTGGATGGTGGGCCTCGCGTACGCCGTGACCTTCGTGGTGTCCGGTTACCTGCTCATCCAGGTGATCCGTCCGCGCGCGGCCAACCCGGGCGCGCCCAACCACTTTTCGCTGGACGCCTCCGACCACCTGGACACGCGGCCGGACCGGCTGGTTCACGACGCCTGGGCCACCGCGCACGCCATCGCCCGGATCGCGGAGCTGAAGAACTCCTACACCGCACGCGCTGTCATCTGGGTCGCGGCGACCGTCATCGCGGCGGGAGCGTGGCTGGTGCTGGCGGAGACGTTGAGATGAGCGCGGTCAGGTCGGCGCCGGCGATCCGGCCGAGCCCGGGTACGTCCCGGATGAGGATCCGGCGGTACCCGGTCTCGATGATTCGCCGCTGGCGCAAGGAGCGGAGCACTCGATGCACACTGGGCTCGGAGGAACCGACCAGCGTGGCCAACTCCGGCTGGCTGAGGGACACGCTGATGGCGATGGAAGAGCCGTCTTGGCGGCCGTAGGAGCGGGCCAACTCGGCCAGGACGCGGGCGACCCGGGTCTGCACGCCGCTGCCGCCGAAGTCCTGGCGGCGGCGTGTCGCCCAGCGCAGCTTCCCGCCAACCGCGCGCATGACGGCCTGCGTCACCTCGTCCTCGGCCCCCAGGAAGCCCAGGAACTCCTGACGGCTGATCAGCCGGGCGGCGCCCGGCCCAACCGCAAGGACGGTCGCCGAACGGGGCTGTGCGTCGAAACAGGCCAGTTCGCCGACGATGTCGCCGCCGGCTCGTACGGCGAGCAGGGCCTCGCGGGCGTCGTCCATCACGGCCAGTACCTTGAACCAGCCCTTGAGCAGCAGATACACCTCGGTGCCCAACTCCCCCTCGCGCAAAAGCCGTTCACCACCGTGGAAGTGAACCAGCCGACCGAGCGTGATGAACCGTTCCCGGGCGCCGGGGCTGAGGGCGCCCAACACGCTGGACGCTGGCCAGGGATCACTCGGCGCCGGTATGCGGGATGGTCTGTGCAGGGCCGTGGTCATGGGGATCCCCCTTCGCGACGCTGGTGCGCGGGCCACCTGGAGAGGCGTCGGAGCCCAGTATGGATACACACCGCCGCGCTGCGCCGGGAAACCGCGGTGTTGGTCCCGCCGCTGGCAATGGTGCGGGTTACTCGCCAGGCTGTGGTATGAGTTGGCCGCGGAGTCACCGCTTCAGCGGCGTAGACACCCGCACCGGATCGCTCGGCCACAGCCTGGGCCGCCTTCCTTCACTCGCAGGCGAACGCCCCCTGATGGCAGAACGCCCGGTAGCGACTGGCCCACCGCTGGGCGGTGGTCACGGAAACCTGGAACCGTTCCGCAGTTCGTCGCGGAGGCCAACCGTCCTCCACGACGCAGCGGGCCAGGCGCAGGCGTCCGGTCTCGGTCAGCGGTGCGTTGCGGTGCGGCATGAGGGCCTGTCCGGTCTCCGGTGCGGATGTGGCAATCCGCACCGAGTCAGAAGGCCCTCAGCCATTTCGAGATCCCTCAGTCGAGAGCGCCGTCACCAACCTCCGTGGACAGAACGCCTAATCGAGGCAGTCCAGGTCGGGCCCGCGCGGGTGCGACAGCCACGTACCCTGGCCCACCATGGTGATCGAAGAGTGGTTGTCGGTCACCAGTCGCAGGCAGCTCACCGGCCACAATGCGCCGCCGTCGAGTTGGAATGCCCCCGGAAGTCCGGGGGCCCCGACCACCTTCTCCCTGTCGTGCAACGACGCGCCGTACGGCACGGCGTAGTAGATGGACGGCGGGACGCTGATGCGGTTGCGGGTGAGGTCCGTGTAGACGGAGGCGTTCTGGATCTGCAGCCGTCGGCCGTTCACCACGACGGCGGCTGGCAACCCGTTTGACTGCAGGCCGTAGCCCTCGTACATCGCGGCGATCTGCGCGGGAGGCATCGACGCACAACTGCGGCCGCTGCGCAGGTCGATGCCGATGTGCGCCAACTGTTGCGGTGGAAACGTCGTGGTGGAACGGATCACATCAACGGGGATCCGCCCGCAGTCACCGCTTCCCGAGACCACGGAGTGCTTGTCCGGCCGGGAGACGATGCCGGGGCCCTCCGACCACTGGCCGGGGATGGCCACATCGGCGTAGGCGTGCTTGGCGAGGTTGTTCGGATCCAAAAAGGTCAACGTGGTCTGACCTGCGGCGTTGTCATGGGCGATGATGAAGGCGTGCAGGGCGTCGGAGTACTGCCAGTCCGCGGAAACCGCGTTGGCGACGGAGAGGCTACGCGAGTTGGCGGCCGTCTTCGCCTGCCATCCCGAGACGGTGAACACCTCGACGTGTGACTGGAAGGTCGGATCCGGAGAGCGCCAGACGAACTGGCCAGCTCCGTTCGGCGCTGCCCCGGCGCCGGTGGTGTCGGTGAACATCAGGTAGAACTCGCCGTCGAGGTGGACGACGCTCGGCTGGCCAGCGCCGTAACTGTTGTGCGTGTCCTGCTGGTTGGCCGGGGTGATGATGGGCTGGTCGTTGTTGAGCCTGGTCCAATTGATGCCATCGGGGCTGGAGGCGACACCGATTGTGGTGGGTTCGCCGTCTTGCCGCTCGGCGCCGTAGTACATGTAGTAGGTGCCGCCGACCCGTACGACCGATGGATCGCAGGTGTGCTTGTTGTCGAAGCTGCCGGTGCCGGTTCCGTCGAACACGATCTGGTGTGGCGCCGAACTGCCCCGGGCGTGGAACGGGCCGTCCAGGCTGGGCGACTCCGCGTACAGGATGTCGTCGCCCGGCACCTTTCCACCGGCCGTCTGGCCGCACCACCACATCTTGTAGTCGCCGTCCTGCATGATGCTCGGCGCGTAGTCGTACGCCGAACCTCCGACGACCGGGCCGCTGCTCGACCGGTAGGAGTCAGTTCGCAACGTGGGTGGGCCCGCCGATGCGCGGGTGGCCGCAGGCAGGGCCATGGCCAGCACGGCCGCGGCGGCGACGATGGATCTCACGGCGGTTCGCAGCATGCCTTCTCTCGTTTCGTGGACTAAGCGGGTTGGCTCCCAGCAAGCACCCGTGAACGTCTCAGGCGTACATCCTCAACTTCGTACCGTCCAAGGGCAAAACGCCTTGGCAAGCCCAACGTAAGCTAAGCGCAGCCGTGTTGGCCCGGACCGCGCACCCCACCGTCCGCCGCATACGGCGAGGGTGGCGGCCCCACTCTCCGTACGCCCTGGTCACCAACTCGCGCCGTATGCCTCTGGTGCGGTCGGTCAGTGGTCGTGCGGACCGCGGCAACCGTGGTCGACGGTGGTGGCGTCGCGTGCACTACCGTGCAGACATGCAGCGCAGGGAACCGTGGACGCGGCGCAGCCGGGACGTGCTGTGCCGGACGCCGCGTCTGTCGGTGTGGCGGGACGAGGTCCTCCGCCCAGACGGGCAGGCGGACACCTACGACTGGGTGGGGGCGCCCGACCTCGTGCGGGTGGCCGCCTTCGCGGGTGACGATCTGCTCCTCATCGAGCAGTGCCACTACTTGGTCGGGACCACATGGCAGCTCCCGGGAGGTTCGGTCGATCCCGCGGACGCGGACCATCGTGCCGCCGCCGAGCGGGAGTTGTGCGAGGAGACCGGATTCCACGGCGGGCGTTGGACCTCGCACGGCAGTCTCCACCCGCTCCCCGGGCTGAGCCCGCTGCGGGTCCACCTGTGGGTTGCACGGGAGTTGATCCCCGGTCCGCCGACGGGCGGCGACCCTGGTGAGGCCGATCTGCGCCTGCGCCGAGTGCCTTCCGCCGAGGCGGCGCTTGCCGCACGGGACGGGCGCATCGGATGCGCGGCGAGCGCCGCACTCGTTCTCGCCTCGGTGACACCCATCGCCGGACGGTGCGGATGAGGTGATTTCCCTGCGAACGGCCTGATCCGCAAGTAGATTCGACTCGGAGCAGGCAAGCGGGGGACGACCAGACCTTGGGGGGCGCGGTGGCCTGGCAGCAGACGGTGAGGGGGCTGGCATACGGCCGGTCCGTGCGGCTCGTCACGTCCGTTGCCGCCGGTTCTCTCGCGGGGCTCGCCGTCTTCGGCATCACCTGCCTGTCCGGCCGCGCACTGTTCGCGATCGTGGGTGGCGTCGCCGGTGCGCTCGCCATGCTCGTGCTGCGCTACTACCGCAGCACCGCGCGGCTTTCGGAAATCAAGGTGACCGTACCGCAGTTGAGCGAGTTCACCTTCGTCGTCAACGATGACGCCCGGCGGGTGGCCTGGCACCTGTTCGTGGAGACGGCGACGCGGGTCTCCACCCAGCCGCTGGAGGACGGCGACGGCATCGTCAGGGAGGCGTTGACCTCCCTACACGGGCTGTTCTCCACCACTCGCGAGACCCTGAAGGCGAGCCGTCCCTCCACCGGAACCTTGGGCGGACACACCGTGGAGCAGTTGGCCATCACGATGCTCAACCACGAACTGCGCCCCTTCCTGTCCGCGTGGCATCCGCGCCTGCACGCCTACGAGCAGGCTCATCCCGGCCGGTCGGAGTCGCTGTGGCCGCAGAACGCCGACTGTCGTGCCGAACTGCGCCTCGTGCAGCAGCACTTGGGCGGCTACGCGCGCAGCTTCGCCCGGCTCGCGGGCGTACTGGACGCGGCAACCGTGATCGGTTAGGCGGCAGTGGCACACCCGGTGCCGCGGCGGGCCCGCGAGACAAGGAACGCCGCGCAGATGAAGGATCCTGCAGCCCGGTCAGAGGAGGCCGTGAAGAGCGAGCCCGACACCGAACAGCACTACGACGCCTTCATCTCCTACAGCCACTCCTGGGACAACGCGGTGGCCGCCGCGTTCCAGTCGGAGTTGCAGTCGATGGCCCGTCCCTGGTACCGCTGGCGGACGCTGCGGATATTCCGCGACGTGACCAACCTCAGCGCGAGCCCCGGGCTCTGGCCTGATATCGAAAGAGCGCTCGCACAGGCCCGGTGGCTCATCGTCATGGCGTCGCCCCAGGCCGCCAGGTCGGTGTGGGTGCGTAAGGAGATCCAGTGGTGGCTGGAGCACCGGAGCGCCGACAAGATCCTCATCGCGTGGACCGACGGGCGTCTCGCGTGGGACGAGGAGTTGGGTACGTTCGACTGGGAGTCCACCGACGCGCTGCCGGAGAAGGAACTGTCCGGGGCCTTCGGCCACCAGCCGCGCTGGGTGGACCTGCGCTGGCTGCACGCGCCCGAACAGGTCGACCGGGCCGATCCGCGGATGGTCGAGTGCGTGGCGGACTTCGCCGCCCCCATCCGCGGAATGAGCAAGGAGGAACTGATCGGTGAGCACGTCCGGCAGCGCCGCCGCACCATGCGGTGGGTCCGCGGAACCGTCGCCGCGCTCACCGTGTTGCTGCTGGCAGCCGTCACCGGCGGCGTCACCGCCCTGGTGCAGCGTGGCGCCGCCGTCCACCGGGAGTTGCAGGCCAGTTCACGGCAACTCGTGGCCAGCGCGCAGGAGGTGGAGGACACCCAACCCGGGCTGGCGAAACAACTACTCGTCGAGGCCTACCGTCTGGACCCCAGTGGCCAGGCCATGGGCGCGCTCCTCGGCAGCGCCGCCATCCCCAGGGTGATCGCAACCGGTGGTGTGCCCGTCGGCGCGGCGTTCAGCCCGCATCGAGACCTGCTGGCCGCCGCTGTCGGCCGCGGCGTCACGCTCTACGACTCCACCGACTCACGGGTGCTGGCACGGCTGACCGCCCCGCGCGGTGTCGCACCTGGTCTCGCATTCAGCCCCGACGACCGCCTGCTGGCCGTGGGTGACCGGGCGGGCGACCTCCGGCTCTATGACGTGACGTCCGCGGCGCGGCCCACGCTGCTCGTTTCGGCGAACACCGGTGGCTCAAGCGTGCGCTGCCTGGCGTTCACCCCCGACTCCCGCTCGCTGGTGGTGGGCCTGGACGACGCCCTTGCCGAGGTCTTCGACGTCTCGCATCCGCGAACGCCGCGCAGGATCGCCGTGTTCGCCCAGTCCGCGCAGTCCGTTGACGGGCTGTCGATCAGCCCCGACGGGCGGCTGCTGGCGATGGGCGGCGAGCGCGACAGCGTAGGGCTGTGGGACCTGTCCGAGCCGCGCCGCCCCGCCATCGTCGCGCGGTTGACCGGCTCCCCCGACGCGCTGGCCTTCAGCCCGGACGGCCATCTGCTCGCGGTCGGCGGGCAGGACGACGCGGTGCGGCTGTGGGACGTCACCGATCCGGCCCACGCCAGGCAGGACGCGTCCATCAGCGGCCAGCCGCTGAGTGTCTGCTCGCTCGCCTTCTCCCATGACGGGGCGACGCTCGCGGTGGGCTCCAGCGGCGGAGACATCCAACTGTGGAGCGCCTCGGACCCTCTGCATCCAGCCCCCGGAGCCCGGCTGACCGGTCATACCTCGCCGATAGCGCAGTTGGCGTTCAGCCGCGACGACAGGACCCTCGCGTCGGCTTCGACAGACGGGACACCGAGCGCCCCCGACGGCGGGGACAACGGCTCGGTGAGGCTGTGGAACGTCGACGGGCCCTCGCTGTCCTCCGCGCAGACCGCTCTCGCCTCGGTCGCGTCGTCGGTACCCGCGTTCAGCCGCACCGGCGACATCCTGGCCACCGGGTTTCCGACGACGTTATGGGACACCTCAGGGCAACGGCCGCGCTCCCTGACGACCCTCGGCATGTTCGGCCAAGGCGGCCAAGCCGTCTCGTTCAGCCCGGATGGCGGCACGATCGCCACGGGCAGCCCGGTGGTGATGTGGGACGTGCGTGACCCGGCACACCCGCACGACCTGACACCAGGCAACCAGGTGAGTGCCTACGCGGCGTCGGTGGTCTTCAACCCAGCAGGCTCGCTGCTCGCCGTGGGAGGCACCTCGGTGCAGTTGTGGGACGTACGCGACCGCCACCGTCCGACCCGGCTGGCCACCTTGAAGGACGCCACGTCCAGGGGGCAGGACGTGGCGTTCCGGCGTGACGGAAGGATCCTCGCCACCCGCGACCACGCCGGCGCGGTGCAGTTGTGGGACGTCGGCTCGGCCGCCGAACCCGTGCTGCGGGCGTCGTTCAAACCCGCTCGCAGCATGGTCACCGCCCTGGCCTTCAGCTCGGACGGACGCACACTCATCACCGGGAGCACGGGCGGGACAGTGGCCACGTGGGATGTCCGCGAGGTGGACCACCCAAGACAACTCGCGGCGCCCACGGGCCACGTGGGAGAGGTCGGCGGCATCGCGTACGACCCCCGGGCACCCCTCGCGGCCAGTGGCGGCGCGGACGGAAGCATGCTGCTGTGGGACATGAGCGACCCGACCCACCCGGCAGTGCTGGCGAAGCTCGCAGCCGGGGACAGCTACGTCGCGGCGTCGCTGGCGTTCAGCCCGAACGGCGCCGAACTGGCCGCTGCGGGTGCGAGCAAGGTGCAGATATGGGACATCCGGACCGCGGACATCCTCCAACGCCTGTGCGCCCAGTCGCCCGTGATCAGCCCGGACCAATGGCGACAGTACCTGCCGCAGATGGCCTACGACCCACCATGCGCCCGGTGACCGCTGCCCGGACCACGTCACCGACCAGTCACCGGGCCGCGTTGCTCCGCTACCCTACGGAAAGGAGTCTTCAAGTGCGGAAGTCCATGCCGTGCTTACGCTGGTGCGTCACGGCCGTCTGCCTGGCGTTGCCCGTGGCGGGGTGCGCCCCCTCGGTCGCCCCGCGGATCAGCCAGCCGTCCTCGGCGCCCGCCACCGCGGCGCCGAACCAACCGGAGTCTGCCACGCCGACAGCCGAGCCGACCGACCTGGGACCGGCACCGACGGACCTCCACCAGGTGGACTGGAACTCGGTCCGGATTCCCGGTGCGTTCTGTGACATACCCGGGTTGGTCGCCTTCAGCGGTCGCACGGCAACCGCGGCCTCCGGCAGTTTCGGACGGGTGCAGGTGTCGCAGTCGGACGTCGTGTACGGAGACGTCGACGGCGACGGCCGCCCGGAGGCCGCACTCATCGTGGAGTGCGACAACGGAGGGGATACCGCCGCTGGCCAACTCGCCTTCGCCGCAATCGTCTTCACCTCGCACCAGGGCCGCCTCGTGGTGCTCGGCGCTGTCACCCCGCAGGAACGGCCTTCGGACGGGGTGCACACCACGCTGCTGGCGGACGTCCACCTCCTCCCCGGCAAGGTGGTGGCCGACGAGCACTGGTACCGGTCGAACGACAGTACGTGCTGCCCGTCGGGCAGCGCGGTGACCACGTGGACCCTACACGCCGGTCAACTCGTGCCCGGCACACCGGACATCACGTCGTAGCGAGCGCCGAGCCCCCACTCGCTACGGGTGCAGTCCCGTTGAGGGCTCGCTGCGGCAGCCGGGAGCGTTGAGAGCTGTAGCCATCCATTCATAGGGCACCGGGACACTCACGTTGTCCTCGCGCGTCGCCCCGTTGATGGTGGCTACCAGCGACAGGTACCTGCCGTGGGTGTCGGTGAACCGGGCCGCGATGTGTGCGGCACGCCGCTGGAGTGCCTGCCGGTGGAGGTCTTTCGCGACCAGGAGGTTGGCGGCCACCTGGCGCCGGAACTCGGTGGTGTCTTGTCTCCCGGTGAGCTCGACGAGAGAGGCCACGTAGCGGCGGGCGATGTCCTGGGCCTGCGGAGAGTCCGCGGGTAGCCCGGCCTGGTATGCCGCCTGGGCGTCCCGCATAATCGTCGCCCCCTTCTCGATCGAGTCCGGCACCGGCGGCGTGGTCATGAGGCGCCCTTGGGCGGTGGAGTAGGTGTCGTGGAGGTACTCGCGGACCGAGTGGCGAAAGGCGTCGTCCTGCACCAGGTCGGCCAACTCGATCCAGGCTTCCAGTTGTTCCGTGGTGGGCTCCGCAGGCAGATTCGGTCGCATGCTCCGTAACCGATCGACGAAGGCGGGGTGGACGTCGAGGCCGTCGCTGATCTCGTACCAGAACTCGTCGATGAGCCGGTCGCGGTCGTCGTCGGACATGGACACAAGCTTGTGCATGAGACTCACCTGTTCGGCCGGGGTGTGTTGTTTCACGATGGTCCGCAGGACGGCCCGCCTGGCCCGGAGGCGAAGCGCCTGGCGCTCGACGAGCGCCAGATGTGCCGCGGCGAGGTCGCGGAGCGTCGTCTCACCGGCCAGTAGCTGACGGATGTCCTCCAGGCTGGCGCCCAGTTCGCGGAGAGTTCGGACGAATTCGAGCCTGGCGATGGCCTGAACGTCGTAGAGCCGGTACCTGGCGCCCGTGCGGGCGGCCGGAGCGACGATCCCGGCGTCGGCGTAGAACCTGATGGCACTGACACTCAGGCCGGTGCGGCGCGCCACATCTCCGATGGGGTACAGCTCGTTGTCGTCCACGGCACCCACTATGGGACCTAAAGCAGGTTGAGGCTCAACCCCGGGCCCGCAAGGTCGCCCTTGCCGAATACCTCCTCCATGCAGGCGGGAAGGGGTTTTTCCGGTGCCTGCACACCAGGCCATGGCTGGACGGATGGATACGCCCGCGCGAGCGCGGTCACCGCGGCATGATGGGCAATCGTGCTGCTCCGCTTGGCCTACCTGACGATGATGAAGGCCTTCGCCGCCCTGCGCCTGCTGCCGAGAAGCGGTCGAGACAACCCAGGCGCGGGCGCGGGACGGGGCCGCAGCGAAGACGGCTGTCCGGCTCTGTCATATGGGCGTTGTTCCGGCACGCGCAGCGTCAGTTGGGTCAGGGCGACGATGGTCGCGCTGGAGCTTTCGTCTGGTTGATGTCGCCGATCGTCTGCCACAGCCGCAGCGCCCGCCCGCGGTGCTGGCGCGCCAGGTCGTGGACGCCGGCGGCGGCGTCCAAGTCGCCGATCAGTTGCCAGCACGCGGCCTCGTCCTGACGGTCGCCGTGCCGGTGGAACAAATCCGCCGCGCGCTCCAACGCCGGGGTCGCCCGGTCCCGGTCGTGCTGACCGGCGTACACCCGGCCGACTTCCAGCAGCGTGTACGCGGCGCACCGCTCGTCGGCCAGTTCCTCGAAGGTGGCCAACGCCTGCCGCAGGCAGAGCAGCGCCTCGTCCGGATCACCGCGCTGATCGTGCAGTCGGCTGAACCGCCGCAGCACGACCGCTACCCGATGCCCGTCGTCGAGCGCCCTGGCCTGGCGCAAGGCCTCGCCGAACCAGGACTCCGCCTCGTCGAGTTCGCCCTGCATGAGCCTCATCACGGCCATCGAACAGGACAGCTGCGCTTCGAGGTGCCGGTCGCCCTCACCGACCGCGATGGCCAGCGCCTGCTCGAAACGTTCGACGGCTTCGTTGTCACGGTCCTGCACCCGGCTGACCGTGCCCAGCATCGCCACCGACAACGCCTCGCCGCGCTTGTCCCCGCCGTCCTGGCACAACTCGACGGAGGACTCCAGGGCACGGGTCGCGCCGTCGAATTCGTCTCGGTAGATGTGCAGTTGGCCAAGACCGCGCAGTAGCACCGATGAGCCGCGCACGTTGCCAGCGGCCTCGGTCGCGTCCAACGCGAGCCGGTGGCCGTGCTCCCAGTCCTGATACAGGCACCGGTGGTCGTAGTAAGTCACCGGGCTGGCCGCCAGTTCCCAGGCTAACTCGTCCAGTCCCCAGTCCACGGCCAGTTTCACCGCGCCGAGCAGGGTGTCGCGTTCCGCGTCGAACCAGCCGACCGGGTCGGCCAGCAGCCGGTCCACGACCGCGTCGGGCAGCGACCGGCGCGGCGCCGAACCGGGCGCGGCGGCCAGCAGCCCGGCGGGCAGCCGATCGGTGCCGCGCTCGGCCAGATCGAGCCAGGTGGACAGCACCCGGATGATCGCGTCCCGCTTATCCGTCGTCGGCAGCGAGGCGGCGATCTCCACGGCACAGGTCCTGATCAGGTCGTGCAGCCGGTAGCGCGGCTGGCCGATGGCGTCGGTGGCGGTGAGCCGCACCAGGCTGGCGTCGACGAGGGTGTCCAGCACCTCCTCGGCGTCCGAGCGGTCCAGCAGAGGGCCGACCACCCAGCCGGGCAGAGTGTAGGCGCCGAGCAGACCCAGCAGGCTCAGCGCGCGTACCGCGTCGGCCGGAAGCAGCCGTAAGCTCAGTTCGACGCTGGCTCGTACGCTGAGGTCCCCGATCCTCAGCTCGGCCAGCCGCCGGGACTCATCCTCGATCCGTTCCCGCAGCACCCGCAGCGACCAGGCCGGGCGGCCGGTGAGCTTGGCGCTGGCGATCCGGATCGCCAGCGGCAGGTTGCCGCAGCAGTCGAGGATGGCGTCGGCCTCCGCCGGTTCCCGCTCGACCCGCCGCTGCCCGACGATACCGGTGAACAACTCCCGCGCCTCGGCCGGGCTGAGCACGTCCAGGTCGATGTGCCGGGCGCCGGGAAGTTGCGTCAGCAGAGTGCGGCTGGTGATCAACACGGCGCAACCGTCGGCCCCGGGCAGCAACGGCAGCACTTGGTCGGCGTGACCGGCATCGTCCAGCACCACCAGCATGCGGCGGTCCGCCAGTAACGACCGGTAGAGCGCGGCGCGTTCGGACAGGCCGTTCGGTATCGCGCTGCCGGCGATCGAGAGCGCGCGCAGCACCTCGGCCAGCATCAGCGCCGGGTCCCGCGGCTCGTCCGATGTCGCGGCGAGGTTGAGGTAGAGCTGACCGTCGGGGAAGCTGGCGCTCGCCAGCCGTGCGGCGTGTGTCACCAGGCAGGACTTGCCGACACCCGGGCCGCCCACGATGACGGCCACCGGAGCCCGGTTCGGCGCCGACCCGTCGAGCAGTCCGGCGACCTCGGCCAGTGCCTGCGCCCGGCCCACGAAGTCGGGTACATCGAACGGCAGTTGACGCACCGGCATCGCCATTGCCAGCCCGGTGGCCGCCGCGTCGGGACTTTCCGGTGGTGTGTCCGAGGGACCGCTTGCCGGGACCGGAGCCGCCAGGGCGGGATCGGCGGTCAGGATGCGCTGATGCAAGGCCTGGAGCGGCGCGGTGGGATCGACGCCGAGTTCGTCGGCCAGCGTCCGGCGCAGCCGCTCGTACACCTGCAGCGCCTCGCCTTGTCGCCGACACCGGTAGAGGGCGACTATCAGGTGTTCGGCGACTTGCTCGTCGTAGGGGTGCTCGCCGAGCAGGGCAGTCAGTTCGTCGATGACCTCCCGATGGCGCCCCAGGTCGAGTTCGATGCTCAGGCACTGTTTCTGCGTGGCCGCGCGTTTCTCGTTCAGCCGTGCCGCATCGATCTCCAGGACCCGGCTGGAGATGTCGACCAGGGCGTTACCGCGCCAGCAGGCCAGCGCCCGCCGCAACGCGACAGCTGTCTCGAACGGGGCCGTGTGCCGTTCGGCGAGGTACCGCTCGTGGTCGAACTCCAGCAGGTCGAGCTGATCCGGGGCCAGGTGGATCTGGTAGCCGCCACGCCGCGTGCTGATCAAGGAGCCGGGCGCTCCGCACGCCACGAGGTTGCGGCGCAGCCCGGAGACAGCGTCCTGGACCTGCCGCACCGCGGTGTTGGGCGCTTTCCCGTCCCACATCACGGCGACGAGCCGATCCATGGCGACGATGTTGTTGGCGTCGATCAGGAGCGCAGCCAGCATCTTGGCCTGCCGCGGTCCGTCGAACCGGACCGCGCGTCCGGTGATCTGGGCGTGTAACGGCCCCAGCACGCCGAATCTCATGTTCCCCCCGGCACGTGAAGACCAGCGCCGATTCCCCCGGCTGACCTCGCACTAGGACGAATCTAGGACGGGCGACGGACCCGTGTCCATAGCGTCACCGTGGGGCACGCAGCCGTTCCCGAGCAACGGAAGGAACAGCAAGGAAACGTTCGGTCAAGGCAGTAGTGGTGGCGGCGACGATGGCCGTCGCCGCTGTACCTCTGCCGGAGTGGCCCAGGCCCATGGCTGACCGAGGGGTTGGTAGGACCGCGGTTTCTCACCGGCCAAGCGGCCACCCCAGCCGAGGCAGCACGGTCGATCTGAGCCGAAATTCGTCACCGACGCAGGAAAGCGCCGGATGAGGAACGAGGCTCATGCTCATTCGTCTCGCGCACTACGCGAAATCGTCGACATTGGAAGGCACTTATGAGTCTCAAGAAGGCACTCACCGTCTCGGCGGCCGTTGCGGCCTCCCTGGCCGGCAGCCTGCTCACGGCGTCCGGCGCGCATGCGGCCACCCCGTCGTCCGGCAGCCACGTCGTCCGCCCGGCGTACAGCGCATACGCGTGCCGGTCATGGACTACAGGCAACTACGCATACGTCACCGACAACATCTCGATCGACTCCTGTTACTGGGTCGAGGACAACGGATACACCATCTCCGCCACGATCCCGTTCCAGAATTACTCCGGCACCGGCGTGTGGTACTGCGCGCACGCGATCGACGTCAACACAGGCCGCTGGGCTCACGACTTCGGCTGCGGTTCCGGGATCTCCACCGGCCAGGGCTCCACCAAGGCGGGAACGGGTGGAGGGGGCAACGGGTACAGCGAATACTGGGATGCGCCGGCGGGCACCTACGTGGTCTCCACCGGGTTCTGGCTGAACGGCCACTACTACGGTGACGTACAGAGCCCGAGGACCACCATCGGAGCGCACTAGCCCATCAGGGCCGAGCGGCTGCCGGTCCGAGGCACAAGACCGGTGGCCGCCCACTCTCTCCCTCCGGGTTCGGCTGCCCGCCCACTCTCTCCGGGTTCGGTTGCCGGGTAGCCTGCCGGGCGCGTTCGTGGCGTTCCCATTGCGCCGCCTGCGTCGGGGTGCCGCGCACAAGGCCGACGTCGCCGAGAAGCGCCCGCTGTCCTTGGTGGTGTCGGCGGCCAGTGAATCTGCGCAGGGGCGCTCGTCCTGACCTGGTTCTTCGCTGATTGTCTGGCAGGCCGACTCCGCTCAGTTCCGTCAGCATGCGTTGTCCGGCCCCGTTGAGCAGGAGTTCCGCGTCAGCCCGCAGAGTGCCGCGCTCATGCGGGGTGGCTTTCCTTGATGGCCGGGCAGGGCTCGGTCCAGTCGTCCTCATGTGGGCCGGGGTTTGGATTCGTGCCCTTGGCGCCGTGGGTGAGTTCCGTTGCAAGGCGTTGCCTGCCGAGCGAGAGGAAATGATGGTCGATGAACAGCCGTGGGATGAGGTGCCGGAAGCATGTGGCCGGCGGTGTGGCGGCCTTGATGCTGGGGGCCGGAGGATTGATTGCGGGTGCTGCCGTTCCGGCGCAGGCCGAGTCGTGTCAGGGCGTCAGCGTTCTTGGTGCCTCGGGCACCGAGTGTGTCACGCCTCCGGGCGGAATTGTGAACGTGTCGGGGAGGACGACGTTCGTGAACTTCTCGGCTGACACGGCGACTGTTACCTGTGGTTTCGGCTCGGCTGTCCTGCCCCCCAACCCTTACGGGTTCCATACCCGTGACTTCGAGGGCAAGTGCTCTGTCAGCTTCCTTCCCGGCTGACGGTGTGTGCGGGGACGGTGCGGGCTTACACGGGGGTCGGCGCCGTACCCGACACGTTGGGAGCAGAGTACGGCCACCGCTGTCGGTGTTCGGCCGCGTGTTCGGCAGGACATGTGCCGCGCCGAGTTGTCGCCGGTCAGTCGCAAAGCGGTCCCCCATGCGGTATAGGGCGTCGGCTTGCCCCATGCGATCGCCGCGTGCTCGGAGGAGGGGCAGTGCGTAGAGGCCATCTCATTTGGAAGAGCGACGCTTGGCGCGTCGTTGATGCCGGGCTATTTCCTCGATGGCCTGCTCAATGAGGATGTGCTTCTGTGCCTGGGGGCTCCTCTTGACCAGAGCGCTCATCCGCTGGGCCTCTTCGATGCTCGGTAGGTGCCCCACCAGGAGCACTGGTAGCAACAGGCGCCGGACAAGGACTTCGTTGTCGGAGGTGACCTGCGGCCGACGCACGACCGAGACGTTGACCCGGATGGCGTGTTCATTACCGAGCCGGACACCTGGCCGGTCTGTCTCAATCGCGGCATAGCGGAAGCCGTGGGCCAGGTCGCAGGCGGAGCAGGCGACAGGGCCGCGGCTGAGCCGGTCACCGCATTCGGAGCAGACCAGTCTGTCAAACGCGGCGTCCACCACCCGCCAGTCATGACGGTCAGGTTCGGCCGTCACCATCTCGGCAAGCGCGACTTCCTGGTCGCGGCTGACGTCCCAGTGGCGCAGGAAGACAGACCACTGCTCTTCCACGATGCCGTCCACCAGTTCGCGGCAGGAGGTACACGCCGGCGCGCCGCTGTACTCGTATCCGCCGCATTCTGCACAGCGGCGTAAAGCCGCCCCGACCGCGGGTCTCGCCATGACCTTCCTCCGCCAGCGCCGGTGCGGCATGCGCGATGACCGGCGATCTCGTTGTCCCGTGGAGAGTTTCTCCCATCACTACTGGCGGGAAAAGCGGTTTACGGCTTCGGCGCTGTTAGGCGGCGACAGCAGATGAAGGTGCGGGCCAGCGCTGCGAAGACCAGGAAGTGCTCGGCCTTGCGTTCGTAGCGACGGTCCAGGCGACGACAGCCGCCCAGCCAGGCCGTGCAGCCGGGTCGAGGACTCGATGCCCTTGCGGGCGATCCACGGCGTGAGCCCGCACGTTCGCGATCGTCATCCGGTCGGCATGGGCGGGGACCGCGGTTCGTTCTCGCGAGCCCCGCCTTGGTGCCATGGAGAGCTACTAGTTCCAGATCCCGGTGATGTCGGAGGCGGTGGCGGAACTGCCGGCGTAGGGCAGGCCCTCCATGTCCTCGATAGTGCGCAGCAGACTGAAGTGGTTGTACGTGGCAGACGAGCTGCTACCAGATGTGACCGGCTGCCCGTACAGGACGGTTGCGACGTGGTTGCCCGAGGTGCCGTCGTCCTCGTCCCAAGTCACCACGAGCAGACTGTTGTTGGACTTGGCCCAGGTCGCGTAGGCGCCGAGGTTGGTCTGCAGCCAGCTGTCGCCCTGCTTGACCGTGCCGTCGTGCATGTCGTCATCCAGGTTCGGGGTGATGAACGTGACCGGCGGCAGGGTGGTGTAGTCGGTCGGGAACTGCGTGAAGGTGTCGGCGGTGGAGTACGGCACGTTGCTGAAGCCGAACCAGGGGTTGTGTTTCTGTGCGTATGTGGCGCCGCTGGTGCAGACGGTGTCGCCCTGGTAGGGCAGCGACTCGTTGTAGCTCACCCACGGCTTGCCCGCCGCGATCAGTTCCGAGCCGAGGTTCGCCGCGGAGCTGAAGCCCGGCGTGATGCAGGAGTCATCAGTGATGCCCTGCGTCGCCCCGGAGAACAGGTCGTAGTAGTTCGGCTGGCTGGGGTGGGTCTCGGCGTACATCTGCGTCAGGTTCGCGCCGCCCTTCGCGAGAGAGTTGATGTATGGGGCGTTCTTGCTGCCGATGATCTGGCCGTAGGAGTGGTTCTCCTCGACCACGACGACGATGTGGCTGGGTGTCGGCAGCCCGGCTGCGGCGTGGGCCGGGGCTGCGCCGACGCCGGTCCACGCGGCTGCGAGGCCAAGGGTGGACGCGAGGGCGATCAGGGAGCGGCGGACTCGTGAACTGGTGGTGCTGGGCACGGTTGACCTCCGTCTGTTTGGATCCAATGTCCGTCAGTGACGTACGAGGGCTGTGCGCGGTGCTGAGCGGTGTACCTCAACTGCTCACGACCGCTGCACCCCGCTGCCCTGCCCTGCCCCGCGCGGTACCGCGCGGGGCAGGGCAGGCTGTTGGGGTCAGCAGTGGTGGGCGATGAGGGTGGAGTAGTTGCCGTTGTTGGCGGTGACGCCGACGGCCCACAGGCCGCCGCCGGGGATGGCGGTCATACCGGCGAAGCCGTTGTCGCCGGTGCCGGGGTTGGGGGTGGTGTCGATTGACCACTGGCCGCCGACGCCGTGCTCGATCAGCGTCTCGTGGTTGCCGGAGGAGGGGTCGATGTACCAGCCAGCCGCGTAGGTCGAGCCGTCGGCGGCGGTGGTGGCGGAGAACAGGTCGTTCTCGCCGGTGCCGTTGTTGGGACTGTTGACCAGGGACAGGCTGGACGGGGCGCCGGAGGCGACCTCCGTGGTGTAGGGGGCGGTGCTGTTCTCCCGGTCGCCGACGATGCTCAGCGCGGAGTCCGAGCCGGTGACACCCAGGGTGGTCAGGCTATCCGCGGAGTCAGTCGGCGAGTTGAGCTGCGACCACTTGCTGCCGTCCCAATGCTCTACCAGCGCCTGGCTGGGGAAGGCGGCGCCGCTCTGGCCGACCGCGTAGACACTGCCGCTGGAGACGGCCTTGATGGCGTAGAGCAGGCTGCCGCCGCCGTTCGGGTCCACCGACGGGACGACGGACCAGGTGCTGCCGTTGTAGTGCTCGGTCAGCGGGTGCATGACGCCGTTCGCGTCCTGCTGGGCGCCGATCGCCCACACGTCGTTGTCCGAGAGCGCGGCGACGCCGTAGAGGATGTTCCGTTCGCTGCCCGGGTTCTGGCTGGAGACGACGGACCACGTGCTGCCGTTGTAGTGCTCGACGAGGGTGTGCTGGGTCCAGTCGGCGTCGATGTAGTAGCCGACCGCCCAGGTGCTGCCGGTCGGCAGTTCGGAGACGCCCAGCAGGCTGTTCTCGTTGGATCCGACGTTGGGCAGCGGATACTCGGTCCAGTTCGAACCGTTCCAGTGTTCGGCCTGGTTGGTCAGTACGTTGGGGTTGTTGGAGTTGTAGTAGTCGCCGACCGCCCAGGCGTCGGTGGCCGATGCGGCCGAGACCGCGTCGAGGTTGTTGTCCAAATTGCCGACGTTGGGGCTAGGCACCTGGCTCCAGCCGCTGGCCGGACAGGTCAGCGTCGTACCGGTGCCCTTGACCGGGCTGCCCGTCGGCGAGATGGCGTCGTTACCGTTGTTCGGCGGGGTGTAGGGCGCGGGCAGGGTGGGTCTGGTCGTCGAGCCGGTGGTCTGGAAGAGCGGGGTCATCGGGGTGGCGCCGCAGGAGTTTTGCAGGCAGCCGAGTCCGAAGGCGTCCTCCAGGCTGGCGAGCAGGCTGTAGTGGTTGTAGGAGGTGCTGTCCTGCACACCGCGGGGGCCGTGGTTGGTGATGACGGCGTTGACGACCTTGTCGTTCGCCGTGTTGCCCTCGTCGAAGGTGACCACGATGGCGTTGTTCCCGGACTGCCACACGGGCGAGGAGGTGATCTGGTTGACCGTGTTGCCCACGAACTTGTCGCCGTTGGCGACGAGCCAGTTGTCGTCCACGTCCCCGGGCTTGCCAGAGTCCACACACCACGGCGGAGCGCCGTGCATGTCGTTGCACTCGTCCGGGATGATGTAGGAGAAGTTCGGCACCTGTCCGGAGGCCAGGTCGGTGCTCAGCTGTGAGAGCGGATTCTGCTTGGCGAACTCCGCGGGCGTTTGCATGTTGGCGAAGTTGTCAACGCCGTTGTGCTTGGCCACGTACTGGGTGTCGCTGTCCGGAATGCCGTTGCACTTCGCGGGGAAGCAGTAGCCGCGGTAACCGGCGTACGGCATGCCCTGGTAGTAGCCCTTCCAGGTCTTCCCGGCTGCTTCGAGCTGGGACATCAGGTTGGGCTGGTTGACCGTGTGGCCGGGGAAGAAATACGGGTCGTCGCTGCTGATACCGAAGGTGCTGCCGCCGAGCATGGCAACGTAGTTGGGCTCGCTCGGGTCGCCGACGCCGGTGTAGCGGGTGGCCGAACCGTAGTCGGCAGCCAGAGCGTTGATCTCGGGCGCAGCCGGGTTGCCGATGATCTGCTGGTAGTTGTGGTTCTCGTCGACCAGCATGAAGACGTGGTCGTACTGTGGGAAGGACGACGCGGCCGCTGTGGCGGCGCCGGTCGTCGGAAGGAACAGCAACGCCGCGGTAAGCGCGGCGATCGCTGCGAGCAGACGCTTCATCGAACCTCCATGACGGAAGGAACTCTGACGCGTGCGGTGGGGGTTCGCGCTGTCCGGAGGAAGCACGACGCAACGGTCGTCAAGCATCACGAGAAGTGGGGAAACGGACCAGATCCCGCCTTCTGAACATCCGAAGAAGCGTGGACCGCGGGCCAGTTACCACCGATCACACTGAGAACCCTGTCGGGTTCCAGAACTCGGCCTGGCCCAGTGATCAGCGGCTATGGAGAGAGCACCACGCTCCGGGAAGGATCTCGGACTGTGCCGCTACGTCTGTCTACGTTGTCTTCGCCCGGCTGCTCGGCTGATTGGCACTCCTCTGCCGTTCCTCAGCGTCCAGGGACATCGAGCCGCAGTTGGTCCTGCGGCACGAGGTCGCGGCACTGCGCCGCACGAACCCCAAACCACGCTTCGACTGGGCCGACCACGCGTACCTCGCCGCGCTGATCCGACCGCCGCCCAGGGCACTGCGACGGCAACGTCTGGTCACGCCGACACGATTCTGCGGGGGCACCGCCGCCTGGAAGTCCCCCAACTCCTGTGCGCTGTCGGGTACGCCGGGGACTTTCATCCAGACAAGGACGTCCCGGGTGGGCGGGGACTTATCCGCCGACGACGACAACGGGTTCGCCTTTGCCACGGCCGGTGCGGTCACAGCGCCGCCCTTGATGGAGATGAAGTGGGGCAACTGTGGCAGCCGTGTACCGATCGGGGGCCGTCGTTGCGGGACGGTGACGACTCAACTTCCCCGGAGTGAACGCCCCACATGTTTCGTCGAGTTCATCGGGCCCTAATTCACCTGGCGGATCGACGCGCCGACGAGGACGCCGTCGGACACGACATATGTGCCGTCGTACACCTTGACGGTGCCGTCGGTCTGAGTGGCGTACAGCGCCGCTTGCACCTGGGATGATCCGAAGCCACTCACACTGCCCAGTGTGATGCTCTCCGTGGTGCCGAATCCGGCTACCCATCGGTCGTAGGTCGTCCCGGCGATGTTGGAGCCGCCGAGCGCCCACGCGGCCGCATAGTTGTGATCGGTGATGTCCTGGTAGTACTGCGAGACGACGGCCGAGGCATTCGTCAGGTGTGGTCGCGGCGCAAGCGGCGGCGCTGGCGTCGTGGCGGCCGGGACAGCGGCCGTCGGAGAAGCAGACGAAGTGGCGGACGCAACCATCGGACTTGGTGACATCGAGACGGGTGCGGAGCGCGTCACTGTGACGGTCGGCACGGGCAAGGATGCGACCGTCGTACCAGAGCAGGCGGCGAGGGGTACGCAGACTGCGAGTAGGACGACAGCCGGAACGGTACGGCGCACGGCTCCCCCTATTTGCGTCGAGGCGAGGTGAGGGAACTGTGGCAGCGTCAGGGAGACAGTGTGCAGCCTGTTGCCAGAATGTGACCGTTCAACTTCTCCACCCGCAGGCATGCGTCACACACTCGTCTCGCGGACCCCGCCCTCTTCGGCCCAGCGCAGATGGGGCATCTGGAGGTCCGCCGACGAAACAGACGGGTCCCGGGGCCTGGTGGGGCCGGAGCGCCTGCCCCAGCTCGGTCGCGGGCCGACCGCTTCGCGCCTCGGCCCCGTGGCTGTTCCCGCATTCCGTGTCCCGCGTTCCGTGTTCCGTGTTCGTCCGTCCGTCAGTTGCCGGTGGGCACCCCGCAGGTCCAGTTGCGCCCACCCCCTGGTGACCTTGCCGTCGCGCGCCTTCACGATGCGGATGGCGTCGAAGGAAATCCGACGGCCGGTGGGCTCGACGCCGAGGAACTCGCCGATGTGTGTGGCCTCGACACGGAAGCGGATCGTGACGGCGTCAGCGCCCTCCACCACCACGTCCTCGTGCATCTCCAGGTCCTTCCACGGCTCCACGATGTTCTTGGCGTAGTGGCCGACCGAGACCTGGAAGTCGGTGAGCCAACCGGTCAGGCGCCCACCCACGACCAGGTCCGCACCTGGCGCACCGAAGTCGGTGAACTGGTTCAGATGCTGACCGCTTTACCCCTTGTTACCAGCAGGTCTCTGATAGTCCTTCTGCCCGGGCATGGGGAGATGCCCGGCGCGGCGTCCTCGGGGCGCCGCAAGGGAGGGGATGTACATGGGCACCACCACGCGCGAGCACATCATCGCCATCGAACAGAAGGCAGTGGACCGCGCCTACGACTGCTACGCCGCGAGGCTGGCCGAACTGACGAGCAATTCGCTCGCCTTGGCCTCCGCAAGCGGCAAGGACAGCGTCGCCAACCGGATCGACGGCGAGAGGCGGGCCGATGCCTACGGCGGCCTCGGCAAGGAATCGCTGGTCATCAGCCGGGTCGACGTACAGGAGAAGCCCGGCGACGAGCCGGAGACCTGGTACATCGGCCGCCGTGGCGTCCGCGACGCCACGACCGGCGACCCTGTGGTCCTTCTCTGGACCAGCCCGCAGGCGAAGAAGTGGGCCGAGGCACTGCCCACCGCCCCGGGCGAGGTGCTCTTACGACGGAAGCTGCGCTGCACACAGCGGACCGTCCAGGACTACTTCGACGAGATCGCCACCACCATCTCCGCGCCACAACCGGCTTCGAAGGCCGCCGGTCAGCCTGCGACCGAGACTGCGCCCCCAGCGACCGTCCCACGGCAGCGGGGAGGAAGACGCGCGCCGGTGCCCACCCCCGCACAGATGGCCAGCCAGCGGCGGAAGAAAGAGGCCGTTGGGCCCGACGACTTCCTGCTGCGCGAACTCCAGCGCTCGCGCGGCGGCAGGATGCGGGACATCGTCGAGACCATCCGGCGGGATCAGATGGCCCTGGTCACCGATTCGCCCTCCGACATCCTCATCGTGCAAGGCGGCCCCGGCACCGGCAAGTCTGCCGTCGGCCTGCACCGGGTGACCTGGCTCGTCCACAACAAGCACTTCCCAGCTCAGGATGTGCTCGTCATCGCCCCCCACCAGAGGTTCCTCGACTACGTCGGACAGGTCCTGCCCGCCCTCGGCGTCCGCAACGTCAACGCCGTACAGCTAACTCGCCTGTGGGACGGCGAGATCCTCGGCGAGGACACCCCGCGGGCACGGCTGGTCAAGTCCGACGATCGTATGGCGGCCGTCCTGCGACGGCGCGTCGAGAACGAACACCGCCCCGAGGCCATCGACGACCTCACCACGCCCCCCTCCTACGAGGGCGGCGAGGCGGAACTCACCGTCACCGCCGGCAGGACGACCCTGCGCATCCCCCGCTCCGAACTCCACGCCCTCCTCGACCAGGTACAAGGCGGTGGCGGCGCCTACCGCACCCGCCGAGAACGCTTAGAGGACGCCAGCAGCAGGGCCCAACTCCCCACCCACGACCGGGGCTTGAAGTTGACCGCGGCCTTCGACGCCTTGCTTACCGACGCCGGACTGAAGCTCCTCACCACCGGCATCCAGACACCGCGGAGGAACTCGCTGGGTTGGTTACCGGGTCCGCACATTCCAGAGGCGCGCGCCAGCTCGCAGCACCCGACCCCTGCTGCTCAGCGAAGGTCGCGTCACCGCCATCGAAAGCCCCATCCCGCACCACCGCTGGGCATGCACGCCATGGAGCCAGGACACCAGACCTCTTGATGGGTGACCGCATCAGACGGGGTCGGCCACTCGCGAGCGGATCGCACTGAACCGCGTGACGTGGTGAGCTACATCGCCCAGAGGGCGGCGACTGTGGAGGGCCGTCGCCTCGGGTGTTCCGATGTCCAGGGAGCCCAGCAGCCGTTCGGGGTCCGCCAGACCCAGCAGCCTGCGGGCTGCCGGGCTGGAGCTGAGCCGTCCGGTGCGCCAGATGCTGCCGTAGTTGCGCGCGTGTAGTAGCAGCATCAGGGCGTGGACCATGCAACTGGTCGCTGCCAGCTGCTCCCACTCGGGGACTTTGTGCTCCGGACACGGTGTGAAGACCAGCGCTGCGACCAGCGGCGCCCGTCGGCACTTCTCCCTGAGCGTCTCGCCGGGGATGTCGTCGGCTTGCGCCGCGGCCTCGGCGGCGAGGCAGGTCCCAAGGGTGTCGCGGTCCTCCCCTCGTAGCAGGACCCAACGCCACGGCCGGAGCCTGCCGTGGTCGGGCGCGGTACTCGCGCCCTGGAGCAGGTAGGTGAACTCCGCGTCACCGGGGGCGGGTTCGCGAAGCACCTGTTCACTGCGACGAGTCAGTATCGCCGTCATGACGTCCACTTCAGCCTCCGTTACCGAGTCGTTGAGGGGCCGCTGCCTGGATCGGACGTGTCCCAGGTACGTCGCAAAGCCGTTGCCGGTTCACACGGTTCACACAACGGCGGGTGCTCCCGGCCCGCAGCGGTGCGTCCAGGCGCAGGTCGGCCTGCCCGAAATCGGGGTGGCCAGTCCGACGTTCATGGCCAACCGCCGGAGGCCTCTGCGACCTTGGCTTCGTGCCGCGGCGCCACCATCGCTCAGCTGGGAGTCATGCCTCTACATCAACTACATCAACGTGCCTGTCCGCATCGTCACGCTGGCGATGGGCTAGCTGTTCCTGAAGGACACACCGAACGCGACCGGAGCGCCAAGTCCTTGTGCATCCCCCGAGATCGTACTGTCGCGCGGCACGCTGTTCTTGCTGGTGTGGGCTCTGTGCATGCGCACCCAGGCCTCGACCACGCTCGTCGTCGAGAGGAGTTCGACCTTCCGGCTGCACGAATCACTGGTGGGATGGCGTGGCCATTTTCAGCACTAGGTCAGCGGCACGGCTGGCTCCACCTGCCTCTCGCACACGTGCGGACCAGTATTCGGCGCGCTCCTTGAACGCGTCCTCGGTCAGCAGTCGGGTGAGCATGCCGACCAGTTCTTCGCTCGTCACGTCGGCCGGCCGACGGACAGCCAACCCAACGCCACTGTCGACAGCACGCCGAGCGATCCCATAGCAATCGAGCCACGCCGGCATGACCAGTACAGGCTTGCCGAAGTAGATCGACTCATGGAAGCCGTTGGACCCACCATGAGTGACGAACGCTCGCACGTGCGGATGGGCGAGCACATCGAGCTGCGAGGGAACCCAGTTTTCGATACGAAGATTACTGGGCAGCTCCGAAGCGGCGGGTAGCAGCTTCTGTTGAGCCGCTGAGACCTTCCACAGGAATTTGTGTTTCGGACCGAGTTGCTCGATCAGGCCAAGAAGTGCCGAGATTTGACTGGGCGACAACTGCATCATAGTGCCGAAACCCATATAAATGACCGACGCGTTGTCGTCAAGCCATTGCGACAGGCTCGAGTCCTCGAGCCGACCGATTGAGGCTTCCGACACGAACGCTCCGACCAAATTGACCTGAGGCGGCACAGGGAACTCGTACTCAACCCCAAAAACGGACGATGTGAGCACGAGCGTTGCCGCGTCGACGTAGTTGGCCGGTGCGCCGCCGGGGTTCTTGATACCCATCGCCTTACGTTTCTTGGTGAACTCGATGATCGGCGTTTGCGTGGCGACGGCCATCGCGGTTCGCAGTTTGAAGAGAACGTTCGAGGCGAACTGGATGATGCTCATGCGCCTCGGCAGGTCCGACATCGGGCTCGGGTAATCCCACGGAGTCCTGGCGGCCGTGCTCGGCATCGCGGGCACCGTGAGCGCGAACGGCGTGCCGCGGGTCATCGCCGCGTCGATCGCCGGGTAGGTGAGAACATCGATAACCATACAGGCCGGATCCAGCGAATCGATGATATCGAGCGTCCGTTGGTACCCGTCGACACTGCGTGTAAAGTCGATGTGCCGTCGGGTAAATTCCACGAGGCCGTCGGTCCTCATCTGCCCGCGTTGCAGCAGAGCCAAGAGCTCGCCATCAACAACTTCGACCCGCCGTTCTCCAGGTTCGTCAAGGGGAAGGAAGTTGATCTTAGAGTTGGTTGCCGCCGCCTCAATATCAGCTTGATATCTCGAACTTGCCACGAACCACAAGTCGGGCACACCACGGCGTGACAGTTCCGCCACTATGGCGAGCAACGAATTGAGCTGACCCGTCTGAAAGTCGCAAGCAAATAGTATAGGACGGCCTGATGAAGTCACTGAGCGTGCCCGCTTCCTGGATTGACGACCGCGGTGAAATCTGCGCTGCGGTATCGGTCGACTACGACCACCGCGCCGGACGGGCGTCTCCGCGCACGGTCGACGGCGCGCGCCAACACTTCGGTGCTTGGCCGGAGCCATTGCATGTGCCACGGACGATGCGCTCGACGTTCGTGGCACCTGCAACGGCTCCGGCTGCCGACGGCCCCCGACCCGGCTCCTCGGCTCGTGCGGTCACCGACGCTGACCGTGCCTTGGCGAGGGGCAGCCTGATGAGCCCAGGTAGGCGTTTCGCCTTCGCGGTGCGGTCGCTCCGGTTCGCTCGTGGTGCTTCGCGAGTCGCCGAACGCTGTGAGTTTGTCGACGTCGCCGTGGGCTGCGGGCAGCAGGCGGGTGGCGGTGTCGCTACACGAAGACATCGTCTCCCTCTATTCAGTGCGGCTGTATCAAGGCACCACCAGGGCGCCACCGAGTCGAAGGTCAGAAACTATCACCGTCCGGCACTCGACCCGCGAGTTTCGGTCACGTCCCAAGGCGTCAGCCACCGGCTGCGGGACACTTTTGACGTGGCATCGAGTGGTTCTACCACGAGTTGAAAGAAGCGGGATGGGACGCCGACACGAGTCGGCCGCGCGCTCATCCTTGCGGCATGGTAGGCGGCAGCGCATCTGGCAGAAACTGGCGGACAGCCTGTTATGAATTAAGGGGCCAACGGCTGAGCTCGCCCTGCGCGGCAATGGCACCTAGGGGTTTCGCTGAAGAAAACGCGCCAATACGGTGGCTCGATGATGTCGATCAAGACGTTCCAAGTCACCTTCGACGGCGCAGAACCTGGGCGCCCCGCCCGTTTCTGGTGCGAGGGTGTCGGGTTATGCCGTACCGCCGCCACCGGAGCGGTTTGCCACGTGCGGTGATTTCAAGCGCTCGCAGCCACCGGAGCAGCAGGACGCGTGGCTTTCCTGCATTGACCCTTCAGGGGTGGGTCCGCGGGTGTACTTCCAGTGTGTCCCCGAAGAGAAGGCCGCCAAGAACCGGCTGCATCTTGGCGTAGGGGTCGGCACGGGACTCCTGAGTGAAGAGCGCCTCGGTGAGGAGCGCCTCGCCGCACTTGAGGCCGAGTGCGCACGGCTGGTCCCGCTCGGTGCGGTACACATGCGAACGCTGTATGACGGCAATGAGGATGACGCGTGCATCCCGATGCCGGGCATCGAGGCAGCGAGTTCTGCCTCGGCTAAGGGGCCGCGAACATCCCCTCCTTCGGTCCGGTCCCGCAGAGCGGTGTACCGGCGCGGACGCGCTTGATACCCCCGCTGTTCGGCGGCTTGGCGCCCGTGGGCCATGAGAGGGGATCGCTGCTAGACCATTCGGCGAACGCGCGGGTGTCCGGCCGGGGCGTACATCAGTCGGCGGTGACTGCTTCCTGAGCGAAGGCAGCCATCGCGCGAGTCTCCTCGGTGAACGGGCAGTTCAACCGGAGGAGCGAGTGCACGATGGCCCTTTCCCAGTTAGACCTGATGCGGCTGTTGCAGTCATTACGTAGGGCCGACGCAGTTGAGACGATCAGGATGCTCTGCGAGCGCATCCTGCATGAACTCAGCGAAGCGGAGGCCACCGAGGCCATCGGCGCCGTCCCGGGCGAACACGGCGAGCAGCGCACGACGTGGCGCAACGGCCACCGTGAGCGCCTGCTGACCGCCAAGGCTGGTGTCCATACGAACGCAAACCCGAGCACTTCCTCGCCTTCACCAGCATCGCCTGCACCCTCCCTCATCTGCTACCGCCGACTCGCCAAATGAGATGACCTGTTAGAAGAGCTCCTGCCCGCAGCCCGCAAGTGGCGTACTCGCCGATCCACGGCGTACCTGCCGCCCCCCTGACTGGGCCGGGAACGGCAGAGGGCCGACCCCTCAGATTGATCTCCGGACCGCACCAGGCGCAGCGTGCGGTGCGCAGTGCGGCGCAGGTGCGGTGCGGCGTACCCGCCGTCCGCTTCGCGTGCGTGGACGCGGTTCTAGTCGTCTTTTTTCAACTACTCGGCGTTTCAGGGCTGTTGGCTCGAGTGATGGGGCGTGCGTCATGCTCGACCGACGGCGCAAGGCCCTCGTGGCCTTGCCGTTGCCCTTGCCGATGACCTCATCCGCCCTGGTGAGAGCCGGTGAGTAATGATTCGGGGGATGTCGACCGCGTCACCAGGTTGGCGCTCTAGGGAGGCGGGCGATCACCTCGGCATGGTGATCGGTCGTGCTGCTGCGCCTGGCGTACCTGAGTGTGACCAACGCGTTCACGATGCTACGGCTGCTGCCGATGCGCGACCGCGACAAGAGCGTGGCGATTCTGACGCTGCGTCATCAGAGCACCGTGTTGAAGGAGCGGCTGAGTGGGCAAAGCTCCTTCCGCGGTCCGGCGCGTGCTTCCTAGGTGCTCTACGTCAATGCCTGCCCATCGAGAACTTTTTAAACGGGAGCTCCGTGGTAACAGTGCCGGAGAAGACGGATCGAACCAGGGTTCCGAAACAGCTACCGGAGAGCGAGGAAGAGCCTTGTTCATGCCGCGAAACTCCGCTGTCCGAAGGTGGCGGTCCTGGCGCGGGCGGCCCGCGCTGCGGATCCCGCCGTCCGCCACCGACGTGGAGAGTGCCAACCGCAGGTTCCTGCTCTACGGCGTGCTGCCGCTGTGGTTCGTCCCCGGCGTGGCCGACTGGGTGATGCACCGGCGTACCCGGATCGAGAAGACGAGTGGGACCCGCGAGTCGCTCATCCACCTGTTGATGATGGCCGAGACGGGGACGCCCGTCGCGCTGGGACTGTTGGCGCGCATCAACCCGCTGGTGCTCTCGGTGATGGGCGCAGCCGCGGTGGCCCACGGTGCCACCGCGATGTGGGACGTCACCGTCGCCACGGGAGAACGCGAGGTGCGACCGCTGGAGCAGCACATCCACAGCTTCCTGGAGGTTCTGCCGCTCACCGCGGCGGCGTTCGCCACCTGCCTGCACTGGGACCAGGCACGCTCGATGGTGTGCGGCGGAACGCGGGCCGACGGCTGGAAACTGCTGCCCAAGGACAATCCACTGCCAGCGCGGTACCTGGCCGGGGTGGGAGCCGCGGTCGTCACGTTCGTAGCGCTGCCGTACGGCGAGGAACTGCTGCGCTGCCTGCGGGCCCGACGGGTGACGCCCGAGTGCTGCCGCGAGTTGGACGGCCCTGCACGGCACAGTTGATCGGGCCGTTGCCAGATCGCGGAGAAGCCACCGCGTCCGCCGGGCAAACCGCCGGCGCGCGTCGCCGGTGGCGAGATGTGTCAGGCCCTCGTGGCGATCCGCGTGAGGGCCTGACCACTCACGAACCACGCTGTCAACCGACGGAGAGCCGCCACCCCACGGCCCTGCTTGTGGCCCGGAGGGCCGAACACCACGTCGCCCCGGCGTCGAAACTCCTGCAACGCCTCAAGTACCGTGGCCCGCGAGTGGTCCCTGGTTCCTAATCCTTGAGTAAGTGGTTCCGGCTCGTCCCATCAGGGGTTTGCTGGACTGGTGTTGTGGCGGGGTTCGTGGTGGTCACATGGGCACCGGGCTGACTCCTGTTGGTTCCCGGCCCGTGAGGCCTCCAGAGAGAACGGTGGCGCCCGGTGTCTTCGGGCCGCCGCGAAACTCACCGGCCTGTGCTGGACATTGATCGTCGTGGTGTGAGTCCGCCGCATGGCGACCCCTCGTTGCCCGCGAGCCTTCGAGCTCTGGCGAAGACCGGGGCCCGTGCAGTGCGCTGGTGCCGCGAACGGCTACCGAACCGCGTACTGACGCCACAGACACCAAGGAAAGCCCAGTAGCCGACCCGAGCGACTGACACGAGCGCCGCGATACGGCACCGGTGTCGCTACGTCTGCTCTACCTGCTCTTCGCCCGGCTGCTCGGCTGACTGGCACTTCGCTGCCGTTCCTCAGGGTCCAGGGACATCGAAACGCTGGTCCTGCGGCACAAGGTCGCGGTACTGCGCCGCACGAACCCCAAACCACGCTTCGACTGGGCTGACCGCGCGTACCTCGCCGCGCTGATCGTCGAGGAGCCGGGCGAAGATCGCCGGGCTGTCGAACCGGGGTAGGCACAGCACAATCGGCGCATCGCACGTGCCGGTTGCCGACACTTGCCCCGACCGGTGGGCGTACCGTGTCTCCCCGCTGCTGCGTGGCGAGGCGGTCATCAGCGAGGGCCCGAGGCCCAGGCCTGGCGGCGAAGGGCGAGGAAGCGTCGGTGGCCGTGTCTCCACTGGTCGGTGACGCTGAGGGCAAGTTCCTCGGCGATCCTGTGGAGCGCTGGTGCTCCCAGACGTGCCCAGGGAAACGGCGGGCCCTCGTGGCTATGGATGTCTTCGAATCGGGCGGTGCAGCGCTCCTCGACATCGTCGGGATCGACCTCGACGAGGAGAAGCCCGGTCAGGGCGGTGAGCTGGATACAGCGGTACAGCAGGGCGCGGGGGTCGCCGCCGATGCCGATGTTGCCGTCGATGAGCAGGACGGTCTGCCAGCCTCCCTCGGCCGGTAGCCGGTCGAACACCGATCGGCACAGTGCGATCCCGCCGAGAGCGGCGGTATGGGCCGCCGCGCGGGGGGTCACGTCGACGCCGAGTGCGAAGACTCCGCGGCCCAGGAGTGCCCTGCACAGTCGGCCCGGTCCGCAGCCGACGTCGAGAACGGGGCCGACACAGCGATGGAGCACTGATTCGTCGGCCCGGGTGGGATGCGCGTACCAGCGATGCACCGGCATCCGGATCCGGCACCCGTCCGCCAGTCGCAGGAACACCGGCCCGTGGCCGGCCCGTAGGGCGAGCGCATAGGGGTCTTCCCCAGCGCAGGGCGAGCCGTCCTCGTCGGTCGTCACGATGCAGCGTCGTGACCTGGTGCAGGTCGTTCCTCGTCGGCGTGGGCGGCCCGCCGGACGCGGCGGAGCTTGAGGGCGAAGGCCACGGCGGAGGCGACGAAGAGAACGGCGGTGATGGCCAGCCACCGGCCGAGGTAGACGTCCATGGACAACCCGGTGGCCCCCGGGTAGGGGGTCGGCAGGGCGAAGATGAGGGGGAACCAGACGAGCAGGAGCACACCGGAGAGAAAGGTGGGCACGCGCAGGTAGTTGATCCACGGTGGTTGTGGCATGCGGGTGGCGCGATGCCGCAGGACGGCGTGTGCCGACAGGTCGGCGAGTGAGTACAGGGGCAGCAGGATCAGGTCGTGGAGGATCGCCGCGCCGACGAACCAGATCGCGACCTCGAGCGGGCGGACGGCGAACAGGCGCACCAGGGCGTAGCCGGTGACGGCGAACGAGGCGATCAGGACGAGCAGGTGGAGGGGGCCGGAGCCGTACCAGCGGGCGAAGCGTGCCATGGTCAGGTCCTGAAGGTGAGCCGGTGTACCCACTTGGTGTTGTTCACGCCGGGGTTGGCCGGGACGATGACGCGGGCTGGGTAGCCGTGGTCGAGTGAGAGGTCCGCGCCGTTGACGCGCAGGGCGAGCAGCGATCGTGGGTCGTGGATCTGGTTGCCTCGCAGTACCACCGAGCTGTAGGGGCCGGGTGGTTGGACGGATTGCACCAGGACGCTTCCGGCAGCGGGGAGGCCCGCCAGGGCGGCGAAGTCGGCCAGGCGAAGGCCGCTCCACTGCTGGTTGGGGGTGGACCATCCCTCCACGCAGGCGATCGGAAGTGCGGCGGTGTGCTGGGGCATCGCGAGGAGTTGGGCGCGGGTGAAGACGAGTGTCGGACCGGGGCCGTGGATCTCCAGCCGCCAGGCGGGGCCGACGTGCGCGGGGGTGACGCCGACGGAAGCTGCCGTCTTGTTGATCTGGAAGCCGTTCGGGCCGCTGTCCGGCGTACGGTTGTGCGGAGCGAGAAGGGCGGTGCTGCGCAGCCAGCCGCCGATGCTCTGTCCCGCGGTGACTGCGAAGAGGAGCAGCGATCCGCCCCCCACCATGGCGAGCGCGCCGCGCCGGGTCATCGTCGGCGGCGCGGGAGCGGTCGGGACCAGGCCGTCGGGGTCGGGGGGTTCGGGCCGTGTGTGGGCGAGGTCGGTGCGCAGTTCCGCGGCCAGGCTGCGGGAGCGCAGGGCGCGGGTCATCCGGCGGAGTCTGAGGCCCACGTGGACGACGAAGGCGGCGATGAATACCCAGGCGCCGTAGAAGTGCAGGGTGTAGAAGGAGCCGGGAAAGACGTAGTACAGCTGGATGTTGATGATGCCGGTGACGAATTCGAAGATCACTCCGCCGACCAGCATGAGCAGGGACAACCGCTCCAGTCCGTGGGCGATGCTGCGGACCGGCAGCCATTCGAACAGCTTCGGGATCACTGACCACAACTTGGCCAGCAGGACGGGCACGAGGACCACGCCGAGCGTCACGTGCACGCCCTGGGTCAGCCGGTACAGCCAGTAAGGACGTGTGGGCCAGGCGAAGAGGTAGAAGCCCAACAGGCCCTTGTCCGGGGTCTGGTCGTTGATGCGGCCGAGTCCTGGGTTGTAGGAGGCGTAGGAGAGCATCCCGGTGACGAAGATCAGTGAAATGCCGATCAACAGCACCAGGCCGAACACAGACGTCAGCCAGGGCCCACGGAGGGGACTGCGCCAGAAGCCGGGACGGAACGGCCCCGGGGGCGGAGGAGTCTGCTCGACCCGCCGCACCAGGGCCCGGGCACGAGCGGCCCCCTTGGTGACCCGCGCCGCCGCGGCGGCGCGAACGCGTTCGAGGCGCCCCTGCGCATGCCCCTCGTCCGATCTCGGGCGCTGCGGCCGGCCGGAGCCCGGGGCCGACGCCCGTCCACCACCGTCCATCGGCTGCCGCCTCCGTCCTCGGGCCAACTCCCAGGGGGATCGAACCCCACCATGCCGTCAGTGTCTGTCAAGTCGTCAGCTACAAACTGGCATGGGTCGGTCGGCTTTCCGTGTCTGGCGTGCATGCGTGTGTCCGCCGCCAGCCGAACGGTCGAACCGGTGCTCCGCACGGCTCGCGGAACCGGCCGCCAGCAGGTACGGGAGATAGGCGAGCGCCACAACACCGACGGCGGCGAGCATCACGCTCGCTGTCTCCCGCAACCGGGCACGCGGGACCACGCCCCGGCCCAGCACCCCCCGACAGCGTGCCACCAGGCGGCGATGGTCGGCCTGGGCCGGGACTTCGACTACGCGCCCGCCTACGTGGGGGTGCAACGACCTGGGCACCGCCGTCCTGCTCGCGGTCATGGACCGGCTGCGGGTGAGCGAACTCGTCCTGGCCGGATCGATGGTCTACTACGGCGAGGGCCCCTACGACTGCGCCCGCCACGGGACCGTCCGGCCTGGCCCGCGCCTGGTGGCCGACCTGGACACCGGACGGTTCGAGCCCGCCTGCCCGCGCTGCGGCGATCCGCTCAACCCCAGCCTGGTGCCGCAGGACGCTCCGCCCGACCCACGCAATGTCTACGCGGCGACGAAAGTCGCCCAAGAGCACCTGACCGCCGCCTGGGCCCGGGCCACCGGCGGCTGGGCGGCCCTGCGCGGCCAGGCATCGGCGCCTCGGTAAGGCCCGTGCGGGAGACGGCCTCGAGCCCGCAGCCGCCGGAGACGTTGGGGGGCCTCGTCGGACGGAAGCGCCCGGCATCCGAACCGCGCCAGCGGGCATCGAAGACGGCGCGGCGGCGCGCATCGGGTGAGATCCGGGCGCGCCATCCCATTTCTCTTCGTACGCTGAAAGACGTGACCGATAGGCATCGGCCCCTCGCGGACGTCGTGCTCCCGTGCCTGAACGAAGCGGCCGCCCTTCCCTGGGTGCTAGAGCGGATCCCGCCCGGCTGGCGAGCCATTGTCGTCGACAACGGCTCGACCGACAGCTCCGCCGAGCTCGCAGCGTCGCTGGGCGCGCACGTCGTCGGCCAACCGGTGCGCGGCTTCGGCGCCGCCTGCGCGGCCGGGCTGCGCGCCGCCACCGCGCCCCTGGCCTGTTTCTGCGACTGCGATGCCTCCCTCGACCCGGGGCTGCTGCCGTCCCTCGCCCAGCCCGTCTTTGACGGTGAGGCGGACCTGGTGCTCGGGCGGCGCAGGCCGACGACGCACGGCGCCTGGCCGATGCACGCCCGGCTCGCCAACCGCGAGCTGGCCCGGCTGATCCGCCGCCGCACCGGCTTGCGCCTGCACGACCTCGGCCCAATGCGGGTAGCCCGCCGGGAGGCCCTGCTTGACCTGGACCTGACCGACCGCAGGTCGGGCTACCCTCTGCAGATGGTCGTCCGCGCCGCCGACGCCGGATGGCGGGTGCGCGAGGTCGACGTGCCGTACTACCCGCGCGCCGGCCGTTCCAAGGTCACGGGTACCTGGCGTGGGACCTGGTACGCGGTGCGCGACATGCGCGCGGTGCTCAGCGAGCCGCCACGGAGCCCGGCGGGAGCACTCCGGTGAGCGCGGCCGGGATGACGCCCGACAGCGCGGACGGACTGACCGCGCTGTTGGTGATCGCCAAGGAGCCGCGGCCTGGGCACGTCAAGACCAGGCTCACCCCGCCGTTCACCCCTGTACAGGCGGCCGCTCTGGCGGAGGCAGCGCTCGCCGACACCCTCGAGACCGTGCAGCGCTGCCCGGCCCGCCGCCGAGTGCTCTTCCTGGACGGCGCGCCCGGACGCTGGCTGCCGCCCGGTATCGAGGTGGTCCCGCAGGCATCCGGCGGCCTGGACGAGCGGCTGGCCGCCGCCTTCGCCGCCGTAGCCGACGGCCCCGCCCTGCTGGTCGGCATGGACACCCCACAGCTCACCCCGAAGCTCCTCGCCCCCGTACTGGCCCCCGGCGCGTGGCGGGAGTGCGACGCGTGGTTCGGCCCTGCGGAGGACGGCGGATTCTGGGCGCTCGGCCTGGCTGTACCCAACCCAGCGCTGCTGCGAGACATCCCGATGTCCACCGCGTACACCGGCGCCGCCCAGCGCCACCGCCTCACCAGGGCGGGCCTTCGGGTACGCGACCTGCCAATCCTGCGCGACGTGGACACAGCACCCGACGCGGCCGAGGTGGCGGCCAGGGCGCCGGGATCTAGGTTCGCCACCCTCTTGAAGCGCTACTCTCACGGCCTGGTCTCCTGAGCCGGAGATTCGTCGTTGGTCTCGCTACCGCGCAGCCCCGATGAGCAGGCCGCTGCTACCGATTCCGCCCCCACTGTGATTCGACCTGCACCCACGACTGTCACATCATGGGACACCAAACTGCACGCTCTGCGCGGTTCCTACTCGAGCTGTGAATGCCCGAAACTCGGCCACGCATGACTCTACGACTGCTGTGCCTGACCTTCCTGAAGGTCTTGGGGTGGATTGCGTTGCTGGCGCGATGCCGGGCTGCCGTAGGGCTGGCCATTGGTACGGGGCCAGGGATGTTCACGGGCACATGTGGACGGACTCGATCGCGAAGACACTGTGCAACTCGGCGTCATCAGTGACCGGTGCTTCGCCGGTGGCGAAGGTGAAATGAACCACCACGTCCGGGAGGCCGGTCGGTTCGGTTTCGACGGTGAACTGCGGCAGTCTGTGCTCCTGCGCCACGAGGTGCCACTTCACACCCGCACCGGAGAACGCCAAGCGCAGTTCCTGAAAGGTGGTGGCGGGGGCGAGCGTGTGGAAGTCCCCGGGGCGGCCTGCTGGGATTCTCACGGTGTCGTACCAAGTACGGATGGAGACCTTGTTGATGACGTGGCAGGCGCAGGTCTCGGCCACCACATCGCCGTAGGCGAACCACTGCGGCCAGGGCCGATCGTCCGAGATACGGCCCGATTTCTCGGGCCGCCCGAGGCGGTCCGTCACGTTCGGGAACGCGTCTAGCGGGCGGATACCGGCAATTGCACCAGATACGCCGAATTCCGCCAGTGCGGTCAGCATGTGCATGCGCTCATGATGCCCCGTAGCGCTTCAAACTGCTTCACAGCTGCCGACCTGGGCGTCGTCCCCGGGATGGCATGGAACCGTCGCCCCGTTCTTACGGATGGGACCTGCCCGATGACAACGCGGCCCTTCGCACCGCTGGCGTTGCTGCACCGGTCTACCCGCGGCGAAGAAGTCTCCGCGGGCACTCGGTAGTTCTGGCTGAGCCGCTCAAGCTTCCAGTGGCCACCGACATAGGGGCCAAGCGTCTGTGCCCACGTCGTGGTGCCCGCCAGCTCTCCGGTCTGTGCCGTGTCGCCCGCGATGGTCATGGATTGGTCGGGCAACGCCGCACCAGCAGGCGGCAGGTCATCGGCGACAACTCCTGGACCTCGCCGACGATGACGTGTCCGAAGGTCGAGGTGTGCTCGGCCAGCCAGACGGCGTCGATCAGGACCTCCGGGGTGTGAGTGCCATCGAGGGCGCCGAGGGCCGCCTCTGTCGCCAGGCGCCAGCCGCCCAAGAGCCTTGGCCGCCGACTTTGGCGATCAGCCGATCGACGATCAGTTGCGTTGACTCGTAGCCGGGCGCACAACCGGACAGCGCCTGCTGCACCTCCGCGTCAGCGTGGTGCCCGCCAGCGTGCCGCACCTGTTCAGTGCGGACGATCAACCAGGCCCGCAGGGCGGTGAGTTGGTCGGCGGGCCGAGTTGGCCGCGCCGGACGGCACGACTCCGACGGCGGTGGTTTGCTCCGTAGAAGGTCCGTTGACCATGGTTCCATCTCCTTGATCGGTTCAAGCCGCCAACGCGGCTACGGTGCAATACATATCTGGTAGATCGATACGAAGTGCCCTGTCCGGGCTCTTCCTCGCATTAGCCGCCGTGTTCCAATGGCGCTTCGGCGGCCACCACCCATGGAGCACCTCCCTTACGGTCGGCGGCCTCCTGCTACTTCTCAGCGCGCTCATCACGGGATGGGCGATATGGCTAGACCGGCACCCCGAGGTAGAAGCGCGGCAACGGGCGAAAAGGGAAGCCAAACGAGCAGCCCGCGGGCAGTAGCTTTCTCAACGTTCCGGCTGTACGGCCGGGCCAACCGGTGGGCGGGTTAGGCGGCTTGGGGCTGGGTTTTGTCACGATCGCAGTGCAGGGCGCCGTAGCCGCCTGCCGTGGTATCCGGCGAGTTCGGCGTGTGTCTCCACAGTTGACATCATGAAGCCGGGCGACGGATTCGGCCGCCCGGCTTCATGACGTGGTGGTCATCCGTCTCCCACCGCTCCGTAGGAGAAGGCGAACGGTCAGGCGGCAGCGTGCGCGGTGATGTGGCCGCGGTATTCCCGCAGGGTACGTGCGCTGTTCCAGCCGAGGGGGCCGACGACGCGGCCGTCGCTGGCGCGGTAGAGCGCGACGACTTGCCTGCCCGTGGGTCGCCGTCGACGTATTCGATGCGGGCGTGGGCGGGGGCCCAGCCGTGGAACTGGATCCTGGCGTCGTACTGGTCGGTCCAGCCGAACGGGACCGGCGTGTAGGGCGTCGCACCGGCGGGTCCGGCCAGGAGGTTTCTGGCGGCGGTGATGGCTTGTTGGGTGGCGTTGGTGCGCTGTTCCGGCCGGGTCCGTTGCCGGTGAGGGGATGCGGCCAGTTGGCGACGTCGCCTGCCGCGTAGATCCCGGTGCGACCTGGCAGGTGCTGTCGCAGAGCACCCCGTCACCGAGCGGAGCCCGGAGTCGGCCAGCCAGTCGACGGCCGGTACCGAGCCGATGGCGACCACGACCACATCCGCGTGGAGCAGGGTGTCGTCGTCAAGTAGCACCGCGGTGACCCGGCCCTCCCAACCGAGCAGGTCGGTGACGCTGCGGCCCGTGCACAGGCGGACTGCCTTCTCCTGGTGCACGTCTGCCACCAACTCGCCCACCTGCGTGCCGAGTTGCCTGGCCAGTGGGGTGGGTTCGACGTCGACGAGGTCACATCCAGGCCGAGGCCGCGTGTGGTGGCGGCGATCTCACTGCCGAGGAATCCGGCGCCGATCACCACGACGCGCGGCCCGGCCAGCAACTGGACGCGCAGCGTCAGCGCGTCGTCGAGGGTGCGCAGCACGTGCACGCAGGCCAGGTCGCGGCCGAGGGGCAGGTGACGGGGGCGTAGTCCGGTGGCGATGATCAGGCCGTCGTAGTCCAGCCGGTCGCCGTCGGCCAGCGTAACGGTGCGTACTGTCGGGTCCAGGTGGATCGCGCGGCAGCCGAGTTTCAGGTTCATCCGCAGCCGTTGGAGGTCGATGTCCTGCCGCAGAGTGGTCTTGACGGTTCCAGGTCTGCGCCTGCCGAGAATCTCATCCATACAGCTCAGGCACCTGTTCGGTGCTGCGGCAGTATGAGCACTCGTGTTGCTGCGTCTCGCCTACCTGACCGTCACCAACGCGTTCGCCGCGCTGCGGCTGCTACCGATGAGCGACCGCACACGTGTTTCACACAAGCCGGACACTTGCGGAGAGCTTTTCCCAGCGAGATCCCCGTGCTGCTGGTGAGAAGCGGAGCAGAGCACGGTCCGGCTCAGGGCCAGGAAGCGTGCGTGCGGGGGTGGTTGTCGACGGTGTTTGACGTTGCCGGAGCGGAACAGCAGTCACGGCGGATGGCGGGCTGCGGAGCGGTCGTCCGGCAGGTGCCACAGGGGGAGGGCACCCGTTTCTCTCTCGGATGCCATGCCCCTCCCCAACCGGCCTACCAGGCGGTAATGTCGGCGCACGCCTCGGCGGCCCCTCGCGGCGGCACGCTGTCTCACCATGGACTTTGTGCGATCCGCGGGGAACCGTACGGGGTGCTCTGCCCGACCCGGCGGCACTCCCCGATGCGTGCCGCGATCGATCCCTACCGGCGATGGAGGGGCGCTCATGGTGACGGATGCGCGTGCCGTACGTTCCGGCGGACCGGACGGCGGCTCGGACGAGCTCTGGCGGCGCCTGTGGAGTCATCGCGACGCTCTGCTGAAGGTGGCGCGCCGGCGGTCCATGAGTCCCGAGGATGCCGAGGACGCAGTCCACGAGGCCATGCTGCGCGCCGCGGAGCACCCGCACGTGGAGGACGAACGGCTCGGAGCCTGGCTGACGACGGTGACCATGCGCCTGTGCGTCGACCGGTACCGCCAGGTCAACCGCGAGGCCCAGGTGCGCAGCCGTTCCGCGCTGGCCGCCCCGGGGCCGGTCCCGGTCGAGGACTCGGTGTGCGACCGGGCCGAGGCGGCATGGTTGGCCCACCAGAGCAGGGAGTTGCCCGCCCGGCAGGCGGAGGCACTGCGGCTTAAATCGGAGGATCTGGACGTCGCGCAGGTCGCATCAACGATGGGGCTGAGCTATCAGGCGGTGGAGTCGCTGCTGGCCAGAGCAAGGCGGACACTGCGTAATTCGCTCGCGGGGACCCTGGGCCTCGGCGTGTGGCTGTGCAGACCCTTGCGGCCGCGGGCGGGCGGTAGCGGCGGTCCGATGGTGGCCGTAGTGTCGACCGCGGCGACGTTGGCCGTGGTCGGCATCGCCGTTCCCCACGCGTTCGAAGCCCACGCGCCGCGTCCTCCCGCGCGCTCCTCAAGCGCTGCCCGTTTGGCGGTCCGCGCCCGCGGCGGCTCTGCAGGCTCGCCCAGTGGCACAGCCGTGCGGGTGTCCGGCCGCCCCGGCCCCGCGCGTGCAGCGGTCACGTCAGCACGGCGCACTGCCCCGTTGCTGCCAGCGCTCCGTTCCCTGCCGATACCATCCGCCGCGGTCGCGCCCGCCCCCGCCCTACCCGCCGTTCCCTCCGCGGCCGCCGTGCCGTCGGCGGCTTCCCCTCCCTCCGTCCCCTCGCTGCCGGCCATCCCGCCGGTGCGTTCGACCTCCCTCCCCCGTGCCACCGCACTGTCCAGCAGGGCGCCGCGGCCACTGCGCTGACCCGCACCCCTGCGGCCGGCACCGGGCCTTGTGCGGACCGGTGCCGGCCCGGCCGGGTGCGCCCGGTCGGCCTTGTAGGAAACCTGCGCGAAAAAAACCTCACCTCTCAGCGACGGACGCGCAGCCCGTCCGCGTAGAGCAGATGCCAACCGTGCTCCACGGGCGGGGCACGGCGATGCGGCACGAGAGGGAGGAACACCTGATGACGCCAACAGGCATGGGACGCGCCGCCCAGGAGCCCTGCCCGCGGCCGCGGTTCTCCGTCCACCGCCCGGCCGCGGCTGACGCCCGGTGCTCGGGACCACTGGGCGTGCGGACTCCACCTCCACTCCCCTCCGCACGCCTGGCTCCGCGCTGGAGCACACGGCGCTGAATCGATTCGTCCACGGCTGGGAGCAGTTGAACGCGGCAGAAAGGTGTCCCGGATGGGTGTGGAGATCTGTGTGGAGGGCCTGACCAAGTCCTTCGGTCAACAGGTCATCTGGCAGGACGTGTCACTGACGCTGCCCGCCGGGGAGATCTCGGTCATGCTCGGCCCCTCGGGCACGGGCAAGTCCGTTTTCCTCAAAACGCTTGTCGGTCTGCTCAAGCCGGAGCAGGGATCGGTGTTGATCGCGGGACGCGACATCACCCGGCTGCGCGAGCACGACCTGTACGAGGTGCGCAAGCTGTTCGGTGTGCTGTTCCAGGACGGCGCGCTGTTCGGCTCGATGAACCTCTACGACAACATCGCCTTCCCGCTGCGTGAGCACACCCGCAAGCCGGAGAGCGAGATCAGGCGCATCGTCCTGGAGAAGATGGACATGGTCGGCCTGCTCGGTGCCGAAGGGAAGCTGCCCGGCGAGATATCCGGCGGGATGCGCAAACGGGCCGGGCTGGCTCGGGCCCTGGTGCTCGATCCCGAGATCATCTTGTTCGACGAGCCCGACTCGGGCCTCGACCCGGTGCGCGTGGCCTATCTCAACCAGCTCATCGTGGACCTCAACGCGCAGATCGACGCCACCTTCCTGATCGTCACCCATGACATCGCCTCGGCCCGCCAGGTACCGGACAACATAGGACTGCTCTTCCGGCGGGAACTGGTGACGTTCGGTCCGCGCGAGAAGCTGCTCGCCAGCGACGAGCCGGTTGTCCGGCAGTTCCTCAACGGCCGTATGCAAGGGCCGATCGGGATGGCGGAGGAGAAGGACGCGGCCCAGATCGAGCAGGAGCTCGCCGAACTCGACGCAGGCAACCACCGCGGCCCGATGGGCGGAAAGGGTGCGTCCGGCCCGGGTGTGACGCCACGCCTGCTGCCCAGCCCCGGCATCCCCCGACCGCCCCGATGGCGGGCGATCGCCGAACGCGAGGCGCGCCTGCATCCGCAGGAGGTGGCGGACGCGTGAACCTGTCCCCCACCGCGGCGCTGAGGCATTCGGGCAATCTGTTCGCCCTGGCCCTCGATGTGCTGCGTACCCTGCCGCGGCGGCCCTTCCAGGCACGGGAGTTCATCCAGCAGGCCTGGTTCGTCGCCAGCGTCACCATCCTGCCGACCGCGCTGGTCTCCATCCCGTTCGGCGCCGTCATCGCGTTGCAGATCGGCAGCCTGACGCGGCAACTCGGCGCGCAATCGTTCTCCGGCGCCGCGTCCGTGCTCGCGGTCCTGCGGGAGGCATCGCCGATCGTCACCGCGCTGCTGATCGCCGGGGCTGGCGGCTCCGCCATCTGCGCCGACCTCGGCGCACGCAGGATCCGCGAGGAGATCGACGCCATGGAGGTGCTCGGCATCGACCCGGTGCACCGGCTGATCGTGCCCCGAGTACTGGCCTCGATGGTCGTGGCGGTCCTGCTCAACGGGCTGGTCTCGGTGGTCGGAGTCGCCGGCGGCTACTTCTTCAACGTGATCTTGCAGAACGGCACACCGGGTGCGTATCTCGCCTCCTTCACCACCCTCGCCCAGTTGCCCGACCTGTACGCCGGCGAGTTGAAGGCACTGGTCTTCGGCGCCATCGCCGCGATCGTCGCCTCCTACAAGGGACTCAACGCGAAAGGCGGTCCGAAGGGTGTGGGCGACGCCGTCAACCAGTCGGTGGTCATCACCTTCATGTTGCTGTTCGTGACCAACTTCGTGATGACCGCCGTCTACTTCCAGATCGTTCCGCAGAAGGGATGACGATGGCGTTGCCGGACCGAGTGCTCGCCCGCCCGCTGCGCTCCCTGGAGGAGCTCGGCGCCCAGATGTCGTTCTACGGCCGCTCAATGGCCTGGACCGGCCGCACACTGCGCCGGTACAAGAAGGAAGTCCTGCGCCTGCTGGCCGAGGTCAGCTTCGGCCGTGGCGCACTGGCCGTCGTCGGAGGCACCGTCGGCGTCATCGCCTTCCTCTCGTTCTTCACCGGCACGGAGGTGGGCCTGCAGGGATACGCCGCGCTCAACCAGTTGGGCACCACCAACTTCGTGGCGTTCCTGTCCGCGTACTTCAACACCCGCGAGATCGCACCGCTGGTCTCCGGCCTCGCCCTGTCCGCCACGGTCGGCGCAGGGTTCACCGCTCAGCTCGGCTCGATGCGCATCAGCGAGGAGGTCGACGCCCTGGAGGTGATGGGCATCCCCTCACTGCCGTTCCTGGTCACCGCCCGGATGATCGCCGGATTCGTGGCGGTCATCCCGCTGTACGTGATCGGCCTGCTGTCCTCCTACCTCGCCTCCCGCACGATCACCACCGTCTACTACGGGCAGTCGACCGGCACCTACGACCACTACTTCCAGCAGTACCTCCCACCGGTCGACGTCCTGTGGTCGTTCGGCAAGGTGATCATCTTCGCCATCGTGATCATCCTGGTTCACTGCTACTACGGCTACCACGCCAAGGGCGGCCCGGCAGGGGTGGGGATCGCGGTCGGGCGGGCGGTGCGCACGTCCATCGTCGCCATCAACATCCTTGACTTCTTCCTCAGCCTGGCGATCTGGGGAGCCAACACCACCGTACGGATCACGGGATAGCCGATGCCGACAATCCCTACCTACTGGCGCCTGAGGCACCCCTGGTCGCGGACCGCCGCACTACGGCTGTACGGCGTCGTCTTCCTGGTGGTCATCGCGACGCTGCTGTCGCTGGCCGTCGCCATCTACCAGCAGGTCTTCACGCCGGTCGTGCCGATCACCGTGCAGGCGGACACCACCGGCAGCCAACTGGAGCCGCAGGCCGACGTCATGATGCGCGGCCTGATCGTCGGTCAGGTACGCCAGGTGCACGCCGACGGCGAGAAGGCGACCTTGGACATCGCGCTCAATCCCGAGGACGTCGCGCTGATCCCGGCGGATGTCAACGCGCGACTGCTGCCCAAGACGCTGTTCGGCGAGGAGTACGTCGACCTCGTCACCCCCCAGAACCCATCACCGCGGCACATCCAGGCCGGCGACGTGATCGCGCAGGACCGCACACAGACCGGGATCGAACTGCAGAATCTGATGAACGACCTGTACCCGCTGCTGCGAACGGTCCAACCGGGCGAGCTGAACGCCACCTTGTCCGCGTTCGCCGAGGCACTGGAGGGGCGCGGCAACAAGATCGGCGACAACCTCACCCGGGTCGAGCTCTACCTGCGCCGGCTCAACCCGCACCTTCCCGCACTCATGACGGACATCTCCCGCCTCGCCGACACCGCGCAGGTCTACTCGGACGCCGCGCCCGATCTGCTGCGGATCTTGCACAACACCATCACCATGAGCCAGACCGTGGTGGACAAGCAGGACGCCTTGCGGTCGTTCCTCACCGGCAACACCGCCTTCGCCGGCACCGCGCGCGGCGTGCTCGACGACAACTCCGACCGGCTCATCACGCTGGCCCGGGTATCGCGCCCCAGTCTGGCGCTGCTCGCGCGCTACTCGCCGGAGTACCCCTGCCTGTTGCACGGGCTGACGGAGTCCGAGCCGCTGGCCGAGCAGGCGTTCAGCGGCGGCGAGATGCACATCACCTTGGAGTTCACCATGCCCCGACCGGCTTACCACCCAGGTGAGGAGCCGCTCTATGCCGACCGCTCCGGTCCCAACTGCAGGGGCCTGCCGCATCCGCCGGTGCCCGCACCGCCGGTCAAGCTCCAGGACGGCACATCGTCACACGACGGAAGCGCCTCGCCACAGGTACCCGGGGCGGGCACAGTATCCGGCACGGCGGCCGAGCAGCATGTGATCAGTTCCCTGGTCGCCCCGATCATGGGGGTGCCGGCCGACAACGTCCCCGCGGTCGCGACCCTGCTCTTCGGCCCGATGGCCCGAGGAACGGCGGTGAGCAACACGTGAAGGCAAGGGAAACCGCGGCCCCCCTGGTCAAGTTCGTCATCTTCGCCGTGGTGACGATCCTGGCCACCACGCTGCTCGCGGTCACCATCGTCAACATCGACTTCACCCCCACGAACACCTACCGCGCCGTGTTCAGCGATGTCACCAGCCTGGAGGTCGGTGACGACGTACGGGTGGCCGGAGTCAGGGTCGGCCAGGTCGAGGACATCCGGATCAAGGACCGGACGCTCGCCGAGGTCACCTTCAACGTCTCCCGTGACCGGCCGCTGCTGTCCAGCACCGGAGCCGTCATCCGCTACCGCAATCTGGTCGGACAACGCTACGTCGCCCTGACGGAGGGAGCGGGCAACGGCTCGCGACTGAGGCCGGGCAGCACCATCCCGCTGTCCCGCACCCAGCCCGCACTCGATCTGAACGCCCTGCTCAACGGGTTCAAACCGCTGTTCGCGGCGTTGAGTCCCCATGACGTGAACCAGTTGGCGTACGAGATCATCACCACCCTCCAGGGCGAGGGCGGCACGGTCAACAGCCTGCTCGCCCACACCGCCTCGCTCACCTCCACGCTCGCCAACCGCGACCAGCTGATCGGCTCTGTGATCGACAACCTCAACTCGGTGCTGGGGAACCTTGCCCAGCGCAATGTCCGCTTCGCTGATCTGCTGCAGCAACTGCAACGGCTCGTCTCCGGCCTGTCCGCCGACCGCACCGCGATCGGTGACTCGCTCGCCGGCATCAGCGACCTCGCGGGCGCCACCTCGGGCCTGCTCGCCGATGGCCGCCCCGCGCTGCGCTCGGACATCGCCGGTCTGTCCGGCGTCGCCGGCACACTGCAGAGGAACGACACGACCGTGGAAGGCGTTCTGCAACGGCTGCCGCACAAGCTCAACGCGCTGATCGGCACGGCGTCGTACGGCTCGTGGTTCAACTTCTACCTCTGCGACTTCGACGGCCGCGTCGTGCTGCCCAAGACGGCGCAGGTGTTCACCCCCCAACTGCATGTCGCCCAGATGAGGTGCGGCCGGTGATTCCCTTTCGTGAGCGCAATCCGGTAGTGATCGGGGCCATCGGCCTCACCGTGATCGCCCTGCTGATCGTCGCGGCGTTCAACGTCCAGGAGCTTCCGCTGATCGGCGGCGGCGACACCTACAGCGCGGCCTTCTCGGAGGCGGGCGGCATCAAGCCCGGAGACGACGTACGCATCGCGGGAGTGAAGGTGGGTCAGGTCGACGACGTCGGCCTGCAGGGCGACCACGTCCAGGTGCGGTTCCGGATCAGCGGCACCCCCCGGTTCGGCACCTCGACCGGCGCCGCCATCCGCGTCAAGACCATCCTGGGGGCCAAGTACCTCTCCCTGGAGCCCGCGGGCCCCGGCCAGCTCGCACCCGGCAGCGAGATCCCGCTGAACCGCACGGTCTCCGCATACGACGTGGTGCAGGCGTTCAGCGATCTCACCACGACCACCGAGCGCGTGGACACCCGGCAGCTGGCCACCGCGATGGACACCGTCTCCGCGGCCTTCCAGGACTCCCCACCCGAGGTCAAGGCCTCCATCAAGGGACTGTCCGAGCTCTCCCGGACGGTGGCCAGCCGCGACGCCGCCCTGCGGGACCTGCTCAACCACGCCAACGGCGTGACCGGCGTCCTGGCCACCCGGTCCAAGCAGTTCACCAACCTGGTCGATGACGGCAACACACTGTTCGCGGCCCTCAACAGCCGCAGCCAGGTCATCCAGGAGCTGCTGCGGAACGCCGCCGCACTCGGCGTCCAGCTCTCCGGCCTGGTCGCCGACAACCGCGCGCAGATTGGCCCGGCGCTGAGTCGGCTGAACGCGGTGGTCGGCATGCTCAAACGCAACCAGAGCAGCCTCGATCAAAGCATCGCGCTGCTCGCGCCCTTCGCCCGCCTCTTCGCCAACACCACCGGCAACGGCCGCTGGTTCGACAGCTACATCCAGAACCTGGTCGCCGCACCCGTCGCCCCCGGCGGCCGACCGTCCGCCCAGATATCCCCAGGAGGGGCACGATGACCCGCCTGCGCGGGATGCTCCCGCTGAACAGCCACGGCATCCGCCTGCGCCGGATGCCCCCACTGGACCGGCGCACCCGCATCATGGCGCTCGTCCTGGCGCTGCTGCTGGTGGCATCTTTGGCCACCGTGTTCTGGCCGAACACCCAGACCGTCAGCGTGACCGCCTACTTCCCTCGCACCGTCGGCATCTACCCCGGATCCGACGTGCGCGTCCTCGGCGTCCGCATCGGCACGGTCAAGACGATCACTCCGCAGGGCGGCACCGTCCGGGTCGTGCTGGAGTACGACGCCCACCAGAAGGTCCCCGCGGACGCCAAGGCCGCCATCGTCAACTCCTCGGTGGTCAGCGACCGTTACGTGCAGTTGCTGCCGGTGTACCGCGGCGGCCCCGCCATGAAGGACGGCGCCGCCATACCCGAGAGCCGCACGGCCGTCCCGGTCGAGCTGGACCGGATCTACGACAGTCTGCACACCTTGTCGGAGGCACTCGGCCCGCACGGCGCCAACTCCGACGGCGCCCTGTCGCGGCTGCTGTCGGTCAGCGCGAACAACCTCGACGGCCAGGGCGAGCAACTGCACCAGACGGTGCAGGACTTCTCCCAGGCCGTCACCACCTTGTCCAACGGCCGCGGCGACCTGTTCGGGACCGTGCGCAACCTGCAGGTGTTCACCGCCGCGCTGGCCTCGGACGACGCCCAGGTGCGCTCGTTCAACGAGAACCTCGCCAAGGTCGCGAGCCTGCTGGCGGGCGACCGCACCGATCTCGCGGAGGCCCTGAAACAGCTGTCGGCCGGGCTGACCGACGTGGCTGGATTCGTCCACGACAACCACACCTCGCTCACCTCCAACATCCAGGGACTCAGCCAGGTCACCGGTGTACTGGTCAAGGAGCGCGCCGCCCTGCAGGAGTTGCTCGATGTGACGCCCACCGCGCTGTCGAACCTGCAGAACGCCTACAACCCGGCGTCCGGCACGCTCGATACCCGCAACGACGCCGAGCAGGCACAAGACCCCGCCAGCCTGTTGTGCTCCGTCCTGAAGACCACCGGCCAGACGACGGACTGCAGCCAGCTGCGGCAGCTGATCGGCTCCCTGCCCCCGCTGCCGAAGGCCGACCCGCTCACCGGAGTTCCGCTCCCGTCGTCCCCCACCACCTCGACGGACCGGACGCTCGGCGGGATCCTGGGAGGCCGGGCATGAGCGCCGCAACCCGATCCGCGCCGCGCGTGCGTCTCGCCCGGAGTGTCGCGACGCTGTGGCTGGCGACGGGCTCTCTGCTGCTCACCGGGTGCCAGTTCCACGGACTGGCCGACCTCCCGCTGCCGGGCGGCGCCGCCTCGGATGGCCACGCCTACCACGTCACCGTGCAGTTCGAGGACGTCATGGACCTGGTTCCGCAGGCCGCGGTCAAGGTCAACGACGTCACCGTGGGCGCGGTCGAGAAGGTCGAGCTGGACGGCTGGCAGGCCCGCGTGCGCCTGCGCATCGCCGACTCGGTCAAGCTTCCGGCGAACGCGATCGCCGAGTTGCAGCAGACCAGCATGCTCGGCGAGAAGTACGTCTCGCTGTCCGCACCGACGGATGTTCCGCCGGTCGGACGGCTCTCGGACGGCGCGCAGATACCGTTGTCCCGCAGCGGCCGCAACCCAGACGTGGAAGAGGTGCTGTCGGCCCTGTCCGCGATGCTCAACGGCGGTGGAGTGGCCCAACTGCACACCATCACCGTCGAGTTGAACAGTGCTCTGCAGGGCCGCGAGGGGCGGGTCAAAAGCCTGCTGTCCCAACTTTCCACCTTCATCAGCGGGCTCGACCAGCAGCGGTCCGAGATCGTGCGCGCGATGGACGGGATCGACAGGCTCGCCAAAACGCTCAGCCAGCAGAACCCCACCATCGGCCAAGCTGTCGACAGCATGCCGCCGGCCCTGAAGATCCTGGCCGACCAGCGCAGCAGACTGACCACCATGCTGACCGCCCTGTCCAACCTCGGCACCGTGGGCAGTCGTGTGATCAGCGCCTCCCGCGACGACACCGTCGCCGACCTGCAGCAACTCCAGCCGATCCTGACCGAGTTGAACAAGGCGGGCGACGACCTGCCCAACGCGCTGGAACTGCTGACCACATACCCCTTCCCGCGCAATGTCGTCGGCGCCATCAAGGGCGACTACACCAACCTGCACATCACCGCCGACCTCGATCTGAACAGCATCTACGGCAAGGCCGGCGGCAGCCCCAAGCCAGGACCCAGCGCACCGACGCCCGGCCTGCCGACGCCCGGCCTGCCCAAGCCTCCGCCCCTGCCCGGCCTGCCGTCACCACCGCATGTGCCGATTCCGACGCCCTCCCTCCCCTGCGTGCAGGGCACCGGCTGCGGGAACACACCCTCCCCGAAGCCGTCGGGGGGCGGCGGTGTGCTGTGTCCGCCGGTGTGCACCGGCACCAATGCCGCCTACACCAGCGGCGGATCCGGCGACGAAAGCGACGTGGACCTGGCCCTCGCCGATCTCATGACGAGAGGGATGCAACCGTGATCACAAAAGGGGTCAAGGCCCAACTCATCGCCTTCGCCACCATCACCGCCCTCGGAGTGTCCTATGTCGGCGCCCGGTACGCCGGGCTGGCCGACCGTGTCCTCTCCAGCGGATACACCGTGCGCGCCGACTTCCCCGAGTCCGGAGGCATCTTCACCGGTGCCGAGGTCACCTACCGGGGCGTGCCGGTGGGCCGGGTGGGCGCGTTGCGTCTGACCTCCTCCTCCGGAGTTTCGGCAGACCTGCACATCCAAGGGGGTCCGTCCATACCCTCCGACACACTCGCCGTGGTGGCCGACCGCTCGGCGGTCGGCGAGCAATACGTCGACCTGCAACCCCGCACAGACGGCGGCCCGTACCTGCACAACGGAAGCACAATCGCCCGCCGGGACACCCGCATCCCCTTGTCCACCACCGAGCTGATGCTCAGCCTCGACCGACTGGTCGGCTCCGTCGACAAGCAGGACCTGCGGACCACGGTCGCAGAACTGGGCAAGGCCTTCGCCGGTACCGGCCCGGACCTGGCCCGACTCCTCGACTCCGGCAACGCACTGGTCGACACCGCCAACGAGTCACTGCCCCAGACCATCTCGCTCATCGACAACTCCCGCACCGTCCTGAAGACCCAGGCGGACGAAGGCTCGGCGATCCGCTCGTTCTCCCACGACCTGGCCTCCTTGACCGATCAGCTCAAGAACAGTGACAAGGACGTCCGGGGACTGCTGGACGGCGGCACCTCGGCGTCAGGTGAACTCGACTCCCTGCTGCGCGACAACCGCGCGGCCCTGCCGGTCCTGCTCGGGAACCTGGTCACCGGCGGCCAGATCATGGTAGCCAGGCTTCCCGGCCTGGAGCAGACTCTCGTCACCTTCCCCGTGGTGGTCGCCGGGAGCTTCACCGTGCTTCCAGGAGACGGCACCACCCACTTCGGGATGGTCCTCAACGCCGGCGACCCGCCCCCCTGCCGCCAGGGCTACAACACCCAGTGGCGCGATCCGTCGGACACCTCGCAGCGACCAGGCAACACCTCCGCCCGCTGCACGCTGCCACGCGGCAGCAGCAGCTCGGTCCGCGGAGCACAAAACGCACCAGGCCCCGGGGACTCCACCGACACAGGCCAGGCGAACCAGTCCTCGTACCTGGCCCCCTACGACCCCCACACCGGCTCCGCCAGCGGCCCGGACGGCCAGCACATCGAGATCGGCTCGACGGGCGGAGAACAGACCTTGTTCGGAAAGGAATCGTGGCAATGGCTGCTCGTGGGACCGATGGCATGACCGGACGGCTGCGGCCCCTTGCCCAAGCCGCAGTACGCGGACTGCGTACCAGAGCGGTACCCCCCGACGGGCGGGGCGGAAGGCTGCTGGCCATCCTCAGCGTCGCGGCGCTGCTGACGGTGGCCGCGTCGGGGTACTTCGGCGTGCGGCTCTACCAACAGCACCAAGCCGAGCGCCGGGACCAGGACATCCTGGCGGCGGCCCGGCAGCTGGCTCTCAACTTCACCTCGCTCGACTACCGGCACTACGACCAGGACTCCAAGAACGTCCTGAACCTCGCCACCGGCGACTTCAGGCAGCAGTTCGCGTCCCAGACCTCGAATCTGACGCAACTGGTCACCACCAACAAGTCGGTCTCCGAAGGCCAGGTGCTCGACGCGGGAATCGCCAGGGCCGACGCGAAGTCCGCAAGTGTCCTGGTCGCGGTCGACAGCAAGGTGACCAACGTCTCCGCGCCGCAGGGACAGGCCCGCAACTACCGGCTCCAGGTCGACCTGGTGTTCCAGGGCGGGCGGTGGCTGACGTCCAACGTCGAGTTCGTCGGCTGAATCGTCAATCGGCTGCTGATAGCCGCACGGCAGGTCAAGGAGAGAGATCGTGGCGAACAAGACCCTTCGAGGACGCGTCGGCGGCCCGTCCCGGCAGCGTTCCGTGGCCGCCGCAGCCCGCGCCGCAGCCAAGCGATCGCAAATGGCACGCCAACCGGATCAGGTCGCAACCGAGTCCGGTCCGGCGCCGGATGCGGCGGCCGGGCGGCAGGCAGAGCCCGCGGCGGAGGAGACGCACGACGGTGAGCGTGTCCCCTCCGCACCGCTGCGCCTGGTCGGGCGTCGGCGGCAGGCTCGTGGGACTGCGGAGACGTGCGCCGGGACGGAGACGGAAAAGACAACCGTCTCGCCTCGCCGACTCCGGCTGCTGAGCGCTGTGCTGGCGGTCCTGGTCGCGGCTGGGCTGGCCACGGCCACGACGCTCGGCCTGCAGTACCGCGATGCCGAGCGCACCGCTCAGGCCCGCGTCGGCGCACTGGCCGCCGCCCGCGCGGTCGCGCCGGTGATCCTCTCGTACGACTACCGGCACCTGGCCAGTGACTTCGCGGCAGCCGACAGCCGCCTCACCGGATCCTTCCTGGACCAGTACCGCAAGACCACGCGGACGGTGGTCGGGCCCACGGCCATCAAGTACCACGGGGTCGTCAAGGCCACGGTCGCCCAGCCCCCGGGCGGCGCTCCGGCGGTCTCGGTGGTTTCGGCCTCGCCGGACGGCGCCGTCGTCCTGCTGTTCATGAACCAGGTCACGACCAGCACCGAGATCTCCGGACCGCGTCTGGACCTCAACCGGGTCCGGATGACGATGACGCGCACGTCCGGTGGTTGGGAAGTGAGCGGCATTGACGCGCTGTAACCCAGCGCCGAACGGCCGTCTGACCATCGTGCCGGGTGGACGGTGCGCGGGTGATGCCCCTGCCAGCACGGCAGCCCCACTTTCGCTGGAGCGCCACATACGCTCAGCGTTGCCTTCGGCCAAGGCCGTCAGGGTGGCTGGCCGCTCGATCCCGCGTTCGCACTCGAAGAGGCCGCCCGCGTCCCCGGCGCCGCAGTCAGTACACCTACGGTGCGCCGCAAGCCGACACCCGCCGCTGGCGGCTCGCGCTGACGGAGTGGGCCAGCGGGCCTCACCAGCTCGGTGCGACGCCACACCCGGCGGCCGAGGGCATCGATGTGGGCCTCAAGTTGACACATTCGGCAGTCATCGACCACGGAAAGAGGAGTCTCAATGATGGAGTCAAGCCGCCTGCGTGACCGGCGGGGCGGAGGTGAACAACCGGTTGTCACGCAGGAGTGCCCACAGCACGTTCGCCCGTCGACGCGCCAGGGCGAGGAGGGCTTGGAGATGTTTGCAGCCCTCGCCGCGCTTCTTGAGGCAGAAGTCGCGATTCGGTCCCTCGCGGATGACGCTGGTCTGCGTGGACAAGTAGAACACCCTGCGCAAACGGCGGCTGTAGCGCTTCGGAGGGTGCAGATTGCCAGTTCTGCGGCCGGAGTCGCGCGGGACGGGAACGAGCCCGGCCGCCGATGCCAACTGCGCGGCGTCCGTGTAGGCCGTCAAGTCACCAGCCGCGCATGCCTGTGACCGCCTGCCCTCGGCACCCCCGTCCCGGCACAGCGCGCGATGCCGCCCCGGAACCCCCGAATTCCCCCGCTGAGACACCGCCGAGGAGGTCGAGCTCTATGAACACTCGCTACGAAGTCCGGCTCCACAGAATCGGCCGATGGTGGGCCCTCGACATTCCGGCACTGGCCATCCACAGCCAGTGTCGCACTCTCGATGAGGCCGAGGACGTGGCACGCAATGCCATTACCGACGCGGTGGGCATACCCTCGGGCCTGATCGACCTGGACCTGCTGGTTCCCGAAATGGCCTGGCTGCTGCAAGGCATTGCGGAGGCACGCAGGCGCCGTGCCGCAGCCGCTGCCGAGGAAGAGCGGACCGTTGCCGACGCTGTGCGGGCACTTGTTGAGGACCTGTGCGTAAGCCAGGGCGACGCCTGCCGACTGCTCGGTGTCTCCCCCGATGAGGTGGCCCGGCTCACGCCCGCCCGCCGCTCCGTAGATCCCCGTCCGCGGCACAGTGATCCAGTGCCTTCCGCGAACTCGGGCTCACCGACCCGCGGTTTCCGCGGCAGCGGCGGCACGCGCGCCCTGAGCGGGTATCAACGTCCGCGACCCGCGCTTCCCCGAGGCTCGTTCGACGGCAGTTGAGCGAACTGGCAGGCGTGAAGACGCGGAAAGTTGCGCAACGAGTACGGCCACGCCCGGGAGCAGTTAGCCGAAGCCAAGATCAGCGGTAGTGAGATCGAGGCCCCGCCGCAGTCACAGGCCGCCGAGGACCTGCTGGCCGCGCTGGAGCAATCCATCCGGTCGGCGCGCGGCACGTGTGGGGGCCCAAAACTCGTCCACCGTTGCTGGCCTGGGCCTTGCGGTCGGGGCAAGGCGAGGCGGGATCCTGAGGCATGGCTCCGCGATTGCTGTACCTGACCTTCCTGAAGGTCCTGGGGTGGATTGCGTTGATGGCGCGATCGCAGGCGTCGAAGAACGCGGAGATTCTCGTACTGCGGCACCAACTCGCCCTTCTGCGCCGCCAGGTCGCCCAGCCACACCTCTCATGGGCGGACCGGGCGCTGACCGCGGGACTGGTTCGACGGCTACCCAAAGCGCTGCGTGAGCGTATGTTCGTTGCCCCGGGCACGCTGCTGCGCTGGCATGCCGACCTGGTCAAGCGCCGCTGGACGTACAAGCGCCGAGGTCCTGGCCCTCCGCCGACCCGGCCGAGCGTGCGGAGCTGGTGCTGCGCATGGCCGCGGAACATCATCCCCCCGCCGCCAGCCCGGCACGCGGGCCGACAAGCAGTCGACGGCCTGATCAACCAGTACCGCCGGACAGGCTGACCACCCGGCGGACTCCCAACTCAACGTCCCATGAAGGCACTTTGAAGCACTACAGGTGCGCTCCGGCGCATGGCAGCCATACCGGAGCGGCGCGAGGCTGCGTGGGAACCGCGGCATGGGCGCCGGGCGTCTCGGAAGAAACCGTTCCTCTGTCAGACGGCTCGGCCCGAAACAGACGTGCCGTACGTCGCTGAGGAGCGGAGGAAGCGCCCGCCATCCGCACCTTCGTCCCCCCACCGGTTTGGTCTCGACATGCCCGCTGACAACGCTGCCACCGTCGCCGACTCCCCCGCGATATCCCCTGACCGGGCCGCGGACACGTCGGCGCAGCCCTTCGGACCACTGCTCCGTCTCCCAGGGCTCCCCCGGTGGTGGCGGCCATGGGGACCGGTGGCGGTCGACGTGCTGGTGGCGCTGGCCTGCGCGGCGTTCGACTTCGACGTCCGAAGTGCCTTCGCACCGGGCGAGGTCTACGGGCCGCTGCCGTCGTGGGTCTATGGCTGGCTCGCGGTGCTGGCCGCCGCGTCGCTGATCGGGAGACGGCGGTTCCCGGTGTGGGTCGTCGGGTTGGTCACCGGCGGGCTGCTGCTGGGTACCGGGTCCGTGCTGACGGTGGTGGTGGCGTACTACTCGTTGGGGCGCCACGCCCGGCGAACGCGGACGCTGTGTGCGGTTGCGACGGCGGGGCTGGCCGCTGTGGTGGAAGTCGCCGCCCTCCATCTGGACCGGCTCGCGCCGGGCCACGGGATTTCGGGCCCAGCGATGGTGATGGTGCTGGTGGCGGTGGCGCTGATCGCGGTCGTGGTCCCGGTGTTGGCAGGGGTGGTCCCTAGGGTGGTGCCGAAGCAGCCGTGGTGGTGGGAGCACCGGCGGGCGATGTTCTTCGACCTGCTGCTCGTGCTCGTCTACCCGATGGCGAACCCGGGCGGCCTGCTGCTCACCGGCGCCAGCGGATCGAGCCGGGAACTTCTACTGCCGGTTCCGGCAGTCCTCGTCCTGGTAGCCCTCCAGAGCATCGCCCTCGTCTGGCGGCGCCGCCACCCCACCGTGCTCACGGCCATCGCCATCGCCACGGTTCCGCTGGTCCTTCCGCCGCTGAGCACGCTGCCGGTCTGCCTGTACTCGCTGGCCAAGTACGGGCGCTCCCGGCGCCATCTGCTGCTGGCGTGCGGTGCGGCGGTGGTCGTGCTGGTGGGGTGGACCGCGTATCTCACCGGCTTCGCGGCGCAGCGCCTCATCCCGGTGGCCATGTTCCTGGTGGGGCTGTCGGTGGTGGTCCCGGTGGTGTTCGGCATGTACCGGGGTGCCAAACGGAGTCTGCTGATCAGCCTGCGGGAGAAGGCGGAGCGGCTGGAGCGCGAGCAGCACCTGCTGGCCGCGCAGGCCCGCATGCAGGAGCGGACCCGGATCGCCCGGGAGATGCATGACGTGGTCTCACACCGGGTGAGCCTGATGGTGGTCCATGCCGGAGCGCTGGAGGCCGGGGCGGCCGGAGACAACGAAGTGGCCGTGCAGACGGGGCAGTTGATCGGCCAGATGGGACGGCAGGCCCTCAACGAGCTGCGCCAGGTGCTGGGGGTGCTGCGGATGGCAGACGGCGAGGATGCCGCGTCGCTGGCCCCGCAGCCGACGCTCGACGACGTGGCGACGCTCGTCGAGGAGTCACGCGCGGCCGGTATGCGGATCGCCCTCGACACCGTGGGCGACCCGTCGACCGTGGAGTCAACCGTGCAGGGCGCGCTCTACCGGCTGGTGCAGGAGGGCCTGACCAACGCCCACAAGCACGCGGGGAACGCGCCGGTACGGGTGGAGGTGCGCCGACTGCCCGACGCGGTGCGGGTGATCGTGGAGAACGAGGCTCCCGCCCAGCCGGTCTCCTCCCAACTGCCCAGCGGGGGGCACGGGCTGGTGGGACTGGGCGAACGGGTCCGTGTGGCTGGCGGCACCTTCGAGGCCGGGGCGCGGCCGGACGGCGGATTCCGGATCACCGCGACGATCCCGACCGGGAGCACCCCGCGGCCTTGAACCGTCGGCAAAGCGGCCGCGGTGGAGAAGGCCACCCGCCGGGCGTTCGACTCTTGGGGCTTCCGCGCGGTCCGCGGGGGCCCGGCGCACCGCCATGGTGTGCACGGCGGCGCTCATTTGGTGCCTCCTGGCGCGGGGCACGGTTCTGCCGCTCGGCCCATGCCGTCATGGGTACGGGTGGTGATCCATTCGCGCCACTGGCTGGTGAGGATGACGTCGGCCAGCCTCTGGGTAGCCGCCGCTGCCCGGGTGTGCGCAGTCGCCGACCACGGCCTTCTCGGTCCAGACAAGGGTAGTTGGCCAGGTCCGGGGTCGTGCCGATGAACGGGACGCGCTGCGACTCGCAGAGAGCGGCCATCTCGCGGGCGGTCTTCGAGGTCCGTCGCAGATGTTCCTCGCCTGCGCCGACAACCGGTGACGGGCCTGCCACCAGCGGGGCGATCGCCCGGCGCTGGCTCTCCTCCAGGATCGAGGCCAGGTGCCTACCGGGCGACCGCGTCGATGCTTCGTCCCCTGCCCGTTGTAGGAGACGGGATTTCGATCTCCTACGAGGATGGGGCCTGGGCCAAGCACTGCATCCGCGCGTCGCTGCGGGACGCCTGCGATGACCTGATGAAGCAGCGCCCCCTCTTCACCGACTACGGCCGGATGCTCCTCGATGAGCTGTGCTGCTTCGCCGAGACCGTCGAGTTCGACCACGTCGCCGAGACGATCTCCAGCCCGGAGTACGCCGGTTACCGGCCGACGGTCGCCGCCTGAGGCGGTCGACTACTCGAACAGGATTCCCGCTTCGCGTGCCAGGCTCAAGGCCAGCTCCATCGACCCTGGGCCTGACACCGTTGCGCCCTTCAAGCTCGCGGCTCCCCCGACGTCGATGGGCGTGCAGCCGTCGAACCGGACGACGCCCAGTTCGGCGTTGGCGAATTGGGCGCCGGTCAGGTCGCAGTTCTCGAAACGCACATTGTGCATGTGGGCCCGCTGGAAGTCGGCTCCCTGCATCTTGCAGTCGCTGAAGACGACCGAGTACAGCTTCGAGTCCCGGTACATCGCCGGACCGCTGGGGCACGCCTCGAAGCGCACGTCCCGAAACGTCGCGGCCTTCCACGAGGATCCGGTGATCCGGCTGCCCTTCACCGTGCACCGGATCATGGACACGGCGTGCATGGTGGCTTGGGCGAAGTCGCAGGTATCGAACGTCGAGTCGCTGAACTGGCTGGTGCGTAGCTTGGTCCCGGTAAAGCGTGCGCTGTCGAAGCGGCATCCCTCGAACTCGACGGCTTCGGCGTCCATGCCCGCGAACACAGTAGAACCGCTGTACCTGACGCCCCTAATGATCGCGTCGTCTTCGAGGTCATCCCGCGGCGTCTCAGCATCCCGCAGCGAACTGGGCGCCTTCGGAGGGGTGGGCACCTTCACGCGGGCGATCCTGCCGCCTTGCCGAGCGACGTGAGCCATGCGGGAGCAATCCATTCGCCGGGTCTGGTGGAACGCGGGGAGAAACCAGAGTCTAGGGCGCGGAGCGGTGCCTCGATGGGCAGTTGCAGACCTCGAAAGGATGAAGCCAGGACGAGCCGCACAAGGCTGCCTGCCCTGCCGGGCGGCGGGGCTGTGTCGTGGTCAGCCGGTGAAGGGAAGGTCACCGGGCAGCAACGAGCCCCGGCTGGAACTATCCGGCCGGGGCTCTCCGTGCGTTGTTAGGCGGGGCGGATGTTCTCCGCCTGGGGGCCCTTCTGGCCCTGCGTGACGTCGAACGTCACCTTCTGACCTTCGTCGAGCGAACGGAAGCCCTGCGCGTTGATGTTCGAGTAGTGGGCGAAGACGTCGGCGCCGCCGCCGTCCTGCTCGATGAAACCGAAGCCCTTTTCCGCGTTGAACCACTTCACGGTGCCGCTGGCCATGCCTGTCTCCTTCAAGGGAACTCGTATCGGAACCCGCACTGTGCGGGCCCCGGAGGTGATCGCCTTGGTCCGGAGATGCGCTGGACATGAAAAACGCCCGCGAGCGCGCCACGGGCGTACAGGCCTTCGGAACCACGACTACTGCCCTCGACGCTACACGCACCACAGCCACCCGGCCACAGGACAAGCGGGGCGCCGCCCTCCGCCAGTCGCCTCGGCGGATTCCTCCCGGGAAGCACAGACGAGCAGGTCAGCAGGCTTACGGGATCGGGTACCAGTCCTTGCGTGAGCCAGGGCCATTTGGGTGAGTCCAGGGTCTGCGTAGCCCAGTGGGTCACACAGGTCCCGCGAGGACCCCAGTGGTAGCCGCCCTGGTGCTGCCCGGAGCACCCACACGCGCCCGTAGTAGGCATCGGACCGGGCAGCACCAGAGCAAGCGTAAGCCCGGCGGAGCTCATCGCCTTCTACTTGCCCGCAGCGACCTTGTCCGCGTCGGCCTCGGCGGTTTGGAAGTCGTGGGGGAACTTCCTCGCGTCGTCCTGGACTTTCTGCCGGTAGGTCGCGTCGTCGGGGCCGCCGACACCGAGGCCGTCGTCGGCGAGTTGGGCGATGTCTGCGGAGAGTTGGCCGTTGTCGGCCTGCCAGTCGCTGATCGAGGCGGGTTCGTCGTCGGCGTTGAACAGGGCGTCGGCTCGTTTGAAGGCGTCCATGCCGGGTTGGACGTCGGTGGCGGCTTTCTGCTGCCAGGTGTGGAACGCTGGGAAGCTGTCGGGGTTGCCGCGGTTGAGGGTGACAGTCACGCCGTTGTTGAACTCGTCCTGGTAGTAGGAGTCATTGGCGTGGAGGATCGCCGCAGCCTTCTTCCGGGCCTCCGTCGGCGGCAGCACGGCCTCAGAGGTGGCCCGGCTGCTGGAGGTCATTGTCGGCTTTGACCTCAGGCCTGCGCTGGATGACGGCTTCGACACCGCCGGAGCCGACGGCTTCGCCTCGGCCTTGGCCGTCCCCTTCTTCCCTGCGCCAGCGATTCCGGCGATGACGGCGGATAGCACGAACAGGCCGACGATCGCGGCGGCGAAGATGCCGCAGCCCTTCGCCAGACTCCGCTTCTTCGGCAGCGCGGCGGGAGGTGATGGCGGAACGGTCACAAGGCCCCCTTGGTGGAGATGAAGTGGGGCAACTGTGGCAGCCGTATGCGGAGCGCGGGCCGTTGTTGCGGGACCGTGACGGTTCGACTTCTCGGAGCGACGTGACCCCCGCCTTACGCTGCTCCGCATGCCTTACCTCCCCCTGGACGACTGGGCCACCTGGACTGGCGACGCCGTCGCCGCGCTAGCCGTCTTGGGTGCGGGCGTCGCCGCGCGCATCACATACGCGCAGTTGCAGGACCAGCGCAACGAACTCCTTCGCCAGGCAGCCGAACGGCGTGACGCTGCCTATCGCGAGCACGCTGAACAGGTGACCGCCTGGACTGGGCCGCACGTGCCCAACTGTCGGCGAGCGAGAGCTACGCGACTCCATACAACCGCCCCGTATCACTTCCATTCGGTGGTACTCCACAACGGCGGCGCTCACCCCGTCTTCGATGCCGTAGTGCTAGTTCCAGAGGCGTCCGATGAGCCTCAGCGTGTCCTCAATATGGCAGTGGGGCTGCTTCCTCCGCGAACGACGGAGGAGCGCCAGATCACCATCGATCCGCAATACCGCCCGCTATACCCAGAACCATTGGCGATCGCTGCTACCTCTGCCGGACCCGGCATACGCGCAGATCGAGTGGCGGCGCGCCGAGTTGGAGACCGGGTTCACCGACGCCGACGACCTACGCACGGGAGCAGATGCCAGCCTGCGTGGCCACAGTGCCGCATGCCTGAGGACCTCTTGGACATCTTCGGCGCCGCGATCCATCAGGCCGAGGCCCCCGAATGACATCCCGCGCGCGAGCCCGCCCAACGGCTATTACCGTCGAGCCGGGCCGATCCCTCACACTGAAGGCACAGTCCATCGGTAACACATGTGGTTCGTCAGCTCCATGGGGTTCCTCGCGCACTCGTACTCGGGCGAACTACGGGTGCGCGAGGAACCCCATGAGTACCGCCATTGCCCACTTTCTGACCTGGCCGTTCCGGTGTCTGGCAGGGGCCATCCGCTCAATCCCGTGAAGCCAGAGATGGTTCGCCGCTCGGGTCGTTGCCCAATGGCTCGGGTCGTTGCCCAATGGAATGTCACGACCATCGGCGAGCTGGCCATTCCGCTCGTCCCGCCCGAGCGGATCCCCCAGACCATCGAAGCCCTAGCCAAACTGGCTGCCGCCCAGCGCGGGACACCGCCTCCGCAGGCAACCGACGGGGCGTAAGCCAAACCACCGAGATACGGTACACCCGCTTCGCTTGTCCGTAGCCCGAGAAAAATCCAAGAAGGGAACCTCGCCATGCTCTGGCCCGCACTCCGGGTGCTCTCGCAAGGAGAGCTGACACCCGACCAGCTACGGCAACTGCTCAGCACGCTCCGGCTCGAAGAGGCCCCCCGCACTGAAGGTCCCGGGGCGGCGAGGAGCATCGCGCACCGCTCCTTCACCGACGACACGGGCACCCGCCTTGTCTTGGACCTTGCCCGTACCGGCGAGTCCGGCTGGGTGCTCGCCCTCTTCTTCGAGGGGGAGCCGCCTTCTGCCGACACTGTCGAAGGTCACCGGGTGCTGCTCCGCGACGCCGTCGAACGGTTTGGCCTCACGCTCATTGAGATCACTCCCGCCGCCACCGCCGACGAGGTCTACGTCGCACCTCTACAGCCCCGCGCACCCGAGTCCGGGATCGGCGTCTCCTGGGACCTCCCGTACGACGACCTGGATCAGCTATGGCCACACCTTGGCCTACGCACGGATGCCCCCCGCGAGGTGAAGGAGGTCAAGCTACGCGAGGTGATGCGCACTCCGGCCTGGTCCTCTGCCCCGTTGTCCCTCCGCCGCCAAGCCGAGGCCTTCCTTCGGGACATCTGACCCCGCCCGGGCGGAGATGATGCCCCGCGAGAAGCGGGACCGGAGCGGCACAGCAATGAGACAGGAGACGGGGTGGGGAAGAGCCGACAGTTAGAACATCCGCGCTACTCACCGACGAATGTCTGGTCCAGCAACTCCTTGGCCAAGTCCGTCGCGAGACGGGCCAGTTCCTCACCGCTGCGGCCGGGCCCGAACGCGGCTCCAGGGGAAAGACGGGCCGCCAGCTCTTCCAGCAGGCCAGCGACGATCATGGCGCGAAGCTCCGTGATGACCACATTGCGGGACGGCTCGCCAGGCTGCCGCTCGTCCAAGCCCCGGTCTCCGTCGAGCCGACGCCGCAGCTCCGTCGCCCGTTGTGGAAGAGGAATCGGCTGCGCCCGTTGGCCCGCGTATCGCCTTGCCGCGAGCGCGTGTTGGAACGGATCAAGCGCTCCGTACTCTGTACCGGATCGCCGCGACGTGTCGCCACTCAACGCGGCACGCAGATCCTGGAACGCGGCGTCGACCTGCTGCGATGGGCTCTCCAGGTCGGACATCGCGTCGAGCAAGCGGATCGCGGCATTCCGCAACTGCGCGTACTCGTCTCGGGTCGCGTCATCCTGCACGATTCCTCCCTATTTTCCCCGGCACGCTATCGACACCCATCCTTAGCTGAACTCCTCGCGTCAGTCTCAATAGCCCAACGCTGCGACTCGATCAGGAAGTTGGCCGCCACGCACCGCCGGACAGCCAGCGATATTTCTACGTATGATGCCGCAACAGCCGGATCCCGTTGATGTCCATGACATCTTCCCGATCAAGGCGAACCAGCTTCACCACCCAGCCAGCAGGGAGGAACACTTTGCCGTTGGCGGTCGCGCACGCCGAAGTTGAGGTCCGCTCACACCGCGACCTGCGCGCCTGCGGCACCGGTCCTGGAAGGAACCCCGGCCAGGAGCCAGGGAAGGTCGTCACTTCTCCGGAGACCGCTGGCACTGCGTACGTCGCCACCGACTCCCGGCCGGTGTCGCTGCTAACCGCCCGTGCCGGTACCGAGGATCTGCGCTCGTCGGACCTCGGTCCGGAGGTGACCCACCTTGAGTGGGTGGAGGGCGGAACCGTACTGCGGGTGGAGACGCGGGCATTCGGACCGCAGCACTTTCGTCCCGTGGAGGAGCCCCCTGGGCCCGGCCTCATGGGGGAGACGAAGGTGCGCTCGGGCACGACCGCGGACCCGCACCTGGTACGGCTGGCGCGGACCGACATGCTCGCGCGTACCTGGCTCCACGAGATTACGGACACGATGCGGGAGCTCACCGAAGCCCGGAAGGCCGCTCGGCAAGGCGTCGTGCGCGGCCCCCTGGCTCCGGAGCAGGCCCAAGGGAGCGAGCAGTGCGTACCCGCCCGGATGCGCGAGTACATGTGGCTATCGCGCAAGTGGCAGGAAGCCCGCACCCGCGGCGAGCAGTCGCACTGGGAAGTGGAACTGATGGGCACAGCGCGGGACATCGTGGCTCGAGGGCACACTCCGTCGTTGCCGCCCTGGGCGGACGGTCCAGCCGGTAATGCCTCGTGGCGGAGTAGGTGGACGTTCCAGTACGCCGAGCAGGGCCCCGAGCGGTGGAAGCTGTCTGACGTCGACAATGAGCTCGTCTTCCGGTGGGAGATCCTCCCGCAGGCGATGGAGGGGGTTAGCAGGCCGACGCAACCACAGGTCACCTTCATTGGTGGGCAGGCCGCCTCCGGCAAGACCACGGCCCAGCGTGCGGCCATGGAGGGCATGGGGCCCCCGCGCGCCCTCATCGCCGACTTCGACGCCATGCTCTCGTACTCCCCGATGTACCAGGCGCTGATGAGGGCGAACGACCGCACCGCTGCCGCGCAGGTGGGTGGGGACGCATGGGTGTGGATGAACAAGGTCATCGACGTCGCCCGGCAGGGCCGACTAAACCTCGTCCGCGAAGGCGCCATGGGTGGCTGGGAGGGCGCCGCCCAGGACGCGGCGCGGTTCCGCGCTCTCGGCTACCGAGTGGAAGCGCATCTGATGGCGGTCCCCGAAGCGATCAGCAGACTCTCGATCCTCAACCGCTACCAGCAGATGCGAGACGAGCACGGGTACGGCCGCCTGGTCGTACAGTCCATCCACGATGAGGCGTACACCGGCATCCCGCAGACCGTGGGGGCCGTTGACGAGCTGAGGTTCCTGGACGCGATCACGATTCACCGCTGGGGCGGCGAGGTCATGTACACCAACTCGCTGGACGCCCAGGGAGCCTGGCGGGAACCGGCGCGGGCTCGCCAGGAGCTGGAACTGGAGCGCGCCCGGCCGTTCACCGACGAGCAGGCCCGCTGGTTCCGGGAAACGTACGCCCGCCTCGATGCCACCCTACCGGCCGAACTGCGGCCGCAACTGGGGGAGATAAGCGAGCTGGCCGCCCGCCACGGCGTCGACGTCGCCCCCGGCGGCGAGCTTGCTGACCGCCCCGGTGAGGCACTGCGCCAGCGGTACGCGGACGCCGCGCAGGAGGTGCTGCGCACCGCCTACATACAAGAACGCGAGCAGCTGCTCCAGGACTACCAGCAGCGGCTGGCCGTGACACCCCCGGCTGGACGAGAGGCGGCCCACCAGGAGTTCGCCGCGCAGTGGGCAGAACTGGCCCGGCAGCACGACGCCGGCCGGTTCAGCATGCGCATCCTCGCCTACTGCACTGAATGGGACCCCCACAAGGGCGGCATCGTCGCCGTCAACCGGAACCTCGTTGAAGGGCTTGCGGCCGCCGGCCATGAAGTCTTCGTCCGGGTCGGACACGAGGTGCCGCCAGATGCCCCCGGCGAGCGCATCCACCTCATCGGTCCCCGCCAGTACGACCCCGGGCGCGGCGAGCAGGAACAGCTCGTGTACGGCGGCGAGGACCTGCCGCAGGACGTGGACGCCATCATCGGGCACAGCCGCTACTCCGGCCCCGAGGCGCTGCAGGTACGCGACCAGCTGTACCTGGACACACCGTACGTCCATGTGATCCACATGGTGACCGGCGCGCTGGCCCGGGTGGCGGACCGGCCGGACCTGGAGGTGGAGTTCGAGGGCATCGAACGCCGTATGGTTGCCGCCGCCGACATGGTTGCGGGCGTCGGCCCGGTGCTGGCGGACGAGGCCCGGCGACTCGCTGCGACTAACCCAGGCGATCACAGCCCCGCCATCCATCAGATCACTCCCGGAGTGCCTTTCGAGCAGCAGCGGCTGCTGCCTTGGAACGGGGAGCGGACCCGCGAGGTCCTCTTCGTGGGCCGCGCCGATGCCCCGCAGAAAGGTGCCCACCACGCGGCCCTGATGGTTCGCCAGCTCAATCAGGAAGGGATCGACGTCCAGCTCACTGTGCGCGGTGCCGCCCCGGAGACCGTGGAGCAAGTCAAGGAACGGCTGTCCAACATCGTCGGCCGGGAAGTGGTGGTCAAGCCGTTTTCGATCGACCGGGACGAGATCCTGGCCGACATGCGGCAGGCCGACGTCCTGGTCATGCCTTCGCAGGCGGAGGGCTTCGGGTTGGTGGGGCTAGAAGCCGCGGGCGCGGGACTGCCGGTGCTGCTGCCCAATACGAGCGGGGTCGGGGCCTTCTTCGGCAACCCAGACCGCTTCCCGCCCGAGATCACTCGGAACAACCTGGTCGAGCAGGGCTTCGAGGACCAGGTGGATGTCGAGCGCTGGACCGACAAGTTGCGGGACCTCCTGCTCGACATCCCTGCGGCGCGGGAGAACGCGCTCGCCATGCAGCAGCATCTACGACAGGCCAACACGACCTGGATGGGTGCGGCCGAGTCCCTGGCCGCCGCGGTCCAGGCGATGCCGGACCGCCGCGCGTCACGCCCCGTGGCGCCCGCGCTGCCCGCGATGGCCGGAGACGGCTGGGCGAACTGCGCCCACGGCCACGCGCACTGGGGCCGGTTCGGCGCGGCCGGGCTGCTGCCCTTCCACCGCGCCGAGGACGGCCAGGTGTACGTGCTCATGCACCACCGGGGAGCGGACACCGACCAGGGCGGAACCTGGGCGCTGCTTGGCGGCGCCCGCGACAGCCACGAGTCCGCAGCACGGGCCGCCATCCGCGAGGCTGTCGAGGAAAGCACCCTCGATCCTGCCCACGTACGCGTTGAGCGGATCGTTCGGGACGACCACGGCGGCTGGGCGTACGACACCGTGCTCGCCTCGGTTGACCAGCCGGTGGAAGTCCGGCCGGTGGAAGGCGAGTCCGTGGCGCTGGCCTGGGTCCCGCTGTCCGAGGTGGAGACCTTGAACCTGCATCCCGGTTTCGCCGCGAGCTGGCCAGGCGTACAAGCCGAGCTCGACGCCGTGCTCAACGGCGAGCCGTCCACCGTCCGCGTCGCACCCGCACCCCCTACCAGCGCGCTCCCACTGCCACCGCACCCCGTCAGTGGTGCTGGCGTGGTCGCCAGAGAGCCGCTTGAGCACGGTGAGGGCATCGCGAACCGGGAGCTGGTGACGTTCGCCGACGGCACCCGGGCCGTGTATGAGAAGTACGTACGACCCGAGGACGCCACGACCAAGGTGCTTGACGGGTACGTCGGCCGGGCGGTGGGAGCCCGCGTCCCGCTGTCCCACCCGGTGGGCCTGCATGAGCTCTACACCGACCACATGCCCGGCGAACCCGCCTCCGCCCACCACCGGGACCTGACCGCATTGGCGGACCGGGGGCTGCCCGCGACCCGCGACGGCGTCTTCCTCGGTCTGTACCACGCGCTGACAGCCACTCACGGCGTCACCGCCGACGACCTCACCCTCGGAGAACGGCAGAGCCTCATCGCGTTCGGTGACGGTGCCCCGACGCACGGCCCTCTCCCGGACCCCGCGAACCCGTTCGTACGCACCTTTTACCGGCAGACCGAGCCACACGTGTTCGCCTGGGTGGACAACCCGATTCCCCCGAGCGACATCGCGATCATGCGGCGGCAACTCGACGGCCTGCGTTCTGTCTTCGAGCAGCTTGGCCGGACCGATCTGCACAACGTGGTCATGGAGCGGTTCGACCAGGCCGCAGAGCACGCGAGAGGCACCGCTGCGCTGCTGCCCAGGCCGCCCGGCTTCCAGGTCGCGCTGCCCGATCCAGCCCCCGAGCGGCACTACCCTCTGCCCCCGCCACCCGGCTCACAGGAGAGGATCGACCAGCAGCGCATCGGCGAGGCGCTGCTGACGGACGACGGCCGGATCACCAGCACCAGCCAGGCCAAGACCATCGCCATCCAGGCCCTCGCCGAGCGAATGCGGTCCTCGACGCCCGAGCTCGCCCTCGCGGCGTTCGGCCTGGTCGTCGGCACGGACATGGCGCACCGGCTGGGCGACAGCCGTTACGTCCTCGTACCGCACAACGAGAAGTACCCCTCGATGGGGGCCGACGTCCTCCGAATCAACGAACTCGACCCCGCCGACCCCCGGCACTCTCCGGACAAGGCGCTGCGCATGGACAACCCTCGTGCCGAGGCCCTCATCCGCCAGATCGCGGTCAGTGAGCTGATGGGGGCCTGGGCGTACGGTTCCAACAACAACGTGCGGGTGCTGGCGCTGCAGGAGGCCGCGAAAGAGGAGTTCGGCCTCACCAGGGTGCTGGAATGGCAGATGGACCCGAAGACGCGCGCTGCCGTGGACTTGGAGCTCGACTACAACCGGGACGCGCTACAGGACTTCCTACGCACCCAGTACGACCTCACCCAGGAGGCCTTGGCCGCACGGGGCATCACCGAGCTGGTCGCCTACCGGGCCTTGACCTGGCACGAGGGAGCGACGCAACCGACCTGGGCCGACCTGGACGTGGGCGACGCCTTCGAAGCTCGCCACCGGCCGCTGGCGAGCTGGGCGGCGGACCGTCAGATCGTCGCCGACTGGCTGGAGCAGCGCGGCGGCCACGCCGTGATCCTGGTCGACCGCAAGCCGGCGCAGGACATCCTGTCCATGCCCACCACCGGGATGGGCTTTTTCGCCCAGAAGGAGTGGGTGACGCTACCGGGCGACCGGCTGGTAACGCTGGACGGCGTCTACACCGGGAGAACTCCGGCGGCCGAGGCGGAGCAGACCGCAGCGAGCAGCGTCACCATCGGTGCCCCCGTCTTGAACGACGCCGCGGAAGCCCTGGCGAACGACGCGGAGGGAAAGTCGGCCGCGATTCACCAGGAAGCCGCCGCCCAGTGGCGGCCCGTGACGATCACGGCCCAACTCGATCCTGCTGATCCGCTCGACAACCAGATCGTCCGGATCCTCTCCGGTGACGAGGAGTTCCCAAGCTGGTGGCCGCGGGACGACTCCGGTTACGCCATCACCGGGCGCGATCTGAACTTCCTCGGCATCAACCCCGTCCAGCTCAAGTGGATGCTCACGGGTGAGGCGCCCATGGGCATGACCCCGGAGCTCTACCAGCGGTTCAGCACGGAGATGCTGGAGGCGCTGCGGCGCGATGGCATCGAACCGTCCCAGGTCGATATCCGCCTCAAAGGGACCGGCGCCGCCTTCTTCGCCGGGACCCACAAAACGCTTCCAAGCGAGGAGGACCTAGTCGGCAACCCTGAGGCGGCACAGCGCCTGCGCGAGTGGTTCGGCAACAGCCAGGACCGTCCCATACGCCGCCCGTACGACTTCATGTGGCGCCTCGGCTTGGAGCCAGTGCCCAGCGACTTCGACCTCGACATCAACAGCACCGCCATGGTCCGAGCCGCCCGCGCGCACTGGATAGACCACCACTCCGACCGGTACCCCGGCGATTTCATGGGCGGCCACGGATACCTCGACAAACAAGCGGTGATGAGCGCCTTCCCGGCGCTGGCCGAGTGGGCGAACAGGTGGCAAGAGGATCTGGGCAGACCGCTCTCTCTGGGCGTCTTCGAATCCAGCGGCCCCTTCGACGCGACCCAACTCGGCCGCACCCTCTCCTCCCACTTCCAGGACACCGACTGGATCATCCACAGCCCCGACCATCCCATGGCCTGGCGCACCCCCCGTCCCAAGATCACCGTCGGCAACGACCAAGCCAAACTGCAGCGCCACCGCGACGACATCACGCACCCGCCCGGCCCGAGCACCGATCTGCGCCACTCCCAACGCCCAAGCTCCGAAGAGCAATCCGGGACAGAAGCAGACAGGCCATCACCACTGGCGCGGCTTACCGACACCGAGCTGACAGACCATCGAGCCCGGCTCACCGACACGGCCCGAAGGTTGCGGTTGCACTCGGCGCAGGCGGCCCGCGCCGCCGAGGAGACAACCGAGCGGTTGCAGCATGAGATTGGTCAAGTAGTCGCCCGTCTCCAGGCCCAAGGCGCGGCACCGGAACTCATCGAGAGGGCCCGCGCATCCGCACAGAACGACATCGACTTCACGCGGAAAACTGCGCAGAAGGCTCAGTCCAACCTGGAAAGAGTCATCAAGCAACTCAACGCTGCTAACCAAGAAGCCGAGAGACGGACGAACTTGCCCCCTTCCCAGCGCGAAAATGAGGATGCTTCCCGGCAGAAGCCCATCCCCCAACGGAAACCTTCGCAGCAAACCCCGCCTCCTCGGATCCAGGGGCCTCGCCCGGAGGGCCCGTCCAGAAGCGGTCCCTCCTTGTAGGCACTTGGCCGCCGGAGCCCCAGGCTGCCCAGCAGCCGGAGCGTGATACCCCTCTCACATCGAACTCGACGACCTATGATTTCAGTGGGCTCAGTATGGTTCTCACGTGAGGAGACATATCGCGTTTGAGTGTCTGCACAACTTCCGTGATCTAGGTGGCTACCAGACCGTCGATGGTCGCACGGTGCGCTGGGGTCGGCTGTTTCGCTCCGACTCGCTGGGCAAGCTGCAGGGCCAGGACTGGGATCGATTCCTCGCCCTGGATGTCCGCACCGTGATCGACCTCCGCTACCCCTGGGAGATCAGACGTAGCGGACGTGTCCCACCCTACGAGGGGCTGGTGTACCACAATCTCAGCATCGAGCACCGGCCATACGACCAGGCGGGCCTAGCTCCCGAGGTCGAGCCCGCGCCATTCCTGGCTGATAAGTACACCGAGGTTGCCCACGACGGCGTCAAGGAACTACGTCGCGCTCTGGAAATCGTCGCCGACGACACACTTCCACTGGTGTTCCACTGTCACTCCGGCAAGGACCGCACCGGCTTGCTGGCCATGCTCATCCTCGCTCTGATCGGGGTACGCGAGGACGACATCGTCGCCGATTTCGCCTTGACCGAACTGGCCACCGAACGCTTGGTCGCCGAATGGCACGCCAGTTACCCCGACCTGACCCTCAGATGGCCCGGCTACGGCCGCGCCCCCGCTGAGATCATGCGGCTCTTCTTGGCCAGGCTGAACTCGCGCTACGGATCCGTGCAAGGCTACGCCTACGAGCGGCTCGGCGTTGACAACGAACTGGTAGCGGCACTTCGCAGTCAGCTACTGGATTCATGAACCGTCACTTGAGCCCGCCCCACCCACTGACCGTCGCGGCCCCGGGCCCGCCGACCTGACGGTCAGCGGGCCTGTTGGCACGGTGGCGGCGTCCTGCCTCAAAGTGCAGGACGCCGCCATGTCATTGGTGATGGATCCACCAGAAGTCGTCGGATCGAGTGTGGTTCGCAGCGCTGTCCTCGCTGATCCGTCGGCACCGGTGGGCGCAGGTGTTCCCGGTGACGCCCGCGACCCTGCTCGCGTGGCACCGAAGACTGATCGCGCACAAGTGGGGCTACAGCGAGCACCGCAGCAAGCCCGGCAGGCCGCCGACCGCGAGCACGGTGAAAGCGCTCATGCTGCGCCTGGCCAAACAGAATCCGCGCTGGGGTCGCCGACGGATCCAGGGCGAACTCGTCCGGCTCGGGCATCCGGTTGTGGCTCGACAACGGTCTGGGAGATCCTCACCGCGGCGGGCACCGATCCAGCTCCGCGCCGCAACGGCCCGACGCGGCGCGAGTTCCTGAAGGCATCATCGGAGTTTCCCAACGGCACAGGCGTTGCCGCCGAAGTACCAGCGCGTCCTCGCCGCCGTGCGGCAGGCTGCGGGCCCGGTAACAACCCGGCAGATCAGCGAGGCGCTGGGCCTTGCCAACGGAGTGCGGGGCCAACTGGAACCGCTGCGTGGGAAGCTGACGAAGCTGACCGACCGCGGCTCGCCCTGCGCGCCACCAGGTTGATGTGTCACAAACATGTCCTTGAAGGCACACGCCTCGGTCACACCCGGACTCACAGCCTGGTGACCTGCGCCACAAAGAGAAGCGAAGAGCGTCGAGGATCCACTTTTGGCGCGGTTCGTCGCACTGTCAACTCGCTGTACGGTTGCCCGGCAATTCAACGAACCGCAACAACGGGGGAATCACCGTGAACACCATGAACACTGGTAAGGCCGTCCGGAGACTGAGCGGGCTCGCGGTCGTCGGGGCACTCGCCCTGACCGCGACCGCTTGCGGCCCCGACAACTCGTCGGCCCAGTCCACCCCGTCCTCCTCGGCCACCAGCGCGAGCGCACCCACGGGCGCGGCCACCCCGAGCGCGCCGAGCAGCGCTGCCACCGGCTCGGACGGCACGAGCGGGGCGGACACTAAGGCGGGCCAGACCCTCAAGATGGGGCAGGCGGCTCACGTCCCGTTCTCGTACGGCACGTCGACGAAGGGCAAGATCGCCCTGACCGTCACCTCGATCGAGCAGGGCAATCCGTCCGACCTGGCCTCGCTGAAGCTCGGCGACCAGGCGAAGGGCAAGGTTCCCTACTACATCCGCTACTCGGTCACCAACGAGGGCGACTCCGACCTGGCCTACGCCAGCGTGGGCCACATGAAGGGCCATCTGGGGGACGGCACCGAGGCCCAGGACCTCATGATCATCGGCGACTTCGACAAGTGCAAGAGTGACGAACTCCCCCAGGGCTTCACCAAGGGCAAGGTCGCCCAGGGCTGCGCGGTGGCGCTCGCGCCGTCGGCCTCGACGAAGGTCGTGTCGGCCGAGTACTGGGGCGAGCCCTTCACACTGGGCCAGGGCATCACCTGGAAGTAATCCGGGAACAGCCCCCGTCGGCCAGCCAGCCGACAGAAGGCCGCCTCTGACCTGTTCTCGAGGGTCAGAGGCGGCTCTTGCCAATCACGGGATTCCGCCGCCGTGTTGAGCGCCGCATCACGCGACCGACGGCACCTCGCGCAGACCCCGGAATCGCCAAGGTCCCGCCCGATCAATCGGATCGGACGGGATCTTGCGATGTGCGGTGGGGCGTTCACGGAAGAAGGTGGGTGGCGCGGGCGGGGTCAGGACACCGGTTGCGGCCAGCACCTGGGTCAGTTCGAGAGCCGTGGTTGCGGCCAGTGTCCACATTTCTTTTAGGTACAGATGTTCAGCTCCAGCCAGTGCTCATCGCAGAGCACGTACACGCGACCCGGTGGGGCGAATCTGGTGATCGACCTCGAGGACGCCGGCTGCCGGGCCCGCTTTCTGATCCGGGACCGCGACGGGAAGTTCCCGCTGTTGTTCGACGAGGTACTCACGGACGCGGGCATCGAGGTGGTGCTCAGCGGCGTCCGGATACCGAGAATGAAATCGGTCATGGAGCGATGGGTGCAGACCTGCCGCCGTGAGCTGGTGGACCGGACATTGATCTGGGACCGGTGCCATCTCCTGCACGCCCTGCGCGAGTTCGAGACGTTCTATAACGGGCACCGCGCCCACCAGGGCATCGCCAATGCCCGCCCCCTCCACCCGCTCCCCCAACCGATCGCCGATCCAGGGATCACCCGCCTCGACATACGACGGCGCGACCGGCTCGGCAGCCTCCTCCACGAGTATCAACATGCTGCCTGAGCAGAGTGGATGAGGTTTCGGCAAGGGCAGGGCGGGGGCACTCCCATCAGCAGGCGTGGGCGCACCGGGCGGCATGGCGGGCGATGCGGGTGGCGGCGTATCCGGTTCCGGCGACGAACCGCATCACCGGGCCGAAGGCGGGAGCAGCCAGCGAGCCGGTGAAGTACAGCCCGGGCACGGTGGATTCGAAGGTGGCGGACAGGTGCGGGGCCGCACTACCGGTCACCCGTCGCACGGCTTGGCGCACGGGGATCAGGAACGGCAGGGCGTCGATGTCGAGGCAGTAGCCGGTGGCCGCCAGCACGTGGTCGACGATCAGTTCGGCGGGGCCGGTACCGGTACTCGCCAGCTGCAGGCGGATGCCTTCCGGCTCCGGCCGCGCGTGGGCGATGCGCTGATGGGTATGGACCGGCACGACGCCTTCGACACGGTCGCGTAGCCACCATCCTCCGGCCGGGCGCAAGGCTCGGCGGAGCAGATACAGCCGCGTGGTGGTTGGCAGTCGGCGCACCGCACCGGGTGCGCGGCTGATGGCCAGCAGGCTCCATCCGGGACCTAGCGGAGCCGCGGGTCGAAGCAGCCTGTCGGCCAGGGAACGTTCCAGTACCGGCGTGCTGCCCCAGCGGACGCGGTCGGCGCGGACCAGGACCGTGGCCTGCGCTCCGGCCTCGTGTAGGAGAGCGGCGCTTTCCAGTGCGGACTGGCCGCCGCCCACGACCGCGACTCGTCGTCCGGCGTAGCGTGTCAGGTCCTGGTGCTGGCTGGTGTGCGACAGCAGACCGGCGGGATCAGGGCCGTCGGGCGCCAGGGGCGTCAACTCGGCCGGTATGTGGGCCAGTCCGGTCAGGCCGGAGGCGACGACGACGGCGGATGCGGCGAGGTCTTCGCCGTTGTTGAGGCGCAGGACGAATGTGGGCCCGTCCCGGTGCACGGCGGTCACACGCGCGGGGTCGACGTCCCCGACGTACCGCTGCTGGAACCACTGTCCGTACCGCACGAACGTGGTGCAGGGAATGGGTGTCAGCTCGGTGAGGACCGGCTCGCCCTGGGTGCGGCAGAAGTCGGCCAGCCGTCCGCTCGGTGGCGGCGCGGACAGGTCGGTGGCGTCCGGCGTTGATTTAAGGAACATCCCGGTGGCCATCGCATGCCGCCAACTGCCCATCACCTCGCCGAAGACGCGCACCGGCACCCTGGCTGCGCGCAGATGCGCCGCCACCGAGAGTCCGTACGGCCCGGCCCCCACCACCGCCACCGGCAGGGCGCGCCGCCCGGCTGTGGCTGGTGACTCCCCCGCACGTTGAGCAGACCACGACTGCGTCACGCACATCCCCCCTGGTCGTCCGTGCACGCCCCTCCCCGGACGCACACCGGCACACGAGAAGACCCCGAACCACCGCGGGTTGGGAGCCTGCCCACCCCTCGGCCTCAGTGTGGCCCACAGCGGCGCGTCGAGAAGCGATATCGGAAAAACCCACCGGCCGTCCGGCCCGTTAGGGCCGCGTTCGACGGGTCGGTGGCGGGCGAACCACAGTACGGGAGAGCCGACTTGGACCGCGTTGACAGTTCTTCGGTGTGACGGTGTCACTGCGAGATCCCGTGCGGATTTGGCAAGTTGAGTGCCTACCCGTGGAAGACGCCGCCCAGATATGGCCAGTTGCTGCGTCAGTACTACGGCACAGGGCACTACAGCCTGAACAACTACATCAGCCTGGTCACCGGCCAGGCCCCGGCACCGGACAACCAGAACGACTGTCCGCAGTACAAGAACGTCACCCAGGCACCCCGGCCGCCGACGGCCGGACACTCGCCCCCGCCGGGTGCGTGTACCTCAATTCGATCAAGACGCTGTTCAACCAGCTCGACGACAAGCCCGTGCCCTGGAAGGTCTTGCCCAGGCCCCGACCCCGGCAGTGCGACGGCCGCCGATCAGTACGTGCCCAAGCACAACCCGGCGCCCTGGTTCCACCCGATCATCGACAACCCCAAGGACTGGCGCCAGGGTCGTGCCGCTGGACGGGCTGGCGGCCGCCAAGGGACACGCAGCCGTGTCCGGCTTGGCGCAGGACCTCAACGAGGCCACCACCCCGCGGTTCTCGTGGATCAGCCCCGACAACTGCTCGGACGCGCACGACGCGACCGGCAAGGTCGGCAACCTCTCCGGTGACCCGAACAACCACCAAGGCGGCGTCGACGAACAGCAACGGGGACGCCGCAAGCACAGTCCTACAGCCTCGGTGCTGTCCCGATCCCCTCGCACCCCGTCGGGCAGCCCACTCCCGTCGCAGACGAGCACCACCTGCAACTGATGGCCATGGGCGCGCCGATCCGTGCCCAACTCCCCGGCGCGACTACCGTGATAACGGCGACCGGCCCTGCCGAGGACCTTCCGTCGGCTGGCAGCAAGGTTCCCGATCACACAACGGGGACGATCAGCATCGCCCTCACCCAGAGCACGGGCCCTATCGCCGTCGCCGCGGGTGACTTCAGCTCACGCGACGAACAGGGCCGCAACGTCCCGCGCACACCTCACGGGCCCGACACCGTCACCGCCGCCCCGGGGAAGCCCGCCGCCCTAACACTGGTCGACACGTATCACTCCGGCGCCGCCCAGTTGACCTGGCGCCACGACGGCAAGGCCGTGGCGATCTGGGACTTCAACATCGAGCTCGACTGACGCTTCCCAGATCACGCTCGACGAGCTGTGGGATAACGCTCGCTAGGGCAGGGGCGCTCGATTGGCGCAGCGGGGTGGCCCGTGGTGCGCTGGGGAAGAGCATCCGGTCCGATCCCGGCAGTCCGCCGAAAGCTCCAGGAGGCCCGCCCATGGCCCGCCGAAAGCTCTCCCGCCGCCGCATCACGATCGTCGCCGCAGGCGCCGTGGTCTTCGCCACCACCCTCGCCCCCAGCCTCGGCACCGCCTCGGGCCAGGCCCATGGCATCGACTGGAACGCCGTCGGGCAAGCCATCGGCCAGCCGCTGACCACCGAGGCGCAGGACGTGCACACCGCCGAGTGGCTCCGCACCGACCTGCACCTGGTCAACGCCGGTGTCACCGAGAACCCGGGCATGGAGCTGAACGCCGAAGCGTCCTTCCACCAGACCCCGTCCGGCAAGGCCGTGATGATCGGCGAGGCCACGCTTACCAGCGACGAGGCCAACACCTTCGCGGACCACCTCCAGCAAGGCGGTGCGCAGGTCACCGCCCTGCACAAGCACCTCCAGGACGAGACCCCGCGCCTGTGGTGGCTGCACTACTGGGCACTCGGCGACCCCGTCCAGATCGCCCACACCGTGCACAACGCCCTGACCGCCACCCATATCCCCCTCAACCAGAAGCCGGGCAGCCCTCCCGCCATCGCCTTGGACACCAACGCTCTGAACGGCATCATCGGCACGAAGGGCGAGAACGTGAACGGGGTACAGCAGTACCACGTCCCCGTCTCCCAACCGATCACCGATACCCGCGCCCACATCACGCTGCCCTACCTGATGGAGGCGTCAACTCTGTTGATGTTCCAGCCGCTTGGCGGAGGGCGGGCTGCGGTCAACGGTGACTTCGCGATGACCGCCGATCAGGTCAACCCAGTGATCAAGGCACTGCGGTCGCGCGGGATGACCATCGTCGAGTTGCACAACCACATGCTCTACGAGCAGCCCCGCCTGTTCTACCTGCACTTCTGGAAGACCGGCGACGCCACTGTGCTCGCCCGCGACCTACGCGCCGGGCTGGACCAGGTCCACGCCCCCACCTCCTGACCGGCGCCGTGCGCTAGAAGTGGATCCGGGCGGGCACAGGTGGCGCCTGAGAGGACCAGGCCGGACCCGGACGTACCCGGATGCCGGCGGTGGCGTGGGGCGTGGTGTGGGCAGCGACTTCTACCGGTGGTGCGGCGGGTGCGGCGGCGGTGGGATGGTGGCGATGCCGGGTGCCGGTTCGGGCCAGACCAGCAGTACGGGGCAGGGGGCGTGGTCGACGACGAAGCGGCTGGCAGGGCCGAGGCTATGCGGTCCGAGGTGGGTATGGTCGCCGTCGCGGGCAAGGATGAGCAACTGGGCTCCTTGGGCCGCGGTGACGACCTCGCGTTCGATGCGGCCGGTGCGCTCCATGCGGGTGCAGGTGCGCCCCAGGCGGTCTGCGGCGGCATCGAGCAGTTGCCGGGCGGAGGTGGCGGCCAGGTCTTCCAGGCGGGTGCCGGGGTCGCGCTCGGGGTGGCCGCGTCCCAGCAGGCCGGCGAACGCGCCGTGTGCGACCCCAGGAATCTCGTGACCGGTGACGTGGAGCAGGACGATCTCGGTACCCGCCGGGGCGTGGGTGCGGGCGGCGTCAACGCAGGCAGGCCAGGTGCCCTCGGTGATCCAGACGATGACGGCCACCGTTTCACCCTCCGACGAGTTGCAGTGACCCCCACAGAGCTACCACGGCCAGGGCCAGTGCGGCAGGCACGACAAGCAGTCCGAGCCGGGTGAACTCGCCCAGCGCGACGTCGGTGTCGTGTTCGCGGACGATGCGCCGCCACAGCAGGGTCGCCAGCGAGCCGGCGTAGGTGAGGTTGGGGCCGATGTTCACCCCGAGCAGCACCGCCAGGACCGGGCCGGATCCGACCGGAGCGGTGAGCGGCAGCAGGACAAGGGTGGCAGGCAGGTTGTTGATGACGTTCGCCAGGACCGCGGCCAGGGCGGCGATGCCGAGCAGGGCGGGCAGCCCGGAGCCCAAGGGGACGAGATGCGCGAGCGCGGAGGCGAGCCCGTTGTCGACCACCGCGCGCACCACGATGCCGAGCGCCAGCACGAACGCGAGGAACGGCCAGGCCGCGGCACGCACGATCGCGCCCGGGGTGGTACGGCGCTGAGCCAGCGCGCGGGCCGCGAGCGCCAGGGCACCGGCCAGGGCTGCCCAGGCCGGGTTGATCCCCATAGCCGAGGTGAGGACGAACCCGGCCAGCGTGCAGGCCACGGTGACCACGGCGAACAGCGGCATCTCCGGTGCCACCTCGCCGGGCGGCGCCTGAGCGCCCGCGTCCAGGTCGGCGGCGAAGAACCGGCGCATCACCACGTACTCGACCCCGATCGCCGTCAGCCACGGCAGCGCCATCAGCGCGGCGAAGCGGGTGAAACTCAGCTCGCTCGCCGCGAACGCCAGAAGATTGGTCAGGTTGGAGACCGGCAGCAGCAACGACGCAGTGTTCGACAGGTGCGTGCAGGCGTACAGATGCGGCTTCGGACGGGCACCGAGCCGGGCAGCGGTCGCGAACACCACCGGAGTGAGCAGCACCACGGTCGCATCCAGGCTGAGCACCGCCGTAATCACCGAGGCCACGGCGAAGACCTGCACCAACAGCCGACGCGGACGACCCACCGCCGTACGGGCCATCCAGGCCCCGCAGGCATGGAACAGGCCCTCGTCATCACACAGCTGCGCCAGCACCAGCACTGCCGCCAGGAAGCCGATCACCGGCCCGAGCCGCTCGGCCTCAGCCCCCGCATGAGCCAGCGAAATCGCCCCGGTACCAATCACCAGCCCGGCAGCCGGTACCGCGACCACGGCCTCCGGCCAGCCCCACGGGCGCACCACCGCGCAGGCCAGCACCACCACCAGCAGGCCGGCCGACAATGCCTCGGCGAAAGACGTGTTCAGGATCTGCTCCTAGAAGTGGCGGCAAGGGCGACCCTTCATCGAAGCAGACAACCCCACGGATCAGGCCCGGCGGCCTGTCCCCGGCCGCCTCTCACCGGCGCACACGGACGCCACACCGAGCGGAGGACAGCCGTGCCCCTCCAGAGCTCCGTGATCGTCTCATTGCGCTGGAGGTGGCGGAGCGCATGCGGGTGCGCGCTCCGCGGGCTCGAGGGGCTCTGAGCAGTATCTTCCCCGCACTCGAAGGCACTCTGGACCTCACCGACGCCGGTCCTTTGGTACTGCTGACTGGCTATCAAACCCCCGCGGCAATACGTCGCATGGGCGCCAGCCGCCTGGAAACCTGGTTGCGTACCCGCAAGGTCCGCGGCGCTGCCGCACCGTCGCGGACAGCCGTCGCGGCAGCCTCGCCGAGGGCCGCTCGGGCGACCGTCGTCGCCGCGGCGGCCGGCTACCGCTCGCCGAGCGCCTTCATCGAGGCCTTCCGGCTGGCCTTCGACACCACTCCAGGGCGCTACCAACGGACGGGCCGAGACCCCTGGATGTCGAAGGCTGACATGGGTGGGCAGGGTGCCCACCCACCGTGGCGAAGGCAGGATGTTCCTGTGATCAGACTGGGGTGACGTATGCGCCTGCGATGCCGCCGTCGACGAGGAACTCGGCGCCGGTGATGAACGAGGAGTCGTCGCTGGCCAGGAAGGCGACGGCGGCGGCGATCTCGGTGGCCTCGGCGAACCGGCCCAGTGGGATGTGGACCAGACGGCGCGCGGCCCGTTCCGGGTCCTTGGCGAACAGCTCCTGCAACAGGGGGGTGTTGACCGGGCCGGGGCACAGCGCGTTGACCCGGATGCCCTCCCGGGCGAACTGCACGCCCAGTTCCCGGGACATCGCCAGCACCCCGCCCTTGGAAGCGGTGTAGGAGATCTGCGAGGTCGCGGCGCCCATCACGGCGACGAAGCTCGCGGTGTTGATGATCGAGCCCTTGCCCTGTCGCTGCATGTACGGCAGTGCGGCCTTGCAGCACAGGTAGACGGAGGTGAGGTTGACCTCCTGGACCCGGCGCCAGGCGTCGATCCCGGTGGTCAGGATGGAGTCGTCGTCAGGCGGTGAGATCCCCGCGTTGTTGAACGCGACGTCGACCGAACCATAGGTGTCGTACGCGGTCTTGAAGAGCGCCTCCACCTGCTCGGCGTCGGTCACGTCGACACGGACGTAGCTGCCGCCGACCTCGTCGGCCGCGGCCTTGCCCGCGGTCTCGTCGATGTCGGCGCAGACGACGTTGGCTCCTTCGGAGGCGAGACGGCGGGCGGTGGCCAGGCCGATGCCGCTGCCCGCTCCAGTGATGACGGCGGTGCGGCCCGGCAGTCGGCGGCAGACGGCCTCTTCGCCCTGTCCTGCGATGTGTGCGGTCACGTGTCTCAGTCCTCCGTGCTGATGAAGACGTTCTTGGTCTCGGTGAAGGCGGCCAGCGCACCGGGGCCGAGCTCCCGGCCGAGTCCGGATTGGCCGAAGCCGCCGAAGGGGGTCCAATAGCGCACCGCGCTGTGGGAGTTGACGGACAGGTTGCCCGCCGCCACACCCCGACTGACGCGCAGCGCCCGCCCGACATCCCGGGTCCACAACGATCCGGCCAGCCCGTAACGGGTGGCGTTGGCGAGGCGTACGGCGTCCGCCTCGTCCTCGAAGGGGAGGACCACGGCGACCGGCCCGAAGATCTCCTCGGTCGCGGCGGGCGCGTCCTCGGGGAGTCCGGCGAGTACGGTCGCTGGATACCAGAAGCCCTTGCCTTCCGGTGCGCTGCCGCGGATGGCGGCGGGGGCGTCCTCGGGGACGTAGGCGCGGACCCGTTCGCGCTGGGCGGCGGAGATCAGTGGGCCCATCTGCGTGCCGGGGTCAGTGGGGTCGCCGACGGTCACCGCTTTGATGTGCGGTTCGAGCAGTTCCAGGAACCGGTCGTGGACGTCGCGCTGGACGAGGATGCGGGTACGGGCGCAGCAGTCCTGGCCAGTGTTGTCGAGGAATGACATCGGGACCGCCGCCGCGGCGACTTCCAGGTCGGCGTCGGCGAAGACGATGTTGGGGCTCTTGCCGCCGAGTTCGAGGGTGACCCGCTTGACCTGGGCCGCGCACTGCGCCATGACGTGTTTGCCGACGGCCGTTGATCCGGTGAAGACGATCTTGGCGACATCCGGGTGCTCGACCAGCGCGGTGCCGGTTACCGGTCCGGCGCCGGGCAGTACCTGGAACAGGCCCTCGGGAAGCCCGGCCTGCAGCGCGAGCTCGGCGAGGCGCAGCGCGGTCAGCGGGGTGTTCTCGGCGGGTTTGAGAAGGACGGCGTTGCCCGCGGCGAGGGCAGGTGCGGTGGCCCAGGCGGCGATCGGCATGGGGAAGTTCCACGGTGCGATGACGCCGATGACGCCCAGCGGCTCGTGGAAGGTGACGTCGATGCCGCCGGGGACCGGGATCTGGGCGCCGTTCAGCCGTTCCGCTCCGCCCGCCGCGTAGTCGAGAAGATCGCGGGCGTTTCCCGCCTCCCAGCGGGCATTGCCGATCGGGTGACCCGCCTCCCGTACCTCCAACTGGGCGAGTTCTTCGAGGTGTTGGTCCACGATGGCGGCGAAGCGGCGCAGCAGCCGGGCGCGGTCGGCGGGGGCGGTCCGGGTCCAGCGGCCCTGGGCGCGGACCGCCCGGGCCACGGCGGCGGCGACCTCTTCGGGGGAGGTGGCGGGGACGGTGGCCACCACCTCTTCGGTGGCTGGGTTGAGCACATGGTGCTCGGTGGGGTGTTCGGGCACGCCGGTTCCTTACATGCGCTCGAAGGAGCGATAGCGCTCCCAGTCCGTGACGGCGGTGTCGAAGGCGTCCTGTTCGACACGGGCCATGTTGACGTAGTGCTCCACGACCTCGTCGCCGAAGGCGGCACGGGCCAGTCGGCTCTCCTGCCAGAGCTCGGCAGCCTCGCGGAGGGTGCCGGGGACGTGCTGGGCGTCGCCGGAGTAGGCGTTTCCGGTGCAAGCGGCGGGCAGTTCCAGTTCGTGCTCCACGCCGTGCAGACCCGCCGCGATCATCGCGGCGACCGCCAGATAGGGATTGACATCCCCACCCGGCACCCGGTTCTCGAAGCGCAGCGAGTGGCCGTGGCCGATGACCCGCAGCGCGCAGGTGCGGTTGTCGGGTCCCCAGGCGACGGCGGTGGGAGCGAAGGAACCCGGGCGGTAGCGCTTGTACGAGTTGATGTTGGGGGCGTAGAGCAGGGTGAACTCCCGCAGTGCGGCCAGCTGTCCGGCGAGGAAGTGCCGCATTGTCTTGGACATCCCCAACTCGCCGTCGTCATCGGCCAGTACGGGTTCGCCGAACTCGTCGCGCAGCGACAAATGGATGTGGCAGGAGTTGCCTTCGCGCTCGTCGTACTTGGCCATGAAGGTGAGCGCATGGCCCTGCTGGGCGGCGATCTCCTTGGCACCGGTCTTGTAGATGACATGCTGGTCGCAGGTGGTCAGCGCCTCGTCGTAGCGGAACGCGATCTCATGTTGGCCCAGGTTGCATTCGCCCTTGGCCGATTCGACCGTCATCCCCGCCGCGGCCATCTCGTTGCGGATGCGGCGCAGCAGCGGCTCGACGCGACCGGTTCCGAGGACCGAGTAGTCGACGTTGTACTGGTTGGCCGGGTTCATCTCGCGGTAGCCGCGGTTCCAGGCGTCCTCGTAGGTGTCGTTGAACGCCATGAACTCCAGCTCCGTGCCGACGTACGCGGTCCAGCCGCGCTCGGCGAGGCGGTCGAGCTGGCGGCGCAGGATCTGCCGCGGGGAGGCGGCGACCGGTGTGCCGTCGTGCCAGGCGAGGTCGGCGAGGACCAGCGCGGTTCCCTCGTTCCACAGGGTGCGGCGCAAGGTGGCGGGGTCGGCGTGCATCGCGAAGTCGCCGTAGCCGCGTTCCCAGGAGGACATGGCGTAGCCGTCGACGGTATTCATGTCGGCGTCGACGGCGAGGAGGTAGTTGCAGCCCTCGGTGCCGTGTGCGAGGACATCGTCGAGGAAGAAGCGCGCGGCGAACCGCTTGCCCTGGAGTCTGCCTTGCATATCGGTGAAGGCGAGGACGACAGTGTCGATCTCGCCGTTGTCGACGAGCCTTCTCAGTTCGTCGACGGAGAGCGGGGGCGTGCGGTCAGCCACGGGAATTGCCTCTCGTCGGTGCAACCGGAGGCCATAAGGTAAACATGTAGACCATTACTTGGGAAGACGTTCACGGAAAGAGGGTTCGCGGTTCATGGACGAGCTCCAGGAGGCCGCCGCGGTGGACCGGCTGGCGCCGGTGCTGCGGCCGGTGCGCGCGGGCAACGGCTTCGAGGAAGCCTTGGCACAGATACTCCAGGTCGTACGCCTCGGCCTGGTGCCCTACGGCGAGCGGCTCCCGGCCGAGCGCGAGTTGGCGGAGCGGCTGGGGGTCAGCCGGGTGACCCTGCGCGAGGTCCTGAAGGTGCTCCAGGACCAGGGGCTGGTGGAGAGCCGCCGGGGCCGGTACGGCGGGACGTTCGTGCGACGGCCGCCCGAGGCGCCTGCCGGCGGCGCGGTGGACGAGCTGCGCCGTCGCATCGGGCGGGTGGACGTGGAGGACACGCTGCGGTTCCGGGAGGTTCTGGAGGTCGGCGCGGCCGGACTGTGCGCGGCGCATGGTCTGGACGGGGAGCAGGCGGGACGGCTGCGTTCGGCGCTGGGCGCGACACAGGACGCGACGCTGGCGGAGTACCGGAGGATGGACACGCTGCTCCATCTGACGCTGGCCGAACTGTGCGGGTCGCCGTCTCTCGCCGCGCAGTACGCGGCGGTCCGCGCGACCGTGAACGACCTGCTGGACGGCATTCCGCTGCTAGTGCGGAACCTGGAGCACTCGCAGCAGCAGCACTCCGCGCTGGTCGAGGCGGTCCTGGAGGGGGACGCGGACGGGGCGCGGGAGGTGATGCGGGAACACTGCGCGGGGACGGCGGCGCTGCTGCGCGGCTTCCTGTCGTGAAACCGTTCCGTTACCAGCGATTTACGCCAGGGGCTTGCGCCAGGCTCAATCGAACGCAAAGGTATCGCGTCAAACCTTTGATATGGGCAGGAGCGGTTCGCCGAACGCCACACCTGCCGCGGATGCTCGAGCCCGGAGGCGTGTGTGTCCACCGACAAAGACCTGACAAAGCCAGACGAAGCCCAGCGAGCTCCCCAGCTGTCCAGTGACGAACAGCGCCTGCACGAACTCGGTTACGCCCAGGAGCTCGCCCGCTCAATGTCGGCGTTCTCCAACTTCGCAGTCTCGTTCACCATCATCTCGGTCCTTTCCGGCTGCCTGACGCTCTACGGCTTCGGTATGACCACCGGAGGACCGGCACTGATCACCTGGGGCTGGCCGCTGGTCGGCATCATGACCATGTTCGTGGGACTAGCCATGGCCGAGGTGTGTTCCGGCTACCCGACGGCAGGCGGTCTGTACTACTGGGCGGCGAAACTGGCCCCATCCCACGGCCCAGTCTGGTCGTGGTTCACCGGCTGGTTCAACTTCCTGGGCCAGGTGGCCGTGACCGCGGGAGTCGACTTCGGGGCGGCGTCCTTCACCAACGCGCTGCTGGAGCTGCAATTCGGCTTCGCGGCCACCCCGGCGCACACCATCATGCTGTTCGGGCTGGTGCTCCTGGCGCACGGCCTGCTCAACACCTTCGGCGTGCGGCTGGTCTCCTTCCTCAGCAACGTCAGCGTGTGGTGGCATGTGGGCGGTGTGCTGGTCATCGTGGGGGCCCTGGCCGCCCTGCCGTCGAAGCACCAGTCCGCCTCCTTCGTCTTCACGCACTTCGTCAACGGCACCGGCTGGCACTCCGGCTTCTACGTCGGGTTGCTGGGGCTGCTGCTCGCGCAGTACACCTTCACCGGCTACGACGCCTCGGCGCACATGACCGAGGAGACGCACGACGCGGCCAAGGCCGGGCCGCGCGGCATCGTGATGTCGATCCTCGTCTCCCTGGTCGCCGGCTGGGTCCTGCTGATCGGCATCACCTTCGCCATCCAGGACTACAACGGCGCGCTGGGCAGCAAGACCGGCGTCCCCCCGGCGCAGATCTTCATCGACGCGCTGGGCAGCACCGGCGGCAAACTGCTGCTGCTGATCGCCATCGGCGCCCAGTTCTTCTGCGGCATGTCGTCGGTCACGGCCAACTCGCGGATGATCTACGCGTTCTCACGGGACGGCGCGCTGCCCGGATCGCGGATCTGGCACCGCATCAACAAGCGGACCAAAACGCCGACGAACGCGGTCTGGCTGGCCGCCGGCGGCGCCTTCGCGCTGGGTCTGCCCTACCTGTGGAACGCCACAGCGTACGCGGCCGTCACCTCGATCGCGGTGATCGGTCTGTACATCGCTTACGTCCTGCCGGTGTTCCTCCGCCTCTTGCAGGGCGACCGGTTCGAGCGCGGTCCGTGGCACCTCGGCCGCTGGAGCCGACCGGTCGGCATCATCGCCGTCGCATGGACCCTGGCCATCTCCGTGCTCTTCATGCTGCCGACCAACAGTCCGGTGACGGCGACCAACTTCAACTACACTCCGCTCGCCGTCCTGCTGGTGCTCGGCTTCGCCGGAACTTGGTGGCTGGTCTCCGCCCGCAAGTGGTTCACCGGCCCGAAGGTCCAGGGCACACCTGAGGAACTGGCCGCCATCGAGCACGATCTGGAGTTCTGAACAGCCGCGACCCGGAGTGCGGCTCGCCCCCACGGGAAACAGGAAGGAACGAGGTGGACAGGCAGCCGCTGATCGGTGTCACCACATATCTCACCGAGGCCCGCTGGGGAGCGGCGTGGGCCCTGCCCGCCGCGCTGCTCCCGGCCGCCTACCCCCGCTACGTGCAGTCCGCCGGCGCTCTCGCGGTGATGCTGCCGCCGGACGATCCGTCAGCCGCCGCCACGGTCGTTGCCCGTCTCGACGGGCTGGTCCTCGCTGGTGGCGAGGATCTCGACCCGGCCCTGTACGGCGAGGATCCGCATCCGCGTACGGGCGCCCCGGTACCGGAACGCGACCGCTGGGAACGCGCCCTGCTGGCTGCGGCGCTCGACAGCGGGACGCCTGTGCTGGGCATCTGCCGCGGTATGCAGCTGATGAACGTCCACGCGGGCGGCAGCCTGGACCAGCACCTGCCCGACACGGTCGGCCATGGCGCCCACAACCCGACAGCCGGTGTCTTCACCGACCACCCGGTCACCCCGGTCCCCGGGACCCGCACCGCGCGGCTCCTTGGCGCCCGCACCGGCGTGGCCACCCATCACCACCAGGCGGTCCGCCGCCTCGGCGAAGGCCTGATCGCGACGGCCCATGCCGCCGACGGCACGATCGAGGCGCTGGAGTACACCTGCCACACCTTCGCGATGGGTGTGCAGTGGCACCCCGAGATGCACGACGACCTGGGCGTGATCCGCGCGCTGGTGGAAGCGGCCGCCGCGCGTGCGGTGCGTTGCGCTGTGGATCAACGCCGCGCCGCTTGACCCCGTTGGTGTGAATGGGAGCACTCCGGGCCACTCAGCGGTCTGGCCATCGGACACCGACGGACTCAGCTGCGCTGGAGCATCGATACCGCACCGTCGCCCAGATTGACTCCAACCCGCCTCGTTACTGTTGTCCAAGGAGGACTTCGCGATGTGGCCCAGCATCATTGCGGTGGTCGGCACACTACTCGGGGGCGCGCTCACCGGGCTGCTTCAGATCAAGAGTGCGCGGATCGCTCAGCGGGCTGCCCGTGCTGACCAGAGAGCAGAAGCACTGCGCCGGGCGCTGGGCGAACTGGTGGCCGCCCTCGGCGACCATCGACGAGCCATGTGGCATCGCGAAGTTCTGCGCCTGGACAGCGCGAGCGAGGAAGCCGTCGAGGCAGCCCGCATGGCCTCCCGCGCCACGCGCTCAGCCATAACCGGCCCCCTGGTCGCGGTATCTGTCCTTGAACGCTCCCTTGCTGAGCCAGCTCGTCAGGCTGCCGTGGCCGCGTTCAACCTGCGCTACGCCACCGACCACTCCGCCCTGGCCTCCCTCCGTGAGGCCGCCATCACAGCGACCGACGAACTGGTCGCCGCCGCAAGCCAAGCCATGGCCTGACTTCCCGGACGGCCGCGTGGCGCGGCCCGTGTGAGGTTCGGCCGTGATGTCACTGGGATGTTCGGTTTTGTACGTCGCTGATGTGTGGGTGCGTTAGGGCTGCTCAGGAGCCTTTGGGCCGGTCGATCATGGTGACGGTTCCCCGAATCTCTGTGACGTGAAGCCTGTCCCGCGTGAAAACCTCAGTTCTGGGCTCGTCGGACTCGCCTTCGGCCAAACCACCGACGACGCGGGCCTACACATCCTGGCCATCACCTTGGCTGCACTCGCCAGCCTGCTGCTGTTGACCACGCTCACCAGCCGCCTGCCCTGCCAACGCCCTGTGACCTCCCAAACGTTCTCTACGATCGGCACACGCCATTCAACGGGCCAACATGGCCTGCTGGTCCGCGTACACCTCGGTCTTGCGGACCCAGGTCCGTACCGTCTCGGATGTGCAGTGGACAGCGACTCTCGGTCGTGGGGCCGGGCAGCTTCTTCCTTGCGGCGCGTCAGGCGTGGTAGCGAATGAGGAAGTTGACGTATGCGTTCACCGGGCGTGTCTCGGTGTCTCCGCCGTCGCTGACGGTATGTGAATGCTTTCCGGCGGCGTCGGTGTCCGCGCTGCCGGGGTTCCAGATGGATCGGTAATTGCCCGTCTCGGCGACGGACGAGCTGTCAGTGGGGACGTGGGAAACGGGGTGGGTGTGGGAGCCTGCGCTGTCCACGTTGAACGAGGAGGTGTTCGGCAGGGCGGTGGCGGGTTGCTGCATCGAACCGACGTTGTCGCCTGCGACTCCCCCTGGGGCCGCCGCGGTCCGGCTGGCCGCGTCAGGGTCGCGCGCAGTGTTGTCGTCAACGCCGCGCAGCAGGTATCCGCGGTAGTCGGGCAGGTTGAAGGTCGAGGTGCCGTTGCCGCCGTGCAGCGTGCCGATCACCGCGAACAGGTCGGGGTAGTCGGTGGGGCTCAGTCCCCGCCCGTCACAGTACAGCCAGCCCTGTGCTTCCAGCGCGCCCGCGTCGATCAGGGCGCCGTAGGGCACGATGCTGCCGACCACCAGGTCACCCAGCGGTACGACCGGCTTGGTGAAATCCTGATCCGTCATCGTTCGCTCCTTCACGAGGTCGTGCCGTAGAAGATCAGGTAGTTGAGGTAGATGTTGACCGGGCAGGTGTCGGCATCCGCGCCGCCGATGGTGTGCGTGTGGTCACCGGCGGCGTCGGTGTCAGCGCTCCCGTCGTTCCACTCGGCGTAGTGGTGCCCACTGACGTAGGGGTGGGAGTGGTCGGTCGGCAGGTGCTGGACCGGATGTGTGTGGGCACCGTCGTTGTCGTCGGTACCGAAGGCTGGTCCGGTCGGCCGCGCCGTGGAAATGCCCTGGACCGAGCCGACCTGGTCGCCCGTCGCGCCACCCTGGTTGGCCGCCGTTCGGCTGCCCGCGTCCGGATCGCGCCCTGTGCCGTCGTCGACGCCGCGCTGGAACTGCCCGCGGTAATCGGGGATGTTGAACGTCGAGGTGCCGTTACCGCCGCCGTGCTGGGTGCCGATCACCTGGAACAGGTCGGCGTACGTGGTGCGGGACACCGCGGTGCCGTCGCACAGCAGCCAGCCGGCCGGCGCCTGCGAGTTGCCGGAGACGATCCCGCCGTAGCCGACGATCGAGCCGACCAGTACACCGCTGACGGGGATCACCTGTGTGGGCTGACTTTCCTGCGCAGTGTTCATCGTCGTCCTCATCCGTTGAACTTGATCAAGAAATATACGTATTTGTTGATGGGGCGGGTTTCGGCGTCGCCACCGGACAGGGTGTGGCTGTGGTCGCCGGAGGCGTCGGTCTGCGAGCCCGCGTCCGTCCAGATCGCGTAGTGGCTGCCGGCGATCACCGGCCCCTCCTTGTCCGTCGGCAGGTGCTGTACCGAGTGGCTGTGGCTGCCGTCGCTTGACGTGGTGAAGGACTTGGCGGGCAGCGCGGTGTGGTGATCCTGGACGGAGCCGGGATTGTTTCCGGACAGCCCGCCGTTGTTGGACGGGGTTCGGGTGAGGACGTAGGGGTCCCGTCCGGCGCCGAGATCGACTGCTCGGGTGAACCGGCCGCGCAGGTCCGGCAGGAAGAACGTGGCGTGGCCCGCGCCGTAGTTGCCGCCGATGGCGGCGTACAGCGCCGGATACGCTGCCTGGTCCAGTTCAGATCCGTCGCAGTAGAGCCAGCCTTGGCCCTGCAGCCAGGAAATGTCCAGCTCGCCGGCGAAGGCCACGATGGTGCCGACCGGTACCGGCGACGGGTCGTCTGTCATTGCTCCTCCTTCTGTCATTGCTCGCCCTCAGGGATCGCTGGTCGTCCTACGGCACTTGTGGCCGGAGGGTCCGTGCCCAGAAGGCGAGCCCACTGGGGTTCTGCACCCACAGCGGCGGATGCAGGTCGGCCTCCCGCAGCACCTGCTTGGCATACGTGGTGCAGTCGTTGCGGCACAACGCGAACAGGCCTTGTCGTCCCTCCGCGCTCTGGGCATACGCCTGCGCCCGGGCGGCGTTCGCTTCGGGCACGTCGAAAGCCCCCTGCCGCACGTTTAGGGCGGAGGACCGATACGCGGGATCGAACGGGCCCGTGCGGATGGTGGTTGGCTGTCCACCGGACACGGTGCTTCTCACGTCGATGAGGTCGGCTTCCAGCCAGGTGCGCGTCGCGGGTGCTCCGGGTTGCGGCCGCGTGGCGACCTCCGCGTGCCAAAACGTGCCGGATTCGTACACGCTGGTGTAGATCCTGCCCGGTTGTGCGCGCTCCTCGGCCCCGCGGGCGGCCGCCAGGCGGCGGCCGGCATTGAGGGTCCGGCTTGTGCGCAGCATGGCGCCCCGGTTGAGGGCGCCGCCGATGGCACCGCCGATCGCGCCGCCGAGCGCCCCCTGCCACGCGGCGCTGCCCCCACCCTCAAGGAAATCCTCACCCTTTCGTTGGTAGGCGTTGAGCGTGCCGTTGGTGATGAAGCCGTCGAGGGCCCCCAGTCCCGTCCCGATGAACGTCTCCGCGGCGATCGCGCCGGCAGCGCTCGCGCCGAAGGCTGCAGGAACGAACCCCAGTCCCGCCGCCGCCGCGCCGAATGCCACGCCGAAGCCGACCATGATGCCCCACTCCGCCCAGTCGAAGGTGCTCTTGGACGCGTCGGCGTGGCCGAACCCGTAGGCGGCGCTGGCGATTCCGCCGCCGATGAACGCCCCTCCCGCGACCGCCCCTACGACCATCCACCCGAGAGCGACGCCGCCTGTCGCGACGGTCAGCAGGATGCCGCCGGCAATGGCGACGATTCCGCCGAGGACGGCTCCGAACGCCGCCCAGGACCAGGCGAAGGCGCCGCTCGGGTCGAATCCGTTGACCGGGTCTCCGCCGGCGTACAGGTAGGGGCTCGGATACTGGCCGAAGGGGTCGGTGCTCAGGAACCGGCCGGTGGTCGGGTCGTAGACGCGTCGCGGGAACAGGTACAGGCCGGTGGCGGGGTCGCGTTCGGCGCCGGTGAACAGGTAGGGGTAGGTGGTCGTGGCACCCAGGTCCAGCGGGGTGCCCAGGAATCCGCCGCAGGGCAGGTAGTTGAAGGCACCGACGAGGCCGGTGCCGTCGTAGAGCGCCCGGGTGGAGCCGAGTCGTCCGCGCAGCACGTAGGTGGTGCCCTCGGGTGACCAGACGGCGAGAGTGCCGCCCGGGCCCGGGACCAGGTAGCCGACGCGGTGGCCGCCGGAGGCGTCGGTGCGGTGCAGAGCCAGGGGTCCCGCGTCGCCGGGGACGTAGAGGCGCTGCCCGTCGGGACCGGCGCGGTACAGCAGCGTGCCGGCGGGGTCGTGCTCCAGGCGCAGCGCCCCGGCGGCGCTGCGCAGCCCGGCGGGAAGCCTGGTGTCCGGCTCGTAGCTCAGGTCGGACACGCCCAGCGGCGGCGCGTCGGTGATGTCCCCATCGCGGTCGTAGCCGAACGGGTCGGTCTCGACGCCGTCGTCGATCGCGCGTAGCCGGTTGGTGCCTTCCCGGTAGCGCAGTTGCTGCGCAAGGTCGCCGACGGTGCGGGCGAGGAGGTTGCTGTTGGCGTCGTAGCTGAGCCCGCTGAGGCCGAAGTCTGCGCTGACATCGCTTTCGGCCGCGGCGAGGCGGCCCAGGGCGTCGTAGGCATAGCGGTAGTCGAAGTCGGGGACGAAGCCGTCCTGGCGTACTCCGGTGAAGCTGGTGGTGACGCGGGCCGCCCGGCCGTCGTGGTAGCCGACGCCGTCGGGACCGCCGGTGGTGTAGTCGGTGGTCTCGGTCAGGTAGCGGTCACGGACCGAGGCCAGCCAGCCGGGTGGGGTGTAACGGTAACCACGGGTCAGTTCGGCCGGTCCGTCCGGTGCCAGCACCTCCTCGGACAGCGCGCCGTCGGGGGTGTAGGTGAAGCGCGCCAGGTCGGTTGATCGCCCGTCGTGGTCACCGGTGACGCCGACCAGGTCGTTGAAGCCGTCGGTGCGCATGGTGGCGGTGAAGGCGTCCGGTCCCAGCTGGGTGTCGTAGGTGATGTCGGTGACTGCGCCGGTGGCGTCGTAGCGGAACGCGACCGTGTGGGGTGCGCCATCGGCGTAGGCGGCGACGCTGACGGTGCGTGAGGCCACCAGGCCGAGGTCGTTGTAGGCGTACGTGGTGCGGGTGGCCGGCGTGTCGCCGTTCGCGGGGCCTGACCACGCCTGCCACAGCCGGCCGTACAGGCGTGGGTCGCTGCCGTCGCCGTCGTAGCGGTAGCGGGAGAGCCACGTGCCCGGTGCCGGCAGCCACTGCGGTTCGTCGGCGTGTGCCTGGAGTTGGTCGCGGTCCCAGGTGGCCTCGCAGGTGCCCTCTTCGAGGAGCCTGCCGAGGCTGTCGTAGGCGCGGTAGTTGAGGTAACCCTCGGCGGCGGCCTGCGGGAGCTGGCTGAACCGCAGCCGGCCCAAGGTGTCGTAGACGTATTCGGCGCTGCCGTCGAGGTCGGGACCGGTGATGGAGAGGGGGTTGCCGAGGAAGTCGTAGTCGGTCCGCTCGACGAAGCGTTCCCGGTCGCTCACTCGGGTGTCGACCAGGTTCGGTTGGTCGTGGCGCACCACGTTGCCGTACGGGTCGTGGAAGTTTCGGGCCAGTGCGAACGTGCCTGGGGCGCCGGCGAGGTCGCCCTGTGCCGTGGCCACGGTCTGGCTGAGCCGGTCGGTCCAGGTTTGCGCCGTACGCCCTTCGGGGTCGATGACCGCGGTCACCGGGTATGTTCCGGCGGGCAGGTCGGGCAGCAGCGGTTCGGCGGTGTTGATGCGGTATTCGGTGCGGGTGGTGTGCCGCTGCCCGACCGGTTTCGAGGTGTCGACGGCGAATGCCCTGCCCGGCCTGCCTGCCTCGACCGGGCGGCCCAGCGCAGAGGGTTCGAAGACGGTTCGGGAGAACGGATAGCCCTCGTCGTCGGGGTAGGCGCGAGTCAGTTCGCAGTCGCCCATCGCCCCGGTCGCCGGGTCCAGCGCGGTGACCAGGCCGACCCTGTAGCCGACCGGCTCGCCGTCGACCTCGATGCTCTTGGTCGACACGGTGACGCGGCCGGCGTCGTCGTACCCGGTCGCCGAGACCCGCAGGCGGGTGTCGGCGATGCGTTGCAGCTGGTACGGGCGGCCGACGTTGTCGGTCCAGGAAATCCCGACCACCGGGTCGGCGCCGACGGCGATCCACCGCACCGCCAGCTCCCCATCGCAGGCCAGCTCGACCGGTCCGGCGAATCCGCCGGAGTCGAGCTGCTGGAGTACCAGTTGGCCGTCGACGTACCAGAGGATGCGGTGCGGCCAGGCGGCCAGCAGGAGGTCGGTTCCGGCCGGCCCGGCCGCCTGGGTCACCTTGGTACCGTCCGGCCGGTGCAACGACCAGGTGGCGTCGGCCCAGCGTACCGACCAGCCGCCGCCGAAGGTCAGCCGCAGCGGCCCGGTCACCGGCGGGTCGCCGACGAGGCCGAAACGCAGCAGGTAGCTACCGCGTGGCGTCTCACGAAGGGTCAGCTTGCCGGTGCCGGTGGACTCGTGGTGCAGACGGCCTGGCGTCTGGCGCCAGCCGGAGCTGGGCTGCCACTGCGCCTGCCACTGGCTTCCCTGCCGGAAGTCGGTGAAGCTGCCCCGCCCGCGCAGCGCGACCATGAGCGAGCCGTTGGGCCGTTCCGGGTCGAAGCTGTCGCGGTGGCTGCGCCAGAGCTGGTCCGCGGACATCGACAGCGGCGACCCGGCCGGGCCAATCTCAACAACGGGGCGTTGGAGCAGGTCGTACGCGATGCGGCGGGAGTCACCGAGGATGTCCACGGTGCCGCGCAGTTCCTGTCCGTCCGGGGAATACACCGAGGCACGAAGGCTGGCCTGGACCGGCGCGAACGCGAGGTCGTCGACCAGCAGGTAGTGGTGGTCCTGCCGGCTGGTGACGGTGAGGGTCAGCGACTGGATGGTGCCTACGCCGAGCGCCTGCGGATCGATGAGCTGGTGCATCCAGCGCCACTGGTCGTCGGTGGCGGGAATCGCGGTCACGATCGACGCCGTGCCCTGCTCGCCGCGGACCGTGATCCGCCACGCCGCGAGGGCCGCGTCGCTGACGAACCCGGGTTCCGTGCACACCCAGCACGACAGTTGGTAGCTCCGCTCGCCACGGGCCGGGGTGAACTCGTTGGTGATGCCGATTGCCTCATCGGGGTCGCCGGGGATGGCCAGCCGCCGCGATCCGGAGTGCGCGGCGCCCTCGGTGATGTAGTCCGCGGGGTCCAACCCCGCCGGGGTGAGGGTCCAGCCGCCGGCGTCCTCGTACTCCTCGAAACCGTAGTAGCACGCCTCGCCGGCGCGTGGATCGGCGTTGGCCGTGGTCGCGACCGCGAAGCGGCGCTCGCGGTCGTAGATGACGGCGGCCACGTGGCCGCCGGCGTCCAGCGCAGCCAGCGGCTGCGCCCGCTCGGTGACGCCGAGCACCTCACGGGCCCGCAGCCAGTCCGGACCGGGGTCGGCGCCGGCCTCCCAACCCTCGAAGTCCGGCGTGCCGGTCCCCATCCACTCGTACCCGCGGTGGGCCGCCCAAGGGCCCCAGGCGTTGGAGTAGGTGGTGACCGTGCTGCCGGTGACGACGTCGGCCGTCAGGTCGGCGGCGGTCACCTGGCCCACCGGGACCAGGCAGTTGAGGTCGGCCAGTTGCCGGTACGTCTGCCAGGCGTAGGTCGTGTCGCGGCTGAGCCGTCGTCTGACGCCGCTGTCGTCGATGTTCTCGGTGAGCTCGCGGCACGGCTGTCCCTTGGCGTTGTACTCGTACTCGGCGGCCGCCTCCAGCCACCCGTACACGATGACGTCCGTGCCGTCGGCGACGATCTGGTACCGCGCGCCGGTGGCGTCGGTCAGTGTCCACCGCCGGCCGAACCGCTCGACCGCGACCGTGAGCGGGTCGAGCAGCGCCAGTCCGGCGGCGCCGAACCGGTCCCGCAGTGCGCTCGGCACCTTCTGGCTGTCGAGGTCGGTGATCCCGTCCAGCCCGAATGACAGCAGTTGACCGGCGGTGGCCTCGGTTTGGCGCCGCAGCCTGGTGTAGGCGCCGACGATACGCTCACCGCTGTCGCCGCTGGTGTACGTGTACGGATAGTTGATGCTCTCGCTGACCTGACGGCCGTCGGCGTCGTAGCCGCGGGCGCGGAACAGCTGCCCGTTGAGCTGACTGAAGCAGGTACGGGCGTTGGTGTACTGGCTGGAGGGCGGGTAGATCACGCCTGGTACGGTCGGGCTCAGTCCGTTGAAGAAGACCCGCTCGACCCAGCCGTTGTCGCCGTCGCCGGGCGTCGACCGCACGGTCACGTACTGCGTCACCAGCCCGTAGGGGTCGTAGGTGGCGGTCGCCGCGTCGTAGGCCAAAGTGGTGCGCTGGGTCTGGTACCCGGTGTCGTTGCTCACCTCAACGACGGGGTAGGCCACCAGCCGGGTGGCAACGGCGGAGCCGACTACCCGGTAGAGGGCCAGCTGGGTGGACTTGTCGAAGTCCGGGCCCCGGTAGGTGACGAACGTGCCGGGCCCGGTGAGGATCTGGCCGGGCTGGGCGTCCGGCACCACCACGCGCTCGCCGGACAGCGCCTTGGTCTCCAGTACCCCGCCGTCGGCCAGGGTCAGTACACGCGTCGAGCCACCGCTGTCCTGGTAGGCGAGGTACGCCGGCGCCGCGTTGACCACGGTGGTCAGGTCCGCGTCCGCGGGGAGGGTGTACACCTTGGCCCAAGTACCGTCGGGAGTGCGCCGCAGCAGTTCGCGGCCCGCCGTGCGGTATCCCCCGGCGATCGACGGCAGCCCGCGGGCGGACCCGCTGGGGCGGGCCTTCGAGCGCCAGGCATTGCCGTAGGGGTCGAACTCGTAGAGTTCGCTGGTCCACCGGTCGTCGGACTGCACCGTGGTGACGTAGGCGGCGTCGGCGGCGTAACTGTAGGTGTACCGGGGCCCGGTGACCGGTTTGACCCCGGCGATCGCCTGCCAACGCGCACCGTCGAAGCGGAACAGGTGTTGACCGTTGCCGACCGTCGACCCGTTCACCACCACGTACCCCACCGGGTTGCGCACGTCCAGCGGCTGTGACCCGTCGGCCTTCACCGGCGGTCCGAACCGGTACGTCGAGGACCACGTGAGCAGTCGGGTGGCGTACGTGACGGACTTCGACGGTTCGTCGATCGCGGTGACGAAGCCCAACGCGGCGAAGGACGCCCCGGTGGCGAGCATGTGCTCCCGACGGGTCGCCATCCAGTCGACGTCCACGGTCTCGCTGACCGTGTCCCCGCGCAGCCAGCGCCTCTCGGGGTCACCGTAGTAGATCGTGGTGCTCAGCGTCCGGCCGGTGCTGGCGTAGGTGGTGGCGACGCAGAAGTTCACCCCGCTGGAGAGCACGACCTGGGCGACGTTGGCGAGCCCGAAGCCGTGTTCAACCCAGCGTGAGCCGACCGGATCCCAACTGAGGATCTTCAGCTGTCCGGCGGCGGCGTCGGCGACCGCGAGGAAATCCGCGCCGACACTCACCACCGGGTCGCTCATCGGCCGCCCGAGACTGACCTGATACACGGAACGGTCCCACTGACCGAAGCGGAACTGGTCGGCACGCACAACGTGGACCCGGTACTGCTGGCTAGGCGCGTCGCAGTACCAGACCGCGAAGAACCCGTTCCCGGTCAGCACCCGCAACGTTCCCGGGACCGCTGACCATTCGCGGGTGTCCTGCTGGCTGGACCAGTTGCCGTTCCAGGAATACACACCGGTCGTCACGCGGCCGGTGGTGGAGTTCTCCCAGGTGACCACCGTGTACGTCGGGCCGTGCCAGACCCGCGGCGTCCAGCCCGCGCCCGGGCTGGTGATGGGCACCCGCAACGTGGTGTTCGGCAGCTCAACGGCCTTGTAGGCATAGGCCGCACGGCCACCCTGCGGGGTGAGCACGCTCTTCAGCGCGCCCGGGAGCGGTGCGTCGGCACCGTGGTAGTCGAACTCCACACCGGGCAGCGCCGCACCGCTACCGTCCGGGACCTCCTGGCGCACCGTCACGAGATACCGCTTGGTGTACGCGCTGTCCTTCGCAGACCCCGAGACGTTGCGCAACTGGTAGCCCAGACGGGTGGTCAGCAGCAGAGCACCGTCGCGGTCCCGGACGTCGATCCGGTCGAGGTAGTGGTCTTCGAGGCGGTACTGGTACGCGTTGCGCCCACCGGGTGGCGGCACCTGGGGCGCCGGAGCTTCGAACGGCTCCTTGCGCAGATACGTAAATCCGACGGCCCGCCCGAAGGCATCAACGATCCGCCGCAATCGGCAGGAGCGGCTGTACAACGCGTCCGTGCCGACGCCGATCGCGACGTCGTCGCTGTCGTATTCGAAGGAAATCGTGTCGCCTGCCATCGAGCGGACCTCGTGGAGGTTCCAGGCGACCGGGAAACTCACTCCGTTGGCCACTGTGGACGGACCGATCCAGTTACCCCACCGCACGCCCCACTGCACGGCTCCCCGACCGTAGGTGTACGTCGTACCGTCCTCACGTGCGATCTGCCAGTACTCGCGGTCGGCGTCGGGGTCGGGGAAGTACCGGATCTGCCAGAACTGGTGGTCGCGCAGCTGGAAGACCTGCGCCGCCCCCTCCACACCCACCCGCACCAGTTGCTTCGGGGCGCCGCCGGTCACCAGGTAGAACACGTCGTCGAGGTTGGTGCCGCTGTCCTGATGCTCGACCATGATTCGCTCGTACGGCATTGACCAGCCCAGGCCGAGGACGTCGGTGGGCTCGGTGAGGTTCCACCGTTGCGCCGCGCGGTGCACGCCGCTGCTGTAGAACGCGGCCACCTTCACGTCGAGGCCGTTGCGCCCGCCGAGCGTAACGAGGTCGACCGGCAGATTCACCTCACCGCGGAACATGTTCACCACGTTGGCCACAGCGTCACCAACGAACATCTGTGACGCCCGAACCCCGGGTGCGGCCGCTTCCTGCGCCGTGCTTGCCATGCCCACTCCCGTCGGGCCGGGCACCGTGCACCGCCGCAGCCAAAGCTGGACTCTCGAGAAGGTATCGTCGCGACCAGTAGGTCATATGACATACATCTATGCAAAAGGCTCATCCGGCCCGTAACCCGATCTTGTGAATCGGCATTGGGCTCCATGCTCCGGAGAGTCCTCGGCACGTTGGGCGAGCGCCGGCGGAGAGTCAACTCAACGCGGCAGAGCCGGTTGGTGGACCTTGTGGGTGCCGAGAAGTCCATCCATACAGGTCAGAGAACGTATCGTGCTGGTCGCCACCGGCTGTCGGCATTGCCGGGCATGATGATCGATCATGCTGCTCGCCTGGCCTACCTGACAATGGCTAACGCCTTCGCTGTGCTACGGCTGCTGCCGAGGAGCGACCGGGAGAAGGACGCGGAGATCCTGGCGTTGCGGCACCAACTCGCCGTGCTGGAGCGCCAGCTCCGCGGAGCCCGTCCCCGCTTCACGCCCGCAGGCCGGGCCTTGTTTGGCCGCACTCCTCTACCCCCTCCCCCAGCAAAC
>NZ_JANFNH010000013.1 GCF_024436055.1 Streptantibioticus rubrisoli | reverse complement strand
GGCCACCTGAGAGGGCTTGTGGAGAGCCGGATGCCTGGAGATCGGGCACGTCCGGTTCGGGAGGCGGGCCGGGGAAACCCACCGACGGCAACATCGACAGGGCGCCCCGGTCCGACCTCACACGCTGTCGGAGCAGGTCGGGCAGCTCCGCCCGGACGGTGTCCAGCGCCTGCTCAACCTCTCGGACTGGGACGAGAACGCGGTCCGTGACGACATCCGTGACTTCGTCGTGGAGACCATCGGCAGCCCGGACGGTGTCCTGATCTGTGACGACACCGGCTTTCTGAAGAAGGGCACGAAGTCGGCCGGGGTGCAGCGGCAGTACTCCGGTACGGCTGGGAGGACCGAGAACTGCCAGATCGGCACCTTCCTGGCCTACGCCTCGGTCCGGCCGGGCGCTGATCGACCGCGAGCTCTACCTCCCGGCCTCCTGGACGGATAACCGGGAGCGGTGCCGGGCAGTCGGCATCGCCGACGGCATCGGCTTCGCGACCAAGAACGAGCACTTCCGGCGGATGGTGCAGCGTGCCGTCGATGCCGGGGTGCCGTTCGCGTGGGTGACCGCGGACGAGGCGTACGGGCAGGTCAAGCACACCCGGTTCTGGCTGGAGCAGCGCGGCATCGCGCACGTGATGGCCACCAAGGTCAACGACACGGTGATCACGACGGGTTGGGGCGAGCAACGCGTGGACCGTCTGATCGCCGCGCTGCCCCGGCAGCGCTGGAAGCGGATCTCGGGCGGGCAGGGCGCGCACGGGGAGCGGATCTACGACTGGGCCCGCATCGCGATCCGGCCCCGCTGGGAGGACGGCTTCGGACACTGGGTCCTGGCCCGCCGCAGCGTGGCCGACCCCACCGAGATCGCCTACTACGTCTGCTACGGCCCGGCCGCCTCCCGGCTGAAAGACCTGGTCAAGGTCGCCGCCGCCCGGTGGGCGGTGGAGGAGTGCTTCCAGACGGCAAAGGGCGAGTGCGGCCTGGACCACTACCAAGTCCGGCTCTACCGGGCCTGGTATCGGCACATCACGCTCTCCATGGCCGCCCTCGCCTACCTGACCGCCATCCGTGCCGCGGAAGCCGCAAAAGGGGCACCAACGACGACGAGCAGGACCTCGTACCACTCAGCGTCCGGGAGATCCGCCGACTGATCGGACACCTCGTCACCACGCCCCGCCACCACACCAACGACCACCATCTGCGCTGGTCACGCTTCCGCAGACGCAGCCAGGCCCGAGCCCGCTGCTCCCACTACAAACGCCGAGGCCACAACCCCCAGATGCGGTTGCAGTACTAAGACCGCGACGGCGCGAAAAGGGCGATCCCGTAGCGTAGTTGCCCTGGTCTCCAGCTCGACTTAGGCGGCTTCTGCACAGGTCCGTATCAGCAAAAGGCGGAAAATGGTTCACCGCGCCGCCCCCGCCTGCCCGCTGCCCCCTCCGGACAACCGCTCGCCGCTGTCCGCCCGTACCATGGCCACCAACATCCGGGACCGGGCAGCCCCGATGCGGAGTCGCTTGCGCAACGTCTCGGCAGAGATGGGCCGTTGATAGGTCTCCCAGTGCCAGGCGTCTTCGCGACGGGCGCGTTCGAAGAGATCGTCTTCCAACAAAGGTTTCTGATCGAGTTGCCCGGAGGATTCCTGAGCAGCCGAGCCTGAATCGTTGGGCTCCGGTTCGCTTCCTCCGGCTGGGCGCGGTGCAGTCTCGGCCGGGTGTTGCTCGTCAACGAGCGTTTCCAGCACAGTCGGCTCCCCTGCATGGACTCCGCTGATGGCTTGGAGCAAGCCGGGGCCGACTTCAGCCCAGCCGATGAGCAACAGTGGCCCGACCGCGTCGACGGCGGCCTTGCCCAGCTGATCGATGATCAGTGGATCCGCCACGTTCAGCGCCAGCGTCATCACGCTGGAGAAGGCCAGGAGCCGCCGTGCCGGGCGAAGTTGCTCACGACTCGCTCCGTGAAGCGCCAGGTACCGCGTGCCCAGCAGCAGCCCCAGAACCGACAAGTCCACAGCCGGGGCCACCAACGGAGCAACCAACGTAGGCACCCCCAACCGCAGCGCCAGCAGCCACACGTTCCCGAACCCGAACAAGAACGTAAGCCCGACCACCCCACCCATGATCGCCGTAACCACACGAAGAGTGATCACCTGTTCGAACACCGCACCGGCTTCACGGACAGTGGTCGGTTCCCTCCTGGATGCGGCCATCACAGGACCCCGCCCCCCGTTGTGGGCCGGAAACTCCCCTCGACAACGAGCCGTCCAGGGGGAAACCGCAGGCCAGTCCCGCATCCTTCTGCATGTAGTCCCGCCGGGGGCACTCCCGTTACTGACCGCGTTTCCGCAGGTCAGGGCGGCCATTCGTGCTACCGATGCACCTACCGATGGGCACGATGAACCGCATGGTGCGATTTGAAGATCAATCCGCCTTGGAGTGCATTACCGCAGGTGAGTGCACGGAGCAGCGGTAGATCCGCCCTCCTACAGCCGCCGCAGGTTCGAGTCATAGGGGGTAACTGGAGCTAGCATCTCGTCACGCTCTGCGGTCCACCCTGCTCACACGGGTTCATCGTCCCCCGGGTGGGAGTCCGGCCCATGTGAGTCAGCGTCTCGGGATGCCAGACTGGCCTCTTCCCCGTCACTCGGCTCTGGCACAGCCGCCCGCCCTGAATGCTCGGCGATCCAGGCCAGTACGTCACGCATCGCAGCGGCCTGCTGCTGGGCCAATGCCTCCGCTTCTGCCCTGTCTTCCTGAGCCTCGATCACGCAGATCTCGAATCTGAAGGCCAGCGGCTGTTTTCCGGCAGCATCAGCCGCGACGTCCTTGGATTCGCTGGCGACGTGTTCAGCACCCACGTACCACAGGCTCTCGCAAGGGCTCCTCCCCTACCTGAAATCAGGGTATAGACGACACATACGGAGGACCAAGATGTTGCGGGCAGGAACGTTGTTGACGCAATCCGACGGGCTAGGAGCGTGGGTCAGTTGTGCGACATCCCGCGAGTTCTCCTGAGTCCCGCCGAGCTCCCGAGCTCGCGGCCAGGGGGTTCTTCCTGGATCGAGTGATTTGCTGGCTCGTGACGTAACTTCGGGATTCCTGAAGCATTCTCAGCCCGTCTGACCGATCTGCGGCTTCGGGCGGGTGCTGCGGGGCTCGCCCAGCGGCACCCCTCGTGTTTCGCGGTTCTGGTTGATCATGTTCGGCGGCGACCCAGGCTGCGAGGACGGTTCGGGTTTCTTCGGGTGTGGCCTGGTCGGGGTGTGAAGGCCGAAATCTGTCGGCGATCAGGACGCGCCGCAGTTTGATTGCCATGTCTCCGAAGGACGGCTCGGCCTTGGTGGTGTACCAGCGGGAGCGCGACCCGTGTTCGGCGGCATCGGCGGGTGAGTAGCCTGCGGTGGTGTACCAGATGATGACCAGGCTCAGGCAGAGCAGGCCGAACTGCACGGTCCGTTCGACGGCGCGTCGGGTGCGGTTGCGGGCTTGGCCGACGCCGAGGGTCTGGCGGGCGTCGAAGAAGGCGAGTTCGATGCACCAGCGGGCCGCGTAGCGGGCTACGAGTTCTTCCGGGGTCGAGGTCAGATCGGTGGTGACCAGCGGCAGTCCGTAGCCGCGGTCGTCGCGGTCGCGGGTGCGGGGTGTGTTGTCGCGGACCAGGACCACCCGCACCGTTCGGGTGTGAAATCAGCCGTACCACAGGCAGATGGTCTCGGCGATCTCGACGGTGTCGGTGCGTCCGTAGCGCCTGACCTGGGCCGTGCGCCACGTGGTGGTCCGGGCGAGGTCGGCCGGGGTGCCCAACCGCTCGCCCTTGGTCCGTGGCCGACCGGACTTCCCCGTGCGGGGCGGGGCCAGCGCGTGCAGCACCGAGGTGACCTTCAACCGGGACGTCCAGGTCAACTGGCCGGCCAGCCCACGTAGATGCTCGCCGACGTACGCGGCATCGCCGACCACGTGCACGATCCGATCGAGGTGGCGGGCAGCGACCAGCTCGGACATCTGCCGTGCCTGGGCGAGCTTGCCGGTGTGGCGGGGGCGCCACAGCCGGGCGAGTACCGGAAGGCACACCGGCCGGGAGGTGACGTTCCCGAAGCCGAACAAGAACGTGAGCCCGACCACCGAATCCATGATCGCCGTAACCACACGGAGAGTGATCACCTGCTCAAACGCCGCACCGGCGTCACGGACAGTGGTCGCGTCCCTCCCGGAAGCCGCCATCACCGGGCCCCGCCCCGCGCCGTGGGCTGGAACCGCCCGTGCGCACTGTGGGCCGCAGATCGATGAGAAGGCCGCGATTGAGGTACCGGACCATGTCGTCGTGCAGGCCCCCGGCCAGGACGATCCGGTAATAGCTCATCCGCAGCGTGGGCTGATCGAGATCGAACTGCGTCAGTCCCGTGTTCCCCGCCGAACAAGCCTGGTCCAACCTGATGGACCCACGCGTTGCCACCCAACTCCTCGAAACGGAGTCGCCGCTGCGGTTTGACGCCAAGTCCGATGGCCGCCTCGGTCGGGGCGCCGGAAGCGGCTACGGCTGAGCAGCGAATCCGGCGATCGCCTCCCGCAGCGGTTCTGCCGCGCTCTGAGGGTCGGTGCGGGTGTCCAGGCCCAATACCTGGATGCGGCCCAGAAGGCCGCGGGGGCCCTTGAACTCCAGGATGTGCTCGGTGGGGCCATCCGGAGCGGGGTGGACCACCAGCGCGAGGGGCTGCTCCGGGCCGGTGTAACCGGCGATGTAGGTGAGGAGCTGGTGGCGGTCCTCGCGGGAGACGTTCTTCTTCGCATAGTCCTTGTATTTCGCGTCCACAGCGAGGAAGCGCGTCGCACCGGCTTCCTCGGCCGGTGGGTCGAAGGCCAGCAGTACATCGGGGAGGAAGGTCGGGGTCCTGTCCCCGAGTCTTCCGCTCGTGCGGATGTAGTCGCCCTTTGCCTGTGCCCTCCTGCCGCCCGCACCGACCGCCGCCTCGACCGCCATCCGCCGGACCACGCTCTCCCACAGATCGTCCAGCTTGAGCAGGAGGCTCTTCGCCCCGAAGCCGTACGGGTCCAGCAGATCGGCCACCCCGCCACCGCCGAGCATCATGCGCGCCCACGCGTGCGCGCCCCGGTAGTGGCTGTTGAGCCTGGTGTACCGCCCCCGGGAGAGCAGAGCTAGTGCGTCCAGTGGTCGGACCGGGGACGGGAAGTCCCTTGCGGCGGCGGCCAGCTGTCTACTGAGGTGCGGGTCGAGTGACCGCTCGGCCGCTGTGGTCAGGGCTGCCCCGCACACCAGGTTCTCCCAGCCTCCGTCCTCGTACTCGAAGGTCTGCACGTGCAGCCGGTCGACCGCCCCGTAGCACCGGGTCGCCTGTGCCTCCACATCCAGCCGTCCCCGCAGCGAGGTGCCCACGCGCTGTCGGCGTACGTAGTCCCTGCGCAGCCCGCGGCGCAGCAGCAGGCGGCACTCGTGCAGCAGGGCGGCGGGCACCAGTCCCGCGTAACCGTCTTTGCCGAGCGGCCAGTTGCGCAGCGCCTCATCAGGTTTGCCCTGCTCGTTGGCGTAACAGAGCCAGTCGATCAGTCGCGTCCCCGCGATCGGAAACTTGGGTTGCAGTATCAGCCGGATCTGGCTGAGCTGGAGCACCCCGGTGGTCGTCCGCGCCTTGAGGACATAGCCGCTTCGGCCCTTAGTGATGTTGACGACGCTGAGCTTGCGGAGCCTGTCGAGGTCGTCACGACTCAGCCGGGAAAACGGGACGGTGACGGACTCGTACTCCTTGAGTGTCTTGTCGCGCCCGACGGCTTCCTGTGGCACCCGGCTACTCCCCGTCCCAGCCAGCCGTGCCGTCCTCGCCCGCGGTTCCGACGGTCACGAACGTGTCCGCCAGCATGCCGGGAAGGTCCTGTGGATTCGTCTGTACGACCCGACCGGTCTTGCCGTCCACCAGCTTGCCCAGCACGCTTCCGAGCAGCCCGGGCCGGCCCAGGCAGTAGTCCGCCACGAGCGGCACGATCTCGTGGTGGAAGGCGTGGGAGAGCTGTTCGGCGGTGACGAGCGGCCGGTCGTCGGCGAGGAGATACGCCTGGCCGAGCAGTTGGTCGGGGCCGAAGTGCTCGTCGAGTCGTTCGTTCAGGCCCTCCAGGAAGGAAGCCAGCCCGAGGCCTTCGACTTCGCCGTCCAGGACGTCCACATCTGGTGGTACGTCGACGAACGCGAATCTGCGCCGGATCGCGGAGTCGATGTGCCCCACGCTACGGTCGGCGGAGTTCATGGTGCCGATGATGCGGACGTTCGGTGGCACGGTCTGCGGTCGGCCGCTGGTGGGCAGGGTGATGGAGACGGAGCCCCGCTTGTCGAGCTCTAGCAGGTGATCAATTCGCCCAGGATGCGCGGCAGGTCACCGCGGTTGATCTCGTCCACGACGATCAAGAAGGTGTCGTCGGGCGCCTTCTCGGCTGCCGCGCAGACCCGGCGGAACAGGCCGTCCTTCATCTTCAGGTGGAGCCCGGCCCTGCCCTCCGCCGTGTCCGGCTTGAAGCCCTCGACGAAGTCCTCGTACCCGTAGGACGGGTGGAAGGTCACCATGGTGAGCCGGGCTGCCTTGGCGCCTTCGGGCACGTGGGACAACTCGGCGAGAGCCGCGGCCCGTTCCTCCGGTGCGGCTTCGATACGGTCCGCCCGTCCCGCCAGGGCGAGCGCGACGCTAAGTGCCAGTCGCGTCTTACCGGTGCCGGGCGGTCCCTGGAGCACGACCTGCCCCTTGTGGCCGAGCAGATCCTTCACCTTCCGTACGGCATCGGGGAGTTCGACCTCCTCAACCTCCGCGGCGGGGCTGGCGGCCTCGGTGAGGGCCGCTTCGCGCCCGCGCCGGATCTCCCGCATCAGGGTGGCGGGAACCTTGGCGAGAGCTTGCTGCCAGGCGTGCCGCGGCGAGTCGAAGTGTTGGGCGTACGAGGTGTCCCAGTCCACCCCCACGGTATGCCGGTGCGTCTCCGCGCCCGGGTCGTAGGAGTAGCCCTCAGTGACGGTGCCCACCGCCAGCACTTCCGACTTCCCGCGGTTGGCGACGACCAGATCGCCGCGGTCCAGGTCGCGGAAGGCCAGCATCTGCCGCGCGAGCCGCAGATTCCCGCCGGTGCTGTACGGCCAGTGCTGGTCCAGCGTAGCCTTGAGCTCCTGGTCGCTCTCATACTGACCGAGACTGCCGACCTCGTCCCAGGCGATCCGGATGTGACGGTTCGCGAGACAGTCGTCCCAGAGACTCGCTCGCTCTCCTGGCGCGATCTTCCAGACCACGCGGTCCTGGGGACGCGGATCGTGGAAGGCATACAGGAAGCCCATCACCTCATGTGCACGCCAGCCCTCGAACTCCGGCTGGTTCCTCACGAGTTCGAGCAGCTCACGGTTGGCCTGCCAGGTGCGCACGCCTGAGGAGTGCGTGTGCGGACGACCGCCCAGCAGTGTGGTGAAGTGGCGGATGTGCGCGGCGGAGAAGATCGGCAGGAACTCGCCGGGGAAGTAGACCGCCAGGGCCTTGGTGGTCAGTGCCTGGCCGTACGACAGCGACTCCAACTCGTCCAGGCGCTCGTACGCCCCCTCCGCCGCCGCGGCGAAGGCGGTCACGAACTCGGCGCGCACCTGCGCCCATGCCTCGCGCTCCCCAAGTCCGCGCAGCGCGCTGGGCACGATCCGCCACTCGCCTGTCCTGTGCTGGTACACGATGTGCTTCGCCGCGCTGCCGCCGCGGATGCTGCCGAAATCGTCGGTGCCGTACTCCATCAGCCGACAGAAGGAGTACCCGCCCTGACGGCCCGCGGGCCCCAGTGCATACCGGTCCAACGACAGCTTGTCCCAGCTCTCCAGCGGAAACTCCGCCAGCACCCGCTGCCGCTCTTCCTCAGCCCGCCCAGCGGCCCACCCGGCTGCCTCCCGATCAAAACGCGCGATGCGCGACGCGAGCCCGTCCCGGAACTTCTGCCCCTCAGTCATGCGCGCATTCTTTGGCATCCGGTCCGGCCCGGACAACAACATCAGATAACAACAAAGCCCCAGACCGTTGACCTGGGGCTTTCGCGTGGAGCGGGTGGCGGGAATCGAACCCGCGCTCTGAGCTTGGGAAGCTCACGCTCCCCCTGAGTTCGATCGGCGAGAACTGCTGTCCGCGCGCATCATGGCCACCAACATCCGGGATCTGGCAGCCCCGATGTGGAGTCGCTTGCGCAGCGTCTCGGCCGAGATGGGGCGCTTGTACGTCTCCCAGTGCCATGCGTCTTCTCGACGGGCCGAGTCAAGGAGATCATCTTCCAGGGAACGTTCCCCGTCGAGCGGCTCACAGGCTTGTTGAGGAGGCGAGTTGGAGTCCTCGGCGTTCGGGTCGATCGCTTCGGCCGGGCTCGGCGCCTTGTTGGCCCGGTCTTGCTCAACGGCTGGAGAAGTGAGCGGAATCGGCGCCGCTGCGTGGACTCCATTGATGGCTTGCAGCAAGCCGGGGCCTACCTCAGCCCATCCGATCAGCAGCAGCGGCCCAACCGCATCGAACGCGGCCTTACCCACCTGGTCGGTGATCACCGGATCCGCCACGTTCAGCGCCAGCGTCATCACGCTGGAGAAGACCAGGAGTCGCCGCGCAGGGCGCAGTTGCTCGCGACTCGCTCCGTGCAGCGCCAAGTATCGCGTTCCCAGCAACAGTCCCAGAACCGACAGGTCCACGGCTGGGGCCACCAACGGAGCGACCACAGTGGGCACCCCCAACCGCTGCGCCAACAGCCACACGTTCCCGAACCCGAACAAGAACGTGAGCCCGACAACCGCACCCATGATCGCCGTGACCACGCGGAGAGTGGTCACCTGCTCGACGTCAGCGCCAACGTCACAAGCAGTAGTCGGCGACCTCCTCACACCCGCCATCACAGGGCCCCGTCCTTCGTCGTGGGGCGGAACTGTCCCTCCACGATGAGTTGTCCATGAGGAAACTGCTGGTCAGCCCTGCATCCTTCTGCGTGTAGTCCCGCCGGGGGCACTCGCAGGACTCCCTATTGGTCAGTTCATGAAGCCCTGACCGGCGGTTATGTGATGTCGTTCGGGGGTGCGGCGCCGTGCTCAGCACCCGTGCGGCAGGGCCAGTCTCAAGCCGCTTTTTCACCTTCGCCATAGGCGTCCCGCCGCTGCCGTAGCACGGCCACTGACCAGCGCCCGCACTGTTCTTGCCTTGCGGGGTCAGCTCTGAGTCGAGTTCCAGAGGCCTTCGCTGGTCATCACTCGGTCACTGGCGGAGCCATGTGGGTACTGGAGCGGCTGGCGTTCCCCGATCTGTTTGCATCGGCATGGCCTGGTAGCAGCGCCGCTCTGGCCAGTGCTAGTCGCAGATGACATGCGGCATCCGCGCCCGGGGCAGCCCCGTGGTCGAGCAGTACCTGCGTTCGCATGCCGTTGAATGGGCGGGCCTCGCGTCCGTGTCAGGCTGCCAGCTGTGCACGCGCCATCCTGCCGCTCATCGCACGCAGGCTCAGGGTCTCGGCGGCCAAGGCGCCGACCAGCGCCAGTTCCGCGCCGGCCGCCCCAGGCAGGGAAGTCAACGGCAGCAGCAGGCCAAACGCCAGGAAGGCCGCGAGATGTACGGCCGCCGCCCGGGGCAGCACCCGAGTGGTTCCCCCGTTGATCGTAACGGTGCGCAGCCGGCCGCGGACGGCCCACAGCTGCGGGGCGGCCACTAGTACAGCCATCCAGCGCACTCCGAGATCCGCAGGGCCGGACGGGACGTTGCTGAACCCGGCGATGTACAGGTGCGCCAGCGGCGTCAGCACGACCAGCAGGGACACCGCGAGTAGCACGCTGGCGAGCAGGACAGTGAACCGCATGAGCACGGCCGGCGCGCCCGACCGTTTCAGGAACGCGGAGCCGACCGAGTCGAGGTCGGACAGTGGCACCGTGCCCAGGGACACCAGCCCGTACACCACGGGCCAGACGACCAGGGAGTCGGAAGCCTGCTCCGACCGGGCGATCACGATGGTGGTCTCCAGTGCGGGGCTCATGTTGAGCAGCACGCTGGAGGTGATCCGCGCATGCTGCAGGAAAATTCGTCCCTCGGGTACTTCCGGTGGCGGCACCGGTTCCAGCCGCCGGGCCAACAGAGCCAGGCAGTCGCGTTCTGCCCAGGCTCCCGCGGACAGGTCCTCGGCGGACGTGGCCCGCCCCGCGAGGGCAGCAGTCATGTGTGCAAGTAGCCCCGCCCCGACGGGAATTGATAGACCTTGATTCATTCTTGCCAGATCCATGACAGCGTGCGTACGATCTTGGGCGACCTTCGGCAACTCCGGACTTCCAGCGTCAGCCTGGACATGTCCTCGCCTATTCAGGAGCGCACACGTGCCTTCTCTTCCTCGCGCCAGTTCCGTCGCGAACACCGATCGCCCTCTTCGGCCGTCGGCAGCCGGGCAGCATTCCGTCAGCAGGTGCCACGCAGCGGTGTAGCAGCCTCCCTCCGCGCCGCCATCGCCCCTTCGCTGAATTCAACCCTTCCTACCTCTGACGCTTGCGCTCGAACCGTGAGGAATCGTTTCCCTTCTCGCAGTGACGCAGGCGTCTGAAAGGACTGCCGTGCTGACCCATCCCGTCGTCCTGGCGCTCCTCACCGCGTGCGTGGCCGCGATCGCGGCTGTGGTTTGTTGCGCCATCATCTGTTTCACTCTCAGCCGGTTTGTCGGCTCCGCCCTCCAGGGCAGCCGCTCAGTCGACCGCCCCAAGATCATCCGGGCATTGACCCATGCGTTCCCCCACATCCTCCGGCCGTGGTGGCACCGCCGGTAGATGCGTCTCGTCGGCGCGAGGAGCGGTGCCTGCCGGGGCACCGCTCCTCGTGGCCGGGCGACAGCGGATACCACCGGATGAGCCAAACGAGAGAGCTAGAGTTGACACCGACGTTCACGCGGCCCGCCGGGCTCCTGCTCCCCACGGACACACGCCGTACGGGATACGAAGGGCATGCCCCCACCCGCCCCAGCCACTCCACGCTGCCCGGGGGCCTTCCTTGCTGATCCGTGAATCCGCTGCCTCAGTCGCCGGCGAGATGCACTCCGGGGCACTGTACTTGCACTTGTTGGACCGGTTCGTACACCTCCACGGTCACAAGCCATCAGGCAGCGAGATCCGCTCCTGGAGGGAGTCCCTCCCCGCCCTGGTGAACGTCCTGCTGGAAGCGGGACTTGGCGAAGTAGAGGTGATGCTCGAGTACGCGCTGCCGCTCACCAGCAAGCGTGCCGACGCGGTACTCGCCGGGGTCCACCCGAAGACGCGTGAACCGTCATATGTCGTGGTCGAACTCAAGCAGTGGACGGAGGCCGTGCCTGACGAGGACGCCCCCAACCTCTGCCAGATCCCCGGCATGCACAGCAGCCCCAGGCTCAATCCCATCGAGCAGGTCCGCGGTTACTGCGACTACCTCGCCCAGTTCAACGGGGCGTTGGATGGAAACGAGCATCGGATCACTGGAATCGCGTATCTGCACAACGCGACAGAGTTCGGAGTCGGCGCGCTGGACATCGCCGGGCAGAGCGCCCGTGGCCGCCTCTTCACCGGGGACAAGCGCGGCAAGTTGATCACGTACCTGCAGGACCACCTTGCGCCGGAGTCCGGCGCTTCGGCGGCCGACGAGTTCCAGGCGGGGCACATCAAGCCGTCCACACAACTCATCGCCGTTGCCGCAGAGGAGATCCGGCAGCGCGAGCAGTTCCGACTGCTCGGCGAGCAGCAGTTGGCGTACGAACTGGTACTCAAGTCGGTACGCGACGCACGCTGGGCGGACAACAAGGAGGTCATCGTCGTCACCGGCGGGCCGGGCAGCGGGAAGAGCGTTATCGCGCTGTCCCTGCTAGGGGAGATGTATCGCCAAGGACGGTCGGCACTGCACGCCACGGGTTCAGCGTCGTTCACCCGGACCCTGCGGAAGGTCGCGGGCGCCCGCAAGCGGGAAGTACAGGACCTGTTCAAGTACTTCAACAGCTTCATGACAGCCGAGCGCAACGGGCTCGATGTGCTGATCTGCGATGAGGCACATCGCATGCGTGAGACTTCAGCCAACCGTTACACGCCCGCTGCGCAGCGCACCGGCAAACCACAGGTGGAAGAGCTGATCGACGCCGCTCGCGTACCGGTCTTCCTCTTGGACCAGCACCAGGTCGTACGCCCGGGAGAAATGGGCGACGTTGACACGATCAAGGCAGCGGCCGCGGCCAAGGGCCTGCGTTGCAGCGTAGTAGCCCTTGACGGTCAGTTCCGTTGTGGCGGCAGTGAAGCGTATCTGGACTGGGTTCTGCGGTTGTTGGGCCTGGAGGGGGGAGGTCCCATCCTCTGGGAACCGGATTCAAAAATGCGGCTCATGGTCGCGGAGAGCCCTCAGGAGATGGAGGCGTTCCTCGAGGAACGGCGGGCCGAAGGCTACAACGCCCGTATGGCGGCCGGCTATTGCTGGAAGTGGACCACCAAGACAGTCCCCGGGGAGCCTCTCCCGGCTGATGTGGTGATCGGTGACTGGGCCCGGCCGTGGAACGTCTACGGCGACCGGGGGGTCGCGGGAGCACCACCGGCCGCCCTGTGGGCGACGGATCCCGCCGGTTTCGGTCAGGTCGGCTGTGTTTATACCGCGCAGGGCTTCGAGTACGACTGGAGCGGCGTGATCATGGGGCCGGACCTGGTGTGGCGCGGCGACCAGTGGGTGCCCGACCGTACGGCTTCGAAGGACCCGGCATTCAAGAGGTCCACGCCGAACGACACTGTCGATCGGCTGATCCGCAACACGTACAAGGTGCTGCTGACCCGCGGCATGGTCGGAACGATCATCTACTCAACGGACGCTGAGACCCGTGAGAAGCTGCGCGAGCTGATCCCCAGCGAAGCAGGCGTCCCAGTGTCGGTTCGCTGACCGTACGCGCTGCGCTGCCCGGGGCCTGCGTCCGTTGGCCCCGGGCAAACGCGCTACGAGCCGTCCGACCGCCGACGCAGGCCGCGCCGCGTGCTCAGGTCCAGAACCAAGCCCCGCACAGCTCAACGAGCCGTTACGATCTGACCCGGGGGTTTGAGAGCCACTGCGCATCCCCTTTGACCGAGATTGCGATGAAGCGGGGCTGGCGTATGCGGGACGGCCGGTGGGAAACAGTCACCGACTCGGAGTTCCCGCATGAACGCAGGGGCCTGGAGGCGATCCGCGACAAGCTGCCCGACGCCGAGCCGTGGCGGGCATGGTCGAACTTCACATTCACCGCCAGCACGGGGCACGTACGCGAGGTAGACCTGCTGGTCGTCGCGCCCGGCGGGGTGTACCTGATCGAGCTGAAGGACTGGCACGGATCGGTCGAGTCCCGCAACGGCAGCTGGCTGCAGACCCGACCCGGTGGACAGCAGCTCTCGCACAGCAATCCGCTGCACCTGGCGAACAAGAAGGCGAGGGAACTGGGCGACCTCCTCCGTCAGGCCACGCCGCACGGCATGCCCGCCCCCTGGGTGTCCGAGGCCGTCTGCTTCACGGACTCGTCGCTGCGGATCCGGTTGCCCGCCCACGACCAGCAGGGTGTGTACACGATCAACGAACTGGTCGCGATGCTCAAGGAGCCGCCGCGCGAGCAGCGGCGCCGGTTCGACGCCACCCGCTCGCGCGCGCTGAAGTCGTCCCTGGAGCGCATCGGCATCGCGCGGAGCGACGCGGCCTACAAGGTCGGCCCCTACCTGCTCAACCGCAAGGCGTTTGACTCGGGACCCACCTGGGCCGACTACCTGGCCCAGCACAGCGAGTTGCCCGAGGCCGCCCGCATCCGCGTCTACCTTCGCGAGCGCGGGTCGGACGCGGAGTTGCGAGCGTCGGTGGAGCGCGCCGCCCGGCGGGAGGCGGCGGTGCTGCGGCGCTTCCGGCACCCCGGCGTCGTCCAGTTGAAGCAGTACGACCCGTCAGGCCACACCGCCGGTCCCGCCCTGATCTTCGAATACGATCCGCGGACCCTGCGACTGGACGAGTATCTCGCCCAGTACGGCGACAAGTTGGACATCCTCGGCAGGATGGCCCTGGTCCGCCAGCTCGCGGAGACGGTGCGCAGCGCGCACGGCGCACGGATCTACCACCGCACGCTGTCCGCGCACTCCGTGCACGTCATCCCACGGCCCCGGGGCCGGGCCGCCGGGACCGACACGGAGACGGCCGGCTGGCTCGTACCACACCTGCAGATTTCCGACTGGCAGGTGGCCGTCCAGCGACTCGGCGACCACGGGCAGGCCACCGCCGACCGCTTCGCTCCCACCGCGCTGTCCAACGCCGGAGCGCACATCGCGGAGGGCGCCGACCCGTACCTCGCCCCCGACCTGACCGCGCTCAACCCCGACCCCGTCGCGCTCGACATCTACGGGCTCGGCATGCTCACGTACCTGCTGGCGACGGGCAAACCGCCCGGCGCGAGCCAGGCCGAGCTGGTGGCCCGCCTGGAGGCGGGCGAGGGCCTGCGGCCCAGCGCGCTGGTCGACGGGCTCTCCCCCGACATCGACGAGCTGGTACAGGCGGCGACCGCCTTCCGTCCCGGCCAGCGTCTGGCGACCGTCAACGAGTTCCTGGAGATGCTGGAGTTCGTCGAGGAAAGCCTGACCGCGCCGCCTGGCGAGGGGCCCGCACCCGCGGTGGAGGCCGCCGCACGGGCCGCAACCGGTGCCCCGGCACCCTCCATCCCCGACCAGCCGCGCCCGGCCGCCGAGGAGCAGCAGGAGAAGGACCCGCTGGACGCCGTCCCCGGTGACGTGCTCGCCGGTCGCTGGGAAGTGCGCCGCCGCCTTGGCACCGGCTCCACCAGCCGCGCGTTCCTGGTACGGGACCTGACCGTCGACCCCTCCGTGCGCGGCAGGTCGAAGGCCTTCGCGGTGCTGAAGGTCGCGATGTCGGAGGAACGCGCCAAGCTACTGGTACGCGAGGCCGAAGTGATGGGCAGGCTGCGCCCCGACTCACGGATCATCCGCCTCGTCGAGCCCGAGCCACAGAAGATCGCCGGACGCACGGTTCTCGTCATCGAGTACGTCGGCGACGAGCGTGAGGAGGACACCACCGGCAGCGGCACCGTTTCCAGCAGGCGCCGCCGTCGTGAGGAGACCGTCGCCCGCCTGTTGCGCGACGAGGGACGACTCACCGTCGACCAATTGGAGTCCTACGGGGACTACCTCTTCGGGGCGGTGGACTTCCTTGAGGGCGAGGGCGTCTGGCACCGGGACATCAAACCGGACAACATCGCGATCCGGGTCCGCCCGAACCGCACGCGGGAACTGGTGCTGATCGACTTCTCGCTCGCGGGCTACCCCGTGCAGGAGTACCAGGCGGGAACAGAGGGATATCTGGACCCGTTCCTCGGCACGCTGGCGCGTCCTGTCTACGACGGCCACGCGGAGCGGTACGCCCTCGCCGTCACCCTCCACGAGATGGCCTCCCGCGAACTGCCGGTCTGGGGCGACGGGAAGGTGTCGGCGCGGCAGACCGACGAGAAGGACCAGCCGTATCCGACGATCGCCGCGGACGCGTTCGATTCCGCCGTGAAGGACGCGCTGGTCAAGTTCTTCCGCACGGCCCTCCACCGGGACGCCAGCAAGCGGTACCCCGAGCTCAAGCAGATGCGGGACGCCTGGAAGAAGATCTTCCTTGACCTGGACGAGGCACTCCCCTCCTCGCACCGCCCCAGCCGCTCCCGTCACTCCACCCCCACACCGGCGACTCCCACGGCGAACTCCGGCGACGCCGACGCCCCCACCACTCCCGGTATCGAGGCCGCCGAGCCGGAGAGCGCGGAGCAGCAGCGCAACCTGTGGGCAGAGCAGGCCACGCGCGAGACCCCGATCAACTCGTCCGGACTCGGCCCGGCCGCGATCTCGTTCGTACACGGCCTGGGTGTCCACACCGTCGGCCAGCTCCTCGACCTGAGTCAGCGTCGACTGCTCAACGCTCCTGGTCTCGGTACCAAGACCAGGAACGAGGTGCAGGGCCGGATCAAGCAGTGGCGGAAGAAGTTCGCCGAGCAGCCGCCCTCGCCGCTCACCCCTGAGGGGCGCAAGGAGGCACGCGCCGAACTGTCGGCAGCCGAGGCCGCCCTCAACGACGCGGTGGCCAGGTCCGGCGGCGATCAGGCCGGAGGGCTTGGCGAACGGGCGTTGCGCGCGGTCAGCCTGGACACCCTCGCCGCGATCTTCGTTCCGGAGCTGCGCAAGAACGGCGCCAACGCCAACGAGGTCGAGATGGTGCGGCTGTTGCTGCGCCTGCCCGACGAGCACGGTGAGCTGCCCGCGATCGGGGCGTGGCCCAAGCAGAAGGACGTGGCCGACGTACTGGGGCTGACCGCGGGCCGCATCCCGCAGATGCTCAAGGCGCAGCGCACGCGTTGGAAGCGCAACACCGCGGTGCGCGCGCTGCGCGGCGAGGTCCTGGAGCTGCTGCGCGGGATGGGACGGGTCGCCGCCGCCGCCGAGATCGCCGACGCGCTCACCGTACGCCGTGGTACGCAGTTGCAAACCCGCGAGCAGCGCCGGGCGTTGGCGCTCGCGGCGGTACGGGTCGTGGTCGAGGTCGAGCAACTCGATCCCGCGAGCCGGGAGTTCCAGCACGCGGCCAACCGCGATGCGGTTGACGAGGGCATGGGCGCGGGCCTGCTGGCCCTCGAGGTCGGTGACGACGACGGACCGGACACCCCGTCGGGGCCTGCCCTGTTGGAGTACGCACAGCGGCTCGGCCGGGTCGCCGACAAGCTCGCCGAGGCCGAGTCGCTGCCCACCTCGGCGACGGTACTCGCCGAACTGGGTGCCGTTCCGCCGCCACCGGGCGCCGTGGCCTGGGACGAGCGGCGCATCGTCCAGCTGGCCGCCGCCGCGTCCCGCAACGCCGCCGCCACCCCGCGGCTGGAGATCTACCCGCGCAACCTGCCGCTGGTGCGCGCGCTGCGCCTGACGCAGGCAGGGCTGGTACGCCTGGTTCCCGGCGTACCCGAGGGCCAGCAAGCGGGGCTACGCGTCGAAGAGATCCACGAACGAGTACGGGCTCGCTTCCCGGAGTTGCTGGACGCCCGGGGCGGTCACAGCCTGCCGGAGGGCGGGCGGCTGACCAAGGCGCTCCAGGAGGCAGGCTTCGACCTGGTGCTGAAGACCCACGAGGACAATCGGATCCAGCGGTACCTCCCACGGCACGCCAACAGCATCTCCAGTTACATCTCGTCGGACGCGCGCGGCCGGACCCTCACCGCCGTCCAGGCCACCCGCTACGACAACGACCCGACGCTGGCCGCCGCGATCCGCACCGGTGAACGGCTGCTGGCCTCGGCCCGGCGGGACGGCTTCCGCGTGCTCACCGTCCACACGCTGCGGATGACGGGAGCGGTCCGTCGCCTCTCCACCCCGGACGGGCAGGTGGGCGCGGAAGTTCTCTCCGTCGCGGAGCTGTTCATCGCCGCACTGCACGAGCAGGTGGATCGGCGGCCCAAGCCGACCTGGGAGACGATCCTCAAGGCGGATGTCGCCGAGCCGGGTTCGAAGGCGGCGATGAAGTTCGCCGAGTACGCGCGCACCGCGTGGAGTTTGGTCGAACCGCGCATCGCCGCCCGCCTCGGCCGCGCGAACGGCGACGGTCCGGTGCTGCTTGTGGACGCCGGCGTGCTCGCCCGCTACGACGCGATGGCCACCCTGGAGCGCCTCGCGGACCGCGCCCGCCACGGCGAGCGCGCGCTGTGGCTGCTCTGCCCGCAGTCCGACCCCGCCCGCCCACCGCGCCTGGGCCGGACGGCGGTGGCGTACCAGTCCGGCCTGGGTGAGTGGATAGAACTCCCCGACGCGTGGGTAGTCCGCCCCGGCACTGCGGCCGTACCGTCCGCCGCCGACGCAGCCCGTACACCAACCGCACAACAAACGTCCGTACAACAAAGGAGAGCCTGACGTGATCGACCGCAAGGCACTGCTGGACGACCTGAAGCAGCAGGTGAAGGCGGTCGAGACCGACCTGGACAAGCAGGTGCGGGCGCTCACGGAGGTACGGGACCGGCTCAAGGCGGAACACAAGCGCGCCTTCGACGTCAAGCGCACGGGGGCCACCTGGAACTCCTGGCTGGACGAGCGGATCACCCAGGTCGCCGTCGCCTGGGTGCTCGGCACGGTCTTCGTCCGCTTCTGCGAGGACAACCGCCTGATCCCCGAGCCGTACCTCACAGGCCCGGACGGCGAACGGCACGACCTCGCGCTGGAGCGGTACGCCGCGTACGCGAGCGAGGACCCGGACCCGACGTACCGGGGCTGGCTGGAGCGCGCCTTCGCGGAACTCGGCGAAGGCCAGGCGGGCAGGCTCCTGTTCAACCCGGACCGCAACCCGCTCTTCCAGATCCCCGTCTCGCACGACGGCGCGCGGGCGCTGGTCGAGTTCTGGCGCGAGCGCGACGAACAGGGCGCCCTCGTCCACGACTTCACCGACCCGCTGAACGAAGACGGCACGGAGGGCTGGAACACCCGCTTCCTGGGCGACCTCTACCAGGACCTGTCGGAGGCGGCGCGCAAGACGTACGCGCTGCTCCAAACCCCGGAATTCGTCGAGGAGTTCATCCTCGACCGCACGATGAACCCGGTGGTACGGGAACTGGGCGGGGCATTCGGCGAGTTGAAGATGATCGACCCGACGTGCGGGTCGGGCCACTTCGTGCTGGGCGCGTTCCGGCGGATGGTTGCGCTGTGGGCGGAGCGCCGTCCTGACGTCGACCGGCACGCGCGGGTGCGGGCTGCGCTGGATGCCGTGCACGGCGTGGACGTCAACCCGTTCGCGGTGGCGATCGCCCGGTTCCGGCTGCTGGTGGCGGCGATGGCCGTTGCGGGGATGCGGACGCTGGCGGAGGCGGGGCGGTGGGATTGGCCGATCCATTTGGCGGTGGGGGATTCGCTTATTAAGGCTCGGCAGCTCGGGTTCGAGTTCGATGACCTGGAGGCGGGCGATCCACTGGCGGAGTTCTCGTACTCGACGGAGGACATCCACGAGCCGGAGTACAAGGGGATTCTGGAGCAGGGTCGGTACCACGTGGTGGTGGGAAATCCGCCGTACATCACGGTGAAGGACAAGGCGCTCAACGAGCTGTACAAAGGATTGTACAGCTCGTGTGCAAGGCAGTATCAGCTGACAGTGCCATTCGCCGAGCGATTCTTCCAACTCGCAAAGCGTCCTGGACCAAACGGGAGCAGTTCTGGATACGTCGGCCAGATCACCTCGAACGGTTTCATGAAGCGGGAGTTCGGAAAGCGACTAATCGAAGATTTTTTCGCTAATGATGTTGAACTCACAGAGGTGATCGACACATCTGGAGCATACATTCCAGGACACGGCACACCGACCGTAATTCTCATCGGACGACGCAACAAAAGCGGCCGTTCGGCAACAGTGCGAATGGTCATGGGGAAGCGGGGAGAACCGGGTTTTCCCGAGGTCCCCGCACAAGGGCTGGTATGGCAAGCTATCGTCAGCCAGGTCGACAATCCTGACACAGAAAGCGAATGGGTAAGTTCTACGGATACATCACGGGACAGACTTCGGAAACATCCGTGGAGCCTGTCGGGAGGCGGCGCCTCGGAGTTGCGCGATCGGCTGGAAAGTTCTGCCGAGACCACTCCGCTTTATCGTTTTGTGCAAGACTCAGGCAACATGCTCAACACACGCGAGGATGATGCCTACCTCACGCGCGGAGCCGCCAGTCGCGCCGGTATTTCTCCTGACCTGACGCGCCGAATTGTCGAAGGATTCGAGATCCGTGACTGGGCTACACAAGGCTCCACAGAAACACTTTTCCCTTACTCACAACGAGGGGAACAGCGCGATATCTCCACTAAGGAGCTAAAGACCCTTTGGCCTTCCAGGCAACTTCTGCATATTAGAAAGTCCCTGTCTGGAACACAAGAGGAGCGCGGACTGCCGTGGTATGAATACTCTTCCTTCTCGCCTGAGCGATACAATTCAAAGAAGCTTCTCGTTTTCACGCTCGTAGCAACTCACCAACACTTCTTCCTTCGAGACTCAGATGAAATCTTCTCGCAAGCGGCGACAGTATTCACGCTCGAGGAAGGCTCGGCCGCGCCGATCGTAGGAGTGCTCGGCATTCTTAACAGCTCAACCGCATGCTTTTGGCTCAAACAAGTTAGCCAGCCTAAAGCAGGTGGGGGGAACGGGCGCGGCATGCAAGATGAGGCATGGGAGGAGCGCTACGAGTTCACAGGAACCAAATTGAAGGAGTTTCCCCTTCCCTCACGCTTCCCTGTCGACCTAGCCGCGAACCTACACAGATTGGCCAAAGAGTTGGCTGCCACTAGCCCTTCCGCGTTGACCTCAAGAGAAGCGCCAACCCCCGCATCGGCTGCCCTGCGGGAAGCACAGGCAAAGTGGACGGCAATCCGAGCCCAGATGATCGCACTTCAGGAGGAATTGGACTGGCAGGTCTACTTCCACTACGACCTACATGCCGAGAATCTACGATCATCCGAAGCGGAAGTACCTGACCTATCCCTTGGCGAAAGAGCGTTCGAAATCGCACTTGCGCGGCAAGTTGAGGAGGGTAAAGCCTCCACTGAGTGGTTCAAGCGGCATGGGTCGACGCCGATCACCAGCATCCCGGAGCACTGGCCGGACGCCTACAAGGCCGTCGTGCAGAAGCGGATCGACGCCATCGAGAACTCCCGTGCAATCGGGATGATCGAGCGGCCGGAGTACAAGCGGCGGTGGGCGACCGAAGGGTGGGACAAGCTTCAGGAGCGCGCTTTGCGCGGGTGGTTGCTGGATCGGATCGAGAAGCGGGAGCTGTGGTACCAGGACGGCGACCAGCCCACCCTCCTCACCCGCTCGCAGCTCACTGACGCGCTCTCGCGTGACGAGGACTTCGTGTCCGTTGCCGCGATCTACGCGCCCAACAAGGACCTGCCCGCCGTCGTCGCCGACCTGCTGGCCGACGAACACGTGCCGTTCCTCGCCGCGTTGCGCTACAAGCCGAGCGGGCTGAAGAAGCGCGCGGACTGGGAGCACGTCTGGGATCTCCAGCGCAAGGAGGACGCCGCGCCGGACGAGCCCGCCAAGCGGAAGATCCGTGACACGATCCCCGTACCGCCGAAGTACACCTCCGCCGACTTCCTCAAGCCGTCGTACTGGCGTGCCCGGGGCAAGTTGGACGTGCCGAAGGAGCGGTTCATCTCCTACTCCTCGACCACCTCCGGCGTTCCCGAGTTGTACGGGTGGGCGGGCTGGGATCACCGCGAGCAAGCGCAGGCCCTCACCACGTACTTCACCAACAACGCCACCACCACAGAGGAGTTGACCCCGCTGCTCGCTGGGCTGCTGGAACTCCAGCCGTGGCTTGGACAGTGGCACGACGAGTTCGACCCGACGTACGGCATGTCGCCCGCGGCCTTCTTCGCTGGGTACCGCGCGCAGATCCAGGGCGAGCACGGCCTGACCGACGACGACCTGCGGGCCTGGCGCCCGGCGGCGCCCACGCGCGGGCGCCGCGCTACGAAGAAGTAGGCCGCAGCAACGGCTGGCCTGGGGTTGGCGTCGTCCACCCCGGCCAGCCGTACGGCTTACAGCAGGTGATCCACCTTGCCCGCCTTTACGTCGAGGATCAGTCTGCGTAGCGCTTCTATCGAGTCGGTCACGTATCGATCTTCTTCACCGTTGACGGCGATGTAGGCGTTGCCTTCGGCGTCGGTTCCGATTCGGAAGCAGTTGCTGGCTTCCGCGCAGAAGGGGGCTTCCCAAGTGATGTCAGACATCCGGTCTCCTAGAGTTGGCGCGCGATGGCGTGGATGAAGTCCCGTGACTGCTCGGGAGTCAGGGCGTTCTCCGCCATCCAGTCGAGATGTGCTCGGTACTTGGCGAGCTGTGCCTCGGCATGGGTGAACTCCGGTCCATGTGCGGAGTCCAGTTCCACGGTGTCGAGTTGAGGGACGGCACCTTCAGCGTAGACAAGGGCGTGGCCTGCACCCGGGAAAGCGCCGCAATCAACAGAGATGACGCGCACCGAGATGTGTTCGCGTTCCGACAGGGTGCAAAGCTGGTCGAGTTGGGCTTGCATCACCTTATGACCGCCGAACTGCATTCGCAGAGCAGCCTCGTGGACGTAACCGACGTATGGGCGGCTCATCTCCTCGTCGACCACGCGCTGCCGCTCCATGCGATGGTTCACGCGTAGCTCGATCTCCAACCGGGACATCGGCGGAAGCCCGGCCTTGAACACGGCCCGGGCGTAGTCCTCGGTTTGGAGCAGACCAGGAATGTGAACGGTCTGGATGGTCAGAAGCCTCGTGGCGTGCCACTCCAGTTCTGCGATGTCGAGCAAGCCCTGCGGGAGAGTACCCCGGTACTGCTCCCACCAGCCGCGCTCCTTGCCGTCTGCCATAGCCACCAGGGCCTCGATGTAGGCAGCATCGGAACAGGCATAGTTGCTCGTCAGGGTGCGTACGCGGTCCGGGTTGATGCTTCGGGTGCCGGACTCCATGTTGGAGATCCTCGTGCGGTCCATACCCAACAGACCAGCCGCGTAGTCGGTACTGACCTCTGCGGCCAGCCGGAGTTTGCGCAGTTCAGCCCCAAGTCGCTTCTGGCGCTCGGTGGGTGTGCGTCGCGTCGGCATGATGTCCCTTCTGACGAGCGAGTCCCAGTCTGCCGTGGCGGCTCAGTCTTGGTCCAACCTGGTGGGGGTAATTGCACCCAAGCACATGGCAATTTGCACCGCCAGCCGCTAGCGTTTAGTCACGCGCAAGCCACACACCGCAACCGCCGGAAGCGCACCGCGTGAGCGTGCCCGCCTGCCCTGGGGCGGGGGCGTTCGCGCCCAGGGAGGTAGGCCACCGGCGCGGCCGGGAGCGCGTACGTACCGCGTGCGACACGTGCACGCGCCCAATCGCCCAACGTCATCAAGGGGTTGAGCCATGCCCGCCGTCCCGTTTCGCTCGCCGTCTCCCGTGTCCGCACCCACCGCAACGCAGCCGCGCGTCCCCACCATCCCCTCCCATTGGACGTTCCCCGCCCACCCGGCCTCTGTACCCCGTGCCAGGCGAGCCGTCGCCGACGCGCTGCCCGCCGACAGCGCGACTCAACTGGCCGACGACCTCAGCCTCTTGACCTCCGAACTGGTCACCAACGCCATCCGGCACGGAGCTCCTCACAACGAAGACCAACTGGTCGAGCTGATCCTCTGGCCCACCGACGGCCACTACTGGCTGGCCGTGTCCGACCCAGGAGATGGCTGGCCCGTGACCAGGACGTCCAATCCCTACGCCTGCGACGGCAGAGGGCTGGTCCTGGTCGACAGGGTTTCCACAGCCTGGGCCGTCGTGCCACGCCGTCCGTGCGGAAAGTCCGTCATCACGGGAGTACGGCTGCACAGAGGGTGAGGCCGCACCCGCCCCCACCCCACAAAGAGACGCGGGGCACAGAGCGCCCCCTCGGACAGCCGACGCGCCCCGCTCCCCAACCCTCTCCGTTCGCCTTCCGCCGCATCACGGACGACAGGAAGACGAACACGGTTGACGAATGAAAGGATGGCGGGTACCCGCTAATTTTTCCCGGGTCAAACGAGACACAACAGACGGAAAAGAAGCCGAAGAAGCGATGTCACCCAGCGCCACCGACCAGCCGCCGCTGCTCCGCGATGTGATCGACATCAAGCCGTCGATCTCCACCTCCGACTTCGTCCTGAAGCTCGCCGAGGCGGTCACCGAGGAGGGCAGCGCCCGGGCGCTGCAGGACTACGTGGTCACCGAGCGGCTGCTGGAGAACTTCGACGAGGCGCTGGGGCTGATCCGGGCGGCGCTGGACGGACAGACGTCGAAGGCGGCGTACCTGCATGGCTCCTTCGGTTCCGGTAAGTCCCATTTCATGGCGGTTCTGTACGCGTTGTTGCGCGGTGACCAAGCCGCCCTCGCGCGTACCGAGTTCGATCCGGTGCTGGCGAAGCACACATGGCTGTCCGGCGCGGGAGGCGCCGGACAGCGGAAGAATTTCCTGCTGGTGCCGTACCACATGCTCGGCGCCAAGTCGTTGGAGCAGCGCATCCTCGGCGGCTACGTCTCGCACGTCAAGGCGCTACACCCCAACGCCCCCACCCCCCAGGTGTACCGGACCGACTCACTCTTCGCGGACATCCGGCGGCTGCGGGAACGGGTGGGCGACGAGCAGTTCATCGCGGGCCTGGGCGGTGAGGACGGGACGGACGAGGACGACGAGTGGGGCGACGGGTTCTCCTGGACGCCCGGGCTGGTGGACACCGCGCTCGCCGCCGAGCAGGTGGACGGCGACGAGGTGAACCTCGACGTGGTCAACCCGAGCACGCCCGCCGAGCTGCGCGCCAAGTTGGTACACGACGCGATCGCGGGCTGGTTCCCGGGGTTCGCCCAGAACGCGGCGGAGGACGAGCACGGGTTCGTCTCGTTGGACGCCGGGCTCGCGGTGATCGCCGCGCACGCCAAGGGGCTCGGCTACGACGGGCTCATCCTCTTCATGGACGAGCTGATCCTGTGGCTCGCCAACCGCATCCACGACCAGAAGTTCGTCTCCCGCGAGGCGGACAAGATCACCAACTTCGTGGAGGGCGCGGACTCCCGGCGGGCCCTGCCGATCGTGTCGTTCATCGCACGCCAGCGTGACCTGCGCGAGCTGGTCGGCGAGGAACTGTCCGGCGCGGCCGAGACCGCGATCCAGGACAGTCTCAACCTCGCCTCGGGCCGGTTCGACAAGATCACGCTGGAGGACCGCAACCTCCCGCAGATCGCCCACGCCCGGCTGCTGAAGCCCAAGGACAACGAGGCTAGGGCCCGGATCGACGCCGCGTTCGCCAAGGCCAAGCGGTCCGGCGGACCGGCGGTGTGGGACGTGCTGCTCGGCTCCGAGGAGGGGACGACCGGCGCGGACGAGGAGTCGTTCCGACTGACGTACCCCTTCTCCCCCGCCTTCATGGACACCCTGGTCCACATCTCCTCCGCGCTCCAGCGGTCCCGTACCGGTCTGAAGCTGATGGGGCAGCTCCTCGCCGACCACCGCGACGACGCGCGGCTGGAGCAACTCATCCCGCTCGGCGACCTGTACCAGGTGATCGCGGACGGTGGCGACGAGCCGTTCGTGGACAAGCTGAAGGCGGAGTTCAAGGCCGCCGACAAGCTGTACCGGACCAAGCTGCGGCCCTACCTGCTCGGCCAGTCCGAGGTCACCGAGGAGGATGTCGAACGCTACCTGCACCACCCCGATGACGTGGACGGCCGACTCGCGCAGCAGTGCCGGAACTTCATCGGGGACAACCGGCTGATGTGCACCCTGCTGCTGTCCGCCCTGGCGCCCAGCGTCCCGGCCCTGCGCGATCTCACGATCCGGCGGCTCGGCGCGCTCAACCACGGCTCGGTGGTCTCGCCGATCCCGGGGGCCGAGGTCGGCGCGATCAAGTTCAAGGTCACCGAGTGGGCGTCCCGCTTCCCCGAGATCAAGGAGACCGGCACCCAGGCCAACCCGGGCGTCCGCCTGGAACTGGCCGGTGTGGACGTCGACTCCGTGATCGCCAACGCCAACGTCAACGACAACCCCGGCAACCGGCGGGCGCTGCTCAAGCGGCTGTTGGCGGAGGAGATCGGCTTCGAACTGCACGAAGGCCGGATGGGTGCCGACGAACTCACTCTGGTCTGGCGGGGCTCGGACCGCACGCTGGAGGTGGTGATCGGCGAGATCGCCGACCCGGACAGCGTGCCGGACCACGACTTCTCGCCCAGCGACGAGTCCCTGTGGCGGCTGGTCGTCGGACTGCCGCACCACGAAGGTGAGTACGGGCCGACCGAGGACGTCAACCGGGTGCGCGACCTTCGCGACAAGCCCGGGGAACGGCCGCGGACCGTGGCGTGGATTCCGGCCGAGCTGTCGGACTCCCGGTACAGGGACTTCCGGCGTCTGGTCACCATCAGCTACGCGCTCGCCGACGCCCGCAGGTTCGACACCCAGTACGCCTCGCACCTCAACGCCGACAACCGCGCACGCGCCAAGGCGCTCCTGGAAGGCCAGCGCACCTCGCTGACCAAGACGGTGAAGGCCGCGCTCAAGCAGGCGTACGGGCTTGCCGAGAAGAAGCCCACCGACGTGGAACTCGGCCACGACGACCACCTCGTGCCCCTGCCTGACGTGGCGGACCTCAAGCCGTCCGTCGGGCAGTCGCTGCGCGACGCGGCCCGGCACATCGCGGGCAAGCTGCTGGCCCACCAGTTCCCCGCGCACCCCGACCTCGACCCGGAGGGCAAGGACGTGGCCGTCAGGCCCGCCGAGGTACGCACGGTCTTCACACATCTGCGCGCCGCCACCGAAGCCGCGGATCGGCGGGTGGAGGTACCGGCCAAGGACCGTGACGCCATGCGGCACATCGCCATGCCGCTGGGACTCGGGTCGCAGAAGGAGGCGTACTTCGAGCTGTCCACCCGCTGGCGCGACCACTTCCTGCGGCAGGCGAGCACCGAGGGCGTCACCGGCGACCTGTCCGTCGTACGGCTCACCGAGTGGATCGACCGGCCGCAGGCGATGGGGCTCGCCCCGCATCTCGCCAACCTGGTGATCGCCTCCTACGCGGAGATGGACGACCGGGTGTGGGTGCGGGCCGGCGGCCTGCTCGACCCGGCGCCCGAACCGGGCCAGATCAAGGCCGGGGACGCGCTGCGTGCCCAGCCGCTGCCCGACGAGTCGGTGTGGGACGAGGCCCGGCGGCGGTACGAGGAGATCTTCGGCGAGAAGGCTCCGACGCTGCGGCGCGGGCGGATCGTCAGCCAGTTCGCCCGGCAGATCCTGGGCAAGGCGCGCGCGTACCAGCCCCACGCGGCGGATCTCGTGGAGCAGTTGGAGCAGCACGCCGCACTGCTCGGCCTCGACGAGACCGACGACTCCGGCCGACTCGCCCTGGCCCGACGCTCGTTGGCGCTGCTCGACGCCCTGCTCGCCACCGACCAGGGCTCGGCGAGCGGTACCGGCTCCGCCCGGCAGACCGTCGCCGCGCTGGCCGGGTTCGACCTGGCGGGTGCGCCCGCGCCCCGGTACGGGGTGTCGATCGTGCAGGCGCAGGCCGTCGCCTCCGCGTTGGCGAACGCGGCGTGGGACATGCTGCGGCTCGCCCCGGGCTACGGGCCGAAGGGCCAGGCGGCGCTGGACGCGCTGCGGAACGCGGCCCGCGCCGACCAGCGCACCGCCAACCTGCCGGACGCCCTGCGGGACGCCAGGCGGGCGGTCGTGGCGGTGATGGAGGAACGCAGCAGGGTCGAAGCGCACTCCGTCGCCGAGGCATCACGGGCGGAGCGGCCCACGCCCGTCCGTCCCGGTCCCGGCTCGGTGGACCTGACGACGCCGAGCAGCCATCCGCCCGTACCCGAGGCGCGCACCGAGCGCACACCGGGTGAGCGGCGGGTGCGGCGCTCGGGCGGCGGCCGTACCAAGGCGTCCCGCGCCATCGCGGAACTGCGCGCCGAACTGGAGGAGTTGGCGGCCCGGGAACCGGACGCCGTCATCGAGATCAGCTGGCGCGTGGTGGAGGGCGAGTGAGCACGAGCACCACGACGGGCACCACCCACGCCGGTACCAGCGCAGTGCGGCTGAACACCACCACGGTGACGCAGTACCTGGCCTCGCAGTCCGGGCTGGCCACCGGCAAGCGCAAGGCCGTTCTGCTGCGGGCTGCCCCTGTCTGGGACGGCGCCGCTCAGATCGTCTGGGGTGAGCGGCGTGCCAGGGTCGCCACCGGCGGCTCGCCGCTCGCCGTCCTCGAACTGGTGCTGGGCCACCTCGCGCCCGGCGCGGCCGGGCCGGAAGTACTGGTGGTGCTGACGGACCGTGAGGAGTCCGAACTCGGCGCCGACCTGCTGGCCCGGGTCCACAAGCAGCGCGTCAACGCCGTGGACATCTGGGACGTGGTGCGCGAGGCGTTCGGCGCGCAGGGCACCGATCGCGCACTGGCCGCGGAGAACTGGGCGGCCGAGGCACTACTGGACGCGACGCCGCCGGGCGGCTGGCCACAGTTGGGCAAGGGCCTGCTGCCGCGGCGGTACGCGCTGGCCGCGCTGGCGCTGCGCCGCCTGGGCGCGGGCGTCTACGACCCGGACGTGGAAGGCCGATCCCCCGGCGGCGTCGCGGGCGCGGTGGAGCTGGACGTGCACACCTTGCTGCGCTGGTCGCTCGCCCCGTGCGGGCCGGAGCGGTTCCTGGCCCTGCGTGCGCCGGAGCAGGACGGGCTGACCCGGTTCCTCGGCGAGGAGGAGCAGGCTGGGCTGGCGGGCCGCGCGCTGCTCGCCCTGGTCGCCGCGGAACACGGGTCGGATGCCGTGGCGTTCGGCCTGGTGTGCGCGGCGCTGTGGGTACACGCGGACGACTCGGCGGACGCCGAGGACTACCGGGCGCGCGGCCGGGCCGAGCGGTGGTTCGGTGATCCGCCGCCCGCCCAGGGGCAGTTGCTGGACGCCATGGTCGCCGCCTTCGGGCGAGCCTGCGAGGAGTTCGTCACGGCGCTGCTGGCGTCCGGCCGGTCCGGCTCGGCCGAGGACATGGCCGCGGCTCGCCGTATGACCGCCGCCGTCCTGGACCGTGCCTCGGCGCTGAGCCGGCAGTTCGGCGCGGAGCGGGCGTGCGGCACAAGTCCCCTGTTGCGGGCTGGACTTGAGGCGCGTTTCACCGCTGTCGGGCATGCTCTGGCCGCCCGGGACGCGGCGCGGGTCGAGTTCGCCGTGCGGGAGCTGGAACGGCATCGGCTCGCGGCCGACGAGGACGCACACGTGCGCGTGGAGCGGGCCAGGATGGCTCAGCGGCTGACACGGTGGCTCGCGACCGGACCCGCAGCTGACCACGCCGATGAGACGACGCAGAGCGTTACGGACGCGATCAACGGCCATGTGGCGGAAACGGGTTGGGTCGATCTGGCTCTGGAGCACGTGGCGGCGGGCGGCGATCCGACGCATGAACTCAAAGCGGCCTACGACGCCTTGTGCTCCACGGTCCGCGAGCGGCGTCGGGCGATCGACCAACGATTCGCCCGCGACTTCGGAACGTGGGCCTCTACCGGCGGCGACACGGGGACGATGCTCACCGTAGAATCGTTCCTGTCCCGCGTCGTGGCACCGGTCGTCAAGGACGACGACGTCCGGGTGCTGCTGATCGTGCTGGACGGGATGAGCGCGGCCATCGCGGCGGAGTTCGGCGAGGAACTGCGCCGGGACTGGGCGGAGTACGACCCGGTACGCGGTGCGAAGGACACCCCGCGCCGGCGCGGCATGGCGGCCGCCCTGCCCACCGTCACCGCGGTGTCCCGCACCTCCCTCTTCGCCGGGCGGCTGATGACCGGCTCGCAGCGCGACGAGGCCGCGATCTTCCGCCGGCACGCGTTCTGGGGCGGCAGGGACGTCGCCGTCTTCCACAAGGACGACCTGCGCGCGGACAGCGGTGGCGACGCGTTCAGCCCCGCGCTGCAAGAGGCGATGAGCAGCGAGAGCACGCATGTCGCCGTGGTGCTCAACACCATCGACGACCGGCTCGCCAAAGAGCAGAAGCTCGGCGACGCATCCTGGCGAACCGCCGACATAGGCGGGCTTCGCGAGTTGCTGTCGCAGGCCGCCGTGCAGGGCAGGGCCGTCATTCTCACCAGCGACCACGGTCATGTCATCGACCGGTACGGCGTCCGCGTCGAGGCGGCGACACCCCTGTCGGCACGGCACCGCGCGCCCGGCGGCCCGATCGGTGAGAACGAGATAGAACTCAGCGGCCCACGTGTGGTGTCGCCCGAAACCGGTGGGTCCATCGTCGCGCTGTGGGACGCCGACTCCCGTTACACGGCGCTGAAGGCGGGCTACCACGGCGGTGCCTCGCTCGCCGAAGTCGCCATCCCCGTCCTGGCGTTCATGCGCTTCGGCGCGGAACCGCCCAGGGGCTGGCGAGAACTGGGCGGCCAGCAACCGGTTTGGTGGAACGCCAGCACGCAGGCGGACAAGCGCACGTCGGCGCCCGGTCCGAAGACCAGATCCAGACCTGCCAGGCGTGCTACCACAAGGCGCCAGAGCCTCGATGCCTCGGCTTCCGGCGCCCAGTCGCTGTTCGAGGTCACGATGGTGCCCGACGGCGAGCACGCGCTGTTCAAGGCGGAGGCGATCGCTCCGGACGACGCCCTGGTCACCGCACTGGTCGACTCCGAGCTGTTCCAGGCGCAGCGGGAGTCCCTGGCCCGCAAGCCTGATCCGGCAAAGGTGGAACAGGCGGTGCGCGAACTGCTGGGCGCGGGCGGCACACTGCCGGTGACCGCCCTCGCCCAGCGGATCGGGCTGCCCACATCGCGCGCGGACGGCTTCTGCGCGGTGCTGCGGCAACTGCTCAACTTCGACGGCGTCCAGGTACTGGAGATGCTGGCCGACGGGCGCACGCTTCGGCTCAATCGAGCGCTACTGCGGGAGCAGTTCGAGCTGGGCCGGGGACCGGGCTCCTGATCACATGTGCAGCGCGGTCACATGTACATCTTGAGCAACCCGGAGAACTCGACCAGCTCGGTGATGAGTTGTTCGGTCAGCGGCTCGTTGTCGAAGTGTGCGATCTTGTTGCGGATGTCCTTCACGCGGCTGAGGGCGTGCACGAATTGCCTCCTGCTGACACCTGTCCAGCCCAAAGCTGCCCAGTTGGCGTCCGCCTGGGCGCTCAGCGTTGGGTTGTTCTCGTCCTCCCGCAGCAACCTGACGTACTGGCCGAACATCAGATCGGCGATGTTCCCGGTCTGCTTGTTCTTGTGCTGCACGGCCCGGATCGCGTCGGGGCTGAGCTTGGCTCCCAGGCACTTGCGCAGCCCGAACTCGATCTCCCCGACGAGGAAGAACGGTAGGGCGGTGGCGTGGAAGCGAGCGGTGATGTCAGCCGCGGTCACGATTCCGCTGTAGGAGCCGTTCTCGTCCAGCACCAGAAGATAGCCGGCCTCGATCAACAGCGGCAGAAGCGGGAACAGCTCCTGGCTCACCAGGGCGACTGGCACGTCCTCGACCATGGCGTTGGTGAGCGTCGGCACGGTGCCGGTGGCGTACTTCGCGGCCACTGACTTCCAGGTGATGACGCCGCGAAGGCCGGACGTGCCGTCGATCACCGGAATCTGCGAGTAGTTCTTGGCCTGCATGATGTGGGTGGCGTCTGACAGTTGCGAGCTGGGCGACACGGAGACCACACCGGCGCGCGCCGAGGGCAGATCGCCGATCTTGAACGAATGCTGCGGAAGCGTGCCCTGGAGTAGTTCGCCGTCCTCGTCCCCTTCGTCGGCGTCCTGGTGGACCTCGGCGGTCTCGGCGGTCTCGGCGACGACCAGCAGCTTCTCCTTCAGGCCGCAGACAGCGAAGGACGGCACCGTTGCCAAGCCCGCGTCCTTCAGCTCGGCGGTAACCACCGGGACTGTCTGGTAGTTGCGCACCCGAAAGCCGAAGACCGCCAGAAGGTCCGGCAACGACACGGTCTTGCCTTTGAGCGCGAGCAGCGCTTCCCGCCGGTTTGTGGAGTCGGTCATGATCGCGTCACCGGTCCGACGCGTCGCGGAAGACCGTGCGCTTGCCCATGGCGTTGTTCACCAGCTCAAGCAGCTGCCTGGACCGGTCGGCGTAGAAGCGCTCGAAGTCGTCTTCGTGCAGCGCGACCGGATCCATGAGGTGAGTGGCGACGATGTCGTCGAACCACTCCGGGCGCATTCCGGACTCGGCGACGAGCGACTTGAGGTAGACCCCGGGCGGGCCGGTCATGATGCGACCGGCCCGGTAGGACAGGGGTGTTTTGTTGACGATCGAGTTCGCTCGCTGGTCTTTGATCCCCTGACGGGTGAACCACTCCTTGGGAAACACCTGACGGACGGACACGGCGTACTGGAGCAGCAGAGCCGGATTGAGCGGCGCCTCGTTGTAGTACCAGTCCACCGCGCCCTGCTTGGCCAGCAGCGCGTAAATGCCCTTGTACGCCGCACTGTTGCGGGTGGTGAGGCTGTCCAGGCGGTCCGACACGAAGACCGCCTCGGTGATCGTGTCCGGGACGTAGGGCTCGCCCCGCAGCCAGCCGATGAGCTGTTCCACGTCCCGGGTGAAGCGGCTCTCCGTCGAACCGCCGTACATCTCGCCGAGCACACCGCACCAGTACCAGCGGTTGATCTTCTCGCCAGCCGCGGAGTCCTCGTCGATACGGTCGCCGATGATGGCGCGTACGGCGGCCAGCGGGACCAGTTGCGTGCGGTAGGGCACATCACCGCTGCGGACGATGCACTGCCGCTGGAGGAAGTCCCCTACCCACTCGAACGCCTCGGCCACCCGGGGCGCGAGCCGACGGAAGTCCGCGAGCGGCAGCTTCAGCAGATCCCGCCGCTTGCAGGACACCGCGGCTCCTCGGACCTCCTGCTTGCGTTCCCACGTCAGCACCAGGGTGACAGCCTGGAGGAAGTCGCTGCTGCTGAGCCCGTCGCCGTCGAACACCGGGTACGCGGCGGCGAGGCTCTTCTTGATGTCCCGCCACTCGTCCGGCAGGCGGTAGTAGTCGTTGTGCTCACGCTCGTATTGACGGTCGCCCGCGTAGCTTGCGGTCAGCAGCTCGAAGACGTTGAGCGGAACACCGCCGGTGTTCACTCGCTCGAAGACCGAGCAGACCGCGTCCAGCGTGGTGGTGGACGACAGCTTGATCATCGGAATGAGGAAGGACCGCACGTGCTTGAGCACGTGCTCCTCGAACTTCGACCACAGGTCCCAGTTCGCGTCGTCGGCCATCACAAAGGCCCGCTGCCAGACGTTCACCCGCTGGATGTCGAAGACGAAGTGCAACGGGAAGTACCCCGCCCGGCACTCCAGTTCCGTACTGCTCAGGTCGAGCCGCTCCTTGCGCGAGATGCTCAGCACCTTGTCCTCGGGCACGGACACGATCGCGTCATCGCGGTCGGCCGGGGTGCCGACGGCTTTGGCGATGTCCACGTAGTACCAGCACTCGAGCGGCTTGTTGCGCGCGTCCTTGGTCCTGACCGGTTGATCGCTGTGGAGAGCCTGGAAGAGGGAGGTGAGTCGCTGCTGTCCGTCCAGGAGCAGCAGGCTGGGGTTGACCGCTCCCGCCGCTTCGGCGCCGGTCAACGTGCGGGCGCGGAACGGGGAGTGGCCGCCGGTCTGCAGAGTCATGACGACGCCCAGCGGGTAGTCCAGCGTCACCGTGCCGACGAGGGCCCGGATGCGTTCGTCGTCCCACACCCAGTCACGCTGGAAGTCCGGGAGCTGCAGTTCCCCGGATTGGATGTCCTCCAGAACTTCCTGGAGCTTGGGACTGTCAAGTGCCACGGTGCGTTTCCCCCACCCCTGTGCGCGATCGGTGTAACCGAGAATTCGAACCACCGGTGTTCGTGCCCGTCAAGCGTGAGCGTGACTCTACGTGTCGACACCGTATGTTTTCGGCCAACCACCGAGCTCTCGTCCGGCCGATGGGACACTGGACATGTGAACGCACCAAGCCCCGCGAAGTCCGACTCCGGTATCAGCGCGACGCGTCGGCGCGACGTCATCGACGCGCTGCGACGCGGAGCCGTACCGGAGAGCGGGCTCGGGTTGTTCGCTACCGGGCTCGGGCGGTTCGAGGCGGCCCTGGACGCCGAACTCGACGCGGTCGCCTCCGGTGCATCGGTGTTCAAGGCCGTACGTGGTGAGTACGGCTCGGGAAAGACCTTCTTCAGCCGATGGCTGGGAGAGCGGGCACGAAGGCGGAATTTCGCCATCGCCGAAATCCAGATCTCGGAGAACGAGACGCCGCTGCACCGGCTGGAGACCGTCTACCGGCGCCTCACCGAGCGCATGACCACATCGAGCTTCCCCCCGAGCGCCCTGCGACCGGTCGTGGACGCGTGGTTCTACGCCCTGGAGGAGGACGCCCTCGCGGCGGGCGCCACCGAGGAAGGGCTGGCCGCCGCGGTCGACGAGCTGATGGCCCTGCGGCTGGACGAAGTGTCCCGGCACGCCCCGACCTTCGCGGCCGCGCTGCGCGGCTACCGCGCAGCGCTCGACGCGGGCGAGGAGCGAACCGCCGCGGCAATCCTCGCCTGGCTCGGCGGCCAGCCGCACGTGGCCGCGTCCGCCCGCCGTGCGGCGGGGGTACGCGGCGATCTGGACCACTTCGGCGCCCTCGGCTTCCTCCAGGGGCTGCTGACCGTGCTGCGCGACTCCGGACACTGCGGCCTCCTCGTCGTGCTCGACGAAGTGGAGACGCTTCAGCGCGTACGGTCCGACGCCCGAGACAAGGCCCTCAACGCCCTGCGACAACTGATCGACGAGGTGCATTCCGGTCGCTTTCCGGGGCTGTACCTGCTGATCACCGGAACGCCCGCCTTCTACGACGGGACGCAAGGCGTCCAGCGGCTCGCGCCACTGTCTCAACGGCTCGCCACGGACTTCACCACGGACCCGCGCTTCGACAACCCTCGCGCGGTGCAACTGCGACTTCCTGGGTTCACCCTCGATTCGCTGATCGGGCTCGGCCGCACCATTCGTGACCTGTACGCATCCGGCGCGACGAGTCCGCGGCGCGTGCGCGAGTTGGCGGACGACGCCTATCTGGCCGACCTGGCACAGGCCGTCAGCGGTGCGCTGGGCGGAAAGGTGGGCGTGGCGCCCCGGTTGTACCTCAAGAAGCTCGTGGGCGACGTGCTGGACCGGATCGACCAGTTCGAGGACTTCGACCCGCGACGGCACTACCACCTCACCCTCACCGGGGCCGAACTCACGCCAGAGGAACGGAATCTCGCGGCTGCCCCGGCGGCCTCCGCTGACGACGTGGTTTTGGACGACGTCGATCCGGACGACAGCGGAGCGGACGCCGGATGACGTCTTCCCCAGCCTCCTGTCCGGGCGACCCGATGGAACGTCTCGATCCCGTCGTCCTCCATCACATCGTCAACACCCTTGGCTGGCCGGACCTGCGGCCGTTGCAACGGGCTGCCATCAAACCGCTGATGGACGGCGAGGACGCGGTGCTCCTCGCCCCAACCGCGGGCGGTAAGACGGAAGCAGCCTGCTTCCCCCTGCTGTCGGCCATGGCCCGACACCGGTGGCACGGAGTCTCCGTGCTCTACCTCTGCCCGCTCAAAGCGCTCCTCAACAACCTCATCACCCGCGTCGACACGTACTCGCAGTGGCTCGGCCGACGCGCGGCGATCTGGCACGGCGACATCAAGGAGTCCCACCGCAGACGCATCCGCACCGATCCGCCCGACATCCTGCTCACCACCCCCGAATCCCTGGAATCCATGCTCATCGGCGTGAAAACCGATCACGCTCACCTGCTCGGCAACGTGCGGACGGTGATCGTGGACGAGGTGCACGCCTTCGCTGGCGACGACCGGGGATGGCACCTGCTCGCCGTGCTGGAACGCCTCGAACGGATCAGCGGACGGCGCATCCAGCGGATTGGACTGTCGGCTACCGTGGGCAATCCGGAGCAGTTGCTGACCTGGCTCCAAGGAGCTGGGGCCGGGAACCGCGCGGGGCGCGTCATCGCACCCGCTCATCCCACTGTCCAGCTCCCGAACACTCCCCCGCCCGGGGACGTGGAACTCGACTACGTGGCCTCCCTCGACAACGCCGCGAAACTCATCGCGTCGCTGCACCACGGCGAGAAGCGCCTGGTCTTCTGTGACTCCCGGCGTCAGGTCGAGGAGCTCGGCGCCGCGCTGCGTGCCCGTGGTGTCACCGCCTATCTCTCCCACGCCTCGCTCTCCGCGGAGGAACGGGCACGTTCGGAGCAGGCGTTCGCCGAGGCTCGCGACTGCGTGATCATCGCGACGTCGACCCTTGAACTCGGTATCGACGTGGGCGATCTGGACCGGGTGATCCAGGTCGACTCGCCGGGCACTGTCGCCTCGTTCCTGCAACGCATCGGCCGAACGGGTCGGCGCGCTGGCACCGTCCGCAACTGCCTGTTCGTGACGACGCGCAAGGAGACGCTTCTGCACGCTGCCGGGCTGCTCCTGCTGTGGGGGCGTGGCTGGGTGGAGAGGGTGAGCTCTCCACCGGAACCACGCCACCTGGTGGCGCAGCAGCTTCTCGCTCTCGCCTTGCAAGAACACAAGATGGGGGACCAGTTGTGGCAAGGCGAATGGAACGGGCTCGCTCCGTTCGACTCCTCAGCGGAGCCGATCCTTCGCCACCTGGTCCGCGAGGGATTCCTGGACGAGGACGGGGGGCTGCTGTTCATAGGGCCGGAAGCCGAAAAACGCTTCGGGCGCCGGCACTTCATCGAATTGACCGCCTCCTTCACCGCGCCACCGCAGTTCACCGTGTTGTCGGGACGCGCCGAGATCGGACGGACGGATCCATCAGTACTGACCGAGGAACGTCCGGGGCCGCGGCGACTGCTGCTGGCAGGGCGCAGTTGGCAGGTGACGTTCATCGACTGGACGCGCAAGCGAGTCTTCGTCGAGCCGGCCGACAGCGGGGGGATCGCGAAATGGACTTCCGGCGGCATCGCCGGGCTGTCGTACGAGCTGACGCGAGCCATGCGCGAGGTGTTGCTCGGAGCTGACCCACCAGTGTCGCTCACCCGGCGTGCTCTGGCGTGTCTGCGCACTTGGCGGGAGGACGACGCACCGGACCTTGTCCACCCGGCGGGAACGCTGCTGACCCGAGTAGGAGACGACGTACGGTGGTGGACCTGGGCGGGCTACCGCGCGAACGCGACGCTGGCGGCGACCCTTGCCGCAGTAGCCGATCCCGTGCAACGTCCCACGGACTACTGGGTGCGACTCCGGGAAGACCTGACTCCCGAGATGTGGCGCGCGGCTCGCGCCGGGGCCGGTAACTCGCTGGTCCTGCCGGACGTCGACCGCCGCGCGGTGCGGGGGCTGAAGTTCTCCGCCGCGCTGCCCGAGCGGCTCGCCGTGGCCACGGTCGCCATGCGGCTGGCCGACTTCCCAGGGGCGACTTCCGCCCTTGCCGAGCCCGTGCGACTACATATGAGGCGTCCCTGACCAGAATGCCAACCGCCTATTTCGGTGGCTCCAGGGCAGGCGGGGCGTCAGCAGACGGAGTCCCCCACGGTCTAAGATCCAACTCGCCGACAGCGGCGTCGTGTTCCGCGCCCCGTCCGCGTGCGTCCCCCCTTTGTCGGCGAGGTGGTGCACGTGTAGTCCTGCTCGCACGACGACGGGGCCTTGTCTAGAACGATGGTTCTAGAAAAGGCCCCGTCAAGTACAACTCGCCCCCGCTGGCTGGCCGTTGGCTATCGGGAAGATGCGGACGGCCGTCGGCTGGGGCGGCGGCCGTCCGTGAAGAGGCCGCAGGCCTGGTGAGAGTCGGTGTGCGCGGCGACCGATGTGAGAGCCCTCAACCCCCCATCCGCTGGCCCGCGAAGGCCGCCTCTGCCGTTGTGCACAGTGACCGGACCGCGCCGCGCAGCGACAGCCAGGAGTGCAGCCAGAGCACGGCACCGGCCGGGGCGGCTGGCCACCACCAAGGGCCGAGGAGGGTGAGTGCGGCGCTCCAGGCGAGGGCCTCGCAGGCGGCGTCGTAGGCGTCACGGGCCTCGCTCAGGGCGGTGCGGGAGGCGTCCGGTGCCGTGAGCAGCAGCGTGGCCCACTCGCCCGCGACATCGCGTCCCGTCTCCGCCCTGACCCGGGCCTCGGTGGCTCGGAACCGGTCGCCCGACCAGGTCGGGCAGCGGGGCTCGGTCGTACCGGTACGGGCCCTGCGCGCGTCAAGTCGGTCGGCGTGCAAGGGACTTCCGGCGGCGCGTGCCCGTACCGCCTCCTTGCCGATCTCCTCGGGATGCGCCCAGCGCCGCACGCGCCACGCGGTCAGCCGCCGTCCCAGCGGCATCAGCCACCAGGGCCAGGCCCCCGAGGCCAACGCGCCGATCGCGCGCGCGGCCACCGGTACCGCGAACGCGGCGCCCACCACCGCCACCGCGTAGAGCACGAGAGACGCCAGCGCGTGAGTGCCCGTACCGCCGCTCACCGGCAGCGCACCGGCGATCCGCTCGCGGGCGAGTGCCAGGTCGTCCCAGTGGTGCTGGCCGAGTTGGCCGCCGCCCACGGTCGCGACCAGGACGAACAACGCGGCGGGCAGGAACCGCCGCAGGAACCACCCGTCGGGTATCCGCTTTTGGAGTTCGACGAGTAGTCCCACCGGCCTCAGCCGTCCACCAGGCGCATCGGCTGGCCGACCAGGGCACACGCGGGTGCCTGAGCGGCTTCCCCCGCACGCAGGTCGACCCGGGCGCACCGCCCCGTCGGGCACACCCAGCCGACCGACCGCGGTGTGGGCCCGGACGGCCAGTCACCCACGCCCATCGTGGCCCGCAGGCCGAGACCGCCCGGGATCCCGGCCGTTTCGGCGGCCTCGTGCAACTCGCGGACAGCGTCTCGCCATTCACCGGTGGAGGGGTCGACGTCCCGGACGACCGCGAAGCGGCTCTCCCACAGTTCCGGGCCGATGAGCTCGCGCAGCGCGTCGATGTTGCGGCACAGGTACTCGACGGCGTCCTCGTACACCCTGCGTGCCTTAGCCCCGTCTCCCATAGCGGACTCCCCGAAAGTCCCGAGAAACACTGCCCGTTGTGACGCGACCACATTACTGTAATGCGCGATGACTGAGCTTCGGGATCGGGTCGTCGAACGCCTCACAACGGCTCAGAATGCTTCGTCCGCCGCACCGCTGCGCGGACCGGACGCGGTGAGCGACGCGTTGGCCCTGCTGCGCGAGGCCGCACCGGCGCCCGGGGAAACGGTTGACCTCGCCGCGGTCGCCGCCGTCTGCTGGACCTTCTGGCTCCGCCACCAGGGCCCCGAGGACCCGGACGCGCAGCGGAACATGACGATCGCGTTCAGCGCCTTCGGGTTCCTGTGTCCGCGGGTGCCCGCGGACGCGCAACTTCCGCAGCCGTTGCGGAACGCCTTCGACCCCGCGGATCCAGCGCATGACGCACGGTTCGCCTATCTCGTCAGCTCGGCGTACGGCGATGCCGCGGGCAACGCCCCGGACCTCACGGCCGCCGAACGCCTCACCGCGCTGGACCGGGCGCTCGCCTGGTCCGACACGGCACGCCAGCAACTGCCCGAAGACCACGAGGGGTTCGCCGAGCTGGCGTTCCACGGCCTCGGCCTCAACGTCCTGCGCTTCCAGCTCGCGGCGGACCCCCACGCCCTGGCCACCGCGGCCCGACACGCGGCCGCGGTGTGCGAGCGGCTGCCTTCCCCGGGCCCGGCGGCGGCCGAGGCAGGCCGGATCGCCCTCGGGACGGTGCTGGACGCCGCGCGATTACTGGGCGAGCCGCCGCTCGCCGAGGTCGAGCGACTGGTCGCCGCCGCCCCGGACGGCGCGCTCACTCCGGAGGCGGCCGAAGGCCTGCGCCTGCTGCGCGAGTTGTACGCCGTGCCCACCACCTGGCCGGGAGAGCGGGACCTGCGCATCGGCGCGAGCATCACCGAAGCGGGCGCACGCGAGCATGACGCGGCCCGGGTCGCCTGCGGCGTACGGCGACTGCGCACCGCGCTGGCGCACACCCCCGCCGACCATCCGGCCCGCCCTGTCGTCACCGCCACCCTGGGCCAGGCGCTCCATGCCTTCGCGGGCGAGCGCGGTGACCTCTCGGCGGCCCGTGAAGCGCTCGACCTGCTCGCCACCGCCAGCGCGACGACTCCCCTGCCCGACGCCGAAAGCGAACTCCTCGCCGAACTGCGGCAGTTGATGGCCGTGATGGACGGTGACGATCCGCTACGCTTCCACAACGCCCGGCCGTTGCTCGGCCGCGTCCTGGAGCGGGTCAGGGAGCACGGCGGGCCTGCCCCGGACATCGATCTCGAAGTGCTCGACATCGCCATCGCGTTACCCTCCGGTCCGGTGTCCGACGAGCGAATCGCCCGGTATCGCACCGCCGTTGCCGCACTCCCCGCCGATGCGCCGCACCGTTACGCCTACGCCGCCGTACTCGCAGCCCTCACCGGAGCACGCGGACAGGCGCTACGGGAGACCGAGCCGGAGCGGGCGGCCCAACTCGCCGCCGAGGCGGCCGCATTGACCGACGAGGTGGCGGCCGCCGCCCCGGCCGACTTCCTGCCGCTCGGCCTGCTGCGCCGCGGCATCTTCGACGCCGCGCTGCCCGTCGCCGTGTCGACGGTGCCCATCGGCGTACCGGAGGACGACGCGGCCAACGGGGAGCTGGCGAAGCTGGTCTCCCTGGTCTCCCGCATGGCCGACATCCGCCTCGACGGGCGCGAGCACCTCGACTCCGACATCGCGGTTATGCGGGACATGCTCGCGGACATCGGTGAGGACGACTCCCTGGGGGCGTCGTTGGGCGGTGTGCTCGGCATGGCGCTCTACGCCCATGCCTCCGCGCAGGGCGACCCAGGTCCCGTGGACGAGGCCGTCCCGCTGCTGCGGCACGCACGCGCACACGGGTCCGAGCACCCCGAGGGATTCGACCAGATCCTCGCCTCCGCGCTGACCATGTCGTCGATCGGGCGCTTCGACGCGGAAGCCGCTCGGGAGGCGTCGGCGCTGCTGGCCAGCGCGGCGGCACAGGGCGGCGCCACCGATGCCGACCTGGCGCTGCTGTCTGCCCGTACGCAGTTCTTCAACGCCGTGGAGAACTACCTGTTCGGCCACGAACCCGGGCAGCTCGTACGTGCCCGAGAGCTCGCCGGGCGGCTCAAGGAACTCGTCGCCGAGGCGACTCCCCATCCGGGGCTCGACGTGCTGGGCGACGCGCTGCTCAACCTGGTGGATTCCATCGGGCCCGGCGGTGGTCCGAAACCCGACCTCACCGACGAGGACATCGACCGGTTCCGCGAGACGTTCGCGGCGTGTCCGCCCGGGCACCCGATGCGGCTGTTCACCGCCTCCACGCTGGTGCGGGCGCTCGCCCAGCGTGCCGTCGCGGTGCGCGCCGCCGACCAGGAGCACTCGGCCCGCCTGGTGGCCGAGGCCGAGGAGGTGCTCGGCGCCGTGGCGGCGCAGGCACCCGACGGCTGGGCCGACATGACGCGCACGTTCATCGGTGTCGTCGGCACGGGAAGCCTGCCCGCGCTCTCCCCGTCCGACCAGCCGCCCGAGACCCCCGCCCCCGCGAACGCCGTACAGGCCATGCTGGCCAGCCTTGGCCGCCGCCTTTCCGGCATCGACGATCCCGCCGCCGGGCGCGACCGCGGGATTCCGGTGTGGTTCCGGGCGCACGGTGAGATCGGGGCCGCGGCCGGTGCGTTGAGGCGGGGTAAGGGCATCGATGTGGCGCTGGACCATCTGGACGCGGCGGTCGAGGCCATGGCCGCCGTCACCGACCGGGGCAGCGACCAGCGGTCCGCCGAGCACGGCCTGACGACGTTCGAGGGGGACATCCGCTCGGTCATCGAGCTGGTCCTGCTGGAGGCTTTCGGCCACGAGGCCGCCGCCTCGGTGCACCGCCTCGGGGAGAACATCAAGTCGGCCCTGGCCGAAGGGCGTCTGCCGGAGGACCTGCCCCAGCTCGGCGAACTCTTCCGGGTCGTCGCGGGGCCTGAGGTCGACCGCGCGACCGAAGTGCTCGTACGCGGGCGCGGACTGCTGCTGTCGAGGCGGATCGAGTCCCGCGCCGATCTGAGTGAACTGCGGTCCGGGCACCCGGAGTTGGCTGACGAGTTCGAGCGGCTCACCGACCAGCTCGCCGCCGAGACCGACGCGCCGGAACCGGCTCCCGCCGGGCACGCCGAGTGGTCCCGGCTGGCCAAGCTCCGCGCGTCGCGGGAGCTCGACGAACTGGTCGAGCGCATCCGCGCCCAGCCGGGGTTGGACGGCTTCCTGCGTCCGCTGTCCGCCGAGCAGTTGCGCTCCCTCGCCACCGACGGCCCGATCGTCGTGCTCAACCACGCGCGACGCTACTGCCACGCCCTCGTCGTAACGGCCGGGGACATCACGGCGCTTCGCCTCGAAGCGGAGTCGGACGAGATCACCGACGCGGCCCGGCGGCTGCGCGGCGCCGTCGACGCCACCAACGCCCACGGCCCGGCGCGGCCGTCCCCGGCGGAACTGATCGCCGCCGGTGCCACGGTCCGCGAGGTGTTGGCGTGGACCTGGCACAAGGTCGTGGGCCCGGTCCTGGACCTCGTCGGATCACGCCAGCGAGTTGCCGACGGCGGCAGGTGGCCGCGGATCTGGTGGGTGCCCACGGGGTCGTTCAGCGCCCTGCCGCTCCACGCGGCGCAGTGCACGCTGGCCGAGTGCGAACTGGGCGACTGCGGCGCGGCATTGGACGCCGTGGTGTCGTCGTATGTGCCCGGCTTCCAGACCCTGGCGTACGCGCGCGCCCAAGCCGCGCACCGCGACGCCGCCGACAACACCGGCGCCTTGCTGGTCGCCGCGCCGGAGGACGAGTTGCCCGGCGTGGCGGCGGCGGCCGAGTACGCGGCCGGACTGCTGGGCGCGGGCGCGCCACTGGTCGGCACCGCCGCCACCCGCGCGGCGGTCCTGGCGGCACTGGGCGGCACCCCGTGGGCGCACTTCGGCTGTCACGCGGCCACCGACCCGCTGGAGCCGTCCGGCGCACTGCTCCATCTGCCCAGCGGTGAGCCGCTGTCCGTGCTGGAGATCTGCCGGGCCCGGCCGGGGTCGGCACGGCTCGCCTTCCTCGCGGCGTGCGGTACCGCGCGCAGCTCCGAGCGGCTGTCCGATGAGGCCATCCACATCACCAGCGCGTTCCTTCTCGCCGGTTTCCCCGCCGCCGTAGGAACCCTCTGGGAGATCGACAGCACCCACGCGGACCAGGTGACCCGCGCCTTCTACCGCCGCATGACGGGCGACGACGCCAGTTCCCCCGCGCACGCCCTCCACCACACCGTCCGGGAGCTCCGTCGCCGGATCGCCGACCGCCCCCACATCTGGGCGGCGTACGTGCACGCGGGGACATGAGCCGCCGCTGCCGGACGCACGGTTCGCGGTCCGAGGCGCGAAGCCCCGGACCGCTATCCATACACCGCACCCAGTCGCCGGACGCGCAAGTCAGTTAGATGTTCCCCCGTGACCGACTCCCCCGTGGCGTCTAGCGAACTAGATGCGATGCCAGGAACATACCTCCGCCCCCGATACTGCTGTCAAGTCAACTAGATGAGAAGGCCCGGGTGATGGGCTGTCAGGTGACAGATTCCCTCTAGTTGAGAGGATGGGGATAATGGGATGCTGCAGACTTCAGTACACGGACGGCACGGGCGCGGGGAGTAGTGATCAAGGCGATGGGTGACCGGACTTCGACCACCGAACCGCGCACGATCGCGCAGAAGCTCGACTACCTGATCCGGGAGATCCACCCCAAGGGGCGCGGCCCATTCACCTACCAGGAGATCGCGGACCAGATCCGGCAGCGGGCCAGCGAGGGCGACCCGACGGTGTCGCACGGCACGGTCCAGGCCATCCGCACCGGCAAGGTCACCAACCCCAGCGTCGACTCGCTGCGCGCGCTGGCCGCCTTCTTCGGCGTGCCCACCGCCTACTTCCTGGACGACACCGTCTCCGGCGCGGTCGAGGCCCGCATCCGGGAGATCAAGCAGAGCACCGAGCAGGCCGACGCGGGCGACGAGTTGGCCGACGCGCTACAGGACCGGGAGGTCCGCGCCGTCGCGTTCCGGTTGAGCGGCCTGTCGGCCAAGTCACTGCGCGGCATCAAGGGCATCGTGGAGGGCTTCCGGCAGGCCGAGGGGCTGCCGGAGGTGAAGCCCCAGCGGACCAGGCGCCGCAGAGCCTGATCCCACCGCGCCCCGCCTCGTGCTGACCGGCTTATTCCGCTTAGAGTACTGGTCGCGAGTGGTTTGGGTGCGCTCCGAAACGTTTCTACGGTCCGCCCGGCCGGTTTTGGTGTCGGGTGGCTGAAATGAGGCGGTGGGCATGAAGTGGTGGAGACGCCCGCATCAACAGCAGTTCGCCGATCTCGCCGAACGGCTCGTCATCCCCCAGCCGTTCAGCCTTGAGGAGTTCTGCGCGAGCATCGCCGAGCAGCGCGGCCGCCCACTGCACCTGCTGCCGCTCGACGGTCCGGCGGACCCGGACCTGCCCTGCGGCATCTGGCTCGGCCTGGACGCGGCGGACATCGTCTTCTACGAGGCGAGCGCGGCCGACATCCTCAAGGTGCACATCGTGCTGCACGAGATCGCGCACATGCTGCTCGGCCATGTCGCCCCCGAACTGGACGTCGCCGATGACGCCGCCGTGGACGAACTCCCCCCGGCCACCGAGCACTTCCAGAACCTGCTGACCCGCACCACCCAGGCCGTGCGGAACGCCAACGCCCCCGCGCTGCCCATCGCCGACATCGTCCGCTCCGAAGCCGCGCGCATCCGCAGCACCGCCGCGGCCGCCACCGAGCGGGACGACGAACTGGGGCTGTCGCCCGACCGCATCGTCCATCTCCTCGGCCGTACGAAGTTCGCGAACCGCCAGGAGAAGGACGCCGAAACGCTGGCCACGCTGATCCTCGAACGCGCCAGCCGCAACGAGACAGGCTCCACGTCAAACGAGGCGGCCGATGTGCTCTCCCGCCTCAACGACGCCTTCGGACACCCGGCGCGGGGGCTATGAACACCGTCAAGCACACCGTCCTCGCCCTGCTGTGGGCGGTCACGCTCTGGCGGCTGCCCGCCGCGGCGCGCGTACCGCGGCAACGCGCGCTGTGGACCGCGTTCGCCTCCATCGCCGCCGCCTGCACACTGGGAGACCCCGGCGTGGTCGACTCCGTCGACCGGCTCGCCGGTGTCCACAACCTGTCCACGCTCGGCAAGAACCTGCTGGGCATCGTCGGCTCGGCGGCCATCTTGGACTTCGTCGTCGCCATCGCCCGCCCCCGGTCGCTGCCCAGGGCCCGCCGCGCCCTGACCGCGCTGGCGACGGTCTCCATGACGGCGATGACCGTGCTGTTCGCGCTCACCCCGCGGCCGCTCGAGGTCAGCGACTTCTACCAGGCCAACGTCGGTTCCCTGTCGGGCACCGCCTACTGCATGGTCTTCACCGGCTGCCTCGGCATCGCCATGACCGTGGCCACCTGGCTGTTCTGGGGGTACAGCCGGCACGCCGGGGCCGCCTGGCTGCGCACCGGGCTGCGCCTGCTGGGCGCCGGAACCGCCCTCGGCGCCTGCTACAGCCTGCTGCGCACGGTCTTGATGCTGCTGGGCTTCCTGCGTCCGCACATCATCGGCACCACGGCCACCACGGTGGCGGACGCGGTGGAGAACGCCGCCATCTCCCTGATCGTCGTGGGCAGTTCACTGCCCGCCGTCGGGGTGTTGTGGCGCTCGGTCCGCGACTGGCGGGCGCTGCGCCGGATCCAGCCGCTGTGGGCCGAACTGACCAGCGCCGTACCGGACATCGTGCTGGACGCACGCTCGCACCTCACCCCCCGGGTGCGGCTGCACCGTACCGTCATCGAGATCCGGGACGCGGTGCTGGTGCTCTCCTCGTACGTACCGGAACACATCCGCAGGCAGGCCGAGCGCACCGCGCGGCTCTCCGGCGTCCAGGGGGAGCGGCGGGCCGCCCTGGCCGAGGCGATCTGGCTGCGCACCGCGTGCGCGGCGAAGCTCAACGGCGCGGATGTCGTGCGCGATTCGGAACGCCGGACAACCCCCTCGGCAGGCATGGCCCTCGACTTCGACGCGGAAGTCGCCCGGCTGCTCATCCTCAGCGAGGCCTACCACTCCCCCGCGGCCCGCACCCACTCGAAGGAACACATGTGACCCTGCTGACCGAGACGGAATCCCGACCGGCTCGCCTGGTGACGGACGGACTCGAACCCAAGAACTGGATCATCGCGGTGTCCCTGCTCATCGGCTGGCACGCGGACCGGCTGGCCGGGGTCGGCTGGGGGGTGTTCGCCGCGGTGTTCGCGGGTGGGATCCCCACGCTGTGGATCAAGTTCGGGCAGCGGAAGGGCTATTGGGGGGACCGCCATGCCCGCCGCCGTCAGGACCGGCTGATCCTGATTCCGGGCGTGGTGGTCTCCGTGGTGCTCGGCATCGCGCTGATGGCGCTCCTGGGCGCGCCGCGGGAGATGCTCGCACTGGTCGCGGCGATGCTGACCACGCTGCTGGCGATCCTGGCCATCACCACGGTGTGGAAGATCTCCGTCCACACCGCGGTGTCCGCCGGCTCGGTCATCATGCTCGCCCTCGCCTACGGCCCCTGGCTGCTCGCCCTCTTCGCCCTGGTGCCGGTGATCGGCTGGTCCCGTGTCGCACTGCGCGACCACACCCTCGCCCAGGTGACCGCGGGCACGGCCCTGGGGGCGACGGTGGCGGGCGTGGTCTTCGGGGTGTGGAGCTGAGCCCGACCTGCTTCAGTCCAGGTCCACGCGCTGCCCGGCGGACACCACGAGGCGTACGTCGCGTAGGGCGGCCAGGTGCTCCAGCGGGTCCCCCTGGACGGCGACCAGGTCGGCGCGGAAGCCTTCCTTCAGACGGCCGGTGGTGGCGGCGATGCCCAGGGCCTGGGCGGCGTTGGTGGTGGCGGAGTCGATGATCTGGGCGGGGGAAAGGCCCAGGTACTTCAGGAACTCAAGGGTGTTCACGAAGGAGTCGAAGGTCGCGCGCGGTATGCCCGCGTCGGTGCCCGCGATGAAACGTACGCCCTGTTCGGCCATCCAGCGCATCGAGGTGAACATCTGCTCGGCCCGCTCCTCGCCCACCCGCTGTGCGAGGGCCCGCCAGTTGGGGCTGGTGGCGGTGCACACGTAAACGCCACGGGAGTTGATCTGGTCGACCAACTCCTGACGCATGTCGAACTTCCCGCCTTCCGACATCCATGTGCAGTGCTCGATGGTGCGCACACCGGCGGCCACCGCGGCGGCGATGCTTTCGGTACCGTGCGCGTGCACGGCGACCGGCAGCCCGAAGCGCTGGGCCTCCTCCACCACCATGCGCAGTTCGGCCGCCGTGAACTGCGGCTGCCAGACGGCTGGCCCGCCCTTGGTGAGTCCGCCGCCGCTGGCCATCACCTTGATGACGTCCGCGCCCGCGTCCGCGTTGCGCCGCACCATCTCGCGTATCGCGGCCTCGCCTTCGACCTCACCGCCCAGGAACCAGCAGTGCCCGCCGGGCTGGGTCAACGGCGTCGCCGCCGAGACGATCCTGGGGCCGGGGAGTTCCCCCGCGGCGATCGCCTCCCGCAGCCGAATGGCCAGGCCGCCTCGGTCACCGAGGTCCCGCACGGTGGTGCGCCCAGGCGCTACTCTTCCCACGTCGGTTCCACTCAGGTGAACCGACGTCACGGGGAAGGCATCCACACACGTCAAAGCCCGGGGCGCCAGCCACGCCCCGGGCTTGCCGCGTCGGCCTAGCTACCGCCCCGTTGCCCCGACCAGCGGGCCGGGCCCATCTGTCGGGACATGATGGTGACCAGTTCGTACGCTGTGTGCGAGGCCGCCACCGCGGTGATCTCGGCGTGGTCGTAGGCGGGGGCCACCTCGACCAGGTCGGCCGAGACCAGGTGGCAGGCGGACAGGCCGCGGATGATTTCCAGCAGTTCGCGCGAGGTCAGGCCGCCCGCCTCGGGGGTGCCGGTGCCCGGGGCGTGGGACGGGTCCAGGACATCGATGTCGACGGAGATGTAGAGCGGGCGCTCGCCGATGCGTTCGCGTAGCTGCTGCACCACCTCGTCCACACCGCGCCGCATCACATCGGCGGACGTGACGATGCCGAAGCCCAGCTTGGCGTCCTCGTCCAGGTCGTCCTGGTGGTAGATCGGGCCTCGGGTACCCACGTGCGAGAGGGCGGAGGTGTCGAGGATGCCCTCCTCCACCGCCCGGCGGAACGGCGTGCCGTGGGTGTACTTCTCGCCGAAGTGCGTGTCCCAGGTGTCCAGATGGGCGTCGAAGTGCAGCAGCGCGACCGGACCGTGCTTACGGGACACCGCCCGCAGCAGTGGCAGCGCGATGGTGTGGTCACCGCCGAGCGTCATCAACCGGGCGCCGCTGTCGATGAGTTCACTGGCGGCGGACTCGATGGTCTCCACCGCCTCGTGGAGGTTGTGCGGGTTGGCGGTGATGTCCCCGGCGTCCGCGACCTGGGCGAAGTGGAACGGGTAGACCTGCTGCGCCGGGTTGTACGGGCGCAGTTGGCGGGACGCCTCACGTATCGCGTTGCCGCCGAACCGCGCCCCGGGCCGGTAGGAGACGCCGGAGTCGAAGGGCACCCCGACCACCGCGATGTCCGTCTCCCCCACCTCGTCCAGTCGGGGCACCCTGCCGAACGTCGCTAACCCCGCGTAGGTCAGGGTCCGTTCGGTCACCTCTGGTCCGCGGGGTGGGATCACGCCGTGGTTGTTCGGGCTCATGGTGGTAGCCGGTGCCTTTCTCGTGTGGGGGGTGTCGGCTTTACGTCGGCGGGTTGCCGTGCTTGCGGGACGGAAGATCAGCGTGCTTGGTACGCAGCATCGCCAACGAGCGGATCAGCACCTCGCGGGTCTCGACCGGATCGATCACGTCATCGACCAGGCCGCGTTCGGCCGCGTAGTACGGATGCATCAACTCGGACTTGTACTCCTTGACCATCGCCGCCCGCATCGCGTCCGGATCATCCGCCTCCGCGATCTGCCGACGGAAGATCACGTTCGCCGCGCCCTCGGCACCCATCACCGCGATCTCGTTCGTCGGCCAGGCATAGGTCAAATCCGCACCGATGGACTGCGAGTCCATCACGATGTACGCACCCCCATACGCCTTGCGCAAAATCAGCGAGATCCGCGGCACCGTGGCGTTGCAGTACGCGTACAACAACTTCGCACCATGCCGGATGATCCCGCCATGCTCCTGATCCACCCCCGGCAAGAACCCCGGCACATCCAGCAACGTCACGATCGGAATGTTGAACGCGTCACACATCTGCACAAAACGCGCGGCCTTCTCCGACGCCTCGATGTCCAGCACACCCGCCAACGTCTGCGGCTGGTTCGCGACAATCCCCACCACCTGCCCATCCAGCCTAGACAGCGCACAGATGATGTTCGTCGCCCACCGCTCATGCACCTCAAGGAACTCGCCGTCATCGACGATCTCCTCGATCACCTTGCGCATGTCATATGGACGGCTGCCGTCCACCGGCACGAGGCTCAACAACGCGTCACCGCGCCGGGTGGCAGGGTCCTGGCAGTCCACCGCGGGCGGCATCTGGCGGTTGTTGGAGGGCAGCAGCGACAGCAGGTATCGGACTTCCTCGATGCAGGTGCCTTCGTCGTCGTACGCGAAGTGCGCCACGCCCGAGGTCTCGGCATGCACATCCGCACCACCCAGACCGTTCTGCGAGACCTTCTCCCCCGTCACCGCCTGCACCACATCCGGCCCGGTGATGAACATCTGCGAGGTCTCCCGCACCATGAACACAAAATCCGTCAACGCCGGACTGTAGGCGGCGCCTCCGGCGCACGGGCCCAGCATCACCGAGATCTGCGGGATCACCCCCGAAGCCCTGGTGTTGCGCTGGAAGATCCCACCGTAGCCAGCAAGAGCGCTGACACCCTCCTGGATCCGAGCCCCCGCACCATCGTTGAGCGACACCAACGGCGCACCCGCCGCGATCGCCTTGTCCATGATCTTGTGGATCTTCTGCGCATGCGCCTCACCCAACGCACCACCAAAGATCCGGAAATCATGCGCGTACACAAACACCGTGCGCCCATGCACGGTCCCCCACCCCGTGATCACACCATCGGTGTACGGCCGCCTCGCCTCCAACCCGAACCCCGACGCACGATGCCGCCGCAACGGCTCCACCTCGTGGAACGACCCCGCATCCAGCAACAGCTCGATCCGCTCACGCGCAGTCAACTTCCCCTTGGCATGCTGCGCCTCAGTCGCCCGCTCACTCGGCCCCCGCCGCACCTGCTCACGAATCGCGCGCAGCTCCGCCACACGCCCGTAGGCGTCACCGTCCCAAGGCGTGGCCTCGATCATCGTCGTCATGGTCAGCTCCACCCCCGGCCCGGTGTGCGGGCGACATAGTGGTCCGAAGCCGTGGGTCGGCATCGGCGTCTGCGGGGCCTTCCGCACCCACGTTCGACGATTCAAACCCTCACAGCGGTGAGACTTCCACCACCATCGCCCCCTACCGCCCGCCCACCACCCCCTAAACCGCCGTGACCAGCGGTCACGACCGACTCGATCAGGCCACTGGCCCGATGACCGTGACATCGGCCCCATATCGATTCAACAGGCCGTTCACCGGCTGGTGATTTCCACGTTACTTTCACGTGGCGCGCACCTCGCCCATGCTTTTCTTCGCCGGTGGGGGTCGTTGCTAGAGTTCCCAATGAGCCTTCGGCCAGAGGCACCGGTCGACGTCATGTGACCAACCCTGCGCGTAACTGACCTGAACCGCGCAGCGGGTTGGCGTCGTCCTGGGGAGCATGCGGGGGAAGGAGCACGATCCGTGGCCCACTTAGGGGTATTACGAGCCCGCGAGGCGTGAGACGTATTCCGGAACCTCCAGGACTACCGTTCGGTAACTCAACCGCCGGTAGCGGAACGTCACCTGACCGGCCTCCTTGACGGCCCCCGGATTTCTGCGCGTGTTTAACGGGGAAGGAATTGAAGAGTTGTTGATCGAGCGGGATGAGGAGAGGGCTCGGCTCACCCGGTTTTTCGCCGGGAGATCGGACGGCCGAGGCCGCATCGGTGTCATCAGCGGGGCCGCGGGTTCGGGCAAGACGGCACTGCTGAACCACGTGTCGGAGCATGTCATGTCCTCCGGCGTCCAGTTGCTCAGCGCGGTCGCCGCGCCCTCGGAACAGGCCTTCCCCTACGCGGTGTTGGAGCAGTTGCTCCAGGGGCTGCCGCCACTCGCCGACGGCCTGCCACCGCTGCTGTTCCCACTGCCGTCCGAGCACGGCCCACACCCGGGCGAACCGGACCCTCAGGTACCGCTGGCCATCCTGCGCGGGTTCCACCGCATCCTCGCGGAGCTCACCGCCCAGCAACCGCTGCTGATCGCCATCGACGACGTGCAGTTCGCCGACCCGCAGTCGCTGACCTGCCTGGCGTACGCCGTCCGCCGACTACCCGCCAACCGGCCCGCGCTGCTGGTCGCCTGCGGCGGCCGGAGCGGCGGCACACCCGCCGCGGTCAGGGAGCTGCGCCACCAGCTCGACCGGTGCAACATACGACTCGGTCCGCTGTCCGAACAGGGCGTCAACCGGCTGCTGGCCGACGTGTTCGGCACGGTGGACGCCGACCGGCTCACCCCCGCCTTCCACGCGGCCACCGGTGGCAACCCGCTGCTGCTGCACGGCTATCTGGACGACACCCCGCGCCCGGCCCCGGGCACCGGCGGCCGGACGGCGCTGACGCCAAAGGCGGGCGAGATGTTCCGGCAGGCCGCACTGGCCTGCGTACACCGCGCAGGCGAGGACAGCGTGTCGACCGCCCGGGGCATCGCGGTGCTGGGCGCTGCCGAGGCGGTACCACTGCTGTGCGGCCTGGTAGGGCTTGAGGAGCTGATCACTCGTCAGGCCATCGCCGCGCTCGCCGAAGCGGGCATCCTCAACGCGTCGGGCACCGCGTTCCGCCACGAGGCGGTGCGCGAGGCGGTACTGGAGGACCTGCCCGCCGAGTCGGCCGCCCAACTGCGCTGGCGGGCCGCGCGGTTGCTGTACGAGGACGGCGCGAGTCCGACCGCCGTCGCACACCAGTTGATCGACCACGAGCCGCCCGCACCCCACGAGGAGTGGGTACCGGAGGTGCTGCGGGAGGCGGCGCGCTGGGCGCTCACCGACGACGAGGTCGCGTTCGCCACCCGCTGTCTGCAGACCGCCGAGCGGCGCTGCCCCGACGACCAGCAGCGGCTGGCGATCAGGGCGGAGCTGGCGGAGATCCTCTGGCGGGTCAAGCCGTCCGCGTCGGCACAGCAGTTGCAGTCGCTGGCTGCGCCCGCGCGGGCCGGTCTGCTGCCGCCCAGCCAGACGCTGCAGTTGGCGCTCGGCATGCTGTGGAACGGCCAGATGGACGATGCCGCAGCCGCGATCCGCCAGGTCAACGAGGTGATGGCCAAGGAGCCCGACGCCCAGCTGGGCAGCCAACTACAGGCCGCCCGAGTGCTGTTGACCACCACGTACCCCGGGACGCTGGGCAAGGTCAAGGAATGGCCGGGCCAGGAGCACAGCGGACGCATCACCACCGCGGCGGCGATGCCGCTGAAGGCGCTCAGCGCGCTCCAGGCGGCGCTGCGCCAGGAGCCCGAGGACGCCGTGGCCGAGCAGGCCGAACAGGTCCTGCGCAGCACGCGGTTGACCGATCTGTCCCGGCAGGTGCTCAAGACGGCGCTGCTGGCGCTGGTGTACACGGAGCGGCTGGGTCCGGCGACGTTGTGGTGCGACCGGCTGCTGGCGGAGGCTGATGCCCGTAACGCGCCGAGCTGGCTGGCCATGTTCAACGCGGTACGGGCGCAGATCGCGTACCGCCGCGGGCATCTGACCAAGGCGGTCGAGTGCGCCGAGCAGGCCCTGGAGCAGCTTCCGGCCAACGGCTGGGGGGTTGGCATCGGCATGCCGCTGGCCACCCTGGTCGAGGCCAGGACCGCGATGGGCCACCACGACACCGCGGCTGAGCTGCTGGAGTCCCCGGTACCGGAGGCGATGTACGCCACCCGGTACGGCGCGCACTACCTGTACGCGCGCGGCCGCCACCAGTTGGCCACCGGCCGCCACCACGCCGCGATGACCGACTTGGCGGCCTGCGGCGAGCGGATGCGCGCCTGGGGCATGGACTCGGCAGCCCTGGCGCCATGGCGGTTGGGCATGGCGGAGACATGGCTGGCGTTGGACAACCATGACAAGGCCGCCGAGTGGGCCAAGGACCAGCTCGCGCGCGCCCCCGAGTCGCAGCCGCGGATCCGCGGCATGGCACGGCGGCTGCTGGCCTCGACCCTGCCGCCCGCGGAGCGACCCAAACTGCTCGGCCAGGCGATCACCGCGCTGCAGTCGGGCGGCGACTGCTACGAGATGGCCCGGGCGCTGGCCGATCTGGGCCAGGCGCACAAGCAGCTCGGCGAGGTGGCCAAGGGCAGGCTGCTGGTCCGCCGGGCCTGGCGGATGGCTGAGGGCTGCGGCGCCGAGGAGTTGTACCGTTCGCTGCAACCCACCTCGGTGCGCGGCGGCTCGTCGGAGGCGGCCGGGGAGTCGGCGAGCGCCGGACGGGCGGACAGCGCAGCGGTGGCCTCGCTCACCGACGCGGAGCGACGGGTCGCCTCGCTGGCCGTGTACGGCTACACCAACCGCGAGATCGCGGCCAAGCTGTTCATCACGATCAGTACGGTTGAGCAGCACCTCACCCGCGTCTACCGCAAGATCAACATAAGTCACCGCCAGGACCTCCCGGTCAGTTTGGACAGCGATGTCGCACACAGCGCCTGACACCCCGGCGCCCGGCCCCACACCCGGCAGACCCGACGGACGGCTGCTCGCCGTCAGCGACCTGCACATCGGCATGCCGGACAACCGCCCCATCACCGAGTCGCTGCGCCCGACGAGCGACGACGACTGGCTGATCGTCGCCGGGGACGTCGGTGAGCTGACGAAGGACATCGAGTGGGCGCTGAGGCTGCTCACCGACCGTTTCGCGAAGGTCATCTGGGCGCCGGGGAACCATGAGCTGTGGACGCCGCGCGAGGAGCCGCGGCAACTGCGCGGTGAGCAGCGCTACCGGCACCTGGTGGAACTGTGCCGCGGCCTGGGTGTGGTCACCCCGGAGGACGAGTACCCGGTGTGGCGGGGAGCGCAGGGGCCGGTGGCGGTGGCGCCGCTGTTCCTGCTGTACGACTACACCTTCCGGGTGCCCGGCACCGCGACGAAGGAGGAGTCGCTGGCCCGGGCGCACGAGGCGGGCATCGTGTGCACCGACGAGTACCTGCTGCACCCGGACCCGTATCCGAGCCGCGACGCCTGGTGCCGGGCCCGGGTGCGGGAGACCGAGCGGCGGCTGGCGGCGCACGATCCCTCGGTGCCGCTGGTGCTGGTCAACCACTATCCGCTGGTGCGTGAGCCGACGGACGTGCTGTGGCACCCGGAGTTCGCCCAGTGGTGCGGCACCGAGCTGACCGCCGACTGGCACCGCCGGTTCAACACCGCGGTGATGGTCTACGGGCATCTGCACATCCCCAGGACGACCTGGCACGACGGAATCCGGTTCGAGGAGGTCTCGATCGGCTATCCCCGCGAGTGGCGGCGCCGCGGCCATCCGCGCGGGCTGCTGCGGCAGATCCTGCCGTACCCGGAGGACGGCAAGGACAAGGAGGACGGCGCGTGATAGGCGAACTGCTCCCGGCGACGGTGGCCTGCGCCGAGGCGTTCGAGGACTGCGGCGAGGACCAACTCTTCCCGCAGGAACGGGAGTTGCTCGGTAACTCGGTGGAGCGCAGGCGGCGGGAGTTCACCACCGTACGGTCCTGTGCCCGGCGGGCGTTGGCGGAGCTCGGTCTGCCGCCCTCGCCGGTGCTGCCGGGGGTGCGCAACGCGCCGCGCTGGCCGGACGGGATCGTCGGCAGCATGACGCACTGCGACGGCTACCGGGCGGCGGCGCTGGCCAGGGCGACGGACATGGCCACCGTCGGCATAGACGCCGAACCGGATCTCCCGCTGCGCGCCGGAGTGGTGGAGTCGATCGCGCTGCCCAGTGAGTTGTCCTGGGTACGGGCGGCGGCGCCCGGCTCGGTGCACCGGGACCGGCTGCTGTTCAGCGCCAAGGAGTGCGTCTACAAGGCGTGGTACCCGATGATGCGCAGCGAACTCGACTTCGCTGACGCGCGGCTCGCCTTCGCCACCGAGGCCACCAACGTCTCGGGCAGTTCCGGTACGTTCGACGCGCGGGTGCTGCGTCCGGCACGCCACTCCTCCGGTCGGTGGGTGGACGCGTTCTCCGGCCGCTGGGCGGCCAGGCGGGGGCTGATCGTCACCGCCATCGCACTGCCCGCGATGGAATCGCTGAATTCCACCCCGACCGCCACCGGAAACCAGGGTCGGTAGGGGTTGGCCGCACAACGCGGCGGAAAATAGCGTGAGTTCATGCTCGTGCCGGATTTTCCGTTCTCGTACGACAGCTGGCTACGCCATCCGGCCGGGCTCGGCAGCCTGCCGCCGGGCACGGCCGGAACCGAGGTCGCCGTCGTCGGCGGCGGTATGGCGGGTATCACCGCCGCCTACGAGCTGATGCGACTCGGGCTGCGCCCGGTGCTTTACGAGGCCGAGCAGTTGGGCGGCCGAATGCGTTCCGTGCCGTTTCCCGAGGACCCCGAACGGGTCGCCGAAATGGGCGCGATGCGTTTTCCGCTGTCCGCCCGGTCGCTGTTCCACTACATCGACCTGCTGGGCCTGCGCACCTTTCCGTTTCCCAATCCGCTGGCACCGAGCACCCCCAGCACGGTCATCGACCTCAATGGCCGCCGCCATACCGCGCGTTCGGTCGAGGAGTTGCCCGGGATCTACCAGGAAGTGGCCGACGCCTGGGACAAGGCGCTCCAGGAGCGGGCCGAACTGTCCACGGTGCGTGACGCGATGCGGCGCGGCGATGTGGAAACCCTGAAACTGGTGTGGAACCGGCTGGTCATGGAGTTCGACGACCAGTCGTTCTACGGCTTCCTGGCCACCTCCCCCACGTTCCAGTCGTTCCGGCACCGGGAGATCTTCGGCCAGGTGGGATTCGGCACCGGCGGTTGGGACACCGATTTCCCCAACTCGTTCCTGGAGATCCTGCGGGTGGTGTTCACCGAGGCGGACGACAACCAGGTGGGCATAGCCGGCGGCTGCCAGCAGGTGCCGCGCGGACTGTGGCGGCACAGCCCCGCCGACCTGGCGCACTGGCCCGCCGGGACCTCACTGGCCGCGCTGCATGGCGGTGCTCCCCGGCCCGCCGTCACCCGGATCCGCCGTACCCCGGACGGCTTTTCGGTGACGGACGCGGACGACACCGTTCGGGAGTATCCGGCGGTCGTCTTCACCCCTCATGTGTGGACGCTGCTGCACCGCATCGACTGCGATCCGCGGATTCTGCCCACCGAGCACTGGACCGCGGTGGAGCGCACCCACTACATGGGGTCGTCAAAGCTTTTCGTGCTGGTCGACCGGCCTTTCTGGCGGGATGCCGATCCGGACACCGGGCACGATGTGATGGGCATGACGCTCACCGACCGGATGCCGCGCGGTGTCTACCTCTTCGAGGACGGTCCGGATCGGCCCGCGGTCATGTGCCTTTCGTACACCTGGAACGACGATTCGCTGAAGTACGCCACGCTTTCCGCGGCCGAGCGGCTTGAGGCGCTGCTGACCGGTCTGACGGCGATCCATCCGAACGTCGACATCCGTTCACACATCATCGGCGACCCGATCACCATCACCTGGGAGACGGAACCGCACTTCATGGGCGCGTTCAAGTCGAACCTGCCCGGCCAGTACCGTTACCAGCGGCGGCTGTTCACCCAGTTCATGCAGGACACGGTGGACCCGCAGCACCGCGGTTTCTTCCTGTGTGGTGATGACGTCTCCTGGACGGCCGGTTTCGCCGAGGGAGCGGTGACGACCGCGTTGAACGCGGTGTGGGGGGTGGTCAACCACCTTGGCGGTGGTACGCATCCGCACAATCCGGGGCCGGGCGATCTGTTCCATGAACTGGCGCCGGTGGAACTCCCCTACGTCTGAGCCGAATACACCTAAGGCCCAATAACGAAAGGGGGGTTGGCGGATCGGTTTCCGTCAACCCCGCCCCTTCGCATGGCCGCTATTCCTGTGCGAGGGCCTCCAACCGGCGCTTGTCCGGCTTGCCGTTGCGGTTGAGCGGAAACGCGTCGAGCACGATGACCCGGTTGGGCCGCTCATAGGCGGGCAGCAGTGCGTCGAGCACCTCCCGCCAGTGCGCGGCGTCCCGCCGCTGCTCGTCCTCCACGAAGAACACCAGCTGCGCCCCGCGCCGTTCGTCCGGCAGCGGCACCACGCGTACCGGGCACTTCGCGGCCTCGACCTTGCGCTCGATCAGCTCGGGGTAGAGCGTGTAGCCCATGCGGTGCACGGCGAGCTTGCGGCCGAGGACGAACAGGTTGCCGTGCTCGTCAAGGTGGCCGAGGTCACCGGTGGGCTGCCAGCCGGTCGGGGCGGGGATGAGCGTGCCGTCCTCGGCGAGGTGGCCCTCCAGCGCGTCCGGGGTGTCGACCTGGATCTCGCCCGCCTCTCCCGCGGGCACCGGGCGGCCGTCCTCGTCCACGATCCTGACCCGGATGCCCTCCATGGGGCGGCCGGTGGCGACCGGGTTGTCCAGGGTGGCGAAGGCGATGTTGCCCAGTTCGGTGCTGCCGTAGCTGTCCAGCAGCGGCAGGCCGAACTCCTCGGTGTAGGCGGCGACCAGCGGCGCGTCCAGTGGCGCGGCGCCGACGCAGAACATCCGGGTGGACTCCAGATGGACGCGCAGCGCTGGCTTGCGGGTCACCAGGTTGAGGATGCTGCGGTAGCTGGAGGGCGTCGCGTCGATCACCGTGGTGCCGGTCTGCCCGGCCATCCGCAGCGCGTGGTCCAGCCGCCGGTAGGGGGCGATCACCAGCGAGCACCGGGTGAGCCAGGCGATCAGCACCATCGACAGGCCGTACTGGTGGGCGAACGGCAGCAGCGGCAGCAGTACGTCATCGCCGCGGTGACCGACCTGTGCGGCGTTGCGCTCCAGGTTGCGCAGGAACTTGGCGCCGGACTTGACGACCCCCTTGGGGGTGCCGGTGGAGCCCGAGGTCCACATGATCAGGCCGTCCGGCAGTTCGCCCCAGGCGTCGAACGACAGTTGCCCGGCGTCGGCCGGGCGGTCGGCGGCGGCGACCAGCAGTTCGTAGAGGTGGACGGGGTCGGCCTCGGCGTCGATGGGCGCGTCGTCGTCCACGAAGGTCTTCTTGACGCCGGTGCGCAGTGCGATCCGCCGGGTCTCCTCGACGTGCTCCTGCTGGTCGACCAGCACGATCGAGGCACCGACGTGCATCAGCGCGTACAGCACGCACACCCACGCGGCAGAGTTCCCGGCCTTGAGCATGACGCGGTCGCCCGTGCCGACTCCGCCGTCGCGGATCACCGCGGCGACGCGCAGCGCGTCGCGCTCGAAGTCATCGAGGGTCTGTACCGAGTCGACTGCAAATATTCTCGCGGTCATCCGTAGGCTCCCTTGTCCTACTCGGCTTGAATTGTCTTGACATTGGCGATGTTTTCGATGTTCTCGATCGATATCGACATGAGTTGGTCATGGACGAGGTTGACCACCTCGCGCTTGCTGTTGTCGAGGAAGCGCTGTGCGCCGGGCAGGACCTCAAGGTCGAACCGCCCGCTGGTGCACCGCCGCCAGGCCCGTACCCCCGCGGGTGTGGTGCGCGGATCGTGGTTGCCGGTGAGCGCGACGATGCGGCAGCTCAGCGTCGGCGGGCCGAGCGGAGCGTGCACCCCGGGGGCGTTGCGGCCGGAGACGAACAGCGTCATGAACAGCGCGGTGGTCTCCCGCTCCAGCCGCTGGGCCACCCGGTAGGCGAGGTAGGCGCCGTCACGGTGGCCGAAGAACGCCAGGCGGCGGTCGGTCCAGTCGCCCAGCGCCTCGAAGATCCGGTCCGCCAGCTCCTCGTCGTCCTGCACCGGTTCGCCCTCGCCGTGGCACAGGTCGTCGGGGTCGCCCGCGTCCCCCGGGTACTGGACGACCAGTACCTCCACGGTGGGCAGCAGCAGCTCGGCCAACGCCAGGTAGTAGGCGGTGGAGTTGACGAAACCCGGGAAGCACACGAGGCGGAAGCTGCTCGGGGTCGCCGGTTGCAGGATCCTGATCAGGCCGATGTCATCGGGCGTGGTCTCTTCCGTCATGTGGTCGGCGGCCCCTGCCTGAGGGGGGTCCACACCTTGTGGTTCTTGCGGTACCACTCCACCGTCTCGGCGATGCCCAGGCGGAAGTCATGGACCGGCCGGTACCCCAGCTCGTCACGGATCTTGGTCCAGTCGACGCTGTACCGGCGGTCGTGCCCCTTGCGGTCGGCGACCAGGTCCACCCGGTCCCAGTCCGCCCCGCACGCCTCCAACAGCACCTCGGTGAGCTGCTTGTTGGTCAGCTCGGTGCCGCCGCCGATGTTGTAGATCTCGCCGGGTCTACCCGCGGTGAGCACCGCGAGCAGGCCTCTGCAGTGGTCGTCGACGTGCAGCCAGTCCCGTACGTTGCCGCCGTCGCCGTACAGCGGCACGTTCCGGCCGCTGAGCAGACGGCTGACGAACAGCGGGATGGCCTTCTCCGGGTACTGGTACGGGCCGTAGTTGTTGGAGCAGCGGGTCACCCGCACGTCCAGCCCGTGGGTGCGGTGGTAGGACAGCGCGATCAGGTCGCTGGCGGCCTTGGACGCGGAGTACGGGGAGTTGGGGCGCAGCGGGTCGTCCTCGGTGGACGAGCCGAACGGGACGGAGCCGTAGACCTCGTCGGTCGACACGTGCACGAACGGCGCCGTGCCGTGCCGCAGCGCCGCGTCCAACAGGGTGCTGGTGCCGAGCACGTTGGTGTGCACGAAGTCCTGTGCCGCCTCGATGGAGCGGTCCACATGCGACTCGGCGGCCAGGTGGATCACCGCGTCGTGCTCGGCGACCAGTCGGTCGACCAGGGCGGCGTCGGTGATGTCGCCGCGGACGAACGCGTAGCCGGGTGCGTCCTGGGCCGGCGCGAGGTTCTCCAGGCAGCCGGCGTAGGTGAGCTTGTCCAGCACGGTGACCCGCACGCCGTCGCCCAGCGGCCGGTCCGGGCCGAGGATGGTGCGCACGAGGTGGGAGCCGATGAAACCGGCCGCGCCGGTGATCAGGAGCTTCATGAGCGGATCTGCACCTTGCTGTGGTCGCCGAGGATCAGGCGGTGGGCTTGCGGGGTACGGGGGGCGGGCGTGACGGCCACATCACGGCCGATCATGGACGCCTCGATCCGGCGGACGCCGTCGATCGTGGCGCCGGTGAGCACGATCGAGTACTCGATCTCGCTGTCGGCGATGGTGCAGTGGTCGGCGACCGAGGTGAACGGCCCGATGTAGGAGCCGTCTATGCGGGTGCCGCGGCCGATGACCGCCGGGCCGACGATGCGGGAGCGGGTCACCGAGGCGCCCGGCTCGACGACGACACGGCCGACGAGTTCGCTCTCCTCGTCCACGGTGCCCTCACAGCGCGGGGCCAGCCGATCGAGCACCGTCCGGTTGACCTCCAGCATGTCGGTGGCGTTGCCGGTGTCCTTCCAGTAGCCGGTGACCACCGAGGAACGCACCTTGGCGTCATGGTCGATCAGCCACTGGATGGCGTCGGTGATCTCCAACTCGCCGCGTGCGGACGGGGAGATGGCGGCCACGGCGTCGTGGATGGCGGGGGTGAAGAAGTAGACCCCGACCAGCGCCAGGTCACTCTTGGGGAACTCCGGCTTCTCCTCCAGGCCGATCACCCGCCCCGCACCGTCGAGTTCTGCGACGCCGAAGGCGGACGGGTCGCTGACCCGGGTGAGCATGATCTGGGCGTCGGGCGCGGTGCTGCGGAAGTCCGCCAGCTGGTCGGTGATACCGCCGACCAGGAAGTTGTCACCCAGGTACATGACAAAGTCATCGTCGCCGAGCCAGTCCCGCGCGATGCGCACCGCGTGCGCCAGGCCCAGCGGCCGCTCCTGCGGGATGTAGGCGACCGAAAGGCCGAAGGCCGAGCCGTCGCCGACCGCGGCCTGGATCTCCGGCGCGGTGTCGCCCACGATGATGCCCACCTCGGTGACGCCCGCCTCGGCGATGCCTTCGAGCACGTAGAACAGGATGGGCTTGTTGGCCACCGGGACGAGTTGCTTCGCCGAGGTGTGGGTCAGGGGACGCAGCCGGGTCCCCGAACCCCCGGACAGGACGAGCGCCTTCACGGGGTCTCCTCGATCGGCTCGGTGCTCTCGCTGGCCGCGCCGGTGGCGGACGCGAGGGAGTGCCAGAACGCCCGGCACTCCTGGTAGGACGGCAGCACACCGGCCGCCTGGGCCGCTGCCAGGCTCGGGGCGGCGGCGTCCTTGGGCGACAGGACGGGATCCACACCGTCCAGCCACTCGATGCCCAGGTCCGGGTCGAGTGGGTTGATGCCGTGCTCACGGCCCGGGTTGTATCCGGCCGAGCACAGGTAGACGACGGTCGCCTCGTCGGTCAGTGCCTGGAAGGCGTGGCCGAGTCCCTCGGACAGGAACACCACGTTGCGTTCGCAGTCGTTGAGCTCCACCGCCTCCCACTCGCCGAACGTCGGCGAGCCGGTCCGCACGTCCACCACCACGTCGCGAACCGCGCCGCGCACACAGGTGACGTACTTGGCCTGGCTGGGCGGTACGTCGGCGAAGTGCACCCCGCGCAGCACCCCGCGGTGGGACACCGAGCAGTTGGCCTGCGCGAGGTCCAGCCGACGGCCGGTCGCCTCCCGGAACCGCTGGCCCTGGAACCACTCCAGGAAGGTGCCGCGGTCATCGTCGAACTGCCGCGGCTGGTACACCCAGGCGCCGTCGATGGACAGGGGTTTCATGGCTCAACGCGCCTCCGCTACCGGGGTCTTGGGGTCCGCGGCCGCATCGGTGAGCGCTTCGGTGAGCGCCGCGCGCCAGTGCCGCAAGGGGGGCAGGCCCGCCTTCGCCCACCCGTCGTGGCCCAGCACGCTCCACGCCGGGCGGCGCGCCGCGCGCACCAGTTGGCCGCTGTCGATCCGCCGCACCCGCTCGGGGTCCGCGCCCACCAGCTGGAACACCGCACGGGCCAGCGCGTACCAGGTGGTGTGGCCGCCGCCGGTGCCGTGGAAGATCCCGGTGGACCGCTCCAGCGGCAGCCCGCCGAGCGCGACCAACCGGTCGGCGAGATCGCCCGCCCAGGTGGGCTGGCCGTGCTGGTCGTCCACCACGTCCACGGTGCGCTCCTCGTGCCGCGCGATCCGGGCCATGGTGCCGACGAAGCCGGTGGTCGCGGTGCCGGAGGCGGATCTGCCGTACAGCCAGGCGGTGCGCACCACGGTGGTGGCGTGCGGGAGTTCGGCCAACGCCGCCCGCTCGCCAGCGAGTTTGGTGCGCCCGTACGCGGTGTGCGGTGCGGGCGTGGCCAGTTCGCCGTAGGGGGTGCCGAAGTCCTCTGGGGCGCCGCCGAAGACGTAGTCGGTGGAGACGTGCAGCAGCCGGGCGCCGGAGGCGGCGCAGGCGCGGGCCAGGTTGCGCGGGCCGTCGGCGTTGATCCGCGCGGCGGCGGCCTCCTGGGCCTCCGCGTCGTCAACGGCGGTCCACGCGGCGCAGTTGACCACGGCCTGGGGGCGGTGGTCGGCGACGGCACGCTCGACGGCGCGGGCATCGGTGATGTCCAGCCCGTCACGGCCCAGCGCCACGATGTCGGCGCCTCGGGCTGCCAGCCGGGCGGTCACCTCGCGTCCCAGCGTGCCGCCCGCGCCCACCACCAGCCAGCGGAACGCGGGAGCGGAAGGCGGCGGCGTTGGTGCGGCGGACGCGAATTCGCGAGGCGCGTCGTACGGCGGATGCCCCGCCGCCAAATTTTGCGCAGAATCCTTCGACGCGGTCACGCGGCGATGCTAGGGCGTTATTCCGGGGAGTCGCAACACCCGGAATTTCCCCCTAAGCACCCCTAGCCAGCGGCACCGACCCCTAACTTAACGGCCCAGTAGGCCCGTGGTGCGGGCAGCCGTGCTAGACATGGCACGCACCATATTGCTTCCCAATCCGTCGGCGCACAACGACGCAGCCCGCCGCACGTGCGACCCTCGCGGCAGAACGCCGGTGCTGCCGTTATCGCGTCCAGCCTGATTCGCAGGGTCAATGAACACAATACGTCCGCTGGATTATGCCGTCCTAGTCGACGGGCTGGTCAAAAAGTATCCCGATCGTGAACATCCCGCCGTGGACAACCTCAGCTTCACCGTGAACCACGGTGAGGTCTTCGGGTTCCTTGGCCCGAACGGAGCCGGAAAAACCACCACCATCGGCATCCTCACCACCCGGGTGGCGCCGAGCGGCGGGCAGGCGTTCGTACAGGGCGTCGACGTGGTCGCCAAGCCCGCGGTGGCCCGCCAGTCATTCGCCGTCGTACCGCAGCGCAACAACCTCGACCGCTCCCTGACGATCCGCCAGAACCTGGTGTTCCACGCCGGATACCACGGGCTGCCGCGCGCCGAGCGCAACCGACTGGCCGACGAGAGCCTGGAGTTCGTCGGCCTCACCGACCACGGCGACGCCCGCTCCGACGAGGTCTCCGGTGGTCAGGCGCAGCGGGTGATGATCGCCCGGGCGCTGATGCACCGGCCCCGGGTGCTCTTCCTGGACGAACCGGCAACCGGTCTCGACCCGCAGTCCCAGCTCTTCGTGCGCGAGCGGGTGGCCGAACTCAGCAGCCGCGGCGTGACGGTGGTCATCACCACCCACGACATGGACGAAGCCGAGAAACTGTGCGACCGGGTCGGAATCATCGACCACGGCAGGCTGCTGGCCCTGGACACTCCGCAGGCGCTGATGGAGAAGCTCTCCAACACCTCGGTCAGCGTGACCATCACGCCGCCGCATTCCGGCCCGGACAGCGTCATCCAAATGCTGAAGCGGATCGATTCGGTGGCCAACGTCGAAATCGTCCGACAGGAGGAGACGGATCCGCTCGCGGGCGCCGAGTTCGGCGAGAACGGATTCGAGTTCCATCATGAAACCGGGCCCGCGGACGTGCGGTTGAAGGTCTACTCCGATGCCGCCTCCTCGGTGATCCTGCCCACCGTCATCAAGGCACTGGCCGAAGCGAACTGTGAAATCAAGGACATGAGCGTCGGCAATTCGACCCTGGAAGACGTTTTCGTCGAGTTGACCGGTAGGGAGATGCGATGACCACCGCACCCACCTCCACGTCCGATTCCGCGGCCTCGCCGACACTGCCCGCCGAGGAGCCGGAGCCCACCGTCGTCACCCCGCAGCCGTCCCGCAGCGGACGGCACCGGCGCCGGGCGACCCGCTGGCGGACGTTCTACTTCATCCTGTGGCGGGACATCTTCGTCACCGGCCGGGAGATCGCACCGTTCCTCGGCCAGGTGCTGGTGGAGCCGTTCTTCATCCTGTTCGTCTTCGGCAAGGTGCTGAGCAACCTCGGCTACACCAACCCGGAGTTCCAACAGGTGCTGCTGCCCGGTGTGGTGGCGCTCAACAGCTTCCTGGTCTCGCTGCAGAACACCGCGCTCCCGCTGGCCATCGACTTCTCGTACACCAAGGAGATCGAGGACCGGCTGCTGGCGCCGATCCCGGTGGTGCTGGTGGCGATCGAGAAGATCATCTTCGGTGCGATGCGCGGAGTGATCGGCTCGCTGGTGATGATCCCGATCGGTCTGGGGCTGCTCGACCATGTCTCCTGGCCGCTGCACACCCTCCCGGCGACCCTCGGCATCATCTCGCTCGGCGGCATCGTGGGCGGCGCGGTCGGGCTGATGCTGGGCACCCTGGCGCCCGCCCGGCACATCAGCATCGTCTTCGCGATGACACTGACACCCATCATGTTCACCGGGGCCACCCAGTTCCCGTGGGCCAGCCTGTCCCACATCCGGTGGTTCCAGATCCTGTGCACCCTCAACCCGCTGACGTACGTCAGTGAGGCGATGCGCGGACTGCTGCTACCGAAGGCAGGACCGCACTCGATTCCGCTGCCGATCTGCATCGCCGCGATCGCCGCGGCCACCTTGATCTACGGCTTCATCGGCATCCGGGGCTTCCGCCGCAGGGCACAGGACTAAGGGAGCCGCGGGGGCTTGCCCCCGCGGCGCGGACCGGCGGTGCCGAACACACCGCAACCGACCAAGAAGGCGCACCACATCATGACCGCATCCGAACAGGCCCGTACCGCCATAGTCTTCCCCGGCATGGGACCGTCCCGATTCTCCGAGGTGGGCAAGTTCCTGATGCTCGACCCGTACGCCCGGCGTCGGCTGGCCGAAGCCGATGAGGCGCTGGGCACCTCGGTCTTCGACAACTTCCGGGAGGCCACCGAGGACTACTCGGAGTTCAGCCAGGTGGCGTTCCTGGTCAACTCGATGGCGCTGGCCGACAAGGCCGAGGAGACCTTGGGCATCAGCCCGGACTTCTGCGTCGGCCCGAGCTTCGGGCAGAAGGCGGCGGCAGCCTACGTCGGCAGTCTGTCCTTCGCCGAGGTGGTACGGCTCACCGCCGAACTGGCCCTGCTGGAGGAGGACTTCTTCCGCCGCGAGCACACCGACGTGATCACCCACTCGTTCGTGCGCACCCCCGAGGAGCGGCTGCGGGAGATCCTGGCCGACTTCGACGAGCGCGGCGAGTGGTACGAGTTCTCCGGATACCTCGACAACGGCTTCCACATGCTCTCGGTGCGGGAGAAGGAGCTCGACGGTCTCAAGCAGGCGATCAGCAGGGCCGGTGGCTACTCGATGTACTCCATGCGGCCCCCGGTCCACGCCCCCGCGTTCCGCGCGCTGCGTCGTGAGGCCGAGGAGGTGTTCGCGGCGTACGAACTGGCCGACCCCAAGCTGCCGGTGGTCACCGACCAGGACGGCACGGTCATCAACTCCGCCAGCGAGATGCGGACGATGATGCTGGACACCTTCGACCGGCCGATCAACTGGCCCGACGTGGTGGCCACGTTGAAGGGCGCCGGGGTGACCAAGGTGTGCGTCACCGGTCCCGACAACCTCTTCCACCGGCTGGACTGCACCAAGGACAACTTCGAGGTCGTGGCGGTCGGCCTGACCAAGCGCTCCCGCGAACGGGAACGCGACCGCTCACGCGCCAGGTAGCCGAGACCAACGCCGAAGGGCCGGGCTCCCACCGGAGCCCGGCCCTTCGGCGTGCCGTCAGCGCCCGGCCAGCCAGTCGTCCACCGCCCGCGCGGTGGTCTCGGCGTGCCGCTCCATCATCGTGAAGTGGTTGCCGGGCACGTCCACGGCGGTGTGCTCCAGGTCCCAGTAGGACCGCCAGTCACCGTCCCTGGACCAGTCGAACAGCCGCTCCCCGGCCCGCAGCAGCAGCGTGGGAGTGCTGATCGGCTGCGGCTTCCAGTCGCCGAACAGCCGGAAGTAGCCGCCCATCGCCAGCAGCCGAGTGTCATCGACCGGCACATAGCTTTCCTGTCGCTCGTTCATCCCCTCGGCCAGGCCCGGCTGGATGCCCACGATCGCGTCGTCGTCGTGCGAGTAGATGTCGATCAGCACCACCGCCTGCGGCGCCACCCTCTCCGACTCCAGCCGCGCGGCGACTGCGTGCGCCAGCATCCCGCCCGAGGAGTGGCCGAGCAGCACGAACGGCCTGCCGTCCGCGTGCCCTACCACCGCCTGGGCCTGCGCCTCGATCACCGCCTCCTTGCTGGCCGGCAACTGCTCACCGGCGAGGAAGCCGGGCGCGCCCAGCGCCCACACGTCCCGGCGGCCCCGGAAGCCCGCGGCGAACCGGGCGTACTGGTGCGGTCCGGAGATCGACAGGATCGAGGAGAAGCAGACCAGACCCGGCTGCCGTTCACCGGAGGACAGCCGCACCAGGCTCGGCGCCCTGCGCAGCTCGGCCGCCGACGCGAACGACGGACGGAACCGGGACGCCTCCATCAACAGCCCCATGAACTCACCGGACCTACCCAGTTCACCGGCCTGCCGCAGCATCTGACCGAACACCCCGCCGGTCGGCTCATCGTCCGCGGGTCGTTCGGCCTCCGGTGCCGCACCGGCCAGTTCGGCGCGCAGCCGCTGGGCGGTGAGCGTCGGCGTCGGGTGGTCGAACAGCAGCGTCGGCGGCAGCCGCAGCCCGGTGGCCGCGCCCAGCCGGTTGCGCAGCTCGACCGCGGTCAGCGAGTCCACGCCCAGTTCCAGGAACTCCCGCTCCGCGCTCACCTCGTCCGGCGAGGCGTAGCCCAGCACGACGGCGACCTGCTCGCGCACCAGCCCCAACAGCACACTCTCCTGCTCGGTCTCGCCCAGCCCGGCCAGCCGCCGCAGCCAGGTGCCCGCCTCCGCCTGTGCGGTCTGCCCGGACCGGGCGGCGCGCCGTGCGGCACCGCGCACCAGCCCGCGGAACAGTCCGGGCAACGCGTCGGCGGCCTGCAACTGCCGGGTGTCCAGGTTCACCGGCACCAGCACGGCGTCCTCGGTCTGCCCGCAGGCGGTGTCGAACAGCGCCAGGCCGCGCTCGGTCGGCAGTGGCAGCAGACCGCCCCTGGCCATCCGGCGCACATCCGCGTCGGCCAACTCGCCGGTCATCGCGCTGCGTTGCGCCCACAGGCCCCAGGCGAGCGAGACCGCGGGCAGGCCCTCGGCCCGGCGCCGCTCGGCCAGCGCGTCCAGGAAGGCGTTGGCCGCCGCGTAGTTGCCCTGACCGGGGGTGCCGAAGGTGCCAGCGGCGGACGAGAACAGCACGAAGGCGGTCAGGTCCAGGTCCCGGGTCAGCTCGTGCAGATTGGTCGCCGCGTCCACCTTCGGGCGGAACACCGTGTCGATCCGGTCGCCGGTCAGCGACGGGATCAGCCCGTCGTCGAGCACTCCGGCGGTGTGGACCACGGCGTTCAGCGGATGCGCGGCCGGGATCGCCCCCAGCACACCGGCCAGCGCCTCCCGGTCCGCCGCGTCACAGGCCGCCCAGGTGACCTGTGCGCCCAACTCGGCCAGCTCGGCGCTCAGTTCCGCGGCGCCATCGGCCTGGGAGCCACGGCGGCTGGTCAGCAGCAGATGCCGTACGCCGTGCTCGGTCACCAGGTGCCGGGCGACCAGTCCGCCGAGCGCACCGGTGGCACCGGTGACCAGCACCGTGCCGTCCGGGTCGAACGACGCCCGGCCCGGCTCGGCGGCGACCGGAACCCTGGCCAGGCGCGGCGCGTACAACGCGCCCTCGCGCACCGCCAGTTGCTCCTCGCCGCCCGACACGGCGGCCGACAGCAGGGCGTAGGGGAGGTCCTGGCCGTCCACGTCCAGTAGGCCGAAGGCCCCCGGGTTCTCCGTCTGGGCGGAGCGCAGCAGGCCCCACACCGGCGCGTGCGCCAGATCCGGCACGCCCGCCACCGCGTTGCGGGTGACGAACACCAGCCGGGAGCCCTCGAAGCACTCCTCCGCCAGCCAGCCCTGCACGAGGCCCAGCGCGTCGTGGGTGGCCCGTCGGGCGGACTCGGCCGGGGCGCAGGGCGCGAGCACCACGTCCGGCAGCGGCTTGCCCGCCCGCACCACACCGGCCAGCGCCGCCAGATCGGCGTAGCCGTCGACCACGGCACCGGCCGTCTCCAGCACGGCCGCCAGCCCGCCGTGATCGGCGCCGACCACGGCCCAACGCCGGACGGCGGCCGCGTCCTGGGCCACCGGAACGGCCGTCCACTCCACCCGGAACAGCGATTCGTGGAACCGCGCCGGGGACGCGCCGAGTTGGGCCGGGTCCATCCGGCGCAGCACCAGCGACTCGACCGAGGCGACCGGCTCGCCCGTCTCGTCCGCCGCCGTCAGCGACACCGAACCGTCCGCCCCCGGCGCGATCCGCACCCGCAGCGCGGCGGCTCCGCTGGCGTGCAGGGTGACACCGGTCCAGGAGAACGGCAGCCGGATCCCCGCGGCCTCGCCGGTGAAGGCGCCCAGCGCCAGACCGTGCAGCGCGGAGTCGAGCAGCGCCGGGTGCAGACCGAACCGGGCGGCGTCGGCATGCTGCTCCTGCGGCAGCCGCAGCTCGGCGAAGACCTCCTCACCGCGCCGCCACGCCGCCCGCAGCCCCTGGAACGCCGGGCCGTATCCGAAGCCGCCTTCGGCGAACCGGTCGTAGAGACCGGCCACGTCCAGCGGCTGTGCGTCAGCCGGAGGCCAGGCGGCGAGGTCGTCCGCCGTACGAGCCGAACCCGAGGCCAGCACACCGCTGGCGTGCCGGAGCCACGGCGCGTCGGCCGGGGCGTCCTCGGGCCGCGAGTGCAGGGCCAGCTGGCGCCTGCCGGACTCGTCGGACTCCGCGACCCAGAGCCGCAGTTGAACCGCCGCGTCCTCGGACAGGATCAGCGGCGCCTCAAGGGTGAGTTCCTCCAGCACGTCGCAGCCGACCTGGTCCCCGGCCCTGATCGCCATCTCCACGAACGCCGTACCGGGCAGCAACACCGTTCCGGACACCGCGTGATCGGCCAGCCACGGGTGGGTGCGCAGTCCCAGCCGTCCGGTGAGGACACAGCCGTCGGACTCCGGCAGCTCCACCGCCGCACCCAGCAGCGGGTGGTCGGCGTCGCCCAGGCCGATGGAGCCGACATCGCCCACCGCCGTCAGGGGCACGTCGATCCAGTACCGCTGGTGCTGGAAGGCGTACGTGGGGAGATCCACGCGGCGGGCGCCCGCGAAGTACACGTTCCAGTCCACTGTCGCGCCGCGCACATGGGCCCGGCCCAGGGCGAGGGCCAGCGTTTCCGCCTCAGGGCGTCCGCCACGAAGCGCGGGGGCGAAGGCCGCGGCGTCCGACGTCACGCACTCCTGCGCCATCGCCGACAGCACACCATCGGGGCCGAGTTCGAGGTACGTGGTGACGTTCCGCGCTTCCAGGGCCTGGACGGCGTCGAGGAAGCGGACGGCCTCGCGGGCGTGGCGCACCCAGTGCTCGGGCTCCATGACCTCCTCGGCGGTGACCAGCTCGCCGGTGAGGGTGGAGACGATGGGGATGCGGCAGGCGTGGTAGGTGAGGCCTTCGGCAACCTCGCGGAACGCGTCCAGCATGCCGTCCATGTGCGGCGAGTGGAACGCGTGGCTGACGGTCAGCCGCTTGGTCTTACGTTCCTGCGCCTCCAAGCCCGCGGCGATCTCCAGAACCGAGGCCTCATCACCGGAGATCACAACAGACGAAGGCCCGTTGATCGCGGCGATGCTCACGCCGTCAACCAGCAGCGGCGCGACCTCATCCTCCGCCGCTTGGAGCGCCACCATTGCACCGCCGCCCGGCAGTTCCTGCATCAGACGGCCACGCGCCGCCACCAGCGTGCAGGCATCATCCAGCGACAGCACACCGGAAACATGCGCCGCCACCAACTCACCGATCGAGTGCCCGGCCAGGAAGTCAGGCGTCAGCCCCCACGACTCAACGAGCCGGAACAACGCCACCTCAACGGCGAACAACGCGGGCTGGGTGTAGGCGGTCTGATCCAGCAGGCCACCATCAGCGCCGAAGATCACATCCCGCAGCGGCACATCAAACCGCTCACACACCTCGTCCAGCGCCCGGGCGAAGACAGGACAGGTCTCATACAGCTCCCGTCCCATTCCCAGTCGCTGGCTGCCTTGCCCGGTGAACAGGAACGCCAACTTCCCGCCGCCCGGGGTGCCCTCGATGACCCCGGCCGCATCGCGCCCCTCGGCCAGCGCAGTCAGGCCGGTGAGGAAGCCGTCCCGCTCCCCCGCCACCACCACCGCGCGGTGCTCGAACGCGGCACGTCCGGTGGCCAGTGAGAGGCCAACGTCCGCCGGGTTCAGCGTCGGGTCGGCGGCGACGTGCGCACGGAGCCGCTCCGCCTGCGCGCGCAACGCTTCGGCGGTCCTGGCCGACAGCACCCAGGGCAGCGTCTTCGGCGTGGCCGGAGCCTGATCCGGCTGGTCGGCGTCAACGGTCGGTGCCTGCTCGATGATCGTGTGGGCGTTGGTGCCGCTGATGCCGAACGAGGAGACGGCCGCCCGACGCGGGCGCCCGGTCCGCGGCCACTGACGCGCCTCGGTCAGCAACTCCACCGCACCCGCCGACCAGTCGACATGCGGCGTCGGCTGGTCCACGTGCAGGGTCTTCGGCAGCACACCGTGCCGCATCGCCATAACCATCTTGATGATCCCGGCAACACCGGCGGCGGCCTGCGTATGACCGAAGTTGGACTTGATGGACCCCAGCCACAACGGCTGGTCATCGCCGTGTTCGCGCCCGTAGGTGGCCAGCAGCGCCTGCGCCTCGATCGGATCACCCAACGTGGTGCCCGTACCGTGCGCCTCCACCACATCCACATCGGCCGCGGTCAACCGGGCGTTCGCCAACGCCTGCCGAATCACCCGCTGCTGCGACGGACCATTCGGCGCCGTCAACCCATTGCTCGCACCATCCTGGTTGACCGCACTACCGCGCACGACCGCCAGCACCGGATGCCCGTTCCTCCGCGCGTCCGACAACCGCTCCACCAGCAGCATGCCCACGCCCTCACCCCACGCCGTACCGTCCGCACCCGCGGCGAACGGCTTGCAGCGGCCGTCCGCCGCCAGACCGCGCTGGCGGCTGAACGCGACGAAAGTACCCGGCGTCGCCATCACCGTGACGCCACCAGCCAGCGCCAGCGAGCACTCGCCGTTGCGCAGCGCCTGCACCGCCAGATGCAGCGTGACCAGGGACGACGAGCAGGCCGTGTCAACGGTGACCGCCGGGCCTTCAAGCCCGAACGTGTACGACACCCGGCCCGACACCACGCTGCCGGAGCTGGCGGTGCCCATGTAGCCCTCAAGGCCGTCGGGAGCGCGGTGCAGCAGGGTGCCGTAGTCGTTGTACATCACGCCCGCGAAGACACCGGTACGGCTGCCGCGCACCGACGAGGGGTCGATACCGGCCCGCTCGAACGCCTCCCAGGTGGTCTCCAGCAGCAGCCGCTGCTGAGGGTCGGTGGCCAGCGCCTCGCGGGGGCTGATGCCGAAGAAGACCGGGTCGAAGTGGTGTGCGTCGTGCAGGAATCCGCCATCGCGGGTGTAACTGGTGCCGGGCCGGTCAGGGTCCGGGTCGAACAGCCCTGCCACGTCCCAGCCGCGGTCTGTCGGCAGTCCGGATATCGCGTCCCTGCCTTCGGTGACCAGTTGCCAAAGGTCTTCTGGTGACTTCACCCCGCCGGGGAAGCGGCAGCTCATCGCCACGATCGCGATCGGCTCGTCATCCGCCGCCGACGCCGCCGTGACGGCCGGGGTGGCGGTGCCCGCACGGGCGCCGAGGAACTCGGTGGCCAGGTAGTCGGCCAGCGCGGTCGGGGTCGGGTAGTCGAAGATCAGGGTGGCGGGCAGCCGGGCCCCGGTGGCCGCGTTCAGCCGGTTGCGTAGTTCCAGGGCGGTCAGCGAGTCGAAGCCGACCTCGTTGAAGGCACGCAGCGGTTCGACCGCTTCCGCCCCGGCCAGGCCGAGTACGGCGGCCACCTGCGCACGGACCAACTCCAGTACGGCACGGTCGCGTTCGGCCTCGGACAGCCCGGCGAGACGTTGTGCCAGCGCCCCGGTGGGCGCGGCCGCGTTGGCGGTGGCGCGGCGGGTGGGGGTACGTACCAGGCCGCGCAGCAGCGGGGGCAGCATGCCACTGGCCGCCTGGGCGCGCAGCCCGGCCAGGTCCAGCCGCATCGGCACCAGCAACGCCTCGTCGGTGCGTACGGCCGCGTCGAACAGCGCTGTACCGTCCTGCACCGACAGCGCGGCCACACCACCACGGTTCAACCGCTCGACATCAGCCGAATCCGCCATACCCGTGGCCCACAGACCCCACGCCAACGAACTGCCCGCCAGGCCCAGCGACTTACGGTGCTCCGCCAGCGCGTCCAGGAAACTGTTCGCCGCCGCGTAGTTGCCCTGACCCGCACCACCGAAGACACCAGCGGCCGAGGAGAACAACACGAACGCCGACAGACCCATACCCTGGGTCAGCTCATGCAGGTTCCAGGCCCCATCCACCTTCGGACGCAACACCCTGGAGACCCGCTCAGGGGTCAGCGAGTCGATCACACCGTCGTCCAGCACACCAGCGGTGTGAATCACGGCAGTCAGCGGATGCTCCGCCGGAACCGCGGCCAACACTCCGGCCAGCGCGTCCCGGTCGGCCACATCACACGCCGCCCACGACACCCGCGCACCCAAACCCGCGAGCTCAGCGGCGAGCTCCGAGGCGCCTGCGGCATCCGCCCCGCGACGCGACACCAACAACAGATGCCGCACCCCACGCTCAGCCACCAGGTGCCGGGCAAACACACCACCCAACTCACCACTGGCACCGGTGACCAACACCGTGCCGTTCACATCGAACGACGGCTCGTCACCCCCGACGGTGGCCCGCGCCAACCTCGGCGCCAGCACGCGGCCGCCACGGACGGCCAACTCCTGCTCCGGCAAGGTGAGCAGCGCCGGATCGAGTTCCGGCACGTCGAGGTCCACCAGGACGAACCGCCCCGGGTTCTCCGACTGCGCCGAGCGCACCAGACCCCGTACCGCCGCCCCCGCCAGGTCCTCCGGGCCGTGCGTGACGAACACCAGTCGCGACGCGGCGTATTGCTCGTCCGCCAGCCACTCCTGGAGCAGTGCCAAAGCCCGCTGCGTCATCGCGTGGACACCCGCGACGGAGGCCATCGGTTCTGGCGAGGCGTCCACCACCACGTTGTCCGGCAGTGGGGTCGCCAGCGCAGCCAGGCCCCCGTCGCCTACGACCGTGTACGACGGCCGCTCGGCGTCCCCCGGAACCGCCAGTTCGGCCCACTCCACCCGGAACAGCGACTCCGCCACCCCATCGCGGCCACCGCCCAACTGCGCCGGCGAGACCGACCGCAAGGCCAACGCGTCCACCGACGCCACCGCGGCGCCCGCCGCATCCGCGATCTGCAACGCCACCGCGTCCCGCCCAGCCGGGGCCAGCCGCACCCGTAGCGCCGACGCGCCGACGGCGTGCAGGGTCACACCCGACCAGGAGAACGGGAGCCGTCCCTGTCCGGTCTCCTCGACCAGGCCGCCGAGCCCGATACCGTGCAACACCGCGTCCAGCAACGCCGGATGCAGACCAAATCCAGCATCCTCGGCACCCTCCGGCAAACCCACCTCGGCGAACACCTCATCGCCACGCCGCCAGGCCGCCCGCAGCCCCTGGAACACCGGACCGTACGCGAACCCGGCATCCGCCAGCCCCTCGTACAACCCGTCCACAGCCACCGGCTCAGCATCCGCCGGAGGCCACACACCGAAGTCGAACGACGCCTTCGACGCACCCTCGGCCAGCACACCCGTGGCGTGCCGCAGCCACGGTTCCTCTTCGGGGGCGTGGTCCGCGCGGGAGTGGAAGGTGATCGAACGACGACCCGTCTCGTCCGGGGCGCCCATCGTGATCTGTAGTTGGACGCCACCCTGTACGGGCAGCACCAGCGGTGCTTCCAGGGTCAGTTCCTCCACCAGGTCGCAGCCGACCTGGTCTCCGGCGCGCACGGCGAGTTCCACGAACGCCGTGCCGGGCAGCAGTACCGCCCCCAGCACGGCGTGGTCGGCCAGCCACGGATGCGTGTCAAGCGACAGGCGGCCGGTGAACAGGAACCCTTCGGCGTCGGCCAGCGAGACCGCGGCGCCCAGCAGCGGATGCTCCGCCGAGCGCAGACCGGCCGACGTCACATCGCCGAAGGCGGTGCCCGCGTCCAGCCAGTAGTGCTGGTGCTGGAAGGCATAGGTGGGCAGGTCCACCCGAACCGCGCCGGTACCGTCGAAGTATCCGGCCCAGTCGACGGCCACCCCGCGCACATGCGCTTCGGCCACGGCGGCGTTCACGGCCTCGGCCTCGGAGCGGCCGTCGCGCAGCACGGGGAGGAACGCCTTGCCGTCGGTGTCCGTGACGCAGTCCTGCGCCATGGCGGACAGCACGCCGTCCGGGCCGAGCTCGATGAACGTGCTGACGTTCTGGGCTTCCAACGCCCTTACACCGTCGAGGAACCGCACGGACTCGCGGACGTGGCGTACCCAGTAGTCGGGCAGGCGGATGTCTTCGGCGGTGACCAGCTCGCCGGTGAGGGCGGAGACGATGGGGATGCGGGGGGCATCGAACGTGAGGCCTTCGGCAACCTTGCGGAAGTCGGCCAGCATGCCGTCCATATGGGCGGAGTGGAAGGCGTGGCTGACGGTCAGGCGCTTGGTCTTACGGCCCTGCGAATCAAAACCGGAAGCGATCTCCAGGACCTTGGCCTCGTCACCCGCGACGACAACCGACATGGGACCGTTGATCGCGGCGATGCTCACGCCCTCGCCCAGCAGCGGCGCGACCTCATCCTCCGCCGCCTGCACCGCCACCATCGCACCGCCGCCCGGCAGTTCCTGCATCAGGCGACCACGCGCCGCCACCAGCGTGCACGCGTCCTCCAGCGACAGCACACCGGAGACATGCGCGGCGGCCAGCTCACCGATCGAGTGCCCGGCCAGGAAGTCAGGCGTCAGGCCCCACGACTCCAGCAACCGGAACAGCGCCACCTCAAGGGCGAACAGCGCGGGCTGGGTGTAGGCCGTCTGGTCCAGCGCACCGCCGTCCGAGCCGAACAGCACATCCTTCAGCGGGAGTTCGAAGTGCTGGAGCACCTCGTCCAGCGCCCGCGCGAAGACGGGATACGCCTGGTGGAGCTCCCGTCCCATCCCCGGCCGCTGGCTGCCCTGACCGGTGAACAGGAACGCTACCTTGCCCCGGCCGTCCGCCCTGCCCCGTACCACCCCGGCGGGCAACTCATCGGCCGCGAGCTTGGTGAGCCGGTCGAGTAGGGAATCGCGGTCGCTGCCGATGACGGCCGCGCGGTGCTCAAGCGCGGACCGCGTCACCGCCAGCGAGTAGGCGGCGTCAACCGCGCCGAGCTCCGGGTGCGCGGTCAGATGGGTCAGCAGGCGCTCGGCCTGGGCGCGCAGCGCATCGGCCGACTTCGCGGACAGCGTCCAGGGCAGTACCGGAAGCGCGCGTGGCTCCTGCGGTGTCTCTTCCGTCTCCAGTTGCGGTGCTTGCTCGATGATCACGTGGGCGTTGGTGCCGCTGATGCCGAATGAGGAAACAGCGGCCCGACGCGGCTGGCCGGTGCGCGGCCACTCCCGCGCCTCGGTCAACAGCTCGACCGCACCCTGCGACCAGTCGACATGCGGCGTCGGCTGGTCCACGTGCAGGGTCTTCGGCAGCACACCGTGCCGCATCGCCATAACCATCTTGATGATCCCGGCAACACCGGCGGCGGCCTGCGTGTGGCCCATGTTGGACTTGATGGAGCCCAGCCACAACGGCTGGCCGTCCGGCCGTTCCCTGCCGTAGGTGGCCAGCAGCGCCTGCGCCTCGATCGGATCACCCAACGTGGTGCCCGTGCCGTGCGCCTCCACCACATCCACATCGGCCGCGGTCAACCGGGCGTTCGCCAACGCCTGCCGAATCACCCGCTGCTGCGACGGACCATTCGGCGCCGTCAACCCATTGCTCGCACCATCCTGGTTGACCGCACTACCGCGCACGACCGCCAGCACCGGATGCCCGTTCTTCCGCGCGTCCGACAACCGCTCCACCAGCAGCATGCCCACGCCCTCACCCCAGCCCGTGCCATCGGCCGCGGCGGCGAACGACTTGCAGCGGCCGTCGAACGACAGCCCGCGCTGACGGCTGAACTCGGTGAACGTACCGGGAGTCGGCATCACGGTGACGCCACCGGCCAGCGCCAGCGAGCACTCGCCGTTGCGCAGCGCCTGGATGGCCAGGTGCAGCGTGACCAGGGACGAGGAGCAGGCCGTGTCCACGGTGACCGCCGGGCCTTCGAGGCCGAAGGTGTACGACACCCGGCCCGAGGCGATGCTGCTGGAGCCACCGGTGCCCAGATAGCCCTCGACGCCCTCGGGGACGGCGCGCAGCCGCGAGGTGTAGTCGTGGTACATCACGCCCGCGAACACACCGGTTCGGCTGCCGCGCACCGACGAGGGGTCGATACCAGCCCGCTCGAAGACCTCCCAGGTGGTCTCCAGCAGCAGCCGCTGCTGCGGGTCCATCGCCAGCGCCTCGCGCGGGCTGATCCCGAAGAAGGCCGGGTCGAACTGGTTGGCCTGGTGGAGGAATCCGCCCTCGCTGACGTAGCTGGTGCCCTGCTGGTCGGGGTCGTCGTCGAAGAGCCGCTCGATGTCCCAGCCGCGGTCGGTGGGGAAGCCGGAGACGGCGTCCCCACCTTCGGCGACCAGCCGCCACAGGTCCTCGGGCGACTGGACGCCGCCCGGGTAGCGGCAGCTCATCCCGACGATGGCGATCGGCTCCTGCTCGCCCGACTCGACTTCCTGCAAACGGCGCCGGGTCTCATGGAGGTCGGCAGTCACCCGCTTGAGAAAGTAGCGGAGCTTTTCCTCGTTCATACGTGCATCCCTCTCGCGGCAGCCAGAAAGGCCGAGCCGTTCACGTCAGGAAATCCCGAACTCTTTGCCGATGAAGTCGAAGAGGTCGTCGTCCGTCGCCGTCTCCAGTTCCTCGGCGACATCGACCTCATCGGCCTTGTCCTCCGGCCCGCGGGCCTCGCCCAACTTGGCCAGCATGGCCTGTAGGCGGGCGGTGATCCGCTCCCGACCGTCATCGTCGGGGAGCGCCACCGCGAGAGAGGCTTCCAACTTGTCCAACTCTGCGAGCAGCGGTGTCACCGCTGCCAGACCGTCCTGGAGAATCTCTTCCCGCAGGAACTGAACCAGTGCCGTGGGCGTCGGGTAGTCGAAGATCAGCGTGGCCGGTAGCCGGACCCCGGTGGCCGCGTTCAGCCGGTTACGGAGTTCGACCGCGGTCAGCGAGTCGAAGCCGACCTCGCTGAACGACCGTGCCGGATCCACCGCTTCGGATCCCGCGTGGCCGAGTACGGCCGCGACATGGGTGCAGACCAGTTCCAGCAGTACGGCGTCCTGCTCGGCCGCCGACAGTCCGGCCAGCCGGGCCAGCAGCGTGGACTCGCCGCCGGTCGCCGATGCGTTGGCGGTGGCGCGGCGGGTGGGGGTACGTACCAGGCCGCGCAGCAGCGGGGGCAGCATGCCACTGGCCGCCTGGGCGCGCAGCCCGGCCAGGTCCAGCCGCATCGGCACCAGCAACGCCTCGTCGGTGCGTACGGCCGCGTCGAACAGCGCTGTACCGTCCTGCACCGACAGCGCGGCCACACCACCACGGTTCAACCGCTCGACATCAGCCGAATCCGCCATACCCGTGGCCCACAGACCCCACGCCAACGAACTGCCCGCCAGGCCCAGCGACTTACGGTGCTCCGCCAGCGCGTCCAGGAAACTGTTCGCCGCCGCGTAGTTGCCCTGACCCGCACCACCGAAGACACCAGCAGCCGAGGAGAACAACACAAACGCCGACAGATCCATACCCTGGGTGAGCCGGTGAAGGTTCCACGCAGCATCCACCTTCGGACGCAGCACGCTGCTGACACGCTCCGGGGTCAGCGATCCCATCACCCCGTCGTCCAGCACACCGGCGGCGTGCACCGCGGCGGTCAGCGGATGCTCGGCCGGAATCGCTGCCAGCACCTCGGCCAGCGCGTCCCGGTCGGCCACATCACATGCGGCCGAGGTGACGTTCGCGCCCAACTCCTCAAGTTCCGCAGTGAGTTCTGTCTGGGCACCCCGGCGACTGACCAGCAGCAGATGCCGCACACCGTGCTCAGCCACCAGATGCCGGGCGAACACCCCACCCAACTCACCACTGGCACCGGTGATCAACACCGTGCCGTCGACGTCGAACGAGAGCCCCTCACCGGAATCGGCGACAGCCCGCGCCAGCCTCGGCGCCTCGATCCGGCCGCCACGCACCGCGACCTCCGGCTCACCACACGCCAGCGCGGCGCCCAGCAACTCCTGGGAGACCTCCGCACCGTCGATCAGCCCGAACCGACCGGGGTTCTCCGACTGCGCCGAGCGCACCAGACCCCGCACCGCCGCACCCGCCAGATCCTCCGGCCCATGCGTGACGAACACCAGCCGCGTTTCCGCGAACCGCTCATCCTCCAGCCACAACCGCACCAAGCCCAAAGCCTGATGAACCGCAGCGTGCACATCGACGGCAGGCGTCAGATCGTCCACAACCACCGTGCCCGGCACCGAAGTCACCGACGCCACCTGTCCGGCACCGACCAACGCCCACTCCGGCCGCCCGCCCTCAGCCACGGTGACCGGCGCCCACTCCACCCGGAACAGCGACTCCGCCACCCCATCGCGGCCACCGCCCAACTGCTCCGGCGAGACCGAGCGCAGGGCCAACGCGTCCACCGACGCCACCGCGGCGCCCGCCGCATCCGCGATCTGCAACGCCACGGCGTCCCGCCCAGCCGAAGCCAGCCGCACCCGGACCGTGGAGGCACCCACCGCGTACAGCGAGACGCCCGACCAGGAGAACGGGAGCCGTCCCTGTCCGGTCTCCTCGACCAGGCCGCCGAGCCCGATACCGTGCAACACCGCGTCCAGCAACGCCGGATGCAGACCAAATCCAGCATCCTCAACACCCTCCGGCAAACCCACCTCGGCGAACACCTCATCGCCACGCCGCCAGGCCGCCCGCAGCCCCTGGAACACCGGACCGTACGCGAACCCGGCATCCGCCAGCCCCTCGTACAACCCGTCCACGGCCACCGGCTCAGCATCCGCCGGAGGCCACACACCGAAGTCGAACGACGCCTTCGACGCACCCTCGGCCAGCACACCCGTGGCGTGCCGCAGCCAGTCCGTGTCCTGCTCCACCCGGGAGTGCAGGGCCAGCGAACGCCGCCCGGACTCGTCGGCCGCACCGAGGGAGAGCCTCAGTTGGACGCCGCCCTGCTCGGGCAGGACCAGCGGCGCCTCCAGGGTGAGTTCCTCGACGCGCTCGCAGCCGACCTGCTCTCCGGCGCGCAGCGCCATTTCCACGAACGCCGTGCCGGGCAGCAGCACCGCGTCCATCACGGCGTGGTCGGCCAGCCACGGGTGGGTGTCGAGGGAGAGACGGCCGGTGAACACGAACCCTTCGGCGTCCGGCAGTTCGACCGCGGCGCCCAGCAGCGGGTGGTCCGTGGCGCCCAGTCCGAATCCGGCCGCGTCGCCCGGACCGGCCTGTGCGGCAGCGGAGTTGAGCCAGTACCACTCGCGCTGGAACGGATAGGTGGGCAGCTCCACGCGGCGGGCGCCGGTCCCGGCGAAGTACGCCTGCCAGTCCACCGGTACGCCGCGCACATGCGCCGCGGCCACAGCGGCCGCCAGCGTCTCCGTCTCGGGACGGCCGCCGCGCAGCGCCGGTGCGAAGGCGGCGCCCTCGGCCGTGACGCACTCCTGCGCCATCGCCGACAGCACACCGTCCGGACCCAGCTCCACGTATGTGCGCACGCCCGCGGCCTCCAGCGCCCGCACGCCGTCGAGGAAGCGCACTCCCTCGCGGACGTGCCGCACCCAGAAGTCCGCGGTGCGCACCTCGTCCGAGACCACGGCGCCGGTGAGGTTGGACACGATCGGGATGCGCGGCGCTTCGTACGTCAGCCCCTCCGCGATCTTGCGGAAGTCGGCCAGCATGCCGTCCATGTGCGGCGAGTGGAAGGCGTGGCTGACGGTCAGGCGCTTGGTCTTACGGCCCTGCGACTCGAAGCCCGCGGCGATCTCCAACACCGTCGGCTCATCGCCCGCGATCACCACCGACGAGGGCCCGTTGATCGCGGCGATGCTCACGCCCTCGACCAGCAGCGGCGCGACCTCGTCCTCCGCCGCCTGCACCGCCACCATCGCACCGCCGCCCGGCAGCTCCTGCATCAGACGGCCACGCGCCGCCACCAGCGTGCAGGCATCATCCAGCGACAGCACACCGGAAACATGCGCGGCGACCAGCTCGCCGATCGAGTGCCCGGCCAGGAAGTCAGGCTTGAGCCGCCACGACTCCACCAACCGGAACAACGCCACCTCAACCGCGAACAACGCTGGCTGGGTGTAGGCCGTCTGGTGCAGCACATCACTATCTGTGCCGAACAGCGCCTCCTTCAGCGGCAGTTCGAACCGCTCGCACACCTCGTCCAGCGCCTGTGCGAAGACGGGATACGTCTCGTAGAGCTCCCGTCCCATCCCCGGCCGCTGGCTGCCCTGACCGGTGAAGAGGAAGGCGACCTTGCCGTCGGCCACCGTGCCCCGGGTCAGCCCCGCGGTGACGCCGTCCTCAGCCAGTGCCGTCAGAGCCCGTAGCAGGGCGTCGCGGTCGGTGCCGGTGACCACCGCGCGGTGGTCGAAGACCGCACGGCCGGTTGCCAACGAGTAGCCCACGTCGGTCAGTTCGAGGTCCGACTCGGCTGCCACGCGGTCCCGCAGCCGCTCGGCCTGGGCGCGCAGCGCCTGGTGCGACTTCGCCGACAGCGGCCAGGTGTGCACCGGGGGCGTCACCGTGGCGGTGGGCCGGTGCTGGTCGGCCGGGGGCTGCTCCAGGATGGTGTGGGCGTTGGTGCCGCTGATGCCGAACGAGGAGACAGCGGCCCGACGCGGCTGGCCGGTGCGCGGCCACTCCCGCGCCTCGGTCAACAGCTCGACCGCACCCTGCGACCAGTCGACGTGCGGCGTCGGCTCGTCCACGTGCAGTGTCTTGGGCAACACACCGTGCCGCATCGCCATGACCATCTTGATGATCCCGGCAACACCGGCGGCGGCCTGCGTGTGGCCCATGTTGGACTTGACGGAGCCCAGCCACAGCGGACGGTCCTCGTCGCGCTCCCTGCCGTAGGTGGCGAGCAGTGCCTGCGCCTCGATGGGGTCGCCCAGCGTGGTGCCGGTGCCGTGCGCCTCGACCACGTCGACCTGGCTGCTGGCCAGACCGGCGCTGGCCAGCGCCTGGCGGATCACCCGCTGCTGCGACGGACCGTTCGGTGCGGTCAGGCCGTTGCTGGCGCCGTCCTGGTTGATGGCGCTGCCCCGGACCACGGCCAGCACGGGGTGGCCGTTCTTCCGCGCGTCCGACAACCGCTCGACCAGCAGCATGCCCGCGCCCTCCGACCAGCTCGTGCCGTCGGCCGCGGCGGCGAAGGACTTGATGCGGCCGTCCGCGGCCAGTCCGCGCTGGCGGCTGAACTCGGTGAAGGTGCCGGGAGTCGACATCACCGTCACACCACCGGCCAGCGCCATGGAGCACTCACCGTTGCGCAGCGCCTGGATCGCCCAGTGCAGCGCGACCAGCGAGGACGAACACGCGGTGTCCACGGTGACCGCCGGGCCCTCCAGGCCGAACGCGTAGGAGACGCGGCCGGAGGCGATGCTTCCGGAGTTACCGGTGCCGAGGTAACCCTCCACGCCGTCGGGCACGGAGGTGATCCGGGTCGCGTAGTCGTGGTACATGATGCCCGCGAACACACCGGTACGGCTGCCGCGCATGGTGGTCGGATCGATCCCGGCCCGCTCGAACGCCTCCCAGGTGGTCTCCAGCAGCAGCCGCTGCTGCGGGTCCATCGCCACCGCCTCACGCGGGCTGATCCCGAAGAACGCCGGGTCGAACTGGCCCGCGTCGTGCAGGAATCCGCCCTCGCGGGTGTAGCTGGTGCCCTTGCCGTCCGGGTCCGGGTCGTACAGCGCGTCGAGGTCCCAGCCGCGGCCCTGCGGGAACTCGGAGATGGCGTCCCCGCCGGAGAGCACCAGCCGCCACAGGTCCTCCGGGGTCTGCACACCGCCGGGGTAGCGGCAGCTCATCCCGATGATGGCGATCGGATCGTCGGCGGCCACGGTGGTGCTGGGCGCGTCCTCGGCCACGGCGGCCTCGATGCCCAGCACTTCGGTGCGCAGGTACTCGGCGACCGCGGCGGCGGTCGGGTAGTCGAAGACCAAGGTGGCCGGGAGCCGGACGCCGGTGGCGGCGCCCAGTCGGTTGCGCAGTTCGACGGAGGTGAGCGAGTCAAAGCCCAACTCCTTGAACGCCCGGCCCGCCTGCACCGCGTCCGTCGAGTCGTGCCCCAGCACCGAGGCGACCTGTTCGCGCACCAACTCCAGCAGTGCCGCGTCCCGTTCGGCGTCCGGCAGCCCGGCGAGCCGCTGGGCCAGCGCACCGGACGGCACGGCCTGGGCGGCCGAGGCGGTGCGCCGGGTACGGACCAGGCCGCGCAGCAGCGCTGGCACGGCGGCGGGGTCGGCGTGCCGAAGTGACGCCAGGTCCAGCCGTATCGGCACCAGCCACGCGTCATCGGTACGCCCGGCCGCGTCGAACAAGGCGGTGCCGTCCGCCACGGACAGTGCTGTGACGCCACCACGGTTCAGGCGCTCGACATCAGCCGAGTCCGCCATACCCGTGGACCACAGACCCCATGCCAGCGAACTCGCCGCCAGACCAAGGGACTTGCGGTACTCCGCCAACGCGTCCAGGAAGCTGTTCGCCGCCGCGTAGTTGCCCTGACCCGCGCCACCGAACACACCAGCAGCCGAGGAGAACAACACGAACGCCGACAGATCCATGTCCCGGGTCAGTTCGTGCAGGTTCCACGCCGCATCCACCTTCGGGCGCAGAACGCTACTGACACGCTCCGCGGTCAGCGAGCCGATCACACCGTCATCCAGCACGCCAGCGGTGTGCACCACAGCAGTCAACGAGTGCCCGGCGAGTACCCCAGCCAGCGCGTCCCGGTCGGCCACATCACACGCGGCCCACGTGACATCGGCGCCCAACTCAGCGAGCTCGGCGGTCAGTTCCGCAGCGCCCGACGCCTCAGCGCCCCGACGCGAAACCAGCAGCAGTCGCCGCACGCCGTGCTCCGCCACCAGATGCCGGGCGAACACCCCACCCAACTCACCGGAGGCACCCGTAATCAACACCGTGCCATCGGCAGCGAAGGACTTCTGACCGCCCTCAGCCGTGGCCCGCGCCAACCTCGGCGCCAGAACCCGGCCATCACGCACGGCCAACTCCGGCTCCGGCACGGAGACAAGCGCCGGAACGAACTCCGCCCCATCAAGGTCCAGCAGCCCGAACCGCCCCGGATTCTCCGACTCCGCCGAACGCACCAGACCCCGCACCGCAGCACCAGCCAGATCGTCGGTGCCATGCGTGACGAACACCAACCGCGATGACGTGAACCGCTCATCAGCCAGCCACGACTGCACCAGCTCCAGCGCGCGGTGAACCGCGCCATGCACATCCTCGGCAGGGGTGACACCATCGACCACCACGGTGCCCGGTACAGCGTCCAGATCCGCCAACCCCACCGCATCCACCAGCGTCCAACCGCCCGACGGCTCCGCGCCCTCGATCACGGTGACCGGCGACCACTCCACCCGGAACAGCGACTCGGCCACGCCACGACCGCCCAACTGCTCCGGAGAAACCGAGCGCAGCGCCAGGCTCTCCACGGAGGCGACAGGCGCACCGGTACCGTCGGCGATCACCAGCGACACGTCTCCCGTGGCCGCGGGCCGGAGTCGGACCCGCAACTCGGTGGCGCCCACCGCGTGCACGGTCACACCGGTCCAGGAGAACGGCAGTCGGCCGGAAGCGTCCTGGGCTCGCAGCCCGAGGGCGTGCAGTGCGGAGTCCAGCAGCGCGGGATGCAGCAGGAACGCCTGCTGGTCCGCGTCCCGTGCCAACCGCACCTCCGCCAACACCTCGTCGCCGCGCCGCCAGGCCGCCTTCAGGCCCTGGAACACCGGCCCATAGCCGAAGCCGGACGCGGCCAGGCCGTCGTACAGCCCGTCCACCTCGATGGGCTGAGCGCCCGGAGGCGGCCACTCGACCAGCTCGAAGTCGGCCTGCGGGGCGCGCTCGGCCAGTATGCCGGTGGCGTGCCGCTGCCAGTCCGATGCCTGTTCCGGGCGCGAGTGCAGGGTAAGCGAACGCCGCCCCGACGCGTCCGCGCCGCTGAGCGTCAGCCGCAGTTGCACACCGCCGTGCTCCGGAAGCGCCAGCGGTGCCTCCAGGGTCAGCTCCTCCAGGAGGTCGCAGCCGACCTGGTCGCCCGCGCGCAGGGCCAGTTCCACGAAGGCCGTGCCGGGCAGCAGCACGGTGCCCATGACCGCGTGGTCGGCCAGCCAGGGGTGGGTCCGTAGAGAGAGCCGTCCGGTGAGCACCACCCCGTCGGAGTCCGGGAGTTCGACGGCCGCACCGAGCAGCGGATGGTCCGCCGCGCCCAGCCCGGCCGAGGACACGTCGCCGCCCGCGGATCCGGCGTCCAGCCAGAACAGTTGGCGCTGGAAGGCGTACGTCGGCAGGTCGACGCGGCGGGCACCGGTTCCGGCGAAGTACGCGTCCCAGTCCACGGCCGCGCCGCGCACATGGGCGATGGCGAGTGCCGTGGCCAGCGTCTCGGCCTCGGGGCGGCCGTTGCGAAGGGCGGGGGCGAACGCGGCGCCTTCCGACGCCACGCATTCCTGGGCCATGGCGGACAGCACGCCGTCCGGGCCGAGTTCGACGTATGTGGTTACGCTTTCGGCCTCCAAGGCGCGAATGCCATCAAGGAATCGGACGGCCTCGCGCACGTGCCGGACCCAGAAGTCGGGGTCGCAGATCTCCTCGGCGGTGGCCAGGGCGCCGGTGAGGTTGGAGACGATCGGGATGCGCGGTGCGTTGTACGCCAGCTGCGACGCCACCTCACGGAAGGCCTCCAGCATGCCGTCCATGTGCGGCGAGTGGAACGCGTGGCTGACGGTGAGACGCTTGGTCTTCTCGAAGCGCTGGGCAATTTCCAGTACCACGCCCTCGTCACCCGCGATCACCACCGACGAAGGCCCATTGATCGCGGCGATGCTCACGCCCTCGACCAGCAGCGGCGCAACCTCGTCCTCCGAGGCCTGCACCGCCACCATCGCACCGCCACCCGGCAGCTCCTGCATCAGACGACCGCGAGCCGCCACCAACGCACACGCGTCATCCAGCGACAGCACACCGGAAACATGCGCCGCCACCAACTCACCGATCGAGTGCCCGGCCAGGAAGTCAGGCTTCACGCCCCACGACTCAACGAGGCGGAACAACGCCACCTCAACCGCGAACAACGCAGGCTGCGTATAAGCAGTCTGGTCCAGCAGGCCGCCACCGGTCCCGAAGATCACATCCCGCAGCGGCAGTTCGAAGTGCCCGCACACCTCGTCCAACGCCTGGGCGAAGACAGGATAGGCCTCGTAGAGCTCCCGTCCCATCCCGATCCGCTGGCTGCCCTGCCCGGTGAACAGGAACGCCACCTTGCCGTCCGTGACGGCACCCCGTACCGTCCCACGGCCCTCGGCCAGCGCCGCAAGTTCGCGCAGGAACCCGTCCCGGTCCCCCGCGACGACCGCCGCACGGTGCTCGAAGCGTGCCCGGCTGGTGGCCAACGAGTAGGCCGCGTCGGCGGGTTCGAGGTCCGGCTGCGCTACGAGGCGAGCCCGCAGGCGCTCGGCCTGGCCGCTCAGTGCTTCGGCGGACTTCGCCGACAGGATCCAGGGCAGAGCCGTGTTCGGGCGGGCCGCTCGCGGACGTTCGTCCTGTGCGAGCGGTGCCTGCTCGATGATGGCGTGGGCGTTGGTGCCGCTCATGCCGAACGAGGACACACCGGCCCTGCGCGCCCGACCAGTCTGTGGCCACGGCCGTGCCTCGGTCAGCAGCTCGACCGCACCGGCAGACCAGTCGACGTGCGGCGACGGCCGGTCGACGTGCAGCGTCTGCGGCAGCACACCGTGCCGCATCGCCATCACCATCTTGATGATCCCGGCGACACCGGCGGCGGCCTGGGTGTGGCCGAAGTTGGACTTGATGGATCCCAGCCACAACGGCTGGTCCTCCGGGCGGCCCTGGCCGTAGGTGGCCAGCAGTGCCTGCGCCTCGATCGGATCGCCCAGCGTGGTGCCCGTGCCGTGCGCCTCCACCGCGTCCACGTCGGCCGTGGCCAGCCCGGCGTTGGCCAGCGCCTGCCGGATCACCCGCTGCTGCGAGGGACCGTTCGGCGCGGTGAGGCCGTTGCTCGCGCCGTCCTGGTTGACCGCCGTACCCCGCACGATCGCCAGCACCGGATGCCCGTTGCGCTGGGCGTCCGACAGCCGCTCCACCAGCAGCATGCCGACGCCCTCGCCCCACGCCGTGCCGTCCGCCGCCGCCGCGAACGGCTTGCAGCGGCCGTCGGCGGCCAGGCCGCGCTGGCGGCTGAACTCGGTGAACACCTCGGGCGTGGTGATGATGGTGACGCCGCCCGCCAGGGCCAGCGTGCACTCACCGTTGCGCAGTGCCTGCGCGGCCAGGTGCAGGGCGACCAGCGACGAGGAGCAGGCGGTGTCGACGGTGACCGCGGGACCCTCGAAGCCGAAGGTGTACGAGACCCGGCCGGAGGCGATGCTGCTTGAGCCGCCGGTGCCCAGATACCCCTCGACGCCTTCGGGCACCACGTTGAGGCGCGAGACGTAGTCGTTGTGCATCTGGCCGACGAAGACGCCAACCTGCTGGCCCCGCAGTCGAGTTGGGTCGACTCCGGCCCGTTCGAACGCCTCCCAGGAGGTTTCCAGCAGCAGTCGCTGCTGCGGGTCCATGGCCAGCGCCTCGCGCGGGTTGATGCCGAAGAACGCCGGGTCGAAGTGGTTGGCGTCGTAGAAGAAGCCGCCCTCGCGGGCGTACGAGGTGCCCGGGCGGTCCGGGTCCGGGTCGTACAGCGCCTCGATGTCCCAGCCGCGATCGGACGGCAGGTGCGAGATGCCGTCCCGGCCGTCGCGCAGCAGTTCCCACAGGTCTTCCGGGGTGCGTACGTCACCGGGGAAGCGGCAGCTCATGGCGACGATCGCGATGGGGTCGTCGTCCACCGCGGTGGCCGTCTGCTGGGTGATCGCGGCCGCGGCCTCGGCGCCGAGGAGTTCGGTGCGCAGGTAGGCGGCGAGCGCTGTGGGCGTCGGGTAGTCGAAGACCAGGGTCGCGGGCAGCCGCAGGCCCGCCGCCGCACCGAGGCGGTTGCGGAACTCGACACCGGTCAGCGAGTCGAAGCCGAGGTCCTTGAAGGCGCGGGTGGCCTCCACCGCGTCGGGCGAGGCGTGGCCGAGCACGGCCGCGACCTGGGTGCGTACCAGGTCCAGCAGCACCTGGTCGCGTTCCGCCTCGGGCAGCCGTACCAGTTGGTCCACCAGCGACGAGCCCGAGGTGCCGGTACCGGCCTCCACGGCGCGGCGGGCCGGGGCCCGCACCAGGCCGCGCAGTAGTGCGGGCACCATGCTGGCGTCGGCGTGCCGCAGCGGCGCGAGGTCGAGCCGCATGGGCACCAGGTGCGCGTCGCCCACCTGGTGGGCGGCGTCGAACAGCTCCAGCGCCTCGGCCGAGGACAGGCCGAGCACTCCGGAGCGGGTCATCCGGGACTTGTCGGTGTCGTCCAACTCGCCGGTCATGCCGCTGGCTTCGGCCCACAGGCCCCAGGCGAGCGAGGTGCCGGGCAGGCCCTGTGCCTGCCGGTGCTGGGCGAGGGTGTCCAGGAAGACGTTGGCGGCCGCGTAGTTGGCCTGGCCCGCGCCTCCGAACGTACCGGCGGCGGAGGAGTACAGCACGAAAGCGGCCAGGTCCAGGTCGCGGGTGAGCTGGTGCAGGTTCCAGGCGGCGTCCACCTTGGGGCGCAGTACGCGGTCGACCCGCTCGGGGGTCAGCGAGCCGACGACACCGTCGTCCAGCACGCCCGCGGTGTGCACCACGGCGGTCAGCGGGTGCTCGGCGGGGATGTCCGCCAGCAGCGCGGCGAGCGCGTCCCGGTCAGCCGCGTCACACGCGGCGATGGTGACCTGGGCGCCCAACTCCTCGAGTTCGGCGGCGAGTTCCGCGGCGCCCTCGGCCCGGGCGCCGCGGCGGCTGGTCAGCACCAGGTGGCGTGCGCCGCGTTCGGTGACGGCGTGCCGGGCGACCAGGCCGCCCAGGGTGCCGGTGCCGCCGGTGATCAGTACGGTGCCGTTGGGGTCCCAGTCGGTGGGGACGGTGAGCACCACCTTGCCGACGTGCCGGGCCTGGCTGAGGTAGCGGAACGCGTCGGGGGCGCGGCGCAGGTCCCAGGCGGTGACCGGCAGCGGGTGAAGGGCGCCGCGCCGGAAGAGGGCCAGCAGCTCGGTGAGCATCTCCTGGATGCGGTCCAGGCCCGCCTCCACCAGGTCGAACGCCTGGTACGTCACGCCCGGGTGCTCGGCCGCGACCTGCTCGGGGTCGCGGACGTCGGTCTTGCCCATCTCCACGAACCGGCCGCCGCGCGGCAGCAGTCGCAGCGAGGCGTCCACGAACTCCCGTGCCAGCGAGTCGAGTACCACGTCCACGCCGCGCCCGTCGCTGGCCGTGCGGAACGTCTCCTCGAAGTCGAGGGTGCGGGACGAGGCGATGCGGTCGTCGCTCAGCCCGAGGCCGCGCAGGGTGTCCCACTTGCCGGGGCTCGCGGTGGCGAACACCTCGACGCCCCAGTGCCGGGCCAGTTGCACGGCGGCCATGCCCACACCGCCCGCGGCGGCGTGCACCAGCAGCGACTCGCCTGACTTGAGGTCGGCGAGGTCGCGCAGCGCGTAGTAGGCGGTCATGAAGACGATCGGCACGGACGCCGCCTGGGCGAATGTCCACCCGTCCGGCATCGGCGCGATCATCCGGCGGTCGGCCACCACCAGCGGCCCGAACCCGCCGGGCAGCATGCCCATCACACGGTCGCCGGGGGCCAGGTCGGTCACCCCGGGGCCGGTCTCCACCACGACCCCGGCGCCCTCGCTGCCCATCAGGCCCGCGTCGCCCGGATACATGCCCAACGCGTTGAGCACATCGCGGAAGTTCAGGCCCGCCGCCCGGACCGCGACCCGGACCTCACCGGGCGCCAGTGGCCCGGCCGCCTCCGGGCACGGGATGAACGTCAGGTTCTCCAGCGTGCCCTTGTCCTGGATGTCCATCCGCCACGCCCGCTCGCCCCCCGGGGGCACCAGGGCGCCGGTCGCGGCGATCCGGGCCAGCCGGGGGGCGTGCACGGTGCCGCGGCGCACCGCGAACTGCGGTTCGCCGCAGGCCAGTGCGCCGGGCAGGGCCTGGTAGGAGCTGTCGTCGCCGTCGAGGTCGGCGAGCACGAAGCGGTCCGGGTTCTCGGACTGCGCCGAGCGCACCAGGCCCCACACGGGTGCGTGCGCCGCGTCCCGCACGTCGGCGTCGGTGTGGGTGGCGACCGCGCCACGGGTGACGAACACCAGCCGGGAGCTGGCGAACCGCTCGTCCTCCAGCCACGCCTTGACCAGACCCAGCGCCTCATGGGTGGCGGTACGGGCCGCCGCGGCCAGGTCGTCGGCGGTGCCCGCGACGCGCGGCGCGAGAACGTACTCGGGGGCGGGCAGGCCAGCGTCGACGGCATCCCGCAGCGCGGCGAGGTCGGCGAACCGTGCGCCGGGCAGGGCGAGTTCGGTGTCACCCGAAGTGTCGCCCGAGGCGCGGCCCGAGGCGGCGCCCGTGGTCTCGCCCAGCACCGCCCAGCGGTCGGCGTCGGCGGGGGCCACCGGCACGGTCGCCCAGTCCAGCCGGAACAGCGACTCGTGGTACGTGGTACGGGCGGTGGCCAACTGGTCGGCGGAGACCGGGCGCAGCATGAGGTTCCGCACCGACGCCACCGGCTCACCGTCGCCGTCCGCCAGTTGCAGCGACACGCCGTCGCTGCCGGTCGGCGCGAGCCGTACCCGCAGCGCACCGGCACCCACCGCGTGCAGGGTCACGCCGCGCCAGGAGAACGGCAGTCGGCCCTGCTCGTCCGCGCCTTCCTGGACGAACGTGCCGTGCAGCGCGGAGTCCAGCAGTGCCGGGTGCAGTCCGTACAGACCGGCCTCGGACTGCCGGTCGTCGGGGAGTTGGACCTCGGCGTACACCTCGTCGCCACGCCGCCAGGCGGCCTTCAGGCCCTGGAACACCGGGCCGTAGGCGAAGCCACCGGAGGCCAGGTGCTGGTACAGCCCCTCGGTCTCGACCGGCTCGGCGCCGGACGGCGGCCACTCGGCCAGGGTGAACGACGGCCGCTGCGCGCCGGTGGCCAGCAGACCACTGGCGTGCCGGGTCCACGGCTCGTCGGCCGGGGAGTCCTGGGGACGCGAGTACAGGTCGAGCGGGCGGCGCCCGGCATCGTCCGGGGAGCCCACCACGATCTGCAGTTGGACCGCCTGGTGCTCGGTGAGCACCAGCGGCGCCTCCAGCGTGAGTTCCTCCAGGTGGTCGCAGTCCACCTGGTCACCGGCGCGGATCGCCAGCTCCACGAAGGCGGTGCCGGGCAGCAGCACCGTGCCCATGACGGAGTGGTCGGCCAGCCACGGGTGGGTGTCGAGCGACAGGCGGCCGGTGAACAGCACACCGTCGGAGTCGGCCAGCGCGACGGCGGCGCCGAGCAGCGGATGCCGTGCCTCGCCGAGCCCCGCCGACTCCACGTCGCCCACCCAACCGACCGGCGCCTCAAGCCAGTAGCGCTCACGCTGGAATGCGTACGTCGGCAGCTCTACCCGACGCGCACCGGTTCCGGCGAAGTACGCCTGCCAGTCGACGGTCACACCACGGGTGTGGGCGCGGCCGATCGCGGCGGTGAGGGTTTCGGCCTCGGGGCGGCCGTCCTCGCGCAGTACGGGGAAGAACGCCTTGCCGTCGAGGTCGGCGACACAGTCCTGGGCCATGGCCGACAGGACACCGTCCGGGCCGAGTTCGACGAACGTGCTGACGTGTTGGGCCTCCAGCGCCTGGATGCCGTCGAGGAAGCGGACCGCCTGCCGCACATGGCGGACCCAGTAGTCGGGGTCGGCGATCTCCTCGGCGGTGACCAGGGCGCCGGTCAGGGTGGAGACGATCGGGATGCGGGGGGCGTTGAACGTCAGCTCCGCCGCCACCTCGCGGAAGGCGTCCAGCATGCCGTCCATGTGCGGGGAGTGGAACGCGTGGCTGACGGTCAGCCGCTTGGTCTTACGGCCCTGCTGCTCAAATCGCTCAGCGACCTCCACAACCGCACCCTCGTCACCCGCGATCACAACAGACGAAGGCCCGTTGATCGCGGCGATGCTCACGCCGTCAACCAGCAGCGGCGCGACCTCGTCCTCCGCCGCCTGGAGCGCCACCATGGCGCCGACGCCCGGCAGTTCCTGCATCAGACGGCCACGCGCCGCCACCAGCGTGCAGGCATCCTCCAGCGACAGCACACCGGAAACATGCGCGGCGGCCAGCTCACCGATCGAGTGCCCGGCCAGGAAGTCAGGCCGCAGCCCCCACGACTCAACGAGCCGGAACAACGCCACCTCGACCGCGAACAACGCGGGCTGTGTGTAGGCGGTCTGGTTCAGCGGTGCGGGGTCATCCCCGAACAGCACATCCCGCAGCGGCAGTTCGAACCGCCCACACACCGCGTCCAGCGCCTCGGCGAAGACGGGATAGGCCCCGTACAGCTCCCGGCCCGTACCGATCCGCTGACTGCCCTGCCCGGTGAACAGGAACGCCACCTTGCCCTCGGCAACGGCACCGCGTACCGCACCACGTCCCTCGGCCAGCTCGGCCAGCTCCCGCAGGAAGTCGTCCCGGTCCCCCGCGACGACCACCGCGCGCCGCTCCAGGGCGGAGCGAGTCAGGGCCAACGAGTAGGCCACGTCGGTGAGTTCGAGTTCACGGTCGGATTCGACGTGGGTCAGAAGCCGTCCGGCCTGCTCCCGTAGCGCGTCGTCAGTGCGAGCCGAGATCACCAGCGGCAGCACCGGCAGCGTCACCGATGCCTCGTCGCCATCGTCGTCAACGGCCGGGGCTTGCTCGATGATCGTGTGGGCGTTGGTGCCGCTGACACCGAACGAGGACACACCGGCCCTGCGCACCCGGCCGGTCCGCGGCCACTCCTGTGCCTCGGTCAGCAGCTCCACCGCGCCCGCCGCCCAGTCGACGTGCGGCGACGGCTGGTCGACGTGCAGCGTCTGCGGCAGCACACCGTGCCGCATCGCCATCACCATCTTGATGATCCCGGCGACACCGGCGGCGGCCTGGGTGTGGCCGAAGTTGGACTTGATGGATCCCAGCCACAACGGCTGGTCCTCCGGGCGGCCCTGGCCGTAGGTGGCCAGCAGGGCCTGCGCCTCGATCGGATCGCCCAGCGTGGTGCCCGTGCCGTGCGCCTCCACCGCGTCCACGTCGGCCGTGGCCAGCCCGGCGTTGGCCAGCGCCTGCCGGATCACCCGCTGCTGCGAGGGACCGTTCGGCGCGGTGAGGCCGTTGCTCGCGCCGTCCTGGTTGACCGCCGTACCCCGCACGATCGCCAGCACCGGATGCCCGTTCCTACGGGCGTCGGAGAGCCGCTCGACGAGCAGCATGCCCGCGCCCTCGGACCAGCCGGTGCCGTCGGCGTCGGCGGAGAACGACTTGCAGCGGCCGTCGGTGGCCAGACCGCGCTGGCGGCTGAAGTCGATGAAGGTGTCCGGGGTGGACATCACGGTGACGCCACCGGCCAACGCCATCTCGCACTCGCCGTTGCGCAGCGCCTGCGCGGCCAGGTGCAGGGCCACCAGCGACGAGGAGCAGGCGGTGTCGACGGTGACCGCGGGCCCTTCCAGGCCGAAGACGTAGGAGACGCGGCCGGAGGCGACGCTGCCCGCGCTGCCGGTGCCCAGATAGCCCTCAAGTCCTTCGGGGACGGCGGGCAGCCGGGTCAGGTAGTCGTGGTACATCACGCCCGCGAACACACCGGTGCGGCTGCCGCGGACCGACAACGGATCGATACCCGCGCGTTCGAAGGCCTCCCAGGAGGTTTCCAGCAGCAGTCGCTGGTGGGGGTCCATGGCGAGGGCTTCGCGCGGGTTGATACCGAAGAACGCCGGGTCGAACTGGGCGGCGTCGTGCAGGAAGCCGCCCTGCCGGGTGTAGCTGGTACCGGCGCGCCCGGGGTCGGAGTCGTAGAGGGCGTCCAGGTTCCAGCCGCGGTCGGTGGGGAACTCGGAGATGGCGTCGACGGATCCGGCGACCAGCCGCCACAACTCCTCGGGGCTGCTGACGCCACCGGGGTAGCGGCAGCTCATGCCGACGATCGCGATGGGCTCGTCGGCCACGGCCACCGCGGTGCGGACCGGGGCGGCGGCGTCCGCGTCGCTACCGAGGATCTCGGTGCGCAGGAACGCGGCGAGCGCGACGGGGGTCGGGTAGTCGAAGACCAAGGTGGCGGGCAGCCGTACGCCGGTGGCCGAGCCGAGCCGGTTGCGCAGCTCGACCGCGGTGAGCGAGTCGAAGCCCAGCTCCTTGAAGGCGCGGCCCGCGTCGACGGCCTCGGGGCCGGGGTAGCCGAGCACCACGGCCACCTGGGCGCACACCAACTCGACCAGGATCTGGTCGCGTTCGGCGCCGTCGACCCGCAGCAGCCGCTCGGCGAGCGCGCCGACGGGTGCCGCGCCACCGGACTCCACCACCCGGCGGGCCGGGGTGCGCACCAGGCCGCGCAGCAGTGCGGGCACCGCGGCGGGGTCGGCGTGCCGTAGCGACGCCAGGTCCAGGTGCATGGGTACGAGGGCGGCGTCGCCGACCGCGCGGGCGGTGTCCAGGAGCGCCAGGCCCTGCTGCGAGGAGAGGGCGGCCACGCCCGCGCGGTTGATGCGCTGCAGGTCGGTGTCGGCCAACTCACCGGTCATGCCGCTGCGTTCGGCCCACAGGCCCCAGGCCAGCGCGGTGGCGGGCAGGCCGTTCGCCCGGCGGCGCTGGGCGAGGGCGTCGAGGAAGGCGTTGGCGGCGGCGTAGTTGGCCTGGCCGGGGCCGCCGAGGGTACCGGCGGCGGCGGAGAACAGCACGAACGCCGCGAGTGGGTGGTCCTGGGTGAGCTCGTGCAGGTTGAGCGCCGCGTCGACCTTGGCGGGCAGTACGCGGTCGATGCGCTGCGGGGTGAGCGAGCCGATGACGCCGTCGTCCAGCACGCCCGCGGTGTGGATCACGGCGGTCAGCGGGTGCTCGGCCGGGATGTCGGCCAGCAGTGCGGCGAGCGCGTCCCGGTCGGCCGCGTCGCAGGCGGCCAGGGTGACCTGGGCGCCCAACTCCTCCAGTTCGGCGGCGAGTTCCGCGGCGCCCTCGGCCCGGGCGCCGCGGCGGCTGGTCAGCAGCAGGTGCCGGATGCCGTGCTCGGCGACCAGGTGGCGGGCGACCAGGCCGCCCAGGGTGCCGGTGGCGCCGGTGACCAGCGCGGTGCCGTCGGGGTCGAGCGCCGGTGCCTGATGGGTGCCGTCGTTGAGGATGCGGGCCAGCCGGGGCACCGACAGCGCGCCGTCGCGCAGCGCGAGTTGCGGCTCGCCGGTGGCCAGGGCGGCGGGCAGGGCGCGGTGGGAGTTCTGCTGTCCGTCCAGGTCGGCCAGCACGAACCGGTCGGGGTTCTCCGACTGGGCGGAGCGCACCAGGCCCCACAGCGGTGCGTGGGTCAGGTCGGCCACGTCGGCGTCGGGTTGGGTGGCGATGGCGCCCTGGGTGGCGAACACCAGCCGGGAGTCGGCGAACCGCTCGTCGGCCAGCCACTGCTGGGCCAGCGACAGTGCCCGGTGCAGTGCGGTGCGCACGGTCTGCGGCAGTGCGTCGTCGGGCGCGGTGAACGGGACGACGACGGCCTGCGGGGTGGGCGCCCCGGCGGCCAGGGCGTCGCCCAGTGCGGCCAGGTCGGGGTAGGTGGCGGCGGTGGGCAGGGCCGCGGCGAGGTCGGCGATGGCGGCACTGTCGCTGTCGCCCAGCAGCGCCCACTGTCCGGCGGCGACGGTGGTCGCGGCGGGCAGCGGGGTGCCGGTCCACTCGACGCGGAACAGCGCGTCGTAGAACGCTCCGCGCGCGGCGTGCGAGCGCACCTGGTCCGGTGCGACCGGCCGCAGCAGCAGCGCGTCCACCGAGGCGACCGGCGCGCCGGACTCGTCGGCGAGCGACACGGCCACGGTGTCCCGCCCGGCGGGCGCCAGGCGCACCCGCAGCGCGGTGGCGCCCACGGCGCGCAGACAGACACCGCTCCAGGAGAACGGCAGTCGGCCGTGTTCCGTCTCCTCCAGCAGCGAACCGATGCCGACGGCGTGCAGGGCGGCGTCGAGCAGCGCCGGGTGCAGGCCGAACAACTCCGCGTCGCTGCGGGCCGGTTCAGGCAGCCGGACCTCGGCGAACACCTCGTCGCCGCGCTGCCAGGCCGCGTTCAGGCCCTGGAAGGTGGGGCCATAGGCGAAGCCGGTGCCAGCCAGGTAGTCGTACAGCCCCTCGACCTCGACCTCGGTGGCGCCGCGCGGCGGCCACTCGGCCAGGTCGAACGGCGCGGCGGGGCCGGCGGGGGCGAGCACACCGGTGGCGTGCCGGGTCCAGGCGCCGTCGGCCCAGGCCTCGTCCTCCAGCCGGGAGTGCAGGGTCAGCGCCCGGCGGCCGGTCTCGTCCGGCGCGCCGACGGCGAGTTGCAGTTGCACGCCGCCGTGCGGCGGGATCACCAGCGGTGCCTGGAGGGTGAGTTCGTCCAGCAGCTCGCAGCCGACGTGGTCACCGGCGCGGATCGCCAGCTCCACGAAGGCGGTGCCGGGCAGCAGGACGGTGTCCATCACCGCGTGGTCGGCCAGCCACGGGTGGGTGGCCAGCGACAGGCGGCCGGTGAACAGGTAGCCGTCGGCGTCGGCGAGGGCGACGGTGGCGCCCAGCAGCGGATGGTCGGCGGAGCCGAGCCCTGCCGAGGTGACATCACCGGCCCACGTGGTGGGTTGCTCCGGCCAGTACAGCTCGCGCTGGAACGCGTACGTCGGCAGCTCCACGCGCCGCCCGCCGCGGCCCGCGAACACCGCCGCCCAGTCCACCCGCACACCGCGCGCGTGCGCCTGGGCGACGGCGGTGGCCAGGGTCTGCGGCTCGGCGCGGCCCGCGCGCAGTACGGGAGCGAAGACGGCGGCGTCCGGCTCCGTGACGCCCTCCTGGGCGAGGGCGGTCAGGGTGCCGTCCGGGCCGAGTTCGAGGTACGTGGTGACGTTCTGGGACTCCAGATAGCGGATGCCGTCCAGGAAGCGGACGGCCTCGCGCACGTGCCGTACCCAGTGGTCGGGGCTTTGCACCTGGTCGGCGGTGACCGAGGCGCCGGTGAGGTTGGAGACGATCGGGATGACCGGCGGGTGGTAGGTGACACCCTCGGCGACGGCGCGGAAGGCGTCCAGCATGCCGTCCATGTGCGGCGAGTGGAACGCGTGGCTGACGGTCAGGCGCTTGGTCTTGCGGCCCTGCTGCTCGAAACCGGAAGCGACCTGGAGAACCTTGGACTCGTCGCCCGCGATGACGACGGAGGTCGGGCCGTTGATCGCGGCGATGTCCACGCCGTCGACCAGCAGCGGTGTGACCTCGTCCTCGGACGCCTGGATCGCCACCATGGCGCCGCCGCCGGGCAGTTGCTGCATCAGACGGCCGCGCGCCGCCACCAGCGCACAGGCGTCCTCCAGCGAGAACACCCCCGCCACATGCGCGGCGGCCAGCTCACCGATGGAGTGGCCGATGAGGAAGTCGGGCTTGAGGCCCCACCGTTCAAGGTGCCGGTAGAGGGCCACCTCGACGGCGAACAGTGCGGGCTGGGTGTAGGCGGTCTGGTCGAGCAGCGCGCTGTCCGCCCCGAACAGCACGTCCTTCAACGGCCGTTCGAGGTGCTGGTCCAGCGCCGCGCAGACGGCGTCCAGCGCCGCGGCGAACGCCGGGTACGTCGCGTACAGCTCCTTGCCCATGCCGAGGCGCTGGCTGCCCTGGCCGGTGAACAAGAACGCGGTCTTGCCTTCACCGACCGTGCCCCGCACGGTGTCGGCGGCGGCGTCGCCCCGGGCCAACGCGTCCAGGTCCCGCAGCAGTTCGTCGCGGTCGGCGGGGAACAGTACGGCGCGGTGCTCCAGGGCGGAGCGGGTGGTGGCCAGCGAGTGGCCGAGGTCCAGCAGGCCGAGCGCGGGCTCGTCGGTCACCCGGTCGAGCAGCCGCTGGGCCTGGGCGCGCAACCCCTGCTCGCTCTGCGCCGACACCAACACCGGCAGCGGCTGCCGCTCGGCGCCGGGGGCCGCGTTCGCGGCGGTCTCCTCGTCCTGGGCGGGCGCCTGCTCGATGACGGTGTGCGCGTTGGTGCCGCTGACACCGAACGAGGAGATGCCCGCGCGCCGCGGCTGGCCGGTGTGCGGCCACTCGCGTGCTTCGGTGAGCAGTTCGACGGCTCCGGCCGACCAGTCCACGGTGCCGGACGGCTGGTCGACGTGCAGGGTCTTGGGCAGTACGCCGTGCTCGATGGCCTTGACCATCTTGATGACACCGGCGACACCGGCGGCGGCCTGGGTGTGGCCGAAGTTTGACTTGATGGAGCCCAGGTAGAGCGGTCGCCCGTCGGGCCGGTTCTGCCCGTAGGTGGCCAGCAGCGCCTGGGCCTCGATCGGGTCGCCCAGCGTGGTGCCGGTGCCGTGCGCCTCGACCACGTCGACCTGGGCGGGGGTGAGCCCGGCGTTGGTCAGCGCCTGGCGGATCACCCGCTGCTGCGAGGGGCCGTTGGGCGCGGTCAGGCCGTTGCTCGCACCGTCCTGGTTGACGGCGGAGCCCCGCACGATCGCCAGCACCGGGTGGCCGTTCCTGCGCGCGTCGGAGAGCCGCTCGACGAGCAGCATGCCCACGCCCTCGCCCCAGCCGGTGCCGTCGGCGGCCTCGGCGAACGGCTTGCAGCGGCCGTCGGGGGCCAGTCCGCGCTGCCTGCTGAACTGGACGAACGAGCGCGGGCTGGCCATCACCGTCACACCACCGGTGAGCGCCAGGTCGCATTCGCCGTTGCGCAGCGCCTGCACCGCCAGGTGCAGCGCCACCAGCGAGGCCGAGCACGCCGTGTCCACCGTGACCGCCGGGCCCTCAAGCCCGAAGGTGTACGACAGGCGGCCGGAGACCACACTCGCCGCGTTGCCGGTCATCAGGTACCCCTCAACGCCCTTGGGTACCTGCTGGAGGATCTCCGGATACGTCTGGCCGTTGGTGCCGATGAACACCCCGGCCTGGCTGCCGCGCAGCGTGGCCGGATCGATTCCGGCCCGCTCGAAGACCTCCCACGCGGTCTCCAGCAGCAATCGCTGCTGCGGGTCCATGCCGAGGGTTTCCCGTGGGCTGATTCCGAAGAACGCCGCGTCGAACTTTCCGGCGTCCGTCAGGAACCCGCCCTCGCGGGTGTAACTCGTACCCTCCTGGTCGGGATCGTCGTCGTAGAGCGACTCGATGTCCCAACCACGGTCCGTGGGAAATTCCGATATCGCGTCCCGGCCCCCGGCGACAAGCTCCCACAGGTCCTCCGGAGACTCCACGCCTCCGGGGAACCTGCAGCTCATACCGGTGATCGCGATAGGCTCCGGTTCCGCCGACTCGACCTCGCGAAGGCGTTGCCGCGTCTGGTGCAGATCGGCCGTTACCCGCTTGAGGTAGTCGAGGATCTTGTCCTGATCCGCATCCGCCATTGGAACCTCACCCATGCTTGTCGTCACAAACGCCTGCGCCGGGAATGCCCGCGCTCTGTCGTGCTACCGCTATGGCCGGGGGCCGTCCCCGAACCCGAGCTCGTTTTCGATGAAGGCGAACACCTCATCGCGTGTCGCCTCTTGCAGCTTTTCCGTCACGGCCGCACCGGTCGAGGCGGGCTGTGGTTCGCCCCACTTCGCCAGCAGGGCCTGTAGGCGCAGCGCGATGTCCGCGCGGGTCTCACTGTCCGCATCGAGCACGGACAGCGCCGACTCCAGCTTCTCCAGCTCCGCGATGCCCGGGGCCGTCGCGGTGCCACCGCCGTCCTGGGTGATCTCGGCACGCAGGAAGTCGGCCAGCGCGGCGGGCGTCGGATAGTCGAAGACCAGCGTCGCGGGCAGCCGCAACCCGGTGGCCGCGGTCAGCCGGTTGCGCAGTTCCAGTGCGATCAGGGAGTCGAATCCCAGCTCCTTGAACGCCCGACCGGCACCGACCTCCGCGGTCGACGGGTGACCGAGCGCGCTGGCCGCGTGCGAGCGGACCAACTCCACGACCACCAGCGATTGTTCGGCCTGCGACATTCCGGCCAGCCGCTGCCGCAGCGCCTGCGCCGACGACCCGGCCGCACCGGCCTCGTCACCCGAAGCGCCCGACTGCGCCAGCCGCCGCACCTCCGGCAACTCACCGATGAGCGGGCTGCGGCGCACCGCGGTGTACCCGGGCGCGAACCGCTCCCAGCGGATGTCGGCGACGGCGACCGTCGTCTCGTCGTGGTCCAGCGCCTGCTGCAACGCGCTGATCGCCAGCCGCGGTTCCATCGCGGGAACACCGCCCCGGTCCAGGCGGTCGCCGATGGCGCCGCCCGCGGCCAGACCGCTCTCGCCCCAACGCCCCCAGGCCACGGAGGTGGCCGTCAGGCCGCCCGCCCGACGGTGCTCGGCCAAGGCGTCCAAGTACGCGTTGGCGGCGGCGTAGTTGGCCTGCCCGGCGTCACCGAGCGTGCCCGCGACACCCGAGAACAGCACGAACGCCGACAGGTCCAACTCCCTGGTCAGCTCGTGCAGGTTGCGCGCGGCGTCCGCCTTCGGCCCCAGCACGGTGGCGAACCGCTCCGGTGTCAGCGCGTCCAGCACACCGTCGTCCAGCACGCCCGCCGCGTGCACCACCGCGGTGAGCGGACGGTCCGCGGGGATGTCGGCGAGCAGCGCGGCCAGCGCGTCGCGGTCCGCGGCGTCGCAGGCAGCGATGGTGACCTCGGCGCCCAACTCCTTGATCTCGCCGCGTAGTTCGGCGGCACCCGGTGCGTCCGGTCCACGGCGGCTGGTCAGGACCAGGTGCTGGGCACCGTTGCCCGCCAGCCAGCGGGCGACATGCCCACCGAGCGCGCCGGTGCCACCGGTGACCAGCACCGTGCCGTCCGGCCGCCAGCTGCGCACCGGGCTCGCGGCGCCGAGCGAGGCACGCACAAGCCTGCGGGCGAACAGCCCCGCCGGGCGCACCGCGACCTGGTCCTCGCCGTCCAGCCCCGCCAGTACCGCGACCAGCCGGGACAGCGCACGCTCATCGGCCGTCTCCGGCAGGTCGACCAGCCCGCCCCAGCGCTGCGGGTACTCCAACGCCACCGTACGGCCGAAGCCCCACAGCAGCGCCTGCTCCGGAGCCCGTACCGGGTCCGTCGCCGCCACGGACACCGCGCCCCGCGTGGCGCACCACAGTGGGGCTTCGATTCCCGCGTCGCCCAACGCCTGGACGAGAGCGAGCGAACCGTGCAGCGCCTGCGGACGGGTGCCGAACGCGAGCAGCGAGAAGACACCGCTGATCGGCGCGTCCTCGGCGGCAAGCGCCTTGGCCAGTGACTCCCGGTCGGTGTCGGTGACGGTCAACTGGCTTACGGTGGCGCCGCGTTCGGTCAGCACACGCGTGATGTCGTGAGCGGCCGCGTCCTCGGGCGTGATGAGCAGCCATGTGCCGGACAGTCGGGCGGTCCGCTCGTCGGCCAGCGGCTGCCACGTCACGCGGTAACGCCAGCCGTCCACCGTCGACTTCTCGCGGCTCTGGCGGCGCCAGGAGGACAGCGCGGGCAGCACGGCGCCCAGCGGCTCGCCGTCGATGTCCAGGGTGTCGGCGAGGGATTCCAGGTCCTCACGCTCGACGGCCTCCCAGAACAGGGCGTCCGTCGGGTCGGACGGCGACGACTCGACCGTCTCCAACGGGGATCCCTCCGGCCAGTAGCGCTGGCGTTGGAAGGCGTAGGTGGGTAGGTCGACGCGTCGAGCACCCGGGAAGACCGCGTCCCAGTCCACACTCACCCCGTGAACGTACGCCTCACCCAGCGAGGCGTAGAAGCGGTCCAGGCCGCCCTCATCCCGCCGCAGGGAGCCCAGGACAGCCGCTTGACGGCCGCAGTCCTCGATCGTCTCCTGCACACCCACCGTCAACACCGGATGCGCACTGGACTCGATGAACACCCCAAAACCCTGCTCCAGCAAGGTCCGGGTGGCGTTCTCCAACTCCACCGTCTGACGCAGGTTACGGAACCAGTACTCGGCCGTCAGCTCCCCGCCCTCGACCCACTCACCGGTCACCGTGGACAACAACGGCACCCGCGCGGGCTGCGGGGCGATCGGGGCCAACAGCTCCAGCAGTTCCTCCCGCAGGAGCTCCACCTGGGCCGAATGCGAGGCATAGTCCACCGGAACCCGCCGCGCCCGCACCCCGTCCGCCTCACACGAGGCCAACAACTCCTCCAACACAGCAGGCTCACCGGAGACCACCACCGACGACGGCCCGTTGACCGCCGCCACCGAAACCCGCTGCTCACCCCACGCAGCCAGCCGCTCCCGCACCCGCGCCACCGGCAACCCAACCGACACCATGCCACCACGCCCGGCCAGCACCCGCCCAATGGCCTGACTACGCAAGGCAACCACCCGCGCGGCATCCTCCAAACTGAGAATCCCCGCCACAGCGGCCGCAGCAATCTCCCCTTGCGAATGCCCCACCACCGCCGCGGGCACCACGCCCACCGACCGCCACAACTCGGCCAACGACACCATCACGGCAAACAACACCGGCTGAACCACATCAACCCGGTCCAACGACGGCGCACCCTCAACCCCCCGCAGCACATCGACCAACGACCAATCAGTAAACGGTGCCAACGCCGCCGCACACTCATCGATCCGAGCAGCGAACACCGGTGAGGCATCCAGCAACCCCACCGCCATCCCCACCCACTGCGACCCCTGCCCAGGAAAGACGAACGCCGCCTTACCCCCCACACTCACACCACACGACACCCCAGCAGCCATCCGCCCGGCCGCCAACGCCTCCACCCCAGCACGCAACTCGTCCAGATCCGCACCCCGCACCACCGCACGGTGCTCCAACGCCGCCCGCCCCGACGCCAACGACCAGCCCACATCCACCGGACGCACCCCACCCCGGGCGTCCAACACCGGCAGCAACCGCTGCGCCTGCCCCCGCAACGCACCCTCGCCCTTACCGGACAACGGCCACACCACCACACCAGGCGCCACACCCGCAGCACCCTCCGGCACCTCCGGCGACCCAACCGGCGCCTGCTCCACGATCACATGCGCGTTCGTCCCACTGAACCCGAACGAGGACACGGCCGCCCTGCGCGGTTCACCGGTCTCCGGCCACGGCACCGTCTCGGTCAGCAACGACACCGCGCCCGCCGACCAGTCGACGTGTGGCGTCGGCTCGTCGATGTGCAGTGTCTTCGGCAGCACTCCGTGCCGCATCGCCAACACCATCTTCATCACACCGGCGACACCCGCCGCCGCCTGGGTGTGACCGATGTTGGACTTGATCGATCCCAGCAGCAGTGGTCGGTCCTGCGGGCGGTCCTGCCCGTAGGTGGCCAGCAGTGCCTGCGCCTCGATCGGGTCGCCCAGCGTGGTGCCGGTGCCGTGCGCCTCGACCGCGTCGACCTGGGCGGCGGACAGATTGGCGTTGGCCAGTGCCTGGTGGATCACCCGCTGCTGTGACGGTCCGTTCGGAGCAGTCAAACCATTGGAAGCGCCATCCTGGTTGATGGCACTGCCCCGCACGATCGCCAGCACCGGATGACCGTTCCTGCGCGCGTCGGAGAGCCGCTCGACGAGCAGCATGCCGACGCCCTCCCCCCAGCCGGTGCCGTCGGCGGCGGCCGCGAACGGCTTGCAGCGGCCGTTGGCGGCAAGCCCGCGCTGGCGGCTGAACTCGGTGAAGGTGGCGGGCGTCGCCATGACCGTCACGCCGCCCGCGAGGGCCAGCGAGCACTCGCCGTTGCGCAGTGCCTGCACCGCCATGTGCAGGGTGACCAGCGAGGACGAGCAGGCCGTGTCCACGGTGACGGCCGGGCCCTCAAGGCCGAAGACGTACGACACCCGGCCAGAGGCGATGCTTCCGGAGCTTCCGGTGCCGAGGAACCCCTCGACACCTTCGGGTACGGAGTCCAGCCGTGCGGTGTAGTCGTGGTACATCACGCCCGCGAACACCGCCGTGCGGCTGCCGCGTACCGAGGTGGGGTCGATCCCGGCCCGCTCGAACGCCTCCCAGGAGGTTTCCAGCAGCAGCCGCTGCTGGGGGTCCATCGCCATCGCCTCGCGTGGGCTGATCCCGAACAGCGCCGGGTCGAACCGGCCCGCGTCGTAGAGGAAGCCGCCCTCGCTGACGTAGCTGGCACCCGGCCGGTCCGGGTCGGCGTCGTAGAGCGATTCGACGTCCCAGCCCCGGTCGGTGGGGAACTGCCCGATGGCGTCCGTACCGTCCACGACCAGCCGCCACAGATCCTCGGGGGTGCGTACGCCCCCGGGATAGCGGCAGCTCATCGCCACGATGGCGATGGGCTCCTGGTTCCGCTCCTCGACCTCGCGCAGCCGCCGACGGACCTGGCGCAGGTCGGCGGTGGCCCGCTTGAGGTAGTCGCGGAGCTTGTCCTCATTCTCCATCGCCTAGGGGTCCTTTCTCAGGACGAGCCCAGCTCGTCGTCAAGCAGGTCGAAAAGCTCGTCATCTGTGGCTGTGTCGAGGTCGTGGTCGTCGTCATCGGAGGCACCGTCGCCGGTCGCGTCCTGCGCCTCCTGCCACTTGGCCATCAGGGTCCGCAGCCGCATGGTCACGCGGTCCCGGTTGACCCCGTCCGCGTTCGCCTCGCCGGAGCAGATCTCGGCCAACGTGGCTTCCAGCCGGTCGAGTTCGTCGAACACGGTCGGGCCTTCGGTGAGCGGCAGGGCGCTACGAAGGTGTTCGGCCAGTGCGGTGGGCGTCGGGTAGTCGAAGATCAGCGTGGCGGCGAGCCTGAGTCCGGTGGCGGCGCCCAAGCGGTTGCGGAGTTCGACGGCGGTCAGGGAGTCGAAGCCCAACTCCTTGAATGCGGCGCCCGGTTCGACGGCCGCCGCGCCGTCGTGCCCCAGCACACCGGCCACCTGGGTGCGCACCAGGTCCAGCAGCACCCGTTCCCGCTCGGCCGCGGGCAGCGCGGCCAGCCGCTCGGCGAGGCTGGTTGCCGCACCGGCCGCCAACGCACCGCCACCCGCCGTGCGGCGGCGCGGTGCGCGGATCAGACCGCGCAGCAGCGGCGGTACGGTGCCGTGGGCGCGCAGGCCGTCCAGGTCGAGCCGGGCGGCCAGCAGCAGACCGTCGGGCAGCGCACCGGCGGTGTCGAACAGCGCGAGGCCCTCGGCGGCCGACAGCGCGGCCATGCCGCCGCGGTTCATCCGGTCCAGGTCCGCCCCGCCGAGTTCACCGGCCATGCCGCCCTCGTCGGCCCACAGCCCCCACGCCAGCGAGACCGCGGGCAGCCCCTGGGCCCGCCGGTGCTGAGCGAGGGCATCGAGGAACGCGTTCGCCGCCGCGTAGTTGCCCTGCCCCGCGTTACCGAACACACCGGCCGCCGAGGAGAACAACACAAACGCCGACAGCTCACACCCGCGAGTCAGCTCATGCAGATTGAGCGCCGCATCCACCTTCGGCCGCAGAACCCGGCTGACCCGCTCCGCCGTCAGCGACTCAACAACACCGTCGTCCAGCACACCAGCGGTGTGGATCACGGCGGTCAGCGGGTGCTCGGCCGGGATCGCGGCCAGCACCTCCGCCAACACCTCCCGATCGGCCACATCACAAGCCGCCGACACGACATCCGCACCCAACCCCGCCAACTCGTCAGCCAGTTCAGCGGCACCCTCGGCCTGAGCACCCCGACGGCTGACCAGCACCAGACGCCGCACCCCACGCTCGGCCACCAGATGCCGGGCGACAAGCCCGCCCAGAGTGCCGGTCGCACCGGTGATCAGCACCGTGCCGTCCGGGTCCAACTGCGGCAGCTGTGCGTCCTCGACCGCCGCCACCCGGGCCAGCCGTGGTGCGTACACCGAGCCTGCGCGCACGGCGAGTTGCGGCTCGTCGGACGCGTCCACGGTCAGCGCCGCCGTCAGCTCCGGGAGCGAGGCGTCCTCACCGTCGAGGTCGACCAGCACGAACCGGCCGGGATGCTCCGCCTGCGCCGAGCGCACCAGTCCCCACACGGCCGAGTGCACCAGGTCGTCCACGTCCTCCTCGGCGTCCACCGCCATCGCGCCGCGCGTCACCACCGCGAGCCGGGTGGCGGCGAAGTCACCGGAGTCGAACCGCTCGTCGGCCAGCCACTCCCGCAGCAGCTCCAACACCTGGCCGGTGGCGGTGTGTGCCGCTTCCGCGATGCCACCGCGGACAGCGAGGTCCGGTACGTAGGAGACGAACACGATGTCCGGCGCACGGTCCCCGGTGGCCACCGCGTCGGCCAGTGCGGACAGGTCCCGGTATCCGGCGACCTGTCCGCCCGCCAGTTCCAGTGCGGTGCCCAGCTTCAGGTCGTCGCGGCCGATGACTGCCCAACGGCCGTGCCCGACGGCGTCCGCCGAGGTGGCCAGCGGGGACCAGTCGATGCGGAACAGCGACTGGTGGTACCGCGTTCCGGCGCGTGCCGCGGCGAGTTGGTCGGCGGCCAGCGGGCGCAGCACCAGCGAGTCCACCGAGAGCACCGGCTGCCCCGTCTCATCGGCCACCGTCAGCGCCACCGCGTCCGCTCCGGCCGCCGACACCCGAACCCGCAGCGCTGAGGCACCCTCGGCGTGCAGCCGTACCCCGTCCCAGGCGAACGGAAGGCGGGCCCCTGCGGCGCTGTCGGCGAAGAAGTCACCCAGGCTGACCGCGTGCAGCACGGCGTCCAGCAGCGCGGGGTGCAGTCCGAACCGCCCTGCCTCAGCGCGTTGTTCATCGCCGATGGTGACTTCGGCGTACACCTCGTCGCCGCGCCGCCAGGCGGCCTTCAGGCCCTGGAACAGCGGGCCGTAGCCAAGGCCGATCGCGGCCAGATCGTCGTAGAGGCCATCGACCGCCACCCGCTCCGCACCGCTGGGGGGCCACTCCACCAGCGCGGTCGGCTGCCCCGAGCCCGGGGTCAGCGCACCGCTGGCGTGCCGTGTCCAGGGCTCGTCACCGTCCGCGTCCTGCGGGCGGGAGTACACGTGCAGCGCGCGGCGGCCCGTCTCGTCGGGCTCGGCCACAGTGAGCCGGAGTTGCAGCGCGCCACGCTCCGACAGCACCAGCGGCGCCTCAAGGGTGAGTTCGTCCAGGGCATCGCAGCCGACCTGGTCCCCGGCCCGGATCGCCAGCTCCACCAGCGCCGCGCCGGGCACCAGCACCGTCCCGGACACAGTGTGATCGGCCAGCCAGGGGTGGGTGTCGAGGCCGAGTCGCCCGGTGAACAAGAACCCATCGGAATCCGGCAGTTCGACCGCCGCCCCCAGCAACGGGTGCCGCGCCTCGCCGAGTCCCGCCGAGACCACATCACCGACCAGCCCGACGGGGGCTTCCAGCCAGTAGCGCTGGCGCTGGAAGGGGTACGTGGGCAGGTCCACGCGGCGGGCGCCGGTGCCGGTGAAGTACGACTTCCAGTCGACAGGGACGCCGTTGACGTGCACCTGGGCCAGAGCGGTGGTCACCGTTTCGGCTTCGGCGCGGCCCTGCCGGAGTACGGGGGTGAAGGTCGCGTCCGCCGTCGTGCAGTCCTGTGCCATGGCGGACAGGACACCGTCCGGGCCGAGTTCGACGTATGTCGTTACCCCCTGCTCTTCGAGGGTGCGAATGCCGTCGAGGAACCGGACGGCCTCGCGCACGTGCCGCACCCAGAAGTCGGGGGTGCCGATCTCCTCGGCGGTGACCAGGGCGCCTGTGAGGTTGGAGACGATGGGGATGCGGGGGGCGTGGTAGGTGAGGCTGACGGCGACCTCGCGGAAGGCGTCCAGCATGCCGTCCATGTGCGGCGAGTGGAACGCGTGGCTGACGGTCAGCCGCTTGGTCTTACGGCCCTGCGCCTCGAAGCCCGCGGCGATCTCCAACACCGTCGGCTCATCGCCCGCGATCACCACCGACGAGGGCCCGTTGATCGCGGCAATGCTCACGCCGTCGCCCAGCAGTGGCGCAACCTCGTCCTCCGAGGCCTGCACCGCCACCATCGCACCGCCGCCCGGCAGCTCCTGCATCAAACGACCACGCGCCGCCACCAACGCGCAGGCGTCATCCAGCGACAGCACACCGGCAACATGCGCCGCCACCACCTCACCGATCGAGTGCCCGGCCAGGAAGTCAGGCCGCAGCCCCCACGACTCAACGAGCCGGAACAAGGCAACCTCAACCGCGAACAACGCAGGCTGCGTGTAAGCCGTCTGATCCAGCAGGCCGCCATCAGCCCCGAAGATCACATCCCGCAGCGGCACATCAAACCGCTCACACACCGCATCCAACGCCACGGCGAAGACCGGATACGTCTCGTACAGCTCCCGGCCCATACCGATCCGCTGACTGCCCTGCCCAGTGAACAAGAACGCGGTCTTACCTCCCCCAGCGTTCCCCAGCACGGCACCAGGAGCATCGGCACCTGCCGCCAACGCCTCCAGACCGCGCAGTGCTTCGTCCCGGTCGCGGGCGATCAGCGCCGCACGCCGGTCCAGTGCGGTGCGCGTGGTCGCCAACGAGTAGGCCACATCAGCCAGTTCAAGTTCTTCATCCTCCGCGACACGGGACCGCAGCCGCTCCGCTTGCGCGCGCAGCGCGTCCTCGCTCTTCCCCGACAGCACCACCGGCAGCACCGGCAGCGTCACCGACGCGGCGACACCGTCATCCGCGACGGTCGGTGCCTGCTCGATGATGGTGTGCGCGTTCGTACCGCTGAAGCCGAACGACGACACGGCGGCCCGACGCGGACGCCCGGTCCGCGGCCACTGACGCGCCTCGGTCAGCAACTCCACCGCACCCGCCGACCAGTCGACATGCGGCGTCGGCTGGTCCACGTGCAGGGTCTTCGGCAGCACACCGTGCCGCATCGCCATAACCATCTTGATGATCCCGGCAACACCAGCGGCGGCCTGCGTATGACCGAAGTTGGACTTGATGGACCCCAGCCACAACGGCTGGTCATCGCCGTGTTCGCGCCCGTAGGTGGCCAGCAGCGCCTGCGCCTCGATCGGATCACCCAACGTGGTGCCCGTACCGTGCGCCTCCACCACATCCACATCAGCAGCGGTCAACCGCGCGTTCGCCAACGCCTGCCGAATCACCCGCTGCTGCGACGGACCATTCGGCGCCGTCAACCCATTGCTCGCACCATCCTGGTTGACCGCACTACCGCGCACGACCGCCAGCACCGGATGCCCGTTCCTCCGCGCGTCCGACAACCGCTCCACCAGCAGCATGCCCACGCCCTCACCCCACGCCGTACCGTCCGCATCCGCCGAGAACGCCTTGCACCGGCCGTCCGCCGCCAAACCACGCTGACGGCTGAACTCCACGAAGGGTGCCGGTGTCGCCATCACCGTCACGCCACCGGCCAGCGCCAGCTCGCACTCACCGTTGCGCAGCGCCTGCACCGCCAGATGCAGCGCCACCAGCGACGACGAGCACGCCGTGTCAACGGTCACCGCCGGGCCTTCAAGCCCGAAGGTGTACGCGAGTCGGCCCGAGATCACGCTCGCCGCGTTGCCGGTGCCGAGGAAGCCTTCGACGCCCTCCGGGAGCACCGGCAGCCGAGAGGCGTAGTCGTGGTACATCACGCCCGCGAACACACCGGTACGGCTACCGCGCATCATCTCCGGGTCGATACCGGCGCGCTCGAACGCTTCCCAAGAGGTCTCCAGCAGCAGCCGCTGCTGCGGATCCATCGCCACCGCCTCGCGCGGGCTGATCCCGAAGAACGCCGGATCGAACCCGGCCGCGTCATCGACGAAGCCACCCTCGCGGGCATAGCTGGTGCCGGAACGGTCCGGGTCCGCGTCGTACAGCGCGTCCAGGTTCCAGCCGCGGTCGGTGGGGAACGCCCCGATGGCGTCCCGGCCGTCCATCACAAGCCGCCACAGGTCCTCTGGGGTTTCCACACCACCGGGGTAGCGGCAACCCAGGCCGACGATGGCGATCGGCTCGTCGTCGGCCACCACGACCGGCACGGTGTCGTCCGCCGTTGTCGGGGCCGCACCCAGTACCTCGGTATGCAGGAACCCGGCGAGCACGGTCGGGGTCGGGTAGTCGAACACCAACGTCGCGGGCAGCCGCAGAGCGGTTGCGGCGCCCAGCCGGTTGCGCAGCTCGACCGCACTCAGCGAGTCGAAGCCCAGCTCACGGAAGGAGCGGTCAGGTCCGACCTCGTCAGCGTCCGAGTAGCCCAGCACTGCGGCAACCTGGGTGCGTACCAACGCCAGCAGCTCGGCGCTCTGCTCCCCGCTCGGGAGGGCGGCGAGCCGCTGCGCCAGCGAGTTGTGGCGTTCCGCGCTCTGCGCGGTCCTGCGAGCGGCCGGTCCTGCCAGTGTGCGCAGCAGCGGCGGTATGGAGGCGCTGCCGCGCAGTGCGGCGGTGTCCAGCCGCAGGGGTACCAGGAGTGCTTCGTCGCCCAATCCGTGGGCTTCGTCGAGGAGTTCGAGGCCCTCGGTGGCGCTCAGGGCGAAGACGCCGCCACGGTTCATCCGGTCCAGGTCCGCCTCGCCGAGTTCACCGGCCATGCCGCCCTCGTCGGCCCACAGCCCCCAGGCCAGCGAGACCGCGGGCAGCCCCTGGGCCCGCCGGTGCTGGGCGAGGGCATCGAGGAACGCGTTCGCCGCCGCGTAGTTGCCCTGCCCCGCGTTACCGAACACACCGGCCGCCGAGGAGAACAACACAAACGCCGACAGCTCACACCCGCGAGTCAGCTCATGCAGATTGAGCGCCGCATCCACCTTCGGCCGCAGAACATCGCTGACCCGCTCCGGGGTGAGCGACTCGACTATGCCGTCGTCCAGCACACCAGCGGTGTGGATCACGGCGGTCAGCGGGTGCTCGGCCGGGATCGCGGCCAGTACCTCCGCCACCACCTCCCGATCGGCCACATCACAGGCCGCCCACACGACATCCGCACCCAAACCCGCCAACTCGTCAGCCAGTTCAGCGGCACCCTCGGCCTGAGCACCCCGACGGCTGACCAGCACCAGACGCCGCACCCCGCGCTCGGCCACCAGATGCCGGGCGACAAGCCCGCCCAGAGTGCCGGTCGCACCGGTGATCAGCACCGTGCCTTCGGGGTCGTACGGCCGTACATCGGCGGCGCTGCCCGTGGTGACCCGGGTCAGCCTCGGGGCCATGGCGCGGCCGTCGCGAACGGCCAGCTCCGGTTCTGGTAGCGCAAGCAGTGCTGGATCGAGCTCCGGCGCGGACGGGTCGAGGTCGACCATGGCGAACCGGCCCGGGTTCTCCGACTGCGCCGAGCGCACCAGGCCCCTTACCGCCGCCCCCGCCAGGTCGTCCGGACCGTGCGTGACGAACACCAGCCGTGCGTCCGCGAAGCGCTCGTTTGCGAGCCACTCCTGGAGCAACACCAGCGCCCGCTGGGTCGCGAAGTGCACATCCCCGGCGGAAGTCAGGCCCTCCGTGGAGGCGTCGACAACCACGGTGGCAGGCACCGGAGTTGCCAGCCCGGCCAGGCCCTCAGGGCCAAGCAAGGTGTACATCGGCCGCTCGGCAGTCTCCGCAACCGGCAGTTCGGTCCACTCGACCCGGAACAGTGACTCGTGCCGGACCCGCCGTACCTGCTCGGCCGACACACCCCGCAACACCAGCGACTCAACCGACGCCACCGGCCGCCCAGCACCATCAGCCACCGCCAACGACACCGCGTCCGGCCCAACCGCCGACACCCGCACCCGCAGCACCGAAGCACCCACGGCATGCAACGACACACCACTCCACGCGAACGGCAACCGCGCACCACCGTCAGCGAAGAAACCACCCAACCCCACCACATGCAACGCCGCATCCAACAACGCCGGATGCAGACCATACGCACCAGCCCGCGACCGCTGCTCCTCCCCCAACTCAACCTCGGCGAAAACCTCCCCACCCCGACGCCAAGCCCCACTCACCCCACGGAAGACCGGACCATACGAAAGACCAGCATCCGCCAACCCCTCATACAACCCACCCACACCAACAACCTCAGCCCCCACCGGAGGCCACACACCAAAGTCAAACTCCGCCACACGCCCGGCAACCCCCAACACACCACTGGCATGCCGCACCCACGGCTCATCCTCGAACCGGGAGTAGAGGGACACCTCACGACGCCCGGAGTCATCCGGCGCGCCGAGTACCAGCTGTATCCCCACCGCACCGTTCTCGGGCAGGGTGAGCGGCGCTTCGAGGGTGAGTTCCTCCAGGTGGTCACAGCCCACCTGGTCTCCGGCATGCGTCACAAGCTCCACGAACGCCGTGCCGGGCAGCAGCACCGTGCCCATCACGGTGTGATCGGCCAGCCACGGGTGCGTACGCAGCGACAGTCGGCCCGTGAACACCAGAGTGTCGTCGTCCGCCAGCGAGACCGAGGCTCCCAACAGCGGATGGTCGGCCGCCACCAGCCCAAGACCAGCGGCATCACCGGCACCCGGACCGTCAGCCGGACGAGGCCAGTAGGCGCGGCGCTGGAAGGCATACGTGGGCAGGTCAACGCGGCGCGCGCCGGTGTTCGCGAAGTACGCCTGCCAGTCAACGGAGGCGCCGTTGGCGTACGCATGGCCGACGGCGGCGGTGAGGGTTTCCGGCTCAGGGCGGCCGCCGCGCAGTACGGGGGCGAACACGGCGCCTTCCACGCACTCCTGCGCCATGGCGGACAGCACGCCGTCCGGGCCGAGTTCCACGTATGTCGTCACGCCCTCGGCCGCCAACGCCTTTACGCCGTCGAGGAATCGGACGGCCTCGCGCACGTGCCGGACCCAGAAGTCGGGGTCGCGGATCTCCTCGGCGGTGACCAGGGCGCCGGTGAGGTTGGAAACGATCGGGATACGCGGCGCGTCGAACGCCAGCCCCGACGCCACCTCGCGGAACGCCTCCAACATGCCGTCCATGTGCGGCGAGTGGAACGCGTGACTGACGGTCAACCGCTTGGTCTTACGCCCCTGCGCCTCAAAACCGGCAGCGATCTCCAACACGGCCGACTCGTCACCCGCGATCACCACCGACAACGGTCCGTTGATCGCAGCAATGCTCACGCCCTCAACCAGCAGCGGCGCAACCTCGTCCTCGGACGCCTGCACCGCCACCATCGCACCGCCACCCGGCAGCTCCTGCATCAAACGACCACGAGCCGCCACCAACGCACACGCATCATCCAGCGACAGCACACCCGCCACATGCGCCGCCACCAACTCACCAATCGAATGCCCAGCCAGGAAGTCAGGCCGCAGCCCCCACGACTCCACCAACCGGAACAACGCCACCTCAACCGCGAACAACGCAGGCTGCGTATAAGCCGTCTGATCCAGCACATCACCATCAGTGCCGAACAACACGTCCCGCAGCGGCACCTCAAACCGCTCACACACCGCATCCAACGCCTCGGCGAAGACCGGATAGGCCTCGTACAGCTCCCGGCCCATCCCCAGCCGCTGACTGCCCTGACCGGTGAACAGGAACGCCACCTTGCCCCGGCCGTCCGCCGTGCCCCGGGCCGCCCCGAAGGCGTCGGCACCCGCCGCCACCGCATCCAGTCCGCGCAGCAGCTCATCGCGATCGTTGACGGTCAACGCCGCCCGGTGCTCCAACGCCGCACGGGTCGTCGCCAACGAATAGGCCGCGTCGACCAGTTCCAGGTCCTTATCGGCAACCCGGGACCGCAGCCGCTCCGCCTGCGCGCGCAGCGCCTCCTCGCTCTTACCGGACAGCACCACCGGCAGCACCGGCAGCGTCACCGACGCGGCAACGCCGTCGTCCGCGACGGTCGGTGCCTGCTCGATGATGGTGTGCGCGTTCGTACCGCTGATGCCGAACGAGGAGACGGCGGCCCGGCGCGGGCGCCCGGTCCGCGGCCACTGACGCGCCTCGGTCAGCAACTCCACCGCACCTGCCGACCAGTCGACATGCTGGGACGGCTGGTCAATGTGCAGCGTCTGCGGCAACACACCATGCCGCATCGCCATCACCATCTTGATCACACCGGCAACACCAGCGGCCGCCTGGGTATGGCCGAAGTTGGACTTGATGGACCCCAGCCACAACGGCTCGCCGTCCGCCCGCTGCTGCCCATACGTGGCCAGCAGCGCCTGCGCCTCGATCGGATCACCCAACGTGGTGCCCGTACCGTGCGCCTCCACCACATCCACATCGGCCGCGGTCAACCGGGCGTTCGCCAACGCCTGCCGAATCACACGCTGCTGGGATGGACCATTCGGCGCCGTAAGCCCGTTGCTCGCACCGTCCTGGTTGACCGCACTACCGCGCACGACCGCCAACACCGGATGACCGTGGCGCTGGGCGTCCGACAACCGCTCCACCAGCAGCATGCCGACGCCCTCGGACCACCCCGTACCGTCCGCATCCGCCGAGAACGCCTTGCACCGGCCGTCCGCCGCCAGACCACGCTGACGGCTGAAGCCGACGAAGGTTCCGGGCGTGGCCATGACGGTCACGCCACCGGCCAGCGCCAGCTCGCACTCACCGTTGCGCAGTGCCTGCACTGCAAGGTGCAGCGCCACCAGCGACGACGAGCACGCCGTGTCGATGGTCACCGCCGGGCCTTCCAGGCCGAAGGTGTACGACACCCGGCCCGAGACGATGCTTCCGGTGCCGCCGGAGCCCAGCGAACCCTCGATCGCGTCGGGGGTGTTCTCCAGAACCGCCGCGTAGTCGTGGTACATCACGCCCGCGAACACACCGGTACGGCTACCGCGCAGCGTCGCCGGGTCGATGCCCGCCCGTTCGAAGGCCTCCCAGGTGGTTTCCAGCAGCAGCCGCTGCTGGGGGTCGGTGGCCAGCGCCTCGCGCGGGCTGATCCCGAAGAACGTGGGGTCGAAGTCGCCCGCGTCGTGCAGGAAGCCGCCCTCGCGGGTGTAGCTGGTGCCGGGGTGGTCGGGGTCGGGGTGGTAGAGCGCGTCAACGTCCCAGCCACGGTTGGTCGGGAACGTGGTGATCCCGTCCCGCCCCTCGGCCACCGCCTGCCACAGTTCCTCGGGCGTGGTCACGCCACCGGGGAAGCGGCAGCTCATCGCCACGATGGCGATCGGCTCGTCGGCGGCCGCTCCCGCGGCAGTCACCGCGGCGCCAGGTGTGCCCTGCGTGCCGGTGATCTCGGCGTGCAGATGGCGGGCGAGTACGAGGGAGGTCGGGTGGTCGAAGATCAGCGTGGCGGGCAGCCGCATGCCGGTCTCGGCACCGAGCCTGTTGCGTAGTTCGACCGCCGTCAGCGAGTCGAAGCCCAACTCCTTGAAGGCGCGGTCGGGTTCGACGGTGTGCACGGAGTCATGGCCGAGCACGGCGGCGACGTGCGTGCGCACCAGGTCGAGCAGTACGCGCTCGCGCTCGGCCTCGGTGAGGCCGACGAGGCTCTGCGCCAGCGCCGACCGGTCCGCCGCCTCCGCCGTGCGCCGGGCCGGGGTACGGACCAGTCCGCGCAGCAGGGGCGGCACCGCGCCGGTGACGGCGTTGGCGCGCAGGGTGGCGAGGTCAAGCCGAGTGGGCACAAGCAGCGGCTCGCCCAACGCGACTGCGGCATCGAGGAGTTGGCATCCCTCGTCGGCGGACAGTCCCTGAACCCCGCTGCGGTTCATCCGGTTGACGTCGGCCTCGTCCAAGCCGCCCGCCATACCGCCGTCGGTGTCCCACAGGCCCCAGGCGAGGGACACGGCGGGCAGGCCCTGGGCACGCCGGTGGTGGGCCAGAGCGTCGAGGAACGTGTTCGCCGCAGCGTAGTTGGCCTGGCCGGGGCTGCCGAAGACACCGGCGGCGGAAGAGAACAGTACGAACGCCGATAGATCGCAGTCGCGCGTCAGGTCGTGCAGATTGAGTGCCGCTTCCGTCTTCGGGCGCAGGACGTTCCTGATGCGATCGGGGGTCAGCGACTCTATGACACCGTCGTCCAGTACACCGGCGGTGTGAATGACGGCGGTCAGCGGGTGCTCGGCCGGGATCGCGGCCAGTACCTCCGCCAGCGCGGCGCGATCGGCCGCGTCACAGGCTGCCCAGGTGACCTTCGCACCCGACTCCGCCAGCGCGGCGCCCAGTTCGGCGGCGCCCTCCGCCGTCGCGCCCCGGCGGCTGACCAGCAGCAGATGCCGTACCCCGTGCTCGGCCACCAGGTGCCGGGCGACAAGCCCGCCCAGGGTGCCGGTCGCACCGGTGATCAGCACCGTGCCGTCGGGGTCGTACGGCGGTACGTCGGCGGCGCCGCCCGTGGTGACGCGCACCAATCGGGGTGCCCGCAGGGCGCCGTCACGTACGGCGACCTCCGGTTCCTCGGACGCGCATGCGGCTGGCAGCAGTGTGCCGGGGCCATCGAGGTCGACCAGTATGAAACGGTCCGGGTGCTCCGACTGCGCGGAACGCACCAGGCCCCAAACCGCCGCATGGGTTAGGTCGTTGACCGCCTCATCGGCGGCCGCAGCCACCGCGCCCCGCGTGACGAACACCAGGCGCGAGTCGGCGAGGCGCTCCACCGCCAGCCAGGACCGCACCAGGTCAAGTGCCTGCTCGGTCGCCTCGGTGACCGTCCCGGCACGTGTCTGTGGGGCCAGGACCACATCGGGGGCCGCCACCGATCCGGAGTCCACGGCCGCCACCAGCTCGGCGAGGTCCGTGAACCGCTGCACCGGAAGCCCGGCCGTCAGGTCCTCGTCCTCCGTACCGAGCAGCGCCCACTGTCCGGCCGGAACCGCCTGTGGTGCGGGGAGGTTGGTCCATTCGACGCGGAACAGTGACTCGTGCCGGACCCGCCGTACCTGCTCGGCCGACACACCCCGCAACACCAGCGACTCAACCGACGCCACCGGCCGCCCAGCACCATCAGCCACCGCCAACGACACCGCGTCCGGCCCAACCGCCGACACCCGCACCCGCAGCACCGAAGCACCCACGGCATGCAACGACACACCACTCCACGCGAACGGCAACCGCGCACCACCGTCAGCGAAGAAACCACCCAACCCCACCACATGCAACGCCGCATCCAACAACGCCGGATGCAGACCATACGCACCAGCCCGCGACCGCTGCTCCTCCCCCAACTCAACCTCGGCGAAAACCTCCCCACCCCGACGCCAAGCCCCACTCACCCCACGGAAGACCGGACCATACGAAAGACCAGCATCCGCCAACCCCTCATACAACCCACCCACACCAACAACCTCAGCCCCCACCGGAGGCCACACACCAAAGTCAAACTCCGCCACACGCCCGGCAACCCCCAACACACCACTGGCATGCCGCACCCACGGCTCATCCTCGAACCGGGAGTAGAGGGACACCTCACGACGCCCGGAGTCATCCGGCGCGCCGAGTACCAGCTGTATCCCCACCGCACCGTTCTCGGGCAGGGTGAGCGGCGCTTCGAGGGTGAGTTCCTCGAGGTGGTCACAGCCCACCTGGTCTCCGGCGCGGATCGCCAACTCCACGAACGCCGTGCCGGGCAGCAGCACCGTGTCCATCACGGTGTGGTCGGCCAGCCACGGGTGGGTGTCGAGTGCCAGGCGGCCGGTGTAGAGGAAGCCGTCGGTGTCGGCGAGCGCCACGGCCGCGCCGAGCAGCGGATGGTCGGCGGCGCCAAGTCCGGCCGCCGTCACGTCGCCGGTCGGGTAACCGGCGTCAAGCCAGTAAGTCTCGCGCTGAAACGCATACGTCGGCAGGTCAACGCGCTGCGCACCGGTACCGGCGAAGACCTCGTCCCACGCCAGCGGCACGCCGCGCACATGCGCTTCGGCCAGCGCGGTGGCAAGTGCTTCACCCTCCGGGCGACCGCTGCGCAGTACGGGAAGGAACGCCTTGCCGTCAATATCCGCCACGCACTCCTGCGCCATGGCGGACAGCACACCGTCCGGGCCGAGTTCGACGTATGTGGTTACGCCCTCGGCCTCCAAGGCGCGGATGCCGTCAAGGAACCGGACGGCCTCGCGCACGTGCCGGACCCAGAAGTCGGGGTCGCAGATCTCCTCGGCGGTGACCAGGGCGCCGGTGAGGTTGGAGACGATCGGGATACGGGGTGCGTTGAACGCCAGCCCCGACGCCACCTCGCGGAACGCCTCCAACATGCCGTCCATGTGCGGCGAGTGGAACGCGTGGCTGACGGTCAACCGCTTGGTCTTACGCCCCTGCTGCTCAAATCGCTCAGCGATCTCCAGAACCGCGGCCTCATCACCAGCTATCACGACCGACGTCGGCCCGTTGATCGCGGCGATGCTCACGCCCTCGCCCAGCAGCGGCGCAACCTCGTCCTCCGCCGCCTGCACCGCCACCATCGCGCCGCCACCTGGCAGCTCCTGCATCAAACGACCACGCGCCGCCACCAACGCACACGCATCATCCAGCGACAGCACACCCGCCACATGCGCCGCCACCAACTCACCAATCGAATGCCCAGCCAGGAAGTCAGGGCGCAGCCCCCACGACTCCACCAACCGGAACAACGCCACCTCAACCGCGAACAACGCAGGCTGCGTATAAGCCGTCTGATCCAGCACATCACCATCAGTGCCGAACAACACGTCCCGCAGCGGCACATCAAACCGCTCACACACCGCATCCAACGCCTCGGCGAAGACCGGATAGGCCTCGTACAGCTCCCGGCCCATCCCCAGCCGCTGGCTGCCCTGACCGGTGAACAGGATGGCGAGCTTGCCGCGCTTGACCCTGCCCTTGATGGCGCCCGCCGCCGGGCGGCCGTCGGCCAGCGCCTGCAGAGCGGTCAGGAAGCCGTTGCGCTCCCCCGCCACCACCACGGCACGGTGCTCGAACGCCGCCCGGCCGGTGGCCAGGGAGTAGCCGACATCCGCGGTGGCCACCTCGGGGTGTGCGGTCACCTGGGCCAGCAGGCGCCGCGCCTGCTCCCGCAGCGCATCGGGGGTCTTGGCCGACAACGGCCACACCGGCAGCGCGGTGCGCCGCTCGGCGTCGGTGGCGTCCTCCTCCGGTGCCTGTTCCAGCACCGTGTGCGCATTGGTGCCGCTGATGCCGAACGAGGAGACGGCGGCCCGCCGGGGACGGCCGGTCTGCGGCCACTCCCGGGACTCGGTCAGCAACTCGACCGCGCCCTTGGTCCAGTCGACGTTGTGCGTGGGCTCGTCGACGTGCAGGGTCTTGGGCAGGATGCCGTGCCGCATCGCCATGACCATCTTGATGATCCCGGCGACTCCAGCGGCGGCCTGGGTGTGGCCGACGTTGGACTTGATCGAGCCCAGCCACAGCGGTTGGCCTTCCGGGCGGCCCTGGCCGTAGGTCGCCAGCAGTGCCTGCGCCTCGATCGGGTCGCCCAGTGTGGTACCCGTTCCGTGTGCCTCCACCACGTCGATGTGGGTGGTCGACAGTCGCGCGTTGGCGAGCGCCTGGCGGATGACCCGCTGCTGCGAGGGGCCGTTGGGCGCGGTCAGTCCGCTGCTGGCGCCGTCCTGGTTGATGGCGCTGCCGCGGACCAGTGCCAGCACCTGGTGGCCGTTCTTGCGGGCGTCGGACAGCCGCTCAAGCAGCAGCATGCCCGCGCCCTCGCCCCAGCCGGTGCCGTCGGCGGCCTGGGCGAAGGACTTGCAGCGGCCGTCGAGCGCCAGCCCGCGCTGGCGGCTGAACTCGGTGAAGGTGCCCGGTGTGGACATCACGGTGACGCCACCGGCCAAGGCCAGCGCGCACTCGCCGCTGCGCAGCGCCTGTGCGGCCAGGTGCACGGCGACGAGCGAGGAGGAGCAGGCGGTGTCGATGGTCACCGCCGGGCCTTCCAGGCCGAAGGTGTAGGCCACCCGGCCGGAGGCGATGCTCCCGGAACTGCCGTTGCCGAGGAAGCCCTCGACCTCCTCGGGGACGGTGAACAGCCGCGCGGCGTAGTCGTGGTACATCACGCCCGCGAACACACCCGTACGGCTGCCGCGCAGCGTCGTCGGGTCGATCCCGGCCCGCTCGAACGCCTCCCAGGAGGTTTCCAGCAGCAACCGCTGCTGCGGGTCCATCGCCACCGCCTCGCGGGGCGAGATGCCGAAGAAGGCAGGGTCGAACTCGGCGGCGTCGCGCAGGAATCCGCCCTCGCGACGGTACGGCACGGTGTTGCCGTCCGCGTCCGGCTCCGGGTCGTACAGCACGTCGGTACCCCAGCCGCGGTCCTGCGGGTAGCCGGAGACCGCGTCGCCGCCGCTGGCGACGAGCTGCCACAGGTCTTCGGGGGAGTGCACGTCCCCGGGGTAGCGGCAGCTCATCGCGACGACGGCGATGGGCTCCTGGTCGCGTTCTTCCACCTCGCGCAGTCGTCGGCGAGCCTCGCGCAGATCGGTCGTCGCCCGCTTGAGGTAATCGAGGTACTTCTCCTCGTTCACCATTTACGCCGTCCCAGTGGTGAGAGTGGTGGGAATTGCGCGAGCCGGAAAGCCCGTGCCGTGGACCGGAGTTGCGGTGCTCATGAAGCGCGCGTCATCACAGGCCCAGTTCCTCGTCCAGCAGGTCGAAGAGTTCGTCCGCGGTGGCGGACTCGATTTCACGTTCTTCGGCAGCGGTGTCCGTTGCACTGTGCGTTTCGTTCCACTTCGACATGAGGTCTCGCAGGCGGGCGGTGATACCGGGACGTTCGGCGTCGTCGGAGTCGATCGCGGAGAGGATCTCTTCCAACTTGTCGAGTTCGGCGTGTACGGACCGCTGGACCGCGGCGTCGTCCGAACGGAGTTCACCGCCGAGGTATTGGGCCAGCGCGGCGGGCGTCGGGTAGTCGAAGATCAACGTGACGGGCAGCCGGATGCCAGCGACCGCGCCGAGGCGGTTGCGCAGGTCCACGGCGGTCAGCGAGTCGAAGCCCAGGTCGAGGAAGCCGCGTTCGGCATCGACCGCGTCGGCCCCCGAGTGGCCCAGCACCGCGGCCACTTGGGTGCGCACCGCGTCCAGCAGCGCGCGGTCGCGCTCCGCTTCCGCCAGTCCGGCCAGCCGCTCCCGCAGCGAGGAGGCGGCGGCGGTGCCGTCGGCCGTGCCGCCGGTCTGCTCGGGGCGGCGGGCCGGGGTACGGACCAGGCCGCGCAGCAGCGGCGGCAGCGTGCCCGCGGCGGCCTGGGCGCGCAGGCCCGTGGCGTCGGTGCGCATGGGCACCAGTACCGCGTCGTCCAGGACGTGGCTCAGGTCGAACAGTGCCAGGCCCTCGTGGGACGGCAGGGGCGCCACTCCGGCCCGCGCCATGCGGGTCAGGTCGGCCTCGGTGAGGCTGCCCGCCATACCGTCGGCGGCTGCCCACAGACCCCAGGCCAGCGAACTGGCGGTAAGGCCCTGGGCGTTGCGGTACTCGGCCAGCGCGTCGAGGAACGTGTTCGCCGCGGCGTAGTTGCCCTGTCCCGCGCCGCCGAACAGGCCGCCGACCGACGAGAACAGTACGAACGCGGACAGTTCACGGTCGCGGGTCAGTTCGTGCAGATGCCAGGCCGCGTCCACCTTCGGGCGCAGTACGCGGTCGATCCGCTCGCCGGTGAGGGAGTCGATGACACCGTCGTCGAGTATGCCAGCGGTGTGGATGACGGCGGTCAGCGGATGCTCGGCGGGGATCGCGGCCAGCGTCCGTGCCAGCGCGTCCCGGTCCGCCGCGTCGCAGGCGGCCCAGGTGGCCGTCGCGCCCAACTCCTCCAGTTCGGTGGCGAGTTCCTCGGCGCCTTCGGCTGCGGCGCCACGGCGGCTGGTCAACAGCAGGTGCTGGACGCCGCGTTCGGCCACCAGGTGGCGGGCGAGGAGTCGTCCCAGGGTTCCGGTGGCGCCGGTGATCAGCACGGTGCCGTTGCCGTCGAAGTCCGGGGCCTGCTGCGCCACGGCCGCGACCCGGGCCAGCCGGAAGGCGTGTGCGGTGCCCGCGCGCAGGCCCAGTTGGGGCTCATCGCTGGCCAGCGCCGGGGCCAGCGCCCGGTGCGATGCGTCGGTGCCGTCGGTGTCGACCAGCACGAACCGGCCGGGGTTCTCCGACTGGGCCGAGCGCACCAGTCCCCACACCGGCGCGTGGACCAGATCCGTCACGCCCTCTCCGGGCCGTACCCGGACGGCGCCGCGGGTGACGAACACCAGGCGCGACTCGGCGAACCGCTCATCGGCCAGCCAGGACCGCACCAGCGCGAGCGCCTCCCGCGCCGCCGCCCTGGCCGCCCCCGGCACGTCGCGTGCCGACTCGGTGGACGCCAGCGGTACGAAGACGGTCTCCGGGACCGGGGCGCCGTCCGCCACGGCCGCGGCGAGCGTGGGCAGGTCGGGGTGGGCGTCGAGGCGGTCGCCGGACAGCTCCAGCGTCTCGGCGCCCAGCACCACCCAGTGTTCGCCGATGGGGACGGTTCCCGCCGCCTCCGGCAACGCGGCCCACTCCACCCGGAACAGCGACTCCTGGTGGGCGGTACGGGACGCGGTCAACTGCTCGGCGTTCACCGGCCGCAGCACCAGCGCGTCCACCGTGGCGACCGGCGCGCCGGTGCCGTCCGCCAGCCGCAGCGACACCCCGCCGGACGCGTTCGGCGCCAGCCGGACCCGCAGCGTGTCGGCGCCCGTGGCGTGCAGCCGCACCCCAGTCCAGGCGAACGGCAGCCTGGCCCGGCCCGCGTCGTCGTCCACGTCCGGGCTCACACCGCCCAGCCCGATGCCGTGCAGGGCGGCGTCCAGCAGCGCCGGGTGCACACCGTACGCGCCCGCGTCGGTGCCGTAGCCCTGCGGCAGCCGGATCTCGGTGAACAACTCGTCATCGCGCCGCCAGGCGGCCCGCAGCCCCTGGAACACCGGCCCGTAGCCCAGCCCGGCCTCGGCGGCCCCCTCGTACCACCCGTCGATCTCGACGTGCTGTGCGCCCTGCGGCGGCCACACGCTCAGGTCGAAAGGCTCCGGCTGCTGGCCGACGGCCAGTACGCCGCCCGCGTGCCGCAGCCACGGTTCGTCGGCCGGTGCGCTCTCGGGGCGTGAGTGCAGGGCCAGTTGGCGCCTGCCGGATTCGTCCGGCTCGCCCACCCACAGCCGCAGTTGCACCGCGCCGCGCTCCGGCAGCGCCAGCGGCGCGTGCAGGGTCAGCTCCTCCACGGTGTCGCAGCCGACCTCCTGGCCCGCCCGCAGCGCGAGCTCGACGAACGCGGTGCCGGGCAGCAGCACGGTGTCCATCACCGCGTGGTCGGCCAGCCACTGGTGGGTCTGCAGGGACAGCCGTCCGGTGAACACGAAGCCACCGGACTCGGGCAGCTCCACCGCGGCCCCCAGCAGCGGATGGTCCGCGGTGTCCAGACCGGCCGCGATCATGTCCTCGATGGACACGCCCACGTCGAGCCAGTAGCGCTGGCGCTGGAAGGCGTACGTGGGCAGCTCGACGCGTCGGGCGCCCGCGAAGTACGCGTTCCAGTCGACGGCGAAGCCGTTGACGTGCGCCTGGGCCAGGGCGGCGGTCAGGGTCTGCGTCTCGGCGCGGCCGTCGCGCAGTACGGGGGCGAAGGTGCCCGTGGCGTACTCCTGGGCCATCGCCGACAGCGCGCCGTCCGGGCCGAGTTCGACATACGTCGTCACGCCCTCGGCCTCCAGCGCGCGGATGCCGTCAAGGAACCGTACGGCCTCGCGCACGTGCCGGACCCAGAAATCAGGCAGGCAGATCTCTTCGGCGGTCACCAACGTGCCAGTCAGGTTGGACACGATCGGGATGCGCGGGGCCTGGTAGGTCAGACCCTCGGCCACCTTGCGGAAGTCGGCCAGCATGCCGTCCATGTGAACCGAGTGGAAGGCATGGCTGACAGTCAGGCGCTTGGTCTTACGACCCCGCTCCTCAAAACCCGCGGCGATCTCCAACACCGTCGGCTCATCACCCGCGATCACCACCGACGTAGGACCGTTGACCGCCGCGATGTCAACCCGATCGCCCAGCAGCTCAGCGACCTCATCCTCCGCCGCCTGCACCGCCACCATCGCGCCACCACCCGGCAGCTCCTGCATCAAACGACCACGCGCCGCCACCAACGCACACGCATCATCCAGCGACAACACACCCGCCACATGCGCCGCCACCAACTCACCGATCGAATGCCCAGCCAGGAAGTCAGGCCGCAGCCCCCACGACTCAACCAACCGGAACAACGCCACCTCAACCGCGAACAACGCAGGCTGCGTATAAGCCGTCTGATCCAACAGGCCACCATCAGCCCCGAAGATCACATCCCGCAGCGGCAGTTCGAAATGCCCGCACACCTCGTCCAACACCTCGGCGAAGACGGGATACGTGTCATACAACTCCCGTCCCATCCCCAGCCGCTGACTGCCCTGACCGGTGAACAGGAACGCGACCTTGCCCTCGACCGCCGTGCCGCGCAACAGGTTCGGGGCGGACTCCCCGCGAGCCAGGGCGTCCAGGGCGCGCAGTGCCGCGTCCCGGTCACCGGCCAGCACGACCGCCCGCTGTTCGAGTGCCGCACGTGTGGTGGCCAGCGAGTAGCCGAGGTCGGTCAGGCTCACTTCGGGTTCGATCTGCGCGTGGGAGCGCAGCCGCCGCGCCTGGGCTCGCAGCGCGTCCTCGCCACGCGCCGACAACAGCAGCGGGAGGTAGGGGAGTTCGGTGCTCGTGGCATCGGGCTCGGCCGTCGTCGGGGCCTGCTCGATGATGACGTGCGCGTTGGTGCCGCTGATGCCGAAGGACGACACGCCCGCCCGGCGCGGCCGGTTGGCCTGTGGCCACTCACGCGCCTCGGTCAGCAGCGAGACCGCGCCCGCCTGCCAGTCCACATGCGGCGACGGCTCGTCCACGTGCAGGGTCTTGGGCAGCAGCCCGTGCCGCATCGCCAGCACCATCTTGATCACACCGGCGACGCCGGAGGCGGCCTGTGTGTGCCCGAGGTTGGACTTGACAGAGCCGAGCCACAGCGGCTGGCCCTCCGGCCGCCCCTGGCCGTAGGTGGCCAGCAGCGCCTGCGCCTCGATGGGGTCGCCCAGTGTGGTGCCGGTGCCGTGCGCCTCGACCACGTCGACCTGGGCGGCGGACACCCGGGCGTTGGCCAGCGCCTGGCGGATGACCCGCTGCTGCGAAGGGCCGTTCGGCGCGGTCAGGCCGTTGGAAGCACCGTCCTGGTTGACCGCGGAGCCGCGCACGATGGCCAGCACCTGGTGGCCGTTCCTGCGGGCGTCGGACAGCCGCTCAAGCAGCAGCACGCCCGCGCCCTCGCCCCAGCCGGTGCCGTCGGCCGCGGCGGCGAACGACTTGCAGCGGCCGTCCGCGGCAAGCCCGCGCTGGCGGCTGAACTCGATGAACGTCCCCGGGGTGAACATCACGGTGACACCACCGGCCAGCGCCAGTTCGCACTCGCCGTTGCGCAGTGCCTGCGCCGCCAGGTGCAGGGCGACCAGCGACGAGGAGCACGCGGTGTCCACGGTGACCGCTGGGCCTTCCAGACCGAAGGTGTAGGCCACCCGGCCGGAGACCACACTGCTGGAGCTGCCGGTGCCCAGGTAGCCCTCGACCTCGTCCGGGATGGCGTGCAGCCGCGCACCGTAGTCGTGGTACATCACGCCCGCGAACACACCCGTGCGGCTGCCGCGCAGCGCCAGCGGGTCGATGCCCGCCCGCTCGAACGCCTCCCAGGACGTCTCCAGCAGCAGCCGCTGCTGCGGGTCCATCGCCAGCGCCTCACGCGGCGAGATGCCGAAGAACGCCGGGTCGAACTCGGCTGCTTCGTGCAGGAATCCGCCTTCGCGGGCGTAGGAGGTGCCCTGGTGGTCCGGGTCCGGGTGGTAGAGGGCGTCCAGGTCCCAGCCGCGGTTGCCGGGGAACGCGGTGATGCCGTCGGAGCCCTCCGCGAGCATTCGCCACAGGTCCTCGGGGGTGCGCACACCGCCGGGATAGCGGCAGCTCATCGCGACGATGGCGACGGGCTCGTCGGCGCCGGTACGGGTCGCGGTCACCGGGGTCGTGGCGGCCGCGGCGGTGCCGGTCAGCTCGGTGCGCAGATGGCGGGCGAGCGTGGCCGGGTCGGGATAGTCGAAGATCAGCGTGGCGGGCAGTCGCAGACCGGTGGCGGCGTTGAGCTGGTTGCGCAGTTCCACGGCGGTCAGCGAGTCGAAGCCCAGTTCCTTGAACGCCCGACCGGACTCGACCGCTTCCGGCCCGGCGTGGCCGAGCACGGCGGCCACCTGGGTACGGACCAGGTCGAGCAGCAGACGCTGCTGCTCCTGTTCCGTCAGCTCCAACAGACGCTGTGCCAACTGGGGTTGGGCGCCGCTGGCGGTGTCCACGACCCGTCGCGCCGGGGTGCGGACCAGACCGCGCAGTACGGGGGCGATGGTGTTCGCCGTGGCCTGGGTGCGCAGCGCGGCGAGGTCCAGCCGCATCGGGACGAGAGCGGCGGCGTCCACCGTACGCGCGGTGTCGAACAGCGCCAGTCCGTCCTCGGCGGTCAGCGGCGGCAGGCCCGCACGCCGCATCCGGCTGATGTCGGACTCGTCCAGGCCGCCCGCCATGCCGTCCGCGACCGCCCACAAGCCCCACGCCAACGCGGTGGCGGGCAGCCCGAGCGCCCTGCGGTGCTGGGCGAGCGCGTCCAGGAAGGCGTTGGCCGCGGCGTAGTTGCCCTGGCCAGGACCGCCGAACACACCGGAGGACGAGGAGAACAGCACGAACGCGGACAGATCGAGATCGCGGGTCAGCTCGTGCAGGTGCAGCGCCGCGTCCACCTTCGGCCGCAGCACGGCGGCCATACGGTCCTCGGTCAGCGAGCCGATGACACCGTCGTCCAGCACGCCCGCCGCGTGGATCACGGCGGTCAGCGGATGCTCGGCCGGAACGGCGGCCAGCACCTCGGCCAGTGCGTCCCGGTCGGCCACGTCGCAGGCTGCCGAGGTGACGGTGGCACCCAACTCGGCCAACTCGTCGGTCAGTTCGCTGGCAGCGCCACGGCGGCTGACCAGCAACAGGTGCCGTACCCCGTGCTCGGCCACCAGGTGGCGGGCGAACAGTCGGGCCAGCGAACCGGAGGCGCCGGTGATCAGTACCGTGCCCTGCGGGTCGTAGGGCCGCGCTTCGGCGTCGGCGTTGGCCGGGACGCGCGCCAACCGCAACGTCCGTACGGCCCCCTCGCGCACCGCCGACTGTGGTTCGCCGCAGGCCAGCGCGAGCGCCAGGGTCTGCGGTGTGATCGCATCGCCGTCGAGGTCGACCAGCACGAAGCGGTCCGGGTTCTCGGTCTGCGCCGAGCGCAGCAGGCCCCAGACGGCGGCGTGCGCAAGGTCGTTGACCAGCTCGTCCGCACCGGCCGCCACCGCGCCACGGGTCACCGCCACCAGTCGCGAACCGGCGAACCGCTCGTCCGCCAGCCAGGCCTGGGCCAGCCGCAGGGCATCGCAGGCGGCCGCATGCACGGCTTCCGGCGTCACCTCGGCGATCGGGGCGAACGGCACGAAGACCTCGTCGGGCACCTCCGCGCCCTCGTCAACGGCGCGGATCAGCGCGTCGAGATCAGGGTGCCGCGGCGCGTCGAGACCAAGGTCAACCTCGCCCAGTACCGCCCAACTCCCCTGCGGGGAAGCGGCCGGGGCGGGGACGGCGGACCACTCGTGGCGGAAGAGGGACTCGTGGTACGTGGCTCCAGCGGTCCGCAACTGGTCGTCGGACACCGGCCGCAGTCCCAGCGACTCCACCGCGGCGACCGGTGCGCCGTCGGCGTCCGCGATCTCCAGCCGGACGGCCTCGGCGCCCGCCGCGACCAGGTGGACGCGCAACGCGGCGGCACCGCTGGCGTGCAGCGACACGCCGGTCCACGCGAACGGCAGCCGTCCCCGGCCGTCGTCAGCGCCCAGGCCGCCCAGGCCGATGGCGTGCAGGGCGGCGTCCAACAGCGCCGGATGCAGTCCGAACCGGCCCGCCTCCGACTCGGCGTCCTGCGGCAACCGCACCTCGGCGAAGATCTCGCCGTCCCGCCGCCAGGCCTTGCGCAGTCCCTGGAAAGCCGGGCCGTAGTCGAAGCCGATGGCGAGCAACTGCTCGTAGCGGCCGTCGAGTTCCACCTCGACCGCCTCCGCGGGAGGCCAGGCGGTCAGGTCGAACGACGGCTGCGGCTGGCCCCCTGCGGCCAGCACGCCGCTGGCGTGCCGGGTCCACGGCTCGTCGGCCGCCAGGTCCTCGCCGCGCGAGTGCAGGGTCAGCGGGCGGCGTCCGGCGCCGTCGGCGGGGCCCACCGCGAGCCGGAGCCGCACCCCACCATGCTCGGGCAGCACCAGCGGCGCCTCAAGGGTGAGCTCCTCCAGGTAGTCGCAATCCACCTGGTCACCCGCGCGCAGCGCCAGCTCCACGAACGCCGTGCCGGGCAGCAGCACGGAACCCGTGATCGCGTGGTCGGCCAGCCAGGGATGGCTCTGCAGCGACAACCGGCCGGTGAGCAACACACCATCCGAATCAGGCAGTTCGGCGACGGCGCCCAGCAGCGGATGCGCGGCCTCACCCAGCCCGATCGCGGCGACATCACCCGCCAGGAACGCGGGCAGCTTCGGCCAGTAGCGCTGCCGTTGGAAGGCGTATGTGGGCAGGTCGACGCAGCGGGCGCCGGTGCCCGCGAAGTACGCGGTCCAGTCGATGGCGGCACCGCGGACGTGAGCCTGCCCGAGAGCGAGGACCAGCGTTTCGGGCTCGGAACGGCCGTTGCGCACGGCGGCGGCGAACACCGCGTCCTCCGGCCGCTGCACGCACTCCTGCGCCATGGCGGACAACACGCCGTCCGGGCCGAGTTCGACGTATGTGGTGACGCCCTCGGCCTCCAGGGCCCGGATGCCGTCAAGGAACCGGACGGCCTCGCGCACGTGCCGGACCCAGAAGTCGGGGTCGCAGATCTCCTCGGCGGTGACCAGGGCGCCGGTGAGGTTGGAGACGATCGGGATACGCGGCGCGTCGAACGCCAGCCGCGACGCCACCTCACGGAACGCCTCCAACATGCCGTCCATGTGCGGCGAGTGGAACGCATGGCTGACGGTCAGCCGCTTGGTCTTACGCCCCTGCTGCTCAAATCGCTCAGCGATCTCCAGAACCGCGGCCTCATCCCCGGCGATCACGACCGACATCGGCCCGTTGATCGCGGCAATGCTCACGCCGTCAACCAGCAGCGGCGCGACCTCGTCCTCGGACGCCTGCACCGCCACCATCGCGCCGCCACCCGGCAGCTCCTGCATCAGACGACCGCGAGCCGCCACCAACGCACACGCGTCCGCCAGCGACAGCACACCGGCCACATGCCCCGCAGCCAACTCACCGATCGAGTGCCCGGCCAGGAAGTCAGGCTTCAGCCCCCACGACTCCACCAGCCGGAACAACGCCACCTCAACGGCGAACAAGGCAGGCTGCGTATAAGCCGTCTGGTCCAGCAACTCAGTGCGCGAAGCGAACACCACATCACGCAGCGGCAGTTCAAGGTGCTGGTCAAGGTAGGCGCATGACGCGTCGAACGCCTCGGCGAAGGCGGGATACGTCTCATACAGCTCACGGCCCATCCCGATCCGCTGACTGCCCTGACCGGTGAACAGGAACGCCAGCTTCCGCTCGGCGGTCCGTCCCTCGATCACCCCGGTCGCCGGGCGCCCCTCGGCCAGCGCGTCCAGTGCCGCCAGCACGGCCTCGCGTTCCGTGACCGCCACGAACGCGCGGTGCTCGAACGCGGCGCGACCTGTGGCGAGCGAGAACGCCACGTCGGTGAGGGAGAGTTCGGGGTGCCCGACCAGGTGCGAGCGCAGCCGCTCCGCCTGGTCGCGCAGTGCGTCGGTGTGCTTGGCGGACAGCACCAGCGGGGCCAGCACGGGCTGTGCCTCGTCGGGGGTGTCGTCCTCGAAGACCGGGGCCTGCTCGACGATGGTGTGTGCGTTGGTGCCGCTGATACCGAACGAGGAGACGGCGGCCCGGCGCGGACGGCCGGTGTCGGGCCATTCACGCGCCTCGGTCAGCAGCGCCACGGCGCCCGCCGACCAGTCGACGTGCGGTGTCGGCTCGTTCACGTGCAGGGTCCGCGGCAGTACGCCGTGCCGCATCGCCAGCACCATCTTCATCACGCCCGCGACACCCGCCGCGGCCTGCGTGTGACCGAAGTTGGATTTGATGGAGCCCAGCCACAGCGGCTGGTCCTCCGGCCGGTCCTGGCCGTAGGTGGCGAGCAGCGCCTGTGCTTCGATGGGGTCGCCCAGCGTCGTACCGGTGCCGTGTGCCTCGACCGCGTCCACGTCCGATGTCGTGAGACCGGCGGATGCCAGCGCCTGACGGATGACCCGCTGCTGCGAGGGACCGTTCGGCGCGGTGAGGCCGTTGCTCGCGCCGTCCTGGTTGATGGCGCTGCCTCGCACGATGGCCAGCACCGGATGGCCGTTGCGTCGTGCGTCGGACAGCCGTTCCACCAGCAGCATGCCCGCGCCCTCGCCCCAGCCGGTGCCGTCAGCCCCGGCGGAGAACGCCTTGATGCGGCCGTCGGCGGCAAGCCCGCGCTGGCGGCTGAAGTCAACGAACGACGCCGGGGTGGACATCACCGTGACACCACCGGCCAGCGCCATGCCGCACTCGCCGTGCCGCAGCGCCTGGATCGCCCAGTGCAGTGCGACCAGCGACGACGAGCAGGCGGTGTCCACGGTGACCGCGGGGCCTTCGAGGCCGAGCACGTAGGACACCCGGCCCGACACCACGCTCGCCGCGTTGCCGGTGCCGAGGAAGCCTTCGGTGCCCTCTGGGGCGGCCAGCATCAGCGGCAGGTAGTCCTGGCCGTTGGTTCCGGCGAAGACACCCACCTGCTCGCCGCGCAGCGTCGCCGGGTCGATACCGGCGCGCTCGAACGCCTCCCAGGAGATCTCCAGCAGCAGCCGCTGCTGCGGGTCCATCGCCAGCGCCTCGCGCGGCGAGATGCCGAAGAACGCCGGGTCGAACCCGGCGGCGTCGGTGAGGAACCCGCCCTCGTTGACGTAGGTGGTGTTCTCCGCCTCGGACCGCGGGTCGTACAGCGACTCCAGGTCCCAGCCGCGGTCGGCGGGGAACCCGCTGACCGCGTCACGGCCTGCTGCCAGCAGTTCCCACAGTTCCTCCGGCGACCGCACCCCGCCGGGGAAGCGGCAGCTCATCGAGATGATGGCGATGGGGTCGTCGGCGATGTCGGCGGCCGTCAACCGCGGTCGCGCGGTGTCCACCGCGCCCGGCTCGCCCAGCAGTGCGACGCGCAGGAACTCGGCCAGGGCGATGGAGTTGGGGTAGTCGAAGACCAAGGTGGCCGGAAGGCGCAGGCCGGTCAGGGCGCCCAGCAGGTTGCGGATCTCCACCGCGGTCAGCGAGTCGAAGCCGAGGTCGCGGAACGCCCGGCCCGGCTCGACCGACTCCGGTCCCGGGTAGCCGAGGACAGCGGCGACCTGGGTGCGCACGAAGTCCAGTGCGAGCTGCTCGCGTTCGGTCTCGGAGGCGTCTGCCAGGCTGCGCTGGAAGGACGACAGGTCCGCCGCGGCGCCGGACGCGGTGGCGTCCTCCAGCGCGCGCCGTACCTCGGGCAGCTCGCAGATGAACGGGTTGGCGCGCACCGCGGTGAGGCCCGGGGCGAGCCGCTGCCAGTCGATGTCGGCGACGAGGGAGAACGACTCGTCCAGGTCGAGCGCCTTGTGTAGGGCGGTGAGCGCCAGCTCGGGGGCCAGCGGCGGCATTCCGGCCAGTCGCAGCCGTTCGGCGACCACCTTGTCGGTCGCCATGCCGCCCTCGGCCCAGGCGCCCCACGCCAGTACGGTCGCGGGCAGCCCCTCGACCCTGCGCTGCTCGCCGAGCGCGTCCAGGTAGGCGTTGGCGGCGGCGTAGTTGGCCTGTCCGGCGCCGCCGAAGGTGCCCGCGAAGGAGGAGAACAGCACGAACGCGTTCAGGTCCAGGTCACGGGTGAGTTCGTGCAGCACGGCGGCGGCGGTCGCCTTGGCGCGCAACACGCCCGCGATCCGCTGCGGGGTCTGCGCGTCCAGAACGCCGTCGTCCAGCACACCGGCGGCGTGCACGACGGTGGTCAGCGGGTACCGTGCGGGCAGCGAGCGCAGCAGTTGGGCGACCGCGTCCCGGTCGGCCACGTCGCAGGCGGCGATGGTCACCTCGGCGCCCAACTCCACCAGCTCCGTGCGCAGTTCCTCCGCGCCGGGCGCGTCCGGACCGCGACGGCTGACCAGTACCAGGTGCTCGGCGCCGTTGCGGGCCAGCCAGCGGGCGACGTGGGCGCCGAGCGCCCCGGTGCCGCCGGTGACCAGCGCGGTGCCGGTGGCCGACCAGCGGCCGTTCTCGGTGCCGGTCAGCTCGCTGTGCGGGGCGCGGGCCAGCCGCCGGGCGAAGACGCCCTGCGGGCGCAGCGCGAGCTGGTCCTCTCCGGCGAGGCCGCCGAGGATGTCGGCCAGCCGCGCCGCCGCGCGGTCGTCGGCCGCCGCGGGCAGGTCGACCAGTCCGCCCCAGCGCTCCGGGAACTCCTGGGCCGCGGAGCAGCCGAGGCCCCACACCTGCGCCTGGTCGGGGCTGGTGAGCTGGTCGGAGCGGCCCACCCGGACCGCGCCACGGGTGGCGCACCACAGCGGCGCGTCCACCCCCGCGTCACCGAGTGCCTGCACCAGCGCGGTGGTGCCGGCCAGCCCGGCGGGCAGCGACGAGTACCGCGCATGCGGTCGCTCGTCCAGCGCCAGCAGTGACAGCACGCCCGCGATCTCGTCACCGTCGATCGCGCCGCGCAGCCGCTCCGCGACGGCCGTACGGTCCTCGTTCGCGGAGTCGACCACCAACTGCCGTGTCCGCGCGCCGCGTTCGGCCAGGGTGCGGGCCGCGGCGGTCACCCACTCGTCACCGGTGTGACCTGCGGGGACGGCCAGTAGCCAGGTGCCGGTGAGCGGCTTGGCGGCGGAGTGCGGCAGCGGCTGCCAGGTGACCCGGTACCGCCAGCCGTCCACGGTGGAGCGGTCCCGGCTCTGGCGGTGCCATGCGGACAGTGCGGGCAGCACGGCGCTGAGCGGCTGCTCCGGGTCCACGCCGAGGGTTCCGGTGAGCGCCGCCAGGTCCTCGTTGTCCACGACCTCCCAGAACCGCGCGCTCACCGCGTCCAGCGCGCTTGCGCCGAGCGCCTCGCCCGGGTTGGTGAACGGGTCGCGCGGCCAGTACTTGCGGCGCTGGAAGGCATACGTGGGCAGGTCGACGCGGCGCGCCCCGGTGCCGGAGAAGTACGCCTCCCAGTCCAGGGCGTAGCCGCGCACATGGGTGCGTGCGATGGCGGTGGTCAGCGACTGCGGCTCGGCACGGTCGGTGCGCAGGGCGGGCAGGAAGGCGGCGTCGGGGCGGGTGACACAGGCCTGTGCCATGGCGGACAGCACGCCACCGGGCCCGAGTTCGAGGTACGTGGTCACACCGTGGCCGTCCAGCCAGCGGATTCCGTCCAGGAAGCGGACGGCCTGGCGGACGTGCCGGACCCAGTAGTCGGGGGTGCGGATCTCCTCGGCGGTGACCAGAGCGCCGGTCAGGGTCGAGACGATGGGGATGCGGGGGGCCTCGTAGGTGAGGTGCGCGGCCACCTCGCGGAAGGCGTCCAGCATGCCGTCCATGTGCGGCGAGTGGAAGGCGTGGCTGACGGTCAGCCGCTTGGTCTTCCGTCCCTGCGCCGCGAAACCGGCAGCGATCTGCAGAACCGCGGCCTCATCACCGGCGATCACGACTGACGTGGGCCCGTTGATCGCGGCGATACTCACGCCCTCGACGAGCTTCGGCGCAACCTCGCCCTCGGACGCCTCAACGGCCACCATCGCGCCGCCGCCCGGCAGTTCCTGCATCAGGCCCCCACGAGCCGCCACCAACGCGCAGGCGTCCGCCAGCGACAGCACACCGGCCACATGCCCCGCAGCCAACTCGCCGATCGAGTGCCCGGCCAGGAAGTCAGGCGTCAGGCCCCACGACTCCACGAGCCGGAACAACGCCACCTCAACCGCGAACAAGGCAGGCTGCGTGTAAGCGGTCTGGTCCAGCACGTCACCATCAGTGCCGAACAACGCCTTCTTCAATGGCAGTTCGAAGTGCCCGCACACCTCGTCCAGCGCCCGCGCGAAGACGGGATACGCCTCGTACAGCTCCCGGCCCATCCCCAGCCGCTGACTGCCCTGACCGGTGAACAGGAACGCCAACTTGCCTTCGGCTGACGTGCCTTCGACGAGCGAGGCGGACGTACCGCCCGCCGCGAGTTCGGCCAGCCCGGTGAGCAGCTCATCGCGGTCCTGGGCCACGACCACCGCGCGCCGGTCCAGCGCCGCGCGCGTGACCGCCTGCGAGTAGCCGATGTCCGGCAGGCCCAACTCCGGCTCCGCCACAAGCCTCTGGCGAAGCCGCTCGGCCTGGGCGCGCAACGCCGCCCCGTCCTTGCCGGACAGCGCGACGGGGACGTACGGCAGGGGGTTCGTCGCCTCGTCGGTCGCGGAGTCGTTGGCGGGTGCCTGCTCCAGGATGGTGTGCGCGTTGGTGCCGCTCATGCCGAACGACGAGACGCCCACCCGGCGCGGATGGCCGTTCTGCGGCCACGGCCGTGCCTCGGTGAGCAGGGCGACCTCGCCCGCCGACCAGTCCACGTGCGTGGTGGGCTCGGTCAGGTGCAGCGTCTTGGGCAGTGTGCCGTTGCGCAGCGCCATGACGGACTTGATGACGCCAGCGACACCGGCGGCGGCCTGGGCGTGGCCGATGTTGGTCTTCAACGAGCCCAGCCACAGCGGCCGGTCCTTCGGCCGGTCCTTGCCGTAGGTGGCGATCAGCGCCTGCGCCTCGATGGGGTCGCCGAGTGCGGTACCGGTGCCGTGCGCCTCGACGGCGTCCACCTCGTCGGGCGTCAGGCGGGCGTTGGACAGCGCCTGGAGGATGACGCGTTGCTGCGAGGGGCCGTTGGGCGCGGTGAGCCCGTTGCTGGCGCCGTCCTGGTTGACCGCGGAGCCGCGTACCACGGCAAGCACCGGGTGGCCCTTGCGGCGCGCGTCGGACAGCCGCTCCACCAGCAGCATGCCGACGCCCTCGGACAGGCTGAACCCGTCGGCCTCGGTGGAGAACGCCTTGCAGCGGCCGTCCATCGCCAGGCCGCGCTGCTTGCTGTAGTCGATGAACGTACCGGGCGCGGACATCAGCGTCGCACCACCGGCCAGCGCCAGCGAACATTCGCCGTTGCACAGCGACTGCACCGCCAGGTGCAGCGCCACCAGCGAGGACGAGCAGGCGGTGTCCACGGTGACAGCCGGGCCCTCCAGCCCGAACGTGTACGACAGTCGGCCAGATGCCACACTGGCCGCGTTTCCGGTTCCGAGATAGCCCTCAAGGTCTTCCGACGAACTCAACAGCGCGGTGAGGTAGTCATGGCTGCTGGTGCCGACGAAAACCCCGACCTGCTTGCCGCGCATCGACGTCGGGTCGATTCCGGCCCGCTCGAACGCCTCCCATGAGGTCTCCAGCAGCAGCCGCTGCTGCGGATCCATGGAAAGCGCCTCGCGCGGCGAAATTCCGAAGACGCTGGGATCGAACTGGGCGAAGTCCCTTACGAAACCGCCCTGATGGACATAGGCCGTGCCAGGGTGCTCCGGGTCCGGGTGGTAGACGGTGTCCAGGTCCCACCCGCGGTCGGCCGGGAAGTCGCTGATCACGTCCTCGCCGTCGACGACCAGCCGCCACAGGTCCTCGGGAGAGCTGATGCCCCCGGGGTAGCGGCAGCCGATCCCCACGATGGCGATGGGGTCCTGGTTCTTCGCCTCGGCTTCGCGCAGGCGTTGCCGGGTCTGATGCAGGTCCGCCGTCACCAGCTTGAGGTAGTCCCGCAGCGTCTCTTCATTCGCCATTTAACGCAACCCATTTACGGCAGACGGCATCGGAAAACAAACGAACCAGAAACAATCGAACCAGTAATGAATTCAATCGACTTCTCGTAGGGAGGCTATGGTCGGGCCAACCATCCCGACAACCCCTTACCGCCCCCTACCCACCCCTGCGGGGTTCCGGGCCGCCCGGCCCCGCGGAATTCATCCGGGGCGGCGCACGGGCATTACGGCATCCTGGCCGACGCCGAGAATTCCGTCAATGCCGCCGATCGCGGCGGGCACTGACGGAATTCCCCTCAACCGGCGGCGCTAATCATGCGCGGCCGAGCCCCTTGTTGATGAACGCGAACAACTCCTCGTCGGTCGCCGACTGGAGCTGGTCCACATCGTCCAGCACGTTCTCCGACGACGTCGGCTCCTCGGCCGCCGGGGACTCCGCGTCGTTCCACTTCGCCAGTAGCGACTGCAACCGCATGGTGACCCGGGCCCGGGTGACGTTGTCCGGGTCGCTGTCCGCGAGCAACCCCTCCAGCCGGTCGAGCTCTTCGAGCACCGGCGCACCACTCGCCGCTCCGTCGGGCAGCACCTCGGCCCGCAGATAGGCGGCCACCGCCGACGGGGTCGGGTGGTCGAAGATCAGCGTCGGCGGAAGCTTCAACCCGCTCGCCGCACCCAACCGGTTGCGCAGTTCCACAGCGGTCAGCGAGTCGAAGCCCAGCTCCTTGAACGCCCGGTTGGCCTCCACCGCCTCGGCGCCCGAGAAACCGAGCACAGCGGCCACGGCGCCGCGCACCAACTCCAGTACCAGTCGCTCCTGTTCGGTGCCCGGCAGTCCGGCGAGCTGCTTGGTGAGCGGCACACCGCCGGTGAGGTCGTCGGCGGTGTCGCTCTGCGCGTTGTCGATGACCTCGCGGGCCTCGGGCAGTTCGTGCAGCAGCCGACGGGCGCGGTCCGCGGTGAAGGCGAGTGCGAACCGCTTCCAGTCCATGTCGATGACGGTCAGCGCGGTCTCGTCCCGGTCCAGCACATGGCCGAGTGCGACCACCGCGCGCTCCGGTGCCATCTCGTTGATGCCATGGCGGCGCATCCGGTCACCGATCGCACCGCCCACCGCGCTGCCGTCACCCCACGGGCCCCAGTTGATGGTGGTGGCGGTCAGCCCGTCGGCGCGCCGCTGTTCGGCCAGCGCTTCCAGGAACGCGTTACCGGGGGCCTGGTTGCCCTGCCCGGGGGCGCCGAACGTCGCCGCGAAGGAGGAGAACATCACGAACGCCGACAGATCCAGGTCACGGGTCAGCTCATGCAGATTGAGCGTGCCGTCGACCTTGACCCGCAGCACCGCGTCAACCTGCTCGCGGGTCAGCCCCTCGATCACCCCGTCGTCCAGTACGGCGGCGGTGTGCACGACGGCGGTGAGCGGACGGTCGGCGGGGATGTCGGCGAGCAGTGCGGCGAGCGCGTCCCGGTCGGCGATGTCGCAGGCGGAGACGGTGACTTGGGCACCCAACTCGGCCAGCTCGTCGCGGAGTTCGGTGGCACCAGGGGCGTCCAGACCGCGTCGGCTGACCAGCCGCAGGTGCTGGGCACCGTTGCGGGCCAGGTGACGGGCGACGTGCGCGCCGAGCGTGCCCGTACCGCCGGTGACCAGGACGGTGCCGTCCGGCCGCCAGTCACGCGCGACGGGCGTCTGCGCCAGCGAAGCGCGCACCAGCCTGCGGGTGAACAATCCCGACGGGCGGACCGCGACCTGGTCCTCGCCGTCCGTCCCGGCCAGCACGGCGACCATACGGGCCAGCGCGCGGTCGTCAGCGGTCTCGGGCAGATCGACCAGCCCGCCCCACCGCTCCCCGTGCTCCATGGACGCCACCCGGCCCAGGCCCCACACCAGCGCCTGCGTCGGATCCGCCAGCCGGTCAGCCGCACCCACCGAGACCGCGCCCCGGGTCACACACCACAGTGGCGCGTTGACCTCGGCGTCCGCCATCGCCTGCACCAACGCCAGTGCGGAGTACAGGGGTTGGCCCTCGAACGCGAGCAGCGAGAGCACACCGCTGATCGGCGCGTCCTCGGCGGAAAGCGCCTTGGCCAGTGACTCCCGGTCGGTGGCGGTCGGGGTCAACTGGTGTACGGTCGCGCCGCGTTCGGTGAGTGTGCGGGTGATGTCGTGGGTGGCCGTGTTCTCGGGTGCGATGAGCAGCCAGGTGCCGGTGAGCCGGGCCGTGCCGTCCTCCGGCAGCGGCTTCCACGTCACGCGGTAGCGCCAGCCGTCCACCGTCGAGCGCTCGCGGTTGGTACGGCGCCACGAGGACAGGGCGGGCAGCACGGCGCTCAGCGGCTGGTCGCCCTCGATCTCGAGTGTGTCGGCGAGGGATTCCAGGTCCTCACGCTCGACGGCCTCCCAGAACAGGGCGTCCGTCGGGTCCGTGGCCGCTGCCGTGGCCGCCTGCGGCGGCGCCGCTTCGGGCCAGTAGTGCTGGCGTTGGAAGGCGTAGGTGGGTAGGTCGACGCGGTGTGCGCCGGTGCCCGCGAAGATCGCCTCCCAGTCCACCGCCACCCCGTGAACGTACGCCTCACCCAGCGAGGCGTAGAAACGGTCCAGGCCGCCCTCATCCCGCCGCAGGGAGCCCAGGACAGCCGCTTGGCGACCGCAGTCCTCGATCGTCTCCTGCACACCCACCGTCAACACCGGATGCGCACTGGACTCGATGAACACCCCAAAACCCTGCTCCAGCAAGGTCCGGGTGGCGTTCTCCAACTCCACCGTCTGACGCA
>NZ_JANFNH010000012.1 GCF_024436055.1 Streptantibioticus rubrisoli | reverse complement strand
CACCCCCAAACCAACCCCCACAACCCCACCCCCCGTGACATGCCCGACAGCGCGGCACCGCGGTGGCGGATAGGCTTGGGGGCTGTGTCCTCTCCCGCCTCCGCCGCTGACTCCCACCCCATAGCCGACGTCTCCGGCGACGTGCCCGCGTCGTTGTGTGAGCGTGAGCCGCACGTTCCGGCCGACCGGCTGGTCGCCGAGATGGTGCCGCCGCCGCGGTTCGACGCCGTGCGGTTCGACAACTACCTACCGGACCCGAACCAGCCCAGCCAGGCCCAGGCGGTCACCGTCCTGCGCGGCTTCGCCGGGACCCTCGGCGCGGACGGCGCCGAGGCGGGCGTCAAGAAGCGGTGGTTCCGCCGAGGAGGCGAGCGGGCCAGCGGCCCCAGCGGGGTGTACCTCGACGGCGGCTACGGCGTCGGCAAGACCCACCTGCTGGCCTCCCTGTGGCACGCCGCCCCCGCACCGCGCGAGCGGAAGGCGTTCGGCACCTTCGTGGAGCTGACCAACCTCGTCGGCGCCCTCGGCTTCCAGCAGGCCGTCACCGCGCTCAGCGGCCACCGGCTGCTGTGCATCGACGAGTTCGAGCTGGACGACCCCGGAGACACCGTCCTGGTCTCCACCCTGCTCGGCAAGCTGGCCGACGCGGGCGTCAAGCTGGCCGCCACCTCCAACACGCTGCCCGGCAAGCTCGGCGAAGGGCGGTTCGCCGCCTCCGACTTCATGCGTGAGATCCAGGGGCTGTCCGCTCGCTTCCAGGCCCAGCGGATCGACGGCGAGGACTACCGGCACCGCGGCCTGCCGCAGGCCCCGGCGCCGTACTCCGACGAAGAGGTCACCGAGGCCGCGTACGCCACCCCGGCCGCGTCCCTGGACGACTTCGGCCCCCTCGTCGACCATCTGTCACGGGTACACCCCAGCCGCTACGGCGCGCTGTGCGACGGAATAGGCGCGGTCTTCCTGCGCGGTGTGGCACCGGTCACCGACCAGGCCACCGCGCTGCGCCTGGTGGTGCTGGCCGACCGGCTCTATGACCGGGAGGTCCCGGTGATGGCCTCCGGCGTCCCGTTCGACCGGGTGTTCAGCGAGGAGATGCTGAAGGGCGGCTACCGCAAGAAGTACTTCCGGGCGATCTCCCGCCTCACCGCCCTCGCCCGCGACGCGGGCCGCCCCACCAACGGCTGAGCAGATCGGCCGAAGTCCGCCGCGGTCCAGTAGCGCCCCGAAGGGGCGCGGGGAACTTCGCGATCAGCCGCAACGGCGCCGCGGACGATCGACGGCACATCGCGCACTCGCAGCGGAGCGCTCAGCCCGCGACCCGTACCACGGCGGCCGACCACCCCGGCAGTATCAACCGCCTGTCGGTGTCGGGGAATTCGCTCGACGCCGCCAGCACCTGGCAGCCGGACAGCGGAAGTTCACGCGGCTGGTCCGCGAAGTTCACCGCGGTACGCAAGGTGCCGCGGTGCACCAGGATCCAGCGGGCGTCCTCGTCGAACTCCACCCGGACCGCCGCCAGGTCCGGGTCGGCCAGCTCCGGCTCGGCCGCGCGCAGCGCGATCAGCTCGCGGTACCAGCGCAGCAGCCCGGTGTGCGGTTCGCGGCCCGGCTCCGACCAGTCCAGACAGGACCGCAACCGGGTCGCCGGATCCTGCGGGTCCGGAATCCGCGACGCGTCCCAACCGTGCTCGGCGAACTCGCCGCGCCGCCCCTCGCGCACCGCCTGGGCCAGCGCCGGATCGGTGTGGTCGGTGAAGAACTGCCAGGGCGTGCCCGCACCCCACTCCTCGCCCATGAACAGCATCGGCGTGAACGGCGCGGTCAGCACCAGCGGGGCGGCCAGGGCGAGTTGGCGTGCGGTCAGCCGATCGCCGGTGGCCCGGTTGCCGATCTGGTCATGGGTCTGGGCGTAGCCGAGGAAACGGTACCCGGGCACACCGCGCGGCAGCGGGCGGCCGTGGGAGCGGCCACGGAACGACGAGTACGTGCCGTCGTGGAACCACGCTCCGGTCAGCGTCTTGGCCAGCGCCGCCAGCGGAGCGCGCGCGAAGTCCGCGTAGTAGCCCTGGGACTCACCGGTCAGCGCGGTGTGCAGGGCGTGGTGGAAGTCGTCGTTCCACTGCGCGTGCAGGCCGAGTCCGCCCGACTCCCTGGAGGCGGTGGTGCGCGGGTCGTTCAGGTCGGACTCGGCGATCAGGAACAGCGGCCGCCCGGCCTCCAATGCCAACGCGTCGACGGCGGTGGACAGTTCCTCCAGGAACGGCAGCGCCCTGGTGTCGGCGAGCGCGTGCACCGCGTCCAGCCGCAGCCCGTCCAGCCGGTAGTCCCGCAGCCAGGCGAGCGCGCTGCCGATGAGGAAGTCGCGCACCGCGTCGGATCCGGGCGCGTCCAGGTTGATCGCGGCGCCCCAGGGCGTGTGGTGCCGGTCGGTGAAGTACGGCCCGAACCGCGGCAGATGGTCCCCCGACGGCCCCAGGTGGTTGTGCACCACGTCGAGCACCACTCCGAGTCCGTGCCCGTGTGCCGCGTCGACGAAGCGTTTCAGGCCCGCCGGTCCGCCGTACGGTTCGTGCACCGCCCACAGCGCCACCCCGTCGTACCCCCAGCCGTGCCGGCCGGGGAAGGGGCAGATGGGCATCAGCTCGACATGGCTGACGCCCAGTGCGGCCAGATGCGGCAGCCGCGCCACGGCCGCGTCGAAGGTGCCCTCGCGGGTGAACGTGCCGATGTGCAGCTCGTACAGCACCGCGCCCGGCAGCTCCCTGCCGGGCCAGGGGTGCCGCCAGACGTGCCGGGAGTGGTCCACCACCGCGCTCGGCCCGTCCGGGCCGTCCGGCTGGCGCCGGGAGCGCGGGTCGGGCAGCGGCTCGCCGCCGTCCAGCACGAACGCGTACCGGGTGCCGTCCCGGTACGGCGGCGCGCCCTCGCCGTCCGTTCGCCACCAGCCGGGGCGCGCCGGATCGGGCCGCATCGGATGGTTCCGGCCCGCGACGCGCACCGCGACCTGCCGGGCCTGCGGTGCCCAAACCTGGTATCCCACCGTCGTCCTCCCTCTGGACGCGCTCCGGCGCGCACCCGGGTGCGCGAGCGATCTGACGGTATGTACCCCGTCAACGCGGTGGTGGTACGCGGACGGAAGGGCGGTTCCCGGCCGCTGCCCGCCGGTTTCCGGTCCGCTGGACACCTGCCTGATCAGGACCGCAGAATCCCGTCTGTGACGTCATCTGAGTTGCGGACTCATTCCGACCGGCCCTCCGACGCCGATCGGGAGCGCGCCATCGAGGTGCTCAAGGAGAACGCCGTCCGCGGACGGCTGTCTCATGAAACGTTCCTGCAGCGCATGGAAATCGCCATGGTCACGCGCGGCCAGGCCGAACTCGACGCTCTTGTGGCCGACCTGCCGTCCGGCGGCCGGATGGTCCGCTGGGCGACCGGTGTGGTCAGCACCGCTTCCGCCTTCACCATGCGGCTGCGCAAGGCGTGGTGGGCCGAGCGGCTGCCGAAGCTGATGCTGCCGGAGCCCGGTCCCTACCCGTTGCGGATAGGCCGGGACTACGCCTCGGGGCTGCGCATAGGCGACGACTCGGTCTCCCGGGTGCACGCCGAACTGCGCCGCGAGGGCGATGTGTGGGTGCTGCGCGACCTCGGGTCGATGAACGGCACCTGGGTCAACGGGCAGCGGCTGACCGGGGCCGCCGAGGTGCGCCCCGGCGACCTGGTGACGTTCGGCCGCATCGGCTTCCGGCTCGCCGACCGTTGAGCTCCGCGCGTCAACCGCCGGTCGCCGTCCGGGCGCGCTGACCGCTCACTGCACCAGGGAGAGCCACTCGCGATATCCCCCGGCGAACGGTTCCGCGCGTTCGCCGATTGACCTCATCAGCGACCGCGCGGCCCGCTCGGCGTTCTCGACCACCTCGGTGGGATACCCGTACCGCACCCGGTGCTCGGCGAACTCGTCCTCGTCGTCGATGTACAGTGAACCGTCACGGCGGCGCACCACGTCGAGGTCGAGGTCCACCATGGTCACCACCCCGTCCCGCCAGGTCGGCACCGTGGAGATGTCGCAGTAGATCTCGGTCCGGGCGGGAGCGGCGTTGAACACGGCCGTCCACCACGCGTCCCGGGGAAAGAGCAGCACGAACGCGTGGTCGTAGGTTATCGGCGGCTCGAAGCCCCGCTGGGCGGTGTTCCCGGCCCGGCAGCCCAGCCACACACCGTGCTCGTCCTCGCCGAGCGCCGTCGCGTACTGGTTCCAGTGCAACGAGCCGTCGTACTTGGTGTAGACGACTCTTACCGTCTGTTGTCCGTCGGTCATGGTGATCGACAGTACGTCACACGAGCCGCAGCAGCGCCACCGGACGGTCGCCGAGCAACCGTCCCAACTCCGTCTCGCCGCCCAGCTCCTGGCCGGTCAGCGCCTCCCGCCACAGGCCCGGGGGCAACGAGAGCCGGGTGCCGCGCCAGCCGCCCGCCGCCTGAAGACGGCGGCTGAGCCGGGTGACCACGGTAACCACCCGGCCGCCGCGGCAGAACGCCACGCAGTGCCCGGCCGCCGGACCCTCGGCGCGCAGCGGCTGATATCCGCCCCGGGCGTCGAAGGCGTCCGGGCACGCCCGGCGCAGCCGTAGCGCCGCCGCCGTCAGCAGCCGCTTCTCCTGGTCCAGGCCGTGTGGCGCGGCACCGGCGTCCAACTGGGCCAGCAGATCCGGCAGGAAGCGCGCCGGAGCCCGGTTGTCCGGGTCCACCAGCGCGCCGTACACGCCCTCCGTGCCCTGGTACAGGTCGGGCACCCCCGGCATGGTGAGGTGGATTAGCGCCGCCCCCAGCACGTTGGCCCGCGCATGGGCGTCGATCCGGCGGTTGAACCGGGCCAGCGCATGCCGGGCGGGCCCGCACGGCCCGGCCCGGACGAAGGCCTCCACCGCCCGCTCGTACTCCTCGTCGGGCTCGGTCCAACTGGTGCGCAACCCGGCCTCGCGCACCGCCTTGAGCACGGCCGGAACCAGCCGTTCGGCGGGGATGGAGCCGATGCCCAGGGCGGTCTGCCAGGCCAGGTACGCCATGTGCCGGTCGGGCGGCGGGTCGGCCTGCGTATGGACCCCGGCCAGCAAGTCGGCCCAGTCGCCGGGCAGTTCGGACAGGACGGCGAGCCGGGCGCGTACGTCCGCGCTGCGCTTGGTGTCGTGAGTGGACAGTACGGTGCCGGTGTCCGGCCAGTCGTGGGCGAGCCGGGCGCAGAAGGTGTGGAAGGCGTCCGGGCAGGTGCCTGGGTGCCCGGGGTCACCGCCGACCTCGTTGAGCGAGAGCAGCGGTACGTGGCGATAGAAGGCGGTATCCTCGGTGGACTTGGCCCGCAGCGCGGAGGAGACCTGCGCGAACCGGGCCGCGAAGTCGTCATGGTCGCCGCCGCGCCCCAGCCGCCCGAGCGCCAGGTCCCGCACCACGTCGACCGCGTGGGCCTCCTCGGGCACCTGGAAGGCGCCGCGGGCGCCCTCGGCCGCCTCCTGAACAAGCTCGGCCGACTCCCGCCGCCCCGGGTACGGCCGGTACACCGGGAGCCGGACCAGTAGCTCGCGCAGCGCGGTGCGCAGCGCCCAGGGGGCGTGGTCGGCGAGGTCGGGCCGGGTACGGCAGACGCGGTCGGCGGTGCGCACCAGCCGTTCGACCTCGGCGGCCAGCGCGTCGGTGACGACCTGGTACGCGGCCCGGCGCGCGGTGGCCCGCCACTCGCCGCCCAGCTCAGGCTCGGCCGAGGTGAAGTCCCGGTAGACGGCGGTGAGTTCGTCGGCGCCCGCCGGGTCGATGAACAGGCCGTCGATCCGGCGCAACGCGTCGTAGCCGGTGGTGCCCGCGCACGCCCAGTCGTCCGGCAGCCGTTCCTCGCCGCACAGGATCTTCTCCACCACGGTCCACCGGCCGCCGGACGCTTTGCGCAACCGCTCCAGGTAGCCCGCCGGGTCGGCGAGCCCGTCGGGGTGGTCGATGCGCAAGCCGTCGGCTACCCCGTCGCGCAGCAGCCGCAGCAGGGTGCCATGGGTGGCCTCGAACACCTCGGGGTGTTCCACCCGTACCCCGATCAGTTGCGAAATGGTGAAGAACCGCCGGTAGTTCAGCTCGGTACGGGCCAACCGCCACCAGGCGAGCCGGTAGTGCTGGGCGTCCAGCAGCTCGGGCAGCGGCAGCCGCTCGGTGCCGGGGCGCAGCGGGAAGGCGTGCTCGTGGTAGCGCAGTTCGCCGACCTCGGCGTTGACCCGCAGTGCGGGCAGTTCTTCGCCGAGCCGTCCGCCGAGCACCGGCAGCAGCAGCTTGCCCTGGCCCGCCTGCCAGTCGATGTCGAACCAGCGGGCGTACGGGCTGTCGGGGCCGTCCCGCAGCACCTCCCACAGCGGCCGGTTGAGCCGCTCAGGCACCGGCACCGCCATGTGGTTGGGCACCGCGTCCAGGACCAGCCCCAGGCGGTGCGCCCGCGCGGTACGGGCCAGCGACCGCAGCCCCTCCTCGCCGCCCAGCTCGGCGCGCACCCGGCTGTGGTCGGTGACGTCGTAGCCGTGACCGGAGCCGGGGGCCGCCTCAAGGACCGGGGACAGGTGCAGATGGGAGACGCCCAGACGGGCCAGGTACGGCACCACCACCTCGGCGGCGCGGAAACCGAACTCCGGTCGCAGTTGCAGGCGGTAGGTCGCGGTGGGCGGCGCGGCGCCCGGCAGATCGTCGCTCATCAACTGCCTCCCGTCGTCGAACTCGCCGCCTGTCACGCCGGACGCATCAGCACCACCAGGCTGCGGTCCACCAGCCGCAGCCGGTCGCCCGCGCGCACCTTGCGGCCGCTGCCCGGAGGCACCCCGTCCGGAACCGCGGTGTCCACCACCACCTGCCACTGAGTGCCGTGGTTGATCGGGACCACGAACTCCATGGCGGCCTGGTGGGCGTTGAACATCAGCAGGAAGGACGCGTCGGTGATCCTCTCGCCGCGCGGCCCCGGTTCGGAGATCGCCTGCCCGTTGAGGAAGACCACCAGCGAACGGGCGTGCGCCGCCTGCCAGTCCCGCTGCGTCATCTCCTCACCCTCGGGGGTGAACCAGGCGATGTCGGAGAGGTCGTCATGGGTGCCCTCCACCGGGCGGCCGTGGAAGAACCGGCGACGGCGGAAGACCGGATGGTCGCGGCGCAGCCACACCATGGTGCGGGTGAACTCCAGCATGCGCAGCGCCTCGGCGTCCGCCGTGCCGCCGCTGCCGCTCTCCGCGCCCTTCGGCCAGTGCACCCAGGTCAACTCCGAGTCCTGGCAGTAGGCGTTGTTGTTGCCGAGCTGGGTGCGGCAGAACTCGTCGCCGTGCGAGATCATCGGCACGCCCTGGGACAGCATCAAGGTGGCGATGAAGTTGCGCATCTGGCGGCCGCGCAGCGCCAGCACGGCCTCGTCGTCGGTGGGTCCCTCGACGCCGTGGTTGCACGAGCGGTTGTAGCTCTCGCCGTCCCGGTTGCCCTCGCCGTTGGCCTCGTTGTGCTTCTCGTTGTAGCTGACCAGGTCGCACAGGGTGAAGCCGTCATGGCAGGTCACGAAGTTGATGGAGGCCAGCGGACGGCGGCCGTCGTCCTGGTACAGGTCGGAGGAGCCGGTCAGCCGGGATCCGAACTCCGCCAGCCGGGCGGGCTCACCACGCCACAGGTCCCGCACGGTGTCGCGGTACGCGCCGTTCCACTCGGTCCACAACGGTGGGAAGTTGCCCACCTGGTAGCCGCCCTCGCCGAGGTCCCAGGGCTCGGCGATCAGCTTCACCTGGCTGACCACCGGGTCCTGTTGCACCAGGTCGAAGAACGACGACAGCCGGTCCACCTCGTGGAACTGCCGGGCCAGGGTGGACGCCAGGTCGAAGCGGAAGCCGTCGACATGCATCTCGGCCACCCAGTAGCGCAGCGAGTCCATGATCATCTGGAGGGTGTGCGGGCTGCGCATCAGCAGCGAGTTACCGGTGCCCGTGGTGTCGGTGTAGTACCTCCTGTCCGGCTCCAGCCGGTAGTACGAGGCGTTGTCCAGGCCGCGCAGCGACAGCGTGGGGCCGAGGTGGTTGCCCTCCGCCGTGTGGTTGTAGACGACGTCCAGGATCACCTCGATCCCGGCGGCGTGCAGGGCGCGCACCGCGGTCTTGAACTCCAGCACCTGCTGGCCGCGGTCGCCCATCGAGGCGTAGGCGTTGTGCGGTGCGAAGAAGCCGATGGTGTTGTAGCCCCAGTAGTTGGTCAGCCCCTCGTCCACCAGCCGGTTGTCGGTGACGAACTGCTGGACGGGCATCAGCTCCAGCGCGGTGACGCCCAACTCCACCAAGTGCTCGATCACCGCCGGGTGCGCCAGCGCCGCATAGGTGCCGCGGACCTCCTCCGGCAGCCCGGGGTGCAGCATCGTCAGGCCCTTGACATGCGCCTCGTACAGCACGGTGCGGTGGTAGTCGATGCGCGGCGGCCGGTCGTCGGCCCAGTCGAAGAACGGGTTGATCACCACCGACGCCATCGTGTGCGGCGCCGAGTCCAGGTCGTTGCGCGCCTCCGGCCGGTCGAAGCGGTAGCCGTAGACCGCCTCGTGCCAGTCGATGGTGCCGCTCATCGCCTTGGCGTACGGGTCGAGCAGCAACTTGGCGGAGTTGCACCGATGGCCGCGCGCCGGGTCGTACGGCCCGTGCACCCGAAAGCCGTAGCGCTGGCCGGGCATCACCCCGGGGATGTAGGCGTGCCGGACGAACGCGTCGGACTCCCGCAGTTCGACGGCCGTCTCCGAGCCGTCGTCGTGCAGCAGGCACAGCTCGACGCGGTCCGCGACCTCGGAGAAGACCGCGAAGTTGGTCCCGGCGCCGTCGTAGGTGGCGCCGAGGGGGTACGCCTGTCCTGGCCAGACCTGCATGTCGTCGACTCTTCCACTCAAGTTGGCGGTCACCAAGAGGGCGCCGTACCCCTCGCATCCTCGCTCACATGACCGCCCGGATGTCCCTTTTCGCAAGATCTTCCCCTGAACGGGTGGCCGAACGGGGGCCTGCCGAACGCGCCATGGCCGGATTACGAAGCCGTGAATGTCGTGAAGGCACGTCCGTAACGCTGCGACACCTCCCGCGCCCGCAGTACCCTTCCTTGATCGTGGACGGGGGCGGGAAAGGCGGTGTGGTGGTGGCGTCGGGAGGTCTGGTGCTGCCCGGTGGCGGTGACCAGGAGAACCAAGGCGGCACCACGGACGGGACGACCGGTGCGGTCTCCCTGGCACAGGCGGGCGTGAAACTGGACATCGGACCAGAACTGGACTGGGGCGCCGAAGCCTGGGCCGAGGTGCGCACGCGCGCTCGGCGCGCGGGACGGGCCTACGTATGGCTGAATCTCGTCGAACAGCGGTTGCGCGCGGTCGTCGGAGCGGTGCTCCGGCCGATCTACGAGCCGGTGCACGGCGAGGAGTGGGTCGTCGCCGCCGCGGGACCGGCCGGGCACGAGTGGGTGCAGCGGGCGGCCGCGGTACGGGAGGTGAGCCGCCGCAAGGGCTATCTGCTCGACCCGGCCGACGACAACGTGCTCAGCTTCCTGACCCTGCCGCAGATGCGCGAGCTGATCGTGCAGCACTGGCCGTGCTTCGAGCCGTACCTGGCCGAGCGGCGCGAACTGGAGCTGGTGCTGGACGAGTTGGAGGTCGCCCGGCACGTCGTCAACCGCAACCGGGCGCTGTCCGAGACCGTGCTGGCCCAGGCCGAACGCGCCGCCGCCCGGTTGATCGACATGCTCGGCGGAGACTCCCAGGCGGGCTCCGGCAGGCGGCTGCCGGTGGACGCGGTGGAGGAGATCGTCGGCGACCGCTTCGCCGACGTGGTGGGTGTCTACCCCGATCGAGTGAGGCTGTTGCGCAAGATGCCCGCTGAGGACCTGTTCAGTGGCGCGCGCCGGTTGGACGCGACGGGCATCGGCCTGAACATGCTGGTGCAGAACTTCTCCGGCCGCCGACTGGTGCGGCTCGCCGAGACGGGGTGCCGGGTGCGGCTGCTGTTCCTCAACCCGGCCAGCAGCGCGGTGCGCCGCCGGGAGCGCGAACTGGGCCTGGGGCGCGGGGAGATCAGCCGTTCGGTGGAGATGAACATCATGCACATGCGCCGGGTGCGCGCCCGGCTGCGGGACCCGGACGCCTTCGAGATCCGGGTCTTCGACGAGACTCCGCGGTTCACCGCCTACCTGGTGGACGGGGACGGCGCGGACGGTGTCGCCGTCATCCAGCCGTATCTGCGCAGGGCGCGGGGCATGGAGTCCCCGGTGCTGGTGCTGCGCGGCGGCAGCCGCAAGCTGGTGCAGGAGGAGGGCGGCGACCCGCTCGAACGGCACGGTGAGCACGGGCTGTTCGAGATCTACCGCGAGGAGTTCGAGGGGGTTTGGGGGGATTCACGACCCGTGTCGTAGGCAGGTCGGGAGAAGTCCGCCGGGGGTTCGGTAGCGCCCTGAAGGGGCGCGGGGCTGTGTCCATGTGCGGCTCCGCCGCGTGGGCGCGACCAGCCGCAACGGTGCTGCAGACGCTCGACGGCATATCACCGCACTCCCAGCGGAGCGCCTGGCGGCCGCCGCATGGACTGTCAGTGGCGCACGAGATGATGTGACAGCACCGGCGGAAGATGCGGGAGGGGTGCTCGGCATGGGGTGGCACACGGAACCGCTCGTGGGATTCGATCTGGAGACCACGGGCACGGATCCGGCGACGGCGCGGATCGTCACGGCCGCCGTCACCGAGGCCAAGGCGGGCGAGCCGGTGGCGCACCGGTCCTGGCTGGTCGATCCCGGGGTGCCGATACCGCCGGACGCCGCCCGGATCCACGGCATCACCACCGAGCGGGCACGCTCCGCCGGGCGCCCGGCCCGGGAGGCGGTCGCCGAGATAGCCGAGGCGCTCGCCGGGTACTGGGCGGACGGGGTGCCGGTGGTGGCGTACAACGCCAGTTACGACCTCAGCGTGCTGGCCGCCGAGTTGACCCGGCACGGGCTGCCGCCGCTCGGCCAGGATGTGGGACCGGTGCTCGACCCGCTCACCGTGGACCGGGCGGTCGATCCCTACCGCAAGGGCTCCCGTACGTTGCAGGCCGCCTGCCAGGAGTACGGGGTACGGCTCGACGGCGCACACGAGGCGGGCGCGGACGCGCTGGCCGCGGTCCGGGTCGCCTGCGCGCTCGCCGAGCGGCATCCGCGAATAGCCGCCACCGAACCGTGGGAGCTGCACCGCCGCCAGGTGGTCTGGTACGGCGAGTGGGCCGAGGGCTACCAGCGCTGGCTGCGGCAGCGCGAACGGGAAGCGGTGGTGGACGGCCGCTGGCCGCTGCGGGCCGGCGGACAGCCGGGCTGAGCGCTCCGCTGGGAGTGCGGTGATGTGGCGTCGATCGTCTGCGGCGCCGTTGTGGCTGGTCGCGCCCACGCGGCGGAGCCGTACATGAACACAGACCCGCGCCCCTTCAGGGCGCTACCTGACCCCAGCGGACTTCGCCCGACCCGCTTGGACTGGACTAGAACGAGTACCAGCGCACCGTCTCATCGCCCTCCCGCAGCGATGCCACCCGGCGGCGGAACTCCGCGAGGGCGGCGGGGTTGCCGGGCGCGTGCTGGGCCACCCATGCGCAACTCGCCGTCTCCCGGGCGCCGCGCAGCACGGCGCAGCCGTCCCACTCGCGTACGTCCCAGCCGTACCGTTCGGTGAACTCCGCGTACCGCGCCGGGTTGAGGCCGTAGCGGTCCCGGTGCAGGGCGAGCACGACGAGATCGTGCTCGCGCAGATCGCTGGAGAAGGTCTCCAGGTCGACCAGCACCGGCCCGTGCGGGCCGACCAGTACGTTGCGCGGCAGCGCGTCGCCGTGGATCGGGCCTGGGGCCAGATGCGGTCGCAACTCGGCGACCCGCGCGGCGAGTTCGTCGCGGCGGTGGCGCAGGAACGCCGCGTCCGCGGGGTCGATGGCCTCTCCGGCCAACCGCAGCCAGCGCTCCACACCGTCCAGCAACTCGCGGCGCGGCAGCGGGAGTTCTTCCGGCCGCGGCAGCGCGTGGACGGCGCGCAGCAGTTCGGCGAGGTCGGCCGTGGTGGGCTGGCGGACCGGTTCGGGCAGCCGGTGCCAGTGGGTGAGCGGATGGCCGTTCACCAGGCGCGCGTGGGGGTGCGCCGGGCGCACGGTGGGGACGCGGTGTTCGTTCAGCCACTGGGCGGTGCGGACTTCGCGCTCCGCGCGGTCCAGCAGGGCGGCCTCTCGGCCGATCTTGACGACCACGTCGTTCACGGCGAACACGGCGTTCTCCCCGAGGGCCAGTAGCTCGGCCGCCTCCGGTGCGTCGGGGTGGCCCGCCGCCGCCAGTACGGTCCTGGCTTGCTGCTCGGTGAACATGTCCCTCCGGGGTCGCGCGTCGCTGACGAAGGGCCGCCGGGATGGTCCCGGCGGCCCTGTGGTTCTCCGTACCCCGTAACGGAGTTCGTGCACAGACAGTATGGGGCCGGATGGGGTGGCCCCATCCGGCTGGCCGGTGATCCTTGCGGCGGCGCGGACTCAGGCAACCTGCCGCACCGCGGAGAAACCGCCCGCACAAGCCGCGTACCGCCGCAGGACCAGCCGCGCCACCTCGGGCGCGTCCCCGAGGACGGACGCCAGGGCATCCGCATCGGCCGCCCCCCGGTCGATCCGGTCCGGCAGCACCCCGGGGGCGAGGACGTACGGCACCACGGCGACTCGCGGCACCCCCCCGGCCCGCAGTTCCGCCACCGCGTCCGAGGTGGAGGAGGGGTCCGCGGGCCGTACGGCGGCCCACCCCGTGCGCTCCCACTCCCGTGCGATCCCAGCGATCAGCGTCCGCGCCTCCGGGTCCGACGACCCGGCCGACGCCAACACCAGCCCGGTGGAACCCCGTTCGGCACCGCCCACCCCCGCCTCGGCCAACCGGCGCTCCATGGCGGCGGTGAGCAGCGGGGACGGCCCCAGCACATCGGCCTGCCGAACCGCCACACCGACGTGCCGTGCGGCAGCCTCCCGCAGCACCGCCGGGATATCCGTCTTCGCGTGGAACGCCCGGGTCAACAGCAGTGGCAGCGCCACGACCTCCCGCACGCCCTCGGCCGCCAACCGCTCGATGACCTGGGGAACCCGTGGGGCACAGTGTTCGAGGAAGCCCGTCTCCACCCGCAGCGCCGGGCGCGAGGCCCGCACCCGCTCGCAGAGCGCGTGCACCGTCGCGGCGTGCCGGGGATCGCGACTGCCGTGGGCGATGACGAGGAGGACGGGAGCCATCAGCGCGTCCCCGCCAGCAGCCCCCGGCCGCGCAGCACCCGGCGTTCGACCGGCCGGAAGAGCAGCAACTCGATGCCGATGCCGACGATGAGGATGAGCAGGATCGCGGCGAGCACTCCGGGCATGTCGGCGTTGGTGCGGGCGTTCTCCAGGAGTTGGCCGAGTCCGGCGCCGAGGTCGGGGGAGGTGGCGATGATCTCCGCGGCCATCAGGGAGCGCCAGGAGAACGCCCAGCCCTGCTTGAGTCCTGCGAGGTAGCCGGGCAGTGCGGCGGGTAGCAGGACGTGCCGTACGCCGCGCGGTCCGGTGGCGCCGATGGTGCGTCCGGCGCGTAGGAACAGCGGGGGGACCTGGTCGATGCCGGAGACCAGTCCGTTGGCGATGGACGGCACCGCGCCGAGCAGTACGACGGCGTAGATGGTGGAGTCGTTCAGGCCGAACCAGATGATGGCGGCCGGTACCCAGGCGACCGAGGGCATGGACTGCAGCCCGGACAGGATCGGTCCGATCGCGGCCCGTACCGGTGCGACGCGGGCCACCAGCAGGCCCAGGGGGGTGCCGATCACCACGGAGGTGAGGAAGCCCAGCGCGCCGCGGGAGACGGAGGTCCACACGTAGCCGAGCAGCGTGCCCTGCAGCCACATGGTGTGCAGCGAGCCGAAGACGTCGCCGGGGCTGGGGAGTTGGTAGTGCGGCTTGAGCTGGAAGTGGTAGGCGAGCTGCCACAGCGCCAGCACCAGTGCGATGGCGGCGACCGGCGGGAGTGCCTTGTCGCGCAGGAGTTGGCCGACCGGGGTCTTGGCGGTGGTGGGCGTCTCCAGTGCGTCCAGGCCCGCTTCCAGACCGGCGAGGTCCGGTTTGGTGGCGGGCCTGCTCTCGGGCCTGGTTTCAGTGCTGGCCATGGCGGCGGATCTCCCCCCGTAGCTGTTCGGTGATCTCCACGGACAGGTCGGCGACCGCGGCGTCCTCGATGCGGCGCGGCTGCGGTATGTCGACCGTCCATTCGCGGGCTATTCGGCCGGGCCGGGAGGAGAGCAGGATGACCCGCTGGCCGAGCCGTACCGCCTCGCGCACATTGTGGGTGACGAACAGCACCGAGACGCCTGTCTCGGCCCAGATCCGGGTCAGCTCCTCGTGCAGCACGTCGCGGGTGATGGCGTCCAGGGCGGCGAACGGCTCGTCCATCAGCAGCAGTTGGCTGTCCTGGGCCAGGGCGCGGGCCATCGCCACGCGCTGGCGCATGCCGCCGGACAGTTCGTGCACCCGCTTGCCGTGCGCGCCCTTCAGGCGGACGAGTTCCAGCAGCCCTTCGGCGCGCTCCCGCCGCTCGGCACGGGGCACGCCGCGCAGCCGTAGGGCGAGTTCGATGTTGCGGCCCGCGGTGAGCCAGGGGAACAGGGCGTGTTCCTGGAACATCAACGCGGGCCGCCCGCCGGGCGTTTGGATGCTTCCGCTGGACGGCCGGTCGAGACCGGCGACCAGGTTGAGCAGGGTCGACTTGCCGCAGCCGGAGGCGCCCAGCAGGCAGACGAACTCTCCGGGCGCGACATCGAGGGTGATGCCGTCCAGCACGTGCTGCTGGGTACCGGGACGGCCGAACGACTTGGAGACCTGGTCGAGACGGGCCGCGTAGCGGACGCCGGAGTCCTGTTGGACGGGCTGCTCGGTGACTTCAGTCGCCATGGGTGTCACCTCCTGGCGGTAAGGGGGGAGCGGCTACAGACCGGCGTCGGAGACCGAGGGCCTGCCCTCGGCCTTGAGGACCTTGTTCAGCAGCGTGAGGTCGTAGATGCCGTGCAGGTCGGGCGAGGTGAGCAGTCCGGCCTGTACGGCGTGGTCGGCTTCCTCGCGCAGCGTGTCGGCCAGCGGGTCGTCGGTGACCTCGACGTTCTTGAACGCCGTGTTGAGTACGCCTGCGGGCAGCGGCTTGCCGGACAGCTTCTGCAACTGGGCGTTGGCGGCCTGCGCGGCCTGGGCGGGGTTGGCCTTGATCCAGGCGTTGGTGTCCACCGATCCGCGCAGTACGGCCTCGACCACGTCGGGGTGTTCCTTGAGGAACTTCTGCGAGACCACCACATTGGTGATCACGAACTGGCCGTTCTTCCACAGCGTCTTCTCGTCCAGCAGCGTCCTGGCCCCCTTGGCGACCAGTTGCGAGGCGGTGGGCTCGGGAACCCAGGCACCGTCGATCTGGCCCTGCTGGAAGGCGATCGGGGTGGTCTTGTTGTCGATCCGCTCGACGGTGACGTCACCCTTGCCGGTCTGCGGGTCCTCCTTGAACCCCTTGGACGCCAGGTAGTTCAGCAGCGCCACGTCCTGGGTGTTGCCCAGCTGCGGGCTGGCGATCCGCTTGCCCTTCAGATCGTCCAGGCTCTTGATCTTGTTCGGGTTGACCACCAGGGAGACACCGCCTGACGCCGAACCCGCGATGATCTTCAGGTCCTGGCCGTGCGACTTCACATAGCCGTTGATCGCAGGCGACGGCCCGAGCCAGCCGATGTCGATCGCGCCCGCGTTCAGCGCCTCGATCTCCGACGGACCGGCGTTGAACACCTGGGTCTTGATCCGGGTGCCGCCCAACGCCTTCTGGAACAGCCCCTGTTGCAGGCCGACCAGCGGGGTGGCATGGGTGATGTTGGCGAAGTAGCCGATCGTCACCGAGTCGGCGGACAGCTTCTTACCGCCCGGGTTGGCGGCCGGGGCCGCGGTGTCGGTCTTCTGGGAGCCGTAGCCGCAGGCCGAAAGGGCTAGGAGCAGCAGCCCCGCGACGGCGGCGGTCACGGGCCGGGTTGTGAAGGTGTGCGGCGGACGATGGGTGCGCGGCGGGCGGTCGGCTGTCACGGGAGGGGTTCCTCTCGTAGGCCCGGGATCTGGCGCGCCCGTCAGGGCGGCCCCGGGTCGGCGGGTGGTGGTGCGGGGGGATGGGAGTACGCGGTGCGGCGGTGCGTCATCGGGCACATCGCGGCTCTCCGCCCCGGCCGCTGCCCAGCGTTCCGCTGCCGACGCGGCCGCCCTCCTTGGCGAAGCCGGAGTAAGCCTCGGTCGCCATCAGAAGTCCCAGCCATCGTCATCTACCGTGGAGTCGGCCTCCGCCTCGGCGGCGAACGCCTCCCCGACCATTCCGGCGGTCAGTGTGGTGCCGTCGGCCGGGTCGATCAGCAGGAACGAGCCGGTCAGCCGGGAGTCGGCGTAGGCGTCCAGCGGCAGTGGCTGCGCGGTGCGCAGCACCACCGCGCCGATGTCGTTGGCGGACAGTTCGCCGGGTTCGGCCTCATGGGCCAGTCCGGCGGTGAGGTTGATCCGGTACGGCAGCCCCTTCACGATCGCCTTGACGGTACGGGTGCCGTGCTTGAGCAGCACCCGCTCGCCCACCCGCAGTGGGCGTTCGTGCAGATGGCAGGCGGTGGCCGTGATGTCCTGCGTCACCGCGGGCGCGGTGGCGGTGGGGGCGATCAGGTCGCCGCGGGAGATGTCGAGGTCGTCGGCGAGCAGCACGGTCACCGACTGCGGCGCCCAGGCCACGTCCACCGGCTCGCCCAGGGCGTCGATGCCGGTGATGGTGCTGGTGGCCCCCGACGGCAGCACGGTGACCTGGTCGCCGACGCGCAGCACTCCGGAGCTGATCTGGCCCGCGTAGCCGCGGTAGTCGGGGTGCTCGGCGGTCTGGGGGCGGATGACGTACTGGACCGGGAAGCGGGCCGGTGCCCCGGTGGGGTCGGTGCCGACGGGGACGGTCTCCAGGTGTTCCAGGATGGTCGGGCCGCCGTACCAGTCCATGTGCGCGGACGGGGTCACCACGTTGTCGCCGTTCAGCGCCGAGATCGGGATCGCGGTGACCTCCGGCACGCCCAGCGCCGCGGCGTACGCGGTGAACTCCTCGGCGATCTTGGCGAAGACCGGCTCGGCGTACTCGACCAGGTCCATCTTGTTGACCGCCAGCACGACATGGGGGACGCGCAGCAGCGCTGCCACGGCGGCATGGCGGCGGGTCTGCTCGACCACGCCGTTGCGCGCGTCGACCAGCACGATGGTCAACTCGGCGGTGGACGCGCCGGTGACCATGTTCCGGGTGTACTGCACGTGCCCCGGGGTGTCGGCCAGGATGAACCGCCGCCGGGGCGTGGCGAAGTAGCGGTAGGCGACATCGATGGTGATGCCCTGCTCCCGCTCCGCCCGCAGCCCGTCGGTCAACAAGGCCAGATCCGGCGCCTGTTGGCCACGCCGCCTGGACGCGTGCTCGACCGCCTCCAACTGGTCGGCCAGCACGGACTTCGAGTCGTGCAGCAACCGGCCGACCAGCGTGGACTTCCCGTCGTCCACGGATCCGGCGGTGGCGAACCGCAGCAGTGAGGTGGCCGCCAACTCCTCGGTGGTGGTGCTCATGGTCAGAAGTACCCCTCGCGCTTGCGGTCTTCCATCGCCGCCTCGGACAGCTTGTCGTCGGCGCGCGTCGCGCCCCGCTCGGTCAACCGGGAGGTGGCGATCTCCGCGATGACCTGCTCGATCGTCACCGCGTCCGAATCCACCGCGCCCGTGCACGACATGTCACCGACCGTGCGGTAGCGCACCTGCCGCAGCTCGACCGGCTCGTCCGGCTTCGGGCCGCCCCACTCGCCCGCTGTCAGCCACATCCCGTTGCGGGAGAACACCTCACGCTCGTGCGCGTAGTAGATCTGCGGCAGCTCGATGCCCTCACGGGCGATGTACTGCCACACGTCCAACTCGGTCCAGTTCGACAACGGGAAGACCCGCACATGCTCGCCCGGCGCGTGGCGGCCGTTGTACAACTGCCACAACTCCGGCCGCTGGCGCCGCGGATCCCACGCCCCGAACTCGTCGCGCAGGCTGAACACCCGCTCCTTGGCCCGGGCCTTCTCCTCGTCCCGGCGCCCACCGCCGAACACCGCGTCGTAGCGGCCCTCACCGATCGCGTCCAGCAGCGGAACGGTCTGCAACGGGTTACGCGTGCCGTCGGGCCGCTCACGCAGCCTGCCGTCGTCGATGTAGTCCTGCACCCTGGCCACGTGCAGGCGCAGGTTGTGCTGGGCCACCGTGCGGTCCCGATAGGCCAGCACCTCGGGGAAGTTGTGCCCGGTGTCCACGTGCAGCAGCCCGAACGGCACCGGCGCCGGAGCGAACGCCTTCAGCGCCAGATGCAGCATCACGATCGAGTCCTTGCCGCCGGAGAACAAGATCACCGGCCGCTCGAACTCCCCCGCCACCTCACGGAAGATGTGCACCGCCTCGGACTCCAAAGCGTCCAGGTGCGACAGCGCGTACGGGTTGTCGGTCCCCTCAGCGGTTTCGGTCACCGTCGTCACGCTGTGCTCCTTCCGCTCGCTTGTCCGCCCTCGCGGCGCAGAGGCGCGCCTATCGACGTCGACTGCGGCCCGGCGGCCACGAGTGCGTCGCTCGCCAACTCCCTCTCCGCCAGCAGCGCGTGCAGCGCGGCAGCCGACTCCTGGACCGTGCGGCCGTCGGTCTCGATCCTCAGGTCAGGGGTAGTGGGCACCTCGTACGGGTCGTCCACCCCCGTCAGCCCCGAGATCTCACCCGCCGCCTGCTTGGCGTACAGGCCCTTCACATCGCGCGCCGAGCACACCTCGACCGGTGTCGCCACATGCACCTCCAGGTACCTGGTGCCGTTCTGCTCGTGCCGCTTGCGCACCGCCTCCCGGCTGTCCGCGTACGGCGCGATCACCGGAACCAGCACCTTCACCCCGTTCGACGCCAGCAACTCGGCGACGAAACCGATGCGTTGCACATTGGTGTGCCGGTCCTCGCGGCTGAATCCGAGCCCGGCGGAGAGGAACTCGCGGATCTCGTCACCGTCCAGCACCTCCACCCGGTGCCCGCCGTCGCGCAGCGTGGCCGCCAACGCGCGGGCGATGGTGGTCTTGCCCGCGCTCGGCAGACCGGTGAGCCAGATCGTGGCGCCCAGGTCCGTCACCGTGGTCTCCTCGTGGTCCGTCATCCGTGCAGCCCGCATTCCGTCTTCGCCCGGCCCGCCCAGCGGCCCGCCCGGGCGTCCTCTCCCGCCAGCACCCGCCGGGTGCACGGCGCGCAGCCGATGGAGGCGTAGCCGTCGGTCAGCAACGGGTTGGTGAGCACGCCGTGTTCGGCGATGTACTGGTCGACGTCCGCCTGCGTCCAGCGGGCGATGGGGGAGATCTTGACCTTGCGACGCTTGGTGTCCCAGCCGACGACCGGGGTGCCCGCCCGGGTCGGCGACTCGTCGCGGCGCAGTCCGGTGGCCCAGGCGCGGTAGTCCCGCAGTCCTTCCTCCAGCGGCTTGACCTTGCGCAGCGCGCAGCACAGATCGGGGTCCCGGTCGTGCAGCTTCGAGCCGTACTCGGCGTCCTGCTCGGCGACGGTCTGGCGTGGTGTGAGGGTGATGACGTTCACGTCCAGCACCGCGGCCACCGCGTCGCGGGTGCCGATGGTCTCCGGGAAGTGGTAGCCGGTGTCGAGGAAGACCACGTCGACGCCGGGGGAGACCCGGGAGGCCAGATGGGCCACCACCGCGTCCTCCATGGAGGAGGTGACGCACCAGCGTGGGCCGAAGGTGTCCGCCGCCCAGCGCAGGATGTCCAGCGCGTCCGCGTCCTCCAGCTCGCGGCCCGCCCGCTCGGCCAGCGCCTGGAGTTCCGCCTCGCTCTCGGTTATGTGATGCTCCGTCATGTTCTGCTGTCCCCTCGGGTGTTGGCCCGGCTCAGCCCCTTGGCCAGCAGTCCGATGAAGGACAGCCTGAAGGCCCGGTTGCACGCACCGCACTCCCATGCGCCATGCCCCTCCTCGGAGGGCCGCAGGTCCTCGTCGCCGCAGTACGGGCAGTAGAACGGCGCCGCTCGCTCGCTCATGACAGCTCCTCCTCACTGGCCCTGGCGGCCCAGGTGGCGAAGCGCTCGCCGTCCGCGCGTCCGGCCTGGAAGCGGCGCAGCACCCGCTCGACGTAGTCGGGCAGTTCCTCGGCGGTGACCTTCAGCCCGCGCACCTTGCGGCCGAAGCCGGGCTCCAGGCCGAGTGCGCCGCCCAGGTGCACCTGGAAGCCCTCGACCTGCTCGCCCTTGTCGTTGAGTACCAACTGGCCCTTGAGCCCGATGTCGGCGGTCTGGATGCGGGCGCAGGCGTTGGGGCAGCCGTTGAGGTTGATGGCGATGGGCTCGGTGAAGTCCGGCAGGCGGCGCTCCAGTTCGTCGATGAGCGAGGCGCCGCGCGCCTTGGTCTCCACGATCGCCAGCTTGCAGAACTCGATGCCGGTGCAGGCCATGGTCCCGCGCCTGAACGGCGAGGGGTTCACCTGGAAGTCCAGCGCCTCAAGCCCGGCGACCAGTGAGTCGACCTGGTCCTGTGCCACGTCGAGGACGATCATCTTCTGCTCGACGGTGGTGGCAAGCCGGTCCGAACCGTGCGCGGCGGCCAGTTCGGCGACCTTCGTCAGGGTCGCGCCGTCCACCCGGCCGACGCGTGGGGCGAATCCGACGTAGTAGCGGCCGTCCTTCTGCCGGTGCACGCCGATGTGGTCCCGCCAGCGGCTGCTGGGCTGCGGCGGCGCCGGGCCGTCGACGAGCTTGCGCCGCAGGTATTCGTCCTCCAGCACCTGGCGGAACTTCTCCGGGCCCCAGTCGGCCATCAGGTACTTCAGCCGGGCCCGGTTGCGCAGGCGCCGGTAGCCGTAGTCGCGGAAGATCCCGGTGACACCCGCCCACACATCGGCCACCTCGTCCAACGGCACCCAGGCCCCGAGGCGTTCGGCGAGCCGCGGGTTGGTGGACAGCCCGCCGCCGACCCACAGGTCGAAGCCGGGGCCGTGCTCGGGGTGGACGACGCCGACGAACGCGACGTCGTTGATCTCGTGCACCACGTCCTGCACGGGCGATCCGGAGACGGCGGTCTTGAACTTCCGCGGCAGGTTGGAGAAGTCCTTGTTGCCGATGTACCGGCGGTGGATCTCCTCGACCGCGGGCGTGCCGTCGATGATCTCGTCGGCCGCGATGCCCGCCACCGGGGAGCCGATGATCACCCGGGGGCAGTCGCCGCACGCCTCGGTGGTCGACAGGCCGACGGCCTCCAGCTTCTGCCAGATCGCCGGTACGTCCTCGATGCGCACCCAGTGCAGCTGGATGTTCTGCCGGTCGGTGATGTCGGCGGTGCCGCGCGCGTACTGCTCGGACACCTCGCCGATGGCGCGCAGTTGGGCGACGGTCAGCCGTCCACCGTCGATGCGCACCCGCATCATGAAGTACTTGTCGTCCAGCTCCTCCGGCTCCAGGACCGCGGTCTTGCCGCCGTCGATGCCGGGCTTGCGCTGGGTGTACAGCCCCCACCAGCGCATCCGTCCGCGCAGGTCCGCCGGGTCGATGGAGTCGAAGCCGCGGTGGGCGTAGATCGTCTCAATGCGTGTCCGCACATTGAGACCGTCGTCGTCCTTCTTCACCTGCTCGTTGCCGTTGAGCGGTGTGAAGTGGCCGACGGCCCACTGTCCCTCGCCGCGGTGGCGGCCAGCCTTGCGGCGGGACGGTGCGGCGGATGCGGAGGGCGGATTGCTGGCCATGGCGATGCGGTCCTTCAAGCGGGGACAAGGTAGCCGACGTGGCCGAGGACCCCACCTGACCTGTGTTTACTGGGGTGGTGGGCACCCGTGCGGCCGCGGCGACGACGGAGCGTGGAACGGTCGGCGCTGGACGGTCAGCTCGCCGGACAGATGGCGCTGGACATGCGGCCGAGGTCGACGTGCAGTCGACCTACCAAGGCGGTTCCAGCGCGAGACATGACCGAAGCGTGGCATGCCGCTCTTGGAGGAGTCCACCATTATCCAGAATATGGACGCGCTGGTCTTGTATGCCGAGACGAGTGTGTTGCGGGTCACCGTTCCGCGCCGGGCCATGGACCCTCGATGGCCGGCTTGTCCTCCTCGCCGGTCACCGTCTCGAAGACCCGGAAGCCGCGCCGCTCGTAGTTGGCCAACGCGTGCGGCCCGTCCAGGCTGCAGGTGTGCAGCCAGACCCGCTTCGTGGGCGCCCGGTGCGGCCAGCGCTCCGCCAGGTCCCAGGCCCGCGCCGTGCCGTACGACAGCAGATGGCCGCCGATCCGCCGACCGCGGAACTCCGGCAGCAGGCCGAAGTAGACGATCTCCACCCGGCCTTCGTCCTGTCCCTCCAACTCCAGGTAGCCCGCGGGCGTTCCCCGCTCGAACGCCACCCAGGTCTCCACGCCCGGCCGTTCCAGGTACTCCCGCCACCGTGCCTGGTTCCAGCCCAGCCGGTCGGTCCAGGAGACGTCCGCACCGACCGCGGTGTAGAGGAACCGGCTGAACGCCGGGCTCGGCACCTCGGCCCGCACGACCCGGACCCCGGCCCGCGGATCCGGCTCGGCGGCCGGGCGCAGGTCGGCGGCGGAGGTCTGCTCCAGGGACCAGGTGGTCACGGCGATGCGCATGCGGCCCAGCCAACCACGATCCGCCCGCGCGCCGCTCGGCCGGGGGTGCGCGCCGCCGCGGCGCGGACGCCGACCGCCACGCGAACGCCGGGCCGCCACGCGGACGCCGGGCCGCCACGCGGACCGGTACCGGCACTGGCCCGACCGGCCGCGGCCGACCGAGAGCCGCCGAAGCGGCCTACCGCGTGCCGGTCAGCCGAGCGAAGACCACCACGTTCCCGGCGTACCCCGTGCGCCGGGAGAACGCGCCGCCGCAGGTGATGACCCGCAGTTCCGGGCGGCCGGTGTCGTCGTAGACGCGCTTGGCGGGGAAGGCGCTCTTGGCGAACAGCTCTATGCCGTAGACGGTGAAGACCGCCGTCCTGCCGTCGGCGCGGGTCACCTCGACGTGGTCGCCGCGGTGCAGTGCGCCGAGGTTGTAGAAGACGGCGGGTCCCGCCTTGTTGTCCACATGGCCGTCCATCACCGCGGTGCCGCGCTGCCCGGGCGCGGGGCCGCCGCCGTACCAGGCGGCGAGGTTCTTGTCCGCCGGCGGCGGGACGCCGACCCCGCCGTCGTTGTCCCGGCCGACCCGCATCACCGGGGCGTTCACCCTGATCGCCGGGATGCTGATCCGGGACGGCGCGGCGAACGGCAGCGGTGCCGGGTCGCCGCTGGACGGCACCGGGGTGGCGGTCGAGTCCGCGGAGGCCGGGCGCGGCGGGCCGCCCTGGGCCGTGGTGCCGTCGTGGATCAGGTATCCGCCGAGCAGCGCGGCCGCGGCCATCGCGACGGGCGGGACCGGGCCGCCGCGCCGTCGGCGGCGGGTGACCGATCCGGCCTGACGGGGCGTCGGCTCCGGTGCGCGGGGTATGTGCGGCATGCCTCCTCCTGAAGCCTCGCTGTGCGGCACGCTAGTCGCGGTCCGCCCGCCCGGCGAGATCTGACGGGCGAACGGGTGGCGGGTCGCGGTCCGCGCTACGCCGATGGGGTAACCGCCGTCCGAGTGAACGTCAGGAACCCGTTTTCGATCCCGTGTGACCTGCGGCGTTACCGGCTCAACTCGCTCCCCGGCGGGGCTCGTGGCGCTGGCCCCGACGGGCCGCGCGGATGCGGGCGCATAAAGGCCGGGTGAGTCTCGGACGTGGACGCGCTCCAGCCGATCCCGGGGCGCCTCGCCCCAGGCGCGTCCAACGGAGGATCACCATGATCGTCACTCGTGCCCTCGCAGCCACCGCCGCCGCTGGCGCCGCCCTCGGCCTGGCCGCCCCGCTCGCCGCGGCGGCGGCTGGTCCCGCGACCCCGTCCGCCTCGAGCTCCGCCCCGAGCTACGGCTCGAACTCCGTCTCGAACAACATCACCGTCACGCCCAGCGACGTCAGGCCCGGTGGGACGCTGACCATCACCGTCGCCGGCACCTCATGTCGCGGCAGCGGCAGGCCCTACAACGCCGTCGTCGAGTCCAGCGTGTTCTCGCGTACCCCGCTCAAGGGGATCAACCAGGGCTCCTCGGTCGCCACGGTGAAGGTACTTCCCACCGCCAAGAACGGTGCCTACAAGGTCACCGCCACCTGCGCCGGCAAGTCCATCACCGGTGGTGACTTCACCGTCGGCGACATCGCCGTCAAGGGCGACCCGCCGAGGGGCGTGGCCCGCAAGCTCGGCGCGCTGGTCAAGGGCGCCAGGAGCCGCGCGATGAGCAAGGGCGGCGAGGGCATGGCGGCGGCCCCGACCACGGCCCCGAGCATGGGCCCGAACACGGCGCCGGGCATGGCCCCCGGTGCGGCCCCGAGCAGCGGCCCGCTGACCAAGGGCGCCAAGACCGGCCTCGGCGGCAGCCACGACGGCGTCAACACGGTCCAGGCCGCGCTCGGCGCCACGCTGCTGGCGGCGGCGGTCACCGGCGGCGGGGTCTACCTCGTCCGCCGTCGCGCGGGTTCGAAGTACTGACGCCCCCGCACCCAGTACGGTCCGCCCCCGCAACCGGTAGCCGCGCGGGGGCGGACACGCGTGTCCGCCGGAGGGATCCGACGGCGCGTCAGGCGGGGCGCCGTCTTCCGCGGCTGTGCGGGGTCGGCGATGATGGGCCGCTGTCGGCGCGTCGGCGGAGAGGACATGACCATGGCCGTTCTCCGGAGCGGACAGGGCGTACTGCGCCGCAAGCCGGTCGAGGCGATCGAGCGCATCGAGGACGACGAGGCCACGGCCACCGGGGGACGGCTCAACCGCAGCCTGGGTCTATGGCAGCTCACCGCCATCGGCATCGGCGGCATCATCGGCGCCGGGATCTTCACCCTCGCGGGCACCGTGGCCAACGGCACGGCGGGACCGGCCGTCGTGATCTCGTTCCTCATCGCCGGTGTCGCCAGCGCGGCCGCGGCGTTGAGCTACGCGGAGTTCGCCGGGCTGATCCCCAGGGCGGGCTCCGCCTACACCTACGGGTACGCGGTGCTCGGGGAGATCGTGGGCTGGTTCATCGGCTGGGACCTGCTGCTCGAGTACACCGCGATCGTCGCGGTGGTGGCCATCGGCATCTCCGGGTACTTCGACTTCCTGCTCAGCCAGGCCGGGATGAGGCTTCCGGCGTGGCTGCTCGGCGCCCCCGGCACCGGGCGCGGCCACCGGGTCGACCTGTTCGCCGCCGTGCTCTGCCTGCTGATCGCCTATCTGCTCACCCTCGGCATCCGCAGCGCGGCGCGCTTCGAGACCACGGTCGTCGGCATCAAGGTCGTGGTGGTGCTGCTGGTCATCGCCGTCGGTTTCTTCCACATCGACACCGCCCACTACCACCCGTTCTTCCCCTACGGCGTGGCGGGTACGTTCACCGGCGCGGCCACCGTCTTCTTCGCCGTCTTCGGCTACGACGCCATGAGCACGGCGGCGGAGGAGTCGCAAGACGCCCAGCGCCACATGCCGAAGGCGATCGTCTACTCGCTGGCTGCCTCGATGGTGCTGTACGTACTGGCCTGCCTGGTGCTGACCGGAATGCAGAGCTACCGGGACATCGACAAGGAGAGCGGTTTCTCCGGCGCGTTCAAGTCGGTCGGACTCAACGGCATCGCCAACGTGGTCGCGGTGGGGGCGATCATCGGCATCCTGACCGTCATGTTCACGTTCATGTTGGGAGTCACCCGGGTCTGGTACTCGATGAGCCGGGACGGGCTGCTGCCGAAGGGGTTCGCGCGCACCCATCCGACGCGGCACGTGCCGACCAGGGTGACCTGGATCGTCGGTGTGGCGTCGGCGGCCATCGCCGGGTTCGTGCCCATCGGTACCGCGGCCGAGCTGACCAACATCGGCATCCTGCTGGCGTTCGTGGTGGTCTGCGTCGCGGTGATCGTGCTGCGCTACCGGCGGCCCGAACTGCCGCGCTCGTTCCGCTGCCCCGCGATGCCGGTGGTGCCGGGGATCGGCGCGCTGTTCTCGGTGTGGCTGATCACCTTTCTGCACTGGCAGACCTGGGTGCGCTTCGCGGTCTGGTTCCTGGTGGGGCTCGCCATCTACTTCGGGTACTCCTACCGGCGCTCGGAGCTGGCCCGCACGCCGTAGACCGACCGAGCGCTCACTTCAGCAGCCGGGACAGCCGCCGGTCGGCCAGTGGCCTGCCGTCGGTCTGGCAGGTCGGGCAGTACTGGAGCGACGAGTCGCGGTACGACACCTCACGCACCGTGTCGCCGCAGACCGGGCAGGGCTCGCCGGTACGGCCGTGTACCCGCAGACCGCTCTTCTTCTCAGCCTTCAACTCGCCCGCCACCAGCCCCCGCGAGCGCTCCACCGCATCGCGCAACGTACCGCGCAGCGCCTCGTACAGCGCGCCCACCGCCGCCTCGTCCAGCGTCGCGGCGATCTTGAACGGGGACATCCGGGCGGCGTGCAGCACCTCGTCGGAGTACGCGTTGCCGACCCCGGCGATCACCGACTGGTCCCGCAGCACGCCCTTGATCTGCCGCCGCTCACCCGCCAGCAGCCCCGCGAAGACGTCCACGGTGAACGCCGCGTCGAGCGGATCCGGCCCCAGCCGGGCGATGCCCGGTACGTCGGCCGGGTCGCGTACGCAGTACACGGCGAGCCGCTTGTGGGTACCGGCCTCGGTCAGGTCGAAGCCCGAGCCCGACGGCTGCGCCAGCCGCAGCCGCAGTGCCAGCGGCCCCTTGCCCGGGCGCGGCGGCGCGTCCGGAAGCCGGTCCGACCAGCGCAGCCAGCCCGTCCTGGCCAGATGGACCACCAGATGGGTGCCGTCGTCGGCCGCGATGTCGAGGAACTTCCCAAGCCGCCTGGCACCGGTGAGGGTACGGCCCTCCAGGCTGGTCAGCGGCGGGTCGTACGTCTTGAGCACCTGTACGGACACCGGGTACACCCGCTCCACCACGCGCCCGGTCAGGCGCTCGCCGAGGAACCCGGCGAGCGCCTCGACCTCCGGCAACTCGGGCATACCGCCAGTCTGCCACTCAGCGCGGAACGCGGGCCGCCCGGACCACCGGGGCGGTGGAGAACGGCAGCAGGTCCAACGGGTCGGCGGGGCGCCGCACTTCCACCGCGATTTCGTCCGTGAAGCGGTACGGGCGGTGCGCCAGTACGCCCGCCAAGTGCCGCCGCAGCCGGGACAGTTCGGCCCGTACGGTGACCTCACGGGTGGCGTCGCCGAACAGGTCGGCCGCCAACTGGGCGGCGCTGCTGCCGTCCCGCCGCACGGCGAGGGCGAACAGCAGCTCGGCGTGGCGCGGACTGAGCCGCTGCGACCAACTGCCGGACGGGCCGCTGACGGTGACCGTCCAGGACCGGGCGCAGGTCAGATCCAGGATGACCCGGCTCGGCGCGGCGGCCTCCCGCCTGGGCGCCGGGCCGACCCGCACCAGCCAGCCGCCCGGCAGCGGCTCCAGCACGCACTGGCCCAGCGACGGCAACCACGCCTCGCCCGCCACGGGCGCGTCGGGCAGCGCCACCCGGTCCATCGGCGGCAGCCCGGTGATCGCCGCGGTCCAGCCGTCCCGGTCCACGGCCACCGCCTGGCCGTCCAGCCGGGCCAGCACCGGTGCCGCGGCCGACCGCAGCCGCTCCACCGACTCCCAGTGCCGGATGCGCAGTTCACCCTCGGCGACCCGGGCGACCGCGCTGACCAGGGCCAGGGTCGCGGGGTGCGTGGTGGCGGCGGGGCAGGTCACGTCCACCGCGCCGAGCAGTCGGCCGTCGCGCGGATCGTGCAGTGGCGCGGCGGCGCAGGTCAGCTGGTGCAGGGCGCGGACGTAGTGCTCCGTGGAGTGCACCTGCACCGGGCGCCGGGTCACCAGTGCGGTGCCGATGCCGTTCGTGCCCGCCACGTCCTCCGCCCACGCGGCGCCCTCGACCAGCTCCAAGCGGTCCGCGCTGCGTCGCATCGCCTGGCTTCCGGCCCGCCACAGCACCCGGCCGTCGGCGTCGGTGACCACCACGAGGTGGCAGTCGGACTCGGCGATCGACCGCAGCGAGTCCCGCAGCGTCGGCAGTACGTCGCCGAGCGGAGAGGTCCTTCTGCGGTGCTCGATCTCGTCCAGCGGCAGGAAACCGGTGTGCTGGACGCGGTCCGGGTCGACCGCGGTGCGCAGCACCCGCTGCCAGGAGTCGCCGATCAACGGCCTTGGCGGGGCTATGGGTTGGCGTGGGGTCAGTGCCGCGTCGGGCGGCTGAGCGAGTACCACCGGGTCTGCTGGCTGCTGGTTCACGTGCGGTCTCTCCGAGCTGTCGGCCCCCGTGCCCTTCCGCGTTGCCCTTTATGGTGCCGTCCCGGTGGTGGGCCGCGCCGGGGATGCGGAAAAGAGTTGCAACGTTCTGCAACGGTTGCCGCCGGGGCGCGGTCTGCCGGAGAGTGGCCCGGAGTCAGACCTGTCGCCCCCTCCCCCCTGGGGCAACCGGTCGACGCCAGGGTGGTGCCGAGTCGGCGCGGCACCACCCGTGCGTCCCCACCTCCACATCAGCCCTCCCAGACCGGGTGGGTCCGCATAGCCGCCCGGCGAGGAGCACGCCTTTGCGGGCGCCCCCGGCTGTTTGAGGCAGGCCCCGGGCGCACCCCCGCGCGGCCACGCCCCCACGCGCGCCCTCACGCCAAAACCGCAGAAGGCGGCCAGGGCGCGAGCCGTGGCCGCCGAAGCGGGGCGCGCGTCAGCTCTGCGGGACCGGGCGGGCCCGGTTGACGATCGACGCCAGATCAAGCGTGTGCGGCAACGTGCCGAAGGCCGTGCCCCAGTCACCGCCCAGGCGGGACGCGCAGAACGCGTCGGAGACCTGCGGGGGCGCGAAGCGCACCAGCAGCGACCCCTGCAGGACCAGTGCCATCCGCTCCACCACCCGGCGGGCGCGGGCCTCGATGCCCGTCAGATCGGCCAGCTCGGTCAACAGGTCCTTGATCGCGGCGTCCAGCCGGTGGTCGGCGCCGCGCGCCAGCCCCAACTCGCCGAGGAACGCGCCGAGCGCGTCGGGCTCGCGTTGCAGCGCGCGCAGCACGTCGAGCGCCTGCACGTTCCCCGAACCCTCCCAGATCGAGTTCAGCGGCGACTCGCGGAACAGCCGCGGCATGCCCGACTCCTCCACGTACCCGTTGCCGCCCAGGCACTCCAGCGCCTCGCCCGCCACCGCGGGGCAGCGCTTGGTCACCCAGTACTTGGCCACCGGGACGGCGACCCGCCGCAGGTTCCGCTCGTGCTCGCTGTCACTGTCATAGCTGGCGGCCAACCGCAGCGCGGTGGTGGTCGCCGCCTCCGACTCCAGCGCGAGGTCGGCCAGCACGTTGCGCATCAGCGGCTTGTCGATCAGCGGCCCGCCGAACGCCTCCCGGTACGCCGTGTGGTGGATGGCCTGGGCCACCGCCTGCCGCATGATCGCCGCCGAGCCGGAGACGCAGTCCAGCCGGGTGGCCGCCACCATCTCGATGATCGTGGCGACCCCGCGCCCCTCCTCGCCGACCCGGCGCGCCCAGGTGCCGGAGAACTCCACCTCGCTGGAGGCGTTGGAGCGGTTGCCGAGCTTGTCCTTCAGCCGCTGGATGGCGAACGTGTTCCGGGTGCCGTCGGGGAGCACCCGCGGCAGCAGGAAGCAGGTCAGGCCCCCTTGTCCTCCTTTGGAGGGGGTTGCCTGGGCGAGTACCAGGAAGGCGTCGGACATCGGCGCGGAGCAGAACCACTTGTGTCCGGTCAGCAGATACGTTCCCGCTTCGGCCAGCGGCTCGGCCCGCGTGGTGTTCGCCCGTACGTCGGAACCGCCCTGCTTCTCCGTCATGCCCATGCCGCACAGCGCTCCGGCCTTCTCGTCGGGCGGCAGCAGCTCCGGCTCGTAGACCCGGGAGGCCAGCCGCGGCTCCCACTCGGCGGCCAGCGACGGCTCATGGCGCAGGGTGGGCACCGCCGCGTGCGTCATCGACAGCGGGCAGCCGTGCCCCGCCTCGACCTGCGTCCAGGTGATGAAACCGGCGGCGCGCCGCAGATGCCCGTCGGGCCGGGACCAGGCGTCCGTCAGGCCCGCCGAGACGGCATGGCCGAGCAGCCGGTGCCAACTGGGGTGGAACTCGACCTCGTCGACCCGGTTCCCGTACCGGTCATGGGTGCGCAGCACCGGCGGGTAGGCGTTCGCGTCCTCACCCCAGCGCTGGGCCTGCGCCGAGCCCGCCGCGCGGCCCAGCTCGCTCAGCTCGGCCGTGATCTCATCCAGCCGCTCCGGCGCGGCGTGCCGTGCGACGCCCTCGGTCAGTGCCGGGTCACAGGCGTAGACATCGTAGGTGACCAGCGGCGGAGCCTGGTTGGTCACCGTGTGTGTAGGGGCTGCCATGGCAGCTACGGTAGGCAGGTGGAGGCAGCAGAGGGAACACCACCGCCGAGACGTGGACGGTTGCACAGAGCGCGGGCCCTGTACCGCAACGTTTCCAAACGGAAGGTCGTCTGGCTGCTGGTCAAGGACACGTTCAACTCCTGCATGGAGTACCGGGTCACCGGCCTCGCCGCGGAAGCCGCGTTCTTCGTGCTGCTCTCCCTGCCGCCGCTGCTGCTGGGCCTGGTCGGCGCCATCGGCTACCTCGACTTCGCCATCCGCGCCGACACCGTCGGACACATCCGGAACAACATCCTCACCGCCTCGGCGACCGTGCTGTCGAACAAGGGCGTCAACCAACTGGTCCGGCCGCTGGTCGACAGCGTCTTCCGGCCCGGCCGGGCGGACGTGATCTCGCTGGGCTTCATCTTCGCCCTGTGGTCCGGCTCCCGCGCGGTGAACGTGTTCGTCGACACCATCACGATCATGTACGGGCTGGAGGGGCGGCGCGGCATCATCCGCACCCGGCTGCTGGCCTTCCTGCTCTACATCATCGCCCTGATCGTCGGCGCCGTCGTGCTGCCACTGCTGGTCGCCGGTCCGGAGGCGGTGATCAGCCTGGTCCCGCACAGCGCGGGCATCGTCAACGCCCTGTACTGGCCGGTGGTGCTGGTCCTCTCGGTCGCCTTCCTGACCACCCTGTACCACGTGTCGGTGCCGGTGCGCTCGCGGTGGATCGAGGACATGCCGGGCGCGCTGGTCGCCCTGCTGATGTGGGTGCTCGGCAGCTTCCTGCTGCGCATCTACCTCACCCACACGGTCGAGGGGCCGACGATCTACGGATCGCTCGCCGCGCCGGTCGCGGTGCTGCTGTGGATCGGCGTGTCGGCCTTCGCGGTACTGGTCGGCGCGGCCGTCAACGCCGCCATCGACCGCATCTGGCCGTCGGTGGCCACCGCGGCGGCCCGCGCCGAACGGGACCGGGAGAACGAGCGGGCGGCCGAGGAGGTGGTGGCCCGCGCGGAGGCCCGCCGCGCCGCCAACCACGAGAGCCCCACCGACGAGATCGGCCCCGAGGGCGAGCCGCCCGCGGAGTTCCCCGAGCGCTGGGCGCACTTCCTTCCGCACCGCGACCTGCGCGCCCGGCTGCGCGGCAGACGCAAGCGCCAGCCTCCGGCGAACGGCACGTCCGCGACGGACGGCCCGGGGGAGAAACCGGTGGACGGCGATTCCGACGATGCGTAACGTCACGTATGTCAACGGCTGAGCGGGGCCGCGCAGTTGGCGCGGCCCTGATCGATGAGAGCGGAGGTGAGAACCGATGACCGTCACCGCGCTGCACGCTGCCCGCGTTCGGGCGGCACGCCATGTCACCGCTTCCACTCCGCTCTTGTCGAAGGTTGACCATCGTGAACTCCCTGCTTTCCGAATACGGTTGGCACACCGCGCTGGACAGCGCGTTCGCTCCCTACGCGGCTGAAGGACTGATCCCGGCCCGCATCGCCCGCGTCTACGGCGACCGGTGCGCCGCCGCCACACCGCACGGCCTGGTCACGGCCTCCATCGCGCCCGTCTCCTCACCCGACCCGCTGCACTGGGTGTGCACCGGCGACTGGGCGGCGCTCGAACTCGGCGGCGACCCGGCACTGGTCCGTGCCGTGCTGCCGCGCACCAACGCCGTCGTCCGCAACACCTCGACCCGCCGCTCCGAGGGCCAGGTGCTGGCGGCCAACGTCGACCACGCGGTGATCGCCGTCTCGCTCGCCGCCGAACTCGATCTCGGCCGGGTGGAACGGTTCCTGGCCCTCGCCTGGGAGAGCGGCGCGGAGCCGCTCGTGGTGCTCACCAAGTGCGATCTGGTCCCGGACCCGGACCTCGGCCATCTGCTCGCGGACACCGAGGGCGCGGCGCCCGGCGTCCAGGTGCTCGCGGTGAGCGCGCACACTGGCGCGGGCCTCGACGTGCTCACCGCGAGCCTGTCCCAGGGCACGTCGGTGCTGCTCGGCCAGTCCGGCGCGGGCAAGTCCACTTTGGCCAACGCCCTGTTGGGGGCGCAGGCCCAGCAGGTGCGGGAGGTCCGGGACGCGGACGGCAAGGGCAGGCACACCACGACCACTCGTGATCTGCTGCCGCTGCCCGGCGGTGGGGTGCTGATCGACACGCCGGGATTGCGTGGCGTCGGCATGTGGGACGCGGAGTCCGGGGTGGCGCGAGTGTTCGCGGAGATCGAGGAGTTGGCCCGCGACTGCCGGTTCCACGACTGCGCGCACGCGGCGGAACCGGGCTGCGGGGTGCTGGCCGCGCTGGCGGACGGCAGGCTGTCGCACCGGCGTTGGGAGAGTTACCGCAAGCTGCTGCGGGAGAACGCGTGGATCGCGGCGCGCAGTGATGCGCGACTGCGCGCCGAGCAGCGGCGGGAGTGGAAGCGGCGGTCGGCGCAGGGGCGCGCCGCGTACGAGGCGAAGCGGGGGCGCGCTCCGCGCTAGGCGCTCCGCTGGGGGATGTGCCGTCGTTCGTCTGCGGCACCGTTGTGGCTGGTCGCGCCCACGCGGCGGAGCCGCACATGAGCACAGCCCCGCGCCTCTTCGGGGCGCCACCGATGCGCAGCGGACCGGTGGCGCCCGTGGCCGCCGGGCCGCTGGGCGCCCCTCAGCCCGCGCCGTTGTGACGGCGGCGGCGGGAGGTGAGCGGGCTGCCCTCGTGCCAGAACGTGTAGACCACGCTGCCCACGCCGAGCGCGACGATCACGATGCCGAGTACGACGCTATACACCATGTGTTCCTCCAACGGGTGGATCATGGCTGGCAGTTGGCCCTGGCTTCACGTGCCCTTCACGGTTTCTCCGTGCCCGTGACTTTCCCTCGCGCCGTGATTTCACACCCGTTCTCGCTCGCAAGTCTGTTCCCGGCCCTGCTCGGCGGCGGACACCGGGTGGGGCCTGACCGAACGGCGACGTCCGATTTCCGCCAGTCGGGACGCCCGCGGTGCCGCAGACTGGGTCGTGTGATCGACGTGGAGACCGGATACCAAGCGGTACGCAGCCGGGACAGCCGGTTCGACGGGGTGTTCTTCACCGCCGTACGGACCACCGGCATCTACTGCCGACCGAGCTGCCCGGCGGTGACCCCCAAGCGGGAGAACGTCACCTTCTATCCGACGGCCGCCGCAGCGCAGGGCGCCGGATACCGCGCCTGCCGCCGCTGCCGCCCGGACGCGGTGCCCGGCTCGCCGGAGTGGAACGTCAGGGCGGACCTGGTCGGCCGGGCGATGCGGCTGATCCGGGACGGCGTCGTGGACCGGGACGGCGTCGTGGGGCTCGCCGCGCGGCTCGGCTACAGCGAACGCCAGGTGCACCGCCAGCTCACCGCCGAGGTCGGCGCGGGACCGGTGGCGCTGGCCCGTGCCCAGCGGGCGCAGACCGCGCGGGTGCTGCTGCAGACCACCGACCTGCCGGTGACCGAGGTGGCCTTCGCCGCCGGATTCGCCAGCGTACGGCAGTTCAACGACTCGATACGGGAGATCTACGCCCGTACCCCCACCCAACTGCGCGCCGTGACCCGCGGCCAGCGGGTCGCCGCCACACCGCCGTCCGGCACCCCCGCGGTGCCCACCGCCGGGGTGCCGCTGCGGCTCGCGTACCGCGGACCGTACGACACCACCGTCTTCGACCTGCTCGCCCGGCGGGCGGTACCCGGCGTCGAGGAACTCACCGGTGAGCCCGGCGCCCGCACCTACCGCCGCACGCTGCGGCTGCCGTACGGGATGGGGATCGCCGAGGTCGACGAGCCGGGGGCGAAGGCCCGCGAGGGCCGCTGGCTGGAGTGCCGGCTGCGACTGGCCGACCTGCGGGACCTGACCACCGCCGTGCAGCGGATGCGCGGCCTGTTCGACCTCGACGCCGACCCGGAGGCGGTCACCGCCGCCCTGGGCACCGATCCGCTGCTGGCCCCGCTGGTGCGCGGTGCCCCCGGGCTGCGGTCGCCGGGCGCGGCGGACCCGCACCAGCTCGCGGTGTGCGCCGTGCTCGGCGGCCACCCGGACCGCGCCGCCGCGCTGGTGGCCCGGTACGGCGAACCGCTGCCCGGCGGACCCGACGGCTCGCTCACCCATCTGTTTCCGACCACCCGAACCCTCGCCGCGGCCGATGTGCCCAAGCCCGTGCTGGCGCTGGCGGCCGCAGTGGAGGACGGCACGCTCTGCCTCGACCCCGGGGCGGACCGCGACCGGGCACAGGCCGCGCTGCTCGCACTGCCCGGGGTCGACGAGTGGACGGCCGGATACATCCGGATGCGCGCGCTCGGCGATCCGGACGTCTTCCTGCCCACCCAGAACGCCACCGCGCGGGACGCGAACGCCTGGCGCCCCTGGCGGTCCTACGCCCTACGGCACCTTCGGGCCGCGTCCCCCGCACGAGAACAGGACTGAGACACCATGACCGTCTACACCACGATCGACAGCCCCCTCGGAGAGTTGACCCTCGTCGGCGAGGAACTCCCAGGCCGCGGCTTCGCGTTGACCGCCGTCAGCGTGCGCGGACAGCGCGGCGAGGTGACGGTACGGCCGCAGTGGCGGCGCGATCCGACCCCGTTCGCCGAGACGGAACGGCAGCTTCGGGCGTACTTCGCGGGGGAGTTGACGGACTTCGACCTGCCGCTCGCGCCGCGCGGCACCGAGTTCCGCGAGCGGGTGTGGAAGGCGCTGGACACCATCCCGTACGGCAGCACCGTCACCTACCGGGAGCTGTCCGCCAGGGCGGGCTCGCCGGGAGCGGTGCGGGCGATCGGGGGCGCCGTCGGCGCCAACCCGCTGATGATCATCCGGCCGTGCCACCGTGTCGTCGGCTCCGACGGCAGCCTCACCGGCTACGCGGGCGGCCTCGACCGCAAGCGCGCCCTGCTCGCACTGGAGGGCGCGCTCTGAGACCTGCGGCCCGCTTCGGCTGGTGGTGCGGTCGGTTTGGGGCCGCCGGTCCGCGCCGTGGGGGTGTTCGCCGTCGCGGCGGATGCCTTTTCGGGGGCAAGCTCCCGGACCCCCAAGCCCCGCAATCCCCAAGTCGATTGTCCGCGGCACCATCGTGGCTGGTCGCGCCCACGCGGCGGAGCCGCACATGCACACAGCCCCGCGCCCCTTCGGGGCGCCGTTTGCGCAGCGTAGTTCGTCGTCCGGCCTGCTCAGTGGACGGGGAAGCCGAACCCGTAGCCCTCCTGCCTCAGTTGGGGCAGTAGCCGCTCCAACGCGGCTACCGTCTCGCCCCGGTTGCCGCCGCCGTCATGGAAGAGGATCGTCGGGCCGTTCCTCAACTCGCCCAGCACGGTGCGCACGATGGTGTCGGTGCCCGGCTTCTCGAAGTCCTTGCTGTCCACGTTCCAGCCCAGCGGCCGCATCCCGGCCGCGGCGGCGATCTGCCTGCTGTACGGGGTGAAGGCGCCGCCGGGTGCCCGGTAGTACATCGGCTTGACCCCGCCGGAGGCCTTCTCGATCTCCTTGGCGGCGTCGAGTATCTGCTGCTTCTGGTAGACATCGGACTTGTGGTCCATCGCCGTGTCGTGCGACACCGAGTGGTCGCACAGCCGGTGGCCGTCCGCCACCACTTCCCTGACGAGGTCGGGGTGGGCCGCTGCCTTCGGGCCGATCATGCAGAAGGTCGCCTTGACGCCGTTGTCCTTGAGGACCTTCAGCACCTTCGGGGTCCAGGTCGGGTCCGGGCCGTCGTCGATGGTGATGTTGACCGCCCTGCCGCCGCTGTCGGAGGCGTGCGCGATGTCCATGTTGACCTTGGGCGAGGGCAGCGACGGGTCCAGGCTTGAGGTCTGGCCGGTGATCGGCGCCGGGGCGGACGCGGAGGACCGGACGGGCCTGGGCGCCGGGCCGGTCGGCTCGCCCGCCTGGGCGCTCCACCAACCGGCCAGCAACCCCGCCCCCGCCAGGGCCGCCACCACTGCCGCGGCCGCACGCCCGTTGGCTGCCCGAATTCCCTTCCGCACCATGTTCCCCGGCCTTTCCGGTTTGTGGTCTTACGCTCGCGATTCCTGTGGGGAGACGAACCAAGCGCGGTGATGGATCCGCTTGTGACCGTTTGCTCATAAATCCCGTCGATACTTGACGCATGTCGCGAGTGCTTTTGATCGAAGATGACCCCGCGGTGCGGCACGGGGTCACCCTTGCCCTGCGCCGTCGCGGTCACGAGATCGAGGCGGCCGCGACCGGTGAGGCCGGGCTGGCGGTGCTGGAGACGTTCCGGCCCGACCTGGTGCTGCTCGACCTGATGCTGCCCGGCGCCTCCGGCTTCGAGGTGTGCCGGCGCATCCGCGCCACCAGGCAGTTGCCGATCATCATGCTCACGGCACGCGGCGACGACATGGACGTGGTCCTCGGCCTTGAGGCCGGGGCGGACGACTACATCGTCAAGCCCGCCCGCGGCGAGGTGCTGGAGGCCCGCATCCGCGCCGTGCTGCGCCGTACCGCACCCGCCGACGGCGACGAGGCGAACGGCCTGCTGATGCCCCCGTCGGTCGAGACCTACGGGGACCTGAGCATCGACCGCGCCGGGCTGATCGTCACCAAGGGCGGCGAGGACCTCGCGCTGCCGCCGTCCGAGATGAAGCTGCTGCTCTACCTGTCCGCCGCGCCCGGCCAGGTCTTCAGCCGCCAGCAACTGCTGGAGAGCGTCTGGGAGCACAGCTACCATGGCGACTCACGGCTGGTGGACGCCTGTGTGATGCGGCTGCGCGCCAAGGTGGAGGACAACCCGCGCTCCCCGAGGTACATCCAGACCCTGCGCGGCTTCGGCTACCGCTTCGGGCCGCTGTGAGACGGCCGCGCATCCGCTGGTCGGTCGCGCGGGGCCTGCGCGCACGGCTCGCCGTGGCGTTCCTGCTGGTCGCCGCGGTCAGTGCGCTGACCACCGCCGCGCTCACCTTCCAGGAGGCCAGGAAGGCCATCTTGCAGCGCAGCCAGGACACCGCGATCAACGCGCTGCGCTCCCAGGTCAACTCGCTCGCCCCCGACCTGCCCTTCCCGCCCAGCGCCAGCGACCTCCAGCACTTCGCCGCCCAACTCGACGGCGGCGGCCAGGCGCAGAACTGGCAGGCGTACGCCAGCTTCCAGAACGGCCCGCTGCTGCCACAGCGCCCGGCCAACACCAGCACCGCCATCACCCCCGAATTGCGCGCGGCGGTGACCGGCAAGGGCGTGCCGGTCTTCCAGCGGGTGATGAAGAACGGCCAGCCGTGGCTGGCCATCGGCATGCCGGTGTCGTACGCGGGCACCGGGCGCGCCCAGTCCGGCCTCGCCGTCTACGCGGAACTGCCGCTCACCGCCGAACAGGCCAACACCGGCGCGCTGATCAAGGCCGCGGAGCGCGGCGCGGTGCCCGCCCTCGCGCTCGCACTGGTCCCCGCGCTGCTCGCCGCACAGGGCGTGCTCCGTCCGGTGCGCAGGCTGCGCAAGGCCGCCGGGGACATCGCGGCGGGCCGCTTGGACACCCGGCTCGACGTGCGCGGCGGCGACGAACTCGCCGAACTTTCCCGCACGTTCAACCACATGGCCGCCACGCTGGAGGAGAACATGATCGAACTGCGCCGCCTGGAGGCCACCGCCCGGCGCTTCGCCTCCGACGTCTCCCATGAACTGCGCACCCCGCTGGCCGCGATGACCGCGGTCACCGATGTGCTGGACGAGGACGCGGCGACGCTCGACCCGGACACCGCGGCGGCCGTGCGGCTGGTGAGCGAGGAGACGGCGAAACTGGCGCGGATGGTCGAGGACCTGATGGAGGTCTCCCGGTTCGACGCCGGAGCCGCCGCCTTGCACCTCGACGAGGTGGACGCGGCGGAGACGGTGCGCAAGTCCCTGCAGGCCCGCGGCTGGCAGGACCAGGTCGAGGCCCAACTGCCCGGTGGCGTAAGGGCGGTGCTCGACCCGCGGCGCATCGACGTGGTGGTCGCCAACCTGGTGGGCAACGCGCTGCGGCACGGCGGCGCACCGGTACGGATCCGACTCGCGACCAGGGCTGGGCGCCTGCTGATCGAGGTGGCCGACAACGGCCCCGGCATACCGGACGAGGTGCTGCCGCACATCTTCGAGCGGTTCTACAAGGCCGACGCGGCCCGCGCCCGCTCCGAGGGCAGCGGCCTCGGACTGGCCATCGCCGAGGAGAACGTACGGCTGCACGGCGGCGAACTGCGCGCCGCCAATCGGCCGGAGGGCGGTGCGGTGTTCACCGTGGACCTGCCGCTGCGCGCCCAGGGCGGAGAGGAACAGTGAGAACGGCGAACCGGCGGCTGACGGCCGCCGCCTCGGGGATGGTGGCGCTCGGCGCGCTCGCGGGCTGCGGCATCCAGCCCACCGGTGTGATCGAGGCCGGGGTGCCCGCGACGGGCGTCCATCCGCAGGCCACGGTGCGGCTGTACTTCGTCTCGCCGACCGGCCTGCAGTCGGTCACCCGGCCCGCGTCAGGACCGGTCGGCCCCCAGGAGACCCTGGACCTGCTGCTCGGCGGCCCCAACAGCGCGGAGATCGCCCGCGGCATGACCACGGAACTGGCGCCGCCGATCGGGGTGGCCAAGGTCATCACCGGTGACAAGCAGGTGCGGATCGTGATGTCCACCGATGTCACCCGGCTCACCCCGAACGCGATCAGCCAGTTGACGTGTACGGCGGCCAACGCCGCCGCCAAGGAGGGCGTCGGCACCACCGCCGACATCGACGTCCGCGTCGCCAGCGGCCACACCACCCGAGGCCCCCTCCGCTGCGCGGTCCCCTCCACCCCGCCGACTCCCGCCCCGGCGACCACGGCGCCGTAGGGCTTCATGGGGACGGCCCTCAATCCTGCCCGCCGCACGAGCAACGCGCGCAAGGCGCCGGGCGCTTGGGGGACCTGCGCCGAAAGAACCATCCGTCAGCACGGCGAGCAACCCCCGCCGGGGGCACCGTCGTGTTCGAACGTACCCCCGTTCGGGGAACCGGGTTTCCGTGGCCGCGTCCCTGCGGACAATAGGGACATGAGTCATCTGGGGCAGCAGCACCACCATGACGACGCGTGGTGGCGGCGGCTCTATGCCGACGACGGAGCCACGGATCCGCACGGCGAGCCGCCGGTCGGCTCGCTCGACGAGCACTTCGCCACCGTCCGGCGGGCCTTCGAAGGCGCGCCGGTACGCCCGCCGCTGCCCGCGCAGCGGCCACCGGAGCAGGTCATCCACCTGGGGGACCGGCCGCCCACCTACGACGCGGAGCCGACCGCCTGGCCGTGCGCCGATCCCGACCGGTTGACCGACCTGGTACCGGACACCGTGCTCGACGGCGCGCACTACGGCCGGTTGACGGTGCGCGCCGCCTCCGGTCGCGGCGACTCCGCCCGCTACCGCGGGGCACCGCGCACCGACGCCCTGCTCACCGCCCGGTTCGGCACCGGGGACGACGCACTGCTGTTCATCGCCGTCGCGGGCGGCGCCCGGGCCGCCGATGACGCGCCGCGTGCCGCCCGTGACGCCTGCCATGCCCTCGGCAGCGCGGTGGGCCGCAACGTGCCCCGGCTCGCCGAGGACATACGGTCGGGACAGCGCGGCGCGCTCAAGTCCGGGCTGCGCCGCCTCACCGCCCGGGCCTACGGAAAGCCGCACGCCGACGGCGAACCGTCCGCGCCCTGCGGTGAGTTCGTGGTGTCGCTGCGCTGTCTGCTGCTGCCGGTGGATCCCGACTGCCGCACCCGGGTGTTCTTCGGTCTGGGTCCCGGCGGCCTGTTCCGGTTGCGCGCTGGCCAGTGGCAGGACCTGGACCCCGACGCGGAAACCGAGGAGGCGGGCACCCGGTTCCGGTTCCGCGCGTCGGTGGCACAGCGCGGAGAGACGTTGCTGCTGTGCAGCGCGGGACTCGCCGACCCGCTGCGGGAGACACCGGAGTTGTCCGAACACCTCGCACGGCGCTGGGGCCGGGCGGACCAACCGCCCGGCCTCGCCGCGTTCCTGGCCGACACCGCCACCCGCGTCAAGGGCTACGCCGATGACCGCACGGCCGTCGCCGTGTGGGAGAGCTGAACCCCCGCCGCGGATTGGGCGCTTCCCTCAAGGGGATTGGGGGCTTGGCCACAACAAAACTCCGCACCGGGTGCCGAAGGGCCGCTCCCACGGAAGTCCGCCGCGACGGTGAGCAACCACAGCGGCGCGGACCGGCGGTCGCGCGCGGCCGCCAGCCGCCCGCCCTCACGATCCGCCGGAAGGCTCAAGGCCTCAGCCGCAGGGTGAGGATCTGGAACGGCCGCAACCGCACCGCGATTCGGCCGCCGTCCACGGCAGCGGGCTCCCGCGGCCGCTCCAGCAGATCGGTGGCGTCCGCCCGGCTCACCGGAAACCCGGCGGTGAGCGTGGCGCGCGCCCTGCCGCCGCGCGACTCGTAGAGCCGTACCACCACATCGCCTGAGCGGTCGTCGGCCAGCTTGACCGACTCGACGGTGACCGCCGGATCGTCCACCGCGACCAACGGCTCGACCGGCGCACCGGTCGCCGCCGGGCGCAACGGCAGGTTGACCGCGAGCCCCTCGGCCACCGCGTCCCCGATCCCCGCGCCCGGCAGCAGCGCGTAGCCGAACCGGTGGGTGCCCTGGTCGGTCTCCGGGTCCGGGCTGTGCGGCGCCCGCAGTAGCGTCAGCCGAACCGTGGTGACGCTCCCCGCCGCACCGGCGCCACGGCCGATGTCATGGCCGTACGTCGAGTCGTTGAGCACCGCCACGCCGTAACCCGGCTCGGCGACATGCGTCCAGCGGTGCGCACAGGTCTCGAACCGGGCAGCGTCCCAACTGGTGTTGGTGTGCGTCGGCCGGTACACATGCCCGAACTGGATCTCGGACGCCGCCCGTTCGGCGTGTACGTCGAGCGGGAACGCGGCCTTGAGCACCTTCTCCGACTCGTGCCAGTCGACCTCGGTGGTGATGTCCAGCCGCGCGCTGCCCGCCCGTAGCGCGATGTCCTGCACCACCCGCGAGCGCCCGAACTCGCGTACCACCCGCACCACCGCGCGCAGCGGTCCCGACGCGGCGAGCGTCACGGACTCGGCGACGGTCAGGTCGGTGTGCTTGCGCCGGTAGTGCCGGTCGATGTCCCAGGCGTCCCACTTGTTGGGATGGTCCGGGTGGATCTGCAGCAGGTTGCCCCGGCAGCCGGGCGCCAGCACCTCGCGGTCCGCCGCCTTGTCGTACACCGAGCCGAGCAGTCCGTCGGAGTCGATCGCCACCCGCAGCCGGTCGTTCTCCAGTACGTGTCCTCCCGAACCGGTGCGCGCCGCCACCCGTACCCCGCGCGGCGGTTCGGCCACCCCGGCCGCCCCCAGCGCGGGCACCTCGGCCCACACGGTGCGCCCGTCGGGCAGCGTCACGGCCTCCGCGCGGGGGTACGGCGAGGCGTTGAACAGTGCCGTGCCCCCCTCGCCCAGCGCCGCGACCGCGCCGTCGATGATCCGCTCCAACTCGGCGCGCACCCGCTCATAGGTGTCCCGGGCCTCCCGGTGCACCCAGGCGATCGAACTGCCCGGCAGGATGTCATGGAACTGGTGCAGCAGCACGGTCTTCCAGATCCGGTCCAGTTCGTCGTACGGGTAGCCGTACCCCGGCACCCGCAGCGCGGCCGTGGCGGCCCACAACTCGGCCTCCCGCAGCAGGTGTTCGGCGCGCCGGTTGCCCTGCTTGGTCTTGGCCTGGGTGGTGTACGTCGCGCGGTGCAGTTCCAGGTACATCTCACCGGACCACACCGGAGCCCGCTCGCCGTATTCCGCTTCGGCCGCGGTGAAGAACGCCGACGGCCGGTCCACGGTCACCCGCGGTGCCCCTTCCAGGGAACGCAGCCGCCGTGCCTTCTCCAGCATTTCCCGGGTCGGCCCGCCGCCGCCGTCTCCGTAGCCGAAGGGCACCAGTGAATGCGTCGCCAGTCCCTTCTCGGCGAAGTTCCTTACCGCGTGCGCGAGTTCCGCCGCGCGCATCTCGCAGTTGTAGGTGTCGACCGGCGGGAAGTGGGTGAACACCCGGGTGCCGTCGATGCCCTCCCACCAGAAGGTGTGGTGCGGCATCCTGTTCGACTGGTTCCAGGACATCTTCTGGGTGAGGAACCAGCGCACCCCGGCCAACTTGGCGAGTTGCGGAAACGCGGCGGTGTAGCCGAAGGAGTCGGGCAGCCAGATCTCCTGGGTGTCGACGCCCAGTTCCTCAAGGAAGAACCGCTTTCCATGGGTGATCTGCCGGGCCAGCGCCTCACCCCCCGGCATGTTGGCGTCCGACTCCACCCACATCGAACCCACCGGCGCCCAGTTGCCGCTTGCCACCGCCTTCTTGATGCGCTCCCAGATGTGCGGCTGGTGCTCCTTGACCCATGCGTACTGCTGCGCCTGGGAGCAGGAGAACACCAACTCCGGGTACTCCCGCACCAGATCGGTGACATTGGCGAACGTACGGGACGCCTTGCGCACCGTCTCGCGCAGCGGCCACAGCCATGCGGAGTCGATGTGGGCGTGCCCGGTGGCGGTCAGCCGATGGGCGCTGGCGTGCGCGGGACGGGCCAGCACCTCGGCCAGCTCGGCCCGGGCGGCCACCGCCGTGCCGCCGACATCGTGCAGGTCCAGCGCGTCCAGTGCGCGTTCCAGGGCGCGCAGGACCTCATGGCGGCGCGGATCGTCGACGGCCAGCTCATGCATCAGCTCCGACAGCACCTCGATGTCGAAGACCAGATGCCACACGTTCTCGTCCAGCACCGCTAGCTGCGCCGAACCGAACCGGTACAGCGGCTCGTCCCCCGCGGTGGTGATGTCGCCCAGCCGGGTCGGCCGGAAGTCCCGCAGCACCTGCGGGTTCGCCGCCGCCTCCAGCAGCAGCCGCAGCGGCTCGCCGCCCCGCACCGGTGAGCCCACCGGCACCTGGCGGTTGCGTGGATGGACGCCCTTGATCGGCACGCCCTCCGAGTCGTAGACCAGTCCCTCCGCCTGGAACCCCGGGTGCACCCCGGTGAACCCCGGATCGAGCAGTGCCTCCACCCGGCGTCCCGCCCACTCCCGCGGCACCGTGCCCTCGATCCGGAACCAGCTCGTGGACCACGGAGCGCCCCACCGCTCGCCCGGCGAGAACGGCTCGTAGCTGGCCTTCAGCGCCTCCTCCACCGGCACCGGCTCGCCCCGCACATGCCAGGCGCGCACCGTCATCGGGGTGCGCGCCGAATACACCGCGTCCCTGATGAACTGGGCGAGCGCCCGTTCCAGACGTTGCTCGACCAGCAGGCGATCGTCGTGCATAGCGGCTCCTCCCGGACTGCGCCAGCGTCCCGTTCCCCCAGGGGACCATTCCCCGTACCGGCGGGGCGACCCATACGGTCTGCGACAAGACATCCGGTTCGCGGGGAGTGGGCCGCGATCGGGTGGGAATGTATTCCGCGACGCACGTTCGAAGGGGGACGGACACGTGACGGGGGCCGGAGCGGAATCGATGGATCGATTGGCAGGGGAACGGGGGATACGGGATGCCGGTGTGGCGTCCCATGGATCGCGGGGGTCCCGGATATCCCGGGGTGCGCACGCGGTACGCGGCGCCCGGGGGACCCAACGCACCACACACCGGCGGGAGTTGCGCCGCCAGCTACGGCGTGCCGATCTGCCCGCCGTAGGGGAGGTACGCGCGCTGCTGCGGGACCAGTTACGGCGCTGGGAGGTGCCCGGCCTGGTCGACACGGCCGAGCTGCTCACCAGCGAACTGGTGACCAACGCGCTGGTGCACACGGATCAGGGGGCGCTGTTCACCGCGACGCTCACCAGCGGCACCGAGCGCCGGTTGCGGGTCGAGGTGCGCGACTTCAGCGCCCGCCGCCCGCAGCCCCGGCAGGCGAGCGACCACACGCCGTCCGGGCGCGGGCTGCTGCTGGTCAGGGAACTGGCGGACGCCTGGGGAGTGCGGGTGCAGCGGCTGGGCAAGACCGTGTGGTTCGAGCTGGCGGCGGCATCCGCCTGAGGCCTGAGCGTGCCCTGGCTCTGAGGACGGGCCTGGGCTGAACGCGTCGGTCCCCGCGCGGAGTGTCGCGCGGGGACCGGGTTCAGCGAACGGTTTCTGCGGGCCGCGTCCCGCGCGGACGCGCGGGCTCGGACGGCACGGGCCGTGGACGGTAGGGGCTCAGCCGAACTGCCGCTCAAGGTCCTTGAGTTTGGCCTCCAGCGAATCCAGCCTCGGCAGCGCCTGGGTGTCGTCCTCGGCGGTCAGGTCGACCACCGCCGGGCCGGAGTCACCGGTGATGGACTGCAGCGCCGGGCGGGGGCGTACCGGGAGCTCTGCCGCCTCGGCTATGACGGGCTCCGCTAGCTCGACCTTGGCGGCGGGCGCGCCGCCGCTGGCACCGGTGCCGGTCTCCGGCGCGGCGGTGCCCTGGGCGGCCGGGGGAAGCTCCACCTGGCGGCCACCGCGGTGGGTGCCCCAGCCGCGGTGCTGGCGGGTGATCGCCTTGATGCGGGCGCGCTCCAGCCGGTCCTGGTCCCGGCGGCGCCTGCGGTTGCGCTCCTTCTCCCGGCGGTCGTCGCGGACCTCCTCGACCGCCTCGTCCAGGGAGCGGACGTTCTCCAGCAGCATCAGCGACCAGGCGCGATAGGTCTCGCGCGGTGCGCGCAGCCAGCGCACCATACGGATCTGCGGCAGCGGCCGCGGCACGAGCCCCTGCTCGCGCAGCGCGGCCCTGCGGGTCTGCTTCAGCGCCCGGTCGAACAGCACGGCGGCCGACAGCGACATCCCGGCGAAGAACTCCGGCGCCCCGGCGTGGCCCAACCCCCGTGGCGCGTGTACCCAGTTGAACCAGGCGGAGGCCGCGGCGAACGTCCACACCAGCATGCGCGAGCCGAGGGCCGCGTCACCGTGGCTGGCCTCGCGCACCGCGAGCACCGAGCAGAACATGGCGGCGCCGTCCAGGCCGAACGGGACCAGGTACTCCCAGCCGCCGCCCAGGCTCAGGTTCTGCCGCCCGAAGCCGACCAGGCCGTGGAACGACAGCGCCGCCGCCACCGCGGCGCAACAGAACAGCAGCACGTACGACGCGCTGCCGTACACCGCCTCCTTGTGCCGCCGCCGTTCCTCCCCGCGTTCCCAGGAGTCGAGCTGCTCACCTTGTGCCGCCCTGGCTCGGCGGCCGCGCACCACCACCGTCCCCGTGGCCGCCAGAATCGCCAGCCCTACGGCGCCCGACAGCGTCCAATCCAGCGATATGTCCGTAAGTGTCATCTGTGGTGGTTCCCTTGTTTCGCTTGTCTTCGCGCTGCGCGCCATCCTGGCGAATGACCCGGGCTTCCCGAGGGGTTTTCGGAACAAGAGAACGCCAATGAGCGGGCGGTCGCGGGAGGCGGTGTGCGAAGTCTCGAACTACCGAACGGAATTAGGGGAGTTGAGGCAATCGCACGCACCTTATCAGGTGACGGGCCATCATTTGGCTTGTCGTTCCGCTTCGAATCCGGTTCGGTAGATCCGGTCGCCTTCGCGGGCGCGCGGGCAGGTGGCGCAGGCGTCTTCGGGGCGCAGTGTGTAGAACAGGCAGCAGGCCAGCCGGTCCCGGGTGTGCCCGCGCCCCAGCGCCCGGAATCCGGCGCCACCCGGGTACGGGGGAGTGCCGCCAGGCAGGAGCGCGCCCAGTTCGGTGACCGCGCGGTCCTCCTCGCCGAGCAGCCGCGCGACATGCCACAGCCCCTCGGTGATCTCGTCGCAGACCATCCCCCACAACGCGTGCGGCCCGCGCCGGGTGCGCGTCCGGAAGGCGCCGAGCAGCGGCCCGACGTGCTCGGCGACCGCTTCGCGCAGCGCCTGCCGTAGCGCCGCCGCGTCCGGTACGGTCCGCGCCCCCGGCCATCCGGCCGCCGGATCGTCCGGCAGGCACAGCAGGTCGCCGGTGCGCACGGTCATCCGTCCGGACGTCCGGTGGAACGACACATCGCCAACCTGCAGCCGGGGGACCCTGCGGTGCAGGAACCACGGCACGGTGAACAGCAGGCACGCGGGCCAGACATAGCGGTGGAAGCCCAGGCTCGCCACCACATGGGGGCGCGGCCGCGCGCCGTGCTCACGTAGGAGCCGGGTCTCCTCCCCGGCCAGGAAGGTGTCCAGCGCGCTGCCGCCCTCGGCCAGTTGGCGCGCCCCCAGCCAGTCGCCCGCGGTGCGCGGCGGCTCCTCGGTGACCCGCGGCCCCGCGCGGACCTCGGCCAGGCGCGCGTAGGCCGCGGCGAGCGGCGAGGTGCGGCGGAGCGTTGCCGTGGGCATGGGTGAACCGTCCTGACAGAGATCCACGCAGGGAAGCCTTACCTTAGCTGAACCGTGTCCGGAGTGCCGTCGATGTGGGCCGCTGGTGTCGAGTGGTGAAATAGGAGGCATTCGCCCGTACGAATGACGTAGCGGGACGGGCTGACGGACAGGAGGAGGCGCCGGTGGAACGGGGCGCGCGGCCGCGCACACGCGGCGCCGGGGCGCCGGTACGGGTGCCGGACCAGGGGCGGCCCACGCCGGGGGAGACCGGCGGGGCGCGCGGGGCGCACCCGTATGACGAGCCGGAACCACCGCGCCGGCTGCCGGAGCGGTTGTCGCTGCGCGACCAGGTGCTGCGCGGGCTGCGGGACGCGTTGGTCACCGGGGAGTTGCGGCCAGGGGTGGTCTACTCGGCGCCCGCGCTCGCCGAGCGGTTCGAGGTGTCCGCGACTCCGGTGCGGGAGGCGATGCAGCAGCTGGTCAGGGAAGGGGCGGTGGAGGTCGTCCAGAACCGCGGCTTCCGGGTGGCCGAGCGCTCCGCGCGGGACCTGGCCGAGCTGGCCGAGGTGCGTGCGCTGCTGGAGGTGCCGGTGATGCTGCGGTTGGCGGGCACGGTGCCCGCCAACCGGTGGGAGACGCTGCGCCCACTCGCCGAGGCGACGGTGTCCGCCGCGGCGGAGGGCGACCGGGCCGCCTACGCGGAGGCGGACCGCGCGTTCCACGGTGCGGTGCTCGGCCTCGCTGGGAACTCCCAACTCGTGGCGGTCGCCGAGCAGTTGCACCGGCGTGCGCTGTCCGCTCCGCGGGGGGCGGAGTTGTTGGCTGACGCCGTTCAGCATGTGGCCCTGCTGGACGCCCTCGCGGCGGGCGACTCGGCCGCGGCCGAGTCCCTCATCCGCGACCACTTCACGTAACGCCTCCGGCGCGGTGGGTCGTTGGGTTGGGGCACGCCTCCGGCGCGGTGGGTCGTTGGGGGGGGCTGCGGCCGGTTCGGGACCGCCGGGCTCCTTGAGTACGGTTGCTCGCCGTCGCGGCGGACTTTTTGTGGGGGCAAGCCCCCACGCCCCCGCGCGGCGCGGGTTTGGGGCAGGCCCCCATGGCCCCCGAAGTCGGGCATCGTCAGGGGGTTCGGGGGCTTGCCCCCGAAGATTAGAACCGCCGCGACGGCGAGCAACCAGACACAAAAAGCCCGGCGGTCCCGAACCGGCCGCAGCCCCCCCAACGACCCACCGCGCCGGAGGCGTGCCGCAGCCCCAACAGCCAACCGAGCCGGAGGCTACAGCGCGTCGCGGAGCCAGACGGGTAGGCCGCCGAGGAGGCGGAAGAGGCGGGTCGCCTCGGCGCGTAGCCGACTCGCCTCGGGCTCGGATTCCACCTCCGCGAGGGAGACCAACGCTGGCGGCGTGCCGATCAGATAGCCCAACTCCTCGCGGATCCGCAGGGACTCGGTGAACCCGTAGCGCGCCTCGGCCAACTCCCCGTCCCGCAAGGCGAGTCCGGCCAGCTGCCGCCAGGTGGCGGACGCCAGCAGTCGGTCACCGTGCGCCGTGGCGCCCGCGTGGGCGCGCCGATAGGCGAGCCGCGCACCCGCCGGGTCACCGGAGAGGTTCTCCGCCAGCATTCCGCGCCGGAAATCCAGCAGCGCCCGGTCCGCCGCCCCCGGCGCCAGCAGGGCCGCACCGCGGCCCAGCGCCGAGTGGGCCTCGTCGGAGCGGTCGCGTACCCCGAACATGGTCGCCGTATAGGCCAGTTGCCCCCGCTCACAGGCCGCGCGCCCGCGCTCCTCGTCCGTCCCGGCCAGCGCCTCAGCGCTCCGCAGCGCGTCCTCCGCCTCGGCCCATCCCTCACCGGTGAACACACACCGTTCGATCAGCAGCGCCGCCCGGCGCAGCGCGGTGTGCGGCGAGCCCTCGCCGTTCAGCAGTGCCGCCGCCTCGGTCCAGCACCCGCGCGACCGCAGCCGCCACACCGCGGGCGGATCAGGCCGGCCACCGGGCGCGATGCCGTTGGTCTTGTGCGTCTCCGCCTTGGAGGCGTCTGCCACAGTCCCCTCCCGCGCGCCGTCGGTAGGCGAAGTTCAGCACGCCTCCCGGCGCCCAGCAAGAGGGTGTTCGGCGGGTTCCCCCGTACGCCGTACCGGCTCAACTCATGCGCAGCGCAAGGAAGAAGTCCACCTTGTCCTCCAGCCGCGACAGGTCGCGGCTGGTCAACTGCTCGATCCGGCCGATGCGGTAGCGCAGCGTGTTGACGTGCAGGTGCAGCCGCGTCGCGCAGCGGGTCCAGGACCCGTCGCAGTCCAAGAACGCCTCCAGGGTCGGGATGAGTTCGGCCCGGTGCCGCCGGTCGTACGCGCGCAGCGGGTCCAACAGCCGTGCGGTGAAGGCCCGTCGGACGTCGTCCGGTACGAACGGCAGCAGCAGCACGTGCGAGGCCAGCTCCTCGTGCCCCGCCACGCACACCCGCCCGGGCCGGGCGGCGGCCACCCGGCGGGCGTGCCGGGCCTCCTCCAGGGCGCCGCGCAGCCCCTCGGCGGAGTGGACGCAGGCGCTCACCCCGATGGTCAGCCGACCGTCACCGTCCAGGCCGCGGGCCAGCGGCGCCGCCACCGTGCGCAGCAGCTCCTCCGCACGCAGCCCCGCGGACTGCTGCTCGTCCGGCCCGGCGGTCGGCAGCGGCAGCAGTGCCATCGCCTCGTCGTCGCTGTGCGCCACGGCGATCCGGTCGGCCGGGTCGGTGCCCGCGGAGGCCGGGTCCACCAGGATCTCCTCCAGCAGCGCCTGGGCCACCGGCCCACCGGGCGGCTCGCCGCCCTCCCAGTCCACCCGGGCCACCACCACCTGCCAGTGCGGCGCCGCGCCCGCACCCGGCAGCAGCACCGGGGCGGCGACCCGCAGCCGGGCCGCCACCTCGGCGGGCGGCGCGCCGGTCTGCACCAGCTCCAGCACCTCGTGCGCCAGGCGGCGGCGTACCGCGCCCGCCGCGTCCTGCCGGTCCCGCTCGACGGCGATCAGCTGGGTCACCCCGTGCAGCAGGTCGAGCCGCTCGGCGGGCCAGTCGCCCGCGTCCGCCTCGACCGCCAGCAGCCAGTCGGAAAGTACGGTGGCGCGCGGATCCGTCTCGGCGCCCCTGATCGCGAAGACCGAAAAGACCCGCCCGCCGACCTGCACCCGGTGCGGTGCGGGACGCCCGGTCCGGGACGCCGCAAGATGTTCTCCGGCCAGTTCGGCGCGGATCTGGTCCGGCAGCTCGGGCGCGCAGCCCGCGATACGGCGCCCGGTGGACGACAGCACCCAGGCGCGCAGGTCGAGATCGGTGACGAGCAGATCGAGCACCGCGTCCGGCCCGCCGCCCGCCGGACCGGCCGACATCAGCCTGCGGTGCCGCTCCACCACGGCCGCCAGATCCCCGGCGCGCTCGGTGGAGACCTGCCGCACCACATGCTCGGTGATCGTCGCGAACGCCACCCGCTCGTGCACCGCGAACAGCGGCAGCCGGTGCCGTGCGCAGGCGTCCACCAGGTCCTGCGGCACCCCGCCGACCTCCGCCTCGCCCGCCGCCAGCGCGGCCACCCCGGCGGCGGCCAACCGGCGGACGAACGGCTCGCAGTCCTCGGGACCGCGCAGCCACGCCAGGCCGGTCAGCACCAGCTCGCCGCCGGACAGATAGCGGCTGGGATCCCGCAGGTCGGTGGTCATCACGCCACGGACCGTACGGTCCAGCTCCTCCTCGCCGCAGAGCAGCCGCAGGCCCAGCGCCTCGGTGTCCAGCAGTGTGCGCAGCCGCATCGTTCTCGCCTTGTCTTGAATGACGCTCTTGTAATCCGGCGAGGTGGTGCGACCCCGCCTTTCAGAGGAATCTACAAGGTCCAGTGTCCGGCCAGCCAAGTGCTTCATGTTTTCGGTGACTGCACCCGACCGGCCGGTTCTTTGTGTACTGGGCCACATCACGTGAACGCCACATGAACAAGCCCCTCGCGACCGTGCACCACCCGGCCCCTTCGACATCCGAGAAGAGACCCCATGGACTTCCTGCGCCCCGCCAGCTGGGAGGAGGCGCTCGCCGCGAAGGCCGAGCACCCCACCGCTGTGCCGATCGCGGGCGGCACCGACGTGATGGTCGAGATCAACTTCGACCATCGCCGACCCGACGCCCTGCTCGACCTGAACCGCATCGGTGAGCTGCGGGAATGGGAGGTGGGCGAGGAGACCGTACGGCTCGGCGCCTGCGTTCCGTACACCCGGATCATCGAGAGCCTGCGCGCGGAGCTGCCCGGTCTGGCGCTGGCCGCGCACACCGTCGGCTCGCCGCAGATCCGCAACCGCGGCAGCGTCGGGGGCAACCTCGGCGCCGCCTCCCCGGCCGGGGACTCGCATCCGGCGCTGCTCGCGGCCGGTGCCGAGGTGGAGGCGGTCTCGGTGCGCGGCACCCGGATGATTCCGGTGGAGGAGTTCTACACCGGTGTCAAGCGCAACTGCCTGGAGCCGGACGAGCTGATCCGCGCGGTGCACATCAAGAAGGCCGACGGACCGCAGCAGTTCTCCAAGGTCGGCACCCGCAACGCGATGGTGATCGCGGTGTGCGCCTTCGGCATCGCCCTGCACCCCGGGACCCGCACGGTCAGGACCGGCATCGGTTCGGCCGCGCCCACCCCGATCCGGGCTACGGCGGCCGAGGAGTTCCTCAACTCGGCGCTGGCGGAGGCCGGGTTGTGGGACAGCGGCCAGATCATCCCGCCCGCGGTGGCCCGCCAGTTCGCGGAGCTGGTGTCCGGCGCCGCCAATCCCATTGACGACGTGCGCGGTTCAGCCGCGTACCGCCGCCACGCGCTGGGCGTGATGGCACGGCGCACCCTGGGCTGGGCCTGGGAGGAGTACCGCGGAAACGAGAGGAGCGCGCGATGCGCCTGACGTTCACCGTCAACGGCCGCAAGCAGCAGGCCGACGACGTCTGGGAGGGCGAGAGCCTGCTGTACGTGCTCCGCGAGCGCATGGGTCTGCCGGGCTCCAAGAACGCCTGCGAGCAGGGCGAGTGCGGCTCGTGCACGGTCCGGCTGGACGGGGTGCCGGTGTGCGCCTGTCTGGTGGCCGCGGGCCAAGCGCAGGACCGCGAGGTGGTCACCGTCGAGGGGCTCGCCGACTTCGCCCGGCAGCGCGACCATGGCGGCTGCGCCGCCGAAGGACACGGCATCTCGCTGGACGACGCAAAGCGCTGGCGGTCCAAGCCGGGCGAGAACGCTCAACTCTCGCCGATCCAGCGGGCGTTCATCGACGCGGGCGCCGTGCAGTGCGGCTTTTGCACCCCGGGTCTGCTGGTCGCCGCCGACGAACTGCTGGAGCGCAACTCCTCCCCGTCCGACGAGGACATCCGCGAGGCCCTGTCCGGCAACCTGTGCCGCTGCACCGGCTACGAGAAGATCCTGGACGCGGTCCGCCTCGCGGCGGCCCGGAGCGAAGAGGCGGTCTGACCATGGGCGCGACCCGCACTCCCAGCAACATCACCCAGGGCAGCAAGGCCAAGGGCGGCATCGGCGAGTCCACGCTGCGCCCGGACGGCACCCTGAAGGTGACCGGCGAGTTCGCGTACTCCTCCGACATGTGGCACGAGGACATGCTGTGGGGCTTCACGCTGCGCAGCCCGCACGCACACGCCGAGATCAAGTCGATCGACACCTCGCAGGCGCTTGCCCAGGCCGGGGTCTACGCCGTGCTGACCTACGACGACCTGCCCACCGAGGTGAAGAACTACGGCCTGGAGATCCAGGACACCCCGGTGCTGGCGCACGGCCGGGTACGGCACCACGGCGAGCCGGTGGCGCTGGTCGCCGCCGACCACCCGGAGACCGCCCGCCGCGCCGCCGCCAAGATCAAGGTGGAGTACGTCCCGCTGCCCGTCGTCCACGACGAGGCGACCGCCATCGCCGAGGACGCACCGCTGCTGCACCCCGGCCGCACCGACCACCACGCCGGGCACGTCCCGCACCCCAACATCGTGCACCGCCAGCCGATCCACCGCGGCGACGTGGCCGCCGCCCGGGCCAGGGCCGATGTGATCGTCTCAGGTGAGTACGAGGTCGGCATGCAGGACCAGGCCTTCCTCGGCCCGGAGTCGGGTCTCGCGGTGCCCGGCGAGGACGGCGGGGTCGACCTGTACATCGCCACCCAGTGGCTCCACTCCGACCTGCGCCAGATCGCCCCGGTCCTGGGCCTGCCGCCGGAGAAGGTACGGATGACGCTCTCCGGCGTCGGCGGCGCCTTCGGCGGCCGCGAAGACCTGTCGATGCAGATCCACGCCTGTCTGCTGGCGCTGCGCACCGGCAAGCCCGTCAAGATCGTCTACAACCGTTTCGAGTCCTTCTTCGGCCATGTCCACCGGCACCCGGCCAAGCTCTGGTATGAGCACGGCGCCACTCGCGACGGCAAGCTCACCCACATGAAGTGCCGGATCGTGCTGGACGGCGGAGCCTACGCCTCGGCCTCCCCGGCGGTCGTCGGCAATGCCTCGTCGCTGTCCGTCGGCCCCTACGTCGTCGACAACGTCGAGATCGAGGCCATCGCGCTCTACACCAACAACCCGCCCTGCGGCGCGATGCGCGGTTTCGGCGCGGTCCAGGCGTGCTTCGCCTACGAGGCGCAGATGGACAAGCTGGCCGCCGGACTCGGCATGGATCCGGTGGAGTTCCGCCAGCTCAACGCGATGTCACAGGGCACCGTGATGCCGACAGGACAGGTGGTGGACTCCCCGGCCCCGGTCGCCGAACTGCTGCGCAGGGTCAAGGCGATGCCGCTGCCGCCGCAGAAGCAATGGGAGACCGCGGGCCAGTCCGCCGACGTACGGGCGCTGCCCGGCGGACTGTCCAACACCACGCACGGCGAAGGCGTGGTGCGCGGTGTCGGCTACGCGGTCGGCATCAAGAACGTCGGCTTCTCCGAGGGCTTCGACGACTACTCCACCGCCCGGGTGCGCCTGGAGGTGGTGGGCGGCGAGCCGGTGGCCGTCGTGCACACCGCCATGGCCGAGGTCGGGCAGGGCGGCGTCACGGTGCACGCCCAGATCGCCCGCACCGAACTCGGCGTCACCCAGGTGACCATCCACCCGGCCGACACCCAGGTCGGCTCGGCCGGTTCCACCTCGGCGTCCCGCCAGACCTACGTCACCGGCGGCGCGGTCAAGCACACCTGCGAGGCGGTGCGCGAGAAGGTACTTGAGCTGGGCCGCGCCAGGTTCGGCTCGTACCACCCGGCGTGGGCCACCGCCGAACTCCTGCTGGAGGGCGGCAAGGTGGTCACCGACGGCGGCGAGGTGCTGGCCGACCTGGCCGACGTACTCGAAGGCGAGGCGATCGACCTGGAGTTGGAGTGGCGGCACCGCCCCACCGAGCCGTTCGACCTGCGCACCGGCCAGGGCAACGGGCACGTCCAGTACTCGTTCGCCGCGCACCGCGCGGTGGTCGAGGTGGACACCGAACTCGGCCTGGTCAAGGTGGTCGAGCTGGCCTGCGCCCAGGACGTGGGCAAGGCGCTCAACCCGCTGTCGGTGGTCGGCCAGATCCAGGGCGGCACCACCCAGGGCCTGGGCCTGGCCGTGATGGAGGAGATCGTGGTCTCCCCGGAGGGCAAGGTCCGCAACCCGTCCTTCACCGACTACCTGATCCCCACCATCTTGGACACCCCCACCATTCCGGTGGACGTCCTCGAACTCGCCGACGAGCACGCCCCGTACGGGCTGCGCGGCATCGGCGAGGCCCCCACCCTGTCCTCCACCCCGGCCGTGGTCGCCGCCATCCGCGCGGCCACCGGCCTGGCGCTCAACCGGGTGCCGGTGCGGCCGGAGCACCTCACCGGGCAGCAGTATTCCGGGGGATGACCCCCGGACCCGCGAAGTGAACCAAGCCTCCGGGCGGTGCCGGGTTCTCGTCCCTCCCGCCACCGCCCGGAACCCGGCCGGTCCGCCGACCGGCGCAGTAACCCCGTTCGTCTCGGGCCGTCCCCCGGGTCGTGCAGGCCAAGGCACATTCCCAAATCCCGCGCCTGGCGCGGGTGCCCCTATGAACCTTGGGAGTTGGACTCATGACCCAGTCGCAAGTCGAGCCGACGACGGTCGCCGAGGAGGCGGGCGCCAGCTCGCGCGTACCCTCCGGCCGCTCGTGGCTGGACCGCTACTTCCATATCTCCGACCGCAACTCGACCGTGGCCCGAGAGGTCCGTGGAGGTCTGACGACCTTCATGGCGATGGCCTACATCCTGCTGCTCAACCCGCTGATCCTCTCCGGGGCCGACGTCAGCGGCCACCGGCTCGGCCAGGCCCCGCTGGTCACCGCGACCGCGCTGGCCGCCGCGGTGACCACCCTGGTGATGGGCTTCGTCGGCAAGGTCCCGCTCGCCCTCGCCGCCGGGCTGAGCGTCTCGGGTGTGATGTCCACCCAGGTGGTGCCCAACATGACCTGGCCGCAGGCGATGGGCATGTGCGTGATCTACGGCGGGGTGATCGTGCTGCTGGTGGTCTCCGGACTCCGCGAGATGATCATGAACGCCATCCCGCTGCCGCTCAAGCACGCGATCACCATCGGCATCGGAATGTTCATCGCGCTGATCGGCCTGGTGCACGCGGGCTTCGTCGGCATCGGCAGCGCGGACGCACCCGTCACGCTCGGGGTCGGCGGCCATCTCACCGGCTGGCCGGTGCTGATCTTCGCGGTGACCCTGCTGCTGATCTTCGCCCTGCAGGCCAGGCAGGTCCCCGGCGCGATCCTCATCGGCATCGTGGTCGGCGCGGTGATCGCGGTGGTCGTACAGGCGGTGGCGGGCCTTGGCGCCAAGGTGTGGGGCTACGCGGTGCCCGAGCTGCCCAAGAAGGTCGTCTCACTGCCGGACTTCTCCCTGCTCGGCCATGCGGAGTTCGGCGGCTGGGGCCACATCGGCGGAATGACCGTCGGCATCATCGTGTTCACCCTGGTGCTGGCGGGTTTCTTCGACGCAATGGCGACCATCATCGGGGTCGGCACGGAGGCCGGGCTGGCCGACGCCAGGGGCCGGATGCCCGGGCTGAGCAAGGCGTTGCTCATCGACGGAGCGGGTGGAATGGTCGGCGGACTGGTCGGCGGCTCGGGGCAGACGGTGTTCGTCGAGTCGGCGACCGGCGTGGGCGAGGGGGCCAGGACGGGCCTGTCCAGCGTGGTCACCGGCCTGCTGTTCGCCGCCGGGCTGTTCTTCACCCCGCTCGCCCAGATCGTGCCCAGTCAGGTGGCCGCCGCCGCGCTGGTCGTGGTCGGTTCGATGATGATGGGTAATGCCAAGCACGTGAACTGGAGCGACCGCTCGGTGGCGATCCCGGTCTTCCTGACCGTGGCGCTGATGCCGTTCACCTACTCGATCACCGCGGGGGTCGGCGCGGGCGTCATCGCGTACACGGTCATCAAGACCGCGCAGGGCAAGTGGCGTGATCCAGGCGCCTTCATGTGGGTCCTGTCGGTCGTCTTCACCGTCTACTTCGCCCTTCACCCCATCCAAGGGTGGCTGGGCGTCCACTGAGGAGTGACACACCATGCTGGACATCGCTGAGGAACTGCTGGGCTGGTGCGAGCGCGGGCGTCCGTTCGCGGTCGCCACCGTGGTCGCCACCGGTGGCAGCGCGCCCCGGCAGCCGGGCGCGGCGCTCGCCGTGGACGCGGACGGCACCGTGATCGGCAGCGTGTCCGGCGGGTGTGTCGAGGGAGCGGTGTACGAACTGTGCCAGCAGGCACTGACGGACGGCGGCCCGGCCGTTCTCGAACGCTTCGGATACTCCGACGAGGACGCCTTCGCCGTCGGCCTGACCTGCGGCGGAGTGATCGACATCTTCGTCCAGCGGGTCGACCCGGCGGCCAGCCCCGAGCTGGCCGCCGCGCTGGCCACCGCCGCCACCGGTCAGGCGGCGGCGGTCGCCAGGATCGTCAAGGGGCCCGCCGAGCTGCTCGGCGGCACCATGACGGTGGCGCCGGACGGCTCGTACCAGGGCGGCTTCGGCGATCCGCAGCTGGACCACACCGTGAGCGCCGAGGCCGCCGCGCTGCTGGACGCCGGGCGCACCGCCACGGTGGAGGTCGGGGCCGACGGCAGCCGTTGCGGGGAGCCGCTGACACTGCTGGTCGAATCCAGCGTTCCGCCGCCGCGGATGCTGGTGTTCGGGGCGATCGACTTCGCGGCGGCGGTGGTGCGGATGGGGAAGTTCCTGGGCTACCGGGTCACCGTCTGCGACGCCCGCCCGGTTTTCGCCACCGAGGCCCGATTCCCGGAGGCAGACGAGGTCGTGGTGGACTGGCCGCACCGCTATCTGGACTCCCAGGAACTGGACGCGCGCACGGTGGTGTGCGTGCTGACGCATGACGCCAAGTTCGACATCCCGCTGCTGCAACGGGCGTTGCGGCTGCCGGTCGCCTACGTCGGTGCGATGGGCTCCCGCCGTACCCATCTGGACCGGCTCGACCGGCTGCGGGAAGCGGGCGTCGGCGAACGGGAGTTGGCCCGGCTGTGCTCGCCCATCGGCCTTGACCTGGGCGCCCGCACGCCGGAGGAGACGGCGCTGTCCATCGCCGCCGAGATCGTCGCCCACCGCAGAGGCGGCACCGGCGTCCCGCTGACCGGCGCGCACACCCCCATCCACCACGACGTCCCCCGCACGGTTCACTCGGTGGCGTAGTCGGCGAACCGCACCGTCAACACCGCCCCGCCATCAGGGGTGTTGCCCGCCTCGGCGGAGCCGCCGTGAGCCTGCGCCACCTGCTGGACGATGGCCAGACCAAGCCCCGACCCGGGCAGCCCCCGAGCGGACTGGGACCGGTAGAACCGGTCGAAGACATACGGAAGGTCCTCGTCCGCGAACCCGGGACCATGATCCCGCACCGTCAACTCACCCTCCGCGAGCCGCACTTCGACAACCGCCCCCGGCGGCGAGAACTTCGCCGCGTTACCCAGCAGATTGGTGACCGCCCGCGCCAACCGCGCCGGGACCCCGCGCACCACGCACGGCTCAAGCTCCACCGAGAAGGCCGTCGCGGGCCAGTGGCGGCGAGCCGCCACGGCACAGTGCCGGACCACCTCGTCCAGCCGTACGTCCTCCAGCGAACCGGAGGATGCCTCGTCGCCCCGCGCAAGCTCGATCACATCGTCAACCAGACCGCCCATCTCGGCGATCTGCGCCGACAACGCACCGTTCACCCGCTCCCGCTGCTCGGCCGTCAGATCGTGCGAGAGCAGCGCGATGTTGGTGCGCAACCCGGTGAGCGGGGTGCGCAGTTCGTGCGAGGCGTCGGCGACGAGCTGCCGCCGGGCGTCCAGCGCCTGCTCCAACTCGCCCAGCATCACGTTGAAACTGCCCGCCAGCCGCGACAACTCGTCGCGCCCCGGAACCTCGATGCGGTGCCGCGGATCACGGGTCGCCGCGATGGTCTCGGCCGTCCTGGTCAGCCGGGCCACCGGCCGCAGCCCGGTGCGCGCCACCGCGTATCCGAGCACCGCGGCGCCCGCCGCGCCCGCCGCGCCGATCACCACCAGCGCCACCGCGATCCGGCGTTCGCTGCGCTGCATCGAGTCGGTGCGCATCGACACCTGTACCGCCTTCCCCGGCCCGGCGGGGGTGAGATAGCTGCGGAACGGCAGCCCGTGGAAGGCCGAGTCGGTGAAGTACGCACCCCGCTGCCCCTTCGCCACCGCCACCGCGCCGGGCACCACCGGCGGTACGTACGGATCGGACGCGGGCGCGGGCGTGACCGTGCCGTCGGAGCGGATCACCTGGACGCAGTCCGGCGAACCGAGCCAGGCGCACTCGCCACCCGGCGGCGCGGCCCCTGCCCGTATCTGCGGGACCACCCGGTTCGACTCACGGATCAGGCTGAGGTTCAGCTCCCGGCCGAGCTGCTGGCCCGCGGCGATGTAGGCGGCCCAGCAGACCCCCGCCGCGACCGCCGCCACGGCCAGCGCGGTGGCCACCGCCAACCTCAGCCGCAGCGGAGGGTGTCGCTCCCGGCGCCGGGCATCAGCCATGCCGACGCTCGCTCAGCAGATATCCCACACCGCGCACGGTGTGCACGATCCGTGACTGTCCCCCCTCCTCCAGCTTGCGGCGCAGATATCCCACATACACCTCAAGGGAGTTGGACGAGGGGCCGAAGTCATATCCCCACACCCGGTCGGTGATCACATCCCGGGGCAGCACCTGCCCGGCGTTGGTCATCAACAGCTCAAGCAGCGCCGCTTCGGTGCGGGTGAAGTCAATGGTCCGCCCGCCGCGCCGGGCGCGGCGGGTGCGGGTGTGGAGCACCAGGTCGCCGAAGGTCAGCTCCTCCGGCAGGTCGACCGTGGCCTCCGGCCGGGCCCTGCGCAGCAACGCCCTGACCCGGGCGATGAGTTCGTCGAGGTCGAACGGTTTGGGCAGGTAGTCGTCGGCGCCCGCGTCCAGCCCGTCGATCCGGTCGGCCACCGCCGAGCGGGCGGTGAGCATCAGGATCGGCGTACGGTCCCCGTCGGCGCGCACCCGGCGGCAGACGGTCAGCCCGTCGAGCCCCGGCAGCATCACGTCGAGCAGTACGACATCGGGGGCGGTGGTACGGATCCGCTCCAGGCCGAGCAGGCCGTCGCCGACCGTCGCCACCCGGTAGCCGTGCACCTCAAGAGCGGTGGTGAGGGCCTCAGCCAGGGTCGCGTCGTCCTCGACGACCAGCGCCAGGGCGCTGTCTTGCGGCATCGGTCCTCCTGCGGTTCGCTCCAGCCCTCAAGGACGACCTCAGCGGTAGTTCAGTTCCGCCAGCTCCATGGCCAGGCGCTGCCGAAGGGCCGGAACCCGGCTCACCAAGGGCAGCAGTGTGTGGCGCACCACCCGCGGCCCCGTCGCGATCCGCGTCATCCGGTCGGTGAACGCCACCACCCGCCGCGCCACCGGACGGCGCCGCTCCTCGTACGTCTCCAGCCGCCCCTCGGCGAGCGCCCGCCCGAGCGCGTACCCGTCCTGGATGCCGGTGTTCATGCCCTGACCGCCCACCGGGCTGTGCACATGCGCGGCGTCTCCCGCGAGCAGCACCCGACCGGCGCGGAAGCGTTCGGCGACCCGGTGATGGATGCGGAACCGCGAAGACCAGACCAGCTCCCTGATCTTCCCCCGGTACGGGTCGTGCGCGTCCAACAGGCCCTGGACGTAGCCCAGTTCCGGCTTGTCGGGCGCGTCGTCAACGGTGGCGATCACCCGGTAGTGCCCGCCGGGGAACGGTGCGACGAAGAAGACACCGGCCGCACCGAACCGCAGCGCCAGCCCCTCGTCCGGCCGGTCCTGCTCCAGCGTCACGTCGGCCAGCACGAACGACTCGCGGTAGGAGCCGCCCTCGAAACCGATACCGGCCGCCTCGCGCACCACGCTGTGCATGCCGTCAGCGCCTACGACGTAGGCCGCGCGCAGGGTCTCACCGGACGCCATGGTCAGCGTGGCGCCCTCGGCGTCCTGGGCGACGGCGGTGACCTCGTAGGGCCGGTGGACCGCACCGCCGAGCTGCCGCAGCCGGGAGGCGAGCACGTCCTCCGTCTCGTACTGCGGGACCACCAGGGCGAACGGGAAACGGGTGGGCAGACCGTCGAACGGCACCCGCAGCACCTGCCGTGCGCCGTCGCGCACGGTGATCTGGTCGGCCCGGCGGCCACGGGCGAGCAGTTCCGGGGCGGTGCCCAGTTCGTCCAGCACCTCCAGGGTGCGGGCGTGTACGACACCGGCGCGCGAGGTGTGCGCGGCCTGCTCCCGCCGGTCGAGCAGGACGAAGTCGATCCCGGCGCGGGCCAGGGTGATGGCGAGGGTGAGCCCGGTCGGCCCGGCGCCGACGATGGCGACCTCGGTACGGGCGGGAAGTGCCGCGGCGTTCATGGGAAACCCCCTTCAACAGTGTGCCAACGGTTGTTGGCCAACGTCTGTTGACATCGTGCGCCGATCGATGAGTCATGTCAACGCTTGTGGGCCAACAACTGTTGGCATACCTTGGGTGCATGTCCGACCCCCATGAACCGGCCACCGCGGAACCCGACACCGCTGAACCGGCCACCGCGGAACCCAGCACCGAGAAGCGCTCCGACCGCACCCGCGCGGCGATCCTGCGCGCCGCGCGCCAGCGCTTCGCCGCGCAGGGTTACGAGCGCACCACCATCCGCGCGGTCGCCGCCGACGCGGAGATCGACCCGTCGATGGTGATCCGCTACTTCGGCACCAAGGAGCAACTCTTCGACGCCGCGCTCACCGTCGACCTGCGGCTCCCCGACCTGACCGCCATGGCTCCCGGCGAGGTACCGACCACGCTGGTGCGGCACTTCCTCGACCGCTGGGAGAGCGATCCCAGCGACGACGCCCTGCTGATGGTGCTGCGCTCCGCGGTCACCAACGACCGCGCGGCGCAACGCACCCGCAGGCTGTTCTCCGAGCAGGTCGCCCCAGCGCTGGCTGCCGTCATCGGCCCTGAGGCGGCCAGCCGCCGGGCCGGACTGGTCGCCTCCCAACTCCTGGGCCTGGCCCTGACCCGCCATCTGCTGCGCCTGCCAGCCGTCACCGAGCTCACCCCGGACGAGATCGTGGAGACCCTCGCCCCCGCGGTACGGGAGACGCTGGGGCTCGGCGGATAGCGGTGCCAGCGGCGGGGTAGTGGGCTCCGTGGCGGTCCGGCGCGCGATCGGGCACCGAGGGAGGGCGACGGATGACCACACTCTCGTACAGCAGCGGCGCCGGGGCGACGCCGCTGCTCGGTGACACGATCGGCGCCAACCTGGACCGCGCGATCGCCGCCTTCCCGGACCGTGAGGCGCTGGTCGACATGGCGAGCGGACGCCGTTGGACCTACCGGCAGTTCGGGCAGGCGGTCGACACGGTGGCCCGGGGCCTGCTGGCGAAGGGCGTGGCCAAGGGCGACCGGGTCGGCATCTGGGCGGTCAACTGCCCGGAGTGGGTGCTGGTCCAGTACGCCACCGCGCGGATCGGCGCGATCATGGTGAACATCAACCCGGCCTACCGAGCGCACGAGTTGACGTACGCGCTGAACCAGTCCGGGGTGCGACTGCTGATCGCCTCGACCGCCTACAAGAGCAGCGACTACCGCACGATGGTCCAGCAGACCCGGGGCGACTGCCCCGCCCTGCGGGACGTGGTCCACATCGGCGATCCCAGCTGGGACGAACTGACCGCCGCCGCCGAGACCGTACCGGCGGACCAACCGGCCGTCGTCCAGGCCGGTTTGAGCTTCGACGACCCGGTCAACATCCAGTACACCTCGGGCACCACGGGATTCCCCAAGGGGGCCACGCTCTCCCACCACAACATCCTCAACAACGGTTACTTCGTGGGCGAGTTGGTGGGTTACACGGAGCTGGACCGGATCTGTCTACCAGTGCCCTTCTACCACTGTTTCGGCATGGTCATGGGCAATCTGGCGGCCACCAGCCATGGCGCCTGCATGGTCATCCCGGCGCCGACGTTCGACCCGGCGGCCACGCTGCGGGCGGTGGCGGCGGAGCGCTGCACCTCGCTGTACGGGGTGCCGACGATGTTCATCGCGGAGCTGAGCCTGCCGGAGTTCACCTCGTACGACCTGTCGTCGCTGCGCACCGGGATCATGGCCGGATCGCCGTGCCCGGTGGAGGTGATGAAACGGGTGGTCGCCGAGATGCACATGGCGCAGGTGGCCATCTGCTACGGGATGACGGAGACCTCACCGGTCTCCACTCAGACCCGTACCGACGACGACCTGGAGCGCCGCACCGAGACGGTGGGCCGGGTACTGCCGCACCTGGAGGTCAAGGTGGTCGACCCGGTGACCGGCCGGACCGTGCCGCGCGGCGAACCGGGCGAGCTGTGCACCCGCGGCTACTCGGTGATGCTCGGCTACTGGCAGGAACCGCAGCGCACCGCCGAGGTGATCGACTCCGCCCGCTGGATGCACACCGGGGACCTGGCGGTGATGCGCGAGGACGGCTACCTGGCGATCGTCGGCCGCATCAAGGACATGATCATCCGCGGCGGCGAGAACGTCTATCCACGGGAGATCGAGGAGTTCCTCTACACCCACCCCAAGATCGCCGACGTTCAGGTGGTCGGCGTCCCCGACGAGCGGTACGGCGAGGAGATCCTGGCCTGCGTCATCCCGCGCGAGATGACCGACGCGCCCACCCTGGAGGAGATCACCGCCTTCTGCCAGGGCCGCCTGGCGCACTTCAAGGTCCCGCGCCATCTGCGGATCGTGGACAGCTTCCCGATGACGGTGAGCGGCAAGGTGCGAAAAGTGGAACTACGGGCGAACTTCGCCGGGTGATACCGGTGTGACGTCGATGGCACCGCGTGGTTGAGGGGGTGCAGAGGGGACTCATGGGAACGTGTGCCATCCTGTGCCGCCATGACGACAGAGCAGCTCAGGCTGGACCAGCCACTGGCCCCCGCGCGGCACGCGTTGAGCAAGGTCCCGGAAGTCACCGTCTACTTCTGGGTCATCAAGGTGCTGACCACCGGCATGGGCGAGACCACCTCGGACTTCCTGACCAAGTCACTCAACCCGGTGATCGCGGTCGGTATCGGGGGCCTCGGCCTGGTCGTCGCGCTCGCGCTGCAGTTCTCCGCGCGCCGCTACGTCTCCTGGGTCTACTGGCTGGCGGTCACCATGGTCAGCGTGTTCGGCACCATGGCCGCCGACGTGCTGCACGTGGTCCTGGGCATCCCGTACGTCGTTTCGACCACGTTCTACGCGCTGGTGCTGGCCGCGATCTTCGCCGTCTGGTACCGCAGCGAGAAGACGCTGTCCATCCACAGCATCCACACCCGTCGCCGTGAGGTCTTCTACTGGGCCACGGTCATGGCCACGTTCGCGCTGGGCACCGCCGCGGGCGACATGACCGCGGGCACCATGAAACTGGGCTACTTCTCCTCAGGCGTGTTGTTCGCGGTACTGATCGCCGTTCCGGCGCTGGCCTACTGGAAGCTGCGGCTCAACGAGATCTTCGCCTTCTGGTTCGCCTACATCCTGACCCGCCCGCTGGGCGCCTCGTTCGCCGACTGGCTGGGCGTCCCCGCCAGCCGCGGCGGCCTTGGCTGGGGCACCGGCCCGGTGAGCCTGGGCCTGGCCGCGGTGATCGCGCTGTTCGTCGGCTACCTGGCGATCAGCCGCAAGGACGTGGCGTAGTTTCCGGGGGCAAGCCCCTGTAGTCGCGGGGCGACTTGCCCCCACAATGCATCCCATGCCGCAGATCCCCGCACTGCCGCCGACGTTCCGCTGGGGTGTGTCCACCGCCGCCTACCAGATCGAGGGCGCCACCGAGGAGGACGGCCGAGGGCCCAGCGTCTGGGACACCTTCGCCGCCCGGCCCGGCGCCATCAAGGACGGCCACCACGCCCGTACCGCCTGTGACAGCTACCACCGCTGGCCCGAGGACATCGCGCTGCTGCGCGAACTCGGCGTGGACGCCTACCGGTTCTCCATCGCCTGGCCACGCGTCCAGCCCACCGGGCGCGGCCCGGTGGGCGAGCGCGGGCTGGCGTATTACGACCGGCTGACCGACGAGCTGCTCACCCACGGCATCACCCCGCTACCCACGCTGTTCCACTGGGACCTGCCGCAGGCCCTGGAGGACGACGGCGGCTGGCTCTCCCGCGACACGGCGTTCCGCTTCGCCGAGTACGCGGCGCGCACCGCCGACCGGCTCGGCGACCGGGTGCCCGAGTGGATCACGCTCAACGAGCCGTTCGTGCACACCGTGTTCGGCTACGCGCTCGGCCAGCACGCCCCCGGCCGCACCCTGCTGCTCGACGCGCTGCCCACCGCACACCACCAACTGCTCGGCCACGCACTGGCCGCCCGGCAACTTCGGGAGCGCGGCGCCCGAGTGCTGATCGCCAACAACTGCACCCCCGTCGACCCCGCGAGCGGCACCGAAGCCGACCGCGCCGCGGCCGAGGCGTACGACGCCCTGCACAACCGCCTGTTCAACGACCCGCCGTTGACCGGGAGTTACCCGGACCTGTCCGCCTTCGGCGTCGCCGAGCACATCGGCGGCGCGGTCCTCGACGGCGACCTGGCACTCATCCGCGGCAGCGTTGACGGCCTGGGCGTCAACTACTACAACCCCACCCGGGTACGCGCCCCGGCCGACCCGGGCGGCCTGCCGTTCGACCTGGCCCCGATGGAGGGCGTGCCGCGAACCGCGTTCGGCTGGCCGGTCGTCCCCGAGGGCCTGCGGGAACTGCTGCTGCGCCTGGGCCGCCGGTACGCAGACGCGCTGCCGCCCATCACCATCACCGAGAACGGCTGCTCGTACCCCGGCATCGAGGACCCCGAGCGGATCGCCTTCCTCGACGGGCACATCCGGGCCGTCGCCGACGCGGTCGCCGAAGGCGCCGACGTGGGCGGCTACTTCGTCTGGACGCTGGTCGACAACTTCGAGTGGGCCGAGGGCTACACGCAGCGCTTCGGCCTGGTCCACCTCGACCACACCACCCAGACCCGCACCCCCAGAGCCTCCTACACCTGGTACCGGGACCTGATCGCCCGCCACCACGCGGCGCGACCGGATGCCGCCATGTGATCCACCAGGTGCTTTTCTTTTCAATCGAGTTCGGCCGCTTGGAGGATGGCGGCTGTTGGTATTCCTTCGATGTTGTTCCTGATCACCACCGACAGGGGAGAGCAATGCGGGTACCGATGACCATCGCGGACTTCCTCGACCGGGCAGAGCTGGGGTTCTCCTCCAGCCTGGCTGTGGTTGACGAGCCGGTCCAGCCCGCCGGGCCGGTGCCGGACTCCTCGTACGGGCGGTTCGCGGAGCGGGTGCGGGCCTGGCAGGCGGGATTCGACGCGCTCGGCGTGGGCGAGGGGGAGCGGGTGGCGGTGGTCAGCCACAACTCCGCGCGGCTGCTTGAGCTGCTGTTCGCGGTGCCGATGAGCGGCCGGATCTGCGTGCCGGTCAACTTCCGCCTCAAGCCGGACGAGGTCGAGTACGTGGTGCGGCAGAGTGGAGCCTCGGTGCTGCTCGTCGACCCGGAGCTGGATGAGGTGTTGTCCGGTGTCAAGGCGCGCCACCGCTTCGTCCTCGGTGAGCCGACCGAGAACGAGCTGATGCGCTTCGGCATCGAGCCGCGACCGTGGGCGAATCCGGACGAGGACGCCACCGCGACGATCAACTACACCTCGGGAACCACAGCCAGGCCCAAGGGAGTGCAGTTGACGCACCGCAACATCTGGGTCAACGGCATGACCTTCGGACTGCACACCCGCGCCTGGGAGCGCGATGTCTACATGCACACGCTGCCGATGTTCCACTGCAACGGCTGGGGCATGCCGTATCTGATGGCCGGGCTCGGCGTGAAGCAGGTGGTGCTGCGCAAGGTCGACGGCACGGAGATCCTGCGCCGCGTCGAGGAGCACGGGGTCACGCTGATGTGCGGCGCGCCCGCGGTGTGGAACGCGGTGCTGGATGCGGCGGCTGCCTGGGAGGGGGAGATCCCGGGCCGTGACCGGGTGCGGATCGTGTGCGCCGGTGCCCCGCCGCCGAGCAGGACGATCCAGCGGGTGGGCGAGGAACTCGGCTGGGAGTTCACCCAGATCTACGGTCTGACGGAGACGTCTCCGCTGCTGACCTTCAACCGCTCCCGTCCAGCCGATGCTCATCTGCCCGCGGAGGACAGGGCGCGGAAGCTGTCGCGTGCGGGGCTGCCCGCGCTCGGCGTCAAGCTCAAGGTCGCGGACTCCGGCGAGGTTCTGGCCCGGTCGAACACGGTGCTCGCCGGTTACTGGGACAAGCCGGAGGAGACCGCTGAGGCGCTGGAGGGCGGCTGGTTCCACACGGGTGACGGCGGCACCATCGACGAGTCCGACGGCCATCTGACCATCTCCGACCGGAAGAAGGACGTGATCATCACGGGTGGTGAGAACGTGTCGTCGATCGAGGTGGAGGACACGATCTTCAGCCACCCGGCGGTCGCCGAGGTCGCGGTCATCGGCGTTCCGGACGAGAAGTGGGGCGAGACGATCAAGGCCTTGGTGGTCCTGGCCGAGGGGGCGGTGGCGACCGAGGCCGACATCGTCGCCCACTGCAAGCAGCGGATGGCCGGGTACAAGGCGCCAACGAGCGTGGAGTTCCGCGATTCCATCCCACGTACGGCCACCGGCAAGATCCAGAAGTTCAAGCTCCGTGAGCCGTATTGGACGGGGTTGGAACGGGGAGTCCACTGAGCGCCGACCCCGCGCGCCATTGGGTTTCGGATCCCTCACGATGCACTAGCGTCGAGAACGGCATGGCCCACCTGAAGTGTCAGCGCAGGGCCCTGTCGCCGCGGGGGCGGCGTCAGCGAGAAAGAAATATTTTATGTCGGACGCTTTGACGATCATCGTGTGATCGATTTTCAAAGGATCTCGGAGGAGAACGGGCGGAGGATGGCCGCGGCCTTGTCCGCTGGATTGCTGACCGAGCGGTCGGCGCGTGCGATCGCCAAGGATCCGCAAGCGGTGCTGAGGGCGGCGCAGGAGCTTCAGGCGCTGATCTGGGACATCATGCGGGCGCGGTTCGAGGGGACCGCAGAGGGAGTCACCGCCGCCTGACGTACCCGCCCGGCAGTTCGGGTGTCACGGGTCCGTGACACAGGGATGTTCCCCTATTCCACTGTTCCCGTTCCTTCTTTCACGAAGCTGTGAGTGAACCTTCCCTGGGGTCGCGAACGATGGCGGATGTCGTATGACAGGCCGTGAGTTGGCTGTGAAGCCATTCGGAGGAGGTTCCTGATCTGAATGAATGACAGGAGGACTGATGTCGATGCAACCCGCGGTGCCCGTGGCAATTTCAGGTCGACAGCGATGCCGCCCGATACGGCATCGTCGGCAGATCCGGCACTCCCGGGAGGACAAAGATGCAGTCCCAGTACTTGCAACCACGCGGCCGCAACGGCCGTAAATCAAGCCGCGCATGGGCCGTTAGAGGGCTGGCGGCGGTCACCGGAGCCGTCCTCTGCAGCGCGCTCCTTGCCCCGGCCGCGGGCGCGGCCACTCCCAAGCAGCGCAACTGCGGTCGGGGAGCGGGGCATACCATCAGCGTCGCAGCGACGGACTCAGTCTCTGTGAACCCTGCGCCCGGAACGTTTTTCCGCGCGATTTCAGTCGACGGCCAAGTCTACCTCCAAGAGACCACCCCGGGAACACCTCCCACTACTACCCCATGGATCCCGGTCCAGGGGCCGTGTGCTTACGGCGTCTCTGTGGCCGTTTACACCCTTGTACCCGCTGCCCCTGGTGTCGCCGTGACCCACGTCGTCGTCGACGCGTACACGGAGCGTGGGATCTTGCAGACGGACTGCGCCCTCCCCGTAACTGGGCTCCTCACCTCGACGGACAACTGCACCAAGACCTGGGTGCAGATCCAGCGCGGGGGCGAAGGCAGGGGCGAAGGCGGGGGCGAGGAGGACTAGCACCTCCCGCTTCCCAGCAGCGCGCAGCCAGGCCAAGGAGTGGGCACGACGGTTCTTCCCGGACGGCGGAAGTAATGAGGACCTTCCGCTGTCCGCAGGGGCACCTGTGACCGTCGTGCCCAAGTCCTCTGTTCACTCGATGGACGAAGGCCCGTTGGGATACTGACGGGCGCGTTACCTTTTGAATTCAGCGTTCTTGTCGGGGCGTGAAACGCCCCTGTTCTCCCGTGCTACCTCTGCCAGCCACGAAAAGGCGTCACGCAGTGGCTCTACCTCCAGCCGACTGGGTCGGGTGGTTGCCCTGCGGGCCCGTGAGATGAGACCAGCGCCCTCCAGCACTTTGAGGTGCCGTGAGATCGCGGGCTGCGACATCTTGAACGGGGCGGTGAGTTCTTTGACCGTCGCATCCGCTTTTCTCAGCTGTACCAGAAGCGCTCGCCGAGTAGGGTCTGCGAGCGCGCCGAACACGAGGGTTAGTCGATCAGCTTCCATTCCGGCGGCTTTCCTTCCCCAGAGAGAACGGAACTACCGCGACTCCGATCCGCCAGACGGAAGGAGTACGCATGGGACCGGTGCATGCGGGCGGCTGCTCCGCCAGATCGCTCAGCGAGTCGGTCGAATTCACTGCGAGCATGAACGATGATGGTTACTTGATGCCACTATCGGTCTGCCTGGGCGTGTCGTGCTTGCAATCGCAAGACGGCCTGCAATCGCAAGACGGGCCGTCTATCCGTCTGGAAGCCAGTTCGCGTGTCGCTGACAGCTCCGCGTTCTCAACTGCCTCAGGTGCGCCGGTATTCCAGCCGCCGGATACTGTTCCGGTTTGGTTGATCAAATTTCCGCAGAAGGATGCTCCGTGGGGTCTGGCCTTGTTGGCGTTCAACAACGCCACCACTCCGTCGCCTGATCTCGACCGTCACCTTGCACCGTCCCCCGGAAGTCGGGAGCTGAGACTTCCGCACAAAGGGGCCAGGGCGATGGCATGTGGCGTCACACCGTCTGCGGGTGCCCAGGCGTTAGATCTCCCGGGCACCCATCCCCAATTGCCGTGACTTCGTTGGGGACTCTGCAGGAGTATTGACGGGGCTCCGGCGTCACCAGGGAAGCCGGTCACTGCGGCGCCGACGGCGTGCACGGGCCTGCGGACCGCCGAGGTACGGCGGTGGGCTCACGAGGAGCTGGTGCAGGTGCCGTTGGCGCTGGCGTCCAACTGGCAGTTCATGGTTGCCGAGTAGCTGGCTTCGTCGATGCTGCCATCCGCCGCGGCCACGACCGCCCGCAGGTCGACCTTGCCCACGGCGCCGTTCGCGACACTGCCGAACTGGACCAGGGGCTGCACGTGAACGATGGGGTTGTTCTGGTCGAAGGGCCCACGCCCGATCCCCTCTTCCAGGGTCGAGTCGTTGAGAGCGATGCGCTCGCCCACCTTGAGGGCGAACCCCTGGGTGACATTGAATCCCGCCGCTTGCAGGACGCTGGGCATGTCGACCTGAACGTCGGTGATGTGGCCGCCCTGAACGATGGCGGTCACGGTGGAGCCCTGGGCGTGTGCGGGTGCGGCACCGCACAGCATGGTTCCGGCGAGGGTGAGTGCCGCGCTCCCAACGAGCGCGATGGTTCTGCGTGTCATGGTGTGCCTTCTCCTGGTTCGATGCTCGTCGATGGTGGGCACGGCGGCTGCTGTCGCGGGCGGACCGTGTCTCACCGCAGATGTGTTGAGGGATCGGATGTGTTCGGGAACCCGCGCGGCCCGCTGGGCGGGTCGCGATCTCCACTGTCATCCAGCCGCGGTCCGGCGGCGCCGCGCGGGGGGTGCGTGTCGGACCCGTCCACCCCGTCGGCGGTACACCTTGGAGAGCGAGGCTGACGTGCGCATCTGCTGGTCAGCGACGCGCATCGGCAGCGTCGTCCCGCGGGCCAGGGAGGGCCAGGGATGGGCAGGGAGGGCAGGGAGGGGCAGGGCCGCAGCGGAGGCGGTCGGGCGGGCGCGGCGGTAGCATGCGGATCATGGGTAGGCGGTCGTTCGCACCCTCCCCGCCCGAGTTGCTGGTTGACTGCGAAGGCGACTCGCTGGTCATGAGGCCGGGCAGGTCCTACAGCGTGGGCCGTGATCCGCTCAGCGACATCGTCTGTACCGACCCCAGGGTCTCCTGGCGCCACGCCGTCCTACGGCCCGCCGAGCGCGGCTGGACCCTGGAGGACACCGGCAGCACCAACGGAACCTACGCCGACGGTCAGCGGGCGCGGTTGGTGGGGCCGGTGCCGGTCGGGCCCGGGAGCGTACTGCGGTTCGCCAATCCCGACGACGGGCCACGGGCGACGCTCAGCAGTACCCCCTCGCCCCCGGCGCCAGCCGTCCCCGCCCCGGCCGAGACCCCTTCCGCGACCGGAGCGTTCCGCCAGCCCACCTCGGTGCGGCCGCTACCGGTCAGGACCCTCAGAATCGGCCGGGCCGCCGGAAACGACCTGGTCGTGGACGACCTCGTGGTCTCCCGCGCCCACGCGGAGTTGCGCGCCCTGCCGGGCGGCGGCCACGAGATCGTCGACGTGGGCAGCCACAACGGGACGTACCTCAACGGCCAGCGCGTCCAGCGGGCCCCGGTCCGGCCCGGAGACATCGTCGGCGTCGGCCACTCGGCGTTCCGGCTGGTGGGCGACGAGTTGCAGGAGTTCGTCGACACCGGGGAGGTCTCGCTGACCGTCCAGGAGCTGACGGTGGCGGTGGACGGGGGCCGCAGGACCCTCCTCGACCAGGTCTCGTTCCCGGTGGGCGAGAAGTGCCTGCTGGCCGTGGTCGGCCCGAGCGGTGCGGGCAAGTCCACGCTGCTGGGCGCCCTCACCGGCCTGCGCCCCGCCGACCGCGGAACGGTGCTGTACGACGGCCGGGATCTGTACCGGGACTACGCGGAGCTGCGGCAGCGCATCGGCCTGGTGCCGCAGGAGGACATCCTGCACGTGCAGTTGTCCGTCCGGCGCGCCCTCGGATACGCCGCCGAGTTGCGCTTCCCGGGAGACACCGGCAGGGCCGAGCGGCTCAGCCGGGTGGCGGAGGTGGTGGCCGACCTCGGCCTGCGGGAGCGGGTCGACCAGCCGATCCACAGCCTCTCCGGCGGCCAGCGCAAACGGGTCAGCGTGGCGCTGGAGCTGCTCACCAAGCCCTCACTGCTCTTTCTCGACGAGCCGACCTCGGGACTGGACCCGGGGATGGACCGCTCCGTCATGCACATGCTGCGCGGCCTGGCCGACGACGGCCGCACCGTCATCGTGGTCACCCACAGCGTGCTCAGCCTCGATGTCTGCGACCGGCTGCTGGTGCTCGCCCCCGGTGGCCGGATCGCGTACTACGGACCGCCACAAGACGCCCTCCCGTTCTTCGGCTTCACCCAATGGCCCGAGGCCTTCGAGGCGTTCGAGGGCGATGTCGGCCGCGACTGGGCGGCGCGGTACCGTGCTTCGCCGCTGTGCCGCGAGTACATCACCGACGCCATGGAAGTGCGCCGTCCGGCCGCCGCCCCGGCGCGGGAGATCGCCGCACCGCGCAAACCGCAGAGCTGGAACAGCCAACTGCGCACCCTGGTCCGCCGCTACACCGCTGTCCTCAGCGCCGACCGCACGTTCCTGGCGATCATGGTGGTGCTGCCCTTCGTGATGGGTGCGATGGCCCGCGCCCTCGCTGGCGCCCGGCTGACCCCGAACACGGCGATGAACGCGCTGCTCCTGCTGTGTGTCGGAGGCGTCCTCACCGGGGCGGCCAACGCGGTGCGCGAGCTGGTCAAGGAGCGGGTGATCTACCGGCGGGAGCGGGCCGTCGGCTTGTCCCGCTCCGCGTACCTGCTCTCCAAGGTCGTCGTGTTGGGCGCGGTGACCGTGGCCCAGGCCGTGGTGCTCACCATGGTCGGACTGGTCGGGGTCCGGCTGGGGGTCAAGGGCGGTGCGGCGGGACTGCCGCCGCTCGCCGAGATGACCGTCACGGTCGCGCTGCTGTCCTTCACCGCCATGATGGTCGGCCTGCTGATCTCGGCGCTGGTACGCAAGGAGGAGGTCACCATGCCGCTCCTGGTGCTGGTCACCATCGTGCAGGTCGTCTTCTGCGGAGCCCTGCTCACCCTCCACGGAGTGCCCGGCCTCAACCAGTTCTCCTGGCTCGTCCCCGCCCGATGGGCGCTCGGCGCGCTGGCCGGGACCGTGGACCTGCACCGGATCGTGCCCGGCAGCGTGACCGCGGATCCGCTGTTCCGGCACTCGCTCGGTGCCTGGGCACTGGACGTGGCCATGCTGGTCGTGCTGTCGGCCGCGGCGGGGCTCGTCGTCCGCGCCCTGCTGCGCCGCCGTGAACCCGCCATCATGCGCGGCTAGCGCGGCGGCGGAGAAACATCGGGAGCGCCGTCATGTACGAAAGCGAGTTCCGCCCGACACACGTCACCCCGCGGCACGCGGTACCGGCCTGGGCGGAGACCGGCCGGGACCAGGAGCGGCCGTCGGCATGGCTCGATCCGCTGCTGCCGGTACGGGTCATCGACCGCAGGGGCGACTGGTGCCGGGTCGAGTGCTCCAACGGGTGGACCGCGTGGGTGGACGGTCGCCCCCTGGTCTCCGTCCCGGACGAACCGCCCGCCGCCGGAATCCCGCTCGGCCGGACCAGCGATCCGCGTCCGCTGCTGGCGCGGGTGGAGCAGGTCGTCGGCGACTACCGCCGGGCGCTGGAGGAGCTGATGGCGGGCCGTACGGACGACGCGGCCTTCCGGGCCGGCACCAGGGGAGCGCGCGTCGGGGTGCTCGTCGACGGCGACGAGGTGTGGTTGTTCGACGCGGAACACGACCGCTGGTGCTACTGCGACGGACCCGCTCTGGCGACCTTCGCGGCCGCCGCGGAGCCCTCGGCCTGCGACCCCACCGTGTCGCGGCGGCCCACCCAGCAAGGCGGCGGGCCGTGATGCCCGCCGACCGCACCCGAGCGCCAAGGTGCCGCCGTGGCCGATGACCGGGGTACGGCGGCGGAGCGCCCGTCCGGGATGGCCGGGCGGGAGATCGCCGCGTACCGGATAGAGGCCGAGATCGGGCGCGGTGGGATGGCGACGGTCTACCGGGCCAGGGATCTGCGTCTCGACCGCACGGTGGCGCTCAAGCTCCTGTCGCCCGGGCTCGCCCGCAACGAGGTCTTCCGGGAACGGTTCATCCGTGAGTCACGGCTGGCCGCCGGGCTCGACCATCCGCACATCGTCCCGGTCTTCGAGGCCGGAGAGGCCGACGGCGTCCTCTACATCGCCATGCGGTACGTGCCCGGAGAGGATCTGCGGGCGCTGCTCGACCGCCAGGGCAGGCTCTCCGTCGACACCACCGCGCGCATCGCCGCGCAGGTGGCCTCGGCTCTCGACGCCGCCCACGCCCACGGCCTGGTCCACCGGGACGTCAAGCCGGGCAACATCCTGGTGGCCGAGGGCATCGACCCCGACCATCCCGAGCATGTGTACCTCGCCGACTTCGGGCTGATGAAGAGGTCGCTGTCGCTGACGGGGCTGACCTCGACCGGGCAGTTCGTCGGAACCGTCGACTACGTGGCCCCCGAACAGATCTCGGGCAGGCCGGTGGACGGGCGGTGCGACGTCTACAGCCTGGCGTGCGTGGTGTACGAGGCGCTCGCCGGTACGCCGCCCTTCCGGCGCGATGACGACCTGGCCCAACTGTGGGCACATCTCAACGAGCCCGCGCCGCCGCTGAGTTCACACCGAACGGACCTGCCCGCAGGGGTGGACGCCGTGCTGGCGAAGGGGCTCGCCAAGTCGCCGGACGACCGCTACGGCAGCTGTCTGGCGTTCGTGGCGGCGCTACGGGACGCGGGCGGCGGGCTGGGGAAGCGGGCCGCGCCGCACCCCGCGACCCAGGTGGACCACGGCCCGGCGGTACCCGCGGCGCAGCCGCCCAGGCCCCCGGCGTGGGCCATGCCGGTGTTCGCGCCACGCGAGCGGTAAGCGGCCCTGGGGGACGTGCCCGGCATCCCCGAGGCCGCTTAGCACCCCGGCCGGACGGCCGCGCCGAGTTGCGGAGGGTGTGCGGCACCGGCACACAATGCGGGAGGGGCGGATACCGAACACAGACGTCGACCCGTGCGGAAGGAAGCGCCGGTGAGTTCGCACCCTCCGTCCGACGGATCGGACGGCACCCCCGACCGGGCCGCCCGCGGGCCCGCTGTCCGGACCTCGTGCCCCCGGGCCGCCGCCCGCCCCGCCGGGCGGTGGCGGCCCCGGTCGCCCGGGGCCACCACCGGGCGGCCCGTGGTGGCGGTCACCGCGCAAGGTGGGGCTGGCCGCCGGTGTCGCGGTGCTGGCCGTGGTGGTGGGCGTGGTGCTCAGCAGTGTGCTGGGGGCGGCGCACGAGGTGCTGCTTCAGCCCGCCGCGTCGACCGGCCCCGATCCGTTCACTCCGTCGGCGGGCCAGGCCGCCGCCGCGACCCCGTCTCCGGCCGCCACCACGCCGTCGCCCACCGCGAACGGCCTGCGCGCCCTGTCAGGATCGACCGCTGGGCTGTACGGCGGCTCGATGAACAACTCAAGCTGCGACGTCCCGCGGCTGGTCCGCTATCTGACCGCGGACCGGGACAAGGAGCGGGCGTGGGCCGCGGTGGAAGGCATCCAAGCCGCTGCCGTGCCGTCGTACATCCGTTCCCTGACCCCCGTGCTGCTGCGGGCCGACACCCGGGTGACCAACCACGGCTACCGGAACGGAGCCGCCACCAGCTTCCAGTCGGTCCTGCAGGCGGGCACCGCCGTCCTGGTCGACGACCACGGGCTGCCCCGGGTGCGTTGCGCCTGCGGCAATCCGCTGACACCGCCGGTCCTGGCGGACAATCCCCGGTACACCGGCCAGTCCTGGCCCTCCTATCAGCCGTCGAACCTCGTCGTGGTCACCGCGGCCCCTCGGCCCATGACGGCGATCACCGTCATCGACATCCAAAACGGCAGCTGGTTCGAACGGTTCACCGGCGACAGCGGAAGCAGGGACCAGCCGGTCCCACCGCCGACCAACCAGCCGTCCGGCTCCGCGACGCCGTCCCCCAGCGCCTCCAGCGTCTCGTCCCCGGCGCCGTCGGCGTCCACAGCCCCCTCGGTGTCCTCGCCGCCGTCGACGCCGCCCTCCACCGCGCCGACCAGCGGTCCCCCCACCCCCACCGCACCAGCGACGAGCCCACCGGCCGCCCCGCCCTCCTGACCTGGACTGAGCGCCCCCGGCGCGCACGGCGGAACACCGCGCCCGAAGTGCGCCGTTGGCACCCGTCCATGGTGAGGTGACGGATTCCTGTCTGTTGGCGGTGAGTTCGGCCCGCATACGGTGCCACGGCGGCCTGAACGGGCCGCCGGGCAAGCCGAGTCGAAGGGGGGAACGATGAGCGACGCCATCTTCCACGCGGGCACGCAGATCACCCTGAACGAAGCGCTGACCTCGGGCAGCGGCCGGACCCTGCTGCGCCTGCAGGAGGACCGCAACCTGGTGCTCTACAAGGACGGCAAGCCCGCGTGGCAGGCGGAGAACGCCTGGTCGCGCGGGAACATCCTGAAGGTGCAGGGCGACGGCAACGTGGTGCTGTACGACGAGGCCGACCAGCCGGTCTGGGCGTCCGGCACCGATGGCAACGACGGCGCGTACCTGGCCGTGCAGGACGACGGAAACGCGGTCGTCTACGACAAGTCGGGATCGCCGATCTGGGCCACCAACACCGGTGACTGACCGGCGGCGGTAGACACCGGCCCGGGACGGCGGGGAGCGGCCCGCCGCCCCGGGCCGGTCACTTCGGCCTGCCGCCGGGCGCGGTGCGGATGAGTTGGTCGGCCGCGTCATTGACCGGTTGCGGGGTGCCGGTCAGGTCCATCACGAACAGCGGAATCTCCAACTGGTCGGCGCGCAGCCGGGCGTCGTGCGCGTAACCGGCCAACGAGAAGAACGCCCCGGCACGGTCCTCGTTGAGCGAGTTGAGCCAGAGCGTCTCCACGTCCCGCAGCGGTGTCGGCCGGGTGGCCGGATCGACCTGCGCCACCACACCGGCACCGCGCAGGTCGACCCCGGTGGCCGAGCGGTCCGCGGCGACGGCCACGTCGCCGAAGCCCAGCCACTTCAGGTACTGCGCCGCCGCGGTGACCGCGTCGCCGCCGGTACGGATGGTCACCGGCCGAAACGGTGGCCGCCGCACCGGCTGCGGCGCGCTGGTGGTCGCCGCACCCGGGTGACCGGTGGGCTGGAGCGCCTCGGCGTGCTCGGACTCACCGGGCGGCAGTTCGCGCGTACCCTGGTCGACCGGCAGCCGGATCACCGCGCCGCAGGAGCAGCCCAGTTCGGGGTGCGGCCAGTCGTCCTCCCGGTCGCACGACGGGCAGCGCAGCGTCACCCAGGAGTTCTTCCAGGTCCGGTGCCGTACCAGGGTGGGCACCCCACCGCGCAGCACCGGGATGGTCACCGGGGCGCCGCACGGACACGGGTAGGTCGGCGGGGTGAAGCCGTGTTCCCGGCGGCAGGCGGGGCAGCGGACGGGCACGCTTTCGGCCATTGCGGAGCTCCAGGCGGATCCGATCCGGGGGCGGTCGTGTGACCACCATATCCGGGGCCGGGCTCGCGGTCCCGGCAAGTCAGGTGTCAGCCGCCAGGGCGGTACGAGGTCCGGGGCGGACGCGGTACGCCCGCACCGTCGGGCCTCCACCCCTCAGAAGAGGCCGACGGTGCGGGCGAGTTGGCGCGCCCCTCCTTCCGGTACCCCTCGGGCGATCAGCTCTCGCGCAGTTCGCGCACGGCGGCCTCGACCCGCTTGCCGTACTCCGGGTCGGCGGCGTGGAAGTGGGCGAGGTTGGCCTCGATCACGTCGTCGCGGCTGACCTGGGAGAGGCTTCCGGCGATGTTGGCCACCAGCCGCGACCTCTCCTCGGCGGACATCAGCCGGTACAGCTCACCGGCTTGGAAGAAGTCGTCGTCCTTGGTGTGCTCGGGCGCCGGATGGGTGCCGGTGTGGCCCGCGACCGCGAGGGCGGCGGCCAGCGGCTGGCCGGTCTGCACCGGGCCGTCGTGGGAGTTGGGCTCGTAGTTCTTGGCGTACCGTCCCTGCGGGTTGGTCGCCATCAGGCCGTCCCGGCCGTAGTTGAGCGCCGGGTTCCTCGGTGCGTTGACGGGCAGTTGGGTGTGGTTGACGCCCAGCCGGTAGCGGTGCGCGTCGGCGTAGGCGAACAGCCGTCCCTGGAGCATCTTGTCGGGGGACGGGCCGATGCCGGGCACGAAGTTGTTGGGCGAGAACGCGGACTGCTCGACCTCGGCGAACACGTTGTCCGGGTTGCGGTCCAGCACCAGTCGGCCGACCCGCTGCAGCGGGTAGTCGGAGTGCGGCCAGACCTTGGTCAGGTCGAACGGGTTGAAGCGGTACTCCGCCGCCTCGGCGACCGGCATGATCTGCACGTACAGCGTCCAGGAGGGCTTGACGCCGCGTTCGATGGCCTGCACCAGATCGCGCTGGTGGCTGTCCGGGTCCTTTCCGGCCAACTCGGCGGCCTGCTCGGTGGACAGACAGCGGATGCCCTGGTTGGTCTTGAAGTGGTACTTCACCCAGAACGCCTGGCCCGCCGCGTTGACCCACTGGTAGGTGTGCGAGCCGTAGCCGTTCATGTGCCGGTACGAGGCCGGGATGCCGCGGTCCCCGAACAGCCAGGTGATCTGGTGCGTAGCCTCGGGGGAGTGCGCCCAGAAGTCCCAGACGTTGTCCGGCTCCTGGATGCCGGTGAACGGGTCGCGCTTTTGCGAGTGGATGAAGTCGGGGAACTTGATCGGGTCCTTGATGAAGAACACCGGGGTGTTGTTGCCGACGAGGTCGTAGTTGCCCTCCTCGGTGTAGAACTTCACGGCGAACCCGCGCGGGTCACGCACCGCGTCGGCGGCGCCGAGGTTGCCCGCCACGGTGGAGAAGCGGATGAAGATGTCGGTGCGCTTGCCGACCTCGGACAGGAACGCCGCGCGGGTGAACTCGGTGACGTCGTCGGTCACTTCGAAGTGGCCGTGCGCGCCGGAGCCTCGGGCGTGCACCACTCGCTCCGGTATCCGCTCGCGGTTGAAGCGGGCGAGCTTCTCCAGCAGGTGCTGGTCCTGCAGGAGCAGCGGGCCGCCGATGCCCGCGGTGGCGGAGTTCTGGTTGTCGGCGACCGGGGCGCCGGACTCGGTGGTAAGCGTGGGCTTGGGCATGGGGGACCTTCCGATGGGGTCCGTGGGTCAGGTGTCCCGGGACATTACGAACGGCTTCAACAAAATGTCAATGGTGCCGCCCGGCGGCGCGCTTGGGCGCGACAGGACAGGTCGGCGCGCCGCCGAGCGGGGACTTGGGAGGCCTATGCCTCGGGCTCGAACTCCTTGACGGAGTCGATGTTCGGACCGTGCGGGGTGTTCGCCTCACGCTCGATCATGATCTCGACCAGCACCGGACGGGACGTGGCGGCGGCCTCCTTGCGGGCCCACTCGATGGTCGACCGGATGTCGCCCGGCTCCCACACCCGTCGCCCTGAACAGCCGTACGCCTCCATGATCTTGACGTTGTCGGAGCCGTACTCGTCGTAGTGGATGTCGACCTGGTAGTTCATGTCGTACCCGACCGACGCCTGTCGGATCAGGCCCAGGTACTCGTTGTTGAGCATGATCAGCACGTAGGGCACGTTGTACTGGGCGGCGACCGCGAGTTCCTCGACCATGTACTGGAAGCCGTAGTCGCCGACGATGCCGACCACCTCGTTGCTCCGGCCCTCGCTCAGCAATGCCTTCTTGACGCCGATCGCGGCCGGGATCTCCCAGCCCAGTGGCCCCGCCTGCCCGCAGACCTGGTAGTGCCGCGGCCGGTGGGCCTTCTGGTGCTGGCCGCCCCAGATCTGGTACAGGCCGATGGCGGTGACGAAGTAGGTGTCCTCGTCGAAGATCTCGTTGATCTCCTTGTAGACCCTGGGAGCCTTGATCGGGGCGGTGTCGAAGTCCTCCTTGCGCAGCAGGGTGCGCTTCAGCTCCTGACAGCGCTCGATCCACGGTGCCACGTCGGCCTTGACGGCGCGGCGCCGGGCGGCGGCCAGCAGCGCTTCGAGGAACAGCCGGGCGTCCGAGACGATCGCCAGGTCCGGCTCGATCACCCGGCCCAACTGGCCCGGTTCGATGTCCACATGGACGAACGTGCGGTCGCCCTTGTAGGTGCTGATGTCGGCACCGGTGTGCCGGTCGCCGAACCGGGCGCCGACCGCGAGCACGAAGTCCGACTCCAGGAAGGACGCGTTGGCGTACTTCTGGGAGGTCTGGATGCCGGTGGTGCCCAGGTTCAGCTCATGGTCGTCCTCGATGGCGCCCTTGCCCATCAAGGTCACCTGGAACGGAACCCGCAGGTACTCCACCAACTCCCGCAGCACATCGCAGGCTTCGGACAGGATCACCCCGCCGCCCGCCAGGATCAGCGGCCGCTCGGCGGCCAGCAGCAGGTCCAACGCCGCCTCCACGCGCGGCGCGTGTGGTGCCACGGTCTTCACCGGCAGCGGCGCGTCGATCTCGGCGTCGTACCAGATCTCCTGCTGGCCCTTGTCCAGCGGGATGTCGATCAGCACCGGCCCCGGACGGCCCTCGCGGGCGATGCGGAACGCCTCCCGGAAGATCCATGGGACCTGCGCCGCCTCCTTGACCTGCACCGCCCACTTGGTGACCGGTCGGGCGATCTCCACGATGTCGACCGCCTGGAAGGCCTCCTGGTGCAGCTTGGGGGAGACCGCCTGGCCGGTGATGCACACCATCGGGATGGAGTCGGCCTGCGCGGTGTACAGGCCGGTGACCAGATTGGTGGCACCGGGGCCCGAGGTGGCGATCGCCACGCCGACCTTGCCGTTGGTGCGCGCCCAGCCGTCCGCCATGTGCGTCGCGCCCTCTTCGTGACGCACCGTCAGGTGATCGATGCCGCCGACGACTTCCATCGCCTTGTACAGCGGCAGGATCGCCGCGCCGGGGCAGCCGAAGGCGATATCGACCCCCTCGTCCTTCATGATCTGGACGGCCGCCTGCATGGCAAGGATCTTCTTTCCGGTTGAACGCGGTTTCTGTGCGGCCACGGGTCAGCCCTCGACCTTCTGGCCGGACAGCCGCTCGACGGAGCGCAGCAGCGCGGAGTGGTCCAGGCCGCCGTCGCCCTGGGCGCGCAGGGAGGCGACGAGTTGGGCGACGACGGCGCCGACCGGCAGGGCCGCGCCGACGTTGCGGGCGGCGTCGGTGACGATGCCCATGTCCTTGTGGTGCAGGTCGATCCGGAAGCCCGGCTTGAAGTCCCGCTTGAGGAAGTTGTCCTTCTTGCGGGTCAGTACGGTCGAGCCCGCCAGGCCACCGTTGAGTACGTCCAGTGCGGCGGCCAGGTCCACACCCGACTTCTCCAGGAAGACCACCGCCTCGGCGCACGCCTGGATGTTGACGGCGACGATGAGCTGGTTGGCGGCCTTGACGGTCTGACCGGCGCCGTGCGGACCGCACAGCACGATCGTCTTGCCGAGCGCTTCGAAGATGGGCTTCGCCTGGTCGAAGTCCGCCTGCTCACCGCCGACCATGATGGACAGCACCGCCTCGATGGCGCCCGCCTCACCGCCGGAGACCGGGGCGTCCAGCACGCGTATGCCCTTCTCCTTGGCGTTCTTGGCCAGGTCGATCGAGGTCTGTGGGGTGATCGAGGACATGTCGATCAGCAGCGCGCCGGGCCGTGCGTTCGCCAGGATGCCGTCCTCGCCGTAGGCGACCGCCTCCACCTGGGGAGAGGCCGGGACCATGGTGATGATGACGTCGGCGTCCTGGACCGCCTCGGCGATCGAGGCGGCGGCGGTGCCACCGTTCGCCGCGAGCCGGTCCAGCTTGGCCTGTTCCAGGGTGTAGCCGGTGACCTGGTACCCGGCCCTGATGAGGTTCTCGGCCATGGGGGAGCCCATGATGCCCAGGCCGATCCATCCGATCGCCGGGCGGGGGGAAGCTGCGAGTGGGTTGCTCATTGGGGTGTCCTTCGGTGCTACGGGGAAGTCAGTGGTGGGCGGAGCGCTGCGACCTGGGCAGCCACTCGAACGCGTCGGCGCTCGGATCGTCGCCCGGCTTGTACTCAAGGCCGACCCAGCCGTCGTAGCCGGCCTTCTTGAGGCGGCCGAGCAGGTCGTCGAAGTCGAGTCCGCCGGTGCCGGGGTAGCCGCGACCGGGGTTGTCGGCGATCTGTACGTGACCGGTCTTGCCGGTGTAGCGGTCGATCACCTCGTGCAGGTCCTCGCCGTTCATCGACAGGTGGTACAGGTCCATCAGGAACCTGGCGTTGCCCAGGCCGGTGGCGGCGTTGACCCGATCCACCACCTCGATCGCCTTCGGCGCGCTGACGATCGGGCAGTGCGGGGACTCGGGGGCGTTGAGCGCCTCGACCAGCAGGACCGCGCCCACCCGATGGGCCGCGCGGGCCGCCAACACCAGGTTCTCCAGGGCCAGTTCGTCCTGCACGGCCGGGTCGACGCCGTCCACCCGGTTGCCGTACAGCGCGTTGAGCGCCGTGCAGCCGACCGACCGCGCGAACTCGGCGGCCACCTCGACGTTGTCGCGGAACCGGTCCGACTCGGCGCCGGGGATCGACAGCGCGCCGCGGTCCGGGCCGGGGAGCTGCCCGGCGTAGAAGTTCAGGCCGACCAGTTGGGTGCCCGCGGTGCGCAACGCGTCCCGCAGGGCGCTGAGTTGGGCCTGCTCGGGGGCGGGTGATTCGACCCACGGCCACCACAGCTCGACCGCGGTGAACCCGGCCGCCGCGGCGGCCGCGGGGCGCTCGAGCAACGGTAGTTCGGTGAAGAGGATCGACAGGTTCACGTCGAAGCGCGTGTCAGAGAAACCCACCGGGATGCGCCCCTTTCCGGAATCGCGCTGGCTTCCGCCGCTCGATGTATTTCACATTGCGGAAGTTGGTTTCTGCGTATTGGAAGAGTGGGGGATGCGTGCGGCGAGTGTCAAGTGCGGACGTCGAGGCGTGCCCGGGACCGGTTAGGTTGAGGGCGTGCGATTGAGGGTGGAGTTCACGACGGAGCCGTTCGACCTCGACGAGGCCCCGCGGCATGCGGTGGTGGCGCGCGAGGTGGTGCAGACGGCCGATCTCGACCGGGTGGACGTGGGTCCGTTCGGCAACACCGCGGAAGGGTCGGCCCAGGCGGTGCTCGCCGCCGTCCGCGACCTGCTGGAGCGCACTCTGGACGCGGGTGCGACCCGGGTGTCCCTGCAGCTCAACGTGGTGGACGAGGGGGAGGGGTGAGCATGGTGGCGCCCGACCCCCATCCGCTGGTCGACGCCGTCAAGCCGCTGGTCGACGCGATGGGTGGCGAGATGGTCCCGCCCGAGGCCGCGCGCGGCGATGACGTGGTGCTCAGCTGGGAGGGCGAGCAGGTGGTCGCGGTGCGGCTGCCGCACATAGCCGACTCGCTCGACCACATCCTGGCCGACCTCGAGCGCCGCCAGGGCCGTCCACTGGCCGAGTTGGACCGCAAGGAGAAGCAGACGGTGGTGCGCATCCTGGAGGAGCGCGGCGCCTTCTCGGTGCGGCACGGGGTGGAGACGGTGGCTTCCGCGCTGGGGGTCAGCCGCTTCACCGTTTACAACTACCTCAACCGTGAGAACGCAGCGAAGGGCGGCCGGTAACCACTCATCGACGCGGCGTGACCAGCCTTTTCGGGGCCACCACCCGGTTTGTCCCGGGTGGCGGCCCTTTCTGTCGGCGAAAGTTCAACAAACTGTTGACGGCGCCTGTCGGCTGGATCTAGCTTTCCGGGCAAGCACGGTCCAGCAGGCCCCGGAGGCCGCAGATGACTTCTCGCTCCACCGCGGGCCTCGCCCGCCTCAACGCCGCCGACGCTGACACCGCCGCCCGACTGCTGCGTGAGGTGTGCTCGTCCACCACCTGGGTCGCCGCGGTGCTCGCCGAGCGCCCGTACCCCGACGCGGAGGCGCTGCTGGCGGCGAGCGACGCCGCGTTGCACGACCTGACCGCCGACGACCTCGGCGAGGCGATGGCGGGCCACCCGCCGATCGGCCGCCCCGAGCCCGGCGACCCCACCTCGGCGCGCGAACAGCGCGGTATGGCCGGGGCGTCGGACCGGCTCAAGGCCGAACTGCTCGAACTCAACCTGGCCTACCAGGAACGGTTCGGACACGTCTTCCTGATCTGCGCCACCGGCCTGACCGGCGAGCAGATGCGGGACGCGGCCAGAGCCCGGATCGGCAACACTCTGGAACAGGAGCGGGAGATCGTCCGCGGGGAACTGGGGAAGATCAACCGTATCCGGCTGACCCGCCTGGTAGCGGCGGAAGGAGACCCGTCATGACGGACACCTCCGTGTCCACGCACGTACTGGACACCAGCATCGGCCGCCCGGCCGAGGGCGTGCCCGTGCGGCTGTCGGTCCGCCGTGGCGGCAACGCCGCGTGGACCGGGCACGGCGCCTCCACCACGGACGCCGACGGGCGCTGCAAGGACCTGCCCGCCCTCCCCGAGGGCACCACCCATGTACGGCTTCTCTTCGAGGTCGAGCCGTACTTCGAGAAGAAGCAAGCCGATGCGCAGCAGGACGCCCCCGCGAATCGGGACAGCGGTCCGTTCTTCCCCGAGGTGACGGTCACCTTCGCCGTACGACCGGGCGAGCACCACCACGTACCGCTGCTGCTCAACCCGTTCGGCTACTCCGTTTACCGAGGGAGCTAGCAGACATGCCCACGATTCTCGGCCAGAACCAGTACGGCAAAGCGGAGAACCGCGTCGTACGGATCACGCGGGACGGCGACACCCACCACATCAAGGACCTCAACGTCTCCGTGGCCCTGTCCGGCGACATGGACGAGGTCCACTACTCCGGCAGCAACGCCAACGTACTGCCCACCGACACCACCAAGAACACCGTGTTCGCCTTCGCGAAGGAGCACGGGATCGATTCCGCCGAGCAGTTCGGCATGCATCTCGCCCGGCACTTCGTCACCAGCCAGGAACCGATCAAGCGGGCGCGCATCCGGATAGAGGAGTACGCCTGGGAGCGGATCGAGACCACCGACGGCAACTCCCGCTTCATCGGGGCCGACGAGGTCAAGCACTCCTTCGTCCGCAAGGGCCAGGAGGTCCGCACCGCCCAGATCACCTTCGACGGCGACAGGTGGGAGGTGCTGGCCGGGCTGAAGGACCTCACCGTGCTGAACTCCACCCACTCGGAGTTCTGGGGCTATGTGAAGGACAAGTACACCACCCTGAAGGAAGCCCACGACCGCATCCTGGCCACCGACGTCAGCGCCTGGTGGCGCTACAACTGGACCAGCGACGAGGACCGCGCGCCCAACTGGGAGCGTTCCTACGCGCAGGCCAGGAAGCACATACTGCAGGCCTTCGCGGAGACGTACAGCCTCTCACTGCAGCAGACGCTCTACCAGATGGGCTCACGCGTCATCAACAGCCGCTCCGAGATAGACGAGATCCGCTTCTCGCTGCCCAACAAGCACCACTTCCTGGTGGACCTCGAACCGTTCGGCCTCAAGAACGACAACGAGGTGTACTTCGCCGCCGACCGCCCGTACGGCCTGATCGAGGCGACCGTGCTGCGTGACGGCGTCGAGGCCCGGATACCGGTGGACATGACGAACCTCTGACAGACCACAAGCACACTCGGCACCCGGAGCGCCCGACGGGTGGGGCGGCCTCCTCGACCGCCCCGCCCGGCTCCGGCACTCAAATCCCCAGGGCCATGCCGTGCCCACCGCCAACACACGACAACGAGGAACCACCATGGCAGCATCGGCAGCCCAAGGCGGCGCGACGGCGCGCATCGTCATCGAGAACTGTGCCATCGCCACCGTTGACCAGGACGACACCGAGTACGCCCGCGGCCATGTGGTCATCGCGGGCAACCGCATCGAGTCGGTGGGCGCAGGCCCCGCTCCCACCGGGCTGGACCAGGTGGTGCGGCGGATCGACGCCGACGGCCATCTGCTCACCCCCGGCCTGGTCAACACCCACCACCACTTCTACCAGTGGATCACCCGCGGCCTGGCCCAGGACTGCAACCTGTTCGACTGGCTGGTCACCCTCTATCCGGTGTGGGCCCGCATCGACGAGGCGATGGTGTACGCGGCCGCCCAGGGCTCACTGGCCGCGCTGGCGCTGTCCGGGGTGACCACCGCGATGGACCACCACTACGTCTTCCCGCGCGGTACGGGCGATCTGCTCGGCGCCGAGATCCGCGCCGCGGCCGAGATGGGGGTGCGGTTCCACCCGACCCGCGGCTCGATGGACCGCGGGAAGTCCGACGGCGGCCTGCCCCCGGACTTCGCCGTCGAGACCACCGAGGACGCGCTCACCGCGACCGAGGAGGCGATCGACCGCTGGCACGATCCGTCCTTCGACTCGATGCTGCGGATCGGCGTCGCGCCCTGCTCACCGTTCTCGGTCTCCACCGAACTCCTGCGTGAGGCAGCGGTGTTGGCCCGAGCGCGGGGGGTACGGCTGCACACCCACGGCAGCGAGACGGTGGAGGAGGAGAAGTTCTGCCACGAGCTGTTCGGCATGGGCCCCACCGACTACCTGGAGTCCACCGGGTGGCTGGGGGAGGACGTGTGGATGGCGCACTGCGTCCACATGAACGACTCCGACATCGACAAGTTCGCCGAGACCGGCACCGGCGTCGCCCACTGCCCGTCCTCCAACGCCCGGCTGGCCGCCGGAATCGCCAGGGTGCCCGACATGCTGGCCGCCGGAGTGCCGGTCGGCCTCGGTGTGGACGGCACCGCCTCCAACGAGTCCGGCGAGCTGGGCACCGAACTGCGCAACGCCCTGCTGATCAACCGGCTCGGCGCGCACCGCGAGAAGGCGCTGAACGCCCGTCAGGCGCTACGGCTGGGCACCATGGGCGGCGCCCGGGTGCTCGGCCGGGAGCGCGAGATCGGCTCCATCGAGCCGGGCAAGCTCGCCGACCTGGCGCTGTGGAAGCTCAACGGTGTGCTCCACTCCTCCATCGCCGATCCCGTCGCGGCGCTGGTCCTCGGCGCCGCCGCCCCGCTGACCCTGCTGCTCACCGACGGCAAGCCGGTGGTCGAGCACGGCCGTCTGGTCACCGTCGACGAGGACGCCATCGCCCGTTCGACCCGCGCCGAGACCCAGCGCCTGGCGAGGATCGCCGGGCTCACCGGCTGACAACTCTCATCGAGACACCGACCGAGGAGGACGGTCCCCGGTCGGCAGCGCCGCCCCCGTGCCGGGATGGTCACGGCAGGGGGCGGCGCATTTTCTGCCCGCAACCGCAACCGCAACCGCAACCGCAACCGCAACGCGCAACCCCTCGACCCGCACCACCTCCCTGAAACCCGCGCGAGAGCGCGCAACCGACAGGAGGAGCACCGTGGTCCCAGCTCCAGCACAGCGCAGGCATCCGGTCGACCAGACCCTTCCCCCACTCAAGCTCGTCACCAGCGGACTGCAGCATGTCGCCGCCATGTACGCCGGTGTGGTCGCACCACCGCTGGTGGTCGGCAAGGCGTGCGCGCTGTCCGGCGCTCAGTTGACCTTCCTGGTCGGGGCCAGCCTGTTCACGGCGGGCATCGCCACGCTGTTGCAGACCCTCGGCTTCTGGAAGGTCGGGGCCAGACTGCCGTTCGTCAACGGGGTCTCCTTCGCCGGGGTGGCACCGCTGGTGGCGATCGCCGGCACCACACCGCACCGCGACAGCCTGCCGGTGATGTTCGGCGCGGTGATGGTCGCCGCGGCCCTCGGCTTCCTCATCGCCCCGTACTTCGGCAGGCTCGTCCGGTTCTTCCCGCCGGTCGTAACCGGCTCGGTCATCACCCTGATAGGCGTCTCGCTGCTGCCGGTGGCCATCGGCTGGGTCGCGGGGAACGATCCCGCGCATCCCGCGGCCAGCGCCTCCGACATCGCGCTGGCCGTCATCACCCTGGTCGTCGTGCTCGTCCTGCGGCGGATGCTCAACGGGTTCCTCCAGCAGATCGCGGTGCTCATCGGACTCGTCGTGGGAACCCTGATCGCGATCCCGTTCGGCGTCACCGACTTCAGCCCGCTCGGCAGGGCGGGCCTGATCGGCTTTCCGACCCCGTTCCACTTCGGCGCGCCGCAGTTCCAGCTACCGGCGATCGTCTCGATGTGCGTGGTGATACTGGTCTGTCTGACCGAGTCGACGGCCGACATCCTGGCGCTGGGCAAGGTGGTCGAAAAGCCCGCGGACGAGGCGGTGCTGGCGGCGGGGCTGCGCGCCGACATGCTCGGCAGCGCGGTCAGCCCGGTCTTCAACGGCTTCGCCAACAGCGCCTTCGCGCAGAACATCGGCCTGGTGGCGATCACCCGGGTGCGCAGTCGGTTCGTGGTCGCGGCAGGTGGACTCATCCTGGTCGTGATGGGGTTGTGTCCGGTACTGGCCTCGCTGATCGCCCTGGTGCCGGGGCCGGTGCTGGGCGGCGCGGGCATCGTGCTGTTCGGCACGGTGGCCGCCAGCGGCGTCAAGACGCTCGCCGAGGCGGATCTGAACGACGGCGACAACCTGCTGATCATGGCCGTCGCCCTGGGGGGCGGCATCATCCCGATCGTCGCCCCCGACTTCTACGACGGGGTGGACCCGCATCTGCGGATCGTGCTCAACTCCGGTGTCAGCATGGGCTGTTTGGTGGCGGTCGTGCTCAACACGGTCTTCCACCACCTGGGCCGCAAACCGGCTGCGCGAGTGGAGCCGATCGGCGAGCCGGTGTCCTCGGGTGCCGCGTAGCGCCTCGGGCTGGTCGCGGTGGGTTCGGCACCGCCGGGCCACGGTGCGGGGGTGTTCGCCGCCGCGGCGGATTTCCGGTGGGGGCGGTCGCAAGTCCGCCCGCATGGCTGATTGGCATCCGCCCCGGCCGGTGTTCTGATGTGGCGCGAGTCACACCAGAAGGGGTTCGCCCATGCGAAGGAAGCCATGGCGGCGTGCGGCCGAAGCCACGACAGCCACCGCGCTGGCGGTGGCCGCCATCCTCGCCGGAGCCCACCTCGTCTGCGCGCGCCCAGTGCACCGATACCACGGCGTCGACGTACGCATCAGCCGCTCGGGCGTCCGCGCGCCCCGCCACCACCGCTGCGGAAACGTCACGTTCCGGGTGCGCACGGGCGACCAGCGCGGGCGGCAGCTCCAACTGTTCCGGCCCAAGCGCGGAGTGCGGCCACAGCGGGTGCTGGCGGACCTGGTGAACGCGGTCAGCCGCGATCCGCGCACCGCGGCCGCCGGTATCCACGCGGTACGGGGTGAGGCCGAGGCGCTGGGCGGTGCCTACGTCACCCGCCGGGTGCCGGTGGAGTTCACCGAGGCGATCACCGCGGGCTGGGTCTACCTGCTGGACCTCACCGCGTTCCGCCGCCACCCCAGCGCCGACGCCGAACTGGAGGCGGTACGGCTGCAAGGCCCCTGCCGCTACGGACCGCTGCGGCGCACCCCGACCGGACGGGTCCTCGCCGTGGACACCGGGGCCGGACCGCGTTTCCGCCCGCAGGACGTGGACAGCTCCCACGGCACCTTCCTGGTGCACAACATCTCCACCGAGATCCACGAGATGCAGATCCAACGCGTCCGGCCCGGCACCAGCGACGCCGAGCTGACCCGGTACTTCGACGCGCTGGCGCACGGCCCGGTGCCGGGACCGTCCCCCTTCGTCGGTGAGCCGTCCGGGCTCGGCGCCATCGCGCCCGGCCGCACCGTGCTGGTGCACCCGCGCCATCTGCGGCGCGGCACCTACGCGTTGTTGTGCTTCGTCCCCGACGACGGTGGCGGTGCGCCGCACGCCTTCCTCGGCATGCACCGGATCGTCCGGCTGTACGACAGCTGACGCACCACCAACTCAGCTCCTCAGTCCAGCAGTTCGTAGGCGGGCAGGGTCAGGAAGTCCACGTACCGCTCGTCGAGCGCGACCTGGAGCAGCAGGTCGTGGGCCTGCTGCCAGCTACCGGCGGCGAAGGCCTCGTCGCCGATCTCGGCGCGGATCGCGGCCAGTTCCTCGGCGGCGACCCGGCGGGCCAGTTCGGCGGTGGCCTTCTCGCCGCCTTCGAACACCACGCCCGCGTCGATCCACTGCCAGATCTGCGAGCGGGAGATCTCGGCGGTGGCCGCGTCCTCCATCAGGTTGAAGATGGCCACCGCGCCGAGCCCGCGCAGCCACGCCTCGATGTAGCGGATGCCGACCTGCACCGCGTTGCGCAGTCCCTCGTACGTGGGCTTGGCGTCCAGTGAGTCGATGGCGAGCAGTTGCTCGGCGGTGACATGGACGTCCTCGCGCAGCCGGTCCTTCTGGTTCGGCCGGTCGCCGAGCACCGCGTCGAAGCTGGCCCGGGCGACCGGCACCAGGTCGGGGTGAGCGACCCAGGAGCCGTCGAAACCGTCCGCCGCCTCGCGGTCCTTGTCGGCCTTGACCTTCTCCAGCGCCTTGGCGTTCACCTCAGGGTCGCGGCGCGAGGGGATGAACGCGGCCATGCCGCCGATGGCGTGCGCACCGCGCTTGTGGCAGGTGCGCACCAGCAGTTCGGTGTACGCGCGCATGAATGGCGCGGTCATGGTGACCGCGTTGCGGTCCGGCAGGACGAACTTCTCCCCGCCGTCACGGAAGTTCTTCACGATCGAGAACAGGTAGTCCCAGCGCCCCGCGTTCAACCCGCTTGCGTGGTCGCGCAGTTCGTAGAGGATCTCCTCCATCTCGAAGGCCGCGGTGATGGTCTCGATCAGCACGGTGGCCCGGATGGTGCCCTGCGCAATGCCCAGGTAGTCCTGGGCGAAGACGAAGACGTCGTTCCACAGCCGGGCTTCCAGGTGCGACTCGGTCTTCGGCAGGTAGAAGTACGGTCCCTTGCCCTTGGCCAGCAGCCGCTCGGCGTTGTGGAAGAAGTACAGGCCGAAGTCCACGAACGCGCCGGGCACCGGCTCGCCGTCCACCACCAGGTGGCGCTCGTCCAGGTGCCAGCCGCGCGGACGCATGACCACGGTGGCCAACTCCGCGTCGGGACGCAGCGCGTAGGACTTGCCCTCGGGGGTGGTGAAGTCGATCCGCCGCTCATAGGCGTCGATCAGGTTGAGCTGGCCCAGTACGACGTTCTCCCAGGTGGGCGCGGAGGCGTCCTCGAAGTCGGCGAGCCAGACCCTGGCGCCGGAGTTCAGCGCGTTGATCGTCATCTTGCGGTCGGTGGGGCCGGTGATCTCCACCCGGCGGTCGTTCAGCGCCTGCGGCGCGGGGGCCACCTGCCAGTCCCCGGCCCGGATCGCGGCGGTCTCCGGGAGGAAGTCCAGGCGCGCGGTGCGGGCGATCTCATCGCGGCGCTCCCTGCGCCGGGCCAACAGCTCAGCCCGGCGCGGTGCGAACCGGCGGTGCAGCGCGGCGACGAAGGTCAGCGCCTCGTCGGTCAGCACCTCCTCGGATCGCGGGACGGTACCGGCGGCGACGACGGCCGGTTCCTGCGACGCTGCTGTGGACATGGCGGTCACTCCTTCCCGCGCGGACCGTGTGCGGCGGTGGCGCGGTGGCGGCACGGGGTGCCGTGCATCGTGGGTACGGCGGCAGGGCGGCCCCGGCGAGGTGTGCGGCCAGCCGAGGCTTCTGCTGCGTGGAGCATAGTTTCTGCATAGTGGAAGATCAACGGTTTGTGGCACCCGGTGCAGGGGTGCGGATCAGCCCGTTTCCGCGCTGGGAAGATCGTCCGAGAGGAGCCGCAGGTCGGCGGGGGTGTCGATGTCGTAGGGCGCGGCGATGTCCCCGCATTCGACGAGTGTGATGCTGCTCTCGTGGCTTTTCAGATACGCCCTGGCGCCCTGGTCGCCGGTCGCGCAGGCGGCGATCGCGGGCCAGTGGTCGGCGCCGAACAGCACCGGATGGCCGCGCCGCCCCCGGTATCCGGCGGCGGCCAGGGTGCCCGGCGACACCGGCGCGGCCGCGGCGAGGAGCCGGGCGACGGTATCCGGCCCGATGCCCGGCTGGTCCACCAGTCCGACCAGTACCGCGGGCGCCCCCAGCGGGGCGAGCGACTCCAGCCCGACGCGCAGCGAGGAGCCCATGCCGCGCGCCCAGTCCGGGTTGTCGACCAGGACGCACCCCCCGAGCCCTGTGGCCCGCTCCCGTACCTGCGCCGCAGCGGCGCCCAGCACCACATGGACCGGGGCGCAGCCGCCCTCCCGCAGGACCCGTGCCGCGTGCTCCACCAGCAGGCCGCCGCGGAAGGGCAGCAGGGCCTTGGGGCGGCCGCCCAGCCGCCGCCCGGTCCCGGCGGCCAGCACCAGACCGGGCACCGGGGGAGCGGCGCCGTTATGTTCCACCATGACCCCCTGCATACCCCTTTCCGGCCCGGCGTGAAAACGGCAGACCTGTGTGCGAGGCGGGGAACAGGAATGTGATGGACGATCACACGACGTGACGGCGAGTGAGTGCGGTGCCCGGAATATGCGACCGTGCGTGAGATTCCCGGTGCGCAAGGCCGCGAATTGCCCTGCGCGCCAAGGTTTTTAGGACGTATTTAGCGCTCCGTGTGGCGCGGTGTGCGGAGCGTCGCCTTTACTGGTCCGGCCTACTGCGCTCGAAGGGGAGTGCCTAGTGTCGAACGATGGGACCGGGGTGGGTCCGGAGGACCCGCGGGTGGCGGAGCTGCGCACCGCCGTCACCCGGCTGCGCCGCGAACTGGCGGGCTACCGCGGCCACTTGTCCGACCGCGAGATAGCCGAGGAGGAACTGACCGCACTGGACGGCCAGACCTCCACCGGGGCACCCGCGGCGGACCGGTTGCGCTACTCCCTGCTGCTCATCACCGGCGCGCTGGGCTCGGTCAGCGCGCTCTCCCCGGCGGTACGTGAACTGCGCAACGCCATAGACCTCTTCGGGCCGCCCGCTCCCCGCCCGACCGTGCCGCCGTGGGGCGTCGCGCCGTAACCGGCCCGATTCCTCAGGCGGATCGGCGATTCCTCAGGCGGATCGGGCCAGGGCGGCCGACAACTGCCGGGCGATGTCCCGCAGTACCGGAATGATCCGCTCCTGCGCCGCCTCGGTGACCCGCCCCGCCGGACCCGAGATCGAGATGGCGGCGGCCGTGGGCGAGTCCGGCACCGGCACCGCCAGACAGCGCACGCCGATCTCCTGTTCGTTGTCGTCCACCGCGTACCCCGCGGCCCGGATCCGCTCCAGCTCCGCGATGAACGCGTCGGGATCGGTGATCGTCTTCTCGGTCGCCGCGGGCATCCCGGTGCGCGCCAGCAGCGCCCGCACCTCGTCCGCCGGTACGTTCGCGAGCAGCGCCTTGCCGACGCCCGTGGAGTGCGGCAGCACCCGTCGGCCGACCTCGGTGAACATCCGCATCGAGTGGCGTGAGGGCACCTGTGCCACGTAGACGACCTCGTCGCCGTCGAGCAGCGCCATGTTCGCCGTTTCCCCGGTGGCCTCGACCAGCTCCGCCAGGTACGGCCTGGCCCAGGTGCCCAGCAGCCGTGAGGCGCTCTCGCCGAGCCGGATCAGCCGCGGGCCGAGCGCGTAGCGGCGGTTGGGCTGTTGGCGGACGTAGCCGCAGGAGACCAGGGTGCGCATCAGCCGGTGGATGGTCGGCAGCGGCAGCCCGCTGCTGGCGGACAGCTCGCTGAGCCCCACCTCGCCGCCCGCGTCGGCCATCCGCTCCAGCAGGTCGAAGGCGCGCTCCAGTGACTGCACGCCACCGGTGCCCCCGTTGGGCGCCTTGGCCGCGCTCGGGGTGTGGGCGGAGCTGCTGGAGCTGATCGACGGCACGTCCGGTCCTCTCGAAGCCGCTGGGCCTCCGGGTGGCAGCCCGTCGGCAGTACCGCAGCCTACCGTTCACCGCCGCTGCGATCACTGGCGGTGGGCTGACGACTGGCGGTTGCTACATTCTACTTCACGGAAAGTGGATTCCGTTTTGTGGAATCGGCTGAACCTGCTCCGCGACCCCGGTTGTCCCTTCGGTGCGCTCTTGACGCTCCCTGCTCGACGGATGAAGATTCGTTCAACAGTGCGTTCAACAGAACGTTGAAAAGTCTCTGAGGGTGGAGGAGGGGAGCGCGTGTCCGACGTGGAACTGGTGCTGCGTTCGACGCGGGTCGTCACGCCCGAAGGAGAGCGCCCGGCCGCGGTGGCGGTCAGCGCCGGACGGATCACCGGCGTCCTGCCGTACGAGGCGCGGGTGCCCGGCGGGGCCCGGCTGGTGGACGTCGGAGACGACGCGCTGCTGCCCGGTCTCGTGGACACCCACGTCCACGTCAACGACCCGGGCCGCACCGAATGGGAGGGCTTCGAGACGGCCACCCGCGCCGCCGCGGCTGGTGGCGTGACCACGCTGATCGACATGCCGCTCAACAGCGTTCCGCCCACCACCACACCGGCGGCGCTGGCCACCAAGCGCGGCACCGCGTTCGGCAAGGTCCACGTCGATGTCGGCTTCTGGGGCGGTGCGGTACCCGGCAACGTCAAGGACCTCCAACCCCTCCACGACGCCGGGGTGTTCGGGTTCAAGTGCTTCCTGCTGCACTCGGGCGTGGACGAGTTCCCGCAGCTTTCCCCGGCCGAACTCCAGGCGGCGATGGGGGAGATCGCCTCGTTCGGCGGACTGCTGATCGTGCACGCCGAGGACCCGGAGCTGATCGACTCGGCCCCCCAGCCGCACGGACCGAAGTACGCCGACTTCCTGGCCTCCCGGCCGCGCACCGCCGAGAACACCGCCATCGAAGGGCTGGTCGCGCTCGCCCGGCGGCTCGACGCACGGGTGCACGTACTGCACCTGTCGTCCAGCGACGCGCTGCCGCTGATCGCCGCCGCCAGGCGCGACGGGGTACGGGTCACCGCCGAGTCGTGTCCGCACTACCTGACGCTGACGGCGGAGGAAGTCCCCGACGGCGCGACGGAGTTCAAGTGCTGCCCGCCGATCCGCGAGGCGGACAACCGGGACGCGCTCTGGCGGGGACTGGCCGATGGCACGATCGACTGCGTGGTCTCCGACCACTCGCCCGCCACCGTCGAGCTCAAGCGCCCGGAGGGCGGCGACTTCGGCCAGGCGTGGGGCGGCATCTCCTCCCTCCAGCTCTCACTGCCCGCCATCTGGACCGAGGCCCGGCGGCGCGGCCACACCCTCAGCGACGTGGCTCACTGGATGTCCACCGGTCCCGCGCGGCTCGTCGGGCTCAGCCGCAAGGGGGCCATCGCGCCCGGCCGGGACGCCGACTTCGCGGTGCTCGCCCCCGAGGAGACCTTCACCGTCGACCCCGCGGCCCTGCACCACCGCAACCAGGTCACCGCCTACGCGGGCCGCACCCTGCACGGCGTGGTGCGCGCCACCTGGCTGCGCGGACAGCTCATCGCCGACCACGGGGTGACCGCCCGACCCCGCGGGCGGCTGCTCGCACGCGAACACGACAAGGAGCATGCATGACGCAGGTCACTCGCTTCACCGGCGACGCCAAGCCGTACGGTGGCGGCGATCCGTATGCCGACTACCGCGCTGCCGAGGTTCCGTTCGACCACCTGGCCGACCTCGCGGACCGCCGCCTCGGTGCCGGGGTCATCGCCGCCAGCGACGAGTTCTTCGCCGAGCGGGAGAACCTGCTGGTGCCCGAGCGCCCCGTGTTCGACCCCGAGCACTTCGGGCACAAGGGCAAGGTCATGGACGGCTGGGAGACCCGCCGCCGCCGCGGCACCGGCGCGGACAGCCCGCATCCGGTGGACGCCGACCACGACTGGGCGCTGATACGGCTCGGCGCGCCCGGTGTGATCCGCGGCATCGTCGTGGACACCGCGCACTTCCGCGGCAACTACCCGCAGAGCGTCAGCGTCGAGGCCACCACCGCGCCGCTGTCCGCGTCGCCCGAGGAACTGCTGGCGCCGTCCACCCGGTGGACCGAGGTCGTCGCGCGCACCCCCGTCGGCGGGCACGCCGCCAACGCCTTCGAGGTGGACACCGAACGCCGCTTCACCCACCTGCGGCTCAACCAGCATCCGGACGGCGGCATAGCCCGGCTGCGGGTGTACGGCGAGGTCGTGCCCGACCCCGAGTGGCTCGCCGTGCTCGGCACCTTCGACGTGGTCGCGCTGGAGAACGGCGGCACCGCGGAGGACGCCTCCGACCGCTTCTACTCGCCGCCCGTCAACACCATCCTGCCCGGCCGCTCCCGCAAGATGGACGACGGCTGGGAGACCCGGCGGCGCCGCGACAAGGCCCATGACTGGGTGCGCTACCGGCTCACCGAGCACGCCGAGATCCGCGCCGTGGAGATCGACACCGGCTGCTACAAGGGCAACTCGGCCGGTTGGGCGGCGCTTCACGGGTTGGACGCGGCGTCCAACCCCGACGAGTGGTTCGAGATCCTGCCGCGTACCCGGCTCCAGCCGGACACGGTGCACCGCTTCGTGGTGGCCGCACCGGCGGCGACCCACGTCCGCCTTGACATCTTCCCCGACGGTGGCGTGGCCCGGCTGCGTCTGTACGGTTCTCTCACCGAGACCGGCGCGACGCGCCTGCGCGAACGCGCCGCGCGGTTGTAGGAGGCCCGCCCCGGGGGGTGGGGCTTGCCCCCAAATGGTTTTCCGCCGCGACGGCGAGCAACCACGATGGCGCGGACCTGCGGTGTCAGAACTCACCGCAACGCCCCCCGCGTCCGCCGCTGGTGCGCGGCGATGAGCTTGGCGTACTGGCGGCCGGAGGCCTTCACCGTCCGCGACTGCGTCGCGTAGTCCACCCGCACCAACCCGAACCGCTTCTCATACCCGTACCCCCACTCGAAGTTGTCCAGCAACGACCAGGCGAAGTACCCCCCGAGCGGCACGCCGCGCCGTACCGCTCGGGCGCAGGCCGCCAGATGGGCGGCCAGATAGGCCGTGCGCTCGGGGTCGTCGACCTGGCCGTCGGGGCCGACGGTGTCCGGGTACGCGGCCCCGTTCTCCGTCACCAGGACGCGGCGGGCGCCGTACTCCTGCGTCAGCCGCACCAGCATCGCCTCAAGGCCCCCCGGATACACCTCCCAGTCCATCGCGGTGCGCGGCACACCGGGCTGGTACACCGGGCGGGCGTACGGCGCCTGCCCGGTCGGGTCGTCGGCGACCACCACGCGGAAGTAGTAGTTGAGGCCGAGCCAGTCCAGCGGCGCCGCGATGGCCGCCAAGTCACCTTGCCGCACGGGGAGTTCCACGCCGTACACCTCGACCATGTCCGGTGGGTAGCCGCGCCCGTGCAGCGGATCCAGCCACCAGCGGTTGCCGTGTCCGTCGGCGCGCACCGCCGCGGCCCGGTCGGCCTCCCGGTCGGTGGCGGGCTCGTAGGGGCTGAGGTTGGTGACGATGCCGACCCGGGCGTCCGGCACCGCCGCCCGGATCGCGGCGACCGCCCTGCCGTGTCCGAGGTGCAGGTGGTACGAGGCGCGCACCGCCGCTGTCAGATCGGCCAGGCCCGGCGCCATCTGCCCCTGCAGATGCCCGATCCAGGCCGTGCAGAACGGCTCGTTGAGCGTCGCCCAGTCCCGCACCCGGTCACCGAGCGCCCCGGCCACCACGGCCGCGTACTCCCCGAACCGCTCCGCGGTCTGACGGCTCGGCCAGCCGCCCCGGTCCTGTAGTGCCTGCGGCAGGTCCCAGTGGTAGAGCGTCGGGAACGGCGTGATGCCCGCGTCCAGCAGCGCGTCCACCAACCGGTCGTAGAAGTCCAGCCCCGCCCGGTTGACCTCGCCGTCACCGAGCGGCACCACCCGCGGCCAGGCGATGGAGAACCGGTACGCGGTCACGCCCAGCTCCCGCATCAGCGCGATGTCCTCGCGCCAGCGGTGGTAGTGGTCGCAGGCCACGTCTCCGGTGTCGCCGTTCGCCACCTTGCCGGGCGTGTGACAGTAGGTGTCCCAGATCGACGGGCCGCGCCCGTCCTCCCGCACCCCGCCCTCGATCTGGTACGCGGCGGTCGCCACCCCCCAAAGGAAGTCGGCGGGGAAGGCGGCGAGGTCGTCCACAAGGTGTTCGGTCACAACAACCCTTCCGGTGAGTTCACTTGACGGCACCGGCGGTCAGACCGGCGACCAGACAGCGCTGCAACAGCAGGAACCCGGCGACGACGGGCACGCTCACCACCAGCGAGGCCGCCATAACCTGGTCCCAGTACACATCGGTCTGACTGGCGTAGCCCGGAGACCCACGGCCAGGGTGCGGGTGGTGTCGTTGGCCATCACGGGGAAGAGGATCCCCGGGAACGTCTGCGTGGACAGCACCGTCACCGTGAACACCCGCCGCCCGCGGAAGCGGTAGCGGCTCACCGCGTACGCGGCGAAGACCGCCACCACCGCGGCAGGCGGCCGCCGGTGCCGGGAACTCCCGTGCGTGCAGGGGCCGTTGGACGTACGACGGAGGCGGCCGGGTCCGTGCGGCCGGGCCGCCGCGGGCCGTTTCCGGCCGGGGCGTTGTCGGTGGCGACCGCTAGCCTTCTCGAAGAGGCGGTCCCTCTAGGGGACCGGCTCTTGGCGACCACCAGCCCTTGGGCCGAACAGGAAAGGACGGCGAACCGCCGTGTACCGCTGGGAGATCACTCGGGCCGCGCTGGCCCAGCGGATCCTCGCCACCATCCGCGCCGACAGCTACGACCATGCCGCCGGGATGGCCGACACCCTGCTGTCCGCCGGGATCACCACCTTGGAGATCTCCTTAACCACTCCTTTCGCGCTGGAGGCGGTCACCACACTGGTGCGCGAGGTCGGTGACGAGGCGATCATCGGGGCGGGCACGGTGCTGGACGGTGCCTCGGCCCGGATGGCGGTCGACGCCGGGGCCCGCTTCCTGACCGCGCTGAACCTCGACCCCGAGGTGATATCCACCGGGCACCGCTACGGGATACCGGTCTTCCCCGGCGCGGCGACGGTGAACGAGATCGTGCGCGCCATGGAACTGGGCGCCGACGCGGTCATGGTGTTCCCCGCCTCCGCCGTGGGACCCGACTGGCTGGCGGACGTCCGTGCCGTACTGCCGCAGGCGCCGATGCTGCCCGCCGCGGGCATCACCCCGCAGACCGCACCGCGATGGCTCGCCGCCGGTGCGGTGGCGTGCGGCCTGGGCGCCCCGCTGGTGGAGGGCGACCGGGAGACGGTGGCCAAGCGGGTGGCCGACCTGCTCGGCCGTATCGCCGAGCCCGTGGAGTAAGCAGCCTGGGTTCGGCCACAACTGCCGTTCGCCGGACCCTTGTTGGACGTTAGCCTGTCGCGAGTTCCGGAAGAGAGGGCGTGTGGTGGGGGAACACGAAGTGATCGATCTGGCCGCGTTGGGCGAGGACTTCGTCCGCGACCCCTATCCGGTCTACGCGGCGCTGCGCGAACGCGGTCCGGTGCACCGGGTGCGAATACCCGAGGGCGCCGAGGCATGGCTGGTCGTCGGCTACGAGGCGGGACGCGCCGCGCTGACCGATCCGCGGCTGTCGAAGCAGTGGAAGATGGCCGCCGCCGACTTCCCGCTCACCAGCCCGGCCGCCGGGCCGCACATGCTCAACTCCGATCCGCCGGACCACGCCCGGCTGCGCAAGCTGGTGGTCAGGGAGTTCACCACGCGCCGGGTCCAGGGCCTGGCCCCGCGGGTCCAGGAGATCACCGACGGCCTGCTGGACACCATGCTGACCGCACCGGACGGCCGGACCGACCTGGTGGAGTCGCTGTCGTTCCCGCTGCCGATCTCGGTGATCTGCGAACTGCTCGGGGTGCCGACGCTCGACCGGGTGGCGTTCCGCGACTGGTCCAACACCGCGCTGTCGGCCACCGACCCCGCCGTACGGTCCGCGGCGGCGCAGGAGCTGACCGGCTACCTGGAGCGGCTGCTGGACGGCAAACGGCGGCACCCCGGCGACGACCTGATGAGCGCGCTGATCCGCACCACCGACGAGGACGGTGACCGGCTCTCACCCGACGAACTGCGCGGCACCGCCTGGCTGTTGCTGGTCGCGGGGCACGAAACCACGGTCAACCTCATCTCCAACGGCGTACTGGCCCTGCTCACCCACCCCGGCCAACTGGCCGCGCTGCGCGCCGACTTCACGCTGATCGACAACGCGGTGGAGGAGATGCTGCGCTGGGACGGCCCGGTGGAGACCCCGACGTACCGCTTCACCACCGAGCCCTGCGAGGTGGGCGGCACGGTCATCCCCGGTGACGGGCAACTGGTGCTGGTCGCGCTCGCCGACGCGGACCGCGATCCGGACCGTTTCCCCGAGCCGAACCGCTTCGACATCCGCCGACCCGCCGGTGGCCATATCGCCTTCGGCCACGGCATCCACTACTGCCTGGGCGCGCCGCTGGCCCGGCTGGAGGCCCGGATCGCCATCCGCACGCTGCTGGAGCGCTGCCCCGACCTCGCCCTGGACGCCGACCCGGCGGCCCTGGCCTGGCGGGACGGCATGCTGATCCGCGGCCCGCGGCGGTTGCCGGTTCGGTTCACGCCCGATGGGAGGTCCTAGTATCGCGGCATGGCCAACCTCTACGACATTCCGCTGCGCACCCTCGCCGGTGAGCCCGGCTCGCTCGCCGACCATCGGGGAAAGGCGCTGCTCATCGTCAACGTCGCCTCCAAGTGCGGTCTCACCCCGCAGTACGCGGGCCTTGAGCGCCTGCACAAGCGTTACGGCGATCGTGGCTTCACGGTCCTCGGCTTCCCCTGCAACCAGTTCGGCGGCCAGGAGCCGGGTACCGCCGAGGAGATCGAGACCTTCTGCTCCTCCACCTACGGTGTGAGCTTCCCGCTCTACGCGAAGGCCGACGTCAACGGGGCCGACCAGCAGCCGCTGTACGCCGAACTGACCCGGTTCGCCGACTCCGAGGGCGAGGCGGGACCCGTCCAGTGGAACTTCGAGAAGTTCCTGATCGCCCCCGACGGTACGGTGGCCGCACGGTTCCGGCCGCGTACCGACCCGGAGTCGGAGGAACTCGCGGCCGCGATCGAGGAGTTGCTGCCCAGCTGAGCGCGAGGAGGAGGGGGACGGCGTCCCCCTCCTCTCCTTCACAGCTGTTTGGCGATCTCCTCCAACTGCACCGGGCGGCCCTCCAGCCGGGACAGTTCGCACGCCTCGGCGACCAGCAGGGCGTGCAGCGCCTCGCGCCCCGAGCAGGGGTTGGCGGCCCGGCCCGCGGCGGCCTCGACGAACGCGGCCAACTCCGCCCGGTAGGCGCTCTCGAAGCGCTCGAGGAATCCGGTCCACGGCCGCTCCGGTCCCGCCGGACCGCCGGGTTCCGCGGAGGTGAACGGGGTGCGGTCGTCCAGGCCGACGACGAACTGCTCCCGCTCACCGGACAGTTCCATCCGCACGTCATAGCCCGCGCCGTTGTAGCGGGTGGCCGTCGCGGTGACCAGGGTGCCGTCGTCCAGGGTGAGCAGGGCGGCGGCGGTGTCCACGTCGCCCGCCTCGCGGAAGAACGCCGCGCCACCGGCCGAGCCGCGGGCGAAGACCTCCACCACCTCGCGACCGGTCAGCCACCGCACCGCGTCGAAGTCATGCACCAGGCAGTCCCTGATCAGCCCGCCGGACAGCGGCAGGAACTCCGGCGGCGGCGGAGCGGGGTCCGAGGTGACGGCCCGGATGGTGTGCACCCGGCCCAGCCTTCCGTCCCGGTAGGCGGCGCGGGCGGCCAGGTATCCGGCGTCGAAGCGCCGCTGGAAGCCCATCTGCAACATGGTTCCGGCGGCCTCGACCGCGTGCAGCGCGCGCAGCGTGCCCGCCAGGTCCAGCGCGATGGGCTTCTCGCAGTACGCCGGGAGACCGGCGCGGGCGGCGCGGGTGATCAGCTCGGCGTGCGCCGAGGTGGCCGAGGCGATCACCACCGCGTCCACCCCGCAGGCGAACAGGCCGTCCACCGACCCGGTCGCCCGGGCCCCGACGCGTGCGGCGACCTCGACGGCCCGGGCCGGATCGGCGTCGGCCACCACCAACTCGCTCACGGTGGGCAGTGCTCGCAGGGCTTCGGCGTGGAACGAGCCGATCCGGCCGGTGCCCACAAGTCCGATTCGCATGGCGGTCCTCAATCAGGTGTGCCGTCAGGGGAGTTCAGCGGTACAGCGCCGGGCGTTCGATCATCTCCACCGGCACCCTGCGGCCCTCGGTCTGCGCCCGCACCCCGGCTTCGCAGACCGCCGCCGCGGCGTAGCCGTCCCAGGCGCTGGGACCCACGACCTCGCCGCGCCGGGTGGCGTTGACCCAGCTCTGCACCTCGCGGTCGTACGCCTCCTCGAACCGCTCCACGAAGTCCGGGGCGATGCTGCCGCCCCAACGGCCCTCGGTGTTGGTGAGCAGCGAGTGCGCCTCGCCGATCCGCGCGGTGCCGCGCTCGCAGACCACCTCGGCCTGAACCTGGTAGCCGAAGCGGCAGTTGACGTTGATCTCGGTGTCCACCAGCGCGCCGCCGTCCGTCTCGAAGATGACGAACTGCGGGTCGTCCAGGCCCTCCGGCGCGTTGCCGGACGGGGTCGGGCGCAGCACGGTGACGGCGGTGATCTCCTGGTCGAGCAGCCAACGGGTCGTGTCCATCTCGTGCACGACCGAGTCGTTGATCAGCATGGCGTTGGTGAAGCCGGGCGGGGTGGAGGCGTTGCGGTGCCGGTTGTGCACCATCAGCGGGCGGCCGAGCTCGCCCCCGGCCAGCAGCGACTTCAGCCGCAGGTACTCCGCGTCGTAGCGGCGCATGAAGCCGACCTGCACCCTGCGGTGCCCCAGCCGCTGCTCGGCCTCAAGCACCCGCAGCGTGGAGGCCGCGTCCGGGGTGAGCGGCTTCTCGCACAGCACGGGCAGATCGCGCTCGAACGCGGCCAGCAGCGCGGCCTCGTGCGCCGGTCCCGGGGAGGCGATCAGCACCGCGTCCACGGCGGGGGCGGCCATGGCGGCGGCCGGGTCGGTGTAGGCGGTGCACCCCTCGATGCGGTCGGCGATGCGTTTGGCGCGGTCGGCGTCGATGTCCACCACGGCGGCGACGCGCGCTCCGCTGGTCACTTCGTCGATACGGCGCACATGGTCGGCCCCCATCCGTCCGGTACCGATCACGGCTACGCCGAGTGTGTTGTGCATTGCTCTGGTTCGTCCTTCCGGGGCCTACGGGTTGCTTGTCGGGGGCCAGGAGAGCGGGATCCGGGGGGTTGCCCCCGTGGAACCCGTTGTCGCCGCTCCGGCCCGCCCGGCGGGGGCTAGGCCCCGCACGAGCGGAGGAAACGCCGCGTGCGCTGGGCGATCGGCAGTGGCTGGTCCGCGGGACACGGATACATGTCCTGTTCCACGATCGCGAAGAGATCCACGCCGAGGCCCTGCGCCGCCTCCAGCACCGGGGGCAGCTCCGGCACTCCGCGCGGCGGCTCGCACATCACGCCGCGCCTCACCGCGGGGCCGAACGGCACCCCGTTCGCGATCACGTCGGTGAGGATGTCGGGGTCCACCTGCTTCAGGTGCAGATAGCCGATCCGCTCGCCGTAGGTGTGGATCAGCTTGACGCTGTCACCGCCGCAGTAGGCGTAGTGGCCGGTGTCCAGGCACAGCTTGACCAGGTCGGAGTCGGTGGAGTCGAGGAAGCGGACGACATGCTCCTCGGTGTCGATGTGGGTGTCGGCGTGCGGATGGACCACGATGTCCAGCCCGTAGCGCTCCCGTACCTCGTGGGCGAGCCGCTCCATGCCGGTGGTCAGATGGCCCCACTGCTCACCGGTCAGCTCGCTGGGCTCGATCAGCTCGGCTGTCTTGTCGTCCCGCCAGAAGGACGGGATGACCACCAGGTGCCGCGCGCCCATCGCCTGGGTCAGCTCGGCGACCTCGGCGACGTGCGTCCAGGTGGCGTCCCAGACCGCCGGGCCGCGGTGCAGCGCGGTGAACACGGTTCCGGCGGAGACCTTCAGCGAGCGGCGGGCGAGTTCGTCGGTGAGCCGCTTGGGGTCGGTGGGCAGATAGCCGTACGGCCCCAACTCGATCCACTCGTAACCCGCTTGGCTGACCTCGTCCAGGAACCGGGTCCAGGGCACCTGCTGCGGGTCGTCGGGGAACCACACCCCCCAGGAGTCGGGTGCCGAACCGACCCGGATGCGGTCCAGTACGGGGGCGGAGCTGGTGGTCATCTGCGGTGCTCTCCTTGCCGGTTCAGGGGCGGGGTCAAGAACGAAGGTCAGGGGGCGAGGCGCCCTGGTGATCACTGCGCCCCGAGGGAGGCGGACGGCAGCTCGTCGGTGTCGACGCCGCGCACCTGGGCCAACTCGTGCTTGAGCGCGGCCAGTTCGGCGCCGCCCGCCATGTGGTGGGTCAGCTCTTCCAGGCCGACCTCGGCGCGTGCCGCGCTCAGCTCCAAAGTGCCCAGCCGCAGCACGGTGAAGTGGTCGCCGACCATGTAGGCGTGGTGCGGGTTGTGGGTGATGAAGATGACGCCGAGCCCTCGTTCCCGGGCCGCCGCGATGTACTTGAGCACCACACCGGACTGCTTGACGCCGAGCGCCGCGGTCGGCTCGTCCAGGATCAGCACCCGGGCGCCGAAGTGCACCGCGCGGGCGATCGCCACGGACTGCCGCTGGCCGCCGGACAGACTGCCGATCGGCTGCTCCAGGTCGTCCAGGACGATGCCCATGTTGCGCAGTTCCTCGTCGGCGGTCTTCTTCATCAGCGCGATGTCCAACCGGCGCAGCGGCCAGCGGCCCCGGGTCAGCTCGGAGCCGAGGAAGAAGTTCCGCCACACCGGCATCAGCGGCACGGTGGCCAGGTCCTGGTAGACGGTGGCGATGCCGCGGTCCAGCGCGTCGCGCGGCGAGCCCAGCCGTACCGGTTCGCCGTCGATGCGGAACTCGCCCTCGGAGTGCTGGTGCAGCCCTGAGATGATCTTGATGAGGGTGGACTTGCCCGCGCCGTTGTCGCCCAGCACGCAGCTCACCTGGCCGGGGCTGACGGTGAGGTCCACCCCGTGCAGCGCGCGGATGTTGCCGTACGACTTGCCGACGCCGCTCAGCTCGACGATGGGCGGCGAGGTGGTGCCGGAGGTTTCCTTGGTTGCCATGGTGATCACTTCCGGGTGGCCTGACGGCGGATCCACAGGTTGATGAGGGTGGCGCCCAGGAGCATGACCCCCAGGAACAGCTTGAACCAGTCGGGGTTCCAGTCGGCGTAGACGATGCCCTGGGTGACCATGCCGAACATGAACGCGCCGATGACCGTGCCGATCGCCGAGCCGTAGCCGCCGGTGAGCAGACAGCCACCGATCACCGCGGCGGCGATGTAGAGCAGTTCGTTGCCGACGCCCTCACCCGACTGCACGGTGTCGAAGGCGAACAGCTGGTGCATCCCGACGAACCAGGCGCCGAAGCCCACCGCCATGAACAGCGTGATCTTGGTGAACGTCACCGGTACGCCGACCGCCCGCGCGCTCTCCTTGTTGCCGCCCACGGCGAAGACCCAGTTGCCGTACTTGGTGCGCAGCAGTACCCAGGTGGCGAGGGCGGCGAAGACCAGCCACCACAACACGGTGATCTTGACCGACACCCCCGCGATGGTGATGTCGGAGGAGAAGACCGCCTTGGCCTGGTTGAACCCGTTCATGTCGCTGATCGAGTCGGTGGCGACATTGCCGGTGATCAGCTTGGTGACCGCCAGGTTGAGTCCCTGGAGCATCAGGAAGGTGCCCAGTGTGACCAGGAAGCTCGGCAGTCCGGTCTTCACCAGCAGATAGCCGTTGAACGCGCCGACCGCCAGCGAGAACACCAGCGCCACGACCACGCCCACCCAGACGTCCTGGGTGAGTTGGTAGCTGATCATGCTGGCGGTCAGTGCCGAGCTGACCACCCCGACCCCGGCTGACAGGTCGAACTCGCCGCCGATCATCAGCAGCGCCACCGGCAGCGCCATGATGCCGATGGTCGAGGCCTGGTAGAGCACCGTGGCCATCGAGTCGGCCTGCCGGAACGTCGGTGCCACGGCGAAGAAGAAGAGGAACACGGCGATGGCGCCGACCGCCACGCCGACCTCCGGCCGGGCCAGCAGTCTGCGAGCCGGTGAGCGCTGGGCGGTTCGGCCGTCGGTACTGGGCGGTACGGGGGCCGACTGCGCGTCGGCCGCCGACGCGGCCTGCTGGGTCATCGTCATCACCGGGTCCCGTTCCGCGCGAACTTGGCGATGGCCGCGACGTTGCCCTTGTCCACGAACGCCGGGCCGGTCAGCACCGGGGCGGTGCCGCCACCGCTGTAGTTGCCGTTGCTCTTGTAGAGCCACAGCGCGTCGATCGCGAGGTAACCCTGCAGGTACGGCTGCTGGTCGACGGCGAACTGGACCTTGCCGTCCTGCACGGCGGACACCAGGTCCTTGTTGAGGTCGAAGGTGGCCACCTTGGCCTTGCTGCCCGCGTCGGAGACCGACTGGGTGGCGGTGAGCGCGAAGGGGGCGCCGAGGGTGACCACCTCGTCGATCGAGTGGTCCTGCTGGAGCTTGGCGGTGATGGTCGCCTTCACCGACGGCATGTCCTGGCCGTTGACGTACAGCAGGTCGGTGGTGCCCTTGAAGTCCTTCTTCACGCCCGCGCAGCGGTCCTCCAGCGAGACGTTGCCCTGCTCGTGGACGACGCACACGACGTGGTGGGCGCCGAGCTGGTTGAGCTTGTCGCCGACCGCCTGGCCCGCGATGCTCTCGTCCTGTCCGAAGTACTCCAGCAGGCCCTGCTGCTTCCAGACGTCGATGCCCGAGTTCAGGCCGACCACCGGGATGCCGCTTTGCTCGGCCTTGGCCACCGCGTTCTTCATCGCGTCGGGCTTGGCCAGGGTCACCGCGATGCCGTCGACCTTCTGGTCGATCGCGTTCTGCACCAGGTTGGCCTGGTTGGCGGCGTTGGGGTCGGAGGAGTAGACGAGTTGGACGTTGTCCTTGGCGGCGGCGGCCTGGGCGCCCTTGCGCACCAGGTCCCAGAAGGTGTCGCCCGGGGCCTGATGCGTGATCATCGCGACCTTCATCCGGGGGGTGTTGGCGTGGCCCGCCGATATGCCGTCGGCGGTGTCTGCGGCCTTCTTGCCGCCGGAGCTGCTGGCGCATCCGGCGAGGATGAGGGTGCTCGCCGCCAGTACGGCGAGGGCGGCTGCTCTGCGGGGTGTGGCGGAACTTTCCATCGGTCCTGATACCTCGCTGCGGGGAAGGGGGAGCTGCGGGGAGGGAAGGCGGATCGGGGCAACACGGCCCGTTGCACAGCGGAGCCAACCTCGTACCGAGGGCCCTGTCAAGGGTTTGTTATGACATCAGTTCATCTCGACGTAACGACGGGATAACGCCAACGTGACGGGGTGAGGGCTCCGTCGGGGTTAGGACGTTCGAATGTAATGACAAAGCGTTGACAATGGCCGCGCGCAGCCGTTAGACCTGACTCGGCCGGGCGTTCGGACCGGCGCATGACGGACCACGAGGAGCCATGCCCATGACCGAGCCGTACGACCTGATCACGATGGGCCGGGTCGGGGTGGACATCTATCCACTGCAGACCGGCGTGCCGTTGCCGCAGGTCGAGACCTTCGGCAAGTTCCTGGGCGGCTCGGCGACCAACGTGGCGGTGGCCGCCGCCCGGCTCGGCCGGAGCAGCGCGGTGATCAGCCGCACCGGGCAGGACCCGTTCGGCACCTACGTCCACCAGGCGCTGAAGGAGTTCGGGGTGGACGACCGCTGGGTGACCCCGGTCGAGCGGTACCCCACCCCGGTCACCTTCTGCGAGATCTTCCCGCCCGATGACTTCCCGCTGTACTTCTACCGCCAGCCCAAGGCCCCCGACCTGGAGATCCACCCGGCCGAACTCGACCTGGACGCCATCCGTGCGGCCCGGGTCTTCTGGATGACCGGCACCGGACTGTGCGCCGAGCCCAGCCGCTCGGCCACCCTGACCGCGCTGCGCGCCCGCGGCAAGAGCGGCACCACGGTCTTCGACCTCGACTGGCGGCCGATGTTCTGGGACGGTCCGGACGCCAGGGAGACAGCGCGTCCGTACTACGCCGAGGCGCTGGCACACGCGACCGTCGCGGTCGGCAACCTCGACGAGTGCGAGGTCGCCACCGGCGTCCGCGAGCCCTGGGCCTGCGCCCGCGCCCTGCTGGCGGCAGGAGTAGAACTGGCGGTAGTCAAGCAGGGGCCCAGGGGCGTGCTGGCCGTGCATCGCGACGGCCGGTCCGCCGAGGTGCCGCCGGTGCGGGTGGAGGTGGTCAACGGCCTCGGCGCGGGCGACGCGTTCGGCGGCGCGATGTGCCACGGGCTGCTCGCCGGCTGGGAGTTGGACCGTGTGATGCGGTACGCCAACGCCGCCGGGGCGCTGGTCGCCGCCCGGCTCGCCTGCTCCTCCGCCATGCCCACCGAGTCCGAGGTCGAGGACCTCCTCGCGCATGGCTGACCCACTGCCCCACGTGAAAGCGAGCACCCCTTGAGCATCAGCATCAGCGACCTCGTCAAGGTGCGCACCCAGCACCCCGAGGCCATCGCCGAAGCCGCCGCGCGCAGGGTCCGTCGGCCTCTGATAGGACCGAGCGGTCGGCTGATGATCATCGCCGCCGACCATCCGGCGCGCGGCGCGCTCGCCGTTGGTGAGTACGAGTTGGCCATGGCCAACCGGGTCGACCTGCTGGAACGGTTGTGCACCGCGCTGGCCAGGCCCGGTGTGGACGGGGTGCTGGGCACCGCCGACATCCTGGAGGACCTGCTGCTGCTCGGCGCGCTCGACGGCAAGGTCGTGATGGGCTCGATGAACCGCGGCGGCCTGGCCGGAGCCTCGTTCGAGCTGGACGACCGGTTCACCGGCCACCGCGCGCAGGACATCGCCCGGTTGGGCTTCGACGCGGGCAAGCTGCTGCTGCGCCTCGACTACGCCGACGCCGGGTCGGTGAGCACCCTGTACTCCACCGCCCGGACCATCGACGAGATGGCCGAGCGGCGGCTGCCGGTCTTCGTGGAGCCGTTCATCTCCCGCCGGGTGGGCGGCAAGGTGACCAACGACCTGAGCGCGGCGGCCGTCACCAGATCCATCGCCATCGCCTCCGGCCTCGCCGGAACCTCCGCCTACACCTGGCTGAAGGTGCCGGTCACCGAGAACGTGGACGACATGGCCGCCGTCATGGAGACCTCCACGCTGCCCGCCGTACTGCTCGGCGGAGAGGTCGGCCGGGACCAGGAGGGGCTGTACGAGAAGTGGCGCAAGGCGCTGCGGCTGCCCACCGTGCAGGGCCTGGTCGTCGGCCGCTCACTGCTGTACCCGGCGCGCGGCAGCGTGGAGGCCGCCGTCGACACCGCCGTCGGACTGCTGTGAACCCGCCCAGCGGTCAGGAGACTTGAGAACCATGACCTGCGACTCCCAGGAATTCCACCGCACCGCCGCAAGCACCGCCGACGGCCCGTACACGGTGGACATCGACCCCGAACGAGCCGGTTGGGGCTACTCCGCACTGCGGGTGCTCGAACTGCCGCCGGGCGGTTCGCACTCGCTGGCCACCGGCGACAGCGAGTGGATCGTGCTGCCGCTCAGCGGTGGCTGCACCGTGGTGACCGAGGGACGCGCCTTCGAACTGCGCGGCAGGGACAGCGTGTTCAGCTCCGTCACCGACTTCGCCTATCTGCCGCGCGACGCGCACGCCCAGATCGCCAGCGGCGCGGGCGGCCGGTTCGCCCTCACCGGTGCTCGCTGCGAGCGCAGGCTGCCCGCCCGCTACGGACCCGCCGAGGACGTGCCGGTGGAACTGCGCGGCACCGGCAACTGCTCCCGCCAGGTCAACAACTTCGCCGCGGCAGGCGTGTTCGAGTGCGACAGGCTCATCGCCGTGGAGGTCCTCACCCCCGGCGGCAACTGGTCCTCGTACCCACCGCACAAGCACGACGAATGCCGTCCGGGCCAGGAGTCCCAACTGGAGGAGATCTACTACTTCGAGATCGCCGCCGCGCACGGCACGCCGGGCGTCGGCTACCAGCGGGTGACCCCCTCCGGGCACGGCGTCGGCCCGGACGTGCTCGCCGAGGTGCGCCACGGCGACACCGTGCTGATCCCCGACGGCTGGCACGGGCCGTCGATCGCCGCACCCGGCCACGACATGTACTACCTCAACGTGATGGCCGGTCCCGGCGCCGAGCGGGAGTGGCTGATCTGCGACCACCCCGACCACGCCTGGATCCGCGGCACTTGGGCCGGCCAGCCCGTCGACCCCCGGCTCCCCCTGTATCCCGCCGCTTCCAAAGGAGCGCAAGAGCGATGACCACACGACGGCTCACCGTCGCCCAGGCCCTGGTGGAGTTCCTGGCCCACCAGTACACCGAGCGGGACGGCCGCAAGTCCCGGCTGATCAGTGCCTGTTGGGGAATCTTCGGGCACGGCAACGTGGCGGGGCTCGGGCAGGCGCTGCTGGAGTCCGGCCGGTCCGCGATGCCGTACCTGCAGGGCCGCAACGAGCAGGCCATGGTGCACGCGGCGGTCGGCTACGCCCGGCAGTCCAACCGGCTGTCCACCCAGGCGGTCACCACCTCCATCGGCCCGGGCGCCACCAACCTGGTCACCGGCGCGGCACTGGCCACCATCAACCGCATCCCGGTACTGCTGCTGCCCGGCGACATCTTCGCCAGCCGCGCCAACGACCCGGTGCTGCAGCAACTGGAGGTGCCGTACGCGGGGGACGTCTCGGTCAACGACACGCTGCGGCCGGTCTCCCGCTACTTCGACCGCGTGATGCGTCCGGCGGCGCTGATCCCGGCGGCGCTGGAGGCGATGCGGGTGCTCACCGACCCGGTCGAGACCGGCGCGGTCACCCTGGCGCTGCCGCAGGACGTGCAGGCCGAGGCGTTCGACTGGCCCGAGGAGTTCTTCGCGGAGCGGGTGTGGCGGGTGCGCCGCCCGGCCCCCGACCCGGTGGAGCTGGCGGCGGCGGTCAGCGCGATCCGGGCCGCCCGGCGGCCGTTGGTCGTGGCGGGCGGCGGCGTCCACCACAGCGAGGCGGAGGAGGCGCTGCGGGCGCTGGTCGACGCCACCGGCATCCCGGTGGCCTCCACCCAGGCGGGCAAGGGCTCGCTGCGCTACGACCACCCGGGCGACGTGGGCGGCATCGGCCACACCGGCACCGCGGTCGCCGACGCACTGGCCCGCACCGCCGACCTGGTGATCGGCGTCGGCACCCGGTACACCGACTTCACCACCGCCTCCCGCACCCTGTTCGCGGCGGACGCGGTGCGCTTCGTCAACCTCAACGTCGCCGCCTTCGACGCCCACAAGCTGAGCGGCATCCCGTTGGTCGCCGACGCCCGTACCGGACTCCAGGCGCTCACCGAGGCCCTCGGCGGCCACCGCGTCGATGCGTCGTACGAGGCCGAGTACCGTACCGGCAAGGCCCGTTGGGAGCGGATCGTGGACGCCGCCTACGCGGCCGATGACGAGGACGCCCGGCCCACCCAGACCCAGGTGCTGGGCGCGCTGGACTCGGTGGTGGGCGACGAGGACGTGATCATCAACGCGGCCGGTTCGCTCCCCGGCGACCTGCACAAGCTGTGGCGGGCCCGCTCCCCGCGCCAGTACCACCTGGAGTACGGCTACTCCTGCATGGGCTACGAGATCCCCGCCGGGATCGGCGTGCGGCTGGCCGCGCCGGACCGGCCGGTGTGGTCGCTGGTGGGGGACGGCACGTATCTGATGATGCCCACCGAGATCGTCACCGCCGTCCAGGAGGGCGTGGGCGTCAACATCGTCCTGATCCAGAACCACGGCTACGCCTCCATCGGCGGGCTGTCCGAGCAGATCGGCGCCGAACGCTTCGGTACCGCCTACCGGTTCAGGTCCGAGGACGGCTCCTACGACGGCGAACCGCTGCCGGTCGACCTGGCCGCCAACGCCGCCAGCCTGGGGATGGACGTGATCCGCGCGGCGACCGTCCGCGAACTGCGCGCCGCCCTCGCCACCGCCCGCGCCTCGGACCGGCCGACGTGTGTGTACGTCGAGACCGAGACTGCCGCGGGCCGCGCACCGACCACACCGGGTGCCGAGGCGTGGTGGGACGTGCCGGTGGCCGAGACCGCGACCCGGCCCGCCGCCGTCAAGGCACGTGAGGAGTACGAACGGCAGCTGGCGACCCGGCGCCACCACCTGTGACCGCCGTCAGGGCCGAGATGCCCTCCCCGATCGGGACCCTGCCCAGGGAACATGTCAGGACAATGTGATGTCAGACTTTCCTGTCAGCTTTACCGATGGATATTCTCGGCCCGTGCCCAAGCCTGAGCCCGTAAGCCTTGACTTCGCGGTGGACCGGTCGAGCCCCGTGCCGCTCTACTACCAACTCGCCCAGCAGTTGGAGAGCGCCATCGAGCACGGCCGACTCGCCCCGGGCTCTTTGCTGGGCAACGAGATCGAACTGGCCGGGCGGCTCGGCCTGTCCCGGCCGACCGTCCGCCAGGCCATCCAGTCCCTGGTCGACAAGGGCCTGCTGGTCCGCCGCCGCGGTATCGGCACCCAGGTGGTGCACAGCCAGGTCAAGCGCCCGCTGGAACTGAGCAGCCTGTACGACGACCTCCAGGCCGCCGGGCAGAGCCCGGCCACCCGGGTGCTGCGCAACGAGACCGAGCCCGCCTCCGCCGAGGTCGCCGCCGCCCTCGGGGTCGCCGAGGGCAGCGAGATCCAGGTGATCGAACGGCTCCGCCTCACCCACGGCGAGCCGATGGCGTACCTGTGCAACTACCTGCCCGCGCAGCTGCTGGAACTGGACAGCGAACGCCTTGAGGAGACCGGCCTGTACCGGCTGATGCGCGCCGCGGGCATCACCCTGCACAGCGCCCGCCAGGCGGTAGGCGCCCGCAACGCCACCGCCGAGGAGGGCGAGCAGCTCACCGAGCCCGAGGGCGCCGCCCTGCTGACCATGCAGCGCACCACCTACGACGACACCGGCAGGGCGGTGGAGTACGGCACCCACATCTACCGCGCCTCCCGCTACGCCTTCGAGTTCCAGCTGCTGGTACGCCCCTGATCTCGGGTTTCCGCCGCGTCAGGGACAATGGACGGCTGGCGGGTCCCCGAGGAAGGCGAAGGAAGCAGTGGCGAGGGTGGAAAGGCGGCTGTGCGCGCTCATCGCGATCATGACGGCCGTGATGGCCGCGACCGTGACGGGGTGCAGCAGCACCGGGGGTCTGCGCGCGGAGGAACGGGCCAAGCAGGCCGCCGCGAACGGCAAGGCGGTCACCACCCCGCGGTGGACGGTGGCGATGGTCACCCACTCCGGCGCCGGGGACACCTTCTGGGACATCGTCCAGAACGGCGCCAAGCAGGCCTCCGTCAAGGACAACGTCAACTTCCTGTACTCCGCCAGCGACCAGAGCGACCAGCAGGCGCAACTGGTCCAGGCCGCCATCGACCAGCACGTCGACGGGCTGATCGTCACCCTGGCCAAGCCGGACGCCATGAAGGACGTGGTCGCCAAGGCCGAGCGGGCCGGAATACCGGTGATCACCATCAACTCCGGCGCCGACCAGTCCAAGGCGTTCGGCGCCCTCACCCACGTCGGCCAGGACGAGACCATCGCGGGGCAGGCGGTCGGTGACGAGCTCGACAAGCGCGGCAGGAAGCACGCCCTGTGCGTACTGCACGAGCAGGGCAACGTCGGCCACGAGCAGCGCTGCGCCGGAGTCAAGCAGTCCTTCCACGGCACCGTGGAGAACCTCTACGTCAACGGCACCAACATGCCCGACGTGCAGTCCGCGCTCCAGGCCAAGCTGCAGTCCGACAAGTCGGTCGACGCCGTGGTCACCCTCGGCGCGCCGTTCGCCGCCACCGCGGTCAAGGCCAGGCAACAGGCGGGCAGCAGCGCCGAGATCGACACCTTCGACCTCAACGCCCAGGTCGCCCAGGGCCTGTCCGACGGCAGCCTCGGCTTCGCCGTCGACCAGCAGCCGTACCTGCAGGGGTACGAGGCGGTGGACCTGATGTGGCTGTACAAGTACAACCGCGACGCCCTCGGCGGCGGCAAGCCGGTGCTCACCGGCCCGCAGATCGTCACCAGGGACGACGCGGACGCGCTGCGCCAGTACACCCAGCGGGGGACCCGATGACCCAGGCCACCCTCGACGAGCGCCTGGTGCGGCGCTCGCTGCCGCGCCGCCTGCTGGCCCGGCCCGAACTCGGCTCGGTGGTCGGGGCGGTCGCGGTGTTCCTCTTCTTCTCCTTCGTCGCCGACTCGTTCCTCCAGCCGTCCAGCCTAGGCACCGTGCTGTACGCCTCGTCGACCATCGGGATCATGGCGGTGCCGGTGGCGCTGCTGATGATCGGCGGGGAGTTCGACCTGTCGGCCGGGGTGATGGTCACCACCTCCGCGCTGTTCTCCTCGATGTTCAGCTACCAGATGACCGCCAACGTCTGGGTGGGCGTGGGGGTCTCCCTGCTGGTCACGCTGGCCATCGGGTTCTTCAACGGGTTCGTGCTGACCCGCACCAGGCTGCCGAGCTTCATCATCACCCTCGGCACGTTCCTGATGCTCACTGGACTCAACCTGGGCTGCACCAAGCTGATCAGCGGCACGGTGGCCACCAAGAGCATCTCCGACATGCAGGGTTTCGACTCCGCCCGCGCGGTGTTCGCCTCCCACCTGACCATCGGCTCGGTCGACCTGCAGGTCACCATCGTGTGGTGGCTGGCCCTGGTGGCGGTCGCCACCTGGGTGCTGCTGCGCACCCGGGCGGGCAACTGGGTGTTCGCGGTGGGCGGTGGTGCCGACGCGGCCCGGGCGGTCGGCGTTCCGGTGGCGCGCACCAAGATCGGCCTCTACATGGCGGTGGCGCTGTGCGCCTGGATCTCCGGCCAGCATCTGCTGCTCTCGTTCGACGTGGTGCAGTCCGGTGAGGGCGTCGGCAACGAACTGCTCTACATCATCGCGGCCGTCATCGGCGGCTGCCTGATGACCGGCGGCTACGGCTCGGCGATCGGCTCGGCCGTGGGCGCGTTCATCTTCGGCATGACCAGCAAGGGCATCGTCTACGCCCAGTGGAACCCCGACTGGTTCAAGTTCTTCCTCGGGGCGATGCTGCTGCTCGCCACCTTGCTCAACCACTGGGTACGCAAACGCGCGGAGGCCAGCACATGACGCCACTGGTCGAGCTGGAAGGCATCAGCAAGTTCTACGGCAACATCAAGGCCCTCGAAGGCGTCTGCCTCGACGTGCGCGCGGGGGAGATCACCTGTGTGCTGGGCGACAACGGCGCGGGCAAGTCCACCCTCATCAAGATCGTCGCCGGGCTGCACCAGCACGACGGCGGCAGCTACCGGATCGAGGGCGAGGAGGTCCGGCTGGGCTCACCGCGCGAGGCCCTGGACCGCGGCATCGCCACCGTCTACCAGGACCTGGCGGTCGTCCCGCTGATGCCGGTGTGGCGGAACTTCTTCCTCGGCTCCGAGCCGCGCAAGGGCCGCGGCCCCCTCAGGCGCCTCGACGTGCGCACGATGCGCGAGACCACCCGCGCCGAACTGTTGCGGATGGGCATCGACCTGCGCGACGTGGACCAGCCCATCGGCACCCTGTCCGGTGGTGAACGGCAGTGCGTGGCGATCGCCCGCGCGGTGTACTTCGGCGCGAAGGCCCTGGTGCTGGACGAGCCGACCGCGGCGCTCGGCGTCAAGCAGTCCGGCGTGGTGCTCAAGTACCTGGCCGCGGCACGTGACGCGGGCCTCGGCGTGGTGCTCATCACGCACAACCCGCACCACGCCCACCTGGTCGGCGACCGCTTCGTCCTGCTCAAGCGCGGCACGATGGCGGGCAGCCACACCAAGGCGGAGATCACCCTGGAGGAGCTGACCCGCCAGATGGCGGGCGGCAGCGAGCTGGAACAGCTCAGCCATGAGCTGAGCCGACCGGACGGCCTTCGCTCACCGGACCGCGCATGAGGCAGAATCGCCCAGTAGAGCCCCCGACCCGGAGAGACCCCTTGAGCGCCTACCGCGAACGCGTCCACCGTAGGGGCGCGGCGCGAGCCACCGTCCTGCAGACCGTCGGCCGCCGCGAACGCCGCTCCCATCTCACCGCGCCCCGGGTGCCCACGGTGGGCATCGACATCGGCGGCACCAAGGTGATGGCGGGCGTCGTGGACGCCGACGGCAACATCCTGGAGAAGCTGCGCACCGAGACCCCGGACAAGTCCAAGAGCCCCAAGGTGGTCGAGGACACCATCGTCGAGCTGGTGCTCGATCTGTCCGAGCGGCATGACGTGCACGCCGTGGGTATCGGCGCCGCGGGCTGGGTGGACGCCGACCGCTCCCGGGTGCTGTTCGCACCGCACCTGTCCTGGCGTGACGAACCGCTGCGGGACAAGCTCGCCGAGCGGCTGCTGGTGCCGGTGATGGTGGACAACGACGCCAACACCGCGGCCTGGGCGGAGTGGCGGTTCGGCGCCGGGCGCGGCGCGGACGACCTGGTGATGATCACGCTGGGCACCGGCATCGGCGGCGCGATCCTTCAGGACGGCCAGGTCAAGCGGGGCCGGTACGGGGTCGCGGGCGAGTTCGGCCATATGCAGGTGGTGCCCGGCGGGCACCGCTGCCCGTGCGGCAACCGCGGCTGCTGGGAGCAGTACAGCTCGGGCAACGCGTTGGTGCGCGAGGCTCGCGAACTGGCCGCCGCGGACTCCCCGGTGGCGCAGGCGATCATCGACCGGGTCGGCGGCAACGTCAGCGAGATCACCGGTCCGCTGATCACCGAGCTGGCCCGCGAGGGCGACGCGATGTGCGTCGAGCTGTTCCAGGACATCGGACAGTGGCTGGGCGTCGGCATCGCCAACCTGGCCGCCGCGCTCGACCCGTCCTGCTTCGTCATCGGCGGAGGCGTCAGCGCCGCCGACGACCTGCTGATCGGCCCGGCCAGGGACGCCTTCCGGCGTACCCTGACCGGTCGCGGCTACCGGCCGGAGGCCCGGATCGTCAAGGCCGAACTCGGGCCAGAGGCGGGCATGGTGGGCGCCGCGGACCTGGCCCGGCTGATCGCCCGCCGCTTCCGCCGCACCAACCGGCGGCGGGTCGAACGCTACGAGCGCGCCGGGCTCGGCACACGGCTGGTGCCGCGCGGCCGGGAGGACGCACGATGATTCCCACCTCCGCCACCACCGGGCATCCGCGGGGACGGCGCCGCTGGGTGCAGTGGATCGTGGTCGCCCTGCTGATCGTGATCCCGTCCGGCTACGGCGCGGTCGCCGCCGTGCAGAGCCGGGACACCGACGGCGCCAAGTCGCTGAAGGCCGAGATGGCCGGTCTGGTGGACGACTGGCCCGCCCGGACCCAGCGCAGCATCTACCAGGTGCCGATTCCGTACAACGCCACCAAGGTCGCCTACTTCGAGTCCAACGCGTGGCAAACCAGCTCGCTCTACGTACAGTTCACCACCACCGCGGGTGGACTGGACACGTTCCTGGCGCAGTTGGGCGCGGGGCGCGAGGACCTGAAGGGCGGCGCGGTGACCATCACCGCCGACCAGTCCCAGCGGGTCGGCTGGAAGTTCTCGCCAGCACACGACTGGGCGGGCGCCACCCTGCCCGGCCACGGCGACAAGCCCGAGCACCGGATCACCGTCAACCTCGACAACCCCGACAAACCGGCCGTCTACCTCGTTTCCACCACAACCTTCCGCTGAGGCATGCCCGGCACGGGGGTGCTGAACGGCTCATTCCGCTCCCTCGATAGCGTGGCCGGGTGACTGACCCGAAGACCCTCCAGCACCGGATCGAAGGCCCGCAGGACGCCCCCGTACTCGTGCTCGGTCCGGCCCTCGGCACCACATGGCACATGTGGGACCGGCAGATACCCGAACTGACCGCGCACTGGCGGGTGCTCCGCTTCGACCTGCCGGGCCACGGCGGCGCCCCCGCGGAACCCGCGCCCTCCGTCGGCGAGCTGGCCGACCGGCTGCTGGCCACCCTCGACGGCCTCGGCGTCGAGCGGTTCGGCTACGCGGGCTGCTCGATCGGCGGTGCCATCGGTCTCGACCTGGCGCTGCGCAGCCCGTGCCGGGTGGCCTCGCTGGTCCTGGTCTCCGCGGCGGCACGCTTCGACACCCCCGACGGCTGGCGGCAGCGCGGGGTCGTCGTGCGGTCCGGTGGACTCGCCCAGATCGCCCAGACCACCCCGGAGCGCTGGTTCACCCCGGCCTTCCGCACCGCACAGGCGTCCATCGTCGAGTGGGGCGTGCAGATGGTGCGCACCACCGACGCCGAGTGCTACATCGCCGCCTGTGAGGCACTGGCCACCCATGACGTACGGGCGGAACTCGCCGGGGTCGCCGTCCCGACGCTGGTCGTGGCCGGTGCGGAGGACCAGGCCACACCGCCCGCCGAGGCCCGCGCACTGGTCGCGGGCATCCCCGACGCCCGGCTCGCGGTGGTGCCCGGTGCCGCCCACCTGGTTCCGGTGGAGCAGCCGAGGGCGTTCACCGATCTGGTGGTCCGGCACCTTTCCACCGCCTGGCAGGACCGTGCCGTCACGCCCACCCCGCCCCCGTTCCGGCCGCCCGTCGAGCCCACGCCGCCGCACCCGGCCGCCGCCCCGGCACTGGCGCCGTTGACCACCCCGCCGCCCGCGGCGCCGGTACCCCCGCCGCCGGTGGCACCCGCGCCGAACGTCGCCCCGGCGGCCGCGCCGAACGCCGCCCCGCCCGCCGCGTCGCCGATGGCGCCGCCCGCGGCGCCGACCGTAGTGCCCGAGCCGTCAGCCGCCGTGCCTGGGCAGCGGCCCGACCCGTACGACACCGGCATGCGGATCCGCCGTGAGGTGCTCGGCGACGCGCACGTGGACCAGGCCGCGGCCGAAGCCGACGAACTCACCGCGGACTTCCAGGACTTCGTCACCCGCTACGCCTGGGGCGAGATCTGGTCCCGGCCGGGTCTTGACCGCAAGACCCGCAGTTGCGTCACCCTCACCGCGCTCGTCGCTGGCGGCCATCTGGACGAGTTGGCCTTCCATGTCCGCGCGGCACTGCGCAACGGCCTGTCGCCCGCCGAGATCAAGGAGGTGCTGATGCAGACCGCCGTCTACTGCGGCGTGCCCGCCGCCCGCTCCGCCCTCGCCGTGGCCCAGCGGGTCATCAGGGAGGTCGCCCAACTGCCCCGCTGAGGGTTCGCCGGATACCCGGATCGGCTCGCCCCGCCAGGGCCGTGGTCTGACCGCGCCCCGGTGAAATGATGTTGGGGAAACGGTTCCCGGGACGGCTTGACAGGGGAGACAACCATGAAGCTGACCAAGAAGGGTCACGCCTGCGTCCGGCTGGAGAAGGGCGGGCAGACCCTGGTCATCGACCCCGGCGCTTTCAGTGAGCAGGACGCGGCGGTCGGCGCCGACGCGATCCTGGTCACCCATGAGCACCTCGACCACTTCGACGAGGACCGGCTGCGGGCCGCGCTCGACGCCAACCCGGCCGCCGAGATCTGGACCCTGCGCAGCGTCGTCGACCGGATCGCCGCCGCCTTCCCCGGGCGGGTGCACACGGTGGGCAACGGCGACACCTTCCAAGCGGCGGGCTTCGACATCGAGGTGCACGGTGAACTGCACGCCGTCATCCACCCCGACCTGCCGCGCATCACCAACATCGGCTTCCTGGTGGACGGTTCGCTGTTCCACCCCGGCGACGCGCTCACGGTGCCGGACAAGAGCGTCAGCACGCTGCTGCTCCCGGTACACGCTCCGTGGAACAAGTTCTCGGAGGTCGTCGACTACCTGCGCGAGGTCGGTCCGCGACAGGCCTACTCGATCCACGACGGATTGCTGAACGACGCCGGGCACGGGGTCTACAACCGCAACCTGGGACCGTCCGGCCCGGGTATCGGCGGGGCCGAGCACCGCAGGATCGTGCCGGGGGAGAGCGTGGAACTGGCGTAGCCGTCCGGCCTGTCAGTGGCGGGCGGTAGATTGCGGGACATGGCACTGCGCATCGCGACCTGGAACGTCAACTCGATCACCGCCCGCCTGCCGCGGCTGCTGGCCTGGCTGGAGAACAGCGGCACGGACGTGCTGTGCATACAGGAGACCAAGTGCACGGCGGAGCAGTTCCCCTCCGACCAGCTGCGCGAGCTGGGCTACGAAGCGGCGGTCAACGCGAACGGCCGGTGGAACGGCGTCGCGGTGCTGTCCAGGGTCGGGCTGGAGGACGTGGTGCTCGGCCTGCCGGACGGCCCGGACTACGACGGCAGCCAGGAGCCGCGCGCGGTGGCGGCCACCTGCGGCGCGGTGCGGGTGTGGTCGGTGTATGTGCCCAACGGCCGGGAGGTCGGCCATGACCACTACAACTACAAGCTGCTCTGGTTCGAGGCGCTGCGGCGGGCCGTCGCCGACGACGCGGGCGGGGACCGGCCGTTCGCCGTCCTCGGTGACTACAACGTGGCCCCCACCGACGACGACGTCTGGGACTCGTCGGTCTTCGAGGGGCTGACCCATGTCACCCCGGCGGAGCGCGCCGCGCTGGCCGCACTGCGCGAGACCGGCCTGTCCGACGTGGTGCCCCGCCCGCTGAAGTACGACCGGCCGTTCACCTACTGGGACTACCGGGAACTGTGCTTCCCCAAGAACAAGGGCATGCGCATCGACCTGGTCTACGGCAACGCGCCCTTCGCCAAGGCAGTCGGCGACGCCTATGTGGACCGCGAGGAGCGCAAGGGCAAGGGCGCCTCCGACCACGCCCCGGTCGTGGTCGACCTGGAGCTGTAGCCGCTTTACGACCTGTACGGACGGGTACCGGAGCGCACACACTGTGCCGCCCCGGCGCCGCGGCCCACCCGCGTACGCTGAGCGGCCATGACCGCCGTTGACCCGGGCCGTCCCCTCGTGCCCAGCTTCGCCCTGCACATCGCCGCCGCCGAACTGTCGCCGGAACCGCTCGATCCGGCACAGATCGTCTCCGGCACTCCCGAGGCGACCGGCGCCGTCCTGTGGGAGTCACCGGACGGCACCCGGGCGCACGGCATCTGGCAGATCACCCCGGGAGCGGTCACCGACACCGAGGCCGACGAGATGTTCGTGGTGCTCAGCGGCCGGGCCACGATCGAGGTGGCGGACGGCCCGACGTTCGAGGTGGGCCCTGGCGATGTGTGCGTGCTGCGCGAGGGCGACCGGACGACATGGACGGTGCACGAGACGCTGCGCAAGGCGTACAGCGTCCGTATCTGATCGCCGCGTCTGACGTCGCGCCCGGACCGGTGGTGCCAGTCTGTCGGTATGGATATCTCGTTCTTCGACAGATGGCGCAAGCGGCACGGCACCGCGCGTGGCGTGTCCGTCACCGCCCCGGGCACCGTCGACCAGGAAGGTGTCGCGGAACTGCTCTCGGAGTGCGAGCTGTTGCGGGAACAGGCGTCGGCGGCCGGGGTCGAACTCGACGACACCGCGGCCTCGTTGGCGGCCCTCGACCAGTTGCCGCCGCAGTGGCGGGACGATCCGGACAACCTCTCCTGGCTCGGCAACGACGCCGGGCTGTACCTCGGCACGGTCATCGTGCGCAGTGTGCCCGGCGCCGTCTGGCAGATCTGGCCGAACGGCCGTCCTGTGGTGCGATTGGCCTCCGGCCGGGAGATCGACGTGGTCGCCGCGGGCCACGCCTGGGCGACCGGGGGCACTCCGGAACTGGCCCAGGTCCACGCCGAGGCGGCCGAAGGCCATTGAGGGTGCGGTTGGCGGCGCCCTGAAGGGTCGCGGGGCTGTGTTCATGTGCGGCTCCGCCGCGTGGGCGCGACCAGCCACAACCGTGCCGCAGACGATCGACGGCCTATCGCCACCCACCCAGCGGAGCCCCCCGCACGCCTAGCGGAGCCCCTCCCCCCATCCAGCCGAGCCCCCGCCCACCCAGCGGAGCCCGGAGCGCCTACCCGCAGAGCCCGCCCGAGTCCGACGTGATCCACCCGTGCGCGGCACGTAGCAGACGGTCGTAGCAGAACCCGGAATCGTCCGCACCCCGATAGTGCTCAACGGACGTGCCGTCCGCCGTCAGCACCGCCCCGGCCTTGCGGGCGAGTTCACCCGTGGCGGTCAGCCGGTCGTCCGAGACGGCCGTGACGTGCCAGCCACCGCGGCCGGACCGTACGGCGTCCGTCTCGGTGCGCCCCTGCGTCACCGCCGCGCGCAGGTCGTAGTTGTTGTAGTCGACGTTGGAGACCGCGTCGCTGTCCACGTCGATGGGGTACGCCCAGGAGTGCCGCACGGCGGTCCGCTGGTCGCGGCCGGGACCAGCGGTGCGCACCGTGGTGGCCCCGGTGTCCGTCTGGCGCACCACCTGCCGCTGGCCGGTCTTGGAGACCGCGTCGGTGTTGCGGTACCCGAGGTGCTGTTCGACGGTGGTCACCACCCGTCCACCGGAAGTGTCGACATAGCCACTGATCGACCAGTCGCGGTGCACGTCCACCGCGACATCCGTACCGCCGTCCGCCCGCTTGGTCTGCGTGGTCGCCACCCGAGGGGCCGCGCCCAGCGAGTCCGCGGTGACCGCGCCGCCGGTGTGGGACCGGCCGTGGTCGGTGTCCAGGAACAGTGAACCGCCCACCGTCCAGGTGTCGTTGGCGTCATACGGGGTGATGGTCAGCGAGTGCGGCCTGCCGTCGGCGAGTTGACCGGCGAACGGGGTCAGGTCGAGGTCGTAGGCCTCGGTGCGGAACTGGTCGATGGCCGGGATCGGCCGCCACAGCGTGGGCACGATGCCGCCCGAGTACACCACGGGATACGGCTGTGCCAGCCCGGCCGGACGGCCGTCCACCGAGACCAGCACCTCACGGTAGGGACCGCCGCCGCACAGGTAGTCGGGCGCGGTCCTGGCCAGGTCGTCCGGTACGGCGGTGAACCACTGCTCGTCGCACCCGCCGCCGCGCGCGTACAGCTCCAGCCGGGCCCGGGTCAGATTGGCCGGGAGCGACACCGAGGTGGTCGCCGACTGGCCCTTGCCCAGCTCGAACCAGGGCGCGCTCTTAGGGTCGTGCCGGTCGACGGGTATCACCTGGTCGGCGGTGCGCGCGGCCGGATGCCGGGCGTCGGCCAGGTAGTAGGTGAAGCTCAGCCGCATGTGGTAGACGCCGGTGTAGGTGGAGTTGACCACGTTGCCCAGCTCCACCTGGAGCTGCTGAGGGCTCCTCAGCAGCGGGATGAACTCGGTGATGTCCTTGTCGACATGCCAGTTGACGCCGTCCTCGTCAGGCTCGGCCGTACTGGTGCGGAAGATCTCCGCGCCACCCAGCCACACCCCGGCGAGCCGGTCGTACTGGCGGCCCTTGACGCTGCCCGACCAGTCCATGACGACCTTCGTCCACGGACCCGCGCAACGGCTGGGCGGTGTGACGGTGGTGCTGAACGGGGGATCGGCGAGGTTGTCGCCGAAGTCATGGCGCATCACCTCCACCGTGCAGTGCCGGGTGGCCGGGCGGCTGACCGGCGGCAGGGCGGACACCGGATCCTGGTAGTCCACCGCCGGGTTCGAACGCGGTCCCGGTGCCGCCGCGGCCGAGGCGGGCGCGCTCAGCCCGCCGAGCGCCAGCGCCGCCGCGGCACCGAGCGCGGCCAGTAACGGCCAAAGGGACAGTAATGGCCACAAGGACAGCGGTCGCCCGAAAGGCAACCGTCGCCCGCCGGAAAGTGACCGCTCTCGTCTGGTCCGTGCCATCGAATCGCCCTCTCCTGATCATCCATGAGCACTTGTGATCACCGTCGCCCGTACGCTGCCGTACTCGCCGACGCCCGACAAGACCGCCGGATCGGGCGTCAGGTCGGCCCCGCATCCACGGGATCGGGCCCGGAGCCGGGCATCATGGCGCAGAGGACCCCGCGAACCACCCAGACCGGGAGATACGACATGGAATCCCTGGAGAAACTCCCCAACATCGGTGCGATCCTCGCCGACCGGCTGCGCGAAGCCGGGGTGTGCGACGCGGCGGAACTGCGTCGGCTCGGCGCGGAGGCGGCGTACGCCAAGATCAGCGCGGAACTGCCGGAGGACGCCCGCGGTCACACCCTCTTCGCGCTCGAAGGCGCCATCCGCGGCACCCGTTGGACCTCCATCCCGCAGGAGGAGCGCGCCACCCTCGCCTCGCGCGTCTTCGACTGACCCATCCGGGCGGCGCGGCAGGCCGTACCCACGCATCAGTAGCCGCCGCGCCGCCCATACGGCCCACGCCCGAGCGCCGACCCCCCGGCGTGGCCGGATCATGACCCCATGGCAGTAATGGTCGCTGTGGGCGCGTTCTGGATGACCCTGCTCGGCGGCGCGGTGGCACACCGCATCGGGGATCGCCGCCATCTCGTCCTGGGGTTCGCCGCCGGGCTGATGCTGGGCGCGGTCGGCTTCGACCTGCTGCCGGAGGCCCTCCGCGCCCAACCGGCGAACGTGTTCGGCGTACCCGCTGCGCTGCTGCTGTTCGTCGCGGGCTTCCTCGCCATCCACACCGCGGAGCGCGCGGTCGCCGTCCGCCGTGCCCACGAGGGCGAGTACGCCGCCCACACCCACCGCTACCGGCACGACCGCGCGCCGCCGCGGGCCCTCGGGATCGCCGCGGCGAGCGCCCTGATCGCACACAGCGTCATGGACGGCTTCGCCATCGGCGCGGCCTTCCAGACCGGGGCGACCGTCGGCGCGGTGGTGGCGCTCGCCGTCATCGCCCACGACTTCGCGGACGGCTTCAACACCTACACGGTCACCTGGCTGTACGGGAACGACCGCCGTCGGACCTTCGCCCTGCTCGGTTGCGATGCCGTGGCGCCCGTCGTCGGCGCCGCCACCACCTTGGGCGTCACCCTCCCACGCGGCGTGCTCGGGCTGTACCTGGGGTTCTTCGCCGGGTTCCTGTGCTATCTCGCCACCTGCGACATCCTGCCCGAGGCACACAGCCCGCACCCCTCGCTGTCCACGCTGCTGTGCACGCTCGCGGGCGCCGGGTTCATGTGGCTGGTCATCGCGATGGCGAGTTGACGTGGCGTCGGCCTGACGTGAGGTGCCGACCTGACGTGACCCAAGGGCGCGGAACGTTACAGCCGGACGAAACATCACCGCGGCGGCCGCCGCCCCCCTGTCGTCGCTCCTGTCCCGCCGGTAGGCTCCCGGCCCTGTCGTTCGCTTGGAGGTACGCATGGGTCCTGCCGCAGGATCGACAACTCGCCGCCGAATAACGGCACTTGCCGCGACCGGCGCCGTGCTCGCCACGCTCGCCGCGGGCACGCCGGCGGCGGCTGGCACCCCCGTCGCCGCCCCGGTGAAGTCGCCGGTCGCGGTCGGCTACGGCGGCGCCGTCTCCAGCGTGGACGCCAACGCCTCCGCGGTCGGCATCGACGTCCTGCGGCACGGCGGCAACGCGGTGGACGCGGCCGTCGCCACCGCCGCCGCGCTCGGGGTGACCCAGCCGTACTCGGCCGGTATCGGCGGCGGCGGCTACTTCGTCTACTACGACGCCAGGACCCACCGAATATCCACCATCGACGGACGGGAGACCGCACCGCGCACCGCGAACAGCGGCCTGTTCCTGGAGAACGGCAAGCCGCTCCCGTTCGACCAGGCGGTCACCAGCGGCCTTTCCGTGGGCACCCCCGGCACCCCCGCCACCTGGCAGGCCGCCCTCGACCGCTGGGGCACCCGCTCACTGGCCCAGTCGCTCGCACCGGCCGAGCGCATCGCCGAACGCGGCTTCACCGTCGACCAGACGTTCCGCCAGCAGACCGCCGCCAACCAGGCGCGGTTCGCCGACTTCCCGGCCACCGCCAAGCTGTTCCTGCCCGGCGGCAAGCTGCCGGTGGTCGGCTCCACCTTCACCAACCCCGATCTGGCCCGCACCTACCGGGAGTTGGGCCGACGCGGCCTCGGCGCCCTCTACCGCGGCGACATCGGCGCCGACATCGTCAGCACCGTCCACCATCCGCCGGTGAGCCCGACCGCGACCCGCAAGGTCCGCCCCGGTGACCTGAGCGCCGCCGACCTGGCCGCGTACGGGGTGCGGTACCGGCAGCCGACGCATGTGGCGTACCGCGGCCTCGACGTGTACGGGATCGCGCCGTCATCCTCGGGCGGCACCACGATGGGTGAGGCCCTGAACATCCTCCAGCGGTACGACCTCGCCGGGATGAGCCCGGCGCAGTACCTGCACCACTTCATCGAGGCCAGCCGGATCGCCTTCGCCGACCGGGGCCGCTGGGTCGGTGACCCGGCGTATGTCAACGTGCCCACCCGCGGCCTGACCTCACGCCGGTTCGCCGACTCGCGGGCCTGCCTGATCAAGTCCGACGCGGTCCTCACCAGCCCGCTGCCGCCCGGCGACCCCTACCACCCGTCGCACGGCTGCGACCACGGCGGCACCGCGGAACCCACCACGTACGAGGGCCAGAACACCACCAACCTAACGGTGGCCGACCGGTGGGGCGACGTCGTCGAGTACACCCTCACCATCGAGCAGACCGGTGGCAGCGGCATCGTGGTGCCCGGCCGTGGCTTCCTGCTCAACAACGAGCTGACCGACTTCGACTTCACCCCGGCCAACCCGGCCGTCCCCGACCCGAACCTGCCGGGTCCCGGCAAGCGTCCGCGTTCCTCGATCTCCCCGACGATCGTGCTCAAGGACGGGTGGCCGGACTTCGCGATCGGATCGCCCGGCGGCGCGACCATCATCACCACCGTGCTCCAGGTACTGCTCGGCCATGTCGACCGCGGGCTGCCGCTGGTGGACGCGATCGCCGCGCCGCGCGCCAGCCAACGCAACGCCGCCAACACCGAGTTGGAGCCCGGCCTCTACAACAGCCCACTGCGCGGTGAGCTGGAGAAGATCGGCCACCACTTCACCCTCAACCCGGAGATCGGCGCCGCCACCGGTGTCCAGCGCCTGCCGGACGGCCGGTGGGTCGCCGCCGCCGAGACCGTACGCCGCGGCGGCGGCTCGGCCATGGTCGTCTGGCCGTCCGGGAAGCCCTGACTCAGCCCAGCAGCGCCACCGCCGTGTCGAACGCCGCGTCACGGCGGTGGCCGAACTCCCCGGCGGTGAAGACCGGTTCGCGGATGTCCGGTGGAACACCCCGGCCGTCGAAGGTCCGCCCGTCGCGGGTCAGGAACTCCTCGTTGGGCAGTCCGAAGCTCCAGCCGTTGGGCAGCTCACGGTCCAGGACGTCGGAGAACACGCCCTGGGTGTTCTCACCGATCCGGACCACCTTCCCCGGTCGGTCGATCAGCGCCTGGGTGAACGTCTCTCCGGCGCTGACGGTCGATCCTCCGGTCAGTACGGCCAGCGGGCCGGTGTAGCGCGGGGCGTCGGCCGGGCGCACGGTGATCGGCTGCGGTCGGCTGAACCGGGCCGGGTCGTCCGGGTCGTCGCGGTGCCGCTTGGCGTACGCGAGGTAGGGGCGGTCCGTCAGCCGGGAGGCGATGCGCAGCCCCAGTTCGTCGGAGCCGCCGCCGTTCACCCGCAGGTCGATGACCAGCCCCTTCAGGTCCTTTGCCCGCGTCGCGCTGAACACCGTGTCCAGTGCCTGATCGAGTGCCTTCTCGTTGGCGGCGTACGGATCGTTGCGGTCGGCCGTGTAGCCGCCGAAACCGGAGACGCGCAGGTACCCCAGGCCACTGGGCAGATCGGCATAGCTGATCCGGCCGTCCGCGAACTCCGTCAGCGGTCGACCGCGCAGGTCACGGTCCTTGACGTACGCCTTCACCTTGGCGTCGAGCGCCGGGCTGGGCACCACCGTTCCCGGCCGTACCTGGCCGAAGTACCGGGAGCCCCCGTCGGACACATGAACATGCGCGTCGTTCAGCGGCGCGACCATGTCCCGCAGGACGGTGAAGAGCTGGTCATCGGAGGTGTGGGCGCTGACCCGCGGGCGGTAACGGACGTGCGCCGCCTGCCAGTTGACGCCCTTGGCGGCGAAGAACGGGTAGTTCTCCGCGAAGGTCCGCCAGAACGTCTCGAACACCGCCACCGGATCGGACGGCGCCTTGTGCGCGCACGCGGTGGGCAGGGCGCTGATCCGCCGCAGCCCGCGGTCGCCCGGAGATCCGGCCACCTGGAAGGCCGCGCTGTCCGGCCGGGCCGACGGCCGAACGGTGTAGAGGTCCTCGTGGGACGTCGTGTATGTGACCGAGCCGTCCCTGGCGGGTGGTCCCGACTGCTGGGCCACCTCACCCGGAAGGCAACCGACGGCCGTCGTCTGGAACGTGCGGAGCTGACCGTGCTCGACGCTGAGCACCGTGCCGTAGCCGTCCATCCGCCACACCCCGTGCAGGGGCGCCGCGGCGCTCGCCGAGCCCGCCGGGACCACGGCTGCTCCGAGCGCCACCAGTCCGACGGCCGCGTGTTGAATCCTGTGCACCATGCGGACCATCGTGTCCGCGACAGGCCCGGCCGGGACATCCCGGCAGCACGCGGGGTGGGAGTGGGGAGAACCCCACTCCCACCCGGGCGCTCACCCCAGCAGCTTGATGATCGCCTCCGTGCTGTCGGTCTCGGCCAGCATCGGGAAGATCCGCTCCACGCTGTTGCGGTGGGCGTCCGGGTTCATGTCGGTGACCGCGTCCGTGGCGACGGTCACGTGGTAGCCGTGCTCATGGGCGCCACGGGCCGTGGACTCCACGCCGACGCTGGTCGCGATACCGGCCAGCACGATCTGTGTCACGCCCCGGCGGCGCAGCTCCAGGTCGAGATTCGTGCCGTGGAACGCGCCCCACTGCTGCTTGGTGACGGTGATGTCCTGCGGCTGCCGACCCAGTTCCGGGACCAACTCCGCCCAGTCGGCGGGCAGTTCGCGGTCCGGCAGCGGCGTGTCGGTGCGGCCTGGCGCGCGGCCCGCGACGTTCACCAGGACGACCGGCAGGCCCTTGGCGCGGAAGGCCGCCGCCAGCCGCGCGCCGCGCTCCACGATCTCGGCGCTGGGGTGGACACAGGGCAGGGCGACGATGCCCTTCTGCAGGTCGATCAGGACGAGCGCGGTCCGGGGGTCAAGTGCCGTTGCTGGCATGGACGGTGCCTACTTCCGTTCGTCGTCGTGCGGTTGGGGATGACCGGGTCAGTGGCGTCTGGCGCGCAACGCCCGGTCGGCGATGGTCAGTGCGAGCAGCAGCACGCTCAGCGCGCCCGCCGTGGCGGCCATGCCGTGCAGCGCGGCATCGGTCGCCCGCGACCCGTAGAACAGGCCGATCAGGCTGGACGCGACGATCGCGCCGAGGTACTGCGCGGTGCGCTGCAGTCCGGCCGCGGCGCCGGTGCCGCCGGGCGGCGCCTGGACGTAGACGGCGGCCTGGTTGCCGGTGGAGGTGAGGCCCTGCGGCAGGCCGAAGACCGTGCCGATCAGCAGCACCACCGCCAGCGGTGTGTGGGCTCCGGCCAGTAGCAGCCCCGCGCTGCCCACCGCGAGCAGCGCCGCGGCCAGGGTGAGCTGGGCCCGGATGCCCTTGGTGCGAGCGCCGAGCAGCGAGCAGACCGCGGCGGCCACCGACATCGGCAGCATCACCAGACCGGTGTCGAACACCGAGATGCCATGGGCCTCCTCCAGCCACTGCGAGTAGCCGTACATCACGCAGTAGATGACCAGATAGGCGATGCCGTGCCGTAGGTAGGTGGCGGCCAGCGCCCGGTTGCGGGTCAGCATGCGCGGGTCGATGAAGGGGACGGCACGGCGCAGCTCCCACCAGGTGAGCACGGCACCGAGGACCACGAGCACCGGCAGCAGCGGCCAGCGCGGGTGGTCGAGCCGCATCAGGAACACCGTGGTGACGGTGAGCGCGGCGGCGAACAGCGCGATGCCCACGGGATCGAGCGCCGCCGTGGCCCGCGGCGACCCGGCGGGCCTGCCGCCCGGCAGCCACAACGCCGCCAGCGCCAGCGCGACCACCGCCAACGGCATGTTCACCGCGAAGATCGCCCGCCAGCCCAGGGTGGCCGTCAGCACCCCGCCGAGCACCGGGCCGACCGCCGCGCTGGACAGCCCGGCCAGCGACAGCAGCCCGAGCACCGTGCGCGGGGTCTGACGGTCCAGCCGCTCCGACTCCGCCCGCAGTAGCGCCATCGCCGCCGGATACGCCCCCGAGGTACCCAGGCCCAGCAGCATCCGGGAGACCACCAGCCAGCCGAGGCTGGGAGCGAGGGCGCCCACCGCGCCCGCCGCGCACACCAGCACCAGGCTGGCCAGGAAGACCCGGCGTGCCCCGAGCAGGTCGGCCAACCGGCCCATCGCGGGCTGGCCGATGGCGCTGGCCAGATAGAGGGAGGCCATCAGCCAGGCGGTCTGCGCGGCGCCCACGTGCAGATCGGTGCCGATCGCCGCCAACGCGGTGGCGATCATGGTCGAGTTGACCGGGTTCAGTACGGCTCCGAGCAGCAGCGGGGTGATGAACCTCGGGCCGAACCCCGCCTGTTCACCGGTGCCCGAGCGGGCTGCCGCGGTGCGGGTTCCGGTGCGTGTCACGACTCGGCTAGCCGCTTCAGCAGCGCGATGGCCTCGTTCAGGGTGCGCCGCTCGGCGGGGTCCAGGACGCCCGCGATGGCCTCGGCGAGCCAGCTCTCCTTGGCGTGCCGCACCGAGGTCAGGCCCTTGCGGCCGTCCGGGGTGAGGGAGAAGACCACCTGGCGGCCGTCGGTGGGGTGCGGGGCGCGGGTCACTATGCCCTGCTCCTCCAGCGCGCCGAGGGTCATCCGCATGGACTGCGGACGAACGTGTTCGGCGCGCGCCAGTGCCGCGGTGGTGGCTGGCCCGTCGCGGTCCAGCCACCCCATCACCGATCGCTGCGTCGGCGTGAGCGCCCCTTCCGGGGACTCCGCCCGCAGCCGCCGCATCAACTGCCCGATGACCACGGACAGTTCCGTCGCGGTGTCGGTGTCGTGTGCCGCCTTTCGTGCCATGCTCCCACGGTAAATTATCGACAGGTGAACTTGCAAGTTTCCCTGTTGATCTGGGGTGGGTCCGGAGTCCGCGGGGCACGGGACCCGGGTCCGCGGAGGGGTTCGGGGGCCGCGGTCCCCGGGGATGCTTTCTTTCCCGCGCAGCGGTCTTGTCACGGTGAGCTGGCCGCTCATACCGTCTACGCACGTAGACCCCTGCGTGACGTCGCGTCAAAGGAGCTGCCCAATGGCCACAGTTGTACGCGCCGCACTGGTCCAGGCGACCTGGACCGGTGACACCGAATCGATGATCGCCAAGCACGAGGCGCACGCCCGCGCGGCGGCCGCACAGGGCGCCAAGGTGATCGGCTTCCAGGAAGTCTTCAACGCCCCGTACTTCTGCCAGGTCCAGGAGCCCGAGCATTACCGCTGGGCCGAGCCCGTCCCCGACGGCCCCACCATCCGCCGGATGTCCGCGCTGGCCCGCGAGACCGGGATGGTGATCGTCGCCCCCGTCTTCGAGGTGGAGCAGACCGGCTTCTACTACAACACCGCCGCGGTCATCGACGCCGACGGCACCGTCCTCGGCAAGTACCGCAAGCACCACATCCCCCAGGTCAAGGGCTTCTGGGAGAAGTACTACTTCAGGCCCGGCAACCTCGGCTGGCCGGTCTTCGACACCGCGGTCGGCAGGATCGGCGTCTACATCTGCTACGACCGCCACTTCCCCGAGGGCTGGCGGGCCCTCGGCCTCGCCGGAGCGCAGCTGGTCTACAACCCGTCGGCCACCTCCCGTGGACTGTCCGCCTACCTGTGGCAGTTGGAGCAGCCCGCCGCCGCGGTCGCCAACGAGTACTTCGTCGCCGCCATCAACCGTGTCGGACACGAGATCTACGGCGACGACGACTTCTACGGCACCTCGTACTTCGTCGACCCGCGCGGGCAGTTCGTCGGCGACACCGCCAGCGACAAGGAAGAGGAGCTGGTCGTGCGCGACCTCGACTTCGCGATGATCGAAGAGGTCAGGCAGCAGTGGGCGTTCTACCGGGACCGCCGGCCAGACGCCTACGGCGACCTTGTGGAGCCGTGATCGTTATGACGGCCATGACCGAAACATCCGCACCCAGCAACGGCGACCACGCCAGCCTGCACGCCCGTCACCGCGCCGTCATGCCCGACTGGCTCGCCACGTACTACCGGCAGCCCATCGAGATCACGCACGGCGAGGGGCGCCACGTCTGGGACGCGGAAGGCAACAGGTACCTCGACTTCTTCGGCGGCATCCTCACCACCATGACCGCGCACGCCCTGCCCGAGGTCACCCGGGCGGTCAGCGAGCAGGCCGCAAGGATCCTGCACTCCTCGACGCTGTACCTGAACCGCTCCGCGGTCGAACTCGCCGAGCACATCGCCCGGTTGTCCGGCATTCCCGACGCCAGGGTCTTCTTCACCACCTCCGGCACCGAGGCCAACGACACCGCACTGCTGCTGGCCACCAGTCACACCCGCTCCAACCAGGTGCTGGCGCTGCGCAACAGCTACCACGGCCGCTCCTTCTCCGCCGTCGGCGTCACCGGCAACACCGCCTGGTCGCCGACGAGCCTGTCACCGCTGCAGACGCTCTACGTACACGGTGCGGTCCGCAGCCGCGGCCCCTACGCCCAGCTCACCGACGCCGAGTTCATCGCCGCCTGCGTCGCCGACCTGGAGGACGTCCTCGGGCAGGCAGGCGGCTCGGTCGCGGCACTGATCGCCGAACCCATCCAGGGCGTGGGCGGGTTCACCGCGCCGCCGGACGGGCTGCTCGCCGCGTTCCGCGAAGTCCTCGCACCCCGTGGCATCCTGTGGATCAGCGACGAGGTGCAGACCGGCTGGGGACGCACCGGCGAGCACTTCTGGGGCTGGCAGGCGCACAGCCAGTCGGGACCGCCGGACATCCTCACCTTCGCCAAGGGCATCGGCAACGGCCTGTCCATGGGCGGCGTCGTCGCCCGGGCGGAGGTGATGAACTGCCTCACCGCCAACTCCATCTCGACGTTCGGCGGCAGCCCGGTCACCACCGCGGGCGCCCTCGCCAACCTCAAGTACCTACTGGAGCACGACCTCCAGGGCAACGCCCGCCGGGTCGGCGGACTGCTGGCCGCCCGGCTGTCCGCGATCGCCGCCGCCTCCCCGCTGGTACGGGAGGTACGCGGCCGGGGCCTGATGCTCGGCGTGGAGCTGGTGGCGCCCGGCACCGAGGACCCCTCGCCGCAGGCGGCCACCGCGGTGCTGGAGGCCGCCAGGGAAGGCGGACTGCTGATCGGCAAGGGCGGCAGGGAGGGCAACGTGCTGCGCGTCGCACCGCCGCTCACCCTCACCGTCGCCGAGGCCGAGGAGGGCGCCGGGATCCTTCAGGACGCGTTGCGCACCGCGACCGAGCGACTGCGAGAGGGGAAGGCCACGCCATGAGCCGTACCGCACGTACCGTGATCCGCGGCGGACTGGTGATCACCGCCGCCGACGAGGTGCACGCCGACATCCTCATCGAGGGCCCCCGGATCGCCGCGCTGGCCGCGCACGGCAGCCAGGCGGCCGCCGGATGGAGCGCCGACCGCACGATCGACGCCACCGGAAAGTACGTCGTTCCGGGCGGAGTTGACGCGCACACCCACATGGAGATGCCGTTCGGCGGCACCTTCGCCTCGGACTCCTTCGCCACCGGAACCCGCGCCGCCGCCTGGGGCGGCACCACCACCATCATCGACTTCGCGGTCCAGAGCGTGGGCCACTCGCTGCGCGAAGGACTCGACGCCTGGCACGCCAAGGCCGATGCGCAGTGCGCCATCGACTACGGCTTTCACATGATCCTCGCCGACGTCAACGAGCACACCCTGAAGGAGATGGACCTCCTCGTCGAGGAGGGCTGCACCTCGTTCAAGCTGTTCATGGCCTATCCCGGGGTGTTCTACAGCGACGACGGGAAGATCCTGCGGGCCATGCAGCGCGCCTCGGGCAACGGCGGGCTGATCATGATGCACGCCGAGAACGGCATCGCCATCGACGTACTGGTGGAGCAGGCGCTGGCCGCCGGGCACACCGACCCCCGCTACCACGGGGAAGTCCGCAGGGCGCTGCTGGAGGCCGAGGCCACGCACCGCGCCATCCAGCTCGCCCGGGTCGCCGGAGCACCGCTGTACGTCGTGCACGTCTCCGCCGCCGAGGCCGTGGCCGAGCTGGCGCACGCCCGTGACCTGGGGCTGGACGTCTTCGGCGAGACATGCCCGCAGTACCTGTTCCTGTCCGCCGACGATCTGGCCAGGCCTGACTTCGAGGGCGCCAAGTACGTGTGCTCCACACCGCTGCGCCCCGTGGAGCACCAGGCGGCGCTGTGGCGGGCGCTGCGCACCGACGACCTGTCGGTGGTCTCCACCGACCACTGCCCGTTCTGCTTCTACGGGCAGAAGGAGCTGGGCCGCGGTGACTTCTCCAGGATCCCCAACGGCCTGCCGGGCGTGGAGAACCGGATGGACCTGCTCCACCAGGCCGTGGTGGAGGGGAAGTTGACGCGCCGCCGTTGGATCGAGCTGGCCTGCGCCGCCCCCGCGCGGATGTTCGGCCTCTACCCGCGCAAGGGAACCCTGGCGCCCGGTGCCGACGCCGACGTGGTCGTCTACGACCCGCACGCCGAGCAGGTGATCTCCGCCGAGAGCCACCACATGAACGTCGACTACTCGGCCTACGAGGGCAAGCGGGTCACCGGGCGGGTCGAAACCGTGCTGTCACGCGGCGAGTTGGTCATCGACGCCCGCAGCTACGTGGGCCGGGCCGGGCACGGCCAGTACCAGCCGCGCGGTATCTGTCAGTACCTCACCGGACACTAGGGGAGTGGTAGATGGACTTCGGACTGGTCCTGCAGGCCGATCCGCCCGCCTCGGCGGTGGTCGACCTGATGTGCCGCGCCGAGCGGAACGGCTTCCGCTACGGCTGGACCTTCGACTCCACCGTGCTGTGGCAGGAGCCCTACGTCATCTACAGCAGGGTGCTGGAACACACCGAGCGGCTGATCGTCGGGCCCATGGTCACCAATCCGGCCACCCGCGCCTGGGAGGTCACCGCCGCCACCTTCGCGACGCTCAACGAGATGTACGGCAACCGCACGGTGTGCGGGATCGGCCGCGGCGACTCGGCGATGCGGGTCGCGGGACGCAAGCCCAACACCCTGGCGACGCTGAGCGAGGCGATGCGCGTCATCCGCGCACTCGCGGAGGGCCGGGAGGTCGCGGTCGACGGCACCTCGCTGCGGCTGCCCTGGGTCAAGGACGGCAGACTGCCGGTGTGGATGGCCGCCTACGGCCCCAAGGCGCTGGCCCTCGCGGGGCGCGAGGCGGACGGCTTCATCCTGCAACTGGCCGATCCCTTCCTCACCGAGTGGATGGTCAAGGCGGTGCGCACGGCCGCCGCGGACGCCGGGCGTGACCCGGACGACGTGAGGATCTGCGTGGCCGCGCCCGCCTATGTCACCGACGGGACGCAGGAGGGGCTCGCCCACGCCCGTGAGCAGACGAGGTGGTTCGGCGGCATGGTCGGCAACCATGTGGCCGACCTGGTGGCGCGCTACGGCGAGCACTCGGCCGAGATTCCCGAGGAGTTGACCGCCTACATCGAGGAACGGCAGGGCTACGACTACTCCCACCACGGCCGCGTCGGCAACCCGGACACGGCCTTCGTGCCCGACGCCGTGGTCGACCGCTTCTGCCTCCTGGGTCCTGCGGAGGCCCACAGGGAGAAGCTCCGCCGCCTACGCGACCTGGGCGTCACCCAGTTCGCCCTCTACGCCATGCACGACGCCCGGGAGGCGGTGATCGACGCCTACGGCAACGAGGTGATCCCTGCCCTGACTTGACGCGCACCGCGGCAGGCCCCGGTTCCCCGGGCCTGCCGCGGCGGCCCGCCGGACGAACCGCAACCCGGCACAGCCGCCGTGGCCAGCAGACCCCCGCTCTGCGCGGCCGTACGCTCCTCTGGCACTGTGGTGACGTGACGCACTCGCCGACGACCGAAGCGGTAGTGATCGGGGCCGGGCCCAACGGGCTGACCGCGGCGATCGAGCTGGCCAGGGCCGGGCTGACGGTCGAGGTCTTCGAGGCGGAGCCGACCGTGGGCGGTGGCGCCCGCACCGAGGAGCTGACGCTGCCCGGCTTCCGGCACGACCCGTGCTCGACGGCGCACCCCTTCGGTGTCGGCTCGCCGGTCTTCAAGACGATGCCGCTGGACAAGTACGGCCTGCGGTGGGTGCACCCCGACCTGCCGATGGCGCATCCGTTCCCCGACGGCTCGGCGGCCGTGCTGTCCCGTGCCGTCGGTGAGACGGCCGCCTCGCTCGGCCCGCGCGACGCGGGCGCCTACCGCCGGATGCTCGCCCCGTTCCTCGGCCGCTGGGACGAGGTGGCCCGGGACGTGATGCGCGCTCAGTGGTCAGGACTGCCGGGCAGCCCGCTGCTGTTCGCCCGGTTCGGCATGCTGGGCGGCCTGCCCGCCACCGTACTGGCCCGGCGCTTCCGTGACGCACCGGCGCGGGCCCTGATCGCCGGTGCCGCAGGGCATCTGAGCACCCCGCTGTACGGCCTGTCCTCGGGCGGCGCGGCGCTGATGTTCCTGCTGGCGGGGCACACGGTCGGCTGGCCGCTGGCCCGCGGCGGATCCCAGGCCATCTCGGACGCGCTGGCCGGATACCTCAAGGACCTCGGCGGCACGATCCACACCGGCACCACCGTGACCTCGCTGAAGGAGCTGCCGCCCGCCCGGGCGTACGTCTTCGACACCTCGCCCACCGCGCTCACCAGGATCGCCGGGCTGCCCAAGGACTACCGCGGCTTCCGCTACGGACCCGCCGCATTCAAGATCGACTACGCGCTGGACGGCCCGGTGCCCTGGCGCTCCCCGCAGGCCGCCCGCGCGGGCACCATCCACGTCGGCGGCACCATCAGCGAGGTCGAGGCCGGACTGCTGCCCGCCCTGCACGGCAGCGCACCGCAGGCCCCCTACCTGCTGGCCGCCCAGCCCAGCCTTTTCGACCCCACCCGGGCCCCCGAGGGCAAGCACGTCTTCTGGGTCTACGGGCGGGTGCCCAATGGCTGGCGCGGCGACGCCACCGAGGCCATCGAGCGGCAGCTGGAACGCTTCGCCCCCGGCTTCCGGGACCGGGTGCTCGCCCGGGCGATCAGCGGCCCGGCGGAACTCGCCGCGCGCAACGCCAACTACGTGGGCGGCGACTACGCCTGCGGCGCCACCGCCGGACTGCGGTCCGTACTGCGGCCGACGCTGCGCCGCGTGCCGTACGCCACCAGCGACCCCGCGGTCTTCCTGTGCTCCGCCGCCACGCCGCCGGGTCCCGGGGTGCACGGGATGTCCGGCCACCACGCGGCGCGGGCGGTGCTGAAGGCGCTGTGGCGGGACCGTGCGGGCGGCTCCGCGCGGCCGTCGCACGGTTGGTAGAGGTCGTCTTGCGGCAGGTGGAGGGGGCTCCTAGCCTTACCGATCAGTAGGCTCCCGGGAAGTCAGAAAGGTGCCCGCCCATGGCGACCAGCGACGACCTCGACCTCGGCACCCTCGACCTCGGCACCCTCGATCTGCGCTCCGTCGAGTCCGCTGAGTTCGCCCGCATCGTCCGGGACACGCCCGCCAGGAGGACCGCCGAGGTGATGGCCGGGCCGCACCGCAGGCGGGTGCTCGACGAACTCTTCCGCCGCATGGAGACCCTGTTCAACCCGGCCCAGGCGGGCGACCGCACCGCGCTGGTGCGCTGGCGGATCACCGGCGCGGGCGGCGCCCTGGACACCTACGAGACGTACATCGCCGACGGACGGTGCGTGGTCACCCCGCACGGCACCGACCGCCCCGCCCGGCTGACGCTCACCATGGCCGCGCCGGAACTGCTCCGGCTGGCCTCCGGCAACGCCTCAGGACCGGCCCTGTTCCTCACCCGCAAGCTGAAGATGCAAGGCGACCTACGGCTGGCCGGAGGGCTGCTGTCCTACTTCGACATCCCTCGGGCGTAACCATGTTCACCACGCGCCCCACCCTGCAGGGCACGTTCGGCATGGTGTCCTCCACCCACTGGCTGGCGTCCCAGTCCGCCATGGCGGTACTGGAGGACGGCGGCAACGCCTTCGACGCCGCCGTCGCCGCCGCGTTCGTACTGCACGTCGTCGAGCCACACCTCAACGGCCCGGCGGGCGAGGTCCCCATCATCCTCGCGCCCGCGGGTGGCGAGGTACGCGTACTGTGCGGTCAGGGTCCCGCGCCCGCGGGCGCCACGATCGACCGCTACACCGGCCTCGGCCTCGAACTCGTCCCCGGCACCGGCCCGTTGGCCGCCGTCGTACCCGGAGCCTTCGACGCCTGGCTGCTCCTGCTGCGCGACCACGGCACCAAGCCGCTCGCCGACGTACTCGCCCACGCCATCGGGTACGCGGAAGGAGGCCACCCCGCCGTCGAAGCCGCCTGCGGCACCGTCGAAGCGGTACGCGAACTGTTCCTCCGTGAATGGACCACCTCCGCCCAGCTCTATCTACCCGACGGCCGCTCCCCAGTCCCCGGACAGCTCCTGAAGAACCCCATCCTGGCCCGGACCTGGCGCCGCCTCATCGCCGAGGCCGAGGCGGCCCCCGGCAGCCGGGAGAACCGGATAGACGCCGCCCGCCGGGTCTGGCGCGAAGGCTTCATCGCCGAAGCCCTCGCCTCCTTCGCCGCCCGCCCCGCCCTCGACACCAGCGGCGAACGGCACGCCGGAGTGCTCACCGGCGACGACCTGGCGAACTGGTCCGCCGCCTACGAGGAACCCGTCACCTACGACTGGGACGGCTGGACCGTCGCCAAACCCGGCCCCTGGAGCCAGGGCCCGGTCTTCCTCCAGCAACTCGCCCTGCTGCCGGAAGAGTTGACCTACGGCACCGAGGACTACCCGCACCTGCTCATCGAGGGCGCCAAGCTCGCCATGGCCGACCGCGAGGCCTGGTACGGCGACGCGCAACCCGGCACCGTCCCCCTGGACGACCTCCTCTCCGACTCCTACGCATCCGACCGCCGACAGCTCGTCGGCGACACCGCATCGCACGACCTGCGCCCCGGCAGCCCCGGCGGCCGCACCCCCCGCCTGCCCCGCCAGGCGCGACGTGCCGCCGCCAGACGAGGCGGTGACCGCCTCTGGGACCCGCTCGCCGTAGCCGGAGCGGGCGAGCCCACCGTCGCGTCCGACGGCGCGACCCGCGGCGACACCTGCCACCTCGATGTCGTCGACCGCTGGGGCAACATGATCGCCGCGACCCCCAGCGGCGGTTGGCTGCAGTCCAACCCGGTCGTACCCGAACTCGGCTTCCCGCTGGGCACCCGGCTCCAAATGACCTGGCTGGAGCCGGGGTTGCCGAACTCCCTCACCCCCGGCCGACGGCCGCGCACCACCCTCTCCCCGTCTCTCGCGCTCCGCGACGGCCAGCCCGTGCTGGCGTTCGGCACTCCCGGCGGAGACCAGCAGGACCAGTGGAGCCTGCACTTCTTCCTCGCCGTGGCACTGCGCCCCGCCGTGCGCTGCGGATTCGACCTCCAGGGCGCCATCGACGCCCCGAACTGGCACAACGACAGCTTCCCCAGCTCGTTCCATCCCCGCGCCATGCTGCCCGGCAGCGTCACCGTCGAGTCTCGCCTGGGGGAGCGGACCATCGCCGCGCTGCGCGCCCGCGGACACCATGTCACGGTCGGCGAGTCATGGACCGAGGGCCGACTGTGCGCCGTCGCCCGGGACCCCGCCACCGGTGTGCTCAGCGCCGCCGCCAACCCCCGCGGTATGCAGGGGTACGCGGTCGGCCGCTGATCCCGCGGCTCCTCACTGGTGGCGGCCGGATATGGACCGTAGGTTGCCGTATATGGACCGTAGGCTGTCGCGCTGCATGACGTGACCCCCTCCATCGTCGCGCGGACCCCGCCGCGTCCCCGTTCTCCCTCACTTCGAAGTGATGCCCAGATCGTCGCACGGGGGTCTGACAACCGGCCCTGACCAGCGTGGATCTACGAAGGACCAACCGGCGGGAAGCCCTGCGCGACCAGCGCCGCCAGATCCAGGTACCGCTCCCGCGTCACCCCCCGCAGCAGCGCCGGATCGGGGAAGCGCCCGCCTGCCAGACCGCTGTCCGACGGAATGCTCACAAAGCCCCGGCAGCGGCCGCGCAGCCGGTCCGACAGATCCCGATGCGCCCCCGCACTGCCGTGGTGCTGGGAGATGACGGCGATGCTCTGTGCGACCAGCCGCTCCGAAGCGTGCTTGGCGACCAGGTCGAACAGCGCGTCCGTGGCGTCGACCGCCGCGCTCCGCTTGCTGGACGGCGCTGCCACGATGACCAGTTGGTCCACCAGAGATTCCGTCAGATGCCCGCCGGGCAGTGGCATCTCCGCGTCCGTGTCGGTGATCAGGATGTCGCACTCGCCGCGCAGGCTGTTGACCAGTCCCCGATAGCTCCTCGGCGTGCTCAGCGGACCGTCGGGATTGCGCTCGATCCGCGGGATGCGCAGCCCGGAGGCATCACTTCCGGCGAACCACTTGCGGTCGTTGGTGATCAGTACGACCCTGCTGTTCTCCCGCACGGACGCCAGCAGCGCGCCCAGCGCGTGCGCCGTCGTGGACGCTCCCGCAAAGCGCACGGCGCTGACCACGACGATCCGGTGGCAGCGGGCCAACGGACGCTGGACCAGCTCCAGTCGCCGTTCCTGCAGCTGTCTGCCCATGGCGGTACGGCGCTGCGGCAGCCACAGCCGCGCGGACGGGGACGGCGCCTCCACGACGGGCGCCGGGGCCCCGTCCTCAGGGACCGCCTCCCGTAGTGCCGCCGACCGGGTTGCTCCGTCCGGCAGCTGAGCGGCGAACGCGTCCGCCACCTCATGAGCGGTCGGTCGCGTCCGCGGATCCAGCGCGATGCACCGGCTCAGCAACTTCCGCAGGTCGGGATGGGGCACCCGGGGCAGCCAGGACGAGGAGCCGCGTAGTTCTCCCTCCGCCGGACTCCACGGCATCGAGCGGGAGTTGAGTGCGATCAGCAGTGTGCCGAGCGAATAGACGTCGGAGGCGCAGGCCACCCGCAGTTCGTTCTCCGGGGGGTCGATGAGCACGTGCGCCCAACCGGTGAGCCGTACCGACGCCTGCCCGGTGACCAGTACCGACGAAGGGGCCAGCGCGCAGTGCGCCATCCCCGCGTCGTGGCAGCGGGCCACCGCCCGCGCCAGGCCCCAACTGAGTTCGTAGCACAGCGCGGAACCCGGCGCCGGATCCTTCTCCCGTACCAGGAAGGGCAGTTGCGGCGCGGGCTCACCGGACGGCCCCACCAGCAGTTCCTCCGCCGTCCAGTAGGGCGGCTGCGCCAGGTCGAAGTCGCGCAGCGCGGGCGCGTACCGGCCGCCCATGCGCGTCAGCGCCAGGGCCGTCCGCCGGATGAGTTGGTAGGCGCGCGCCGGATCCGGACTGCGGGGTAGCCGCAGCAGCGCTTCCCGCCCCGACCCGGAGCGGCCCAGGTAGAGCACGCAGAACCCGCTGGCTTCGCTGCGCGCGTACAGGGCGTACGGGCCGACGGCGAGCGGATCGTCGGGTTCCAGCGGCCCCCAGGTCTGCCGTTGTCGTGACGCGGGTCGCTCCACAGGCGCGCCCAGATGCCGCATCAGCCGTGCGTCCAGCTCGGCGAACGGCTGGGACGCGCCGGACACCTCGTCCACCCCGCCGGGGTGCGACAACCAGGCGGGGAAGTCGGGTGAGCGGCCCACGAGTTCCCCGAGCCGGTCGGCCACCGCGCTGGTGGTGCGCGCCAGTTCCGCGGCCGGGACGGTGTCCAGCAGGATCTTGCGGGCCTCCTCGGTGAAGTCGAACGTCTGGTGCTGCGGCCCGGTGCCGCAGCCCCCGCCGTCGGTGCGCCGCATCAGGCCGCCCAAAAACACCTCGGCCAGATGCGCGGTCTCGGCCCGCCAGGGCACCGCCGACTGCACCAGCCGCATCACCGGTACCGACACCGGTGCGACCGCCGCCAGATGCGCGGCCAGCCGGTACGCCTCCGGCGAGGCGGCACTGCGGAACCGCAGCACCGGATCACCACCGCCCCCGGACGGCGCGGCGGGGCGCGGTACCTCCTCGGGCGCGTCGGCCAGCAGCGGCAGCAGCTCGCTGCCGCCCGGCGAGGCGACCAGCCGGGCCCACCTGGCCACCGATGAGGGTTCCGGTTCGAGGACGGGGATGGGCATGCCGTCGAACGGCGCCAGCTCCGGCGGCAGTACCGGATCCGCCACCCGCCAGGTGCGGTTGGCCGCCCAGGTCTGGCCCACCGTCACCTGCCAGTCCTCCGTGCGGATCCCGGAGGTGTTCCACATCCGGGCGGGCAGGGCGTGCAGCACGGCAGTCGGCCCGCACGCCGCCCAGCGGGCGAGGAGTCGGCGCATCCGGCCGTCCCGCCATGCCGCGCCCACACCGTCACTGACCACCAGCACGAGGGTCCGCCCGGTCGGGTCGGCCACCGACCCCGGGCGCAGACCAGCCGCCTGGGGAGCGAACGGGCGCCCGCGCAACGCCGGTTCGCCCACCGCGCGGGTGTCGAGCCCGTGCACCCGCACCGAGCGGAACGCACCGAGCCGCTCCAGCAACGACCGCAGCTCGGTGGCGAGTCGACGCCACAGCAGCATGGACAGGCCGTCGTCCACGACCAGCGCCAGGTCAAGTCGGCGCTCGCCCGCGGGGCGCAGTACCAGGTCCGGAAGCCCGGTCTCTGCCATGGCGTCCGCGGTGGCCCGCTCGTCCAACTCCAGCAGGCGGCCACCGGGGTGCCGCTGCTTGAGCGGTCGCAACGCGCGTCCCAGCCGCAACTCAGCGGCGCCAAGGGCTTTTTCCTCCGGCGCGCGGACCGCCAGTGCGGCCAGCGGCGTGCTCCGCGCCGCCTTGGGGACAGCCGCCATGGTGGCGCTCGCGTGCAAGGTGCCCGGGTGCGCGGGTGGCGCCTCCTCTCGCGCCACGTGTTCCCGCGCGGGAGACGGCGCTTCGGTGGCCGCCGCCGAACCGCTGTCCACCGCCGCGGGTTCGGCCGCGGCCAGGGCCCTGGCCAGCGGAGCCGAGGCGTCGGCGGGCAGCCGGTGGGCCAACCACAGGGCGTCCAGCAGCTCCTGCGGCGACAGATCGACCCCGCAGTCGGCGAGCACCCGCCGTACCCGCCCGGGCATGGCGGTCAGACCGCCCCGCCGAGCCGGTGCAGCACCGCGTCCAACAGGCCCTCGGCGCTCAGGTCGACCCCGCCGGAGCGCAGGAACACCGCGTTCAGCAACTGGTCGGTGGCCAGCTCACCGGGCGCCCGGCGGGCCAGGAAGTCCCGTAGCAGATCGTCCACCGCCTCCAGGGCGTCCTGCCCCAGGTGCGCGGTGACGATCTCGCGCAACCGCTCCTCGTCCGGGTCCGGCAGGTCCAGCCGAACGCAGCGGCGCAGGAAGGCGGGTGGGAAGTCCCGCTCACCGTTGCTCGTGATGACCACGACCGGGAACTGGGTGCAGCACACCCGGCCGCGTACCACCGGCACCGGATCGCCGTCCGGATCGTCCGGGAACACCTCGACCTCGGACTGCTCACGCGGCAGCCTGGCCAGCTCCGGGATCTCGTACGAGCCGTCCTCGAAGACCGCCAGCAGGTCGTTGGGCAAGTCCACATCGCCTTTGTCGAGCTCGTCGATGAGCAGCACCCGCGGTCTGTCGTTCGGCAGCAGCGCGGTGCCCAGCGGTCCGAGCCGCACGAAGGAGCCGATGCCCGGCTCCGGCGACTGCTCGCCGCGGTCGCGGTGGAGCGCCGTCTCGCGCAGGCGCCCGATCGCGTCATAGCGGTACAGCGCGTCCTGGAGCACGGAACGGCTGTTGACCGGCCAGGTCAGTACCCTGCCCAGCTTCAGCTCATGGGCGATGGCCCGGGCCAGAGATGACTTGCCGGTGCCCGGATGGCCGGTGACCAGCAGCGGACGGCGCAGATGCAGCGCCGCGTTGACGACATCGGACTGGGCCCGGCCGATCAAGTACGGGCGCTGCGCCTGCTGTTGGAACGCGTCGCCGAACCGGCGCCAGGGCGGCGGTTCGGGGAAGACGGTGTCGCGGGCCGTGCCGTCCCCCCGGAACAGCCGCCAGTCGCCGTCTTCGGTGTTGCCGTTCACTTCTCCTCCGTCATTGCCACCGGGTCCGCCAGCCACAGTTCACCTGGAAGCGGCCGGTCCGGATCCTCCCAGACCAGCGAGGGCCGCGCGGTGCGTTCCGGATCGGCGTACACATCGACGCGGAAGTCCCTGACCCGTTCCGGCAGCGAGTCCAACGGGCCCGCGGCGTCGATCTCGTCCAGATGCCGCCCGTCGTCCCGCCCGGCAGCCGCCCGGTCCCACAGCACCACCGGGACGCCCATGAACAGGCACACCTGAAGCAGTTGGATCCGCCGGGCCAAAGGGCCGTGCAGCACCACCCGGCCGGTCGACCGCTGCCGTGTCCTGTTGAGTGTATCCTTCAACGCCCTTACGTCGCCGATGAGTTCGTCCACCACCAGCGTCTCGTCGGTACGGCACCCGGTCCAACGGCGCCGCAGGTCGGCCGCGCCCGTCGCGGACCTGCGGCGCAGTTCCGGGCAGCGCAGCACCACCCGGAAGTCGGCGCCGAGCGCCGCCGGGGCGAAGATGCCGTACGGATCGCTGTCATCCGGCTCGGCCTCGCGCCACTCGTCCACCGGCAACTGCAGCGCGTCGCGGTCCACCACCACCTCGACCAGGGGCGCCTCCGCGTCGTCCGGCGCGACGGCGTCCCGCACCAGGCGGGCGATGTCGGCGCCGCTCAGTGGGCGGTCCTCGCCGGTGGAGGCACGGGTCGCGGTGCCGTCCGGGGCCATCCGCCACACCGTGCACCGGTACGCGCCGGACGGGTCGCCGGGGCGGCGGGTGAGCCGGACGACGGTGCGGCCGCTGTCGACGTGGCGGCTGCGCGCCCACTCGTCGGCGTCCCTGCGGCGTTCGGCCAACGCGGCGGGGTGGATGCCGAGCCGGGTCGCCACCCGATCGCTCCAGCCGCGTAGTTCGTCACCGGCCGGGCCGTCCAGCGCCGCCGCCACGTACTCGGCCACCCGCAGCAGCGCGGGGACCCGCGGTGTGCCGTCGGGCACGCGCCCGCTGTCGCCGAGTTCCTCCAGCGCGTCCACCGCGGCCTCCAGGCCCTCCGGTGCGATCCGCGCCGCGCGTACCGGCTGCGGCAGTTCCGCATAGGCGAGCGCGCCTCGCGCGGCGGACGACAGCAGGGTCGGGTCGGTCTTGGTGTGCTGCCGCAACTGGGCGAGCAGATGGTGGTGTTCGTCGTATGACAGCAGCCGCGCTCCGACCGCCAGGGGTCCGCTGGCGTGCAGGGTGTCGATGGCGTCGCGGGCCGCGATGCTGTGCGCGGTCGGCACGAGCACCTCGGTGAGCGAGGGCAGGGCGCGCGGATACTCGGCGAGTACCGTCGCCAACTCCTCGTACGTGGGCGCGGAACCGTCGTCCAGGGCGTGCAGTCCGCACTGCTCGGCCAGCCGCCGGGCCTTGTCGGTACGCTCCGCCGGGTCGCTCAGCAGCGCGGCGAGCGGCGGCAGCAACTGGTGCGGTACGCGCTCGGCGTCCCCGGTGTCCTGCGCCGCCGCCAGCAGCGGCCCGGCGCCCGCGGACTCCAGTTCCGCACGGACCGCCTGCCAGGGGATCGCCCAACCGCGCCGCACCACATGGTGCGCGGCCAACGGGCCGTCGGGCGCGCGCAGTTGGGCCGCGACCAGACCCACGAACGCGCCCTCGCGCTCCGACCACAGCGGGCCGCCACTGTAGCCGGGGCCGATCGCCGCGCCGGAAAGCTCACCGTCGACGTAGCCGATCCAGCCGTCGCACTCCTTGACCGTGACCTCGACGAACGTGGCCGTGTGCCCGCCGCCGTGCCAGGCGCGCACCCCCTGCCCCGGCACCATCTCCGACCAGCGCGGCGGCACCACCGGCGCGGGAGCGTCCAGTTCCAGGACGGCGAGGTCGCCGCTCCAGTCCAGCCCGCCGCCGGTGCGCCGGGGCGGCACCCAGTGGGCGACCCGCGCCTCCTGCGGCACCCGCGAGCCGCTGCCGGGGAAGACGGTCCCGATCCGCACCGGACCCGGATCGGCGGACGCCAACAGCTCCTTGCCCAGCGCCACGTTGACCACATGGGCGCAGGTCAGCAGATGGCGCTCGGTGAGCAGCACACCGCCACCGGCGGCCCGCTGATCGCTCTCCCGTAAGACGGAGACGAAGGCGTCGTGCACACCGGCCGAGTCATCCGCGCCGAGGTACCGGAACCACCCCATAGGTGCTCACTCCGAATCCTGACCGACCTGCCAGGAAGCCGTGACCGTCAGACTCGCGCGCCCGCGGGCCCCGACGATGCCGAGTTTGAGGTCCTGGCCGATCTGGACGCCGAACTCGACGCTGATCTCCTGTGGCGGGTTCTTGATGGCGCTGACCGAGTCATGCACCTCCTGGAGCAGCGGGCCGAGCGGGCGCAGGGTGAACCGCAGCGCCTCCGAGGTCAGCTCCGAGGCGGCGCCCGCCCGGCCGACGGGCACCGCCCCGCTGATGCCGTCGGGCAGGTCAGCGGCGTCAGCCTCGGGGCCGGGTGCGGGAGCGGGTTGCGGGGGCACGCCGACCGGCGCGAGTTCCAGGCGCACGGAGGTGTTGGGGTCGAGTTGTATCTCGGCGTATTGCGGCACGCACCCATTGTGCCGATGAACGCGCCGGTCGGCGCTGGTTTTTGGCCGAACGCGAGGTGCCGTTCAGGCGGATTGTGGGCTGGGGGTCACGGGTCGTGGCGGTTGTGTGCGCCGGGGCACGCCGGTGGAGTTGCTCGCTGTCGCCACGGGGTTTGGGCTGGGCAAGTCTCTTCTGGCGTGGGGGCGTGGTACGTCAAGTGCCCAGGGGCGGGGCGTAGTTGTCAGCGCCCAGGGAGCGCACCGGTGCGCGGTCGGGCGCCCGGGACGCCGCGCGTGTCAGGAGATTTCGGGGGATGCCGGAGAGACGTCGCGACCGCGGCGTCAGCGCCGCGCGGCTGTCGTGAACCGCGCGGCGGGAGCGATCACCGGGGCCAGGACCGGGAAGGAACTCGGTGGAGATCACGAAGAGCCAGCCGAATGTGGACAGCACGCCGATGGCGCGCGGTACCGCGGGCCCGGTGTCCGGCGACTCCTCGCCGAGCGCGCCCTCGGCCACGACAGCGCGCGCCAGGGCGCTCCCGTTCTATCGCTATGTCGGGATATATGCCTCCGCAGAGGGCGGCTTGTCGGCGGTGACCATGGGCAGCGAAGCATCGGGCGGATAAGGTCCGAAGCGGCGCGACTTAACTCCTGGAGAGTGCAAAGGTGGCAGAAATTCGCAGCGTGCTGATCGCCGCGGACAAGTTCAAGGGGTCACTGACGGCCGCCGAAGTGGCCCAGCACCTCACCACCGGCCTGCACCGGGCCGTGCCCAGCCTGCGCGTCGAGTTCCTGCCGGTCGCCGACGGGGGCGACGGCACGGTGGACGCGGCGGTCGCCGCCGGGTTCGAACGGCGTACGGCACGGGTGACCGGGCCACTGGGCGATCCGGTGACCGCGGCCTACGCGCTGCGCGACACCGTTGCCGTCGTCGAGATGGCCGAGGCGTCGGGCCTGCGGCACCTGCCGGTCGGCGTCTTCGCACCGCTCACCGCGACCACGTACGGCACCGGGGAGCTGCTGCGCGCCGCGTTGGACGCCGGAGCGCGCACCCTCGTGCTCGGGGTCGGCGGCAGCGCCACGACGGACGGTGGGGCCGGAATGCTGGCCGCCCTCGGTGCGGCGTTCACCGACGCGGACGGCAAGCCGGTCGGGCCCGGCGGCGCCGCGCTGGCCGCGCTCGCCACGGCCGACCTCAGCGGGCTTGAGCCACGGCTGGCCGACACGGAGGTCGTACTGGCCAGCGATGTGGACAACCCGCTGCGCGGCCCCAAGGGCGCCGCGGCTGTCTACGGCCCGCAGAAGGGCGCTTGTGCGGCCGATGTCGAGGCGCTGGACGCCGCGCTCGGGCGGTATGTGCGGGTGCTGGGTGAGGCGGTCGGCGCTCGCGCGGTCCAGGCCGCTGAGGCGCCGGGCGCGGGTGCGGCGGGCGGCATCGGGTACGGGGCGCTGGTGGGTCTGGGGGCGGCGTTCCGGCCCGGGGTCGAGGTGCTGTTCGAGCTGCTGGGCTTCGCCGAGGCGCTGGCCCGGGCCGACTTCGTGATCACCGGGGAGGGTTCGCTCGACGCCCAGACCCTGCACGGCAAGGCCCCCGCGGGCGTCGCGCAGGCGGCGCGGGCCCGGGGAGTCGAGGTCGTCGCGGTCTGCGGGCGGCTGACGTTGCCGCCCGCGGAGCTGGCGGCGGCGGGGATCCGTCGCGCCTACCCGCTCACCGAACTGGAGCCGGACGTCCTGCGGTGCATCGCGGAGGCGGGACCACTGTTGGAGCGGGTGGCCCAGCGGATCGCCGACGACTTCCTGTCGCCGGTGAAGTGACCCCGTCAACCGCCGTGTGGGGCGGGTGGAGGGGGGACCTCCCGCCCACCCGCCCCTCACGGC
>NZ_JANFNH010000011.1 GCF_024436055.1 Streptantibioticus rubrisoli | reverse complement strand
CTCCGGCGCGCCGCCCCCCGCGGGCCGGACCGCGGCCCGTGCCGCGGCCGGGCCGGAGGGGGCACCGTGCGCGTCGGCGGCCGGTGCGTAACCGACCGCGGGCGCCGCCAACCCACCCGCCAGCGCCTGCCGTTCGAGCCGGTCCAGCCGGGACTGGACCGAGCGCTCGTCCCCGTACGCGGCGGGCAGCAGCACCCGGGCGCAGATCAGCTCAAGCTGCAGCCGGGGCGAGGTGGCACCCCGCATCTCGGTCAGCCCCGCGTTGACCACGTCGGCCGCGCGGCTCAGCTCGGCGGCGCCGAAGACCGAGGCCTGCGCCGCCATCCGCTCCACCACGTCGGCCGGTGCGTCGATCAGGCCCTTCTCGCCCGCGTCCGGCACCGCCGCCAGGATCACCAGGTCACGCAGCCGCTCCAGCAGGTCGGCGACGAACCGCCGGGGATCATGGCCGCCCTCGATGACCCGGTCCACCACCTCGAACGCCGCCGCACCGTCGCCCGAGGCGAAGGCGTCCACGATGTCGTCCAGCAGCGCGCCGTCGGTGTAGCCGAGCAGCGCGGTGGCCATCGCATAGGTCACCCCGCCCTCACCGGCGCCCGCGAGCAGCTGGTCCATCACCGACATCGAGTCCCGCACCGAGCCCGCACCGGCCCGCACCACCAGCGGGAACACCCCGTCCTCCACCGGGATCGACTCGCGCTCGCACACCTGCGCCAGGTAGTCCCGCAGCGTGCCGGGCGGCACCAGCCGGAACGGGTAGTGGTGGGTGCGCGACCGGATGGTGCCGATGACCTTCTCCGGCTCGGTGGTCGCGAAGATGAACTTCAGGTGCTCCGGCGGCTCCTCGACCACCTTCAGCAAGGCGTTGAAGCCCGCTGAGGTGACCATGTGCGCCTCGTCGATGATGTAGATCTTGTAGCGGCTGGAGGCGGGTCCGAAGAACGCCTTCTCCCGCAGGTCACGTGCGTCGTCCACACCACCGTGCGAGGCGGCGTCGATCTCGATCACGTCGATGGAGCCCGGGCCGCCGCGGGCCAGGTCACGGCAGGACTGGCACTCGCCGCACGGCGTAGGCGTCGGCCCCTGCTCGCAGTTCAGGCAGCGGGCCAGGATCCGGGCGCTGGTCGTCTTGCCGCAGCCGCGTGGGCCGCTGAACAGGTACGCGTGGTTGACCCGGTTGTTCCGCAGCGCCTGCTGCAACGGGTCAGTGACGTGTTCCTGCCCGATGACCTCGGCGAAGGTCTCGGGACGGTAGCGGCGGTACAGAGCGAGCGACACGCCTACGACGATATCGGGGCGCACTGACAACCGGCGCCGCACCGGAGGATCTCGGCCCCCCGACGGAGCTCACGGCTTCTTGGCGGCGCGCTTGGCCTCCTGCTTGTAGGCGCGGACCTTGTCCAGTGACTCGGGGCCGGTGATGTCGGCCACCGAGCGGTACGAGCCCTGCTCGCCGTAGCCTCCGGCGGCCTCCCGCCAGCCCTCGGGGCATACGCCGAGCCGCTTGCCCAGCAGGGCCAGGAAGATCTGTGCCTTCTGCTTACCGAAGCCCGGCAGTTCGCCCAGCCGCTTGAGCAGTTCCCGGCCGGTACCGGCGTCGCGCCAGATCCCGGTGGGGTCACCGTCGTAGTGCGCCACGAGGTACTGGCACAGCTGCTGCACGCGCTTGGCCATGGATCCCGGGTAGCGGTGGACGGCGGGCTTCTCGGAGAGCAGCGCGGCGAACGCCTCCGGGTCCTGGGCGGCGATCTCCCGGGCGTCCAGGTCATCCGCGCCCATCCGCTTGGCGATGGTGTACGGGCCGGAGAAGGCCCACTCCATCGGGACCTGCTGGTCGAGGAGCATCCCGATGAGCAGGGCGAGCGGGCTGCGGCTGAGCAGTTCGTCGGCCTCCGGCCGCTGGGCCAGGCAAAGGGTGACGGTCACGCCTCCATGCTGGCAGGGCGGTGCGGCTGGTGCCGGACGGCACGCGGCCCGCGCCGTGGTCCGACACCGCCGAGGAAGCACCGCCGACGAAGCACCGCCGCAGCCGCGGGCGACCACGGCGGCTCGACCCGGCGCCCGGACCAACCGCCGCCGCCAACCATGCGGCCGCCCCCGCCGGGGAGGCGGCGCTACGTCGGCGGCGGATCTCCACCGGACGTCACACCCGGGAACGGGCGACCTCGACGTTCTCCAGCACACCCAGGGCGTCCGGAACCAGTACCGCGGCCGAGTAGTAGGCGCTGACCAGGTAGGAGATGACGGCCTTGTCGCTGATGCCCATGAACCGCACGTTCAGGCTGGGCTCGTACTCGTCCGGGATGCCGGTCTGGTGCAGGCCGATCACGCCCTGGTCGTCCTCGCCGGTGCGCATGGCGAGGATGGAGGTGGTGTGCCCGTCGGCGATCGGGATCTTGCCGCACGGGAAGATCGGCACGCCCCGCCAGGACGGCACCCTGTGCCCGTTGACATCCACGCTCTCCGGGTAGATCCCGCGGTTGCTGCACTCCCGGCCGAACGCGGCGATCGCCCTGGGATGGGCCAGCAGCAGCTTGGTGCTGCGCCGCATGGCCAGCAGCTCGTCCAGGTCGTCGGGGGTGGGCGGTCCCGAGTGGGTCTGGATGCGCTGGTCGTGGTCGGCGTTGTGCAGCAGGCCGAAGTCGCGGTTGTTGACCAGCTCGTACTCCTGGCGTTCGCGCAACGCCTCGATGGTGAGCCGCAGTTGCTGCTCGATCTGGTCCATCGGCTCGTTGTAGAGGTCGGCGACCCTGCTGTGCACCCGCAACACCGTCTGCGCGACGCTCAGTTCGTATTCGCGGGGGGCGAGTTCGTAGTCCACGAACGTGCCGGGCAGCTCGTGCTCGCCCTCGTGGCCCGAGGCCAGCTCGATCTCGGCCTCGCCGCGCTTGTTCATCGGCTGCTGGGCGTCGGCGATGAACTGCAGGACCGCGGCGCGCAGTTCCTCGGAGCGGTCCGCCAGTTCCTGGAACGCGGGCCACGGCAGCACCAGCAGGGTGCCGGAGGTGACGGCCTTGGCGGTGGTCAGCCAGGTGGCGTCGGCCTGCATCAGCGCCTCGTCGCCGAGGTGGTCGCCGTCCGCCAGCACGCCCAGGACGCTGCTCTCGCCGTACTTGCCGCGACCGATCTTGTTGATCTTGCCGTGGGCGATCAGGAAGACCTCGTCGATCGGCTGGCCCGCCTCGACGATCACTTCGCCCTGCTCGAAGTCCCGTTGGGTGAAGCGGGACGCCAACTCCTCCAGCAGCGCGTCGTCCTCGAAGCCGCGCAGCACCGGGACCTCGCGCAGCGAGGGCGGCACCACACGCACCTCGGCGCCGGTCTTGACGAAGCTGACCCGGCCGCGGCCGATGGCATAGGTCAGGCGGCGGTTGACCCGGTAGGTGCCGCCGTGCACCTGTACCCAGGGCAGCATCCGGATCAGCCAGCGCGAGGAGATGCCCTGCATCTGCGGCTTGGACTTGGTGGTGGTCGCCAGGTTCCGCGCCGCGGCGGTGCTCAGGCTGAGCCGCGTCTGGTCTTCCGCTTGTCCCGGCTCGGCTGCGATCGACATCTGAAGCCCTTCCGTTGGATGACGGCCTGGGAAGGCCTCACACCGGGCCGGGCAGCCCGCCGTGAACACCGTCCACGTTCCGAGAAAAGCGGATGGTTCGATCACCGTTCAATGGCGTACTGTCGCGCGCCAACGCGCGCGCGGGCGCTCGGACATCACCCGCCTCCTCCGTTACGCCCCCCTCGATCACGTTTGGCGGCGGCCGCCGCGGGCCAGTGCTGTCGGGCTTGCCATGCGGATTGCGGAATTCTGTGTTCCGCTGGACGGACCTACTGATGAACGCGCCCCAGCGGGCGGACGAACGCGGTCCGGTGAGGTTTCGGCCGTGTCGTACGGCGTGGGGCGCCGAGAGGTATCCGACCCGACCTTCGACAAGGCAAGGGGGCCTCCTCGTGTCAGTGCCGTGTTCTCCCTCGCTCCGTCGCCCGCGTCGGCCGCGGGCCGCCGTAGTCCTGCTGCTCGGGGTGGTCCTGCCGCTCACCGCATGCGGTGGCGGGGCCACTCACCACGTCCCCCAGGCACCGAGCACCCCGGGGTCGCCGACGACCACGGGCGCACGGGGTTCGAGTCCGGCCAACACACCGGGGGTGACCCAGTTGCCGCACGCCAGCAGTCCACCGCTCGCCGCCGCGCCGTCCGTCCACACCGCGCAGAGCGCGGGATGTGTCGACCGGGTCATGTCGCGGATGTCCGCCGCCCAGCGCGTCGGGCAGCTGTTCATGAGCGCGGTCAGCACCTCCGGGGTCACCTCGGCGGAGTCCGCCGCACTGAGCGGGCACGACGTCGGTTCGGTCATCCTGATGGGACGCAGCAACGCCGGAGTGCGGTCGATCCGGAACATCACCGACCAACTCCAGTCCATGGCACCGACGATCGACGGCACGAAGGTGCGACTGTTCACCGCGGCCGACCAGGAGGGCGGCAAGGTCCAGATCCTGAACGGACCGGGCTTCTCCACCATGCCGAGCGCCGTGGTGCAGGGGCAGTGGCCACCGTCCCGGCTCCAGGCCCAAGCGGCCGAATGGGGACGGCAGTTGCACGCCGCCGGGGTCAACCTGGACCTCGCGCCGATCGTCGACGTGGTCCCCGCCAGCATCGGCACCCAGAACCAGCCCATCGGCGCGCTGCGGCGGGAGTACGGCGACAACCCGACGACGGTCGCCCGGGCCAGCGGCGCGTTCATCCACGGGCTGACGCGGGCCGGGGTGGACGCGACCATCAAGCACTTCCCCGGACTCGGACTGGTGCGCGGCAACACCGACTTCACGGCGAACGTGACCGACAGCGTCACCACGCGCAACAGCCCCAACCTGGAGACGTTCCGCAACGGGATCAGGGCCGGAGCGCGGTTCACGATGGTCTCAAGCGCCACCTACTCACGCATCGACCCGCACAACCTGGCCGCGTTCTCCTCCGTGCTGCTACGGGACGTGCTCCGCGGTGACCTGGGCTTCAACGGCGTGATCATCTCCGACGACCTGGGGCACGCGGTGGCGGTGCGCGCGGTACCGGCGGGCGACCGCGCGCTGCGGTTCCTGGCGGCGGGCGGCAACATGATCCTCACCGTGGACCCGGCCACCGTCGCCCCCATGACCGGCGCCATCCTCAGCCGCCTGGGCAGCGACGCGGCGCTGCGCGCCCACGTCGACGACAGCGTGCGGCGGATCCTCACCGCGAAGATGGCCTCCGGCCTGCTGCGTTGCGGCTGAGCGCTGCGCTGGGGGTGTGACGATGTGCCGTCGACCGTCTGCAGCACCGTTGTGGCTGGTCGCGCCCCCGCGGCGGAGCCGCACATGAACACAGCCCCGCGCCCCTCCAGGGCGCTACCGAACCACAGCGGACGCGAGGCCCAACCCGGTGGAAGGGGCGCTATACCGAAACCGCCCGCTCATAAAGGGACTTGACGCTCGCGCCGAAAGCCACGCTGTAGGAGATGTCGGCGGTGTAGCCGCCCTGCTGGTAGCCGCCGATGACGCCGATCACCATGCCGGAGCCGACGACCCAGGGGCTGCCGCTCGTGCCGCCGGTGAAGCCGGTGCAGTAGATCCGCAACTGGGTGCCGCTGTAGGCGGAGATGCGGTTGGTGCAGGTGATCGGGGTCTGCGTGGCCTGCGGGTAACCGGTGATCGTGACCGGGCTGTCGGTGCCCTGGTCGATCCCCAGCGCGTAACCGCCCACCACCGACTGGACGGTGCGGCCGTTCAGCGGCTCCACCACCGCGAACGCCACATCATGGTCCTGGTCGGAACCGGCCGACCACTGCGCGTCGACCACGATGCGCCGCAACCGCCAGACGCCGTAAGGGGCGTTGCCGTCGTGGTAGCCCGGGACGAACACGTCCGACGTGGACCCCAGGCAGTGGGCCGCGGTCACGATCAGATCGCCGCCCGGGCTGTTCACCACGCTCGCCGTGCAGTGGTGCGCGCCGTTCAGGCCGCCGTTGAACACCGCCCCGATCTGCGGGGCCAGTTGGGACACCGGCACGGCGTGGGAGACACCGGGGTCCGCGAGGACATCGGCGGCGGGCACGGCGTCCGCCAGCCGACTGGCGGTGGCCACACCACCGCCAGTGACGAAGGTGCAGGCCACCAGCGCCGCGATGGCCCATGACCGGAGCCTGATCCGGCTGGTCCCGCCATGGCGCGCCCGCCTGAAGTTCCGCATACCCGACCCCTCACGTCCCTGTTCTTCGTGCGTAACGGAACGATCACGTCCCGCGCTGAGACGGGGATGTGAGCCGTCTGAGAGTCATCTGATTTCGGCCGGTTGCATGCGGTCGTTCCGCAGGGCGGGAGGTGGGCACCACCGGCCACCAGCCCGCACCTGCGGGGCCACCGTCAGGCCGCCGTTGGACTCCTCCCTATAACGACCGTGGCGCCCATTTCCTCACACCTCGTCACCCGGGCGGTGAGCCCGGCCGCACTGAACACCTCAGCGGTATACGGAGCTTGACGCTCACCCGTCTCGATCAGCAGGTGGCCCCCCGGCGCCAGCCACCCCGGCGCCTGCGCGGCCACCCGGCGCTGGACCGCCAGCCCGTCCGCACCTCCGTCCAGCGCCAGCCGCGGCTCATGCTCCCGTGCCTCCGGCGGCAACAGCCCGATGGCCGCACTGGGCACGTACGGCGCGTTGGCCACCAGAACGTCAACACGCCCCCGCAGCACGGCGGGCAGCGGCTCGTACAGGTCCCCCTCGTACACCCGCCCGCCCACGGCGGCCACATTGCGCCGCGCGCACCGCACCGCCGCCGGATCGATGTCGGCGGCATGCAACTCGACCCCGTCCACCGCGGCGGCCACCGCCGCGCCCACCGCGCCGGAGCCGCAGCACAGGTCAACGACCACGCGCCGCCCGGCAGCGAGCCGTACCGCCTCCCGAGCGAGGAACTCGGTACGACGGCGCGGTACGAACACCCCGGAATCGACCTCTACCCGCATCCCGCAGAACTCCGCCCAGCCCAGCACATGTTCAAGCGGTAGACCGACGACCCGTCTGTCCACCATGGCGGCGAGTTCGGCCGGGGTACGTGCCGTGGAGACGATCAACCGCGCCTCGTCCTCGGCGAATACGCAACCGGCGGCCCGAAGCCTGCTGACGATGACGGGTTCAGTAAGAGATGACGCTGACGCGGAACGCGACATGGGAGCCTTTCGAATGACGAAGGGCGCCCTGGCGGTCCCACCTACACCAGGTGGGCCGTACAGCCGTGGGACGAGGGCACCCGGCCTGCTACAGCGGTAATGGGTCCCACCTCCTCGGTCGCGTGCCTGCTGGGAACGGCAACGATACCCGACCACCGCCAGCCACCCGCCCGGTTTTCCGGCCTGGCGCGAGAAAGCCGGGCAGTCGGTTTGTCGGCCGTTCAACTTCCGTCCGTGGCCAGTACACAACCGGTCGCTAGTCATGACGCGAGCACGCCGCCCAAGTCCTCAGCGTCGACTGGAGTACCTCGTGACCCGCCGTTCCATTCGCCTGGCCGCCGCCCTCGGCGTCGCCACCACTCTCGCCGGGGGTTCGCTCGCCGCGGCGTCGCAGCCGTCCGGCTCCCCGGCCGCGCCGCACAAGGCCGCCGCCGCCAAGCACGTGCTGCTGCTGTCCGTAGACGGCCTGCACCAGTCGGACCTGGCCTGGTACGTCGCCAAGCACCCCACCTCGGCGCTGGCCAGGCTGGTGCGCGGCGGCGTGCAGTACACCAACGCGCACACCACCACGCCCTCGGACTCCTTCCCCGGGATGACCGCCCAGGTCACCGGCGGCGGCCCGGGCACCACCGGCGTCTACTACGACGACGTGTACGACCACGCCCTGCTTCCGGCCGGAACCACCGACTGCAAGGGCGTCAAGCCCGGTGCCGAGGTGGACATGACCGAGGACATGGACAAGAACAAGGCCGCCCTCGACGCCGGTCAGGGCCTGAAGCACCTGCCCGGCGACATCCTGCGGATGACCGGCCAGCCGCGCGGCCTGCTCGACCCGAGCAAGCTGCCGGTCGACCCCACGACCTGCAAGCCGGTGTACCCGCACTCGTACCTGCGGGTGAACACCGTCTTCAACGTGGCCCGCGACGCCGGGCTGCGCACCGCCTGGTCGGACAAGCACATCGCCTACGACATACTGAACGGCCCCTCCGGTACGGGCATCCAGGACCTGTTCTCCCCGGAGATCAACAGCGACGCCCCGGGCGGCGGCGACTGGACCACCGACAACAAGGCCACCGAGCAGTACGACGGCTACAAGGTCCGGGCCGTCCTCAACGAGATCGACGGCTACGACCACTCCCGTGGCCACAAGGTCGGCACCCCGGCGATCTTCGGCATGAACTTCCAGTCGGTCTCCACCGCCCAGAAGCTCCCCGCCTCCGACGGCCTCAAGGGCGGCTACGCCGCGAAGGGCGTGCCCGGGCCGCTGCTGCGCAAGAACCTCGACTTCGTCAACAGCGAGGTCGGTGCGCTGGTCAAGGAGATCCAGGCGAAGGGGCTGGCCTCCAGCACGGACATCATCCTGTCCGCCAAGCACGGCCAGTCGCCGACCGACCCCAACGCCCTCACCCGCGTCGACGACGGCCCGCTGCTCGACGGGCTCAACGCCGCGTGGAAGAAGCAGCACCCCGGCGCCGGTGACCTCGTCGCGCACTCCGTTGACGACGACGGCATGCTGCTGTGGCTCAACGACCGCTCCGCTGAGGCCACATCGTTCGCCAAGCGGTACCTGCTCGCCCAGAGCGGCCAGGGCAACGACATCAACGGCAACGCCAAGGCGTTCACCACCGGCGGCCTGGCCAAGGTCTACGCGGGCCGGGAAGCCGCCGAGTACTTCGGCGTCAAGCCTGGTGACCCGCGCGTGCCGGACCTGTTCGGCATCGCCAAGTACGGCGTGGTCTACACCGGCGGCAAGAAAAAGATCGCGGAACACGGCGGCGCCCACGCCGACGACCTGAACGTCCCGCTCGTCGTCTCCGGCGCGGGCACCCCGGCGGGCGTCACCGAGCCCGGCCAGGTCAGGACCGCCCAGATCGCGCCGACGATCCTGTCCCTGCTGGGCTTGGACCCGCACGGCCTTGAGGCGGTCCAGAAGGAGCACACCCGGGTCCTGCCGCTCCACTGAGCCACAGCTTGACGGAAGACCACGAGGGCCTCGACCGGTCACCGGCCGGGGCCCTCGTCGCGCTCAACCGCGTGCTGCGGCCCTGGCCCAGGGCGGAAGCTCCTACCCCACAGCCTTGAAGAGGACTGGCTCTGATCAGTTTGACCTTGTCGCAGCGGCAACGTTTCTACTGAAGGGCATGCGCATCGGAGAGCTCGCCGCGATCGCCGGCGTCACCACCCGCACCGTGCGGCACTACCACCGCATCGGCCTGCTGCCCGAACCCGCACGGCAGCCCAACGGCTACCGCGAGTACGGCCTGCGCGACGCCGTCGAGTTGGCCCGCGTACGCCGACTCACCGAGCTCGGGCTGAGCCTCGACGAGGTTCGCGACGCCCTCGCCGACGACGCTGGCAAGAACCTGCACGAGATCCTCACCGAGCTCGACGCCGACCTCGCCCGCCAGGAAGAGGCGATCAGGCAGCGCCGCGCCCGCCTCGCCGAGCTCCTGCGGCGCGCGGACACCGGCGGCCTGCCACCCGAGGGCCCGGTCTCACCGGAACTCGCCGTGTTCTTCGACGACATGGCCCGCGTTACGGCCGTACGCCCCGGCCCCGAACCCGCCATGGCGGCGAAGGAGCGCGAGCTTCTCGCGCTGCTGGACGCGGCAGCGGACGCGGGCCACCGCGTGTGGCTCATGACGATGATGCGGACGCTCAGCTCCAACGAGGACGCGATCGCGCGGGCGTACGAGATCTACGCGCGGCTGGACGAGCTCGCCGACGCCGCGACCGACGACCCTCGCATCCCGAAGCTGGCCCGAGCCATCGCGGACAGCATGCCGGAGGAGGTCGCCCGGTCCGCGGCCGAGGGTGCCACCCGCGCCGGGAACGAGGACGGTGGGGGGTTCGCGGAGGCGTTCTTCGCGGACTTCCCGCCCGCACAGGCTCAAGTCCTGCGCCGTGCGATGCTCCTGCTCCAGGAGCGGGGAGCACGGTGAACACGCTGCGCGGGACCATCCGCTGGACCCTGCTCGCCCTGCTCCTCGGCAGAGTCGCGCTCGTGCTGTGCCTGGCTTACGGGGCGGCGATACCCGTGCCGGTGATGCACGCGGTCGAGGCCAGCTTGCTCGCGCCAGCTGCGGCGCTGGCCGTACCGCTGAGCGCGGACTACCGCCGACACCGGCGTGATGGCATGACTCCCCGGGCGGCGGCTCGCGAAGCCGTACGGGACGCGGTCCCGGTCAGCCTCCGCCGCCTGACCGTCCACGAGGTCAGACTCCTCACCAGTTTCTGCCGCTGGCTCACCCGCCGTCCGCCGCACGGCGTCGGCCCCGGAGATCTCGCCGTGCGGTACGCCACGGGCCAGTCCTTCGTGTTCTACGGCTTCCTCTTCGTCTCGGTGGTCGAGACCGTGGCACTGGCGCTGCTCATCCCCTGGCCGGTCGTACACGCCGTCTTCCTGGTGGTCGACATCTGGGGCTGCTACTTCGTCATCGCCCTGCACGCCTCCTGCGCCGTACACCCGCACGTGGTGGCGGCGGACGGCTCGCTGCGCCTTCGCTACGGCGTGCTGCTGGAGATCCGGGTGCCCGCGGAGCTCATCGCCCGCGCCCGCTTGGAGCGCCGCTACCCCACCGGTGGACGCCTGGCGCAGCTGCACGACGACGGCGCGCTGGACCTGTCGGTCGGCGGACAGACGACCGTCACCGTGCAGCTCTCCGAGCCGGTGCGCTTCGTACGCCCGCTGGGCAAGGAGGCCGAGGCGCGGGTGCTGCGCTTCTACGCCGACGACCCGGCGCCGACCGTGACCGCGCTCACCGCGAGCACGCAGCGCACCGACGGCACACCGGCTCCGCCCGAGCAGCTCGGCAAGCCCAACCGCGACCAAAACTGAAGCCAACCGCCAACGAGGCCCCGGCACGCGGTCGGCCGGGCCTTGGTCACGCCATGCACCACGGCGTGACGGCCGAGGCGGCTTAACGGGCGACGTAGCCGCCGTCGAGCGGAAGCGCGACCCCGATGACGAAGCTGGCTCCGGGGCCGCACAGCCACAGGACGGCTTGAGCGACTTCCTCGGCGGCCCCGAGCCGGTTGATGGGTTGATTGACCTCCGCCTCCGCCCGGTCGAGCTCTCTTTCGCGATCATGGCGCTGACCATCGGAGTGTCGATGGTGCCGGGGCAGATGGCGTTGATGCGGATGCCTCGCGCAGCGTATTCGAGAGCAGGGCTGGTGGTCAGGCCGATCACGCCGTGCTTGGAGGCGTGGTAGGAGGCGCGGCCGGGAAGGCCGACGAGACCGCCGAGCGAGGAGCAGTTGACGATGGCGCCGCTTCCCTGGGCACGCATGTGGCGCAGCTCGTGCTTCATGCAGGCCCAGACACCGCTTGGGCAATACCGCCCGCAGCCGGGGGAGGGAGGCGACCGCGCGAACGAAGCGAAGGTCTGCCTCGAACCGACGCGCCGCCTCGGCGACGCACACCACACCGCAGGAACGGTTCTTCTGAACCTGGGCGTCCCCAACATGGTCGTCGACGCGATCATGGGCTGGGAGCCCGGGAAGTCGGCTCGCATGCGGCGCCGGTACCAGCACCTGACTGGCCGTGTCCTTCGCGATACCGCTGACAAGGTCGGTGGGTTGTTGTGGGGAGCCAAGCCGGACCGACGCATAAAGTTCCCGCCCATAGCCTTTGCGCACTGCCCTGATGACTGTCCGGCGCCACCGAGACGGCGTGGGCCGCCGACACGGGGCTTCGATGAGACGGTTTATGCGTTCTTGAGTGTGTCGAGATGCCGCCGCAGTACCCGCCGCATGGTGGCTGGGGACATGTGATCCGGCCGCAGGACCGCCTGCAAGGTGAGGCCGTCGATCAGGGCGGTAAGACGCAGGCTCTCCAGTGGGATATCGGTGTCGTTCGGGAGACTGCCCATGCGGTGCGCTTCGCGCAGGACACGGGTGATCACCGCGCGCGAGTTCTCGTCCCACTCGGCTACTCGTGAGCGCAGTTCCGGGCGGGTGCGGGCCGCCGTGGTGAACGCCAGGACCAGGGTGGCCTGTTCGTGGCGCGCCGCGTCAAGGGGGAGGAACTCCTCCAGCAGTTCCTGTGCGGCGGCGCGGCGGTCGATGCCGGGATCAGGAGACAGCAGACGCTCGGCGTGCATGCGGATGCGTTCGCCGACACGGCGGGCCAGCTCGTCCATAGCGAAGATCATCAGCTCGGCGTGGTCGCGGAAGTAGTGGCGGACCGAGCCGATGGCCAGGCCCGCTTCCCTGGCGATGCTCCGCAGGGACGCGTGTTCCAGGCCGTCGCGAGCGCTGACCCGGAAGACGGCTTCGGCCACGGCTCGGCGGCGGGCTTCGGGGTCCACGATCTTCGGCACGTTGCCTTTTATAGCACGACCGCGCTAAATTCTTTTTTTAGCACGGACGAGCTACAAAGATGTGGGGTTGGGGATGAGCACATGGCTGGTCGTGACGTTGATCGCGGTCGTCGCCGTCATTGTGGTGGTCAAGCGATTGATCGGTGAGCCTCTCAACGTGCGCGATCTGTTCGTGCCGCCGATCGCGCTGATCGGCGTGGGCGTCTGGCTACTGTGTGAGACCGACGGGCTGACCCGTGCCGATATCGCATGGGCGACCGCAGGCGCTGCCCTGGGGCTCGCACTGGGCGCCGTGCGCGGGATGACCATCCGGGTCTTCGACAAAGGCGGCGTGCTGTGGCAGCGCTACACCGGCCGCACCTTCCTGGTCGTCGTCGCCTCCCTGGCGGCCTCTGCCGGGTTCGGACTGTTCGCGACGGCTATGGGCATGCACGAGGGGGCGCGGCCAGTGCAACTGTCCATCGGAGTGGGGTTCCTCGGCGAGGCACTGGTCGTCGGACGCCGCGCACTGGCGACCGGGATCCCCTTCGCCCCGGAGACGAGGCGCCGTTGGTGAGCGCCGGACTCAGATCTGGAGCCGCAGACGTACCGCTGCGACGGTGACGGCGCCTCGGAGCGCGTCCACCCTTCTTCGCTCTGGTTGCTACGGCCCGGAAGTCCACTCCAGAGCTTGCGCGGCCAGGCGCCAGCGGCTGACTCGCGAACGGACCTTGGCGCTGCCGTGGGTCTCCACGGTGAGGTAACTGCAACCAAACGCCAACGAGGCCCCGGACCGATCACCGGTCCAGGGCCTCGCCTTGCCTGTGCAGGCGGCTGCGGCGGATAAATTCCCTCGGGGCTGCTGGGCGTCGGTGTGCTGGTACGGCTGGCCCTGGCCGTCCTCACCGGGGGCGGAACCGGTGCCGGCCGGGCAGCCGACGCGCCCGCCGCAGACCCGGCATCGGTGCAAGATCCAGGCGATCGGCTCGCCGGAACCCGGTGGCCGCGCTGGAGGTGCGGACCGCTGGCGGCTGGCGACGGCTGCCCCGCACCGACTACAACTACTTCCTGTCCGCCGAATGGCACCGGCTGCGGCGGGGCGCTCTGGATCACCGACGTCTACGGGGAGCAGCTGACCGTCGACGGCATCGCCGTGCAGCCGGACGCCGCGCAGCCGATCGGCGTCCAGTTCGCCCGGCATTGACCAGCCCGCCGGTCAGCCTTCAACGGCCCGCAAAGAGCACGAGCGCCGTTCGAATACTGGGCACTGTTAGGCTGCACCCCCGTTGTTGTTGAATGCGCAACCAACGCGCACGTCATTGCCAGGAGAGGGCGACCGGGGGATGGTCCTCGATGACGCGTCCGCGGAGTTCCATGAATTCTTCGAACGCCACTATGCCGAACTCGCCCGTCTGGCACACCTCCTGACCGGGGAGACCGACGCGGCGGACGACCTCGCGGCGGATGCCCTGGTCGCCCTGTGGCAGCGCTGGGACCGGTTGCGGCAGGCCGACCACCCGCTCGCCTACGCCCGTGGCGTGGTGGCCAACCTGGCGCGGGGACGCATCCGCAGCGCGGTGCGCGAGCGACGCCGGATCACGCTGTTCTGGTCCCGCAGCCCCGAGAAGGTGGAGGGGCCGGACACGGCGGCCGTGCTGGACGTCCGCGCGGCGCTCGCCCGGCTGCCGTTCCGCAAGCGCGCCTGCGTGGTGCTGCGGCACGCCTTCGACCTGTCGGAGAAGGACACGGCGGTGGCACTGGGCATCTCGGTCGGCACGGTGAAGAGCCAGACTTCGAAGGGAATGGCCGAGCTGGAAAGGATACTTGGCGCACGAGCGGTCGGGGACCTGGTGGCAGGGAGGAGGAACCGGTGAACGAGGAGATCGCCCGTCGGCTGCGCGAGGCCGCCGAGGCCCACCGGCCCGACCGCGCCAGGATGCTGGCCCGGGTGCAAGGCGGCGTGGCTGGCCCCGCCGTCCGTCACCGCGCGCGGCCGTTCGCGAGGTCTGGGACCAGGGTCGCGCTCGCCGCGCTCGCCGCCGCTGGCATCCTGGCGACCGGCGGCCTCGCCGTCGCCGCCATCGTCGCGACCTCGAAGCCGTCGGCCACTGTGACCGTGCCTGCCACCCCGTCCCCGACCGTCAGCTCCCCGCAACCGACATCGGCCCGGCCCACCCCTGTCGGGCCGGGCCCGGTCACCACCCCGGGCAGCTCGCGCCCGACTCCGCCGGCCACCAGTCCTTCGTCGGCCGCCGGCGAGAGCCGGAACGGGGCGCTGTGGTCGGCCGGCTCGGTGGACCCGCACAGCACCGTCTACTGGACGCAGAGCAACCTCGTCCTCAAGACGACCCAGCCGCTCACCTCGCTCACGATCGAGATGCGGATCGTGCAGACCGGCGGGGTGAAGAACACCGGCACCTGGCAGACCCTGCCGAGTGGTGACTTCACCGTCACCGCCCAGGAGGCCGGTGGCACGCTGGTCTACCGCTGGGTCCTCAAGCCGGGCCTGACCGTGCCGGCCGGGAGCTATGAGTTTGCCGCCCAGTTCAACAACGGCGCCGGCGTGCGCAGCGCCGCGGGCGACGACTACCGCGTCGACGCGCAGGGTTCGGGCGGCCCCGCGTCGGTCCGGGGAGGGTTCGTCCCGACCCGGTGAACGCCGCTGTGCGGCACGGGATGAGTCCCTTTTGCCGCACAGCTCGATGGGAGAACAAGTACCCGAACTGCTGGTACGGGAGGGTCCAGTCGGCCAGGCCAGCGTTGGTCCCGTCGGCGTAGGTGGCCTCCATGGTGGCCAGCTGGTCGCCGTGGAACTGAGTTGGGGATGGTGTTGGCGGCCGTGAAATTCTTCCCTCGATCGCGGCAACCTTTGTGTGCGTGGTGGCAACTGGCGGGTAACCGGGGCCGGATCAAGGCCCGCTGTGCCAGAAGGACATGCCGTTGTCAGATCAGAACCGCTCTCATCGCCGCCGTCCGGCAACCCGCCGTGTGCTCGCCGCCGCCGTCGTTCTCGCCGCCGCAGGTGCTGCTGTACCGCTGGTCGCCCAAGCCGCGCACACGCCGAAGGCCCGTCCGCTGACCTTGGCCGGCGCAGCGGCCAGCAGCGGCCGCTACTTCGGCACGGCGGTGTCCTCGGGCAGGCTCGGCGACTCGACGTACTCCACGATTCTCGACCGGGAATTCAACATGATCACCCCGGAGAACGAGATGAAGTGGGACACCACCGAACCCTCCCGCGGATCGTTCAACTTCGCCCCCGCCGACTCAATCGTCAGCCACGCCACCGCGCACGGGCAGCGAATGCGCGGCCACACCCTGGTCTGGCATTCCCAGCTGCCCGGCTGGGTGAAGTCCATCACCGACGCCAACACCCTGCGTAGTGCGATGGACAACCACATCACCGCCGAGATGAACCACTACAAGGGCAGGATCTACGCCTGGGACGTGGTCAACGAAGCCTTCGCCGACGGCGGCAGCGGTCAGCACCGCAGCTCCGTGTTCCAGGATGTGCTGGGCAACGGCTTCATCGAGGAGGCGTTCCGCGCCGCACGGGCCGCTGACCCCTCGGCCAAGCTCTGCTACAACGACTACAACATCGAGAACTGGTCCGACGCCAAGACGCAGGGCGTCTACAGCATGGTCAAGGACTTCAAGTCCCGCGGCGTACCGATCGACTGCGTCGGCTTCCAGAGCCACTTCGGCGCCGACGGCCCGCCGACCAGTTTCCAGACCACCCTGTCCAAGTTCGCCGCGCTCGGCGTGGACGTCCAGATCACCGAGCTGGACATCGCCCAGGCGTCGCCGACGGCGTACGCCAACGCCGTCCAGGCGTGCGTGAACGTCGCTCGGTGCACGGGCGTCACGGTGTGGGGCATCCGCGACAGCGACTCCTGGCGCACCGGTGAGAACCCACTGCTGTTCGACGCGGGCGGCAACAACAAGCCCGCCTACAACGCGGTACTCACCGCCCTGGGCGGCAGCAGCGGCGGCAAGCCGGGCGGGGGCATCACCTCCGGCACCGTCTACACGCTCTCCGACGTGGCCGCCGGACGCGTTCTCGACGAGCCCGCAGGATGGAACGGCAACGGCACCCCGCTCCAGGTGTGGGACGCCAGCGGTGCCTCCAACCAGCAGTGGCGGGCCGGCCGGAACAGCGACGGCTCCTACACTCTGACCAACGTCGCCAGCGGCCGGGTACTGGACGAGCCGGGCAACCAGACGGGCAACGGGACGAGGACGGAGGTCTGGGACTCCAGCGGTGGTGCCAACCAGCACTGGCGGGCCGACCGCAACAGCGACGGCTCCTACACTCTGACCAACGTCGCCAGCGGCCGCGCGCTGGAGATCCCCGGCGGTCAGACCGCCAACGGCACCCCCGTACAGATCCGGGACTCGGGCGGCGGCGCCAACCAGCACTGGAACCTCAGGCCGCTCGCACCGACGGGCGGCACGTGTGCTCTTCCGTCGACATACCGGTGGACGTCGACGGGTGCGTTGGCGCGGCCGGCGAACGGGTGGGCCGCGGTGAAGGACTTCACCGACGTGGTCTACAACGGCAAGCACCTGGTCTACGCGTCGAACGTGTCGGGATCGTCGTACGGCTCGATGGTGTTCAGTCCCTTCACGAACTGGTCGGACATGGCGTCGGCCGGCCAGACCGGGATGAGCCAGGCCGCGGTGGCGCCCACGCTGTTCTACTTCGCGCCCAAGAAGATCTGGGTGCTGGCGTACCAGTGGGGTGGGTGGCCGTTCGTCTACCGCACGTCGAGCGACCCCACCAACCTCAATGGCTGGTCCGCGCCGCAGCCGCTGTTCACCGGCAGCATCCCCAACTCCGGCACCGGCCCGATCGACCAGACCCTGATCGCCGACGGCCAGAACATGTACCTCTTCTTCGCCGGTGACAACGGCAACATCTACCGGGCGAGCATGCCGATCGGGAACTTCCCGGGCAACTTCGGCTCGTCCTACACGACGGTCATGAGCGACTCGACGAAAAACCTGTTCGAGGCACCGCAGGTCTACAAGGTCCAGGGCCAGAACCAGTACCTCATGATCGTTGAGGCTCGTGGTGCGCATGAGCAGCGCTACTTCCGCTCGTTCACGGCCCCCAGCCTGAACGGTGCGTGGACCCCGCAGGCCGCCAGCGAGGACAACCCCTTCGCGGGCAAGGCCAACAGCGGCGCCACCTGGACCAACGACATCAGCCATGGTGACCTGGTACGCGACAACCCCGACCAGACCATGACCATCGACCCCTGCCACCTGCAGTTCCTCTACCAGGGCAAGTCCCCCACCGCGAACGGCCCCTACGACCAACTGCCGTGGTGGCCGGGCCTCCTTACCCTGCAGCGCTGACCTTGCCTCACCCACGGTGATCGCGACCGGGTGCAGTGCGCCGACGCGTAGACGAGCCGTCCACGGCGTGTGCACCTCCACCCGCTGACCGATACTCACCGCCTCGAGGAACCCCAGCCGTGCGTCGGCTGGGGTTCCAATCGTCTGGGGACCAGGCGGAGGCCCGGCGAGGCTTGTCCGGCTGATGGGTGTGCTCCTGGTCCTGCGCGGCGTGCGCTGGTGTCCCGGGCCGCATTCACCTTGCGCCACATCGACGCATTCATCGACCGGCACGGCCGACCCTGTTCTCGACCTCGCGCTCTGGCTCGGCTTCCCCGTTGTCACCTGTCAACACGATCACCCCCTTCGCCAAGTCCCCCTCGATCGGCGCCCGCACCGACGGCGGCGTGGCCGACGCCAGCCGAGAAGTCCGCAGCACGACGAAGAGGACGAATGCGACCCCATCGAAGAGATGGGGTCGCATTCGCACCTTCGCCTACTTGAGCGCTGTACCGCCCGAGTTGTGATAGGCGGTCGTCTTGCGGATCAGGTTTCCGCCGTCGGACTCGACCGTTGTCTGTTCCTGCTGTCCTGGACCGAAGAGCAGGCCGGCGACATGGGCGTTCGCCACCTGGTCCATGTGCGCGAAGAACCAGTCCACCTTGTCGTCCTTGTAATGGTTGAGAGTGTTGTTCTGCGCCATGTTGCCCACGGGGATCTGCCACAGGACCACCGGCTTGCCCACGGACTCGGCCATCGTCTTGTAGAACTTCAGCGCGGCGGCGGCCTTCTGGTCGGTCCAGAAGGTGTCACGGCCGCCGTGGGCCGGCTGTGCGTACCAGCCTGCGTCGCGGTCCGACACATCGGTGACCAGGAAGTCGGCGTTCTGTGCCCCGAGCTTTGCGTAGTCCTTGACGCATGCCTGTGTGTTGGTCTGCCAGTCCCAGCAGGTGAGGTGGAGCCCCACAGCGGTGTTCGGCGCGTACTTGCGCGCCATCGACATCAGGCAGCGGCTGAGTCCGGCGGCGCTGTTCTCCTGCGATCCGCAATCGGTCGGGTTTGCGGCCGAGACCTGCGCGGCAACCTGGTGCGGATCGCCGAGCGACCGGACGTACCCCCAGAAGTCGGGCTCAAGGTCGATCGCGTCGTGCGACGTGCCGATCTTCTGGAGGAAGAAACGGTAGTCGTTCATGTACCGGGTGAGCAGGTCGAGCCTGTTGATGGCCTTGACTTCGCCCGGGCCGTCGCCCTCGCCTGCCAGATCCCCGAGATCGCGCAGCGAGTACCAAGTCCACACATACTTCTGCGGGCGTGGCCTGCCCTGGTAAGTCGCCTGGGCCGCATGGGCGTCCGACCAGGTCACGTAGTTGCCGGGCGCGGTGGTGGGGCCGCCCCAGCAGCCCCACCAGCCCGACCACGCGTCCTGGCAGCGCGCTGCCGAATAGGCAGCCGACGAGGGTGCGGGCTGGCTGTGCACATAGGCGTAGCGCACGTCGAACGGCGCGGCGGTCGCCGAGGTGTCGGACATCGAGCCGCCGATGAGCACCGTGCTGCTGCCCATGAAACGTGTCGTCGAGCTGCCGCCACCGGCCGCGGGAGACGACGGCGACGACGGGTGCGTGCCGCTCGGAGCCTGGCTGGTGGTAACGCTGCCGCCCGGGGCGGTGGGCGTACCGGCGCTGCCGACACTCCCGGCCGGGACGAGTTGCCACTGTTGATCGGCGCCGCCCCGGTCGCGGTCTTGGACGACGTCGCCCCCGTCAGTCTTGGCGGCGTTGTGGACCTCGACGGCCATGCCACTGAAGCGATTGATCAAACGCACGTAGCCGTCCGGCGACTTGGCCAGTTTGAACTGCTGGTTGGTGCCGTTCAGGTCTCGCCACTGCACGAGGGCGGAGCCCGCGGTCTTCGACCAGCCGAGGTCGTCCAGCACCTTGCCGGAGTTCCGGTTCTGCAACCGGTAGTAGCCGTCACCCGCGTCGATGAACCGCCACTGCTGGTTGGCCCCGCCGTGACGCGCCCACTGCACCACCGCCGCGCCGTCGTTCGTGGCGTACGCGCGGTCATCCAGCACCTTGCCGCTGTTGCGGTTGACCAGCACGTACCACTTCTTCAGGTCCAGGGTTTCCGCCGAGGCGTTGCTGACCACGACAGCGGAGCCGGCCACGACAACCATGGCGAGGGCCGCCCAGAAACCCCGACGCGCGAGCAACCGGCGGCCACGATGCTTCGGGCGACCACCGCGGGCGTGGCCGTCGGCACGGCCACCGTCGGCGCGGGACACCACCGATGACGTGGGTGGGCCGGGGACATGTCTGTGCTCTCGTTCAAAGGACACGTCTGTGCTCTCCTTCAGCCGTCGCATCTGACCGGACCACCTGGCCGGACAACCCTGAGTGGTCCCAGAAGCCGAAAAGGTTGCCGCGGAGATCCACAGACCTTTCCGCCTGACCGCTTCCTGTCCGCCGCGGAGCGCCGCACGGCGAACGCCGACGGTGGCGAACGGATGATGGCTGCACCCGGTCCCTGCCGCTCACGTCGAGCACCGCGTACCACGCCCGCCACCGGACTTCCCCGCGGATGAAGATCAATGCTGCGCAGTGGTTAGGGGTGGTTCGGCCCAGATCGTCTTACCGGTGCGGGTATGACGGCTACCCCACCGCTGGGGGAGCTGAGCGACGATGAGGAGGCCCCGACCGCCTCCGTCGGAGAGGCGGGCGCGTCGCAGATGCGGGGCTGTGCCGCTGGCGTCGCTGACCTCGCAGATCAACGCCCTGTCACGGATTGAGCCGCAGGCGGATCGGTGGGGAGCCGTAGCGGATGGCGTTGGTGACCAGTTCGCTCACGACGAGGTCCGCGATGAAGGCAGCTTCCTGCTGGTGCCAGGCGGCCAGACGCTCACCGGCGAGTTCACGGGCCAGGGCCACGGCAGAGGGGCTCTGCGGCAGTTCCTAGGTGGCGACCTGAATGGTGCCAAGGGTCCGGGTCCGGGGCAGCAGGAGAGCGACGTCGTCCGTTGTACAGGCAGGTGGCCCCGACTTCCCCCGATAGGTGGTCACGGTGGCCGTCGCGGCCTGTGGCCTTCTCGCGGTGCGCAGCACGAAGTCGTCGAGGTGGGTGAGCAGTTCGTCGGGGGGCCAGGTCCACATCGGCCAGGGTTGTCCGCCAGAGTTGCCCGCTGCCTGATCGCGGTCAACGGAGGACGCCGTCGCTCTGAGCACAGAAGCTCCCGAGCGACGGCCCCTCGCGCCCACCACTCAGTTCGCTGTGTCGGGTATCACTCCTGCGCTCATCTTGGTGTGTCTGCGGGTGGCGGCCCGCGTGCTGGGGGCGTGAGGTGAGGCGGTGGGAGCAGGGGCGCTTGTGCTCTCGGTCCGGTCCGGAAACGTTCGCGCCAGCGTTTCCCCGAACGGCTGGTCTACTGTCCGGCTCCGAGTGCGAGTGGTGCCGCAAGACTACCGAGAAAGTTGGGCAGTGCGCTGTCCAAGACGCTCACCACTGGGGTGCCGTTGCCGGCCGCGCGGCGGCAGCGGCGGCCGCGCGTGCTTGTTGGCGTTCCCCGAGCCGCTTGAGTTTTCTCCGCACGCGCTCACCGAATGCTGCTGGGTCGTGTGCTCCCGCGACCTCAGCGGTCTGGGTCCAGGTCATGCGGCTCGAGCTGTAGACCCCTGCTGCGGTTCTCTCCGCTGGGGTGAGTGACCGCAAGACTGCCTGTACTCGTGTGTCTTCGAGATGGCCAAGTACGAGATTTTGAGGGTGTCACCGGTCGGTGATGACGTCGCGTAGGAAGCCCTTCTGACAGGGGGGCGTCGAGCAGGTTCAGGCTGTGGCCACGCACCGTGCTTTCCCAGAGAGGCTGCAGATGTCGGTGCTCAAGGTCCGCGTGGCGTGGGTGCGGGAACCCAAGCCAGTACAGGAGCTGTCCAGTGACCGACCGGTGCTGGCCATACGGAACGCCTGGGAGGTCACAGGGTGTTGGCAGGCACGCGGCTGGCGATCGTGGTCAACAGCAGCAGGCTGGCGAGTGCGGCTAGGGCGATGGCCAGGATGTGCAGGCCGGCGTCGTTGGCGGTCCTGCCGAAGGCGAGTCCGACAAGGCTGGAGGAGAGGATCGCGCCAAGGTAGGTGAAGGTCCGCAGCAGGCCGGAGGCCGTACCGATCTGGTCAGGGCTTACCTGTGCGTACAGCGCAGTCTGGTTGCCGACGGACCCCAGGCCCGTGGTCACGCCGAACAGCAGGGTGACTGTGGCGATCACGATGACCGGTGTGCCGTGACCGAAGAACACCATCACCAGTGCTCCGCCCAGCGCGGATCCCGCCGCAGCGAGCAATGGCATCCGTACCAACTGCCGCCGGGAGAACGGGATCGCCACCAACGAGGCCAGCAGCGACATGGGGAGAAGCAGCAGGCCGATCATGATGGCCGAGAGCCCGCGGCTTTCCTGCAGCCACTGGGGCAGGCCGTACAGGATGGCGTACGGAACCAACATCGTCACTGCGGTGCGCAGGTACGTTGCGCTCAGTGCCCTGTTGTGGGCGAGCATGCGTACGTCGATGAAGGGATGACGGGCCGCCCTCTCCCGGACGATCAGGCAGATCGCCAGCGCTACGGTCAGGGCGAGCAGTAGCCCGTTGGGGTGGCTCAGGTCGCCCGCGAACACCAACGCGCTGGTGATGGTGCACGCAAACAACACCATTCCGGCGGGGTCGAGTTTGCGCAGCATGACGGTGACCGGCTCGCGTCTTCCGGTGCGGCTGTCCCGCGGGATCCACAGCAGGGTGAGCACCATGCCGAACAGCGCCAGAGGAACGTTGATCAGGAATGTGGTGCGCCAGCCCGAGGCGGCCACCAAGGCGCCGCCGATGGGCAAGCCGACAGCAGCGGTCACCAGTCCGGCCGCCGAAAGGGCGCCGAGCGTGCCCCCGGTCTTGAGTTCCGGATCGCGTTCACTGAGCTGACGCACAATCATCATGGCCGTGGGATAGCCACCGGCCGTCCCTATACCGAGCAGTACTCGTGAGGCCGTCAGAGTCGGAAGATTGGTAGCTAGGGTCCCTAACGCCCCTGCCGCCGCTACCAGTGCCATCCCTGCTAAAAAGACGCGCCGCGGGCCTAGGTGTTCGGCCAGTCTGCCCATTGTCGGCTGAGCGATGGCGCTGGCCAAGTAGAGATAGGACACCAGAGCGGCGGTGTCCGTTACGCCTATGTGGAACGACTTGGCGATTCCGTCCAGGGCGGTGGCCAGTATGGAGCTGTTGACCGGATTGAGCGCCGCCCCCACCAGTAGGGGAGTGACCAGGCGCCATCCTGGTGTGCGTGTAGCGGTTGCTGTGGCGACCACCGTGTCGCTCTTCACTTGTTGGATCCCTCTCGCATGCGCTGGCCACGCGGGGGCAGCCAGATGGGCGACCGCACTGTCAGCAAGGCGGTTGATCAGCTTCACCGCTGCGTCCAGGGTGTGCTGCTCTTGGTAGTCCAGTTCCTCGCTGATCGCCTGGCGCAACCAGCGTCCGCGCAAGGCCAGTAGGCCGCCGACCAACTAAGCCGAGATCAGCATCCTTCGGCCGTCCCTGGGGTCGGGGGTGCGTTGCACCAGGCCGCCCTTCTCCAACTCGGGGAAGGTCTGGGCCATCGACTGCGTCCGCATGTACTCACTGGCTGCCAGCTCGCTGGTGCTGATGGGGCCGAAGGGATGGGCATGGTCGGGCCGGATTCGACCTCCTCCGCCAACAAATCCTCCTCGCAGACTGAGCATCCTGCCCCTCTGCGATGGGACCACATCAAGTGGATCAGAACCGAACGAACTTGCCGTTGACAATCCGGCACCGCCACCACGGGACGGTGGTCTCGACCGCGTCCCGCGGTCGAGGGCTCGGCCGCTCAATCCAGGAACGTCACGGTCTCGGACAGCGCAGCGCGGGGGATGCGGGGATGCACCGCATCCGGGTCGGCGAAGCCGATGGACATGCCACAGAACAGGACTCGTTCCGGCGGCGGCGAGATCACCTCGGCGACACTACGGTGGTACTCCGCCCACGCCAGTTGTGCGCAGCTGTGCAGTCCCTCGGCGCGCAGCAGCAACATCACGGTCTGCAGGTAGATGCCCGCATCGGCCCATTGCGGTGCTGGCATGTCCCGATCGAGGTAGCAGAACAACGCCGTGTGGGCGCCGAAGCAGTTCCAGTTCTCGGATCGGGCCCGGGCTCGGGCCGGCTCGTCGTCGCGGGCGATACCGAGCGCGCTGTACCGGCGTTCCCCCAAGACCGCCATTCGTTCTCGGTAGGGTGAGCGGATCTCGGGCGGGTATATCGCGAACTCGGGGTCGTCGCCGCGGTGACCCGCGGCCACCAGCTCGGCCACTCGTTTCTTCAGCTCTGCCAACCGGGCACCGGACAGGACGTAGATGTGCCATGGCTGCAGGTTGCTCCCCGACGGCGCGCCAGCGGCTGCCGCCAGCACCCGTTCGAGTACTTCGCGGGGCACGGGCCGATCGGTGAACCTGCGGATGGACTGTCGTGTCCGTACCGCATCGTAGACGTCCACCGTGCCAGCGTAGGGAGTTGCCCGAGCCGAACACGTCGTCGTAGCCGCCGTCGCGGTATCAGCGTGGGACATGTTGCGCACGTACCTCTCGATCCTGGGGGTCTGGGTTGATGAGCTGCGGCTCGGGTCGGTGTTTGACGATGTGGTCGACGAAGGCGGTCAGGTAGCTGTTGGCGAGGGTCAGTCCGCGGCGGCCGTCGATGCTGCCCAGCGCGAGCTGGGATCGCAACGGCGCAGCGAGGTAGTACGTGGCGTAGTCGGTGAAGTTAAAGTGGCGCATGCCGATGATCTGGTAGCAGAAGGCTGGTCCGGTGCTGGCGGCCAGCAGGGCGCGGGCGGTGGCCTGGTCGGACCGGTCGGCGGGGCTGGTGGGCCGGCAGATGCCGGTGACGCATGAGTCGCTTTCGATAGTGAGGCTAGGCCGGTTGAGACCGGTGTGGACCACCGGGCCGTACTGGGTGCCGTCGAGGTTGGCGGCGGCGGCGCAGTGCGGGTCGGCGTGGCAGGCTTGCAGTGCCGCAGCTCCGCCGAACGAGTGTCCGATGTAGACGGTGTGGGTGGCGTCGATGTGCCCGGCGAGTGGTCCAACCCGATCGAGGTCGGCCACCTGGGCCGCGGTGAACCGCGCGTCGGCGGCCCATACCGGTACGAGGCGGTCGCCGGCCTCCTGTGCGGCGCCGGCGTGCAGGTCGGTGCCGTCGAAGTCGGCGGGGTCGCCGGCTGGGCTGGCGTGCACGGCGTGACCGTGCAGCACCGTGAGGTTGGCGCTGTAGGTGGGGGTGACACCGGCGACGAGGTAGCCATGACTGGCCAAGTTTTCGGCGATTGTGGTGTATTGCGGCGCTGCGAAGCCCATGCCCGGCTCCAGTACGACGATCGGGAACTGGCCGGTGGCCGCCGGTACGCCGTCGAGGGCGTGGTTGCGCACAGCGCCGAATTCGGTTTCGCCCAGTGCCGGCAGGCTGGCCAGGTGTAACTCGCCCCAGGCGCCCGGCGCGTAGGGCGCGGGGCGGCCGGTGGTGTTTGGCGGCGCCGGGTACCACAGCCAGACTGACAGCTCGCGAAGGCTGCCAGCGCGCGGGGCGAGCGGATCAGTCCGGCTGTGGTCGATCCAGTCGAACATGGTCCGCCCGACGCGGTACGGCCCGGTCGTGGCAGGCAACGTCACCGGGCGGGTGTGGCGGATCGTCACGTAGCCGACGTACCCGCCGACGGCGACGAGGATCGCCAGTACCAGCGCCAGGATTGCCCTCAGCGTCCGGCGCAGCCACCTGCGCCTGGCGCGGTCAGCCCGCATGGTTGTTGCTCCCCGCTGCCGTGACGGCCCGCAGTCCGCGAACTCCCGAAACCGCAGCGACCGTCAGCGCGGCGGCCATGACAAGCGCGAACACTGCGACTCCGGCGGATCGGGCCCGGGCCATCGTGTAGCCGACGGCGGCGATGGTCGCGATCACCATTGCGGCGGTCGCGACCAACCCGGCCACCACGGCCACGGTCAATGCGGGACCGTCGGGCCGCGACCGCATCAGCGCGAGCGCCGGGCAGGCGGCGCAGCCGGCCGCGGTCACCACCCCGAGAACGGCCAGCAGCAGGAATCCGGCCATCCCGATCCCCGCACCGGTTCGCGTGTGGGGCCGCAGCAGCCCCGCCAGCGCCGCGGCGGCGGCCAGGAATCCCAGCACCAGTACGGTCGGCGCACCTAGCGGCGCGACAACGCGCGCACGGTACCGGGACCGGCGCACCATCGCGACCGACAGGGGCAGCCAGGCGGCCGCCATCGCCAGCACCGACCCGAACGCGGCGAACGTGAACACGTCGTACCAGTCGGCGCCCCGACCGTGTGCGAACACGGCACCGTCGGTGGTCAGCTTGGCGAACACGATCGTGCCGGCGGCCAGCGCGGCCCATGCGCACAAGGTCACCCCAACGGTAGTGCGCATCCGACCGGCATGGTCATGCAGCCGGACCGGCGGATGCAGCCAGACGCGCACCGCGGCGGCCACGACGTCAAGCTCGGTGGCCAGGCGCACCCCGGTATCGGCAAGCAGCGCGCTGAACTCGTCGGCGTATCGAGCCCGCCAGGCCGGCGGGTACAGCGCGACCAGCATGCGAATCCGCCAGCCGTCCGTGGCGCTCACGCCCGGCCCCCGGCCAGCCCAAGACGCCGCAGCCCCAGTTCGGCGACCCGACGCATCTGCTGGACCTGGTCGGCCAGCGCCCGCTGTCCGGTTGCGGTGATCCGGTACGGTCGGCGCCGGCCCTCCGCCGGCAAAGCCTCGATCAACCCGTCGTCCTCCAGCCGAGCGAGTACGCCGTACAAGGTGCCGGGCCCGAGTTGGACGCCAACCTGCTCGGCGATGTCGCGCGTGATCGCGTACCCGTGCTTGTCCCCCTCGGCCAGGCTGGTCAGCACCAACACAGCCGGATCTGCCTCAGCGGCCACAGCGGCTCCCTTTCCTACGGACGGATGGTCGCCCGACGTTATATCGTGCTGCGATATAACGTCAACCGATCTATTTGGGATGCAGCGACAACGTGATCGATTGAACTCTCGCCGTCGGCCATCCAGCCCGACGAGCTGTCGCCTCGGCGCTGACCGCCTCGGTCATGGTGGCTGTCGCGTTCACAGCCTTCGCCTCTCACCACCCAGGACCAGCACTACAGCCTCAGATCTTGTGACTGCTGATCGGTGACGTCGTTGTCTGGCCATGCTGGTCGATGTGGCACCGGAGCACTTGGACAGGCGGGCGGAGGAACTGGCCTCGCTCACTGCGGGGTTGGGGCACTTGTCGCGCGGGCGGAGCCGCGCGAGGTGTTCGCTGACCTGATCGAGGGCCTGCTGTCGGACCTGGGCCGGAAGAACGGCAGGACGATGGCCGAGCGGGCCGGACATGCCGCGGTCGATACCGTCCCTGTCAAGTTGACCTGAAAGGCCGTCAGCCAGTCCCGCAACGCGAGCAGGTCAGGCCAAGTGGTGCCGAAGGTCTGGGTGACCCCCTCGGCCGGTTCCTCCGGGGCACGGACATTGGCCACCACGGTGTCGCGATGGATATCCAGCCCGGCACAGCGTTCAACGGCCTTCTCCCTTCGCCGACAGTGGTGAGGATGAAGTCGGTCCGCCCGGCGAAGCCGATCAGCCAGGGGTGCCCCTGGCCGAGCCCGGTGCCGAGAACGCCTCCGCTGCCGAAACTGAAGAGTGCCTGTGCGGCCTGGTCGGAGGTGAGGCCCGCGGGACGCTGGCCGGGCGGCAGGACTGACGCCCTGGCGTACCCGACCGGCGGCCCCGGTAATGGGTCCCTCAGGCAGGTTCGGCGTTGAGAGCGCGCCCGGCGGGGCTGCGGGTGTGAACCCACGCGGGCAGGGCGGTCAGCGCTCCGACTGCCAGCAGGATGACGAGTGCGGCGGTGAGCAGCCGCGATCCCGGGGGCGTGACCATCGTGATGCTGAACGCCCAGTACAGGCCCAGTCCGGCCGGAATACCCGTCACCAACCCGGGCACAGCGGGTAGGAGTTGCGCGACGCAGAGCGCTGTGACGACCTGGCCGGGTGTGGCGCCGAGGGTACGGACGATGGTCAGGGCGCGCCGGGCCTGCACCGCGGCGCTCCAGCCGAGGAACACGGTGTTGAGCGCGGACAGTGCCACCAGCGCGAGGGTGACGGCGAGCAGCACCTGGCCGGTTTGGATGTTGCGCACCTCAAGGGGGGTGGACGCACCGGAGGCGGGGCCCGTGCCGGGTGCGGCACGGAAGGTGAGCACCGCGGTGACCATGAGGCTGGTGGCCGCCGTGCCGACGGAAGTCAGGGCGGCGCGGCCGGGTCGGCGGGCGAGCAGCCGGACGCCGACGAGCAGCGACGTGGGCAGATACGCCGTCAGGGCGGTCAGCCGCGGGTGATACGTGAGCATGTGCGCCGGGTCAGCCAGGGTCTGGACGGTGCTGGTGCGGGCGGCGCGCAGGGCGGGGCCGAGCGTGCCGGCCAGGGCGACCACGATGGCGAGGAAGACGGCGGCGGTGACGGTGTCGGAGACCGGAGGGCTGACGGTGTTGAGCAGCCCGGCACTGGGATCGACCAGTTCGGGTGCGACCAGAGTCCCGGCGCCCAGTCCGAGTGCGGTGGCCAGGACGGTCAGCAGCAGCTGCTGCGCCAGCAGTACGGCGGCGACGGTGCCGGGGCCGGCGCCGACGGCCTTGAGCAGTCCGGCACGCCGGTTGTCACGGGTGGAACGTACGGCGGCGAGTGCGGCGAGGGTGACGATCGCGGCGATGGCGAGCAGCCAGCCGCCGATGACCAGCGTGGGCCGGGTGAACTTGATCATGTTCGCGTCCGTGCGGACAGTGTCCTGCCAGGTGCGGTAGTTGACCCAGCTGTCGCCGGTGATGGCCGGGGTGGATACGGAGGCGGTGAACCGGCCAGTGGCAGCGGGGTCGGACAGCTTCAGGTGGATCACGTGAACGCCGGGCGCGTCACCTGCCGCTGCGCGGGCGTCGGCTGTGGTGAGCCAGACCATGCCGCCCAAGTCGGACGGCCCGGGCCCCTGCGCCGGGTCGCCCCACGGATACACCGAGGTGGCCGCGCTGATTGCGGTCCCGGCAACCGGAATGCTGCGCCCGTTGACGGTGATGCTGTCGCCGACGCGCACGCCGAGTGCTTGCGCGAAGCCGCGCTCGACCACCGCACCGCCGGGACGAACCCAGGTACCGGAGGTCACCAGCGGCCGGTCCACGGCGGCCGGTGAGCTGTCGCGCCCCTCGACCGCGGAGTACGCGGTACGGCCGTGCGCCCGGATGGTGGTATTGAACGCGACGTATGGGCCGGCGTGCGCAGCCACACCGGGCGCGTGCGCGAGGCGCGCGGCCAGGCCGGATGGGTCCGGGTCTGTCGTCGTGGCGGTGACGTCGGGGCCGCCGGTGGCCGCACGGGTCTTCGCGTACGCGGTGGACACGGCGTCGGTGGTCGCGAGTCCGAGGGTCAGGGTGGCGGTGGCGGCGGTGACGGCGAGCAGGAACATGACGGCCTCGCCGGGGTGCCGGCGCATGTCGCGCAGGACCAGGCGCCACATCAGCAGCAGGTGTCCCACGGTCAGCCTTCCCAGTTCAGCAGCGAACCGAGCCGTGTGGTGCCGCCGCCGTCAAGGCGGGTGTCATCGGCCAGCGTTCCGTCACGCAGGGAGACGACGCGGTCCGCGGTGGCGGCGACGCGCTCGTCATGGGTGACCATGACCAGGGTCTGGCCGGCGGCGCGCAGCTCGTCGAAGAGGCGGAGAATGTCGTGGGTCGCGGCACTGTCGAGGTTTCCGGTGGGCTCGTCCGCGAGGACCACCAGCGGCTCGTTGACCAGGGCGCGGGCGATGGCGACCCGCTGCCGCTGCCCGCCGGACAGCTCCGAGGGCAGGTGCCGGGCCCGGTCGGCGAGCCCGACCCGGTCGAGGAGTCCGGCGGCACGGTTGCGGGCGGTGCGCGGTGAGGCGCCGGCGAGCAGCGCGGGCAGCTCGACATTCTCCGCCGCGGTCAGCTCGTCCATCAGGTGGAAGGACTGAAAGACGAAGCCGATGGCGCGGCGCCGCAACCTGGCCAGCGCCCGTTCGCCGAGGTGGTCCATGCGCCGCCCGCCGAGCCACACCTCGCCGTCGGTGGGCCGGTCGAGACCGCCGAGGAGTTGCAGCAGCGTCGACTTGCCGCAGCCGCTGGGCCCGGTCACGGCGAGCGCCTGCCCGGCCGGAACGTCGAGATCGACCCCGTCGACAGCCCGCACTAGGCTCTCGTCCTGCCCGTACGCCCGCGACAGGCCGACCGCCCGCAGTACCGGCCCGGACGCCTCACCGGGTTGGCGGCTGGACGGTCCCGCGAGGGGGCTGTCGTCCGTACCCCTCCTCTGCGACCGCCCCCTGATCCGCCGGCTGTCTCTGCTCATCCTTTTCCTCCGCCTTTCCCACGCGGGGCGCGGGCGGACCAGGTCCGCTCGCACGCCTCCAGCCAGCGCAGATCGGCCTGCAACCGGAGGGCGATGCCCTCCAGGAGCAGTCCGGCCTCCGAGTTCGTGTCGTGAGCAAGGGCGGCGTGCTGGGCCTCGGCGAGGCTGCGTATCAGCTCCCGCCGCCGCGCGTCCACGAGCGCGAGCGGATCGGCCAGGCCCGACTCGGCGGCGGCCACCAGCTTCAGGTGGAACTCCGTCACGTCCGCTCTTGCCCCGGCGCCCTCGGCCATCCACGCGGCTACCCTTTCCTGCCCGGCCGCGGTCAGCGCGTACACCTTGCGCCGTGGGCCCCGCACCGGCGCGTCCTCACGCTCCTGGACGACCAGGCCCGCCTTTTCGAGCCGGGTGAGCGTCACATAGACCTGCCCCGCGTTCAGCGTCTCCCCCAACGGCCCGAGGGCTGCTACCAACCGCCTGCGCAGGTCGTACCCGTGCGACGGCTCCTTGGCCAGCAATGCCAGCGCCACGTCCTGCACGGACCCACCCTCCTCTGCGAGCCCTCAATAGATAGCGGTTAACTAAATGGGCGTCAAACCGCCCTGAACCCCATCCGCGGTCGGGGAGGCGCACCGAATCCGCGCCGCAGAGGCACACGCGTGCCGGCCGCCGCTGACCGGGCTCCGGCCTTCAAGAACGGTGGTTTCATCGCGGAGCGCAGGGAACTGCGAACTCTCCCATGTCACGAAGTCGCCTGCACTACCGTCGAGTTGGTCCGTACTCGTGTGCGCGTTGCGGAGGGGGCCCGGGCGGCGAAGGGACCGGTGGCCGAGCGCGGGGTCCTGACCGCGCACGACGAGGTCTGGGATACCGCGGTGCGGCAGGCCGAGGTGATCGGGCCTCTTGCCGAGAAGGCCAGGGTGGGGCCGGCGGACGCGGACGAGGCCGCCGCGACGCTGGGGATATCCCGGCGCCAGGTGTACGTGCTGCTCGCTCTGTGGCGCGCGGGTGAGGGGATGGTGTCGGATCTACTGCCGGGCCGCTCCAGCGGCAGCCGCGGGGGCGGGCCGCTGCCGGATGAGGCCGAGACGACCGCCTGCGCAGGTGCTGCGCAGGCGGTACCTGACGCGGGAGCGCCGGACCGTTGCGGCCGTCCACCGGGAGATCGCGCGTCAGTGCCGGACGCGGGCCTGCGGGTTCCCTCGCGGGGAACGGTGGTGCGGCGGGTCGCCCGGCCGGAGCCGATCTTTTCCACTGCGGCGCGGGAGGGAAAGGAGGCGGCCCGCCGGTCGCGGCCGGTCCGGGGGCGTGCCGCCCGCGGTCACCATGTGGCACCCGTTACAACGAGGTACGCGATAGCGGAGATCGGCCGTAGGCGGCCGAGTTGCGGTTCCGGGGCGGCTATCCGATTCCTGCTATCAGGGCTGTGACGGACAGCAGCAGCGCGCCAAGGCCGCCGACGATGCCCGCGATCATGGCATCCCGGCGGTCAGCCGCTCTGCTCAGGTGCATCCGTGCGGCGAATATGAAGGTGAGCCCCCCGGCCACGAACCAGGGTCCCCATAGGTAGGTGTACCAACGGCTGACCGGCAGCAGCTCCGGGGCGAGGTCGATGACATGTGCCTGTACGAGCAGTCCCTGCCCAACGAACAATGCTCCGTGCCAGACGAGCAGCACCCCCGCGCCCCCCGCGGTCAACTGCAGGAGGCGGTTCATACCGCGTCCCCACGTGCGGCGGCGCACCAGAGCCAGGCCAAGCATTCCGCCGACGACTTTGAACACTCCGGTCACCCAAAGCACTGTGATGAAGCCGGGATTTCGCTCTCGTGCCAGCTCGACCAGTGACGGCGAGATCGTGGACGCGGCCCCGGCCAGACCGCCCATCGCCCAGTAGAAGCTGGGAACGGCGAACGCGAACCCCCACACGGCGGCGGCATACCCAGGCCATCGGGCCGGGGAGCTCGCCGTTTCACGACGCAGGCTCATGATCGCAATTGTGCCCGGTCCGCCAACGACTCGTACGCCGTGGTGGCAGCTTGACCGTGATATGGCGGCCGCACGGGTTGGTGATGTTGTGACGCAATCGCCGGACTGAACTCCGACCGCGCCGCCCGCCGGCCCACCGGCAGCGCACGGGCGCCGAGCTCGTGCCCGTCTGGACGGCCACCTGCTGATCACCCGCCAGCCGGACCGCCAGGCCAGCACGTCCCGACGTCAATCGCGTACCCAGTCGTTAGGGCTTGCAGAGAATCAAGGTGTTGCTTCGCGTAATACGGCTCGTTGTTGTGATAGGAGCGTCTCCGATGAGGTCCGTGGACAACTCGCTGTGAAGTTCGGAGTGTTGTTTCCACACCTGGATGAGCGGCAGCGGCGTCTGCTGTTGGGAGCCGAGGCCCGCATCCTGGGGCACGGCGGTATCCGGGCGGTCGCACGGCGGCCCAGGTCAGCGAGACGACAGTCCGCAAAGGCATGGACGAGCTGGAGGCTGGCGAGGAGCCTCTGGGCCGGGTACGCAGGCCCGGTGGTGGCCGCAAGAAGGTCGCGGACCTTGATCCGGGACTGCGGCGCGCGCTGCTGGCACTGGTGGAACCTGACGAGCGCGGCGATCCCATGTCGCCACTGCGTTGGACGGTGAAATCGACCAGGACCCTAGCGGCCGAGCTCACCCGTCAGGGGCACAAGGTGAGCGCGGACACCGTCGGGGACTTGCTCCGTGAGGAGGACTTCAGCCTGCAGGCCGGTGCCAACACCATCGAGGGCAAGCAGCACCCGTACCGTGACGCCCAGTTCCGCTACATCAACGAGCAGTCGATCTTGCGCGTCTTCTCGGAGACAGCCATGGACGGCACTCCGCCAGAGGGGCTCAGTCCGGTGGAGGGCGCGAGGGGCGCAGCTTCGCTCGACGGGCCAGCCAAGAGCTCCTTCGCGCTGTCTCGAACGACAGCGAACAGTCCACCCCGATCGCGGCAACTGCAACCCTCGAACGACGAAGGACCCGGCCGCTGAGCGGTCGGGTCCATCGTTTGCCCTGGTGGGCGACTGCGGAGGATACGAGATTCGAACTCGTGAGGGGTTGCCCCCAACACGCTTTCCAATTCTCCCGAACGGTGTCCGCCGAGGTTCGCACCTGTCCTGACCTGCGGCGGAGCGAACCGCTGGGCGGCGGCTGAACCCGGCCGGTCGAGGGCGAACGAGACCAAAACTGAGACCAACCGCGACCCCGAAAGGCCCTCGGCGACACCAAGCCCCGCCCGTGCAGCCTTACTGGGTGCCCCTGCCTCACCAGCAGGCAGAAAATGTGTGGCAGTCGGTCGCACGTACGGCACCAGGCTGTGCCGAGTTTGAGAACCAGCAACCACTTCAGGGGGCTCCATGCGCATCGCCGCAGTGATGCAGTACTACTTCGACGCCCAGCTCCCGCGGGATCCGAGCTGGGCGTCGTGGGGAGGGCTCAACCTGCAGGCTCCGGCATTCAGTGCGGAGGTCCGTGCGTGGGAACCGTCCACGCAGCCGCTCTTCCCCAATGAGATCGACAACTCACTCGCCGGTACGTCACTGTCCATCGTTCCGCTCGGGATGCGCGGTGGCGCGATCACCAGAACGGTCGCCGACACGGTGGTCGACCGAATCCAGGTAGTCCTGCGATGGGAACAGGATCTCGCCCCCGGCGACGCGCCGCACATCGACTTCGACCTGGCCCAAGACCGGGGCGTCGACGCAGCCAACGTCCTGGTCGAACACCTACGGAGTGCAGGCCGGGTCGCTTGGATGCCCCGGGTGAGAAGGGCCTGGCGGCCCGATGACGGCCGCTTCTACCTGCTGTCGCCGTGGACGGCGACTTTCCTCGATGCCGACACGGAAGCCGGGCTACCGATCTTCGCCGGCGTCAACGCTCAGTTTTCGACTGGGGCCGTGCGCAGCCCGGGGACCGGAGCGGTCCCAGTCAGCGAACTGACGGCTTCCCTGCAAGCCGGGGCCGAGCCCCCGCTTCACAACGTTCTGCTCGTCGACGCCGAGACTGCTGTCCAGTCCCTCGCCCTGCGTGAGGCCATCCTCGCCATGGCTTCCGCTTGCGAGGTCGCGGCGCATACCTACATCGCCACCCGGGTCGGGGGTGGCGCCGAGAGCTACATGGGAAGCCTGAGCGGAAGCTTTGCCGCCAAGTACTACGAGCAGGCTCCGAGCGGCCTGTCGGGCCGGTCACTTCGCAGCGACGACCCATCCGCGTTCTCTCTGATCGAGGAGATGTACCGGGAGCGAAACAAGCTGGTGCATACCGGCCGGACAACCGCTCGTCTGGCAGACCTGGACTCCCGCGAGCGGCAGCGGACGGTCTACGCGTTCCTTGGGGCCGCCGGCCGCGCGGTCGACTGGATCACTTCGTTGTGACACCGACCGGGTCACTTGGCAGCAGGTTTGGCTTCTGGCTCGGTGCCGCCAGCGGATTCACTGCGGGAATTTCGGAAGGCGTCGATAGCCCTGAAATCCCGCTGCGTAACATCGGTCACGCTAAGGAAGATCGGTTCCCAATGAATGAAATCCGAGTCGAAGCAGTGTTCCTGGCGTCCAGCGAGCCGACCCGGGGCCGCATGGGCGTCATCGATCCTGCCCTCGCAGCTAAGCCTCTGCAGACCACGGTGGGTGCCTTCGATGTGGTACTTGAGTTCCCGAAGTTCGAAGGCCAGTTCCTTGCCGAGGGGTACGTCGGCTGGTCGGGTACTGACGTCAGCGCACCAGTGGCACTGAGCCCAGCATATTTCACTACGCACACTGTGTTCGCCGTTGCCCCCGATCTTGATGAACAGTCCGTCAACACAGAACTCAAGGCTGCTGTTGCGGCCATCAGATTTGCTGCCGCACGCCTGTCTGACGCCCTGCGGGTCGAGCAGCCGAGCGTGGGCATGGTGGGAGATATCCCGAAGATGCAGTCGCTCACGGCAATGGACATAACCCAAGGGCTGAAGCTGACAGTGCCAGAACCGCTCACTCCCGGATACCCCATCGTTGTGGGCTTGCCGGCGCTGACCGTCGATGTGGCCACGAGCGCGCTGCACAATGGTCTCCCGCCAGCGCGAGCGCTACTCTCGCAGGCGCGATACCTGACGCAGTCGACAAACAGCCCGCAGCCGGGAATGGCGATCCTGATGGGAGCAGTGGCGGCCGAGACCTATGCCAAGGAGTCACTCAAGTCTCGCTGGCCTGTGGGCTCTGCGCCGAGTCTGCGGTCACTCCAGGACAAACACGGCAAGGCCGTTGAGCTCTATGGCCCGGTCGCCAAAGTGGTGATCGGCCGATCTCTTGAAGACGACGATCCCGCGCTCTGGGCGGACCTCGGATCGCTCTTCAGCGCTCGAAACAAGATGGCTCATGGGCTGAAGACACCGACGCACGTTGACGCGAGACTGCTGGTTGTCGCTGCGATGAGGGCCATGGACTGGCTCGGCTAACGGATTAGCGTCTTACACCCGAGCCAACGTCCACTGCTGGCCCACCTACCGCGAACGAGCGAGCTACGTTCCAACTCCCGGTCCAACTGGCAGTCCGGGGCCCGCTGAGCTGACCGCCCAGGATGCGCCTTTGGGCTTGATCCGCATTGACGGAGATCGCCGATCGCTCGATTGCCCTTGAGGCCCAAGATCACCCCGGAGATCTTGGGCCTTCTTCATGTCGGTGTTCCACGGCTACTGCTACACGATGTGGACTCGCTCGGTCGTGCCGTCCTTGTCGCGCAGCAGCAGTTCCTTGCCGTCGGCCATTTGCTGCGCAAGGAACCCATATACCTGGACCGACCGGTTGATCGCATCGGTCTTCGAAAGTCCAGTAGCGGCTGTGAGTGCGGCCAGTGCGCGGACCGCAGCACCGATCAACGTGATGCTGAAGCGCTCGCTAGCCGCTCCCGAGGCTGTTGGGTCGCCCACTGAGACCACCTTTCACTCAACGCTGGCGTGCTCTTGTGCTCGCCGAAGGAGCCCAGCATCCCACGCCTCACCCATACAGCACCAGACGTGCACCAAATTGGTGCAACTCTGGTGCTGTCCGCTACAGTGCCACCACCGCTTCAGTGGGCGTAGGGCAACGCGCCCGAGGCGGTCACCACCAACCACCAGAGGAGGACGCGATGGCCGCTCCCGGCCGGACAGCTCCGAGGACCGTACTTCGCGGGACCCGCGAAGTACGGGTCCTAGGCGTCGTGGAGACCGGGGTCTCATAACCCGGTCTGCACGACGTCTGGAGCTCAACGGGATGCGCCAGCCTGTCGGAGATCGCCGATCTCCAGCTGATGCATCCGAGAAGGACTCCAAGTGACGAATCCCCATCCCGAGATGGTCGGCGGTTCCACCCTCGACGCCCCTTCCGCGGATGCGACGGTGAAGATCTGGGCTACCCAGGTAGCCCCCAGTCTTACCGACGCGCCGACGGGCGGAGCATCGGTCGAGATCAGGGTTTCACCGGACATCCACGGACGGATGCAGGTTCCTGCCCGTAGCACCCGTCGGCTGATCGAGATGATTGGCTACGTGGTCGTCCCCACCGGAGGTGCGTTGCTCATGGTCAACGAAGGTCACAACGTGATGCCGTGGTGGTCCACGTTCAGCCTCGCGCTGGCCATCCTTGCGCTGCCGGCTGTCAACCGGCTCGCGGTGATTAGCAGGACCCGCAAGCGGCGGAGCAAGAAGGTCTGAGGCTCTTGCCCGTATTCCCGTAACCGAGGACCAGCGCGATCAGCGGGTTTCCCTCAGAGAAACCCGCTTCACTCTTCAAGTCGACGGGTTCTGCGGGAGCCTGCTCGGCCGGGTCATCCTCTATTGGATCGCCTCTCTGATCGGGCGCTGAACGCCCCCGGACGGGGGGTGAATGCAACCAAAACTGCAACCAGTCCCGGGCCTCATAGCCAAGCGCCGACCAACGTCGGCTCGGGCCGAAGCTTGATCCCGGTTGCGATCTCGACCTGCGCCGAGAGTTCGGTGAGGGCCTGGGCGAAGCCCGTGCCGCCGGGTGCCCGCCGAGGCGCTCAAGGAGTACGTGGCCGCCCGTACGCAGGCTGCCCCTTCGACCGTCGCGCTCGCGGCCTGAGAGGGGGAACCGAATGGCGAACACCCGCAAGCCCAACGGCGACTCCTCGATCTACGAGGGCAGCGACGGCCGCTGGCACGGCCGGTCATGGTCGGGGTTAAGGACGACGGCACTCCCGACCGCCGCCACGTCAGCGCCAAGACCCGTCCCGAGGTCACGGCCAAGGTCCGCAAGCTGGAGAAGCTGCGCGACAACGGCACCGTGCCCAAGGCCGGCGAGAACACGTACGCCGGATACGAGGTCGCCGTCCGCGTGCACCTCGTCCCGGGCCTTGGCGCGCACCGCCTGGAGAAGCTGGAGCCCGAGCACCTGGAGCGCTTCTACAAGAAGATGCAGGCCGCTGGCAGCGCCGCCGGAACCGCTCACCAGGCCCACCGCACCATCCGTGTCGCCCTCGGCGAGGCCCTGCGGCGCGACCACCTCACCCGCAATGTGGCCACGATCGCCAAGGCCCCGAAGCTCGAAGAGGAGGAGGTCGAGCCGTTCGAGATCGAGGAGGTCCAGGCGCTCATGGAGACGGCGCGCAAGCGCCGCAACTCCGCCCGATGGATCTTCGCACTCGCCCTCGGCCTGCGCCAGGGCGAGGTGCTCGGGCTCCGGTGGAAGGACGTCGACTTCAAGCGCGATGTCGCCTGGGTCAAGCGCGGTCGGCTACGGCCCAAGTACCGGCACGGCTGTGGCGACCGCTGCGGGCGCAAGCCCGGCTTCTGCCCGCAGAAGGAGCCGATCCGACGCGAGACCAAGGACACCAAGTCCCGGGCCGGGCGACGCGCGGTGCCGCTGCCCGAGCAGCTCGTCGTGATCCTCCGGCAGCACAAGGACGAGCAGGACCGCGAGCGGGCCCTCGCCCGGGATCTCTGGTCGGACAAGGGCTACGTCTTCACCTCGGAGACCGGCGAGCCGCTCAACCCCAGCACTGACTACCACCACTGGAAGCGGCTCCTGCGCGAGGCCGGCATCCGTGATGGTCGCCTCCACGACGCCCGTCACACCGCCTCGACCGTCCTGCTCCTGCTCGGAGTGCCGGAGCGGATCGTGATGGCGATCACGGGCTGGTCCTCGACCTCGATGGCCCAGCGTTACCAGCACGTCACCGAGCCGATGCTGAACGACGTCGGCAGGAAGATCGGTTCGGCTCTGTGGGGTGACGTCGGATCTGGCCCAGAGGAGCCCGGCGAAGACGCCGCCTGAGGCCCAGAACCCAAACTGAGACCACGACACGAAGAAGGCCCCGACCGGGAACCCGGCCGGGGCCTTCAACTGCCTTGCTAGGCAAAGGCGGAGGATACGAGATTCGAACTCGTGAGGGGTTGCCCCCAACACGCTTTCCAAGCGTGCGCCCTAGGCCTCTAGGCGAATCCTCCGCCGCAAACATTACAAGACCGGAGGGGGTGCTAGCGAACTCGATCCCAAGTGGGCCGATCGGGTACTCTGGGCGGAGCCCCTCGCGTGGCGCTATCTCGCTGAACCCCCCCAGGGCCGGAAGGCAGCAAGGGTAGGTGGGCTCTGGCGGGTGCGTGAGGGGTCTTTTGCTGCCCGAATGCTGCCCGAATGCTGCTCGGACGCCGTCCGGACGCTGTCCGAAGCCCCGTAGTCCACGGCCCGTGCGCTCCCGGCACATGGCCGCACCGCCGCGGCGAGGCTGCGCCCGCACAGGCTTGGCCGGTAGGCTTTCCGTGTGATCTTCAAGCGCATCGGAAGCACGCGGCCGTATCCCGACCACGGCCGCACGAGCACCCGCGAGTGGGCGGACGTCGCGCCGCGCCCGGTACGCCTCGACCAGTTGGTCACCACGAAAGGCCAGCTCGACCTGGAGACGCTCCTGGCCGAGGACTCCACGTTCTACGGGGACCTCTTCGCCCATGTGGTGAAGTGGCAGGGCGACCTCTATCTGGAGGACGGTCTACACCGGGCCGTGCGGGCAGCGCTCCAGCAACGCCAGGTACTGCACGCGCGCGTCCTGGAGATGGACTGACGGGCTTTCCCGCAAGGGGGAATTGATCCTTTCGGGTTGACGGACGCGGCGATCGTTGATCATTTAGTAGGCCCCGGTGGAATCGCGCACTACGCTGCGGCTATGAGCATGCTCACACCCCCAGGCATGGGCGGGAAGTACCGGATCACCGGGAACCAGTACCCGCGCATGCGGCGCCCCCGCAACAACCGCCGGATCGTGCTGTCCGCCGTCGCCGCCGTTGCCGTGGTCGGGCTGATCAGCTGGGGGACGATGCAGCTCATCCATGTCTTCGGCGGGAAGTTCGGGCGCTCGCACAGCACCGCCAGCGCCGCGCACTGCACCGGCGGCGCCAGGGCAGGCGGCGTACCGGCCAGCGTGCCGAAGCCCGGCGCCGTCACCGTCAACGTGTACAACGCAACGCAGCGCGGCGGGCTCGCCAAGAGCACCGCGGACGAGCTGAGGAAGCGCGGCTTCACGGTCGGGAAGGTCGGCAACGCCCCGTCCGCCTACGACAAGAAGGTCAAGGGCGCCGCCATACTGCTCGGCGGCCCCAGGGCACAGGACGCGCTCAAGGTGCTGGGCACCCAGCTCGCGGCGGCCGACGTGAAGACGGATCCGTCGCGGAACGGCGCTTCCGATGTGGACCTGATCATCGGTGATGGGTTCGGCTCGCTCGATCCGCAAAACAGCTCGAATCAGGCGCTGGCCCGGCTGTCTTCCCAGGGGGTGCCCAAGCCGTCGGCCTCCGCCAAGGCGTGCTGAAACGGCCGCCGGAACCTTCCGGTGGCCGTCGCACAAGCCGTCACGCGGGCACGCGAGCAAGCCGTCACGCGGGCACACGAGCAAGCCGCCCCCGGGGCGTCACCCCAAACAAGCCGCCCCCCGGGGCCCGCCCCCCGGGCGTTACCCCGCCGTGCCGTACATCCGGTCGCCCGCGTCGCCGAGGCCCGGGACGATGTAGCCGTGCTCGTTGAGCCGCTCGTCGATCGAGGCGGTCACCACGGTGACCGGCTGACCGGCCAGCTCACGCTCCATGACCGCCACGCCCTCGGGGGCGGCCAGCAGGCACAGGGCGGTCACGTCGTCCGCACCGCGCTCGATGAGCGTGTTGATCGCGGCGACCAGCGTGCCGCCGGTGGCGAGCATCGGGTCGAGCACGTAAACCTGGCGGCCGGACAGGTCATCCGGCATCCGAGTGGCGTAGGTGGACGCCTTGAGCGTGTCCTCGTCGCGGACCATGCCGAGGAAGCCGACCTCGGCGGTCGGCAGCAGCCGGACCATGCCGTCGAGCATGCCGAGCCCGGCGCGCAGGATCGGCACGACCAGCGGGCGCGGACGGGCCAGCCGGACGCCCGTGGTGCGGCAGACCGGCGTGGTGATGTCGACGGAATCGGTGCGCACGTCACGGGTGGCCTCGTAGGCGAGCAGGGTGACCAACTCGTCGGCGAGCCTACGGAAGGTGGGCGAGTCGGTGCGCTGGTCGCGCAGCGTGGTGAGTTTGTGCGCCACCAGCGGGTGGTCGACGACGTGGATCCGCATGCCCTCGACATTAACCGAGGTTCGGGGGCGCAGACGCCACTCAGGCAGGGCCCTCCATCCCCCGACGGGCATCAAATGCGCCACCCCGGGAAAGTGTGACGGTACGGCCGTACATGACCGTACGTCGAGGTGGTGGCCATGACTGACCGGCAAGGAAGGCGCGAGGAACAGCGGGCGCCGGTGGACATCGGCGCCGAACGCTTCCCGGCCGATCCGGCCGCGCCCTCCGCCCCGCCCCAGGAACCACGGGACACCACCGAGGAGCGCAGACGGCGGCGCGCGATGTTCCTGCGCGAGTTGCACGAGGCCAAGGAGCTACGGGCCAGGGTGCAGCCCAGGAGGGCCCGCGCGGCGCGGGCCCGCGAACAGATGCGGATGCGGACATTCCGCTGGTGACGGTGGTCACATCCTGTCCAATCTTCCGGAGTGTCCGCCGGTAACACCGCCATCCAGCCACCCGAGCGCCCTAAAAAGCCCGAAAAAACGTGCACGGCCTGGCACGACGCAGTGCGGAAGACCCTTCCCAACGCTTAGGTTTCTGCCACGATGCCGAGTGGGCGGGACTGAACTGCCGACGTCTCGTCCGTCCCGGCACACCTAGGACCAGTGGGAGAGTCACGGTGTACTTCGCCGCACTGCTCGCGCGCACCGAGGACGGGTGGGAAGCGAGCGATACGGAGCTTGACGATGTGGAAGCCCTCACCGATCTAGTGGATCTCGCACGCGAGGCCGCGATCGACGAGGACACAGTGCTCGTCTTGATCGAGCAGGAAGACGCGTGGTTCGGCATCGTCCGGGTGGACGGCGAGGACGACCCACGGATCTTCGTTTCGGACGCGTCCACCGCGTCCCGCAGCTCGTACGGAGCCATGCTCACGGACGAGCTGCTGGGGCGTGACGCGGACGAGGTGGATGAGCTCGACGCCCTCGATCTGGACGGCACCGAGGACGGCGAGGACGAGGACGCGGAGGACGAGGAGACCTCCGCCGAGAGCGAGCCGGTTCCGGTCGGCCCGCTGGGTGACGCCAAGTTGCTGTCCGACCTCGGCATGGACGAGAAGGAGTTGAAGTCCCTCAACGGCGACGCGCTCAGTGAGATCGCCGACATGCTCGGGTGCTCTGAACTGCTGGAGGCCGTCCGCTGAGCACCGAACCACCGGCGCGGCCCGGCCCCCACGGCGATCCGCTACGGGGACCGTGGTCCGCGCCCATGCGTCTCGCCCTGGACGAGGCCGCGCTGGCCCCCCGTACCGGTGACGTGCCGGTGGGCGCGGTCGTGCTCGACCCGGACGGCGGTGTCATCGGCCGGGGGCACAACGAGCGCGAGGCTACCGGGGACCCGACCGCGCACGCCGAGGTGCTGGCGATCCGCGAGGCCGCCCGGGCGGTCGGCGAGTGGCGGCTGTCCGGCTGCACGCTCGTGGTCACCCTGGAGCCGTGCACCATGTGCGCCGGCGCGATCGTGCTGTCCCGGCTCGACCGGGTGGTGTACGGCGCGCGCGACGACAAGGCCGGTGCGGTGGGCTCCCTGTGGGACGTGGTACGCGACCGTCGGCTCAACCACCGCCCCGAGGTGATCTCCGGCGTGCTGCCCGAGGAGTGCGGCCGACTGCTCACCGACTTCTTCCGCGGTGGCGCCACCCCCCGTTCGGGGCCCGCCGAGGGGACCGGGGAAGGAACCGATTTCAGCGCACGGCCCGGCGTCCGCTAAGCTCTCTCTCGGTAGCGTGTCCGAGCGGCCTAAGGAGCACGCCTCGAAAGCGTGTGAGGGGGCAACTCCTCCGTGGGTTCAAATCCCACCGCTACCGCCAGCACCCCCTCCGGGACGTGGAAGCACGTACCGGAGGGGGTTTTGCTTGTGCACGGCCCCCTGCCCTCGGCGGCAGCGGCAGGCGGACTGGCCAGGCTCCCGGCTGCGCGGTCGGGCGGTCAGTGGCGAGGCGGCGCTGGAGGGAACACGCCCGCTCTCTCCCCTCCCTCCGGCCGAGGGGCCTTCGGCTGGGAGGACCCGACGCCCGCCGGTTCCCTGCCGTACCGGACGGGTTCGCGAAGAGTTCTGAGTAGTTCCGATCGCTTTCCCGCTCGACAACTGGCCTGGAACCAAGGGACCTTGGACCATGAAAGCGCGCTAAATGACAGGCTCGATCACCAGGTGGCTAGACTCTCGCCACTGCACGGTGCGGCGAAACCGTGGTCGGGCGCGCCACGGCTGAGGAGGCAGGGCAGGGAATGGCACAGGCGAAGAAGATAGTGATGGGCATCCTCATCGTCTTCGTGATGTACACGATCATCACCTCCCCCGTGCGCGCCGCCCAACTGGTCCAGGTAGGGTTCGAGGGCATTTCAACCGCTGCCAAGGGCGTCGGGAAGTTCATGACCTCGCTCGTCAGCTGACAACGCGGCCAGCGGCAGGGACGATCGCCGGAGAGAACCGATTCCACGCGCCGATCCGCGGCTGACGGCAGGCTGTCGGCGCGCGGCCCCCTAAGGAGCGCCATGATCCGTCACCTGGTCCTGTTCAAGCTCAACGAGGGCGTCAAGCGCGACGACCCCCGGGTGATCGAGGGTGTACGCGCCTTCGAGCAGCTCGGCTCCCAGATCCCCGAGCTGGCCTCCTGGGAGTGCGCCTGGAACATCACGGACCGACCGATCGCCTACGACTACGCGATCAACTGCACCGTCGCCGACCGCGAGGCGCTGGTCCGCTATCTGGAGCACCCCACCCACCAGGCGGGTGTCGCCCTCTGGCAGCCCATCTCCACCTGGGTGATCGCGGATTACGAGATCTGACGGATCGCCGCGGCCTTCCCAAACGCGCGGCCCTCGCCCAGTGGCGGGGGCCGCGCGCTTTCCTGGAGCGGGCACCTGACGCTTGGGCAGCGGCGAGAGTCACCCAACTGCCCACCAACACGGCACTTTACGGTGCTTGCACACAGTGGACATGTCTTGTGATGCTATGACCGCTTTTGCCGGATCAGTGACCGTCGATGGGTGGTGAGAGTCCTGGCCGCTCGAACCGTGCCTTCGCCGTCCACGACATCCACCGACCCGCGCGCGGCCAAGCCCCGTACCGCCGCACCCCGCACTTCGGAGCCGCCCACGCCTCCCGTGGATCCGCCCGACCAACCTGCGGATTCGACCGATCCGCACGCTGACCCGACCGATCCGCACGCTGATCCGACCGACCATCAGGTCGATTCACTGACGGAATCGACCGCCCCCCGTACAGAACCGACCGACCCAGCACCCGCCCATACGCAACCGCCCGACCCAGCACCCGTCCATACAGAACCGTCCGACCCAGCGCCCACCCCACCGGACGCCCCGTCAAACCCCCGGCCCCGCAGTAGTCGGGCCGCCGACGCGCGGGCCCTGACGCAGGTGCTGTTCGACGAGCTGTCGAAGCTGGAGCCGGGCAGCCCCGAGCACGCGAGGGTGCGGGCCGCGCTGATCGAGATCAACCTGCCGCTGGTGCGCTACGCGGCGGCCCGGTTCCGCAGCCGCAACGAGCCGATGGAAGACGTGGTGCAGGTCGGCACGATCGGGCTGATCAACGCGATCGACCGGTTCGACCCGGAGCGCGGAGTGCAGTTCCCGACCTTCGCGATGCCCACCGTGGTCGGGGAGATCAAACGTTACTTCAGGGACAACGTCCGCACCGTCCACGTGCCCAGACGGCTGCACGAGCTGTGGGTGCAGGTCAGCGGCGCGATCGAGGACCTGACGGTGCTGCACGGGCGGTCGCCAACCACCGCCGAGATCGCCGAGCGGCTCGGGCTGTCCGAGGAGGAGGTGCTGGCCTGCCTGGAGGCGGGCCGGGCCTACCACGCGACGTCGCTGGAGGCGGCTCAGGAGGGCGACGGCGCCCCGGGCCTGCTGGACCGGCTCGGCTACGAGGACCCCGAGCTGGCCGGGGTGGAACACCGCGAGCTGGTCCGGCACCTGCTGGTGCAGTTGCCGGAACGGGAGCGCCGCATTCTGCTGCTGCGCTATTTCGGGAATCTGACCCAGTCACAGATCAGCGCGGAGCTCGGTGTCTCCCAGATGCATGTGTCGCGGCTACTCTCGCGTAGCTTCGCCAGGCTGCGATCCGCAAATCAGCTCGAAGCGTAGCTGACGAGGACTAACACCACACGCTGTCACCTGACAAATAAGTCGACATGACGCTACAGCGTGTTGCCGACATGTGACATTCTGCTTGAACCGCGTTTGTCGCGGCCCGGCCTCCGGTATGCAGGTGGAGGAACCGTTGCTCGCGACCCGTCCGCGACCTCAAGGGGGTGGCATGTCCGTAGAAGTGGGCAGTCCGAAGGTGCTGGAAGCCGAGGCGCCGTTCGACGCCGACAACGCGGCGCCGCTCAGCGCCGACAGCGCGCTCGGCACCGACAGCGCGCTCGGCGCCGACACCGGCGAGGCCATCAACACCGGTGAGGCCATCAACACCCGCACGCTGTCCCGCTCCCTGTTCCTGCGGCTCGCCGAACTGCCGCCGGACAGCCCGGAGCGCGGCTATGTGCGCGACACGCTGATCGAACTCAACCTCCCCCTGGTCCGGTACGCGTCCGCGCGCTTCCGCAGCCGCAACGAACCGATGGAAGACATCGTCCAGGTCGGAACAATCGGTCTGATCAAGGCGATTGACCGTTTCGACTGCAACCGCGGGGTGGAGTTCCCGACCTTCGCGATGCCCACCGTGGTGGGCGAGATCAAGCGCTTCTTCCGGGACACCTCGTGGTCGGTCCGGGTGCCGCGCAGGCTCCAGGAGCTGCGGCTGGCGCTGACCAAGGCGAGCGACGAGCTGTCCCAGCGGCTCGACCGCTCCCCCACCGTCTCCGAACTCGCGGGCGCCCTGGGCGTGTCGGAGGAGGACGTGGTCGACGGGCTGGCGGTCGGCAACGCCTACACCGCCTCCTCGCTGGACTCCCCGCCGCCCGAGGAGGACGGCGGCGAGGGCTCGCTGGCGGACCGTCTCGGCTACGAGGACGCCGCGCTCGAAGGCGTCGAGTACCGTGAGTCGCTGAAGCCGCTGCTGGCCCAACTCCCGCCCCGCGAGCGGCGGATCATCATGCTGAGGTTCTTCGCCAACATGACGCAGTCGCAGATCGGCGAAGAGGTCGGTATCTCGCAGATGCACGTCTCACGTTTGCTGACCCGGACGTTGGCGCAGTTGCGGGAGGGGCTGACGGCCGAGTGACCGCGACCTAGGCATAGCTGACGATGCGTCAGTATTCTGGAGCGGTGCTTCGGACAGCCGGTCGCCGGGGAAAGCGAAGGCGGAGCCCAAGGGGTTCCGCGCACCGCAAGCCAGGAGGGGGCAGCGGACGGGTCCTCCTGGCAGCCTCGGCGGTCGCGCTTGGTCTGGCGACGCTGGCGCTGCTCCTGACTTGGGGCACCGCCGGTACGGGCAGCGCCAGTCGGCTGGCGGTCGGCGCGGCGGGCGCCTCCGCCGACCCCGCCCACCCCGTACCCCCCGACGGCAAGGTCACCCTGGTCCCGCTGAACGGCACCCCGGTACCGCCTCCGGGCACCGCACCGACCGGCCGCACAACGCCCAGTGCGAACGACGGCACCGCGCATCCGGCGGTCGGCGCACCGACCGGCGGCGCACCGACCGGCAACACGTCGGGCGGCAACACGCCGAGCGGCGCCCGGAGCGGCAGCGGCCAGGCCCCCGAGCCTTCGGTGCCGCCCGCACCCGGTACACCGAGTGCACCGGGCTCTCCGAGCGCACCCGGCCACCGTCCGGCGCACCTGCAGATCAGCGGGGTACGCCAGGCCGCAACCGGGCAGCGCTGGTGCCAGGACGTCACCGTGGACTTCACCAACTCCGGTGACCTGCCGGTCACTTCGGGAACGGTGACGTTCGCCACCCATGTCATCGGCCTGCTGGGCGTCGACTGGGCGACGGTCGACACCACCGAGAAGGTCCCGGTGCCGATCGCCGGGGGCCAGCGGGTGAGCGGAACCTGGCAGATCTGCCTGGACTCCTGGCGGGTGCCGCTGGGCATGCACATCGAGACCCGGAGCGTCACGCTCCAGGCCTGAGGCGAAATCCGCGCGGCGTCAGGGGAGTTAGCCGTACAGCCGCAATAGCCGCAGTTATCCGGGGTCCGCCCCGGTGCGGATCATCCGAGGGCGAAGTAGGCGATCGCGGCGATGACCAGCACCGCCACGACGACGCCCACCACCACTCCGGTCCGGGAGCCGCCGCCGCGCGAGCGGCCGTACGTCGTGGTGGCGCCCGCGGCCGGTCGCTCGGTGGCGCCCTCGTCCACGAAGGCGCGGAACATCTGGGTGCTGCCCGCGGGGTCGTGGTTCTGGTCGGGGTTCTGGTAGTCAGCCATGAGGCAGGACCCTAGCGAAGTCGGGAAGCGGAATACCAGAGACCCCCGGGGCGCTGTAATTGGCCATGGCACGCATCGGAAGTTCTGAACTCGACGTCTTCCCGCTCGCCTTCGGCGGGAACGTCTTCGGCTGGACCGCCGACGAGAAGGAGTCCTTCGAACTGCTGGACGCCTACACGGCCGCGGGCGGCAACTTCATCGACACCGCGGACGTCTACTCCGCGTGGGCACCGGGCAATTCCGGCGGCGAGTCGGAGGCCATCATCGGCCGCTGGTTCGCCGCGCGCGGCAAGAGCAAGCGGGACCAGGTGGTGCTGGCCACCAAGGTCGGCATGCACCCGGACTTCAAGGGTCTGAGGGCCGGGACCATCAAGAGCGCGGTGGAGGAGTCGCTGCGGCGGCTGCGGACCGACCACATCGACCTGTACTACACGCACCGCGACGATCCGGACACTCCGGTCGAGGAGTTCCTCGGCGCCCTCGACCAGCTGGTCAAGGAGGGCAAGGTACGGCAGATCGGCGCCTCCAACATCAGCGCCGAGCGGCTCAGCGAGGCGCTGGCCGCCTCCGAGCGCGAGGGCCTGGCCAGCTACGTGGCCCTTCAGCAGCACTACAACCTGGTGGAGCGCGACGGGTACGAGGGCCCGCTGGCCGAGGTGGTCAGCGCGCACGGACTGTCCTCGGTCCCGTACTACGCGCTGGCGTCCGGCTTCCTGACCGGTAAGTACCGGCCGGGGGCGGCGGTGGACAGCGCCCGTGCCGGGAGCGCGGGCAAGTACCTGGACAGCGAGCGCGGCCAGCGCGTCCTGGTGGCCCTGGACGAGGTGGCGCAGGCGCACGGCGCCGAGGTGGCGACGGTGGCGCTGGCCTGGCTGGCGGCCCAGCCGACGGTGGTGGCGCCGATCGCCAGCGCCCGTACCCTCGCGCAGCTGCCCGCGCTGTTGGCCATGGCGGACCTCACACTGACCGCCGACGAGCTGGCGAAGCTGAACGCCGCTTCGGCCTGAGCGGGGCGATACCGCGGTGCCGCCCGTTCCCCGAGGGAAGCGGGCGGCATCTTTACGTCGTCTTTACGTATCAACGGCCGGATTCATTTGCCTGTAGCAACTAACTGGGTTACGGTTGCTTTAGGCAACTAGTGCTGGCTGGGGGTGCTCGATGGTGACGCGGACGCGGTGCGCGGAACTCGTACAGCAACTCAGCGCGCTGACCGCGGTCAGCCGAGGGCTCGGCCGCGCGTTGCCGCCCGACTGCCCGGCCGCCTCGGTCGCGGTGCTCCGGATGCTCAGCCGCCACGGCGAGATGCGGATCAGCCGCCTGACCGAGCTCCTGGACGTCGACATGTCGGTGACCAGCCGCCATGTCGCACATCTGGCGGCCCGGGGGTGGCTGGACCGCCACCCCGACCCACAAGACAAGAGATCACGGCTGCTGCGCCTCACCCCACTCGGCGAACGGGTCCTGCGCGACGCGTCGGACCGCATCGCCGAGGAGCTGAGCGACTTCCTCCGGGACTGGACGGACGACGAAGTGACGCAGCTCACCGTGCTGTTGGCCCGGTTGCGCGCGAGCTTCGACGACTGCAGACCGGGGCACCGCACAACTGCCGTGCACACGCAGAACTTTCCCGGCCCCGCCCCACAGGTGGCCGGGACGAGCAAAGGATGACGATGGCTTCAACCACACCGGCCGGTGTGCGGGAGGCGGATCCGAAACGCGGCGCCCATCGGGCCCACGGGTCCCACGGCACGCACGGCAACCACGGCAACCACGGCAACCACGGCAAGGGTCGGGACCACACGGCCCCGATGACCCACCGGCAGATCATGGAGGCGCTCTCCGGGCTGATGCTCGGGCTGTTCGTGGCGATCCTGTCGTCCACGATCGTCTCCACCGCGCTGCCCACCATCCTCGCCGACATCGGCGGCGGCCAGGAGGCGTACACCTGGATCGTCACCGCGGCGCTGCTCGCGGTCACCGCCACCACCCCGCTGTGGGGCAAGATGTCGGACCTGGTGAGCAAGAAGCTCCTGGTCCAACTCGCCCTGGTGCTCTACATCGTGGCCTCCGTCGTCGCCGGTTTCTCGCAGAACGCCGGGACGCTGATCGCCTGCCGGGTCGTACAGGGCATAGGCGCGGGCGGTCTGTCCGCCCTCTCCCAGGTGATCATGGCGGCGATGATCTCGCCGCGGGAGCGCGGCCGTTACAGCGGCTACCTCGGCGCCACCTTCGCGGTGGCCACCGTCGGCGGCCCGCTGATCGGCGGTGTCATCACCGACACCAGCTGGCTCGGCTGGCGCTGGTGCTTCTACGTGGTGGTGCCCTTCGCGCTGATCGCGCTGGTGGTGCTGCAGAAGACCATCCACCTTCCGGTGGTCAAGCGGCAGGTCAAGGTCGACTGGCTGGGGGCGTTCTTCGTCACCGCCGCGGTCTGCCTGCTGATGGTCTGGGTCACCCTCGCCGGTGACAAGTACCCCTGGCTGTCCTGGCAGACGTACGTGATGGTGCCGGGCTCGGTGGTGCTCGGCCTGGTCTTCCTGCTCGTCGAGTCCAGGGCGGGCGAACCGATCATCCCGCTGCGGCTGTTCCGCAACGGCACGATCACGCTCACCTCGCTGTCGAGCGTCTTCGTCGGCGTGGCGATGTTCGCCGGAACGGTGTTCCTGAGCCAGTACTTCCAGTTGGCCCGCGGCAGGACGCCCGCGATGTCCGGTGTGCTGACCATTCCGCTGGTGCTCGGGCTGTTCCTGGCCTCCATGGCCTCCGGCCAGATCATCACCCGTACCGGGCGCTGGAAGGCGTTCCTGGTCTCCGGCGGCGTCTTCCTGACCGCGGGCGCCGGGCTGCTCAGCCTGATGCGGTACGACACCCCGTACTGGCAGGTCGCCGTCTACATGGCGCTGCTGGGCCTGGGCATCGGTCTGATGATGCAGAACCTGGTGCTCGCCGTACAGAACCAGGTGGCGCCCGAGGACCTCGGCTCGGCCAGCTCGCTGGTGACGTTCTTCCGGTCACTCGGCGGTGCGGTCGGTGTGGCCGCGCTCGGCGCGGCGCTCAGCAACCGCATCACCCACTACGCCGCCGAGGGCTTCGCGGCGCTGGGCGTGCCGATGCCCGCGTCGCAAGGTGGCGAGGCCAACATTCCGGATCTCAAGAAGCTTCCGCCCGTGATCCGTACGATCGTCGAGAGCTCCTACGGGCACGGCATCGCGGATGTCTTCCTCTACGCCGCGCCGTTCGCGTTCGTCGCCTTCCTCCTGGTGCTGTTCATCAAGGAGGTGCCGCTGAGGACCGCGAGCGGTCTCCAGCAGACCGCGGGAGTGCCCGCGCACGACAGGGCGGCGGCGGACGCCCCCGTCACCATCCCAGCGCCGGCTCCGGAGTCCGAGCTGGCCGCAGTGGCCGCAGCCGCCGATGCTCAGCCGGTCACCGTGTACGCCTCGGCGGGTAGTGGCCCGTCCGGCGAGGAGGTTCCCATGAACGGCATCACCATCCACGGTTGCGTCCGCAACTCCGAGGGAGTGGGCGTCGGTTCCGCCCACCTGACCCTGATATCCCTCCAGGGGCGGCAGTTGGGCCGCGCCCAGGCCGGTACCGACGGCGGCTACTGGCTGGCCGCGCCCGGGGCGGGCTCCTATGTGCTCATCGCGGCCGCCGACGGCCACCAGCCGCAGGCGGCCACCGTGGTGGTGGGTGACGCGCCGCTCAGCCACGACATCGTGCTCGCCGGTACCAGCGGCCTGGCCGGTGTGGTGCGCGGCGCGGCCGAGGGGTCGCCGGTGGACGGCGCGATGGTGGTGGTCACCGACGTACGGGGTGAGGTGCTGGCCACCGCGAAGACCGCCGAGTCCGGCGCGTTCACCTTCGAGGAACTGCCCGCGGGCGTCTTCACGCTGGCGGTCAGCGCGGCCGGGTACCGCCCGGCGGCTCAGCCGGTGGAGGTCGGCGCCCAGGGCGTCACACGGGTCGAGGTCCAACTCGCCTCCGGCGCGCACCTGCAGGGCAGGGTACGGGTCGGTGCGGACCAGCGGCCGCTGGCCGACGCGCGGGTCACGCTGATCGACGCGGCGGGCAACGTCGCGGGCACGGCGACCACCGGTGACGACGGCTCGTACGCCTTCACCGACCTGGACGCGGGCGACTACACGTTGATCGCCAGCGGCTACCCGCCGGTCGCCCGCACGCTGATGGTGGACGGTCGGGGCGAGGACGCCTTCGACGTGGAGCTCGGCCACCCGGCCGAGTGAACTTCAAGCGACTGGCGGACGCGCACTGCGGAGACGCGTACCGCCAGTTCGGGGGAGACGGGTTCCGGTCGGCGGCCGGAGCAGGGGACGGCCGAGGCCGTTCGACCGGAACCCGTGACCAGACCAACAGGAGAAGCGATGACCACGCATGCGGGTGAGGGCAACACCGGACTCAGGGCCCGGATCCGGACCAAGGACGGCTGGGCGGTGCAGCACGCGGTGCTGACCGTAACGGATATGACGGGACGTCAGATCCAGCGGGCGGGTGCGGATGACGACGGTGTGGTGCGCACCGAACCGCTGCCGCCGGGGGCGTACACGGTGATCGTGACGGCCGTCGGCTACCAGCCCACCGCCTCGACGGCGATCGTCGGCGCCGCGGGGCGGGCGGACCTGGGCAACCTGGTGCTGGCCCGGCAGGGCGGGGTGGAGCTGCCGCCGCCGGGGCCGTGGACCATCGACCCGGCCCACTCCTCGGTGGGCGCGGTCGCACAGCACCTCGGCATCTCCAGCGTGCGCGGGCACTTCACCGAGTTCCGCGGCCGGATAGAGATCGCGGAGAACGTCGAACGGTCCTCGGTGGTCGCGACGATCAGCTCGGCGAGCATCGACACCGGCAACAAGATGCGCGACGACCACCTGCGCTCGCCGGACTTCCTCAACGTGGACGTCCACCCGGAGATCACCTACCGCGGCACCGGCGGGGTCACCCCGGCCGGTCCTGACCGCTGGACGGTGCACGGCGAGCTGACGATGAACGCGCTGACCCGCCCGGTCGACCTGGACCTGACCTACCTGGGCACCGGCCCGGACCCGTGGGGCGGCACCCGGGCCGCGTTCCGCGCCACGGCGGAACTGCGGCGGGAGGACTTCGCGATGAACTACAACCAGGTCCTCCAGGCGGGCATCGCCGCCATCGGCACGACGCTGCGGGTGGAGCTGGACATCCAGGCGGTCCAGGGGGAGACACTGCCGATGGCGTGAGGCACGCCAACGCCCCGAAAGGGGCGCGGGGCTGTGTTCATGTGCGGCTCCGCCGCGTGGGCGCGACCAGCCACAACGACGCCGCGGCCAATCGACAGCAGACCGCCGCAACCCCCAGCGAAGCGCTCAAGCGCGATCCCGCATCGCTTCGATCCCGGCGATCAGGCACTCCAGCGCGAACGCGAAGTCGCGGTCACGCAACCGGGCCCCAGGGCCCTTGGTGCGCTCATCGATGATCGGCGCGAGTTCCGAGAACTCGGGCCGATCGCGTACCGCCCGCGCCATCTCGCGGAACAGGTCGTCCTCGGTGGCACCGGTGGCGCGGCCCAGTTCGATCCAGCGGCCCTCCACCGTGCCGTACCCGTGCACGAACTGGTAGACGGCGGCGAGGGCGCCGGTGATCCACTCCGGCGCCAGGCCCGAGCGCCGCATGACCTTGTGCGCCGCGGTGCTGAACGCCACCGCGTTCGGGCCGATGTTGGCGTACTCCCCCATCAGCCGGGGCGCCCACGGGTGCGTGGTCAGCGTTCTGCGGTAGCTGGACGCGAACTCCCGTACCGCGTCCCGCCAGTCGTCCACCTCCTCCGCGACCTGGAGCGGAATCTCGCCGAACACCTCGTCCAGGGCGTATTCGAGCAGGTCGTCCTTGTTGTCCACGTACCAGTAGACGGACATCGGCGTCACCCCGAGTTCGGCGGCGAGGCGGCGCATCGAGAAGTCCTGCAGGCCGTGTTCGTCCAGCAGCCGGACCGTGGTCAGCACGATCTTGCGGTGGTCGAGCCCGGCCGGCTGCTGTGCCGACCTCCTGCGCCTGCCGCCCTGTGCGCCGCTGTTCAGCCACACGCTCGCTGTGGGCTTGCTGGCGCGGGGGGCGGCGGGGGCCATCGGCGTTCTCCTCGGTCGAACCTGTTCAGCGGTGCGCTGGTGATGTGATGCTAAGCCGCCGCCTCGGCGGGGACCGGACTGCGGCGAGAGGAGTCCTCGCGGTCCGCGCGGTGCAGCAGGAACGCGGCGAGCAGTCCACCGGCGAGCACCGCCGCCGCGCCGACGAGTTGGCTGACGCTGACGCCCGAGGCGAACGCGTCGGCCACGGCGGCGCGTTGCCGCTGACCGTGTGCGGCGGCCAGCGCCGCGGGCAGCGAGCTGGCGCTGATCGTGGCCGGAAGCAGCGCGGCGAAACGGGAGTTGAGCACCGCGCCGAGCACCGCGTTGCCAAGTCCGTTGCCGAACTCGGTCAGTGTGCCGTTGACCCCCGCGCCGATGCCCGCCCGCTCCGGCGGAATGGCACCCATGATCGCCGCGGCCATCGCGGGCGACGCCATCGCGATGCCCACGCCCATTGTGACCAGGCCGATCAGCATGCCGCCGTAGCCGTGGCGGCCCAGCACGGAGACCAGCGCGAGGCCCAGCGCGATCAGGGTCATACCGAGCACCACCACGCCCGGCGTACCGAGCTTGCGCAGCAACCGGGCGCCGACGCCCAGGATGTTGAGCAAGGCGATGCTCAAAGCGAGCGGAACCGTGCACAAACCGGCCTTCAACGGCCCGTAGCCGAACACGAATTGGAGGTGCTGGGTGAGCAGGAAGAGGGACCCGCCCATGCCGAACGCCACCAGGATCCCGCCCGCGACCGCGCCGACGAACCGCCGGTCACGGAAGAACCGCATGTCGAGCATCGGATGCGGGGTGTGCCGCTCCCAGAGCGCGAAGCCGGTCATCCCCGCGGCGCCGATGCAGGCCGGGAGCAGCACGTCGCCGGAGGTCCAGCCGTGCACCGGGCCGGAGATGATCGCGTAGACGATGCCGAGCATGCCGATGAAGGACAGGCCCGCGCCGGGCAGGTCGGGCCGGTCGCCCAGCGGATCCCTGGACTCGGGTACGTACAGGGCGACGGCGGTCAGTCCGAGCAGCGCCACCGGCACATTGATCAGGAAGACCGACCCCCACCAGAAGTGGTTGAGCAGTACGCCGCCGATCAGCGGCCCGGCGGCGAAGCCGAAGGTGAGGACGGTGCTCCACAGGCCGATGGCCTTCACCCGTTCCTCGGCGTCGAAGACCTGGACGATCACCGCGAGCGTACTGGTCATCAGGATCGCGCCACCGACGCCCATTCCGGCCCGGGCCGCGATCAGTTCACCGGGGTTACCCGCCATCGAGGCGATCAGCGATCCGGTACCGAAGAGTCCAAGTCCGGTCAGCAGCGCGCGCTTTCGACCGTACCGGTCGGCGGCGCTGCCGACGGAGAGCAGCAGTCCGGACTGCGCCAGCGAGTAGGCGCTGATCATCCACTGTATGTCCGCGGTGCTCGCGCCCATGCCCTCGGTGAGGGAGGGGACGGCGACGTTCAACACCGTGTTGTCCAGCAGGACGGTGAGGTGGGCGAGGCAGATGACGCCGAGGATCAGCCAGCGTCGGGGGTGTGGCTGGATCTGAGGAGGCGTGGTCAAGGCAGCTCCTTGTACGGTGTACGGGACCATGCGGCGTCATACACCGTAGAAGGCTCACGTACACCGTACAAGGCGTTTTCTTACGGCCGGGTGGTAACCCACCCCGGGGCGAACCAGCCTCCGCTGCGGGAGAGTTGGCCGTCGCGTCGATCACCCGGCTTCGGCGGGCTTGATCAGATATCCGGCGCCACGCCGGGTGTGAATCATCGGCGCCCGTCCGGCATCGATCTTGCGCCGCAGGTACGAGATGTAGAGCTCGACCACATTGGCCTGACCGCCGAAGTCATAGCTCCACACCCGGTCCAGGATCTGGGCCTTGCTGAGCACCCGGCGCGGGTTGCGCATCAGATACCGCAGCAACTCGAACTCGGTGGCGGTGAGATGGATGGAGCGACCGGCACGGCTCACCTCATGGCTGTCCTCATCCAGCGTGAGGTCCCCCACCACCAGCAGCGACTCCGAGCGGATGGCCGCCACGCCGGACCGGCGCAGCAGCCCGCGCAGCCGGGCCACGACCTCCTCCAGGCTGAACGGCTTGGTCACATAGTCGTCGCCGCCCGCGGTGAGTCCGGCGATCCGGTCCTCCACGGCGTCCTTGGCGGTCAGGAACAGCACCGGCACATCGGGCAGTTCACGGCGCAGCCGGGAGAGCACCTCCAGCCCGTCGGCGTCCGGCAGCGCGATGTCGAGCACCACCGCGTCCGGCAGGAAGTCACGAGCGGCCCGCAGCGCGGCGCCGCCGTCGGCCTCGGTGCGCACCTCCCAGCCCTCGTAGCGCAACGCCATGGAGAGCAGGTCGGCGAGCGCCGACTCGTCGTCCACGACGAGCACCCTGACCGGCGACCCGTCGGGACGCAGGAGTTCGGCGCGGCCCGCGGCCACGGGTGCGGCCGCGGTCTGGCTGGTGGCGGTCCGGCTAGCGCCCATGGCGGTCCGACCGCTCTGCGTGGAAGAAGGAGTGGCAGGCATGGCCAACACCTTCGACCGCGCCGGTGAGAGCATCCTTTCCGCAATCTGTGAGTTGTCTGAGAAATTTCCGGCCGCCGCGTCATGGAATACCCGGAGGCCAACTCCGGTTATCGCCGGTTGTCGCCGCCAAGGCACCAACAGCCACACCGCAACGGAGGGAACGGGGACATGAGCACGGCACTGGGACGGTACGGAATCTGGAGCGGCGCCCTACGGGCGGAGGGTAACGCCGACAACGGCGAGGTCATCGAGGCCGTGCGGGAGCTGGAGGAACTGGGCTACGGCGCGCTGTGGATCGGCGGCAGCAGCGATGTCTCCCACGCCGCCCCGCTGGTCGAGGCCACCTCATCGATCGTCCTGGCCACCGGCATCCTCAGCATCTGGCAGCACGACCCCGCCGACGTCGCGGCCCGCCACACCGCGCTGACCGCCGCGCACCCCGGCCGCTTCCTCCTGGGCCTCGGTGCCAGCCATGCCCAACTGGCAGCCGCCTACCAGCGGCCGTACTCGACGATGGTCAGCTACCTCGACGCGCTCGACGCGGCCGAGCGCCCGGTGCCCGCCAGCGAACGGGTACTGGCGGCCCTCGGCCCGAAGATGCTCAAGCTCGCCGCCGACCGGGCGGTCGGCGCCCACCCCTATCTGGTCACCGCCGAGCACACCGCCGAGGCCCGCGCCACCCTCGGCGAAACCGCCCTGCTCGCACCGGAGTTGAAGGTCATCCTGGAGACCGACCCGCAGCGCGCCCGCACCATCGCCCGCGACTACCTCGCCCGTTTCCTCGCCCTGCCCAACTACACCAACAACTTCCTCCGCCTCGGCTTCACCGAGGACGACTTCGCGGGCGGCGGCAGCGACCGCCTGGTGGACGCGGTCTTCGCCTGGGGCGACGCGGAGCGGGTGCGCGCACGGACCGACGAGTTCCTGGCGGCGGGCGCCGACCACCTCGCCCTGCAGGTGGTCGAGTCCTCCGACGCCAAGGGCCTGCCGAGGGAGGGTTACCGCCACCTGGCCGAGGTGCTGCGGATCAAGGGCCGACAGGCTCTGGCAACCTACCCTCAGACCTGACCGGTTGGTCCGGCCGCCCAACTCCCCCTGGAGGCACCATGCGTGTGATCGACTTCGACCATCTCGTCCTCAACGTCACCGATATCGAGCGCTCGTTGGCCTTCTACCGCGACAAGCTCGGCCTGGCGCCGGTCCGGGTGGACGAATGGCGCGCGGGCAAGGCGCCCTTCCCCTCGGTACGGGTGAGTCCGACGACCATCATCGACCTCGTCCAGCCCCCGGGCGACACCGCCCAGGGCTCCAACGTCGACCACATCTGCCTGGTCGTGGAGCCCCTCGACTGGCAACAGGTGGTCGACTCCGGTGAGTTCACGGTCCTGGACGGGCCCGGGCCACGGTTCGGCGCCCGCGGTACCGCCCAGTCCCTCTACGTCCGCGACCCGGACGGCAACACGGTGGAACTGCGCTGGTATCCGCAGGCGGGGGACGGGGAGAACGCGGATCCCTCATGATGCTCCTGGCGATATCCGGCAGCCTGCGGGCGGCCTCTTCCAACGGTGTGCTGATGGGCGCGGTACTCGAACTGGCTCGGGCTGGCGGCTGGGACGAGACGGCGGTGGCCCGGATCGGGGAACTGCCGCTGTTCAACCCGGACCTGGACGGTGAAGGTGCCACCCCGGCCAAGCCCGTGGGTGCGCTGCGCCAGGCGGTCGGCCAGGCCGACGCGGTGGTGGTCGTCAGCCCGGAGTACGCGCATGGTGTTCCTGGTGCGCTCAAGAACGCGCTGGACTGGCTGGTGAGCAGTGCGGAGTTCGTGGACAAGCCGGTGGCGGTGATCACCGCTTCGGCGAGCGGCGGCGAGTACGCCAACGCGCAGTTGCGAGAGACGTTGCGGATGATGACGGCCACGGTCGTGGAGGAGGCGTGCCTCACCGTTCCCGGCATCGCCGCCAAGGTCGACCAGGCGACCGGTGACATCACCGATGACGCCCTCCGCGAGGCGCTGCGCCGGGCGCTCGGCGCGCTGCGGGCGGCCGTGCGGCCCGCGAGCACGACGGCGGTCTGATCCCCGTCGACCCGGCGCCGGGCCAGGCGCGCGACGGCGCGGCCCGCGGACAGCTCGAAGCCCTGGCGGAACCGGCCGTGCGTGCCTGGCCGAAGTGAGGACGCGAACGCCAAGGTCCCGGCACTCGTGAGTACCGGGACCTTGGCAGTGGTAGCGGGGACAGGATTTGAACCTGCGACCTCTGGGTTATGAGCCCAGCGAGCTACCGAGCTGCTCCACCCCGCGTCGTTGAGCACCATCCTACAGGTACCGGCACCCGCCGGAGCACCACACTACCGCCGGGGCACCGCAGGGGCGCACGAGGCACAAGGGAGGCGCACGCCCCTCCCCCAACGCGCGGGCGTGCGTGAACAGGCCGTTGGGGTATGCCCAGTGCTCTACCGACAGCCGCAAGGCCCTGTCATCATTCACCCTCAGGAGGCGACGTGACCTGTCCCATGTGCGGCTCGACGGACGGCAGGCAACTCAACAATGGAAACTGGCAGTGCAACAAGTGCGCAGCGGTCACAGCAGGCCAGGGCCGCCTGGGAGGCCCTGGACCCCGAGACGCGCGAGCGCGTGCCGTTCCTGTCGCCCGAGGAGTTCACGGTCGCCGACGGTGAGGAGTCGGCCCAGCAGTGGCAACGCTTCATCGACGTCCTGGACCGCGCGGAACGCCACGAGGGCCTGTAACCACCGAGAACCACACCCCGCCGACGCCCACAGGACCTCCACGCCACCGCATCCCGCGGGGCACGCGTCACCGGAGGCGTGACGCTGTTTCCTTGGGCCCCGGGGCAGGCCGTGGGCAGACACTGTGCGTGCGTGTGGGCGTTGCTGACACGGTTTGCTGTCACCGCTCCGCCCTACGAAGCTCGCTGCAGCACCTCTTTCACCTCGGGCACGCCCCGGAAGCCTTCCAGCCTCGCCAGGACGACGCGCGTGCGTCCCGCAGTGCGCTCGCCGACCACGTCGGCGCTCAGATCCAGGACCCGCGCGGCTGTGGCGGCTGCGGCGAACCAACCGACGTGTAGCCCAGCGTCCACGGCATGGGCGGCCGATTCGTTCAAGACCATCCGCGCGTCCCCGCCTACCGTCGTTGTATGGCATGGGTTGACGACGTCATGGTCAAGCGAGCCGGGCGCTTCTTGTGGACTTCCGGTCGTGTGCTGGAACAGCGCCGCTTCGCGTTCCTGCTCGGCGGCGAAACCGATCCGGCGGGCGTGCTGGCCGCTCTGGATGCCTACCGCAGGGCGGACGGGGGCTACGCCTTCGGTCTCGAACCTGATGTGAGAGGCCCGGTGGCACAGCCCATCTCCTTGCCCGCTGCCCTGCGGGTGTTGGAGGAGGCCAGGGCCCTGGACGCCACCCGGGGACGGCACTTGTGCGACTGGCTGGCGAAGGTCGCCGCCCCGGATGGTGACGTGCCAGCTGTGCTGCCGACCCTGCGCCCCTATCCGCGCCCGCCGTGGCTGCCGATCGCCGATGAGCCAGTTGGTGAACTGCTGGCCACCGGACAGATCGCAGGGCCGCTGCTCCGTCACGGGATCGACCACCCCTGGCTGAAGACGGCGATGGACTTCTGCCGCCGCGCCATCGAGAGCCTTCAGCACACCCACCCCTACGAGGCCGAGGCGGCCATCACCTTCCTCGACGCGGCGCCCGACCCGCTCTGGGCGCGGCAGCAGTCTGAACGCCTGGGCGAACTGGTACGCGAGCAGCGCCTTGTGCTCCTCGATCCCGACCACCCCGAGCAGGCGCACCTCGCGCCCGGCTACGCGCCCGGCGAGTACCACCTGCCGCACGACTTCGCCCCGCGCCCGGACAGCCTGGCGCGGGCGTGGTTCACCGAGGCGGAGATCAACCGCGGCCTGAGCCACCTGGCCGCTCAGCAGCAGCAGGACGGGGGCTGGCCGATCCGCTGGGCACGCTGGTCTCCCACCACCGAAGTCGAGGCCCGCCCAAGCGTCACGCTCGCCGCCTCGCTCACCCTGCGCGCCTACGATCAGGCGTCCTGAGTTCTCCGGCCCCGCTCCGCCAAGCGCGTCGGCGGCAGGCCAGCGAGGCGGCTGACCTCGCGGGTGAGATGCGCCTGGTCCGCGTATCCCGCGCGCAGTGCCACCTCGGCCAGCGCGAAGTCGTCCGAGCGAACCCAGGCCAGCGCCCGCTGGAAGCGCAGCACTCCGTGCAGGGTCTTCGGCCCGTATCCCACCGCGTCGGTGACCCGTCGCCGCAGCTGCCGCTCAGATAGTCCGACTTCGTCCGCCAGGATCGGCAACCGCACCGGCCTGGGGCGACCGAGTGCCGCCACAGCATGCTCCACGGCGGGGTCCGGCGCGTAGCCGTGCACCAGCGAGGCCGCGAAGCCGTCCAGCACTGCGGCGGCGGTGCGCGGGCTCTCGGCTTGGGCGAGGCAGTCCTCCAGTCGCCGTGCCCGGGCCGGGAAGAGGTCCCGCAGCGGCACCTGCAGGTCGCAGATCTCCCACGTGGGAACACGCCCCAGCAGCAGCCCTGCCGCTCCGGGCCGCAACCGCACCCCCGCGATGCTCGCACCGCCGCACACCGGCACCGCCCGCGGACCGCGATCCGGTCCGACGACCTCGGCCTCGCCATCACGCCAGATGAGATCGACGCAGCCGTCCCGGGACGATGGCCTGGCGGTGCGCGGCGCCGTCGGCGTTCTCTCGCACCCACACACACGCCACGTAACGTCCCGGTGCCGCCGATGGCTGCCACTGTGAGTACCGGGAGACCATACGCACACCCTGCAGGCAACGCGGCCGCGCGCGCCAGCCGAATCCCTCGGACACCCTCCATACTTTCGCGGGCCGTTGCGGGGTCGCTGTAGGCCGTCAGTTCTTCTCCAGTCTCCGGAGGACAGGCGGTTGTGGCTGTGTGCCTGAATCCGCCGTTGTTCACCGGTCGTTGGGGTCAGCCGTGGATGTCATTTCCCGCCCCTGCTCACAGGAGCTGCGGCCGCTCATGGCCGGGTACGGCGGTGAAGTAGAAGACGGTGGTGTCACCGCGCGGGCGCTGACCACAGCCTCACGAGGGCTGGTAGTCCCAGAAACAGTAGGCGCACTCGCCACGTCCCTCCGCCCTCGCCACGGCGAGCGAGACACGGCGCGGAGTGTGAGTCTCCATACCCAAACGGATGGCGTACTCCTGCCCTTCCTGTAGGGCCTTGCAGGTCGAAGAACGATGGAAGACCTGACCCCCGGCTGTGGTGTAGACGAACTTGGGCATGCCTTGGGGCGCGGGAGCGCACTCCGGGCACCACTGGGTGATCATGCCATGTATACATCGCTCATCCATGGCGTCAGATTAGTCGGCCGGACTGACAACTACCCGAGCAGTCACGGGAGTTGGGCGACTCCAATGGCTGCCCATCGCGCTTCGTAGATGCCCATACGGGCGGAACCGACCGCCCCAGCCAAGTCGTATCCCTGTTGAGCCTCAAGTAACTGCTGCGCTCGCGCGCGGTGCGGCATCCGGGGCCGGGGAGGGCGACGAAGGCGCGCGTGCCAGCGGCCGGAAGGTTCACTTCCACGGTCTGCTTCACTCCCGCGCGTCCCTGCTCCATGAGCGGGGGCCGCCGCCCGCGTGATCACGGAGAGTCTCGGTCGCAGTTTCATCCGCGTGACGATGGACATCTACACCTTCGTGCGGCTCGACACTCAGCGGGCGGCCTTCGATCGCGTCGGTGATGCCCTGCGCGGGGTGACGGCGGTGACGGCAACGAGCCGGATGACGAAGACGGTTCGGGCGAGTGGTCCTCGCGATCTAGGAACGGTTGCCGTCAACCACTGCCGTCACGCTCAACGCAAAAGACCCTCTCGATCATTCGAGAGGGTCTCCTACCTGTTGTGCACTCGGCAGGATTCGAACCTGCAACCTTCTGATCCGTAGTCAGATGCTCTATCCGTTGAGCTACGAGTGCTTGGCTTTCCGGTTTTTCTTGCCGGTCGGCGTTGCGGGAACAACATTACATGAACCCCGCCGTCAGACGAAATCCATTCCCCGAACCCGTGCTGACCTGCGGAAACGCCGTCGCGGTGGCTGGGCGGGCGGAGTCGGGAAGCACGACAGCCCCGGCCGGGGGAACCGGACGGGGCTGTCGGTGAGAGCGGAGGCTCCGGGATTTGAACCCGGGATGGGCGATTAACCCAAACCGCATTAGCAGTGCGGCGCCATAGACCAGACTAGGCGAAGCCTCCAGCACGCCCGCGCGAGCGCGAGGCGTGTGCAGATGATGGCACATCCCCGGAGGGCGTTACCAATCGCAGCTTACGGTACAAGGCCGCCGGTCGGGAGGGCAAAGCCGTTACGAACCGGAAGGGGGACATGCCCACGATCGAGTGGAATGCCGGGTCGGCGCCGGATGCGGGCGGTAAGGAGGGGCGTCCGCGCCCCTCACTCCGGCGCACCACCGACTCCGGGAGCCGCCCCATGTTCCGTCTCCGTGACCGTGCTCACACCAAGCGCCACACCGAAACCCGTTCGCCCCGGGCGCTCGGCCGCTCGCTCTCCGCCACGGTGGTGCTGGCGCTGGCCGCCGTGCCCGTCCCGGCCTCGGCCGCCACGCGGATGCCGGTGCCGTTGCCGCTGCCCCTGCCGTTGCCCGAGGCGGCGGGCGACCAGCTCACCGTCACGTACGACGACGGCAGCGGCGTCATCGTCACCAACACGCTCAGCTGCCACCCCACCGGCGGCTCGCTGCCGGGCGCGCAGGCGGCGTGCGACCGGCTCGACGCGCTCGGCGGTCCGCTCGGCCCCGTACCGCGCGGTCAGATGTGCACGGAGTTGTACGGCGGGCCGCAGAGCGCGCGGATCACCGGAACCTGGCACGGGCGGCACGTCGAGGACACCTACAACCGGAACGATGGCTGCCAGGCCGCGCGGTGGCAGCGGATGGAGCCCGTACTCCCGGCGCCGGGCCGGATGTCCGGCGCCCCGGTACGGTGAGCCGCCTTGGGCGCGCCCGTCGCGCCGGACCGGTACCGGAATCACCCGCCCGGCCAACCGTTCGGCGCACTCGCTCAACCCAGGCGCAGGAACGGTCCGGCGCGGGCGGGAACGGTCCGGCTTGGTCGGCATTAGTCGGGGTTAGTCGGACCCGGACAAGATCGTCACGGAACCTCTCCTTGCTCTACGTCATCCGCCACCGTGCCCAGGAGCCCGCCCCTTACACTCCTGTGGTGACATGCCACGGGGGGAAGGGCAAGATGGGCCATCGGTGATAGCAGCCCGCGATCGCCGAGCCAGCTGAACAAAGAGCGGTATCAGCAAGTGCGGTATCAGGGAGGACGCGTCTCGTGAGCAGCAGGCCATCCCGAGGCGCTGCTCGCCTCGCGGCAATACTCGACGCCCTCCCCGACGCGCTGTTGCTGGTGAACGCCAACGGTACGGTCGTCAACGCCAACGCCATAGCCCTGGAAACGTTCGAGGCGCCCGGCACCGCCCTGGTCGGTCGGGGTCTGCTCGATCTGCTGCCCGCCTTCGACTCCCGGCGCATCCCTGGTTCGATGCGCCGCCCGGACTCGGAGGAGGACCGGCGCACCAAGCCGACCCGGATGGTCGCCCGGCGCACTGACGGCAGCGAGTTCCCGGTCGAGGTGACCAGCGCCAACCTGGAGGACGGGCGCACCCCGTACGCCGATCCGCACCATCTGTACACCGGTGACGAACTGCTGATGCTGGTGGTGCGCGACCTGACCGGCACCATGGACACCGAGGCCGAACTCGCCCGCCAGCAGCGGCAGACCGAGATGATCCTGCGCGCCGCCAGCGAGGGCGTGGTCGGCGTGGACACCGAGGGCAAGGTCGTCCTGGTCAACCCGGCCGCCGCGCAGATCCTGGGCTTTCGGGCCAGCGATCTGGGCGGTCAGGAGCTGCATCCGCTGATCCACCACTCGCGGGCGGACGGCAGCGCGCTGCCGTGGGAGGAGACACCGCTCGCCGACACGCTGCGCTCGGGGCGCAAGCACCGGGTGCGCGGGCAGGTGCTGTGGACGAAGAACGGGCGCCCGGTGCCGGTCGACCTGACCACCGCGCCGGTGCGCGAGGGCGACCAACTGGTCGGCGCCGTGATGTCGTTCACCGACCGCAGCCGCTTCGACGCGCTGGCCGCCCGCCACGCGCAACTGCGTGAGGTGCTGGACGCCTCGCTGCGCGCGCCGCTGGACGAGCTGCGCACCGAGCTGTCGGGGCTGGCGGCGGATCCGGCCGGGCAGTTGTGGCCGGAGGCGAACCAGACGCTGCACCATCTGGCCGCCGGATACGCCCGGATGACCGCGCTGATCGACAACGTGCTGGCGTTCCAGCGGCTGGACGCGGGCAAGGACAAGCTGGAGAAGGCGGCGGTCGGCCTCGACGATGTGGTCGCGGCGGGCGTGGAAGGGGCGATCGACCTGATCGGTCCCGGCCGCGCGCAGTACGCGGTGCACGCGCCGCCGATCCAGGCGGTGGTGGACGGGCCGCGGCTGTCGCAGGCGCTCGCCCATCTGATCGCCGACGTGGCCGGGGTGGACGCCACCGGACGCACCTCGGTGGTCGCCGGAGGCGGTGACTCCACGATCGTGGTCGCGGCGGCGCAGCGCGGCGAGGTGGTCCGCATCGAGGTGCGCGGCCCGCACAGCGGCGGCAGCCCGGTCCATCTGCCGATCACCCGCGGCATCGTGGAGCGGCACGGCGGAGTGCTGCAGACACACGAGGTTCCGGGGCAGGGCGGCAGCGCCTATGTGCTTGAGGTGCCGGTCGGCGAGGGCGGCGGTGAGGCGGCGCCCGGCAAGGCGGTCGCGCGTGACTCCGAGACGACGGTACTGCCGATGCCGTCCGCCCCGGCGCGCGGCACGCAGGGCACGGCGGCCAGGCCGAAGCCGCAGGAGGCGGCCGGGCAGAGCGCCGGTCGGACGCCGCGCCCGCGGCGGCCGGTCGACGAGAGCAACGGCGGCTCGATCGCGCTCCCGGCCGGCCCCTCGGCGAGCGCCGCCCCGCAGGACCAGCCCACTGGCCGCCGCCGTGCGCTGCGCCGTGCGGAGCCCGGCGGCATCGAGCAGCCGCCCGGCCCGGACGACGTCGCGGTGAACGGAACCAACGGCTCCAACGCGGCCGGGCCGCAGGCCAAGCCGACCGGCCGCCGGGCTCGGCGCGCGCTGGCCGAGGGCCAGCAACCCGAGTTGCCGCCCGCGCGGCCAGCCGCACACGCGTTGCCGCCCGCCCAGTCGGCTGAGCCCGAGTTGGCCGAGGGGCTGCCCGCCGCGCCGCAGCCCGAGCCCGGCCGCCCGGCCCTGCCCGCGCTGCCTGAACAGGCGACGGCCACCCCCCGTGGGCGCCGGGCGCGCGCGCTGCCGGAGGGCACGGGTCCGCAGCAACCCGAACCGCTGGCGATCGAACCGGCGTTGCCGTCGCCCGACGCCGAGCAGGCGCCGCGACCGTCCGGTCGCCGGGCCAGGAAGCCTGCCGCGGAGCCGGAGTCGCCGGGTTCGCTGCCCCCGGCCACCGACGCCGTGGACGAGCCGGTGCACCAAGGACCGCCGCAGGGCGAGCCGCAGAGCCCGGCGCAGGCGGCACGTCCGGCCCCGTACCAGGCCAACGGCCAGCAGAATCCGTCCGGTTGGCACAACGCCAACGGCACGCCGCAGGCCGCCCAGTCGCCGCAGTCGGAGGGCCGGGCGATCAGTGTGCGGACGCTCGGGCAGGGCGTGGCGTACGTCCAGCCGGGGCAGACGCCCCCGGCCGGGCAGCCCGCCGTGGGTGGCGGTTCCGGGCGGCGGCGGAAGCTGACGGCTCCCCCGCAGCCGCAGGCCGGTGAGCCCGCCCGGCAGCACCCGACGGAGCGGGCGGGCGCGTCGAATCCGGCGTTCCAGGCCAGCGACAGCCAGGGTGAGGGTCAGGCGTTCGCCATAGGCGCGCCCGCCGAGGGTGACGAGGGACCCGAGCACCTGGACGGTCCGAACGGTGCGGTGGAGGTCAGCGCGGCCCCGGCGGCGCCCGCCGCGGAGGCGGACGGCGTGGGCGTGGAGCTGAGCAGTCCGCGTCGGCTGCTGGTCTGGCCGGAGCCCGATGTGTCGACCCGGCAGGCGCTGACCGACCGCGGCTACCGTCCGGTGACGGTGCGGTCGCGGGAGGAGGTGGACGCGCAGGTCGCCGAGTATCCGGCGGCGCTGTTCGTGGACCCGCTGACCGGGCCGATCACCCGGACCGCGCTGCAGTCGTTGCGGGCGGCGGCGGTGGCCGCTGAGGTTCCGGTGCTGGTGACGGCCGGGCTCGGGCAGGCGACGCGGGAGGCGGCGTACGGCGCCGATCCGGCGGTGCTGCTCAAGGCGCTGGCGCCGCGGGACAGTGAGCAGCACCCGCCGCGGGTGCTGCTGGTGGAGAGCCACCGGGACATCGCGGCGGCGTTCACCGCGACGTTGGAGCGGCGCGGCATGCAGGTGGCGCACGCGGCGTCGGAGGGCGACGCCGCAACGCTCGCCGCACAGATGCGACCGAACCTGGTCGTGATGGATCTGATGCTGATCAGGCGGCGCCGGGTGGGGATTGTCGACTGGCTGCGGGCCAACGGTCTGCTGAACCGCACCCCGCTCGTCGTCTACACCTCGGTGGACATCGAACCGGCCGAACTGCCGCGCCTGGGCTCCGGCGAGACGGTGCTGTTCCTCGCGGAACGTTCCACCAGTGCCGAGGTGCAGGGCCGGATCGTGGACCTGCTGAGCAAGATCGGCGCCGAGGCGTAGGACGGTCCGGCGGTCAGCCGACCGCCGGACCCATCCCAACCGCCAGGTGGGCAGGGCGGATCAGAGCAGTGTGACGTCCAACTGGCCGTCCGCGTACTGTCGGCGGATCACCTTCTTGTCGAACTTGCCCACCGATGTCTTGGGCACGGCAGGCACGATCGTCCAGCGCTCCGGAACCTGCCAGCGGGCGACGCGTTCGCTGAGGAAGACGCGCAGCGTGGCGTAGTCCACCGAGGCGCCCTCCCGCAACACCACGGTGGCCAGGGGCCGTTCGCCCCACTTCTCGTCGGGGACCGCGACCACGGCCGCCTCCGCCACATCGGGGTGGGCCATCAGGTGGTTCTCCAACTCCACCGAGGAGATCCACTCCCCGCCCGACTTGATGACGTCCTTCGCCCGGTCGGTCAACGTCAGATAGCCGTCCGGTGAGATCACCCCGACGTCACCGGTGCGCAGCCAGCCGTCGTGGAACTTGTCCTCGGGCGTGAGGGGTTCGGCCCCGGCGCCGCCGAAGTAGGCGCCCGCGATCCACGGCCCGCGCACCTCCAGCTCGCCCGCGCTCTCACCGTCCCACGGCATCACCTCACCGGACGGCCCGATCAGCCTGGGCTCCACGGAGGCCGGGAACCGGCCCTGGGTGAACCGGTACGCCCACGCCTCGTCGCCCTCAGCACCGGCCGGGGGGTGGGAGGTCGTGCCCAGCGGTGAGGTCTCGGTCATCCCCCAGGCGTGGCAGACCTCGATGCCGTGCCGCTCCTGGAAGTCCCGCATCAGCGAGGGCGGGCAGGCCGAGCCGCCGATTATCACCTGGCGCACCGAGGAGACGTCCCGGGGCCGGGCGTCGAGTTCGTCGAGCAGCCCCTGCCAGATGGTGGGAACGGCGGCGGCGTGGGTGGGCCGCTCGGCCTCGATCATCTCGGCGATGGCGGCGGGCTGCAGGAACCGGTCGGTCATCAGCATGTTGATGCCGGTCATGAACGCGGCGTGCGGAATGCCCCAGGCGTTGACGTGGAACATCGGGACGATGGGCAAGGTGGTGTCCCGGTCGGACAGCGAGAACGACTCGCCCATGTTGACCTGCATCGAGTGCAGGTAGATGGAACGGTGGCTGTAGACCACGCCCTTGGGGTCGCCGGTGGTGCCCGAGGTGTAGCACATCGCCGCGGCCTGCCGTTCGTCCAGCTCCGGCCAGTCGTAGCGGCGCGGGCGGTCGGCGAGCAGCGACTCGTACTCGTGGACGGTGGGGCGGCAGCCGTCGAGTACGGAGGTGTCGCCGGGCCCGACGACCACCAGGTGCTCGACGGACTCCAGCCGGGGCAGCAGCGGTGCGAGCATCGGCAGCAGCGTGCCGTTGACCAGGATGACCCGGTCCGCCGCGTGGTTGACGATCCACGTCAACTGCTCGGCGGGCAACCGCAGGTTGAGGGTGTGCAGCACCGCGCCCATGGCCGGGATCGCGAAGTACGCCTCGACGTGCTCGGCGTTGTTCCACATCAGCGTGGCCACCCGGTCGTCGGGGGCGACGCCGAGTTCGTCGCGGAGCGCGTTGGCCAGTTGTACGGCGCGGATCCCGATGTCCCGGAAGGAGCGGCGCCGCGGCTCGCCCTCCCCGGTCCAGGTCGTCACCTGGGACCGCCCGTGGACCAGCGCACCGTGGACGAGGATGCGCGTGACGGTCAGTGGTACGTCCTGCATCGTGCTGAGCACCGGGAGCCTCCCACGTTACGGGCGAGTATCTCCGGCGATTGTGGCGGCATACCCAGCGGTATGTCACTACCGTGTGGCGGTCTTCGACGAGGTCGGTGGTTTCCGTCCAGGGGGCGGACGCGGTTACCAGGCGAGGAGTTCGGGGTCGGTGCGCAACTTCACCAGGGCCCGGGAGACCGAGCTCTTGACCGTGCCCACCGAGACGCCGAGCAACTGGGCGGTCTGCACCTCGGTGAGGTCCTCGTAGTAGCGCAGCACGACCATCGCGCGCTGCCGGGCGGGGAGCCGGGCTATCGCGGTCCACAGGGCGTCGCGCTGCGCCTGGCGCTCGGCCGGGTCGGGCCCGGGCTCGGTGCTCTCCGGCAGCTCCTCGCAGACGAACTCGTCCAGGCGGCGCTTGCGCCACTGCGAGGTGCGCGTGTTGACCAGCGTGCGCCGTACATAGCCGTCCAGCGCGCCGTGGTCGGCGATCCGGTCCCACGCCAGATAGGTCTTGGCCAGCGCCGTCTGCAACAGGTCCTCGGCGTCACACGGGTTGGCGGTCAGGGAACGGGCGGTGCGCAGCAGCACCGGTCCCCTGTCCTGGACGTAACTGGTGAACTGCTGCTGAGCGCTGGTGCACACAGGCGTGGTCATGCACTCAACGCTATGAGCGCGGACGGCGCCGGGGATCGGCCGCAGGTCCCGAAGCGGGGTCACCCTGAAGTCGTAGGGGGCGGGCCCTTCCTACCTCCCGAGGGTGGACACGGTTCGGGGTTCCACCCGAGTGCACAGCCACGGCCGCGGACCACGGCGCGCGCCCGGTGCCGGTCGCGTCAGGGCGGCGCCACAGCAGGTGACGGCTGCCCCGGGCGACGGCCGCGCGCGCCGGGTGTGATGTGGCCGCGTCAGCCCTACTTGCGGATGATCGCCACCGGTGCGTCGACCAGGTCACGGTCGATGACCATGGTCCGGCCGCCGTGCGTCTCGCGCTTGTCACCGGCGTACTGGTGGACCCTGCGGTGCGGGCGCCAGGCGCCGCTGGACAGCTTCGGCTCGTCGTACACGTCGGGCTCCACGCCCCAATGCGCGAACCACAGCAGGTCCGGCAGGTCGGGGTGGCCGTGTCGGCGGGCGCGCTCCATCTGCGCGATTCCGGCGTTGACGTTGCTGTAGAAGCCGGGCAGATAGCCGCGGTCGCGCAGCTCCCTGCTCCAGGCCTGGACGAACTCCAGCACCGGGCGGGTGCAGAACCGGTACTGCGTGTCGTAGGACTCCATGTCGAGGTAGATCGGGCTGTTGCGCTCCATGCCGAGGCGCTCCGCGTTGTAGACCGCGTCGTCGGCCTCGTGCGCGGCCTGGCCGTCGATGTCCTCCTCGTCGATCACGTTCACCCGGTGCCGTTCGGCGGTGGCGCACGGGGACTGGGAGCCGACGTAGACCGGCAGCAACCGCCAGCCCATCTTGGTCACCCTGCGCACCCAGTGGGCGGTCAGGTTGTCCTGGGGGCAGCTGCGGGACCTGCCGCCGATGTAGACGCCGATCGCGCCGTACTTGGAGTCCCGCCAGGCCCGCATGGTGTCCAGCGAGGGTGCCGAGCAGATGTCGAACCCCCAGCCCTGGAAGATCTGGGCGCCGTGGTGGCGCGGGTCGTCGGTGGTGGGCCACACATGCGACTGGCCGGCGCGCTGGTGCGGGTTGCGCGTGCTGGGCGGGGTGGGCGTCGGCATGGTGGGCGGCTGGGTGGGCGCCGGCACGCCAGGGGTGTCCAGGCCGCCGACGATGCCGACGCCGCCCAGGTCCCCGAGGTCTCCCAGGTTGCCCAGGTCCCGCAGGTCGCCGAGGTCGGGCAGCCGTAGGTCGCCGGGCCAGCCGGGAGGCGGGAACGGGTTGCGGGGCTGGCCGGGTGCTGGCACCGGGCCGGGTCCGAGCGGCGACGGTCCGGAGGCGGGACCTGGGTCGCGGGGTCTGTGCGACGGCGTGCGGGGGGCGCCGCCGGGCCTACGCGACGGTGCCCGGCCGGTGTGGCGTGCGTGGGCGTAGAGGACCCTCTGGTGCGGGCCGGGCCGCGCCGTGCCCTTCGCCGCGACCGGCATGACGCCCGCCGCCCCGCAGGCGAGGGACGCCAGCATGACAAGCACAAGTCGGATGATCCGGTTGTTATCGCGCATGACGGGGAGTCAAAAGGGCGGCGGGCACGGTACGCGGGAGGCGCGCCCCATGGAACGTCGGGTTCAGCCGTCTGCACCCATCGGGTCCCCCGTGAGTGGTGCGCGCGGCGGCCGTCAGCCGTCGCGGCCCAGCAGCAGACCGGATGTCGGCACACCGGTGCCCGCGGTGACCAGCGCCAAGGACGCGCCGGGGACCTGGTTGACGCTGCTGCCGCGCACCTGCCGTACCGCCTCGGCGATGCCGTTCATGCCGTGCAGATACGCTTCGCCGAGCTGGCCGCCGTGGGTGTTGACCGGCAGCCGCCCGTCGATCTCCAGCCCGCCGTCGGCGGCGAAGTCGGCCGCCTCGCCGCGCCCGCAGAAACCGAACTCCTCCAGTTGCATCAGTACGAACGGCGAGAAGTGGTCGTACAGCACGGCCGTGTCCACATCGCCGGGCCCGAGCCCCGAGGAGCGCCACAGTTGGCGGGCGACCACCCCCATCTCCGGCAGCCCGCTGAGGTCGTCACGGTAGAAGCTGGTCATCTGCTGCTGCGCACGGCCCGCGCCCTGTGCCGCCGCGGCGATGACCGCGGGTCGTTGCCGCAGGTCACGGGCGCGCTCCAGCGAGGTGACGACGAGTGCCTGACCCCCGTCGGTCTCCTGGCAGCAGTCGAGCAGCCGCAGCGGCTCGGCGATCCAGCGCGAGGCGGCGTGATCGGCGAGCGTGATGGGCCTGCGGTAGAAGTACGCGGCCGGATTCGTGGCGGCGTGCCGACGGTCGGCGACCGCGACCGGCCCGAAGGCGTCGGGGCTCAGCCCGTACCTGAACAGGTACCGCTGAGCGGCCATCGCCACCCATGAGGCGGGCGTCAGCAGTCCGAACGGCAGCACCCAGCCCAGTGCCACTCCCTCGGCGGACGGTTCGCGGTGCTGGACGCCGGAGCCGAACCGGCGGCCGGAGCGCTCGTTGAACGCCCGGTAGCAGACCACCACTTCGGCCACCCCCGTGGCGACCGCGAGCGCCGCCTGCTGGACGGTGGCGCAGGCCGCGCCGCCGCCGTAGTGGACACGGGAGAAGAAGGACAGCTCGCCCATGCCGGTCGCCTGCGCGACGGTGATCTCCGGGCTGGTGTCCATGGTGAAGGTGACCAGCCCGTCGACGTCCCCGGGGCGCAGTCCCGCGTCGTCCAGCGCGCAGCGCACCGCCTCGGCGGCGAGGGCGAGCTCACTGCGGCCGGAGTCCTTGGTGAACGCCGTGGCGCCGATCCCCACGATCGCGGCGCGCCCGCCGAGGGCGTCAGGGCCGTGCAGGCTCATGGCCGCCTCCCCGTGGCAGTCGGACGGTGACCCGTCCGGTGACGTGCTGGCCGAGCGCGTTGGCGCCGACCACCTCGATGACGGCGGTCTCGCCGTCGGCGTCGGCCTCGACGGAGGTGACGCGTCCGGTCAACTCCATCTCGTCGCCCGGGTAGTTGGGCGCGCCCAGGCGGATGGCTACCTCGCGCAGTTCGGCGGCCGGTCCGAGGTGTTCGGTGACGTAGCGGCCGACCAGGCCGTTGGTGGTGAGGATGTTCATGAAGATGTCGGGGGAGCCCTTGGCGCGGGCGGCCTCGGCGTCGTGGTGCACGTCCTGGTAGTCACGGGTGGCGATGGCACCGGCGACGATCAACGTCCGGGTGATCGGTATGCGCAGCGGCGCCAGTTCGTCACCGGTACGCATCTAAACCTCCTCCTTCGCCCGGAACACCGGAAGCGTCAACCCTGGTTCGACCTCGGTGAATTCAAGCTCCACTGCCATGCCGATGCGCACCTTGTCGTACGGGACACCGCTCACGTTGGCCACCATCCGCACCCCTTCGGCCAGTTCCACCAGCGCCACCGCGTACGGCGGAGCGAAGGCCGGGAACGGGGGGTGGTGCATGACGACGTACGAGTAGACCGTGCCGGAACCGCTCGCCCTGACGGTGTCCCACCCCTGCCCACCGCACCGGTCGCAGCCCGGCAGCCAGGGAAAGCGCGGTGTAGCGCAGTCCGTGCAGCGCTGTATGAGCAGTTCGTGCCGTGAAACGCCCTCCCAGAAACCGGAGTTGTCGCGGTTGATGACCGGGCGGGGCCGTTTGGCGGCCGTCTTCTGCGGCTTCTGCGGCGGCGCGGGCGCGTACTTGAGGATCCGGAAACGGTGGCTGCCGACGGGTTCGGTTCCGCGGCGCAGATCCATCCTGGTGGTGATGAAGTAGCCGGTGCCGAGTTTGGTGGTCTTGCGCGGGGAGACCGACTCGATGACGGCGTCGAAGGCGATCCGGTCGCCGGGACGCAGCGGGCGCAGGTACTCCTGCTCACAGTCGGTGGCGACGACAGCGGTGAACCCGGCGGCGTCGAGGATCCCCAGCAGTTCGTCGTACGGCCCGGACCGGTCGCCGTGGCCGGAGAGTCCGGCCATGGTCCACACCTGCAACATGGTGGCGGGCGCGGTGCCGTCGACGGGTACGGGGTGGCCCAGCGCCTCACACCAGTGCCGGATCATGGGGGAGTTGACGGGGTCCCGGCCCACCCCGCCGACGACGGCCGACCGTCCCTCGTACGCCTTGATCCGCTCTTGGAACTCCGCATCCGACATCTTCTGACTGTCCGTCAGTTAATCCCAGGGCGTCAAGACGCGGGAGCGTTGTCCACACCCTGTGGACAACGCGGGACGTCTGGAACAGCGCCAAAGAACCAAAAAAGCCGTGCGACGGCATTGATCACGCCGTCGCACAGCCACCTCACCCACCTGCCGCGCGGAACCCGCGTCGACGCCCCCTATGGCAGCGCGCCGGGCCCTCGCGCCGTGTTCACCAGCCCCTGCAGAAGACCACCCGCACATTCCGCTGCTCGATACGGGTGTCACCGGAGCCGTTCGCACTGGCGGTGTTGCTCTGGTTGGTGGCGCCCGCACCCGAGGACACCTGCCCCGTACTGTTGACGCTCGACTGCGAGTGGTCGTTCGCGAAGGAACCGTTGTCCGCCGACGCGGTGCCCGCGAACAGAACCGCGGTGAGCGGCAGCGCGGCGAACGCGGCCAGGACACGGGCGGTACGGATCTTGCTCATTTCAATTCCCTCCAGGAACCGGTGTGGGCGGACGGCCGGCCAACCGCTCCGCCAGCTCTGCGGCGCCGCGAATCCAGACTTGCCCATGGGCACGCCCAACTACCGCGCCGAGCGCTCCATTTACCTCGCACGCGTGACGGCCTCTCGATAAACCTCGATGAACATCGGGTTCGACACACGACCCGGCGCCGAGGACGGCCGCCTGCTCCATACCGCCGGGGGAAGACGCGGAGCCCCACCTGGAGCGAAGGGCCGCCATCGGCTGGCCCCGGCTCTGAGCCCGTCATACGTGCCTTCGCAGCTCTGGGCGTGCTGAATCGTGCGTGATGGGAGAGGCTGGTGTTACAGACGCGCAAACCCGGAGAACGCGGGAGGTACGTCATGAGGCGCATGTACACCACCGGGGTCGCTGCTGCCGCCACCGCCGTACTCCTCACCGGTGCGGGACCCACCTGCGCGACCGCGATCCGTGCCCAGCCCCGCGCCACACAGACGGCCACAACCCAACTGCCCTCACGCGGACAGATCGCGGCGTTGTTCGACCAGTGGAACGCGGCACTCGCCACCGGTGACCCGAGCCGCGTCGCGGACCTCTACGCGCCCGACGCCGTGCTGCTGCCAACAGTCTCGGACCGAATCCGCACCAACCGAGCCGAGATCGTCGACTACTTCAGGCATTTCCTCGAAAGCAAGCCTGTCGGCAGGATCCAGAGGCGGGTTATCAACATCCTCGGCCCCACCGCGGCCGTCGACACCGGCCTCTACCAGTTCACGCTCACCAAGGCGAACGGCACCAAGTCCAAGGTCGACGCCCGCTACACCTTCGTCTACGCGCTTCGTGGCGGCCGGTGGCTCATCATCAACCACCACTCCTCGGTACTACCGACCGGGAGCTGACTACCGTGCTGGCCATACGCGCCTGAACGGCGTCGCGGGCTCCGGGCTGCGGGTCGTCGACGTACGGATCACCTCGCCTGCGCGGGGCGCCCGGCAGGGGGAGTGGCGCAACTCACCGAGCGGGCCTGCGAGTTGCCCGCGACCGGCTGGGGCGAACTCATCCTGAACAAGAGCCGCCCGAAAGTGGGCACCGGTTGGATGGACAACGGCAAGTCATACGACCCTGGCAGCAGGTTGGCCGCACACGCTGGTCAACAATGGGATGCAGGGGCACGGGGTGAGACAGGCAACGCGGTCGGAGCGGGCTCCGGATGACCCGGAACCCGCTCCGACCCGCGCCTTTTCTAGCTGCGCGGAGAGTGTGGGATTTGAACCCACGGTGACATCGCTGCCACGACGGTTTTCAAGACCTTTTGAGGATCACGCGGGCCGAGCGCTCCACCGCAGGTCAGAGGGGCGCAAGCACCCCGGAGGAGCCATCGTCATCGTCGTCATGCCCGCTACGTGCCCCAGGCTCATGGTCGTGTCCGCTGAGCCAGGAGTCAGCCGCCTCGGCCACCTGGTCATCACGACCAGCCACCGGCCGGGCGTAGTGCCGAGTCGTGACGCTCGCGTTCGCATGGCCAAGCCGGTGAGCAGCGGTCATCACGCCATACCGGTCAGCGACCCATGTCCCGTGCGAGGCGCGGAGATCGTGCGGAGTCACGTCCGTCAGCCCGGCCGCCGATACGGCGGGGTCGAAGTACGCCTTGCGCCACTGGTTGTAGCGCAGCGGCTTCCCTCCGGGCGTCGTGAACAGGAGCGCGTCATCCCCACCCGGCAGGGTCTCCAGATGCTTCCCGAGCCGCTTCGCGAGAGACGGGCCAACGCGAACGATCCTCTTCTGGTGTGACTTGGGTGTGTCGAAGACCAAGGCGCCGTTCGCTTCGGCAAGGTTCTCGTCCACGAGGACGAAGCCGCCGGAGACGTCGATGTCCGCACGGCGCAAGGCGAACGCCTCGCCGACCCGCAGGCCCGCGTACGCCAGGACTGCGATCAACAGGTCATGCGGCCTCTCGGCGCTCCGCACGATCCGGGACGCTTCGAGCGGGGTGAGGATGTGCGGCTCGGTCTGCGGCATTCGAGGCAGCTTCACGCCCCGGCAAGGCGTCTGCGAGATCATGTCGTTGTCGACAGCCGACCGCATGATCTGTGACAGGACGCGATACGCCTGCCGGATGCGCGAAGCGCTGAGGCCCTTGGTCTTCATCCCGCCGACCCACTCAGCGATCGTGATCGGGCGGAGACTCGACAGCTCACGATCTCCCATCGCCGGATTGATCAGCGAGTTGATCAGGGACCGGTACGACGCTTGGGTCTTGTGCTTGAGCTGAGGCGAGACGGCAGCGAGCCAGCGGGCGGCCCAGTCCCGTACCGTCGTTTGCCCCTCAGCCGGATCAAGCCAGCGGCCCTCTTCGATCTCGATGCGCTTCCGCATGAGCCACCGGTCGGCGTCCGTTGATGTTGCGAACGTTCGGTCCGCTGGTCGGAGCACACCATCAGGCCCCGGGTACCTGGCTTGGAAGCGGCCGGACGGGAGCTTGCGGACGCGGCCGAACGAGCGGCGGGACTTGCGCTTGCCAGCCATCAGGCCACCGCCTTCAGGCGCTGGACCGTGGTGACAGGGCATACGGTGTTGGCTTCGATGTACGCCTCAACAACGCTTTCGCGGATGCGAACATGTCGGCCCACCTTGACGAAGGCAATCCGGCGTTCCTCGATCAGCCTCCGAGGGAAGCGCACGCCTGTGCCCAGCCGTTCGGCCACCTCCGTAACCTCCAGGAGTCGGTCAGCCATGGTCACCACTCCCCCTCGTCATCCAGGTCCGCCAGGGCTTCGCGGGCGATCTCACGGTTGGCTTGGATGTCGCGGGCGATGGTGGCGGCGAGCCAGGATTCGCCCGGGGTGTGTCCATGTCCGGCGTAGGTCCAGTGGGCAAGGACCAGCGTGGTGCCTTCCGGGTTTTCGTCGAGAGCAGGCAGGCCGAGGCGTTGACGTTCCTGTGCGGCCCGGTAGTCAGCGCGTACCTGTCGGCGTTCGCCGAAGGTGGAGGAGTAACGGCGGGATTTGGTGAGGAAGTGGCCGCGGAAGCCGAGCATGTGTGCCCAGGCCCACAGCTTGCGCTCCGGGTAGTCCTCATCCAGCTCCCAGCACGCTTGGATCAGACGCCGGGTGTGCTCGGGCAGGTCGGGGAGCTTGTCCAGCTCTGCCAGTTCTCCGATGCGGCGGGCTACGGTGCCGGTCGTCTCGGCCGCTTTGGTGGCGTACTTGGCCACGTAGGAGGCCACGGCCTGTTCCGTTACCTCCCGACCATCCAGCGCGGTACTGGCGATGGGCTGAACGTCCACCTGACCGCCCCAGTGCAAGACGCGGGCAGGGTAGTCACCGCTAGCGGGCACGGGCACCGACACGCGATAGGCGGCAGCCCGAATCGCATCCTCCAACAGGTCGGTGCTGGCCCAGTGGGGCGGGGCATCCTGCGGACCTTCGGGACCATCGAGCCGGATGACGGCATGGAAGTGCACCGCCCCGCGCTTTTGGAACTCCGCCACCTTCCCGAAGGAGACCCGGCACACCTCACGGAACCGAGCTTGTGTCAGGCCCGAGCGCACGGCCAGTTCACGACGCAGGTAGATGGTGAAGTAGCGCCACAGGTCGGAGGCGTGGTTGTTCCACAGCACCGCGCCCGCGTAGTCGTACCGCTCTGGATCCAACGCGGTGCCCAACTCGGCAGAGCCCTGCGGGTGGGCGGTCCCGCAGCGGCAACGGCCCGAGTCGGAACGGTTGTGGACCGGGCCGAACGAAGGCGCGGTCAGGGTGGCGAAGACGCCCGGGTGCTCGCGGACCCGATCCGGGACGCCCATGCCAGCGTCGCCGACCAGGCCCCCGCGGATGAGGTGATAGGCATCCCCGGCGTAGGTCCACGCGCACGACGGGCAGCGCGAGGCACGGCGGTTGCCGCAGGCGACCCGCAGACGCCCGCCCGGCTCGGCGTCGGTGGAGTAGGTGTGCAGGACCGTGCCGGTGGCCGGGTCCAGGGTCTTGGTGTAGCCGACCAGGTGGATCGGGTCGGCGCATCCGCCGGTGCGGCGGATCTGCTCTTGCCAGCGGTCGAAGCCCGGTTGCCCGGCCACCCGCAAGAGATCTTGCAGGGTGGTCGGGTCCAGGCCCGCCAGGGTGGCGGCGTCGGTCACGCAGCCACCCCCAAGGCGGTGGTGGGCAGTACCGCGGACAGGGCCGCGGTGGCCAGGGGTGGGGGGACGGCGTTGCCGATCTGTTCGAACTGCTTGGTGCGGGACCCGCGCCAGGGGTAGCTGACGGAGAAGCCCTGGAGAACAGAAGCTTCGGCGACCGAGAGGCGGCGTACCGCAGTGCCCTGATCGTCGTACCAGGACACGTCGTTGAGGGCGTGGCCAAACAGCAGGGTGGGCGCGGGTGCGTCGATGCCGCGGCGGGTTGCCCGTTGGCGGTTGCCGACCCGCAGGGTCCACCCGCGAGCGCAGCCGGTGATAGTCCAGGTGGGGCCGGTGGTGGAGAAGCGGGTGCCGCCGGTGTGGCGGTCTCCACGAGTCACGACTTCGCCGGTGGGGCAGCCGATGGCTTCGGCCATGGTGACCCACGGCAGGCGACCGGGGCCGAACAGCGTTTCAGGCTCGGCCGTTCGTGCGTGGGTGGCATGCGGCGGGGTGACCGGGTCGGTGCGGGATGCCAGGAGCAGGCAACGGCGGCGGGTTTGGGGAACTCCGTAGTCGGCGGCATTCAGGACGCCGACCCAGGTGGAGTACCCGAGAGCGCGCAAGTGCACGGCAGTATGGGCGAACAGCGGTTGGACGAAGGGGACTTCCTCCAGTGCGATCCAGTCGGGTCGCAGGTCGAGGGCGTAGCGCAAAGGCTCCACGACCAGGAGCGAACGAGGATCGACGCACCTGGTGCGCAAAGCGGCGCGGGTGTCGCGCCCGGCGGCCAGGTCTGCGAGGGCTTGGTGACACAGGTCTGTGTCATCCTCGCCAGCGCGCAGTCCGGCGGCGGAGAAGGTCTGGCAGGGTGGGGAGGCGATCAGCCCCGAGATCTTCCCGCGCAGGTGAGCGGTGGGGTAGGTGGCCACGTCAGCGCGGATGGTGGTGTGTCCGGCGGCGGTGCGGGTGGCGCAGGCTACAGCATCGAGTTCCATGCCTACTTCGGCTATGCCCAGGCGGCGCAGTCCTTGAGACCATCCACCGGGGCCAGCGAACAGGTCGAGCACGCGGCAGGCCGGGGAGTTGGTCATCGCTGTTCCACCTTCCGCGGGTGGGTGTCCAGCCAGTCCTCCGCGCACACCTTGTGCACGGGCTTGCCGTTGTCCGAGCGCAGCGGGGTGGGCTTGGTGCAGATCACGCAAGGCTTGTCGCCGGTGGGGTCGAAGTGCTTGCGGTCGCGCCAGTCCAAGAGCTTCACTGCGATCACCTTCCGGCCGTCGCGAGGCGGGGGCGGCCGGACGGGGCGGTACCGGTGCCCTTGCAGGCGGGGCAGGTCACGGTGACGATCTCGCGGTCACCGTCGGCGGTGCGTAGGCCGGTGGTGATGGCCACGGCGGGGAAGCCGTCGCAGTACCCGCACCGGCGAATCGCGGCAGGGGTGATCTCGGGCATGATGAGGGTTCCTTTCGGGTCCGGTGGATCTGGAAGGGGTGAAGGCGCCCGGGGCGGCGGATGCTTGGCGGTATCGAGGCCGCCCCGGGGGCCGGTTAGGCGATGCGTTTGCGCGTGGTCAGGTCGATCACGGGCGCGGACGGCTCCGCCACGGGGGCGGGGACCAAGGCCAGCACGGGTGCCGGGGTGGTGATCACGGGGGCCGGTTCGCGGGCGGGCGGCGGGGTCGGTGCACCCGGCGTGGTGCGGACGCAGTGTTCGGCGAAGATCGCGCGCTCGACCTCGTGCTGCTTGTTGGTGCGGTGCCACAGAACCGCGATGGTGGGCAGGGCGACCGCGCCGGGGCCGAAGAGGATGGTGGCGGCGATTAGGTTCCCGTCCATGAGGTTCCTCCTTTCAACGGGACTATTTGGTGGTGCCGTTGACGATGCCGACGCCGGTGTGAGTGCCAGACTCGATCGCGGGGGCGAGGAAGCTGTGTGCGAGGAGGAAGCCGCCAAGGAGCAGCAGAGCGACGACCCACCACGGCGGGCGGACCAGACGAACGGCGAGCCAACTGACGACCAGGACGACGAACCACAACGGCACAGTCATGACGGGGATCCTCGGTCAGCGGGGGGCGCAGCGGTGGGTACGGGCGGCGAGTTCGGCGGCAAAGCGGTTGAGGTAGTCGGCGGACCAGTCGCAGCCGGGCGCGGTGCAGGCGGCGACGTGTGCGGTGCGGCCGTACCGGTCGCGGTGGGTGGCGATCTCTACGGGGCCGATGCGGAACAGGTCCCAAAAGCGAGCAGCAGCCATGACAGATGTCCTTTCGCGGGTGGGTTACAGGGCGGCGGCAACGGCGTTGGCCAGGTCGGCGGGGACGCCGAGCCGGGCGCGCAGGGTTTCGGGGTCGATCGGGTGTCCGGTGGTGGCGCGGTGCGTGTCGGCGATCTTGCGGGCGTGTGCGACCAGAGCGGCGGGGATCGCCGGGGCAGCCACCGGCGAGGCCGGGAGGGCAGGCGCCGGGGCGGGGTCCGGTTCGGCCGACACGAGCGCGGGCAACTCTGCTTCGGTCGCGGGTGGTTCGGCAGGGGATGCTTCGGGCGCCGGTTCGACCGGGCCGGGGACCGGTTCGGTTTTGGTGGTGTGGGCGAGGAGGGTGCCGCCGAGGAAGGCGGCGGCGGGCCATCCGGCCACGACCATGCGCAGCCAGGCCGGGGCGTGGTGCAGATCGAGGAATCCGGCGGTGGCGACGTTGGCGCCCAGGGAAGCGGTGAGGGCGATGGTGAACCAGCACCAGGCCAGCCGGGGCGCGGTTTTGGCCCGCAGCTTGCGCCAGGCGGCGACCAGCAGCAGGTCGACGCTGATCGGGTAGGCCCACGCCTTCCAGCCGTCTTGCCCGGCTGCTTCAGCGATGTCGTGCAGGTGGGCGAAGGACAGCGCGGCGGCGATCACCGCTTGCACCAAGACCGCATCCAGCCGGGGCAGTCGACGCATTTCGGATCCTCCCTTCCAGGAGTGGAAGCGGTGTCCGGGGCCGGACAGGGAGTCGGTCCGTCCGGCCCCGGGGGGCAGGGGCTACAAGGTGGGCTCGGCTTGGCGTTCGGCTTCGACGTAGAGGCGTTCGCGCCCTTCGGTGCGGGCCGGGAACCGCCTCACGCTGCGGACCACGAAGGTCCGGCACAGGTCACGGACGATGAACGGCACGTCGTCCTGGTCACAGATCACGCGGAACTCGAACACTGGGCTACTCCTCCCTTGCGGGGGCTTCGCCAGACCCGAGGCAGGTCAGACAGAGCCCCAGTTGCTGTGCGCCGGTGTCACGGCGACGGCGACCGACGCGGACGGTGATGGTGGTCTCGCCGGTGCCCTTACAGACCGGGCACTTGGGCGGTTCGGCGGGCTTGCTGCGGGTGGCCTGTCGAGTGGTGGCCATGGTGGTCACTCGCCCGCGTAGCGGGGGAAGGTGTGGCCGATCGGCGGGTAGGAGTCGGTCATCCGGGCGAAGGCTTCCGCGCGGAAGGCGCCCCGCAGGAGCTGGACGAACTCGCTGTCGGCGTCCGGCCGTTCCTCGTAGGCGATGAGGTCGTGGATCAGTTCGCCGGTCACGATGCCGTCCTGGCAGCGCAGGCACACGGCGATCACCGGTCCTTGCGGGGGTAGCCGTGGCCCTTGGGCGGGTAGTTCTTGTTGCCCTTGGACGCGGTGCAGCCGGTGATGATCACGTCCGCGAACTTCCCATCCGGCTTGCCGGAAGGGTCGTTGAGGTACTGCATAGCGTGCATGACCAGAGTGCCGGTTCGCCGCCGGTCCTCCGCCGCGGCGCTGGTGCGACGGTCACGGTTCGACATGTGATCTCTCTCCTTCTTGGTTTCGGGCATGGATCGGGTAGGGACTTGGCGTGAAGGCGGTCACGCCGACCGATGGAGCAGGGAAGGGCTAGGCGGAGGCCGGGACGGGCTTGGCCAGGTCGACCGGCTCAGCCACCGGCAACGCGGGCCGGAATGGAGCGAGTTCGGGTAGGTCAGGGGTCAAGTGGGCGTAGCGGTTGCAGACATTGACCGCGCGCCGCAGGCTGACGTAGGGGCCACGGCCACGGACCCAGCCGCCGGAGGAGTCGCCGAGGACCGCTACGCCCTGTTGGTTCGGCGCGATCGTTGTCGCGGCGAGGACCGCTTCGGGGGAGATGTCGGCGAGGGCCATCTTCGCGGAGCCCTCGTCGTTGACGCGATGGCAGATGCGGCCGGTCAACTGAGCACGCAACATCGTTGTGCCCTCACCGAGTTCGGCGCCGAAGCGTTGCCCGCAGATCTCCAGGTAGATGCCTGCTGCACGACCGAGTTGGGCCAGCCGGACCAGAGCGGTCATGGTGCGCTCGCGGCGCTTCTTCTCACTGTTGCTAGAGATCAGCAGCAGTTCCGCGACCTCATCAACGATGAGCACCACGGGGGTCGGGCGGATGGCTTCGGGAAGGCCCCAGATATCGGCGGTGATCTCCGCATCCGGGATGTCCACGCTGATCCGCTGCTCACGACGGATGACCAGGTAGATCTGTGCCATCCGCTCAACGAGCGCTTCCAGCAGATCGGCAGCGCTATCGGGATTGTCGGCGAAGGCCGACAGGCGGCGGGCCAACGGCCCCAACTCGACACCCTGTTTACAGTCGATCCCCACTAGGGCGACCGGTTGCGGTGCGAGTTCGGTGACCAAGTTCCGCAAGGACACCGACTTACCCGACACCGTGGCACCCAAGTCCAACCGGTGCGGCACCTCGCGGAAGTCCCGATAGTGGACCGAGCCGTCATCGACCAGCGCGACCGGCACCCGCAACAGCGACCGCTCAGCCCTTGCGGGTATCTGCACCCGACGTAGCACGTCATAGCCGGTCATCCGCACTTCCACCACACCCGCCTTCACCTCGCGGGAGGTGACCGCGTGCATCAGGAACGAATGCCGAAGCCGATCCGTCGACGTGGCCACGTCGAACGCATCCTGCCCCGGGCACAGCCTCAACCGCATGACCAGGCCGGTACGCGTGATCCGCATCCGAACCAGACGCGGCGGACGGTTCGGCGGGACTTCCCGATTCGCCGCGCGGGCCAGCATCAGCCGCATCCGCGACGGCGGGACCGTCAACCCGCACGCTTCCATCACCGACGAGTAGCCGAAGCTGACCCGCAGCACCGCCAACCAGCCGCCGATGGCCAGCCAGTACCAGGCTGGACGCTGATGCCGCAGCACCAGCACACCGGCGAGTCCTAACCCCAGCGCCACGAGCACCAGCAGCGCGGACACCGGCTCAGCCCTTACCGTTCGAAGCCACAGCCGGGACCAGCGAGGTCACAGCCACGGCCCGGAACGAGATCCCGTGCCGCTTCTGGCCGTTGAACTCGTTCTCCCAGTCCCGAGCCTTCAGCCCGATCACCGAGACCGGCATACCCGGGGCCAGCCCGTCGGGGATCCCGGTCTCCGGGACGGTCACCTGGTACAGGTTCCCCTCCCCCTCGTCGGAGACCAGAAGGCCCACGGTCGACAGCCCCGCACCGGTCTCCCGGTCCACGGCCCGCTCACCGGTCTTCTGGTTGACCAGCTTCGGCGCGGGCGCGGTCGCCACGAACACCGCAGCGGTCGAAAGGTCGATCTTGAAGGACGGCATAGCTCTCTCCTGTCATGTGACTGGCCTGGTTAGCCATCTCCGTACATGACCAACGTAAGCAACCTGGCTAGTCATGTCAACACCTGACTGTCCTGGCTGTCCCGATGAGCGAGTCCGCGCGTACGATCGAGGCATGACCTTCGCCCCCGACCCACTGGACCCCGACGACGACCGGCCGCCTTATGAGCAGGTGGCGAGCAGTCTGGGCGCGGCGATCCGGACAAGGAAGCTCGCGCCGGGGCAGAAACTCCCGTCCCACAAAGAGCTGACGGATCTCTACGGCTTCGCACGAGCGACGATCCAACGCGCACTGCGGGAGCTGGAAGACGAAGGCCTGGTGGTCTCCCGCAAGGGCAGCGGAGTCTACGTCCGCAATCGGACCGAACGGCCCGCAGGGCTGCGTCCCTACGTTGAACAGGCGTTCTCCAGCAAGGAAGTCACCATCGACTTCGCAGGGTTCTCCAGTGAGACGCTGCACGGGGCACTGCAAGAGCCGTTGGACAAGATCCGGATCGGACGGCTCACTCCGTCGAGCATCACCGTGCGCATCCTGGTACCGGACATGTCTGTGCCGCAGGCGGCGCCCGTGCGCCGCGAGGACTGCGCAGACGACGAGCGGCTACGTAGCCGCATGCACGAAATCATGCTTGGGTACACGCGAAGCATCCGCGACTCAGTCGCCGAGTTGGGCCACCTCGGCTTGGTGCCCGAAACGCGAGTTGACGTGCGCGTTCACAGCGGTACTCAGTTCTTCAAGCTGTACGTGATCAATAAGGCCGATACGTTCTTCGGCTACTACCCGATCAAGCCCAACAAGGTCGTGGCTCAAGGCGAAACCATCGAAATCTACGATCTGGTCGGCCGGGACACCGTGCTCTTCCACCACTCGGTCAACGATGGCGACTCCTCCGGCGGCGCCCAGCAAGTTCAGCAGGCCCGCATGTGGTTTGACAGCGTGTGGGAGACCATCGCAAGGGAAATCGATCTTGATGGGCACTGACACTGTGGCCAGGACACTAGCCCAAGCCTCAGCCATCCTGTTTGACTTCGACGGTCCACTCTGCGACGTGTTCGCAGGCTTGCCTGCTCCGCAGGTAGCCAGGCAATTGGCGCAGCTCGCGGCACCGCCGGATTCCGTGCTAAGCGCAAAGCTCGCCGACACGGACGATCCTCTCGAAGTCCTACGTCTCACCCACGCGACCGATACGGCCCTGGGCTTGCAGATCGAACAAGCTCTCACCGCGGCCGAGATCGAAGCCGTCGCAGTGGCGGGCGACCCCACACCCGGCGCTGTTGCAGCGCTCGAAGCCGCTCAAACAGCAGGGCGACGCGTCGCCGTGGTCAGTAACAACTCTTCGGACTGTGTGCATGCCTTCCTAGCGCGGCACTCGCTGACCAAACACGTCCACGAAGTCGTGGGACGCCCGCTACACCGCCCAGACCTCATGAAGCCGGATCCGCACTCGCTGATCCGCGCCGCTGACCAACTGGGCACGGCCACGACCCAATGCGTGCTCATCGGCGACTCCGTGACGGACATTGAGGCAGCCCACGCGGCGGGAAGCACCGCGATCGGCTACGCCAACAAGCCCCACAAGCTACGTGCGTTCGCCGACGCCAGAGCCGAAGCAATCACGGAGCACATGCAGACCATCGCGGACGCGATGCAGGCTCCGCGAAGCCGGTAAGAGCCCGGAGCCCGGAGCGGACCTGTTACAGGTTTCTCTACCTCATCAAGGCTCGCTTCGCTCGCGGTGGACCGGCCTCCCGAGGACTGCAAGCAGTTGAACCAGGGGTTCAGGTGCCGCGCACAGCGCGGCGGCGCCGGTCGTCGCCGCCGCACGGCTCCCCTCCTCGTCTTCGCCGCCGGGGGCCGCGCGCCGTCGCCGACCGCGCCCACAAGGGGCGAAGACCAGGCCGGGCCAGCGACGTGGACAGCAGATGAGAAGAAAGCCTCCGGCGGGGGCGCTCCGGCTCCGGGATGGCGGGGGCTCCACGTGCGTCTGCACGTCCGCTGTGGCGTGCGTAGGGGGCTGCCATCCCGCCTGCCATCGACCCAGGCAGAGCCGAGCAGCCTTGGCCCCTGGTGTCCAGGTCGTTCGTACAGTGGCGCGCTCCACCTGGACACCAGGGGCCAAGCCCGCTCCACTAGCGTGTGGGTCGACGGCAGACGGGATGGCAGCGGGGACCGCTGTGGTTCCTGCCGGAGGCCAGAGCGCGTGCCCCCACCGTGCCCGAACGGACGGGAACTGACGGGGAATCACGGTCAGTCAGGGACAGCGCACACGGGACCGGCCCCCGAGCAAACTGGCTGCTCAGGGGCCGGATCTACCGCCTTACCTGCGGAGAGTGTGGGATTTGAACCCACGGTGACATCGCTGCCACGACGGTTTTCAAGAGCGTCGCTCTAGCCGCGCCCACAACCCATGTGACCTGCTCGAACGCCGTCCTAGTCGCTCTCAGCTCGCCTGCTGGCCCACAGATGGCCCATGAGGTCCGCTGAACCGGCATGACAGCAGTCATCTGAGGGAGCACCAGCCACCATGCATGGGCAGAATTACGATCCGCTCCGGTGCACTGGAAGACCCTTCGTGCAACCAGCAAGAACGACTCCGCCGCGTCGCCCCTGTCACGTGCTGGCGCTCGTCCTCGCGTAGAGGCTAGTCGGCCACCACACATGCGTGGCGCCAGCTGCACAGGTTCGGGAGGACAACGAGACCTGGGAGACGTTGAGCGACTCCAGCGGAGAGTAGACCTGGGCCGAAGGTTTACTGGCGCGTGCGCAGGGGCGGCGCTTGAATCTTCACCCCTCTGCACCCTGTCTGACCTGCCAATTTACCGGAGGGCGAAGTGAGGTAGTCAGATCCCGTCCACGTGTCGTCCTGGTCATGGAAAATCCGTCCGCGAATCGACCGGAGGGGTGGATGGCCCAGAGAGGCCCCCACCCTCAAGCCGCGAATGGCAGCGGTGCAGGAGCCGGGGTGCGGTCCGTAATCCGCGATCCGCTGGCCGCGCCGCCCGCCTCGCCACGAAGCGCCTGGGGACTCGGAGGCTAGGCCCTCCCGCGCTGGCTCGGAACCGCGGTGTACAGCTGCTGGAGACCGAGCAGAGCGGCATGGAACGCAGCCGCGATCTCGCGTGCCCTCTCCTCGTTCTCGATCGCCCACATGGAGATGTAGTCAGGCCCAATGTTGGCTTGCGTCGCTGTGCCAGCAGACACCAATGCTTCAACCGCGGACTGCAGGACTGTCACTGCCTGGTCCGGGATGGTGGGCCCGCTACTGGCCATAGCGTCAAGCTCCACCTTCCAGCGCTGGCCCTGGCGGGCGATGCACACAAAGATCGCGTCGTTGGCCTTGGCGCTCCTATAGGCCGCGTGGTGAGCTTCCGGTTTGGTGCAGTCGGGGATGAGTGCAGCTGGGAGAGGCGTTCCAGGCGTCGGCATGCTCACATCGTCGCAGGCGCTCACACCGTTGATCAGGCGAACGCCCATCTTCACAGCGACCCCGCGATGCCGCGCCACTGCTTCAGGCGGTTGGTACACCGCTCCACGGCGTTGCGCTGCTTGTAGGCCCCCCAGTCCCTGCTTCCTCGATGGGGCTGTAACAACCCAGAGTGTTACAGCCCCATTTTTAGGAAAACCCCAGAAACAGCTTTAGATCACCCTGAGGCGGCGCTTTGGCGCAGCAAAGATCGTGTTCTTGGATGGGTTCGAGAACCCGGCGATTGAGGCGATCTCCTCAGGCGTAAGACCCTTGTCTGCCATGGCTTCCCCAATTGACTGGGCCAGTACAGGCACTTCGGGGGCAAGTTCGTCGCTCAATGGCTCGCGAGTGCGCCAACCCTTGTTGCTGAGCGACTTGTAAAGATTCGTCCGTTTGGCCGCGCTAATCACGTTCAGGTCATAGGCTCGCTCAATGAGTGCCTGCATCGAAGTGCCCCACTCACGTTTGAGGTCATGCAGGCGTCCCAATGTGAGGTTCCTGAGCTGAGGGCGAATAACCTCCTCTGGCATCAGGAATTCAGCAGCGAATCGAGTCGCGTCCTCCTCCATAGTGAGAGTAACTTCTGAGGAGTGCAGACATAGGTGACCGAGTTCGTGCCCCAAGGTCAATCTGAGGCGATCAACGGGAACCGCCTGATTGATCAGAACGACTGGGTAGTCGTCAACCCACTGCGACAAGCCATCCACTCGCGAGGTGCCAAAATCCTCAGCGAGCACGATACATCCCGCCGATTCCATCCATGTTGTGATGGCCTGGACTGGGCCGATTGGCATGCGCCACTGCATCCGTACCATGCGAGCTGCATCAGCCGGGTCAGTCTCAATCGGATCAAAGGTTGGCACCCGTTGTTGGGCTCGAAGAGAGACCTCTTCCATAAGATGACGCACGTGCATGCGGTACATGTTCAGACGTGCCTCAAGCTGCCGCCATGTAGTTGCCTTGGCGGTCGCCCTCTTGCGCATATGGGCATCTACCGCCATCGCGCCTCGGACGGAGCCCGCCCCCTTGAGGAAAGGCTCCGTCACTCCAAGGGCATGGGCGAGACGGGCCACGACATCGCCATCCGGCTCGCGCGTGCCCTGCTCGTAGCGCGACAGGGCTCCTTGGGTGACCCCAGCAGCCGCTGCCAACTCTTCCTGGGTGATGCCAAGGGCCCGGCGAGCTGTGGTGATCGCATCGCCGAGTCTGCTCACTTTGCCTTGCCCTCCGTTACTTGACGCTTACCCGTGGCCGGTACCTCAATAGACGGCATGGGAGGTTGCGGCGCAGCAGGACGCACAGGCTGCACGTTGCCGTCGACGGCACCTTCGCCGACACCCCGGAGAGGCACCAGCCAAACGACGTTTTCCTGCCCATCACGCAGGGAGAGCACTGCCTCGCCGATCTTCCTGGCGTCAGGGTCCCACTCGTAACCAGCAGTCAGGCGGACCTCTTCAAGCCCCGGGAAGGTCTCCTGAGTGCCCTGGGCGAAGAACTCCAGGGCGGTTTGGGTCGCATAGCTCCTGACCTGGCCGTCTTCGCGATGACGCTTGACTCGAAGACGATAGCTGACTCCAACGATCAGTTCACGTGTGGGCTCGCCGTCGGTAAGCGTGACACCGGGGTGCCCATCCAGTTCCGCCGTGAGATGCGCCCACAGGCGGTCGTGGATCCAGTTAGCCAGCCCGCGTTCACTGCTCTGTGACACCCAGGAGGGGTGCACAGCGCGGTACTCCTGCAGATCTTTTGCGGCCTGGTCAACGGCTGCAACCAGGCCTTGTGTCACTTTCGGGCCTAAGTCGGACAGGACCTCGGAGGAATCAGGGTAGGAAATCATGCCGGAAAATATACCGCCCCCAGAGATCCACGCGTCTAGTCCCTGTGTACGTGTCGCCAAGGTGGACTCGACAAGCTCTGCCGGACACGCGGAACACAAACGACAGCTGGTCGCTGGAGATGTGAGCCGTGGCCCAGGCACCTGACATGGGAAGGTCAAGACGGAGAGGCGCAGTCGGGAAGTGTCAGCGAGACCGAGGAAGGGGAAGCCACGTGCCGCAGGCCAGTCTGCGAGGTACGCGTCGACACGACAGCGCTGCCGCAACGAAGCGAGCCGCACTTGCCTCACATAGGTATAGAGGCTCCCCCCAAGATCACCCGGTTGCCCCCGTCTGACCTGCCGCTTTACCCGAGGCTGTGGCCGGGTAGTCGAAACCCGTCCCACCTCGTCCTGATCTTGTAAATTCCGCCCGAGACTCGACCGGAGGAAGCGTGACGCTTGCCCGCTACGCTGGTACGCACCACGGCAGAACGGAGAGTGCTCCGCGGATGGGACCGAAGACGACCAAGGTCTACGAAACGCTTCGCGCGCGGCTCGCCGCCGGTAAGTACGCCCCTGGCGACAAGTTCCCCTCAGAGCGCACCCTGGTCGAGGACCTCAGCATCGGCCGGACGGCGCTTCGGCAAGTGCTGGCCCGTCTTGTGGCCGAGGGCGCATTGGAAGTCCGAGGCCGAAGCTCGTACAGAGTGCCGGGGGCAGTGAGCGTGAAGACGCCTGATGAGGTGGAGCCGTGGCGCATCCACGGTGAACGCGATCTCTACGACAACCGTTGGGTCAAGCTTCAGCTCTGGGATGTGGAGCCGCCCGGCATGAAGCGCTTCGAACACCACGTGGTGAAGCTGCACCATGTAGCCATCACGGCAGTGCTGGACGACCAGGACCGTGTGCTCATGATGTGGCGATACCGCTTCGTTCCCCAGCAGTTCGGTTGGGAACTGCCCGGCGGGATCGTGGATGACGGGGAGTCCCCTGCGGATACGGCGCTTCGGGAAGTCGTGGAAGAGACGGGGTGGCGGCCGAAGTCGCTAGAGCACGTCGTCACCTATCAGCCGATGGTCGGCATGGTCGACTCACCCCACGAGATCTTCATAGGCCACGGGGCTGAAAACGTAGGTTCGCCGACAGACCTGGAAGAGGCGGGGCACATTGAGTGGGTTCCGTTGGCTGACGTCCCGGGGCTCATGGCTCGCGGCGAACTGATGGGCTCCGGCACACTCGTTGCCCTACTCCACATCCTGGCGGGCCGGGGCAAGCAAGGCATTACAGCCGCGCACTGAGGAGATCAATACGGCGGCGCTGCCGCACCGAACCGGTGCGGCTCGCCAACAGCCGCGCCTGCCTCAGATGCGTATTCGCATCGTCGTACTCGGCTCGCGCCAGATGAGCCTGGACGAGGTCGGCGTGAAGTCCGGCACGCGCCCGGACGAAGGTTGGATCCATCACTCCTAGAGCGTCGTAAAGGCTCGTCACCGCGTCTTCATCGCCCAGCAACGCATGGATATTGCCGCGCCACCGGGCAAGGTGAGCACCATTCAGGAAGATGCTCAACATATCCGGATCGCGGTCCTCCGTGCCCGGGGGAACGCTCGCTATCGCCGCATCGAGCGCGCGTCGAGCCTCATCAGGCATACCGGCGTGCGCGCACATCTCAGCCTCGTGAGCGTGGAGCCATGCCGTGAGTCGGGGGGATCCGGCCTGGCCAAGGGTGCGTTGCGCATCACGCACCAGGTCGACGCCCATTGCTGGCCGACCAGCCTCACGCAGAACATGCGCCTGCTCGGCCATCGCGTGTGCGAGGTACATCGGCGCTTCAGCATCGCGCGCTGCGTGCTTGGCAACTTCGTAGTGTCGCCATGCCCTTTCGACCGCGCCGGAGTCAAGCGCCTGCCATGCGGCAAGCGTCGATGCCCCTGCAAGCGCGAGCGCCACAGGGCGGCGTGTACCTGGGAGCACCGCAAAGTTCAACGCATCCTCCAAGGCTGCAAGATGCCCTGACATCTGGTCGACCAGCCCCGAGGAACCCCTCTCACGGTCCATGGTGCGCAGTAGCTCGGTCTGGTCGTTGAACGCCTTCACCATCGATTCGCTGACGCTGCTGGCAGCGTCGATCCTGCTCAGCAAATCGTCGTACCCATCGGCCACCAAAGGCGCTGAGGCGGGCGCTGTCTCTCGCAACTCCGCATCCGTAGCCCCGAGGAGTTGCCGAAGGATGGCCGCGTAGCGGTCGGAGATGGCGCGCTTGCCGTTCTCCCACTCGGACACGTACACCCGCAGGCTCGCGGTTGAGGCAACGTCCATGACGTGCCGTCGGGCGTATTGCTCGATCTCGCGAACCAGTCGTTCCTGAGACCAGCCGCGAGCCGTTCGCGCGCCCCGAAGTCCTGTGCTCACAGACCACCGCCCGGCGATAGGTCCACTCACTGACCTTCCCAGCATGCCCTACATCGCCGCAGGTCAACAGGGGTTAACAGTAAGGGAGTTAAGTCCTGTTGGCTACCGGCTCCCCTGTCTCGGACTGTCTCCTGGAAGTGCACCCGAGGCGGGCAACCGCCACTCGAATCGGCGCGAGCCCTTGAATCTGGTGCGCACCAGCTGCCATCCTTCTGGTGCGCACCAGAAGGCGGAGTCGCCTCCGACTCGCGGTGCACAAAGGGGCCTGCGGCCTGCCGCCGTGCGCTCAACAACTGGAGATCTGTGCGTCTCGCTGGTGACGACCCCGGAGGTGATCCGGGAGGTGACAGCGGCTGAGCCCGCAATCCCGCTAGGTCGGGGTCGGGGTGAGCAGAGCAGGTCAGAAAGGCGGTCGGAGGGGCCGGAACACCTCCGAGAACGTGGCTGGTGGCTGTCTCAGGGTGACACCGGGGCAGTCCGGCCGGGCGAGCGACGCCACCCGTACCCGCAAGGGCAGACGGGCGCAAAGACCCGCGGCAACCGGCCAACGTATGGGGATTACACCGCCTCTCCTCGGCCAAGTAGGCGGTCCCGCGCGTCGGCAAACGCGCCAGGTACAGCGCAATCCAATCCCAAGCCTCCGCAGCGCCTCGCGTGCTGCGGCCGGTTGCCTCCTCCGCCCGTCCAGCCCCGCGCACTGCGCGGAGGTTCGTACGGGCGGGGCGTGGGGAGCCGGATCCGGTTCCAACGAAGCGGCCCCGAACGGTGTTGGAGCACCGGCCGGGGCCTTGACCACCACCTGACCAAACTCAGGAGGCGATCCACCATGGATCGTATCGGCATCACCCGGCGCGTGATCACGCGTTACGAAGCCCCACCGTGCACGACGTGCAACGGAAACGCCGGGACGACCACCGAGGAAACGACCGACGACGGGGTGCTGCGGCAGACGTGGCACTCCTGCCCCGACTGCCACGGCTCAGGACAGCGGTGACCGCCGGTGAGCACCGTCGTCTCCGCCCTCGCTGCCACCGGCCCGTTAGCCGCCGCCGGATGGTCCGTCCATAGCCTGTGGATGCGGCGCCAGTTGAACACCGCGCGTCGCGACCCGCTGACCCGGTTGTGGACCCGGGACGCTTTCACCGCCCGCGCCCAGCGCCTGCTGCGCACCCCGGGCGCAACCGTGGTCCTGGTCGACCTCGACCGGTTCAAGCCCCTCAACGACACCTACGGGCACGCGACTGGGGATGCTGCCCTGGTGGCCGTCGCCGCACGGCTGTCCGCGTGGTGCGCCGCGCTGGGTGGAGTTGCGGGCCGGTTGGGCGGTGACGAGTTCACCGCGATCATCACCCCACAACATCCCGCCGACCTGCCGTTCAGCCTGCATGAGCTTGCTCAACTGCTGGCTGGGCCCGTGCCGTTCGACGGCCGCGAGCTGCTGCTGGGCGCTTCCATCGGCGCGTTCGTCTGCGATGACCTGCCTGTTCCGTCGCTGGAGCGGGCGTGGCGCCGTGCTGATGAGGCGATGTACGCGGCGAAGAGGTCCGGTGGTGGCTGGTACATCGCCGACGGACCGCAGCCCGCATCGCCCACCGTCAACGGCCGCCGCGCCGGACGACGCGGCACCACACCCCCCGCCCGCTGAACCACCCCACACGCAACGCCAGCGCGGCCCCCGGTGAGCACACACCGGGGGCCGCTGTCTGGGCCGTTCCGCTCTCGGAAGGAGCACGACCCATGCTTGAGGTTATCGCCGCTCACAACGCCGATCAGGCACGTCTGACCCGCCTGTTCGACGTCTACGCCCCCAAGGTCGAGGCGTACCTGACGGCCAAGTTGGGCCGCTACGACTGGCACCACGCTCCCGAACTCGCCAGCCGAACCTGGGCCCACGCCGCCCAGAACATCCACCACTGCCCGTCGGGCGCCGACGACGCCTACGCCTGGCTGCTGGCCATCGGCGCACGCGTCGTGGTCGACCACTACCAAGCCACACGCCGACACGTGCAGTCCGCCGACACCGGCGCCATGTTGCCCCCGGCCCGCACGGCCGAGGACATGGCCGCTGCCCGTCAGGCCGCACACGCCGCCGTGGGCCGCACCGCTGCTGTGCTGGAGGTTGCGGCATGAACGAGCGCAGCATTTTCACCCGCGGCCAGGTCGCCGACCTGTCCGCCCCGCTGACCGCGCTGCGGGTACTGGCGGTGGACTTCGCTGGTCTGCCCGCGCCGTCGGTGAAGATCTCCAGCGTCTACCCGAACCAGCTGGAGCTGTCGCTCTACGACGATCTGGGGCTGTTCGAGACGTGGCGGGCCGCATTGAGCATCGCTGCCGCGGACGTGGAGTTCATCGAGCTGAATGCGGGCCGCATCTGGATGCTGCGAGCGCGCCGCGAGTTCGCTGGGGCTGAGCTGATGCTGGTCGGCTTCGGCGAATCCCTGGCCCGTACGCGCGACCGCGCCAACGTTGGTGCGGCGGTGCATGCATGATCCGTATCACCACCACCGGCCTGCGCTACGTCGCCCCCTCCCAGCAAGGCGGTGCGTCATGAGCGCTGTCAACGGCCGTCACGCCGGACGGCCCGACGGCCACGACGCCCGTCACCTCGAAGGAGGTGCGTGATGATCGCCGACCGTGCGAAGACAAGCCGCGGCCGGGTGCGGTCGACCGGCGTCGACGGGACGTCGTCGTCCGTCACCGTCGAGGGCGTGATCACCGCGTTGGCGGGGGCACTCACCGTGGTGTTGACGGCCGCGGCGTTCTGGCTGAGCTACGAGCACCTGCAAGAGGTCGCCGCCCGTCATGGCATGGGTGACGCCGCCGTGCGGTCGTGGGCGTGGCCCGCCACCGTCGACCTGTTCATCGTCATCGGTGAACTGCTCATCCTGCGCGCGTCGTTGGCGCGCCGTGTGGACGGGTGGGCGGTCGCCCTGGCCAGCATTGGTTCCGGCGGTTCCATCGCGTTGAACGTGGCGGGCGTGGGAGCACAGGCCCAGCCCATGGACTACGTGGTGGCCGCCGTGCCACCGGTCGCCGCCTTGCTCGCCTTCGGCGCCCTGATGCGGCAGGTCCACGCCTACCTGGCCCGGCGGGTGGTGACGCCCGTCGAGCACCCGTCGACGCCCACCGGCGTGGCCGTCGACCGGCCCAAGGTGGCCGACGCCTCGCCGGATGCCGTCAAGGCTGCGGCGGTGCCAGAGTTGGCGTCGTCCGAACCTGCCGTCGAGGCGGCGTCGACGGCCGTCGGTGTGTGCCCGCCGGTCGTCTACGCCAACCGCGTCGACGGACTGGTGCGGGCCCTGTACGGCACGTTGGGGGCTCAGCCGACCACGAGCCAGATGACGGCTGCCATGGTCGCCGCAGGGTTGGGCGCGTCGGAGTCGACGGCCCGCACCGCCCGCGGCCGGGTCAAGAACCGCGAGCCGTACCTCGCCAGCTTCCCAGCGACCATCGCGAGTTGACCGCGCCATGCGGTTCTACAACCCGACCGGCGCCACGTACGGCATCCCCATCTACACCTTCCGGCTCGCCTCGGAAGGGCCTGGTAACCCGGGCGCCAGCATGCGCTCGGGCCTGAAGGACAGCGCGTTGCATGAACCCGTTGGCGGGCCCGGCCGGCACGTTCCACGGCCCCGGCCGGGCCCTACTCCCCAGAGAGGAGTGCACTCAGCATGACGGAACTCAGCATTGAGCCGATAGCCGTTGAGGCTGCCCCGACCGCGCCGCCCCCGACACCTGGGCCGCACACCACCACGGCGCAGGCGGCGAAGGAGGTGGAGCACACGCCCGGCGGCTGGCCGGTTGTCCCGCTCGCTTTGACCGGGGCGAATGCGACCGTGGGCACGGTCGCTACCGCGTCGCTGGCCGGGGGCCCGATCGCTGCGATCGTGGCTACGACCGGGGCGGTGGTTCTCGGAACGTTTGCCGCCACCCGCAAGCGCAAGCCCAACGCGCGCCGCGAAGCCCGCCGGGCCACGGCGCGTGCCGCTGGCCGTGCGGCTGCCCGCAGTGCGGGCCTGCGCCGCAGCGGCACAGGGGCAACGGGAGGCCGTTCGCCTGTCTCTCGTGCTGGTCGCTTCAGCGGCCGGTCGAGCAGCGTGCCGGGCCAACGCCGCCGCGGCACCGGCCCGGCGGCCCGCCACGGCAGCACCTCCACCAGCGGGAAGACCCGCAATAAGGCTGGTCAGACTGGCCGGGGCGTACTGGGCCGTACCGGCCGGGTCGGGCAGATAAAGGCGCTGCGAGCCGCGCAGCAGGCCGCGGCCGGGTCCCGCGCTGGTAAGCGGGCGCAGACCACTGCGGCCCGCCGCGCGGTCGCCGACGCCCGCCGCAAAGCGGCGACTGGCGGCAGCCGGTTGGGCAAGCGCGAGAACGGCCGGGGCCGCCTGCTGGGCGGTGCCGCCCGCAAGGCCCGTGCCGCACGGGATGCGGCGATCGCCAAGAACCGCGCCAAACGCGACGCCAAGACCGGTGCCACGGTGGCCGCGCAGCGGGCAGCAGTCCGCAAGGCCCCCGCGCGCAAGGCGGCCCGGAAGGCGCTGCGCCGGTCTGCGGCCCGTTTCCACGGCCGTCGCCTGCTCGCCGCCCTGCTCGCGCTGCCGATCGGCCTGCTCGGCTGCCTGACCACGCCGATCGGGCGCAAGTTCGGCATCCCGTGGCTGATGTACCCCGGCCGCCGCCTGTATCGGCGTCTGGTGCGCACGGCTGCCGAGCAGCGCGCGGAGCGGGACGAGGCCACCCGCAAGGACCTGCGCGAGCAGGAGTCCGCAGCAGACGCGGAGGCCGCCAAGGACGGATCGCAGGGGCCGGGTCAAGGCGTCGAGCGCGCGGCCGTCGAGGTCCCCACCAGCACTCCACCCGAGGTGAGTGAAGGAGAGCACGTGTCCGGATTCCAGTTTGAAGAGGCCGCATCCGAGATGGAGCAGGCCGCCAACTCCTACGAGCCCGAGAACGCCATGGAGATCCTGGCCATGGTCGAAGGGCTGCCCGCCGCGCTGACCAGCGTGGCGAACGTAATGAAGACCCTCGCCGAGCGCTCCGACAGCGAGTTCCCGCTGGAGAAGGAGATCGCCGACGGGTTCAACGACATCTTCGGCGCCCTGATGAGCGCCGTCGCCGTCGCGGAGGACATGGGCCCGCTGTTTCGGCAGGTACACGCCCAGGACATCGCCCGCCACGAGGACCCCCGCAACGGCCCCGACGCCGAGAAGGGATGGAACGTCTGAAATGACCAGCACTGCCACCGCCAACAACAACAGCAGTGGCCCGGTGCTGGACTGGGCCGCCGGTCACGGACCCGTGACCGGCGCCCTGTCCGCCACCACCGGAGCCTTCGCCGTCGCCACCACCGGCGCAGCAACCGGCATGCCCCCAGGCTGGGCCCTGGCCGTCGGCGCCGCGGGCGCCATCGGCCACACCGTCGCCGGGCTGCGGGTACGCAACGCCGGACGCACCCTGGCCACCCGCGCCGCCTCCTGGCTCGTCGGGGCCGGGTGGACTACCTGGGCCATCACCCACGGACCGCTGACCTGGGCCGCGCTCGGATCGCTGGCCACCATCGGCGTCGGCATCGGCGCCGCCGCCCGCTCCACGGCTCTGTATGAGGAGGCCCGTGAGGAGGAGGCGATCGCCGCCCAGCAGCGGCAGATCGCGCGGGAGTTGTCCGCGGAGCGCCGGGCGATCGCCGCGGAATGGGTGGAGCGGATCCAGCGGATCTGCAACATCACCGTACGGGTGCTGGCTGTGGAGAAGTGGCAGACCGGAACGGGGTACTCCTTGGACCTGGAACCGCAGGGCGGTATCACCTACGACCGCATCGCCCAGTACTCCGTGGCCCTGTCCGCGGATGCCAAACTCCCCCACGGCTGCACCGCCACCGCCTCCCCCGGCATCCACCAGGGCCGGGCCATTCTGGACGTGACCACCGTCAACGTCCTGAAGGAAGACTGTTTCTACCCTGACGACTACGGGCCCTTGTCGGTGCTGACCGGCATCCCGTGGGGCGTGCGCACCAACGGGGACATCGTGCGCGCTTACCTGCGCGAACAGTGCGCCCTGGTCGTCGGTCCGACCGGCTCGGGCAAGACGAATCTGGTGCACGAGATCCTGGCGGGATTCGCCCGCGCCGAGGACATGCTGACCTGGGTCATCGACTTGAACGCCGGATCCGCCGGGCTGCCCTGGGTCCTCCCGGCCCTGAACGGCGAGATCGAGCGGGAGGACGGCAAGCCCGTTCGGCCCGGCATCGACTGGCTGGCCGCTTCCCATGAGGAGGCCATGCTGATGCTCGATACGGCGCTGGCCATCGGGCTGCACCGCAAGAAGGCCTACCAGGGTTTGCTGGCCGAGAAGAACACCGACCTGCTCCCGATCAGCGCCAAGATTCCTCAGATCCTGTTGGTCATCGATGAGGGCGCGGAGATCCTGACCAGCACCGACCGGCAGATGAAGCAGCTCGCCGCGAAGATCCTGGAAGTCATCCGCATGCTGCGCGCCATGGGCATCCGCACCATCCTGACCGCCCTCGGTGCGACCGGCAGCGTGCTGGGCAACCTGATGATCCGCCGCGAAGCCAAAGTCCGCGTCGCCCTCACCGGCGGCGAGACCGAGGGCATGGACCTGGGCAAGATGTTCCCCGGCCGCCGCGGGCTACGAGTGGACCAAGCCCCGTACAAGGGAGCCGGGTTCATGGGCACGCCAGAGTCCCCCGCCGCCCTGTTCAAAGCGTGGCGGATCCTGCCCAACCAGATCCGGGACATCGTGGCCGCCACCTCCACCCGTCACCCGACGCTGGACGCCGTCTCCGCGCAGGCTGCTGGGGACGCCTACGCCCAGCGCTGGGATGCCGACCGCATCGCGTGGATGCGCGACGCTCACCCCGTCGAGCAACCACCGCAGAGCCCCAGCAAGGACGCTGACCCGCACCCGTCCATCGGTGGCGGACTGAACCTGCGGGCCCTACGCGACCAAGAGACCGACGACCAGGCCGACCAACTCGCCCGGCGGTTCATGCGCGAGATCGACGAACGGTTCGGCACCACCCCCGAACCAGACCGCGACAACGACCCCAGCGACAACATGCCGGGGCTGAACCTCTCCGCGCTGCGGGGTGAGCAGGACAGCCCCGCCCAACAGGCCGCGCTCGCGCTGCTGCTCGCCGCCGGACGTGAGGGCACCGGAGCATCCGCCATCGCCCGCGCCTTGGCAGACCAGTACGGCACAACCCGTCAGACGGTCGTCGGCTGGCTCAAGGCATGGGTCAAGGACGGCACCGCCGTCCGTGTAGGGGAGGGCACCAAAGCCCGCTACGTCCACCGCCAGCACGCCCCCGATCAACCCCCCGAGGGCTGATCACTTCTCGCTTGTCGCCCCGTTCCGAACACAAGCCGTTGCGGCGGCCCTGGGGCTCGAAAACGGCTTGTGACCTGGGAGGCGACAGGCGACAAGACAAGACAAGCGACAAGCTCTCACGACAAGCCAGACGACAAGCCAGGCGACAAGCACGGCGCGGGCCGCTCCCCAACGCGGGGTGCGGCCCGCCGCGTTGAAAGGACCCCGTTGTGCACCCCACCCCGGGCGAGAGCACCCCCGACTCGAGTCACCCCTACGCGCGGATGAGCGACGCCGAAGTCAACGCCGAAGCCCGCCGGATCATCGCCGACGCCTACCGGCCCGTGACACACACGCCGACGTCCTACCGGGACACCGCCCCCTTGCCCGCCTACGGCACCACCCCGCCGGTTCCCCAGCCCGACCGCCGGATGGTGCCCGCCTGGGCCGCGGGCACCGCCGTCGCGAGCATCGGTACCGGCGCCGCGTTTGTCGGCGTCGGCTGCGGGATCTGGCTCGCCTGCCAGGGATTCGCCGCCGTGACGTTGACCAGCGTCCTGTTCGTCACCCTCCCGATCGCGGCCGTGGCCGCGGTCGCCGCAGCGATCGGATCCGCCCTGCGGGCCCTCAAGACCGCCCACACCGAAACCCACCACCACTACGCCGGACCGGTCCGGCAGGAAACCAACACGATCACCGCCCCCGCGTACGGGCTGATCGCTCGCAACCGCAACGAACTCCACCGCTGACAACGACCAGGGCGGCCCCCTCTCGCGAAAGACCGGGCCGCCCTTGTCCACCTGCCATCAACTGACCTGTGGAGGTCTCCCAGCATGACGCAACCGACCGACATTCGGGGAGAGCACCTGCGGACCGCTCTTTCCCTGGCAGCCTCCGGCGTGCCGGTGCTGCCGCTACGGGCCGGGAAGGTGCCGTTCGGCAACTGCCGGGCCTGCGCTAACAACGCCTGCGGCGGCCGACCCAACATGAAGGACGCCGGGCGCTGCGCCTGCCCCGCCCCCTGCCACGCATGGGCCGCCGCAACCACCGACCCGGGCGTCATCCGCTCCGGCGTCTGGCGCCGCGCATGGGTACGGGCGACCGCGGTCGCCTACCACCCCGGCGGGGCGTGGCTGACGGTCGTGGACCTGGACAACGCCGAGGCGATTACGTGGGCGCGCGAGAACCTGCCAGCCACGCAGACCGTGCCCACCACCCGCGGGGAGCACTGGATCTACCGCGGGGCCATGCGGTCGGCCAACAAGGTTCGGCCGGGCGTGGATATCAAATCGCTGATGTCGTATGCCCGTTGGCTCGGACCCGGCACCGGCACCATGACCGCCTTGCCGGATACCGTCCGCGCCCTCGTCGTGAAGGAGCCCCCCACCGTCCAGCCCGCACCGCAGGCCATCGCCGTGCCCGCAGGGGCCGAGGCAGGGGCGTGCCGTCACCGCACGCCCGCGTACCTGGAGCGTGGCATCGCCATGGCAGAGCAGCGCATCGCCGAAGCCGACAGCGCGATCCACAACACCGTCTACAGCACCTTCCTCGCTGTGCTGTCCGTCCATGGCCGGTGCGGCTGCCTCACCGAGGCCCACGTCGCGCGACTGTTCACCGCCGCCCAGGCCAAGGGGGAGTCGCCCCGGCACTGCACGGACGCCTGGGCCAACGCCCGTAACCGCTTGGGACTGTAGCCATGTCCGACGACGAGAAGACCCCGGCCCGCGAGGTCATCACCGACTACGCCCGGGCCCACTTCCGGTACTTCCGCACCGCCGACGGGACCGTGTACGCGCAGAGGAACGGCCACCCCGTGGCCCGCCCGATGCGCTCCCAGGGCACGACGGGCAGCCACCGCCAGGAACTCATGGTCGGCCTGTTCAAGGACGGGTGCGGCGTGTTCAACGGGACCGCGCTCAAGGAGGCGTTGGACTTGATCGAAGCACTCGCGCTGACCGAGGACGTGCAGTCTGTCCACATCCGCGTCGCGCCCGGATTCGACGGCGCGACCTGGCTGGACCTGGGCCGCGACGACGGGCAGTCCGTCCGCATCCATCCCACCGGCTGGGACATTGCCATCCCCGACCCGCGCGAGGTGTGCTGGCGGCGCACCCAGCTCACCGGAGAACTGCCCCTGCCGACCAAGGACACCAACGGCAAGGGCATCGACCTCCTGCTCAGGCTGTGCAACTTCGCCAACGCGGAGACCGAATGCCTGGCCATCGCCTGGCTGATCGGCTGCCTCGAACCGTCGGTGCCCGTTCCCGCGCCGTTCCTCACCGGGCCGCAGGGCGCGGGCAAGTCCACCGGCGGGCGCATGCTCGTGCGGATCGTGGAGGGCATGAGCGGCGACCTGCGCCGCGCCCCGAGAGACGAGGAGAACCTGATCGCGGCGGTAGCGGCCGGGTGGGTCACCGCCCTGGACAACCTCTCCCACATGACCCCGGACCTGTCCGACGCGATGTGCTGCATCGTCACCGGCGCCGAGAACGTCAAGCGTGCTCTGTGGACCGATGGGGACGTGTTCCGCGTCGGCTACCGCCGCCCTTTGCTGCTAACCGGCATCGATGTCGGCGTCATCCGCCCCGACCTCGCGGAACGGCTCCTGCCGCTGCGTCTGGAGCGACCGAAAGTCCGGCGCACCGAGGCGGAGTTGTGGGCCGAGTACGCGGAGGTTCTGCCTGTCGTTCTCGGGTCTCTCCTGGACCTCACGGTCAAGGTCCGTGGGGCGGAGGCAGAAACGCCTACTGATCTGCGGATGGCGGACTTCGCCCACCTGTGCGCGCAGCTCGACGCCGCTACCGGACTCGGAGCGCTCACCGCCTACCGGGCCAGTCTGGACGACCTGAACGACGACGTGATCGAGGGCGACCTGCTCGCGCAGACCGTCCTCAGGCACGCCGACACCCTCGCCCCAGGCGCGGACCAGCGGATGACGTCCACCGAGTGGCTGCACCTCCTCAGCAGCCTCTACAGCAGCGACGAGCTGCGGCCTTTGCCCAAGGGGTGGCCGACCACGGGCAAGGTCCTCTCCGACCGGCTCAAGCGCCTACAGCCCACCCTGGCCGCCCGTGGCGTCCTCATCGACTGGGGGCGCACCAGCGCAGGCCGCTACCTCGAAATGACTCGCCTGGCCACCCCGCCCCCACACGAGCAGAAGCGGCTGCTCTGACCCGCGATCCGCACGCTCGCCCGGACAAGCAAGAAGAGCACCACCGCCCGGGCGTGCTCCTCTTGCAGTTCGGCGCAACGCGCCGCCCCAAGGACGCGCCGCGCAGCGGCTCCTTCTTCACGCTGTAAGGCACGCACTACAACAGACACCACCCCCTCTTTTGTCCTAAGAGGAAAGACGCTGCGTCATCTGCGTCACGCAGGACGAAAAACGGCCCCTGACCTGCGGCGAAAGGCATGACGCAGACTCCGGCCTCTGCGTCATCCTGCGTCATCTGCGTCACCCCATGACGCAACCCATGACGCGCCGCTGACGCACCCCTAAACCATCGCGTCACACAAAACCGCAGGTCAGAAGCAGAAATGACGCTGCTGACGCAATGACGCAGAAATCCACACCTCGGACAGACGCGGGCACCCGCCCCGAGAACAACCCGACTAGCACGGCCCGCCGCGCCCGCGCGCGGCGGCATCTATCCGCCACAAACCGCTATTCGCCCCAAACACAAGCCGTTTGACCAGCAATGTTGCGGCGTGGCGGATGTTGCGGATTCCCCAGAAGGCCCGAGACGAGGAGTCGTAACGATGGCTCGCCCGAAGATGCTCAAGCTCTCCGAAGTCCTCGAAGAGATCGACATGAGCCGCGCCGCCTTCTACCGCATGCGCGCCCGCGGCCAAGCCCCACGTCTCCAGAAGCTCCCGAACGGCCAACTCCGCGTCAGCCGCGCCGACCTCGACGCCTGGTGGGAGCGCTGCAAGCAGCGCGCCGCGTAAATCCGATCGCTTCACTGGGGCCCGCGCTGAGCGCGGGCCCCTCGTTCTGCTTGGAGAGACATGCTCACGTACGACGTCGACATCTGGTCCATCCGCAAGCGCTCCGGACGCCCGAAGCCGTGGGAGCTCCGCTGGAGGGTTGGCGAGCGGCCCCACTCCCGCAGTTTCAAGCTCAAGCCGCAGGCGGACGGGCGCCGGGCAGAGTTGATGGCAGCTCTTCGCGACCACCAGCAATTCGACGAGGAGACCGGCCTTCCCGCAGGTGAGTTGATGGCGCGCACTTCCCCTTCCTGGTACGAGCACGCCACGGGGTACGTGCTCATGAAGTGGCCGCGTGCCGCCGCCAAGCACCGGGCAAGCATCGCGGAATCGCTCGCCGTCGTCACTCCTACGCTCGTCACCAGCAGGCGCGGAGAGCCCCGCCCGGCAGTGATGCGTGCCGCGCTGTATCAGTGGGCGTTCCGGGCGGTTCGCAGTCCGGAGGGGGTCTGGGTGTCGCGGCACGTCGTCGAGGAGCCGCCCGCCGAGATCCGCTCCGCACTGGAGTGGATTGCCGCTCGTTCGCTCAAGGTCAAGGACTTGGATGACCCTTCGCTTCTGCGTCCCGCCCTGGAAGCCATCTCGCTCCGGCTGGACGGGAGCAAGGCGGCAGAGAACACGACCCGACGCAAGCGCATGGTGCTGAGCAACGTGCTGCGCTACACAGTCGAGGAAAGGGGCCTGCTGGCGGCGAACCCTTTGCCGCGTGTGGACTGGACGCCAGCGGAGAGCGACGACGAGATTGATTTCCGGTACGTGCCAGGCCCGGACGTTGCGCGTGCCTTGCTTGGGGCCGTTCGCGACTCCGGGCCACGCGGCAAGCACTTGCACGCATTCTTCGCATGCCTGTACTACGCGGCTATGCGGCCGAGCGAAGTTGTCGCACTCAAGGAATCAGACTGCACTCTGCCGCCCAACTCGCCTGATTCTGTGCAGAAATGGGGCGAACTACTGCTCGGCGAGAGTCGCCCAGAGGTTGGCGGGGGCTGGACAGACGACGGCATGTCGTACGAGACGCGCGGTCTCAAGCGCCGTAAGCGCGGCGCGACGCGGACCCTGCCCATCCCGCCTGTTTTGGTTCATCTACTCCGTGAGCACATTGCCCAATACGGCACAGCCGACGACGGCCGACTGTTCCGGGCGGCGCGGGGTGGGCGGGTGGCGTCCACGGAGTATTGCGCCGTCTGGGAGAAAGCTCGCAAAGCCGTGCTCTCTCGCCGCGAGGTCTCGTCCGCGCTCGCGGCGGTGCCGTACTCCCTGCGGCATGCGGGGGTCTCCCTCTGGATCAAGTCGGGGGTAGACCCTGCGGAGGTCGCGGCCCGGGCCGGGCACAGCATCGCCGTGCTCTACCGCTTCTACGCCAAGATCCTCAAGGGTGGGCAGCAGCACTCCAACAACCTGATCGCCCGCGCGCTTGGTGAGGGGGACCAGCCCTGACGCTGGCCCACAGATGGCCCATACGCACTGGTCAGACCTGGGATACGCGCGAGAAAAGGTGAGACAGGCCTGCACGCGAAAGGGGTGCTCCGATGACCGGGCACCCCTTCCGACCAGCAACTAAGCTGACCTGCGCGGAGAGTGTGGGATTTGAACCCACGGTGACATCGCTGCCACGACGGTTTTCAAGACCGTTCCCTTAGGCCGCTCGGGCAACTCTCCCCCGCGTCGTCTGGGCGACGCGAGGGACAGCCTAGCCGGTTCGGGGGGATCTTGTCGGTCAGCTGTCGCCCTTGCGTTCGCCCAGGGTGACCGTGGTGGTGTGGGTGGAGCCGTCGCGCTGGTAGGTGACCTGGACCTTGTCACCGGGGCGGTGCTGCCAGATCGTGCCGATCAGGGTCGGGCCGCTGTCGATCATGGTGTCGTCCAGCTTGGTGATCACGTCGCCCGCCTTGAGGCCCGCCTTGTCGCCCGGGCCGCCCGGGGTGACCGCGGAGCCGCCGCCCGCGCCGTTGTCGGAGATCTGGGCGCCCTGGCCGTTGTAGTTCATGTTCACGGACAGGCCCATCACCGCGTACACCGGCTGACCGGTCTTGATCAGGGTGTCGGCGACGTACTTCGCCTCGTTGATCGGGATGGCGAAGCCCAGACCGATGCTGCCCGCCTGCGACGAGCCGCCGAACATGTTCCCGCCGCCGTTGTTGGCCGACTGGATGGCGGAGTTGACGCCGATGACCGCGCCGTTGGCGTTGAGCAGCGGGCCGCCGGAGTTGCCGGGGTTGATGGAGGCGTCGGTCTGCAGGGCGCTCATGTAGGAGGCGGTCGAGCCCTGACCGTCGCTGGAGGCGACCGGGCGGTTCTTGGCGCTGACGATGCCCGTGGTGACCGTGCCCGACAGGCCGAAGGGCGCACCGATGGCGATGGTCGAGTCACCGACCTGGGCCTGGTTGGAGTCGCCCAGCGGCAGCGGGGTCAGCTTGGCGTCGCCCGCGTTCTTGAGCTTGATCACGGCGATGTCGTAGCCCTGGGCTCGGCCGACCACCTCGGCGTCGTACGTCTTGCCGTTGGAGAAGGTGACGGTCAGCTTGCCGCCGCCCGCGGCGGGGGCGACCACGTGGTTGTTGGTGAGGATGTGGCCCTGCGTGTCGTAGACGAAGCCGGTGCCGGTGCCGCTCTCCTGGCTGCCGCTGGCGTTGATCGTCACCACGCTGGGGAGCGCCCTGTTGGCTATTCCGGCCACCGAGTTGGGCGGCCGGTTGAGCGCCTTGGGGTCGACGGCGGACGACACCGTGGTCGAGCCGCCCCCGGCGCGGTCGGCCGCCCAGTAGCCGATGCCACCGCCGACACCACCCGCGACCAGCGCGGCCACGATGACGGCGGCGATCAGACCGCCCGCGCCACGGCGCTTCGGCTCGGGCGCGGGGCTCAGCGCGTACGAACCGTACGGGTCCTGAGGGCCGTTCGGCGACTCCTGCCCAAGCGGCTGCTGCCCAAGCGGCTGCTGCCCGAGCGGGGGCTGGCCCGGCGGCGGAGCGGGCTGGCCGGGGGTGGAGAAGGCCGACGGCGTTACCGGAGGCGGCGTGGTGGGGTACGTCGGGGGGACGGTGGGCATCTGCGCGGTGTCGCGGGGCTGCTCCGAGACGCCCGGCTCGCCCTCCATGGGCCAGCCGCCACCGTCCTGCCCGGAGGCGGGGAGGCCGCCCTCGTTCTCGGTGCTCACAGCTGTATCTCCTCGAAGGTGCGCGATGGGACGCGATGCGGACTGATGGGATGACTGTGCCGTAGCACAGTGTTTCGCATGGGCCGTCGGACCACGGTAAGCAGCCACCGCCCAGGCGGCCACCGTCCTTTATAAGCGGCGAAACGGCCATCTCTTATGAAGCGGACAACTCCGGTCAATCGGACTCTGTCACCAGACGATGGCACGATAACCTCGTGACCCACGCGTACCAGGCCGGAGATGCCCAGCCCGGCCCGAAGGCCATTCAAGTCGTCGCTCACCGCGGCGCGTCGGAAGACGCCCCCGAACACACCCTCGCCGCCTACCGCAAGGCGATCGAGGACGGCGCCGACGCGCTGGAGTGCGACGTACGGCTCACCGCCGACGGCCACCTGGTCTGTGTGCACGATCGCCGCGTCAACCGTACGTCCAACGGGCGCGGTGCGGTCTCCGCGCTGGAGCTGGCCGACCTGACGGCACTGGACTTCGGGTCGTGGAAGGACCCGTACGAGTCGCCCGACTGGGAGAGTTGGACGCCCGATCCGCTGGAGCGCAGTTCGGTGCTCACCCTGGAGCGGCTGCTGGAACTCGTGGTCAGCGCGGAGCGGCGCGTCGAGTTGGCGATCGAGACCAAGCATCCGACGCGCTGGGCGGGCCAGGTCGAGCAGCGGTTGCTGGAACTGCTGAGCCGCTTCGACCTGTTGCGTCCGGTGGACGGCCGCTCGCAGGTACGCGTGATGAGTTTCTCGGCACGCTCGCTGCGCCGGGTCCAGACCGTCGCGCCGGAACTGCCCACGGTATTCCTGATGAGTTACGTACTGCCGAGATACCGCGACGGACGGCTGCCCGCCGGGACCCGGATCGCCGGCCCCGGCATCCGCATCCTGCGCGCCAACCCCGGATATGTGGCGCGATTGCATCGGGCCGGACATCGGGTTCACGTCTGGACGGTGGACGATCCCGCGGACGTGGAGCTGTGCGTTCGCCTGGGAGTTGACGCCATCATCACCAATCGACCCAGACGAGTACTGGAACAACTCGGGCGATAAACCTAGGAACCAGACAAGATTCGGTGATAGCTGGATCACTTCGGCACCTGCCCCACACGCGGAGTACACCGGCGCGTTCGGACCGTGTTCGACCACCAAGAGTGCGCCAAGGAATGGTGAATGGACTGTTTCCGGTCCAGTCCTTTGGGGCATCCAATCCGTGGCGTGGGGTGAAGGAGGTAGCGGGGGTGGCGTTGGTGGCAGCCCGAGAGGTAACGGCATCCTCGACAATGGCCCTGCCTCATGGTCCGGCGGGGGTCGGTGCGGCACGTCGGCGACTGCGTGAGGAACTGTCGGTGTGCCAGACCCCGGACGCGGTGGTGGACGACGCGGTACTGGTCCTGTCGGAGCTGCTGAGCAACGCCTGTCGGCACGGCCGCCCGATCAACGGTGACGGCGAGGGCGTACGCGAGTCCGGCATCCGCGCGGCCTGGCGGCTGGACGCGGACGGACTGTTGACCCTGGAGGTGACCGACGGCGGCGGGCCCACCCGGCCCAAGCCGTCCAGCCCCTCCTTGACCGCGCGCGGCGGCCGGGGGCTCGGCATCGTCGGCGCGCTGTCCCTCGACTGGGGCGTCAGGGACGGGCCGGGCGAGATGACGGTGTGGGCGGTGCTACCGGTGCACGGTCGGCACATCAGGCGCGATGCCGTGGGTACCCGGATGACGGTGCCCGCGGGGCTGGGCGACCTCGGCGGCCTCTTCGACGAACTCGGGTGACGGCAGCCGGGTTTCTTCCCTGGTGGACACGTCCGGTGCGGCAACGTACGCGGCGCGTAGGGCATTAGGCTCGCGCGGGAAACGTACACCGCACGTGGGAGACACCCAGCCATGGCCAAGAAGCGCCCGCTCACCAAGGACCGCAAGCCCTCCGCACCGCTACCGGAGGGGGAGGTCCCGGTCGTCGGTGCCCGGGAGGCCTGCCCGTGCGGTTCCGGCCGCCGGTACAAGGCCTGCCACGGGCGGGCGGCGGCGCATGCGGTGACCGAGCTGGTGCAGCGGCCGTTCGAGGGCCTGCCCGGTGAGTGCGACTGGGTGGCGCTGCGCGAGCTGGTCCCGGCCGCCACCGCGGAGTTGACGCTCAAGGGCGGGCTGCCGCAGGGCGTGCCGTCGGTGACGTTGGCCACCGTGCTGCCGATGGCCTGGCCCGCGCTGCGCCGCGAGGACGGCACCGTCATGCTGGGCCTGCAGAACGACACCGCGTCCGGTGACATCAGCCGCGATCTGGCCGACACGCTGAGCCGCGCGCTGGAGACCGAGCCCGGCAACCAGGTCGAGGCGCGCCGCCCGGACCCGTCCGCCCCGCGGTTGCAGGACCTGCTCGATCTGACGGCGCCGTTCACCCCTGCCGTGCAGACCGGCTTCGAGTTCTGGCTGGGCGGCCCGGAGGAGGCGGCGAAGGCCACGGGTGAGGTCGCCGCGTCCCTGGAGCGGGCGAACGAGGCGGCGCTACCGACCGTGCGGCTGACCGGAGTTGAGGCCGCGTACTGGTGCGAGACGCCGGAGAAGAACCACCTGCGCTGGGTGATGCCGCATCCGGAGGAGAAACTGTTGGACGCGCTGGCGCGGCTGCACGCGGCGGGCGCCTCCTCGTTGGGCGAGGGGACCCGGCTGGTGGGCTCGTTCCGGGCGCACGGCCTGGTGGTGCCGGTGTGGGACCTGCCGGTGTCGGTACGGGCGCAGGACGTCGAGCAGCCCGCGGCGGCGTTCGGCGAGCGGCTCGGCGAGGCGCTCGCCTCGGACGCGCCGCTGACCGCGCAGGAGCGCAGGGCGCGCAACGGTCTGGCGAACCGGCAGATCACATTGAGTTGAACGGCGGTGGATCGCCAACGGTTCAAGCATTGACCAGTGCGTGATCGGCACGTGATTACGGCGTGATCCCTGTCACAACTCCCCGTAGGGGCCGGTAGACAGGGGTTCCGATCTCGGCACACGAATTTGCGAACGGGCGATCTCTTGTTACCGTTAATTACAGCCCGGTCGCTGGTGCATCCCCCGTCGCCAGCGACCGGGCCTTTCCATGTCCGAACGCACCGACGGCTCAGCCCGGCGGACTCCTGGTTCGGACCAGCGGCTATTGGCCGGGGTCACGGCCGTCATCGCTGCCCGCGTGCAGCAGCACCCGGTCGCCTTCCGGCGCCGCGAACTCCGCCACCGCCTGGTACGGCAGCGCGTCCTGGCCCGCGGTCACGGTGGGGTCGTGCGGCGTCTCGCACACCCGGGGATCGGCCGCGGCGGCCACCGGGCAGTGCACCACGACGGTTCGCTGGTCGGGTCGCAGGAGGGTGAGTACGGCGGCGAGCGGACCGCCGGTCATATTCCGGTAGTAGGTGCGGCCCCAGGTGTCGTGGCCGTCGGTGAGCACACAGGTCTGGGCTTCCACCGCGTTCCGGGAAGTGAGTTGGGGACCGCAGTTGGCAGATGCGGAAGATTGCCCTCCGATATTCGGCCGCGCACTGGATGTGCCCACTCCGGGAATTGACGGAAGGTCCAGCCCGGACTCGCCGAGCAGACCGGCCGCTTGCGAAGGTGAATCCTTCGGCTTGTCGTCAGTGGATTTCCCCGAACCGGTCGGATCGGCGGCGTCCTTGGCGGCGTTCCGGGTCGCGTCGCCGATCAGTCCGGTCGATTTCACCGGTGCCTTTCCGTGCCCGGCCGGTCCCGCCGTGGCGGCGGCCAGCGGCAGTGCCACGGCGAGGGCGGCGACGCTTGCCAGGGCGATCATGCGCAGATTCGACGCGCGCTCCATGGGGACCACCTGCGGTGCGGGGGGGACGGCTTCGGTGCGCCGAACATATCGGGCGGAACGGGGCTGTTCCGGTGGCCGCGCGCGGTACAACCCGCTATGGGCGGCCTCTCACACCCGAAAGAGTGAACCCCGGCTCAGTACGCGAGACGGCTACCGTCGGGCGCGGACGATCCCGCCTCGACCAGTGTGTCGACGATGACCGAGATATCCGGCAGCCACGGCGCGCCGCCCCCCGGTCCCGGCTGCGGCGCCCGCTCCCAGCCCACCCGACCGGCGCCGGTACGCGAGGGCGGCAGCACCACGTAGCCGCCGGGCCCGTGGTAGCGCAGCGAGGAGGGCACCCAGTCGTGCCGGTACAGCAGTTCGCCGAGTTCCTCCATGGAGTACGGGGCGACCAGCAGCGCGGTGCGGGTCGGCGTCGCGACGACGGGACCGAGCCGCACCCCCATCGCGTCGAGCGTCGCCAGCGCCTTGACCCCGGCGCTGGCGGGCAGGCTGACCGCCGACACCGGGCGGCCGGTGGCCAGCAGCACGGGGGCGTCCGGGCGTTTGGTCCACCACCAGCCGACCATCCGCGGATCCGTGGTCGCGGCGAGCAACTCGGGGTCGTGCGGATGGGCACCGGGCACCGCGCAGTCCACCCGCGCGCAGCCGCAGGCCCGCACCGCACCGCCACGGGACGCACCGCGCCGTTCGTCGGCCGGTAGTGCGCATCCGACGCCGGGCAGCACCGGCCAGTGCCATCGCTCGGCGTAGGTGAGCGCCGCGGCGCGCGGTGTCGCCCGCTCCCGCTTGGACCACTTGGACCACATGAACCCGCGTCGCCTTCCGAGGATCTCGCGCATCTGCGCTCGTTCCTTTCCCGTAAACGCTCCAGGATCTGCCCGTTACCAACCCGAACCGCGTCTCCCCCGTGAGGGCAGCACACCGCGTACGAGGCAGCGCATCACGCCGTCGGCCGAGCGTGAAACATGGCGAGGGGTGGCGCTCACATGGCGCTTCGCTTGCCGCACTGGCAAAAGTCCCGACGCCGGTGTCGCCTGCCGACAGCCCCTCTGCTCGCAACGCCTCTGTTGTCGCAACCCCTTGTACAGGGGTTCGTCAGCCGTCGTCGTGTAGGACGCGCGGGCCGGGTCGCGGGTTCCTGCCTGATCGGATCGATCGGCGGCCCTGCCCGTGTCCCATCACGTACGTACCCGCCGACGCGGATATGACGCACTGTTGGACATGCTGGTGATTGGCACTGATTGGCGTCAGTCGATCGCGAATTGACTTAGCCAACGGCTATTTTAAGTCAACCTCTCACCATGAGCCGCTTCCGTGCCCCCTCGGAGACACCTACGCGGCCACCTGCGCAATCCTGGACATGCCCTCATCCATGCGTGTACAAGGGAGGTATTGATAGCGGCGCAGCATGACATGGGGGTTTGCGATGCTATTGACAGAAAAGGGCAGTTGGACTGCCGAGGCAATCACCACTTCCAAATGCCCGCAAAGCGGTAGAAATCCGGGCAACCTCCGCTGCGACCGGATTCACTCCGGAAGCCCCCGACCATGAGTGCAGCCCGCGTCCCGAAAGTGGCCGGAATCGATCCTCCCACTACTGACCTCACCGAAAATCCGGCCAGCATGGCCGACCCACCTCCCGCCGAAGCCGCCGCCAGCACCCCGTCAGCGCCGTCCGCCGAAGCCCCGCAGAACCCGTCCGCGACCAGCGGAACGTCTTCCGCCGCAGCGCACCCCGCACCCCGCACCGGCCGCAGCGCACCCCCCGCGGCCGACGAACTCGCCGACGCCTTCCGGTCGATCGACCAACTCGCCGCCCTCCAGGACCGCATGGCCTCCTGGATCTCCGACCTCACCACGCTGCACGAGCTGACCGAGGAGCTGGCCAGAACCGCCACCCTCGACGCCACCCTCCAGGAACTGCTGCGCACCGGCGCCGGATTGGTCGGCGCCCGCCGCGGCCTGGCGGTGCTCGAACCGGCGGACGGTCTCGGCCCGCACCGGTCCATCGGCTACCGGCTGCCGCGCGCCGACCTCGGCACCATGGAGACGGTGCCGCGCGGCGAGGCCGCCTTCGGCCGCCTGCTGGACGGCCCGGTGGTCGGCTGCGCCGACGGCCTGGTGGAGGTGCTGCACACCGACCTGGCCCGAGAGCCCGACCTCGACCGGCGCCATCGCGAGGTCGCCCGGCAGCTCGGCTTCGGCGCCAGCTACGGACTGCGGCTGGCGACCGCCGCCAGCGGCCGCATCGGCGCCGTCGTCTGGCTCTACGACGAACCGGCCGAACCCACCGACCGCCAGCGGCACTTGGCCGCGCTGTACGTGCGGTACGCGGCCGAACTGGTCGCCCGGCAGATCGACCGCGCCAGGGCGCACGACGCCCTCGCGGTGGTGCGCGAGGAACTGCTGCCCAGCAGGCTGCCCCGGGTGCCCGGGGTGCGGATGGCGGTGCGGCACCGGACCGGGCCGGGTGGCGGCGGTGACTGGTACGACGCGTTGCCGCTGCCGGAGGCGGCGCTCGGGCTCGCGGTCGGCTCGGTCACCGGGTCGGGGCCGAGCGCGGTGGCCGCGATGGGACGGCTGCGGGCGTCACTGCGGGCGTACGCGGTGATGGAGGGCGAGGATCCGGTCGCGGTGCTGTCCGACCTGGAGCTGCTGTTGCGGGTGACGGAACCGGCCCGGTCGGCGACCGCGCTGTTCACCTACGTGGAGCCCGGGACGCGCAAGCTGCTGCTGGCCGGGGCCGGGCACTGTCCGCCGCTGATCGCCGGCGAGCGGCGCGCCGAGTACGTGGAGACCTCGCTGTCCGCACCGCTGGGCATGCTCAGCTGCTGGGAGGCGCCCAGCGTGGAGTTCGAGGTGGAGCGCGGCGAGACCCTGCTGCTGTACACCGACGGGCTGCTGCACCGGATGGGCCAGCCGGTGGACCGGGCGTTCGCGCTGCTGCACGCGGCGGCGGCGGACGCGCCCAGGGCCGCCCGGGAGGACCCGGAACTGCTCGCCGACCACGTGCTGCGGGTCTGCCTGCCGGACGAGCCCGGAGCGCCGGGCGAGGATGACATCGTGCTGCTGGCGGCCCGGTTCGACGACTGAGCGGCACCGCCGAGGGCTCGCTGACGCGGGCGCGACAGATGTTGTCCACAGGGCGGCGCAAGTGTTGTCCACAGGCCGCTCTGCGCGCGTCCGCACGCGCTTACGATGGCATTCGTCCTAGTGCGAGGAGGCATGACGTGGCCGAGGAGCGCGCCCCGGAGAACCCCGAAGGCGAGACCCCAACCGATCGTTCCGCTGACGCGGCGGGGATCAAGCAGCGGAAGAACGGCCTGTACCCGGCCGTCTCCGATGAGCTGGCCGAGTTGATGAAGTCCGGCTGGGCCGACACCGAGCTGCGCGACCTGCGGCCGATCGACCAGGCCCGGTACGCGGCCGAGCGCCGCGCCGCACTGTCCGCGCGCTTCCCCGGCGAGCGGCTGGTGATCCCCGCGGGCAACCTGAAGACCCGCTCCAACGACACCGAGTACTCCTTCCGCGCCTCGTCGGAGTACGTGCACCTGACCGGCGACCAGAGCGAGGACGCCGTGCTGGTGCTGGACCCCACTGAGGACGGGCACACCGCGACCGTCTATCTGCTGCCCCGGTCCAACCGGGAGAACGGCGAGTTCTGGCTGGACGGCCAGGGCGAGTTGTGGGTCGGCCGCCGGCACAGCCTGGCCGAGGCCGAGCGGCTGCTGGGGCTGCCCACCCGCGATGTGCGCAAGACCGCCGAGGAGCTGACCGCCGCAGCCCCGGCCCCGACGCGCGTCGTCCGCGGCTATGACGCGGCCCTTGAGCAGGCGCTCACCGACGTGCTGGACGCCGAGCGGGACGGGGAGCTCAAGGAGTTCCTCAGTGAGCTGCGGCTGGTCAAGGACGAGTGGGAGATCGGCCAGCTGCAGCGGGCGGTGGACTCCACCGTGCGCGGCTTCGAGGACGTGGTGAAGGTCCTCGACAAGGCCGAGGCCACCTCGGAGCGGTACATCGAGGGCACGTTCTTCCTGCGCGCCCGGGTCGAGGGCAACGACGTGGGCTACGGCAGCATCTGCGCGGCCGGTCCGCACGCCACCACCCTGCACTGGGTGCGCAACGACGGCCCGGTGCGCTCCGGCGACCTGCTGCTGCTGGACGCGGGCGTGGAGACCACCACCCTCTACACCGCCGACGTCACCCGCACGCTGCCGGTCTCCGGTACGTACACCGAGCTCCAGCGCAAGATCTACGACGCGGTGTACGAGGCCCAGGAGGCGGGCATCGCCGCCGTCCGCCCGGGCGCCAAGTACCGGGACTTCCATGACGCGGCGCAGCGCGTGCTGGCCGAGAAGCTGGTCGAGTGGGGCATCGTCGAGGGGCCGGTCGAGCGGGTCCTGGAGCTGGGCCTGCAGCGCCGCTGGACGCTGCACGGCACCGGCCACATGCTCGGCCTCGACGTGCACGACTGCGCCCAGGCCCGCACCGAGACCTATGTCGACGGCACGCTGGAGCCGGGCATGGTGCTCACCGTGGAGCCCGGGCTGTACTTCCAGGCCGACGACCAGTTGGTACCGCGGGAGTACCGCGGCATAGGCGTGCGGATCGAGGACGACATCCTGGTCACCGAGGACGGCAACCGCAATCTGTCGGCGGCGCTGCCCCGGCGAGCGGACGAAGTCGAGGCGTGGATGCGGGAGTTGCGCGGCTGAGGCCCGACGGCCCGGCGATCGCGGTGTGGGGCGCGCGCCCCACACCGCGGTCCACACGCTCTGGTCAGCGGATCCGTCCGGCTCGATGGCGGCGGTTCATGACGCCTTCAGCAGCGAGTCCTCTCGCCACTTGAGGACCTTGTCGAAGCTGACGACGGCGCCGTGCCCGGGGCGGTTGTGGAAGTGGACGTGGTCCACCAGCGATTCGATCAGGAACAGCCCGCGGCCGTGCTCCGCCTGATGGGATCTGCGGCCCAGCGGGCGCACGGTGCGCCGGATGCGGCCGAGGGGGAAGCCGGGCCCCGAGTCGGTGACCTCGATCCGGCAGCGGTCGCCCTCGATATGGGCGGTGACCTGGTATCCGCTGTTCGATCCCGCGCCACCCGCGTGCTCCACGGCGTTGGCGCACGCCTCGGAGAGCGCCACCGACAGGTCGTAGGAGATGTCCGGATCGACACCCGCGGTCTCCATCGTGCCCAACAGGAGCCGACGGGCGAGCGGAACGCTCGCAGCTTCGCGCCGCAAATGGAGTGACCACCAGATGCTCATGCTCCAGCCTCCTGGCCGCGGCTCGATGTACGGATACGTATTGCCGGGAAAGTCGACCGGTAAGCGTGGTGTTGACGTGATGCCGCTCATTCGGCGGACGGACAGAACAGGCATAGCGGAGTAATACCGATACGTTTCGCGCACCACCCCGAGCCGGGCACCCTGCTGTTCGAGCTGACCGGGGCGGGTGGGATGATGGCGCCGCCATGACTGCCCCCGTGCGCGCCGGCGCTGATCTGAGACTGCTGAGGGCCGCGGTGTTCGCCGCGGTCTGCGTCACGCTGTCCGCGGCCGGGCACGCGATGGCGTCCGGGGGCGGCATTCCGCTGTGGGCGCTGCTTGCCGGGTGGGTCGGGGTGCTCGCGGTGGCGGCACCGCTGGCGGGACGGGAGCGATCGCTGCCCGCCATCGCGGCGGCCATGCTGGGCGGACAGCTCGCGCTGCACGCCCTGTTCAGCACCGGGCAGTGGTGCGCCGAACCGGTGACCGGCACCCGGTCGGACCGGATCATGGCGCTCGCCGGGCATCTGCTCTGCAACGACCAGTTGCTGCGGCTCACGCCGGCCAGTGCCGAACACCTGCTGCGGCAGGCCCATATCGACCCGTCGACCGCTCCCACCCTCCCTCAAAAAATGCCCGGTATGACCGGGATGCCGGGAATGCCGGTCGGGTACGGCTGTCTGTCGTACTCGTTGCCGATGCTCTGCGGCCACCTGGCCGCCGCGCTGGTCACCGGATGGCTGCTGCGCCGCGGTGAGGCCGCGCTGTGGCGGCTGGTCCAACTCTCCGGCCATGGCGTGCGGCAGGCCGCCGCACTGCTGCCGCTGCGCGCCGCGCTGTTCGCGGTCCGCACCCTGGCGCTGGTCGCCGGGCTGCTCGCCGAGCGGCTGACCGGCGTACGGCGGCGCCGTACGGCGTACGACTGCGGCCATCCGGAGTCGGTGCTCCTTCAGCATTCGGTGATTCGCCGGGGTCCGCCCGCGGTGGCCCTCGCGGCCTGAGGCGACCCTCCCCTACCCGGATCGGCGGAACACGCCCGTCGGCGTACGTACCGGGGTCGCGGCCGCATGCGCGTCACCCTGAAGATCGCCTTCCGCCTCCGTGGAGTTCCATCACCATGACCAGCTCACACAAGCGCGCCGTCAACCGTCTCGCCACCGTCGGCGCCGCCGCGGGCGCCTCCGTACTGCTGCTCGCCGCACCGGCCTTCGCGCACGTCACCGTCACCCCCAAGAGCGCCGTCAAGGGCAGCTACAGCACGGTGGAGTTCAAGGTCCCCAACGAGGAGGACAACGCCAACACCGTCAAGGTCGAGGTCAACCTGCCCACCGACCACCCGCTCGCCTCGGTGCAGACCGAGCCGGTGCCGGGCTGGACCGCCACGGTCACCAAGACCAAGCTCGCCAAGCCGATCAGCACCGACGACGGCCAGGTCACCGAGGCCGTCACCAAGATCACCTGGTCTGGCGGCCAGATCAAGCCCGGTGAGTTCCAGCGCTTCCCGGTGGCGTTGGGCCCGCTGCCGACCGACGTTGGCACGCTGAGCTTCAAGGCGCTCCAGACCTACGACAACAACCAGGTCGTGCGCTGGATCGACACCTCGACGCCGGGCGGTGCCGAGCCCGCGCACCCGGCGCCGACCATCACCTTGACCGACGCCAAGAGCGGTACCGACGCCCAGAACGCCGCGCGGACCACCGCGGCCAAGTCGTCCGGCGACAGCGACGACACCGCCCGCGTGCTGGGTGTCGTCGGCATCCTGCTCGGCGCCGCCGGTGTCGGCTACGGCGTGTTCGCCGGTCGCCGCCGCGGTGACGGCTCCGCCGCCTGACCCTGCCTCCGTACGGCCGCCCCGGTCCGTCGAGCGCGGACCGGGGCCCACTCCCCGGGAACCCCTGAATGCGCACACCCAACCACCGCGACCGCACGGTCGCCCTCGCCGCGGCGCTCGCGGCGGCCGCCGCGCTGACCCTGACCGCGTGCGGCGGCTCCACCGACGACAAGCCGGTCGCCTCCGTCTCCGCCTCCGCCACCAGCGGCGGCGCACTGCCGCTCACCCCGCCGATGACCAAGCCGAACCTGGTGCTCACCGACACCCACGGCCAGAAGTTCGACTTCGCCAAGGAGACCGCGGGCAAGCCGGTGCTGCTGTACTTCGGCTACACGCACTGCCCGGACGTCTGCCCGCTGATCATGTCCGACATCGGCAACGCCAAGCGCAAGCTACCCAAGGACGAACAGGACAAGATCCAGGTCATCTTCGTCACCACCGACCCCGACCGGGACACCCCGCAGCGCCTCGCCAGCTGGCTGCCCGGCCAGGGTCAGGGCTTCATCGGGCTGACCGGCAGCTTCGACGCCATCCAGGCGGGCGCCAAGTCGCTCGGCATAACGGTCGAGAAGCCGGTCAGGCAGCAGGACGGCAGCTACACCGTCACCCACAGCGCCGAGGTCCTGGCGTTCTCCCCCAAGGACGACAAGGCGCACTACGCGTACACCGACAGCGCGGACTCGGCCACCTACCAGCGGGACATCCCCAAGCTGATCAAGGGTGAGGACCTGTGAGGCGGCTCGCGGCGGCCACGGCCGCGCTCGCGATCGGCGCCATGGCGCTCACCGGATGTGGATCCCCCGGTTCCGGCCACAACGACGCAGACGCCAGGCCCGAGTTGAAGGTCAGCGGCGGTTACGTACCCCAGCCCGCGATGGACGACATGGCGGCGGGCTACTTCACGGTGACCAACACCGGCGGCGCCGATGACCAACTCACCGGCGTGACAAGCGATGTGGCCTCCGACGTCACCATGCACCGCACCGAGTCGAACATGATGCAGGAGGTCAAGTCCTTCACCGTGCCCGCGCACGGCAGGCTCGTGCTCAGCACCGGGGGCAACCACCTGATGCTGATGGGCATGCGGAAGAAGCCGACGGTGGGCGGGAAGGTGTCGTTCACCCTGCGCTTCGCCAAGTCGGCGCCGATCACGGTGACCGTCCCGGTGGAACCGGCCACCTACCGGCCGAAGGGCTGATCCGCCCATGGCCGCCGAACCGCTGACCACCGCGAGGGGAAGGACGACCGCGCGGCGGCTGCTGCTGGTGCTCGCCGCGCTGCTGACCGCGCTGCTCGCCGGGGCGGCCCCCGCGTCCGCGCACGCCGCGCTGCTGCGCACCGACCCCGGCCAGGGGGCGGTGGTGTTCACGGCGCCGTCGAAGGTGCTGCTCACCTTCTCCGAGGGGGTACTGCTGTCCGCCGACTCGGTGCGGGTGCTCGACCCGTCCGGCAAGCAGGTCCAGCAGGGCGCCGCCCAGCACGCGGGCGGCGCCACCGACACCGCGACCGTGCGGCTGCGCCCTGACCTCGGCAACGGCACGTACACCGTGGCGTGGAAGGCGGTCTCGGCGGACACCCATCCGGTCGCGGGCGCCTGGACGTTCTCCGTCGGCGCGCCGTCGAAGACCTCCGCGGCGGTGCCCGAGCAGGACGCCGGCGGCGGCACCGCCGGGGTGCTGTACGGGATCGGGCGCTACCTGGCGTACGGCGGGTTCGCGCTGCTGGTCGGTAGCTGCGCGTTCCTTTCGGTGTGCTGGCCGCGCGGTGCCCGGTTGCGGGTGATGCGGCGGCTGGCGGTCGGCGGCTGGGCGGCGATGGCGGCCGCCACGCTCGCGCTGCTGTTGCTGCGCGGTCCCTACGTCAACGGCACCGGTCTTGGCGGGGTGTTCGACCTCGGTGCGGTGCGGTCGGTGATCGACACCAAGCCGGGGGCGGCGCTGCTGTGCCGGCTGCTGCTGCTCGCCGCGGCGGCGGTGTACCTGTCGGTGCTGTTCGGTGCCGAGTTCACCCGGGGGGCGTGGGCCGGGCGGCGGAACCTGGCGATCGGGCTCGCCCTCGGCGGCGCGGTGATCGCGGTCGGTCTCGCGGCGACCTGGTCGCTGGCCGAGCACGCCTCGGTCGGCATCCAGCCGGGCGTCGCGGTGCCGCTGGACGTGCTGCACCTGCTGGCGATGGCGGTCTGGCTGGGCGGGCTCGCGGCACTGCTGACCGCGCTGTACCGGACCGCCGGGATCGAACGGGAGGCGGTGCGCCGGTTCTCCCGGACCGCCTTCGGGTGCGTGTGCGTACTGGCGGCGACCGGGATCTACCAGTCATGGCGGCAGGTCGGCTCATGGCACGCGCTGGCCACGACCTCGTACGGGCGGCTGCTGATCGCCAAGGTCGCACTGGTCGCGGTGGTGCTCGGCGCGGCGTACGTCTCCCGGCGCTGGACCGGTCGCCTGGCCGACCAGGACGTGCCCGAGGAGGAGCCAGAACCGGTGGCGGCGTCCGTCGAGGTGACGTCGAGCGATCCGGCGCGGGCCGCCCAACTCGCCCGGCAGCGCGCCGCGTTGGCCACCGCACGGGCACGCAGGCGACGGGACGCCGATCCGGCGCGGGCCGGGCTGCGCCGCTCGGTGCTGGCCGAGGCGGCGGTCGCGGTGCTCGTGCTGGCGGTCGCCACGGCGCTCAGCGGCACCGAGCCGGGCCGCGCGGTGGAGGAGACCGCCACCGCGGGAGCCACGCCGAGCGCGGTACCGGCCAGTGGCGGACCGGTGTTCGCCACCATCCCGTTCGACACCGGCGGGGCGAACGGCAAGGGCACCGCGAGCGTCCACATCGACCCGGCCCGTACCGGAAGCAACGAGTTGCACCTGACCATCGCCGACCAGGCGGGCAACCCGGTCGACGTACCCGAGGTGGACCTGTCGTTCACCCTGAGGTCCCGGGGCGTCGGACCGCTGCCGGTGAAGCTCGGCCACGACGGCACCGGCGTGTGGACGGCGCCGTCCGTCCAGCTGCCGATGGCCGGGCAGTGGCAACTGTCCCTGACCGTGCGCACCTCCGACATCGACGAGGTCACCGAGACCAAGAATGTGGCGATCGGCTGATGAAGAAAGCTACGGCCAAATCCAGTGAGCTGACTGGACGTCAGGAGATAACCAGACGGCGGCTGTTGGGCACCGCGTCGGCCGCTGGCGCGGCGGGCCTGGTGGTCGGCGGCGCGGGCGGCGCGTACGGCTACGCGGCGACGTCCGGTGCGGCACCGCTGACGTCGGTGGGCAGTACGGCGGTTCCGTTCCACGGCGACCACCAGGCGGGCATCGTCGAACCGGCACAGGCCACCGGGCACCTGATCGCCTTCGACCTGGCGCCGGGCGCCGGGCGCAAGGGGGCCGCCGCGCTGCTGCGCCGCTGGTCGGCGGCGGCCGAGGCGATGACGGCCGGGCGGGCGCCGAACGACGACAACCAGATCGCGCTGGACGCGGGGCCCTCCTCACTGACCGTGACCTTCGGGTTCGGGCTGGGCTTCTTCGACAAGACCGGTCTGAAGGACCGGGTCCCGGAGAACCTCGCCCCGATCCCGCCGTTCTCCTCCGACGCGCTCGACCCCAAGCTGAGCGACGGTGACCTGTGGGTGCAGATCGGCAGTGACGACTCGCTGGTCGCCTTCCACGCCCTGCGGATACTGCAGAAGGAGGCGGCCGGGACGGCGACAACGCGCTGGCAGATGAACGGGTTCAACCGCGCCCCCGGAGCCACCGAGCGGCCCAGGACGCCGCGCAACCTGATGGGCCAGATCGACGGCACCAACAACCCCAAGCCGACCGACAAGGACTTCGGGACGAAGGTCTTCGTCTCCGGCCAGACCGGCAACTCCAGCTGGATGAACGGCGGTTCCTACGCGGTGGTACGGCGGATCCGGATGCTGCTGGACTCCTGGGACCACCTCTCGCTCGACCGCCAGGAGCGGGTGATCGGCCGCCGCAAGTCGGACGGCGCACCGCTGTCCGGCGGTACCGAGAGCACGCCGGTGGACCTGAACAAGATCAATCCGGATGGCTCGCTGGCGATCCCCGGGGACGCCCACATCCGGGTCGCCGCGCCCGCCTCCAACGGCGGCGCCGCCATGCTGCGGCGGGCGTTCTCCTACCACGACGGATACGACCAGGACGGCACGCCCAACGCCGGACTGCTGTTCGTCGCCTGGCAGGCGGACCCGTTCAACGGCTTCATCAAGGTCCAGCAGAAGCTGGACCGGGCGGACGGGCTGTCGCGGTTCATCCGGCACGAGTCCAGCGCGCTGTTCGCGGTGCCGGGCGGCTGCGCGCCGGGCGAGTACGTGGGGCAGCGGTTGCTGGAGTCCTAGGTAGTGGACGGCCACGCCGCGACGGGCCGCCGTCGCACTAGGGTGGCCCCATGATGTCCTCGTCCGCCGCCAGGTACACGTATCTAGGGCCCGAAGGCACCTTCACCGAAGCCGCGATCCGCACGCTGCCGGAGGCGGCGACCCGCGAGCTGGTGCCGATGGTGTCGGTGCCCGCCGCGCTGGACGCGGTGCGGGCCGGGGAGGCGGACGGCGCGCTGGTGCCGATCGAGAACTCGGTCGAGGGCGGGGTCAACGCCACGCTGGACGAACTGGCCACCGGCGAACCGCTGATGATCTACCGCGAGGTGCTGCTGCCGATCGCCTTCGCGCTGCTGGTACGGCCGGGCACCAGGCTGGCCGACGTCAAGACGGTCACCGGGCATCCGGTGGCCCAGCCGCAGGTCCGCAACTGGCTGAAGGCGAACCTTCCCGAGGCGGTGTGGGAGTCGGCGGCCTCCAACGCGGACGGCGCCCGGCAGGTCCAGGAGGGCCGGTTCGACGCCGCGTTCGCGGGCGAGTTCGCGGCGCCGACGTACGGGTTGGAACCGCTGGTCACCGAGATCCATGACGTGCCCAACGCGCAGACCCGGTTCGTCCTGGCCGGACGGCCAGGCCGGGCGGCGGCGCGGACCGGGGCGGACAAGACGTCGGCGGTGTTCTGGCTGGGCGACGACCACCCGGGCGCGCTGCTGGAACTGCTCCAGGAGTTCGCGGTGCGCGGGGTCAACCTGGTGCGCATCGAGTCCCGGCCGACCGGGGGCGGGATCGGGCGGTACTGCTTCTCGGTCGACGCGGAGGGCCACATCACCGACCGCCGGGTCGGTGAGGCGCTGATGGGGTTGAAGCGGATCTGCCCGCAGGTGCGGTTCCTCGGCTCGTATCCGCGGGCCGACGAGACGGCGCCGCAGGTACGGCCGGGCACCACGGACGAGGAGTTCGCGGCCGCGGCCGACTGGCTGTCCCGAGCGCTCGACGGACGGGCGTAGCGCTCCGCGGGCGGGCGTAGCGCCCGCCCGCCGCGGGGGAACCCGCCCCGCCCAGCGCACCCCGCGAGTGGTCTGATCGCCCGCGGCGAGGGCTAAGAGGGCGCGGATCTCGCCAGCGCAGCGGACAGCGGGTCGCGTCTGGGCGGCCGGAACGGCGTGGATCTCGCGGTCGGCCGTGGGGCGACTGCCCCTTGTGGGTTATCCACGGAGTTATCCACAGGCCGGTTGGGAGCTGGGGATAAGTCGACAGATCGGCGTGGAGGAGATTGCGGCTTAGTCGACAAATCGGTTCAACGGGGCGTCGAGCCCCGGAGGTCAACCGTGCACCATTCGTCAGCGTAATTCCGTACAGCAACTCTACAGGGCGAACCAAGCGGAGCGTTTCTCACTCGAAAGTGAGTGTGCGGCCGGTTTAAACCCGGAATCATTGCCGCCAGCTCGTACCACAAAACGATCAAGCACGTTCTCCACAGACCGCGCGCACACCCTGTGGATAACGAATTGCACCCCCGCCCACCTGTGGATAACCGGCCCCCAACTTCGATGCTCCATAGCGCAGATGCCTCAAGGGAGGGAGACGGTGAATTCGGTTGACGAATACCTTTCCCACCCTTATCGACTTTCCCCGCCTTTTCCTTAAAACGGGCAAATCGCCACATATCGCACTTAACTTGTCGCGGTCACGGTCAGCATCCCGGTAGCCTGTAGCCGTGATTGACCTTCGCCTGCTCCGTGAGGACCCCGACCGTGTGCGCGCCTCCCAGCGCGCCCGTGGAGAGGACGTCGGCCTCGTCGACGCACTGCTCTCCGCCGACGAGCGGCGCAGGTCGTCCGGCTCCCGCTTCGACCAGCTGCGCGCCGAGCAGAAGACCCTCGGTAAGCGCATCCCCAAGGCCACCGGCGACGAGAAGGCCGAACTGCTGAAGCAGGCCGCGGAGCTGTCCGCCGCCGTCAAGGCCGCCGACGCCGAGCAGGACGAGGCCGCCGAGGAGGCGCAGCGCCTGCTGCTCCAGCTCGGCAACATCGTCCACCCCGACGTCCCCGTGGGCGGCGAGGAGGACTTCGCCGTCCTGGAGACCATCGGCACCCCCCGCGACTTCGCCGCGGAGGGCTTCGAGCCCAAGGACCACCTGGAGCTGGGCCAGGCGCTCGGCGCCATCGACGTGGAGCGCGCCGCGAAGGTCTCCGGCTCGCGCTTCTACTACCTCACCGGCGTCGGCGCCCTGCTGGAGCTGGCCCTGGTCAACGCGGCCATCGCGCAGGCCACCGAGGCCGGTTTCACCCCGATGCTCACCCCGGCCCTGGTCCGCCCGCAGGCCATGGAGGGCACCGGCTTCCTCGGCCAGGCCGCGGAGAACGTGTACCACCTGGAGAAGGACGACTACTACCTGGTCGGCACCTCCGAAGTACCGCTCGCCGCCTACCACATGGACGAGATCGTCGACGCCGCGAAGCTGCCGCTGCGCTACGCGGGCTTCTCGCCCTGCTTCCGCCGCGAGGCGGGCACATACGGCAAGGACACCCGGGGCATCTTCCGGGTCCACCAGTTCGACAAGGTGGAGATGTTCTGCTTCGTCGCCCCGGAGGAGGCCGAGGCGGAGCACGCCCGGCTGCTGGCCTGGGAGAAGCAGTGGCTCAGCGCGCTCGGCCTGCCGTTCCAGGTGATCGACGTGGCCACCGGCGACCTCGGCGCCTCGGCGTCCCGCAAGTACGACTGCGAGGCGTGGATCCCGACCCAGGGCAAGTACCGCGAGCTGACCTCGGCCTCGAACTGCACCGAGTTCCAGGCCCGTCGGCTGTCGGTGCGGATGCGCGAGGAGCGCGACGGCAAGCAGGTCACCCGGCCGCTCGCCACGCTCAACGGCACGCTGTGCGCGGTGCCCCGCACCATCGTCGCGCTGCTGGAGAACCACCAGCAGGCCGACGGCTCGGTCGTGGTGCCCGAGGTGCTGCGCCCGTACCTCGGTGGCCGCGAGGTGCTGGAGCCCGTCGCCAAGTGACGCCGTCCTACCGCCTCATCGCCACCGACCTCGACGGCACGCTGCTGCGCGGCGACGGCACCGTCTCACCGCGCACCCGTGAGGCGCTCGCCGCGGCCACCGCGGCGGGCGCCGCGCACATCGTGGTGACCGGGCGCCCGGTGTCCCGTACCAGGCACATACTGGACGCCCTCGGCTACCGGGGCCTGGCGGTCTGCGGGCAGGGCGCGCAGGTCTACCACGCCGGGGAGCACCGGCTGCTGACCTCGGTGACGCTCGACCGGCAGGCGGCGGCCACCGCGCTGGCGAAGATCGAGGCGGAGACCGGCGAACTGGCCGTGGCCACCGTCCGGGACGGTCTGGACGGCGAGTTCCTGATGGGCGACGGCTACCAGCTGGCGACCGAGCTGCCGGTCACCCGGCTTCGGGAACGCGCCGAGATGTGGGCCGCGCCCATCGGCAAGGTGTTCATCCAGCACCCACGGCTCGGCGACGACGAGCTCGCCGCGGTTGCCCGGGGTGCCGCCGGACATCTGGTGGGCGTGGTGATGGCGGGCGAGGGCATCGTGGAGCTGCTGCCGCTCGGCCTGAGCAAGGCGACGGGGTTGTCGCTGGCCGCCCGCCGCCTCGCACTGACCGCGGCGGACACCATCGCGTTCGGTGACATGCCCAACGACGTTCCGATGTTCGGCTGGGCGGCGCACGGCGTCGCGATGGCGAACGCGCACGACGAGCTGAAGGCGGTTGCCGACGAGGTGACCGCGAGCAACGAAGAGGACGGAATCGCCCTGGTCGTCGAGCGGATTCTCGGCGACCGCTGAGGCAGGAGTGACAGGGGATTTCCGGAGACAGCGCCCCGGAGCCCGCATATACGATGTCTACAGTCCGTAGACGAATCCTGGGAGCCCGAGCAATGGCCCGACACCTGATCACCAGCGCCCTGCCGTACATCAATGGCATCAAGCACCTGGGCAACATGGTCGGGTCCATGCTCCCCGCCGACGTGTACGCGCGGTACCTGCGCCAGCGCGGCCACGACGTGCTCTACATCTGTGCCACTGACGAGCACGGCACCCCTGCCGAACTCGCCGCCAAGGAGGCCGGACTGCCGGTGGACGCCTTCTGCGCCCAGCAGCACGACGCGCAGAAGGCCATCTACGACGGCTTCGAGCTGTCCTTCGACTACTTCGGCCGCAGCTCCTCCGCGGAGAACCGCGACATCACCCAGCACTTCGCGCGTCGGCTGAAGGAGAACGGCTTCATCGAGGAGCGAGCGATCCGCCAGGTGTACTCGCTGGACGACGAGCGCTTCCTGCCCGACCGCTACATCGTCGGCACCTGCCCGCACTGCGGCTACGACAAGGCGCGCGGCGACCAGTGCGAGAACTGCACCCGGGTGCTGGACCCCACCGACCTGATCGACGCCCGCTCGGCGATCAGCGGCAGCAGCCGCCTTGAGGTCCGGGAAACCAAGCACCTGTTCCTGCTCCAGTCCAAGCTGCAGCCCGAGGTCGAGGGCTGGCTGGACACCAACGGCAGCAAGGAGTGGCCGACGCTGGCCTCCTCGATCGCCCACAAGTGGCTGACCGAGGGCCTGCAGGACCGGGCGATCACCCGCGACCTGGAGTGGGGCGTGCCCGTACCGGCCGACGTCTGGCCGGAGTTGGCGGCCGAGGGCAAGGTCTTCTACGTGTGGTTCGACGCGCCGATCGAGTACATCGGCGCCACCAAGGAGTGGGCGGACGTCGACCCGGAGAACCGGGACTGGAAGTCCTGGTGGTACGAGGCCGACGACACCGTCCGCTACACCGAGTTCATGGCGAAGGACAACGTCCCGTTCCACACGGTGATGTTCCCGGCCACCCAACTCGGCACCCGTGAGCCGTGGAAGAAGGTCGACTACGTCAAGGCCTTCAACTGGCTGAACTACTACGGCGGCAAGTTCTCCACCAGCCAGCGGCGCGGTGTGTTCACCGACGCGGCGCTGGACCTGCTGCCCGCCGACTACTGGCGCTACTTCCTGATGGCGAACGCGCCGGAGTCCGACGACACCAGCTTCACCTGGGAGTTGTTCGCCTCCTCGGTCAACAAGGACCTGGCCGACACCCTCGGCAACTTCGTGAACCGCGTGCTGTCCTTCTCCCGCAAGCGGTTCGGCGACACGGTCCCGACCGGCCGGGAGGCGGGCGAGGCGGAGGCCAAGCTGGGCGAGCAGATCGCCGAGCTGCTGGCCGAGTACGAGGAGCACATGGACGCCCTCCAGTTCCGCAAGGCCGCGCAGGCGCTGCGCGCGCTGTGGAGCGCGGGCAACTCCTACCTGGAGGAGAAGGCGCCCTGGCTGGAGATCAAGACCGACCAGGACGGCGCGGCGCTCACGCTGCGTACGGCGATGAACCTGATCCACCTGTACTCGGTGATCTCCGAGCCGTTCATCCCGGCCTCGGCCCGGGCCATGCGGGAGGCGTTCTCGCTGGAGGGCGACAACGCCCAGTGGGTGACGGCGGACCACGCCCGCGCCCTGGACGCGGTCCCGGCGGGGACGCCGTTCACGGTGCCGCCGGTGCTCTTCGCGAAGATCACCGAGGAGGACCTGGAGTCCTACCGCGAGCGCTTCGGCGGCACGGAGCAAGCTGCATAGCGCGCGCTCAGCACAGCCCGGGGGTCTGGGGGCGGAGCCCCCAGTTCCGGGAAGGGGCGGGGTGGGGAAAAGCGGCTACCCGGCGAGCAACCCGCGCCCCAGCCAGTCCTTCTCGTCCCGCACGCCGGGCACGCAGAAGAAGTACCCGCCGCCCCTCGGCGAGATGTAGTCGACCAGCGGCTCATCAATGAGCCGCGTCTGGGTGGCCTCGAACTGCCGCACCACGTCCTGCTGGTAGCAGCAGAAGACCAGTCCCATATCGAGGTTGCCGACGTTGTCCACGCCCCGGTCGTAGTTGAAGCCCCGGCGCAGGATGCGCGATTCGTCGGTCTTGGCGGTGCGCGGGTTGGCCCGCCGGATGTGCGCGTCCAGCGGAATCGCGTTGCCCTGCGGGTCCTTGGCGTAGTCCGGGATGTCCGTCTCGTTGGCACCGTCGAGCGGCGCGCCGGTGTCCTTGCGGCGGCCGAACATCTTCTCCTGCTCGGTGAGCGAGACCCGGTCCCAGAACTCCACCAGCATGCGGATGATGCGGATCACCTGGTAGCTGCCGCCAACGGCCCACGAGGGCTCGCCACTTGAGCCGGTCACCCAGACCAGGTGGTCCATCTCGCGCGGGGACCTCACGTCCGGGTTGGCGATGCCGTCCTTGAACCCGAGCAGGTTGCGCTGGGCACCGGCCGGGCGCGGTGCGCTCTGGAAGCCGTCGATCTTCCACTTGATCTGCATCGCGCCACGGGTGTGCTTGGCGATGTCGCGCAGCGCGTGCAGCACGGTGTCCTGGCTGCCCGCGCAGATCTGCAGCGACAGATCGCCGTGGCACTCGGCCGGGTTGAGGTTGTCGTTGGGGAAGGTGCGCATCGGGGTCAGCTTGCGCGGCTTGGCCTTGGCGAGCCCGAAGCGGTCGTCGAACAGCGAGGAGCCGACGCCGAGCGTGACGGTGAGCGCGTCCGCGGGAACCACCGGCCCCAGGATGCCGTTGTCGGACGGCGGTGCGCCGACGCCGAGGTCGACCGGGGTGCCACCGGCGGTCAGGAAGCGCGCCCGCTCGGTGATCGTCCTGAACAGGTCGGTGAGTTCCTTGCGGTTCCGCGCCAGCACGTTCAACGAGACGAACGTCGCGGCCGTCGGCTGCGGGGTGAGGATGCCCGCCTGGTACTGGCCGTGGAAGTCGACAGCGCCCGCCCGGCTAGTGATCGGCGCCCCATGCTCGGTGGTGCCGTCGGCCTCGGCCGAGGCCCGGCCAGCGCTCAGCGCCACGCCACCACCGGCGAGCACCGCACCGGCCGCGCCCGCGCCCAGTGCCGTCTTCATGAACGAACGGCGCCCATGGCCCGCCGGGCAGCCGCCCTGGGCGGCGGCGGACATGGCTTCGTGATTCACAGGACAGGACATCAGGCAGACTTCCGGATCTCGAGGAGGTCGGGGATCGGGGAAAGGTCCTCAAGGAGCTGGCCGGTGGCGCCGTTGAGCGCCATCCGCGTGTTCTGGTCGAGCTTCTCGACCGGCGTCCAGCTGTCGCCGTTGTGCTGCGCGTCGAGGAGCTTTTGTACCCGGGCGATGTCGGCGTCCACGGTGCCGATCAGCTGCGGCGAGCGCTTGGTGATCAACGGCCGCAGCACGTCGAGGAGTTCCTCGGTACCGGCGAGGTTGGCGTTGGCGGTCGCCAGGTTCGTACCGCTGCCGTCGTCGGTGTCGGTGGTCAGCTCGAACTGGAGGGTGTTCTCCAGGATCTCGTGGGTGCGCAGCGGCAGGTCGGAGACGTCGAAGTCCTGGGTGGGGAAGGCCTTCTGCAATCCCTGGACGTCCTTGGCGAGTTGGTCGACACCGCCTTGGACGTCGGAGGCGGAGGCGCTGTGCCACAACTGGTACTCGACCTTGTGGAAGCCGGTGAAACCAGGGTCGTTGACACCCTGCGGCAGACCGTCGGACCGCCCGTTGATCTTCTTGTCGAAGTCCTGGAAGGTGCCGTAGGCGGCGCCCAGCGAGGAGTACGTCAGATGGGCGGTGAGCCAGTCGTGCTTGGCGGCGTCCAGGTCGTTGCCGCGCACGTCGTCCTGGAGGGTCTGGGTCTGGGTGACCAGGGTGGCCAGGCCCTTGTTCACATAGGACTTGTAGGCCGCGAGGGCGGGCTTCAGGTCGTCTTCCGAGACCGGAGCGACCGCGCTGACGTTGCCGCCGCCGCTGACCTGGACCGCCGCGGAGGTGGTGACCTTGCCGCCGGTGGGCACACAGCGCCAGGCGTACGAGCCGCCGCCGACGGTGGCGACCAGATCGCGGGTGGTGCCCGGCGCGAGGCCCTCGATCTCCCCGTAGACCGCGTTGGTCGACGGGTCGATCAGATAGACCTCGGAGGTCTTGTTGCCGGTGTTGTGCATCTGGAAGCTCTGGCGGCCCGGCTTGGGCGCCTTGAAGCCCTTGCCGCAGTCGGTCTCCGAGACGGCGATGGTCTGCGTCTGGTCGGGCTTGGCGCCGGACACCGCGATGACGCCTCCGGCGACCACCACGGGGACGGCGACCACGGCCGCGGGTACGACCCACGCGGGGCGCCTGTGAGGCTGCTTCTCCGGCTCAGGCTCCGGCTCCGGCTGCTTCTGCGGCTCCTGCGGTTCCGGCTGCTCGCCCTGCGGTTCCGGGCGCTCCTGCGGTTCCTGCCGCTCCTGCGGCTCCGGCTGCTCCTGCGGTGCGGGCTGCTTCTCCGGCTCCGCCTGCCCTTCCGGTGTGGGCTGCTCGGCCTGCGGCTCAACCGCCTTCTGCGGCTTGGGGGTTGTCGGACGGGCCGCCGTAACACCGCGTACGAACAGCGTCATCACGACGGCGAGGTAGCCGACATACGCGACCGTCTGCAGCCAGGTCATCTGCGGGGTGAGGTTGAAGACGCCCTGCAGAAGGGTGCCCCACCACGAACTGGCGTCCACGCTCTGGCTCAGGTGGACGGCGAACGAGGTGGCGCCGGGCAGTACGCCGCCCTCCTGGAGGTCGCGCAGACCGTAGCCGAACACGCCCGCGGCGATGACGATCAGCACGATGCCGGTGTAGGTGAAGAACCTGGTGAGGTTGATCTTCAACACCCGGCGGTACAGGCCCCAGCAAAGCCCGGCGGCCAGCACCAGGCCGATGGCGGCGCCGATCATCGGGCCGGTGGACTCGCCCGCGGCCCGTGCGGTGGTCCACAGGAACAGCGCGGTCTCAAGTCCCTCACGGCCCACCGCGAGGAACGAGGTGACGATCAGCATGCCCGCGCCCATGGAGAGCGCGTTGGTGACCTTCTCGCGGATCTCACCGGACAGGTTGCGCGCGGAGCGGCGCATCCAGAAGACCATCGCGGTGACGAAGGCGACCGCGACGACGCTCAGCGCGCCCCCGAAGGCCTCCTGTGCGGTGGCGGAGAGGTTGGCGGCGGTGAAGGTGAGCACCGCGCCGAAGCTCATGGAGAGCGCGACCGCGCCCAGCACACCCGTCCACACCTGCGGCAGACGGGACTTCTGCTCCGCGCGGACCAGCGTTGCCACCAGGATGGAGACGATCAGACCGGCCTCGAGTCCTTCTCTGAGGCCGATCAGAAAGCTGGGAAACGCGTCGTCCCACATGTCGTCGCTTCCTCTCGCGGACGGGCAACTTAGCTTAGGCGAACCTTAGTAGACCTTGCCAGATGCTGTGGCCCGCGGATGCGCGTCCGCATACGCGAAGACCCCGGAATCAAAAGGAGATTCCGGGGTCTTTGTCGCGCTATGTCCTACTTTTCCGTGCCCGGCTTGGCCGCGGGCTTGCGGAGGCTGAGATGCAACTCACGCAACCGTGCCTCGTCCACCTCGCTCGGAGCACCCATCAGCAGGTCCTGGGCGGTCTGGTTGAGCGGGAAGGCGATGGTCTCGCGGATGTTGGGCTCGTCGGCGAGCAGCATCACCATGCGGTCCACGCCCGGGGCGATGCCACCGTGCGGCGGGGCGCCGTAGTGGAAGGCGCGCAGCATGCCGCCGAACTCGTGCTCCACGGCCTCCCGCGAGTAGCCCGCGATCTCGAACGCCTTGTACATGATGTCGGGTTCGTGGTTCCGGATCGCGCCCGAGGACAGCTCGACACCGTTGCAGACGATGTCGTACTGCCAGGCCAGGATGTCCAGCGGGTCCTTGGTCTCCAGCGCTTCCAGGCCACCCTGCGGCATGGAGAACGGGTTGTGGCTGAACTCGATCTGGCCGGTGTCCTCGTTCCGCTCGAACATCGGGAAGTCCACGATCCAGCAGAACCGGAAGACGTTCTCGGTGAAGTGGCTGGACCGCTTGGCGGCCTCCACCCGGACCGCACCCATGATCTTGGAGACCTCGTCGAACTCGCCCGCGCCGAAGAAGACGGCGGTGCCGGGCTTGCCGTCCACGGCCGCGACCAGCGCCTTGACGTCCTCGTCGGTGAGGAACTTGGCGATCGGGCCGGTGAGTTCGTTGTTCTCGCCGATGCGGATCCAGGCCAGGCCCTTGGCGCCCAGCTCGACCGCGAACTCGCCCATCTGGTCGAAGAACTTGCGCGGCTGGCCCGCGGTGTCCGGCACCGCGAGGGCACGGACGTGCTTGCCCGCGAAGGCCTTGAAACCGGAGTCGGCGAACACGCCAGAGACATCGACCAGTTCGAGCTCGGCGCGCAGGTCCGGCTTGTCGGAGCCGTACTTGAGCATCGCCTCGCGGAACGGGATGCGGGGGAACGGCGAGGTGACGTGGCGGCCACCGCCGAACTTCTCGAACAGGTCGGTCATCACCGTCTCGATGACGGAGAAGACGTCCTCCTGCTCCACGAAGCTCATCTCGACATCGAGCTGGTAGAACTCGCCCGGCGAGCGGTCGGCGCGGCTGTCCTCGTCGCGGAAGCACGGCGCGATCTGGAAGTAGCGGTCGAAGCCCGCGATCATCAGCAGCTGCTTGAACTGCTGGGGGGCCTGCGGCAGCGCGTAGAACTTGCCGGGGTGGACCCGGGAGGGGACCAGGAAGTCGCGGGCACCCTCGGGGGAGGTCGCGGACAGGATCGGGGTCGCCAGCTCGTTGAAGCCGAGGGCGGCCATCTCCTGGCGGAGGAACGCGATGACCTGGGAGCGCAGCATGATGTTGCGGTGCATGCGCTGACGGCGCAGGTCGAGGAAGCGGTTGGTGAGCCGGGCCTCCTCGTTGGCGTTGTCCTCCGGGAAGACCGGGAAAGGCAGCGGGTCGGCGGCGCCCAGCACCTCGACCTCGGTGACCTCTACCTCGATCTCACCGGTCGGCAACTCGGGGTTGACGTTCTCGGCACCGCGGGCCAGCACCCGGCCGTCGACCCGCAGGACGGACTCCTTGGTCTGCCGGTCCAGCGCCTCGTAGGCGGCGGTGCCGGGGCGGGCTACCAGCTGCACCAGGCCGTAGTGGTCCCGCAGGTCGACGAAGAGGATGCCGCCCAGATCGCGCCGGTTGTGCAGCCAACCGGACAGGCGCACCTCTTTGTCGACGTCAGCGGCGCGAAGCTCGCCGCAGGTGTGGGACCGGTACCGATGCATCGTCCATCCAAGTCTGGGATCCGGATCAGACCCGCCATAACACAGCAGGCTCCCCAAGGGTACCGTGACGCCTCCCGCTGGGGTTCAGCCCAAATCCGGGGGCAGCGCCCCCGGACTCCCCGGGGCACGGGGGCGGGGCGGTGCCCCCGCGGCCCGCATGGGGGTGGCGGCGGTGCCCCCGCGGCCCGCATGGGGGTGGGGGGTGCGCCCCCGGGGCCGGGGAGCCGGGCTGCGCCCAGACCGCTCGGGGCGGTGTGCCCGGACCCTGCCCGCGTTGGGGGTGGCTTGCGGTAGTGGCGCTGGGGGCGGAGCCCGCCCTCCACCCCGCCCACCGGGACAGACGGCGCGCACCCAGCGGGGGCCCGGGGGCGCAGCCCCCGATGCCGAGGCTCGGGGCGGAGCCCCGAAGCCTGTTCCCGCCCGACGGGGGCCTGGGGGCGGAGCCCCCAAGGGGCGGGCGGGTGGGAAGGGTCAGCGTTGGCGCGTGGCCGGTACCGTGCCCAAGCGGCCCGCCTGGAAGTCCTCGAAGGCCTGGGCCAGCTCCGCGTGGCTGTTCATCACGAACGGCCCGTAGTGGAACATCGGCTCCCTGATCGGCAGCCCACCCAACAGCACCACCTCAAGGTTCGGACTGCGCGACTCCTGGCTGGCGTCCGCCCGCAGGGTGAGCGTTTCTCCGCCGCCGAACACCACCGTCTGCCCGGTACGGAACGGCCGTTCCTCCGCGCCCGCCAGGCCCCGTCCGGCCAGGCCGTAGGCCAGTGCGTTGAAGTCCGCCCGCCAGGGCAACGTGAGTTGGGCGCCCGGGCTCAGCGAGACGTGCAGCATGGTGATCGGCGTGTGGGTGATGCCAGGACCGCGGTGCCCCGCGATCTCGCCCGCGATCAGCCGCAGCAGCGCGCCGCCGTCCGCGGAGGTCAGCAGCGCGACCCGGCCGCCGTCGATGTCCTGGTACCTGGGCGGCATCATCTTGTGCTCACGCGGCAGGTTGACCCACAACTGCAGGCCGTGGAACAGCCCACCGCTGACGACCAGTTCCTCCGGCGGCGCCTCGATGTGCAGCAGACCGCTGCCCGCGGTCATCCACTGGGTGTCACCGCCGTTGATCACCCCGCCGCCACCGTTGGAGTCCTGGTGCACGAAGGTGCCGTCGATCAGGTACGTCACGGTCTCGAAGCCGCGGTGCGGGTGCCAAGGAGTGCCCTTGGCCTCGCCGGGCGCGTACTCCACCTCGCCCATCTGGTCCATCATGATGAACGGGTCGAGGCGCCGGTAGTCGATGCCCGCGAACGCGCGGCGGACGGGGAAGCCCTCGCCCTCGAAGCCGCTGGGGGCGGTGGACACCGCGAGCACCGGACGGTTCACGGCCCCGTCCGGCGCCGCGACGCGCGGCAGGGTCAACGGGTTCTCAACAGTCACGGCAGGCATGACGACCTCCTCGGTCCTTCGCCGTCCAATTTAGTTGAACGGTGAACAACCTGCAAGGCGTCAGCTATTCCGGCCAGGCGCCACCAGGGACACCCGCCGCTAGCAGGGATCACTGCCAGGGCTTAAGCCACGGACAAAAGGAGTGGAAGCGGCGCGAACCGCGTCAGCCGTACATCCGCCGCATGGCGAAGTCGACCATCTGCTCCACGGCCTTGGCGTCGAAGACCATCCGGTGGTCACCCTCCATGTCGAGGACGAACCCGTAACCGGTCGGCAGCAGGTCCAGCACCTCCGCGCCGGTGATCACGAAGTACTTGGACTCCTTGCCCGCGTACCGGCGCAGCTCCTTGAGGGAGGTGAACATCGGGATGACCGGCTGCTGGGTGTTGTGCAGCGCCAGGAAACCGGGGTTGTCGCCGCGCGGGCAGTAGACCCGGGAAGTGGCGAAGACGCTCTGGAAGTCCTCCGCCGACATCGAACCGGTGGTGAAGGCGCGCACCGCGTCGGCCAGCGAGGGCGGCGACGGCTCGGGGTAGAGCGGCGGCTGGGGGCCGTACCCTCCGGAGGGCGGTGCGGCGGCACCCGGGGCGGCAGTCTGGTCGTAGCCGTACACGCGCCTAAGAGTAGCGAGTCACACTTGAGCGATAGGGGCTTGCTTCTTATTACCGACGGGTAGCATCATCGTGAACTACTAATCAGTAGATGTGCGAGGCATGTCCTCAGGCGTGTCCTCACGAGCAGACGGAGCCTTTCGTCATGGGCCACTACAAGTCGAACCTGCGCGACATCGAGTTCAACCTGTTCGAGGTGCTCGGCCGGGACACGGTCTACGGCACCGGTCCGTTTGCCGACATGGACGTGGACACCGCCAAGGACATCCTTGCCGAGATCGCCCGCCTGTCGGAGAACGAACTCGCCGAGTCCTACGCGGACGCCGACCGCAACCCGCCGGTCTTCGACCCGGAGACCAACACCGCGCCCGTCCCCGACAGCTTCAAGAAGAGCTTCTCCGCCTACATGGACGCCGAGTGGTGGCGGCTCGGCATCCCGGAGGCCATCGGCGGCACCACCGCGCCGCGCTCCCTGCTCTGGGGCTTCGCCGAGACCATCCTGGGCTCGAACCCGGCCGTGTGGATGTACGCCTCCGGCCCGGCCTTCGCCGGGGTGCTCTACGAGGAGGGCACCGAGGAGCAGCACAAGATCGCCCAGCGGATGACCGACAAGCTGTGGGGCTCCACCATGGTGCTCACCGAGCCCGACGCGGGCTCGGACGTCGGCGCTGGCCGCACCAAGGCCGTCCAGCAGGAGGACGGCTCCTGGCACATCGAGGGCGTGAAGCGCTTCATCACCTCCGGTGAGCACGACATGGCCGAGAACATCATCCACTTCGTGCTGGCCCGCCCCGAGGGCCACGGCCCGGGCACCAAGGGCCTGTCGCTGTTCATCGTGCCGAAGTACGACTTCGACTGGGAGACCGGCGAACTCGGCGAGCGCAACGGCGTCTACGCCACCAACGTCGAGCACAAGATGGGCCTGAAGGCCTCCAACACCTGCGAGATGACCTTCGGCGCCAACCACCCCGCCAAGGGCTGGCTGCTCGGCGAGAAGCACGACGGCATCCGCCAGATGTTCAAGATCATCGAGTTCGCGCGGATGATGGTCGGCACGAAGGCCATCGCCACCTTGTCCACCGGCTACCTCAACGCCCTTGAGTACGCCAAGGAGCGCGTCCAGGGCGCCGACCTGGCGCAGTTCATGGACAAGGCCGCGCCGCGCGTCACCATCACCCACCACCCCGACGTGCGCCGTTCGCTGATGACGCAGAAGGCGTACGCCGAGGGCATGCGCGCCCTCGTCCTCTACACCGCCGCCGTGCAGGACGAGATCCTGATCAAGGAGGCCGCGGGCGAGGACGCCTCCGCCGCCCACCGGCTGAACGACCTGCTGCTGCCGATCGTCAAGGGCTACGGCTCGGAGAAGTCCTACGAGCAGCTCGCGCAGTCGCTGCAGACCCTGGGCGGCTCCGGCTACCTGCAGGAGTACCCGATCGAGCAGTACATCCGGGACGCCAAGATCGACACCCTCTACGAGGGCACCACCGCCATCCAGGGCCAGGACTTCTTCTTCCGGAAGATCGTCCGCGACCAGGGCCAGGCGCTCACCGCCCTGTCCGAGGAGATCAAGGGCTTCCTCGGCGCCGAGACCGGCGGCGCCGAACTGGCCGACGCCCGCGCCAAGCTGGCCAAGGCGGCGGTGGACCTGGAGGCGATCGTCGGCCAGATGCTGACCGATCTCGCGGGCACCGAGCAGGATGTGAAGTCGATCTACAAGGTCGGCCTGAACACCACCCGCCTGCTGATGGCCTCCGGTGATGTGATCGTCGGTTACCTGCTGCTCAAGGGCGCGGCCGTCGCCGCCGAGAAGCTGGCCACCGCCAACGAGAAGGACAAGGCCTTCTACCTGGGCAAGGTCGCCGCGGCGAAGTTCTTCGCGGAGAACGTGCTGCCCGGCGTCGGCGTGCAGCGCCAGCTCGCCGAGTCCGTCACCAACGAGCTGATGGAGCTGCCGGAAGAGGCCTTCTGAGCCGTTCGCCAAGTGCTCCGGCGGCCCGCCACCAGCCAGGGGGCGGGCCGCCGTCCGCTTCTATGCTGGTGCCCATGACCCCTTATTTCGACCGCGCCCACACCGATGACCTGATCGCGTTCACCACCGCGAGCCCGTCCCCGTACCACGCGGTGGCCAGCGCGGCCGAGCGGCTGGAGAAGGCCGGATTCCGGCGGGTCGAGGAGACGGAGGCGTGGGACGGGTCGTCCGGCGGCAAGTACCTGCTGCGCGGCGGCGCGATCGTCGCCTGGTACGTGCCGGAGGGCGCGGGACCGCAGACCCCGTTCCGGATCGTCGGCGCGCACACCGACTCGCCCAACCTGCGGGTCAAGCCGCGCCCGGACAGCGGGTCGTACGGCTGGCGGCAGATCGCCGTGGAGATCTACGGCGGCCCGCTGCTCAACTCCTGGCTCGACCGCGACCTGGGCCTCGCGGGCCGCCTCACGCTGCGGGACGGCGGTACCCGGCTGGTGAACGTGGACCGGCCGCTGCTGCGGGTGCCGCAACTGGCCATCCACCTCGACCGGCAGGTCAATGAGGGCATGACGCTCGACCGGCAGAAGCACATGCAGCCGATCTGGGGTCTGGGCGGCACCGACGAGGGCGCGCTCATCGGATTCCTGGCAGCGGAGGCCGGAGTTGACGCCTCCGACGTGGTCGGCTGGGATCTGATGACGCACGACGTGCAGCCGCCCGCCTACCTCGGCCGGGACCGCGAGCTGCTGGCCGCGCCGCGGATGGACAACCTGCTGTCGGTGCACGCGGCGACCGCCGCGCTGGCCGCGGTGGCGGGCCAACCGCTGCCGCACATCCCGGTGTTGGCCGCCTTCGACCACGAGGAGAACGGCAGCCAGGCGGACACCGGTGCGCAAGGCCCGCTGCTCGGCACGGTGTTGGAGCGTTCGGTCTTCGCCCGCGGCGGCTCCTACGAGGACCGGGCGCGCGCCTTCGCCGGAACCGTCTGCCTGTCCTCCGACACCGGCCACGCCGTGCACCCCAACTACCCGGAGCGGCACGACCCCGGCCACCTGCCGGTGCCCAACGGCGGCCCGATCCTGAAGGTCAACGTCAACCAGCGGTACGCCACCGACGGCACCGGTCGCGGCATCTTCGCCGCCGCCTGCGAGCGCGCGGGTGTGCCGTGGCAGTCCTTCGTCTCCAACAACGCGATGCCGTGCGGCACCACCATCGGCCCGATCACCGCGGCCCGGCACGGCATCACCACGGTCGACATCGGCGTGGCGATCCTGTCCATGCACTCGGCCCGCGAACTGTGCGGCGCCCAGGACCCGTACCTGCTCGCCTCCACCCTGAAGGCGTTCCTGGAGGGTTAGCCGTTGCCACCCGGGCGGTCGTCGAGACGGTCGGCGATCGCCTGCACAGCGGTGAGTACGGTGGCGAAGCCCTGGCGCATCTCCGCGTCGAGGGCCGCCACCCTTCCGTCGAGGGCCAATTACCGTACACGCAGAGGAATACGATGGTCACTCACCGTCCGCATCCATCCCGGCCAGCACCAGCGGCAGCCTGGTCGCGCCGCCCTCGGTGAGCTTGACCGGAACTCCCCAGTCCTGCTGGTGGACATGGCAGGCCGGGTACTCGTTGGTGGGGTCGTCGTCGCAGGAGGCGGCCATCGCGGAGACGTGGAGGACGCCTTCGCCGGCCTCGGGGTTCAGGACCAGTTCGCGGGTGAGGTCCGTGCCCTTCCCCTCGCCGGAGGCGAGCAGTTCGGCAGGGGTCGAGCTGACCAGGAGCCGGGTCGAAGGACCGTACCGCTCATCAAGCTTCTGGCCCGCTGGAGCCTGGAAGACCACGTCCAACTGGAGCCTGCCGGGCGCTACTTCGGTCGCGGGCCGCTGGGTACGGTGCGCCGCCGCGGCGACCCGTACCGCCTCCTCCGGCAGCCGCAGCCGGGTCAGCCGGTGCCGGGCGGACTCGACCACGACCACGTCGCCGTCCACCACGACCGCGTCCGACGGCTCGCGCAGGTCTGTGGCGAGCGTGCTGACCTCGTCGCTCGCCGGGTCGTAGCGGCGCAGCGCGTGGTTGTACGTGTCGCTGACCGCCACCGAGCCGTCCGGCAGCGCGGTGACGCCCAACGGGTGCTGCAGCAGGGCCTGTTGGGCGGCGCCGTCGCGGTGGCCGAAGTCGAACAGGCCGGTGCCGACCGCGGTGCCGACCGTGTAGCCGTCGCCTTCCCTGGTGACGTACCGCAGCGCGGAGGTCTCGGAGTCGGCGACCCAGAGCCGGTCCCGCGTCGCGGCCAGCCCGGACGGCTGGGCGAACCACGCCTCGGCGGCCGGGCCGTCGACCAGCCCCTCGTTGGTGGTACCGGCGGCGACCGACACGGTGCCGGTGGCCGGGTCGTACGTCCACAGCTGGTGCACGCCCGCCATCGCGATCCACACCCGGCCGTCGAACCACGCCACGTCCCACGGTGAGGACAGGTCGACCTCGCGCGCCGGGCCGCTGGTGGCCGCCCCCTGCCACCACTGCCGGCCGGTACCGGCCAGGGTGCGCACCGCGCCGGTGGCCAGATCGACCTCGCGCAGCGCGTGGTTGACGGTGTCGGCGACCACGACCGCCGTACCGTCCGGCCGCAGTGCGAGCCCTTGTGGCTCGCTGAACCGCGCGCTTTGCGCCGGGCCGTCGTCGAAACCTCGTTCACCCGATCCGATCCGCCGGATCACGGTCTCGCCGTCGGCCGCCAGCTCGACCAGTGCGTGCCGGGTCGAGTCGGAGACCAGCAGGTTGCCGTTCGGCAGCCGCAGCGCCTTACCGGGGAACCGCAGCACGGTCGGCTCCGGCTCCGGGGGCACGTACGGGCCGTCGCCGCGGCGCAGCGTGCCCTTGGCCGAGTGCTCGGCCTCCAGTTCCTCGACCAGCTTCTCGATGGCGTGTGCATGCCCTTCACCGGCGTGCTGGGCGACCACGTACCCCTCGGGGTCGATCACCACCAGCGTCGGCCAGGCACGCACCGCGAACTGCTTCCAGGTGGCCAACTCGGGGTCGTCCAGCACGGGGTGGTGCACCCCGTACCGCTCCACCGCGTCGACCACCGCCGCGTGCTCGGCCTCGTGCACGAACTTCGGGGAGTGCACCCCGATGATCACCACCGTGTCGCGGTGCCGCTCCTCCAGCTCGCGCAGCTCGTCCAGGACGTGCAGGCAGTTGATGCAGCAGAACGTCCAGAAGTCCAGGACGACGATGGAACCGCGCAGGTCGGCGAGGGACAGCTGCTTCCCGCCAGTGTTCAGCCAGCCGCCCTTGCCGATCAGCTCGGGGGCACGGACACGGGCGCGGGCGCGCGGGGCGGGTGAGGCGTCGGTCATGGGGTCAAGGGTGCCATCCGGCTTGCGGGCTTTCGGCTCGGCCCGGCTGTGAGCAGCGCCACCGGGGGCAGCGCTCGGACGGGTGCCGTTCATCGGGGGAAGGTGGGTACGCGGTTCCTGGGGCTGTCCAGCCAGATCGTGTGCCCTTGCCCTGACACCGTGAGCCCGAACCGTTCGAACCCGGGCTGTCCTTGCCGGTCCCACCAGCGCCAAGCCGCCTCCAGCTCATCCCACAGGTTCCGGCGGCCGGACTGCATGACCTCGTACCGCGTCCGCCCCTTCTCGTAGTCCGCTGTCGCCCACGAGGTCACGTCGGTGTCATGCAGCCACAGGCGGTACGCGCCGTCCGCCCCCCAACGCACCCGGCAGAACAGCCCCGGGACCTGAACGCCTATCGCGAACATGTGGATCCAGTCGCCCACGTCGTCCGGTGAGAGCGTCGTCATGCTCTTGGCGCCGTCGGCGGGCCATTCCATGCCGCCCAGGTACGCCTGGGTCGAAGGCAGGTCCTTGCGCTGGGCGCGCAGCCGCATGAACGCCGAGGAGCCCACGAACGGACCGGACGCCGTGCCGTCCCCAGCGACGGTGAGACGTACGACCGCTTCCCCGCCGTAGGTCGGCCCCCACGGAGCGACGATCACCCCGCCCGGCGTGGTCTGCTCGATCCACTCTCGCGGGACGCTGCCGATCGAGCAGGTAGCGATCACCCGGTCATACGGTGCGCCCTCCGGGTACCCCTTCGCGCCATCGCCGACAACCGCCAGCGGATCGAACCCCGCTGCGTTCAGACGTGCCCGCGCGTCTCTCGCGCTGGCCTCATCCACCTCCACCGTGACGACGTTCTCAGCGCCCAACCGGTGCGAGAGCAGCGCGGCATTCCAGCCGGTACCCGTGCCGATCTCCAACACCCGGTTCCCCGGCTCCACACTGAGCGCGTCCAGCATCGAAAAGACCATGGTGGGCATGGAGTTGGACGACGAGGGGGTCTGACCCTTCCCTGGACCGGTATACGCGCCGTCGTCCCATTGGGTGGTGATCGGCGCGTCCGTGTAGACGGCCCTCCACCACAGCTCCGGGTCGTCCGCCCGGATGACGCGATCACTCTGCCTGTTCATACCTCCGCGCCCCGGCCAAATGGTGTCCGGCACGAACAGATACCGGGGCACGGCCTGGAAGGCGGGAAGCCAGTCGCTCGTCAGCGCGCCGTTTTCGATCAGCGCGGAGGCCAGCCGCTCGGGGCCAGCCTCCGCCTCGTGCTGTGTGCTCACTTACCTACCGTCCGCCGGGCCCTGGCCGTCGTTGGTGTTGCCACCCTCGTCGGAACCGCCCCCGCCATGCTTGTTACTGGAGTCGCTGTCATCCTGCGGGTTCCCTCCGCCGGTCGCCCTGGTCGTCCACCACTGATTCATGTGGTTCCCTCCCTGTGTGGGTACTGCTCAAAGAACCCGCTGCGGGCGCTCGACCTGTCCAAGAGTGGAGTGCGCGCCGGAACGGGGGCTTGGGTGTCAGGAGTGCCGAACGTCGGCCTGACGGGCGACCCGCGCATGGTCCGTGAAGACGCGCCGAAACAGGTCATGACCGGTACGCCCGGTGTGCCGTAGGCACCAGTCCTGTGCCGCTTCCTGCTCTTCCTGCGGGCCGGAGCCCTCATCACAGCGGTGCGTGACACAGAAAGCTTCGTACGTGATCCCGCCCTCTGGGACGTGCCGGAGCGTGTGCCGCACGTACCGAAATATGGTGCGCGTGCTCATCCGTGCCCCTCCGGGTGCCGTCGCATGTAGACGTTGCAATCGGTCACGGTGGTCATGTCCCCGCCCGCGCGGGCGCGCTCCCGCACCTTCACTAGCTCGACACACCCTGGGCAACCGTCAACGGGCGTCGGCTCCCGCAGGTCCAAGCGCAAGGGCAACTCGACCGGGGCTGTCTGGTATCTCGTCGGCTCGGTCATGCCGATCCCCTCAACGTCGTCTGTGTGATGACAACGCTAGGAACGTGAGGGGTCCAACTCACAGCAAGTTCCACCAAGTTCCACGTGGATCACCCCAAAGAGTCGATAGCAGCCGTGATCAGCGCACGCGCATCGGCCCCGTAGACGGCCAGCTTGGCGAACTCGCGGAACGCCTTGAGGTACTGCTGCACCTCGGTCGGCGTGGTCACGTTCACCCGCGCTGTCAGCAACTCCGCTTCGGCCTGCTCCTCGTCGTAGACCGTGAACGTCTCGATCATCCACATGCGGCGCTCGGCAGCGAACGGAATCACCCCGAGCGAGACGGACGGGAACGCCATCGCGGCCAACAGATAGCCAAGCTGCCCAGCCATCGTCTCAGCGTCCCCTACACGGTGCCGCAACACCGACTCTTCCAGCACGAGCGCGAAGCAGTGGTCGCTGTTCCGCACGACCTGCGCCGACCGGTCCAAGCGGGCATCTACGGCATCGGCCACGTCGTCGGGTGTCTCGTGGAACGTGCTGATGGACCGCAGCAGTGCCATCGCGTAGGCGTGGGTCTGGAGAACACCGGGGACCACATTGGAGCAGTACGTTCGGAAGACCCGTGTGCGCTCATACAGCGGCAGGTACGACTCCTGGAGTTGCCGCAGCCCCGAGCGCTGAACGCGCCGCCACTCGACATACATGTTGTCCGCCGAGCGAGCAGCCGCGATCAGGTCGGCGGCCTGGTCCTCAGCCCCACAAGCCCGGCACCACGCCTGAATATCGGCGGAGGAAGGGGGAGTGACGCCGTTCTCAAGCCGAGAGACCTTGGACTTGTACCAACCAGCGCTGAGGGCCACGGCACTGCCGGACAGGCCCGCGTCCCTCCTGATCTCCCGTAGCCGGTCGGCGACGGCCTTGCGGGCAGCCTGCACACTCGAAGAGGGGGACGCGGGCATGTGTTGTTCGTCAGATCCGGTAGTCCTCGTGCGGCGTGGCACGCTCCCACACAGCCTCGAACGCCGTCGCGCAGAACTTGGCCACGCCGGGCCGTTCGTCCAGCTCGGGTCCAGCGGAACCACCCTCGCCGGTGAAGTGGTTCCACATGATCACGCGCTCGTCGAACAGCCAGAAGTCATTGCCAGGCAGCGCGAGGTCAGATGCCTTGCGGCGCGGTAGCCAGCGAACCAACTCACCAGCGGCAAGGTTCTGATACGTACATCCGTACTCGTACGCGATGTACGCGCTTACCGGCTCAGACACGATCCGCGCACGACGAAACACCACCCCTCGCGCTGTCGCATCACGCACCCACGTGTGGAAGTCGTTCCACCAGGTCGCCGGGTCGGGATCGGGACGCCAACCAGCGCGCCACTTCTCGAACTCGGCGGCCTCCTCCCCGATCCCGTACGAGTCGCGTAGCTCCAGGTGCACGGCCGAATGGCAGGCGTTGGCCAGCAGGTCAACGAACGCCAAGTCGGTCTGCGACATCGCACGCCTCCCTCAGCGCGGGCACCATGCGGATCGGCACCCTCACCACCGCTTCGGTCTCCGGGATCGGGCCCGTCTCAAGGCACCGCGCCAGCAGCACCTCACCCGCTTTCCAGCCCTGAATCACGATCTCTTCCGCTTCGTCGTCCACCCAAGCCGTAGGGCACTGCGTCCCGTTGGTGTTGGGGTCCTTGGCGATGAACCGTAGTGCCATGACTGCCTCCGGTCTGCTGCGGGTTCCACACCGTTTCACGAGCGTCACCCGTCCCACCAAGGCCGTCAAGGGCGCGTACCGGCGGGCTTGACGGGGAACCGGAAGCATCCCGCGCAACAGGGCGCGCCCCGGCACGGCACGCTCACCGCCCGATCCGTCGCGACGGCACAGCCAGCGCTCAGCCGGGCAGGCTCCCGGTCGTCTCGACGCTGGAACCGCGGAGAGTGAGCGATTTGCGTCCGGCACCGGCCGTGCGCTCAGCGGTTGGCCGCTGCCAACGCCTGTTCGGCCATGGCGTGTTCGCCCAGTGCGTTGGGGTGGAAGGGGACGGTCGGGCTGCTGGGGATCAGGGCCTCGGTCCAGCGGGTGCCGGTGGGGCGGCAGATGTCGTGTTGGGCGCTGGCCGGGTGGTTGTCCACGAAGACGGCGCCGTTCGCCTGGGCGGTGCGGCTGAGCATCGTGTTCATCTTCTTCTCGAAGTCGTCGAGGTACGCCAGGTCGCCGTCGGAGAACAACTCGCGCGGGCGGCAGCCGTGGTGGTCGAGGGGGGTCAGCCGCAGGTAGCCGACGAGCAGCACCCGGGCGTGCGGGGCCAGTCGGTGGATGGTGCGCAGCGCGTCCGCGACCTTCGGCTGCGTGGTGTGAAGGCGTTCGTCGAGTTCGTCGGTACCGGTGCGGGTGTACGCGGCGCGGCAGTAGGCGCCGTCGGGGTGGAACAGCCCCAGGACGGTGCACTTGGTGACGATTCCGGTGACACCGACATCGTTGGCGCCGATGGAGACGGTGACCAGGGTCGTGCGCTTGGACAGCGCCCGGAACTGGCCGCCGAGGTCGGAGGTGGTGGCGCCGCTGCAGGTGACGTCGGTGAAGCTGGCCGCGTGCAGGCGGGCGGCCACCAGGGAGGGGTAGTTGTGGTTGGAGCGCACACAGCGGGCGTCGACCAGGTCGGGAACGCCGGGCGCGGCGGCCGCGGAGTCGCCGAGGGCGACATAGCGCACGGGATGCGGCGCGGTCCGCGCGCCGCACAGTGCGAGGACCGTCGCCACGGTGGCGATGAGGACTCTGGCGCGGTACATGGCGGCTCCCCTGACTGGGCGTGCACTACTGTCCGCGATAATCCGATCACCCGACGTCCACGGAATGCGTCAGACACGCCCGCAGGGCAGCGCACCGTGAGCCGATTGCCGTAGCGGCGGCGGCTTGCGGTCGCTGCGGCACCGTCGAACCCACCGCGCCCCCCGAGGTGCTGGCCGCTAGGGCCGGGGCAGGCCCAGGACGCGGTCGCGCAGCGCGGGGAACTCCGAGCGCGTCTTGGCGACCCGGGACGGGTCGAGGTCGACGGTGAGGACCTCCTCACCGGAGCCCGCTTCGGCGAGGACCTCACCCCACGGGTCCACCACCACGCTGTGCCCGGCCTGCTGGACCCCCGCGTGCGTCCCCGCGGTCCCGCAGGCGAGCACGTACGCCTGGGACTCCACCGCACGGGCGCGCGCCAGAAGCGACCAGTGCGCGCGGCGGCGCTCAGGCCACCCCGCGCAGATCACCAGCAACTCCGCCCCCGCGTCCACCAGCAGCCGGAACTGCTCGGGGAACCGGAGGTCGTAGCAGGTCGCCAGACCGATCGTGGTGCCGGGACCGGACAGCCGCGCGGTAACGATCTCGTCGCCCGCGGCCATCATCGTCGCCTCGCCGGTGTCGAAACCGAAACGGTGGATCTTCCGGTAGAAACGGTGCAGTTGGCCGTCCGGCGCGAACAGCAGTGAGGTGTTGTAGAGCGGCTCGCCCGCGCCGCCGCGCTCGACGATCGACCCCGCGTGCAGCCAGACGCGCGCCGCCCGCGCCGCCGCGCCCAACTCCCTGGCGGTCGGGCCGTCCAGCGGCTCGGCGTACGTCTCGAAGTCCTGGTAGGCGAACGCGCCCACCGGCCACAGCTCGGGCAGAACGACCAGGTCAGCGCCCGCTTGCTCACGTACGAGAGCGGCCACCCGGGAGCGCCGGTCCGCGACCCGCTCGTCGGGTCGGACGTCGATCTGCAGGAGCGAAGCGCGCACCGTACCACCGCCCAGAAGTTCGCCGCGTCAACGCGGGCCTACCATCGTCACACGAAAGCACTGCCATGGTGCCAGCGCACAGCGTAATTTGGGCGCACGTCACCATTAAGCGCGCCAGCGCGAAACCATCCAGTACAGAACAAGCCACGACCGCACTGATCCGTTCGAGGGGCACCGTGACCGTCCACAGCAAGCTCCAGCCCTACATCGACGCCTGGACCCACTCCATAGAGGCGATATCGGAGTTGGTCTCGCAGCTCACCGAGGGAGAGTGGAACCGGCCCACAGAGTGCCCGGGTTGGTCAGTGCGGGACGTCGTCTCGCATGTGATCGGGGTCGAGTGCGAGGCGATGGGCGATCCGCGCCCCATCCACTCGCTGCCGCGCGACCTGTTCCACGTCACCGACGAGTTCAGCCGGTACATGGAGGTGCCGGTGGACGTACGGCGCTGCCACACCGGGCCGGAGATGACCGCGGAGCTGGAGTACACGATCATCCGCCGGTCCCGGCAGCTAAGGAACGAGAACCGCGACCCGGAGACCATGGTGCGCGGCCTGATGGGCGCGGAGCGCACCCTCGAACTGTCCCTGCGAATGCGGGCGTTCGACGTGTGGGTGCACGAACAGGACATCCGGCGGGCCCTGGACAAGCCCGGCAACCTGGACTCGCCGGGCGCCGTGGTCACCCGGGACTTCCTGCTGCCGCAACTGCCGAAGGTGGTCGCCAAGACGGCGGGCGCGCCCGCCGGTTCGACGGTGGCGTTCGACGTGCACGGCCCGGTGGAGTTCATGCGCACGGTGCGGGTGGACACCGAGGGCACCGGCACGATCGACAGCAGCGTCTCGCTGGGCCCCACGGTGACGTTGGCGACCGACTGGGAGACCTTCCTCCGGCTGGCCTGCGGACGGGTGCGGCCGGAAGGGGTCGCGGACCGGGTCAAGGTGGAGGGCGACCAGGAGCTGGCGGACGCGGTGCTGGCCTCGCTCGCCGTGACGCCCTGAGCCCCGTCACGCACCGGGCATCACGCCGAGGTCAGGCGTCAGGCCCTGGCCTCGGCGGTGTGCACCGCCTCCACCCGGCTCACGGTGATCGTCTCGCGCTCGCGCCGAGCCGCCCGCCCGCGCAGCCGCAGGATCTGGCTGACGCCGACCGCCTGTACGACGAAGACGCTGCTGAGCGCGACGGTGAAGTCGTCACCGGTCGCGTCCAGCAGCACACCGACCGCCAGCAGCACGATCATCGAGGCGGTGAAGCCGCCCATGTTGACGATGCCGGAGGCGGTGCCGAACCGCTCCGGCGGATTGGCCGGGCGGGCGAAGTCGAAGCCGATCATCGAGGCCGGACCACTGGCACCGAGCACCACGCACAACGTGGCCAGCAGCCACAGCGGCGCGTGTGCCGAGGGCCAGGCGAGCACCACGGCCCAACTGGCCGCGGTCACCGTCACGGTGCCCAGCGCCAGCGGCATCCGCGCGCCGTGGTGGCGGGCGATGATCTGGCCGAAGACCATGCCGAGCACCATGTTCGACAGCACCACCAGGGTCAGCAGTGACCCGGCGGTGCCCCGGGGCAGCCCCTGGCCCTCGACCAGGAACGGCATGCCCCACAGCAGCAGGAAGACCATCGCCGAGAACTGCGTCGTGAAGTGCACCCACAGGCCGAGCCGGGTGCCGGGTTCCCGCCAGGCGTCGGTGAGTTGACGCCGTACCGCACCACGCGGCCGCGGCCCCACGGGCAGGGGCTCGAACCCCTCGGGGTGGTCCTTCATGAACAGCACGATCAGTACCAGGACGAGGGCGCCGCCGAGCGCCGTGCCCACGAAGGTCGGGGTCCAGCCCGCGGAGTGCAGCAGCCGGGACAGCGCGATGGTGCTGACCAGGTTGCCCGCCATGCCGAAGAGGGCGGCGCCCTGGGCTATCAACGGCCCGTGCCGGGCCGGGAACCAGCGGGAGCCGAGACGCAGCACGCTGATGAACGTCATCGCGTCCCCGCAGCCGAGCACCGCGCGCGAGCCCAGCGCCATCGCGTACGAGTGGCTGAGCGCGAAGCCCAGTTGGCCGACGGTGAGCAGGATGACCCCGGCGGTCAGCACCTTCTTGGTGCCGAACCGGTCCACCAGCATGCCGACGGGTATCTGCATCCCGGCGTAGACCAGCACCTGGAGTATGGAGAACGTGGACAGCTCGGAGGCGCTGATGTGGAACCGGGTCGCCGCGTCGATTCCGGCCACGCCGAGGCTGGAGCGGTGGACCACGGCGATGAAGTAGACGAAGACGCCGAGCCCCCACACCGCGCAGGCGCGCGCGCCACCGGGTGGATCGCCGGGCAGCCGCGGCCTGCTTCGGCTCGTGTCGAGCGCACTCATGCTTCCCCCCTGACGATGGCCTTGACCCGGCTGACGTGCTGCCGTACGACGGCGGCGGCGCGTTCGCCGTCGCCCGCGCGCAGCGCGGCGAGTATGTCCGCGTGCTCCTCGATGTTCCTGGCGATCCGGTCCGGTTCGGCGTGCATCACGGCCACGCCCATCCGCAACTGGCGGTCGCGCAGCTGGTCGTAGAGCTGGGAGAGGATCTCGTTGCCTGCCGCCCGGACGATGGTGGCGTGGAAGCAGCGGTCGGTGACCGCGGCCGCGGCCAGGTCACCGGTCTCCCGGTGCTCCTCGTGCTCGTCCAGCAACTCCTCGAGCCTGCTCAGGAGTTGGGCGGGGGCGGGTACCACCTTGCGCACCGCGTGCTGTTCGACCAACAGTCGGGTCTCCACCACATCGGCGATCTCCTGCGCGGAGACAGGCAGCACCAAAGCGCCCTTCTTCGGGTAGAGCTTGATCAGCCCCTCCGCCTCAAGCCGCAGCAGCCCCTCGCGCACCGGTGTGCGCGAGACCCCGACCGCCTCGGCGAGATCGCCCTCGGTCAGCAGTGTGCCGCCCTGGTAGGAGCGGTCGAGCACGGCGCGTTTGACGTGTGTGTAGACCCGCTCGGCGGCGGGCGGCTGCTTGGTGGAGATGGCGGCATCCATGATGCGCACAGCATAGATACAACAGGTATGCGTGAGAACCGAGTGTCCGGCATACGGACCGTCGGCAAGCGCAGGGGCCCGAACGCGTCGTGCGCGTTCGGGCCCCTGTCTGATGACCGGAGGCTACGCCCAGGTGATCAGGCGCTTCGGGAACTCCAGGATGGCCGCCGTGTCGGCGAGCACCTTCGAGCCGAGTTCGCCATCGACCAGGCGGTGATCGAAGGACAGCGCCAACGTGGTGACCTGACGCGGCTTGACCTTGCCCTTGTGGACCCAGGGCTGCTCCTTGACCGCGCCGAAGGCGAGGATCGCGGACTCACCGGGGTTCAGGATGGGCGTGCCGGTGTCGACGCCGAAGACGCCGACGTTGGTGATGGTCACCGTACCGCCCTGCATGTCGGCGGGCGCGGTCTTGCCCTCGCGGGCGGTGGCCACCAACTCGCCGAGGGACCGGGCCAGTTCGGGGAGCGTCTTGGCCTGCGCGTCCTTGATGTTGGGGACGATCAGGCCACGCGGGGTGGCCGCGGCGATGCCGAGGTTCACATACTCCTTGTGCACGATCTCCTGGTTCTCCTCGTCCCAGGAGGCGTTGATCTGCGGGTTGCGCTTGATGGCGACCAGCAGCGCCTTCGCCACCAGCAGCAGCGGGCTGACCTTGAGCCCGGCGAACGCCAGGTCCGTCTTCAGCTCCTGCACCAGCCGCATGGTGCGGGTGATGTCGAAGGTGACGAACTCGGTGACATGCGGGGCCGTGAAGGCGCTGGCCACCATCGCCTGTGCGGTCGCCTTGCGAACTCCCTTGATCGGCACGCGAGTTTCCCGTGTTTCACGTGAAACGGCGACCGGCTCGGCGGGAGCCACGGGCGCGGCCTGCTCGACCGGTGCCGGTGCGGGCGCGGCCGCCGCCTGGACGTCCTCGCGGGTGATGGTGCCGTTCGGCCCGGTGGGGACCACTGTGGCCAGGTCGACCCCGAGGTCCTTGGCGAGCTTGCGCACCGGCGGCTTGGCCAGCGGCCGGGGCGGCTCGGGGGCCAGCGGCGGCTCCGGCGCGGCCTGGGCGGTGCCCCCGTGCCCGTTGAGCACCGGCTGCTGGGTCACGGCGGCGGGGGCCGCCGGGGTGGCGGACGCCTTGCGGGGACGGCGCTTGGTCGAGGACTCGGCGACCCCGTAACCCACCAGTACCGCCTGCCGCTTGGGCGGCTCGGGGGCGGCGGGCGCCTCCGG
>NZ_JANFNH010000010.1 GCF_024436055.1 Streptantibioticus rubrisoli | reverse complement strand
GCACCCCGCGGACCCCTACGGCACCCCGCCGTACGGCCGCCCCGGCCCATGGGCGCCCGCACCGCCCGTGCAGCGCCCGACGGTGCCGCCCCCACCGCCCGCGCAGCCGCACGACCCGTGGGCGCCGCCCGTCCAGGCCGCGCGGCCCACTTCGGTGCACGGGCGGCGCGGGCTGGTGGGCGCGGTCGTGGCGGCCGCGATCGTGGCGGGGCTGGTCGGCGGGGTCGCCGGCGCCTACATCCAGCGGCAGGACGCCGGTACCGGAATCACCCTGCCGCAGGCACCCGCCGACCACGGCGGGCGGGCGCCGGGCACCGTCGCCGGGATCGCCGCAGCCACACTGCCCGGTGTGGTCTACATCCACGTCAAGGGCAACGGCGAGGAGGGCACCGGCACCGGGTTCGTGCTGGACGCCCAGGGCCACATCCTCACCAACAACCATGTGGTGGCTCCGGCCGCGTCCAGTGGCGACATCTCGGTGACGTTCAGCGGCGGCGCCACGCACAAGGCGAGCATCGTCGGCCGGGACGCCGGCGACGACCTCGCCGTCATCAAGGTCAGCGGGGTGTCCGGCCTCAAGCCGCTGACGCTCGGCAACTCCGAGTCGGTGCGCGTCGGCGACCCGGTGGTCGCCATCGGCGCCCCGTACGACCTGGAGGGCACGGTGACCTCGGGCATCATCAGCGCCAAGGACCGCCCGATCACCGCGTCCGGCGGTGCGCAGGGCGGCGGCGAGGTCAGCTACGTCAACGCGCTGCAGACTGACGCGCCGATCAACCCCGGCAACTCCGGTGGTCCGCTGATGAACGCCCAGGCCCAGGTGATCGGCATCAACAGCGCGATCCGCTCGGCGGACAACGGCTCACCGGACGGCGCTGGAAGCCAGGGCGGCAGCATAGGGCTGGGGTTCGCGATCCCGATCAACCAGGCGAAGCGGGTCGCCGAGGAGCTGATCAACACCGGCAAGGCCGTCCACCCGGTGATCGGGGTCACCGTCGACATGCGCTACGTCGGTGATGGTGCCCGGATCGCCGACCAGGGGACGAACGGCGCGCCCGCCGTCACTCCGGGCGGCCCGGGCGCCAACGCGGGCCTCAAGCCCGGCGACATCATCACCCAGGTGGACGGCGAGCCGGTGCACACCGGCGCCGAACTGATCGTGCGGACCCGCAGCCACACGCCCGGCGACCACATCAGGCTGACGGTCAAGAGCGGTGACGCGGCGCCCCGCACGGTCGACCTGGTGCTCGGCGGCTCGACCACCGGATGACCCACGGCGCGCGCGATGCGTTGCCCGCCGCGACGCACCCGACGTTCCCCGGGCACCCTCCCGAGCCGCCTCGACGGACGGGTACCGTTGGTGTCCAAAGACGTCACAAGGAGCTGCGACGGTGTTCTTCAACATAAGTCCGTTGGATGTTGTTGCCATCATGCTCCTCGCAGTGATCATTTTCGGGCCGGACAAGCTGCCCAAACTGATCCAGGACGCCAGCCGGATGATCCGCAAGCTCCGTGAGTTCTCCGACAGCGCCAAGGAGGACATCCGCAAGGAGCTTGGTCCGGAGTTCAAGGACTTCGAGTTCGAGGACCTCAATCCCAAGACGTTCGTCCGCAAGAACCTGCTGGACAACGACAGCCTCGGGCTGAAGGACATCCGCAGCAGCTTCGACCTCAAGGACGAGGTGGCGGCCGTCAGGGAGGCCGTGCAGGAGGGCGGGCGTACGGTCCGCACCGCCGGTGGTCCCGCGAGCGCGGCGGCGGCCAACGGCGCCGACCCGCTGCGCAAGAGCGAACCGCTACGGCCGGGCGAGCGTCCGCCGTTCGACGCGGACGCCACCTGAGTCGACCACCTGCCCGGATCGCCACCTAAGAGTGGCTATTCTCACTTAGGTTGTCCATTACTTTTGTATTCGTTTTGGGTTCGCCCGAGGGGTGGGGCGCATCGGCTGACGCACCCCGCGTCGGCCGGTGAGACGTGCGGGCAATGGAGGAGGCGCCGCGGTGGAGACCACGAGTCGTGCGGGGGCAACGGCAGCCAGTGGTGAGCGGGACCCGGGGGTGGGCGGCAGCGCACCGGGCGCCAGCCGTCCGGTGGACGGCTATCTGCTGGCGTCCTTTCCCTGGTACGGGCTGGACCAGGCGTTCGCCGGACCGCGCTGGCTGATGCAGGTGGGCACCAGCGCGGACGGTACGGTGGAGCACGGCGCCCTCGGCCACGGCGACGTGCCGACGCTGAAGGCCTCGCTGCCGATGGCCGATCCGGCGCCGGACGCCCAGCGGTTCGCCGTCGTCGTGACGTTGGCGCACCGGCCGCTGCGGCGCAGTGCGGACGGCACCGGCGTGCTGGAGGCCACCTCGGTCAACTCGGCGGCCTGGCTGGCCGGTTCCGGGCTGCTGTCGTACACCTGGCCGCACCGGATGGAGCGGTCGCTGCGGCAGGACTGGCTGGAGCAGCAGACGGCGATCGCCTGGGAGCTGGCGGACGACCTGTCCGGCTCCGACTGGTCCACGCTGACGCTGCCGGTGGACGGTGTGCCGACCCCGTTCCACTACCGCGAGTCGGAGTACGGCTGGGTGCTGGCCGGTTCGGCACCGACGGCGCACATCGGCGCGTACGGGCGCGGGATGAGCGCCTACGGCCTGGCGTTCGCCGTGGTGCCGGACATCACCGCCTACGAGGGGTAACCCACGCGGGCGGTGACGCCCTGGCAGGCGGTCAGAACTTGTTGCGCGGGGTGATGCCCAGGGACATCCCGGCCAGACCGCGCTGGCGGCCGCCGAGCTTGCCCGCGATGGTGCGCAGCGCCGATCCGGAGGGTGACTCCGGGTCGGTGAGCACCACCGGGCGGCCGTCGTCGCCGCCCTCGCGCAGCCGTACGTCGATCGGGATCGCGCCGAGCACCGGCACGTTGGTGCCGGTGACCTTGGTCAGGCCGTCGGCGACCCGCTGGCCGCCGCCGGTGCCGAAGACGTCGACGATCTCGTCGCAGTGCGGGCAGGGCATGCCGGACATGTTCTCGATCACGCCGACGATCTTCTGGTGCGTCTGCACCGCGATGGTGCCCGCCCGCTCGGCCACCTCGGCGGCCGCCTGCTGGGGCGTCGTCACCACGAGGATCTCGGCGTTCGGGATCAACTGCGCCACGGAGATGGCGATGTCACCGGTGCCGGGCGGCAGGTCGAGCAGCAGTACGTCCAGATCGCCCCAGTAGACGTCGGCGAGGAACTGCTGGAGCGCGCGGTGCAGCATCGGGCCGCGCCAGACCACCGGCGCGTTGCCGGGGGTGAACATGCCGATCGAGATGACCTTCACGCCGTTCGCCGACGGCGGCATGATCATGTTCTCCACCTGGGTCGGCCGACCGTCCGCGCCCAGCATGCGCGGCACCGAGTGGCCGTAGATGTCGGCGTCGACGACCCCCACCTTGAGGCCGTCGGCGGCCATCGCGGCGGCCAGGTTGACGGTCACCGAGGACTTGCCGACGCCGCCCTTGCCGGAGGCGACCGCGTAGACCCGGGTCAGCGACCCCGGCCGGGCGAACGGGATCTCCCGCTCGGCCTGGCCGCCGCGCAGCGACGCCGCCAGCTCACGGCGCTGCTCGTCGCTCATCACGTCCAGCTCGACCTCGACACCGGTGACGCCCGGCACCTTGGAGACCGCGTCGGTCACCAGGCTGGTGATCTTGTCCCGCAGCGGGCAGCCGGAGACGGTCAGATAGACCCCGACCCGCACCAGACCGCCCTCGGCGATGTCCACGGATTTGACCATGCCGAGATCGGTGATGGGCTTGTTGATCTCAGGATCGTTCACCGTCGCCAGCGCGGCGCGCACCGCGTCTGCGCCGGGGACGGAGCCGTACGTGTCGGTAGCCATACGACTGATGGTACGGCGCACCGGTGACACTACGGGCGGGGTGCCGCGTCGGCTTTGTCACTCCGCTCCGGCTCGGCCTGCCTGCGTTCCTCCAGCTCCTTGAGCATGTCCTGCAGTTCGGAGCGGATCCAGTCGCGGGTGGCGACCTCGCCCATGTTCATGCGCAGCGCCGCGATCTCCCGGCTGAGGTACTCGGTGTCGGCGATGCTGCGCTCGTTGCGCCTGCGGTCCTGCTCCAGGTTGACCCGGTCCCGGTCGTCCTGCCGGTTCTGGGCTAGCAGGATCAGCGGTGCCGCGTAGGCGGCCTGCAGCGAGAGCGCCAGGTTCATGAAGATGAACGGGTAGTTGTCGAACCGCAGGTCGTTCGGTGCCGAGGTGTTCCACAGCACCCAAAGGAACAGCAGCACGCTCATCCAGATCAGGAACCGCCCGGTCCCCAGGAAGCGCGCGACGCGCTCCGACATCCGGCCGAACGTCTCGGGGTCGTACGACGGCAACACGCTGATCCGCGTCTCGCGCGGTACGTCCAGCCGGACCCGGGAGCGGGCCGGGCCGGAGGCTGTCGCCTTGCTCCGTTCCATGGTCATGCGCGACCTCCTCCGTCTTCGCTCGCGTGCGTCAGCTCGTGCGGCATCTTGGCGACCGCCACCTCACGCCAGTCGTCGGGCAGCAGATGGTCCAGTACGTCGTCCACGGTGACCGCCCCCAGCAGCGAACCGCTCTCGTCCACCACTGGCGCGGCCAGCATGTTGTACGTGGCGAGGTAGCTGGTCACCCCGGGCAGCGGGGTGTCCGGCGGCAGCGGCCGCAGATCGGTGTCCACGACCGAGCCGACCAGGGTGAACGGCGGCTCGCGCAGCAGTCGCTGGAAGTGCACCACACCGAGGTACTTGCCGGTGGGGGTGTCGTCCGGTGGTCGGCACACGTACACCTGGGCGGCCAGCGCCGGGGTCAGGTCCTTGTTGCGGACCCGGGCCAGCGCGTCGGCGACCGAGGCGTCGGGCCGCAGCACGATCGGCTCGGTGGTCATCAGACCGCCCGCGGTGCGCTCCTCGTACGACAGCAGCCGCCGCATGTCGGCCGCGTCCTGCGGCTGCATCAGCGTCAGCAGCCGCTCCTGGTCGTCCTCGGGCAGCTCGGAGAGCAGGTCGGCGGCGTCGTCGGGGTCCATCGCCTCCAGCACGTCGGCGGCCCGCTCCTCGGCCAGCTTGCCCAGGATCTCCACCTGGTCGTCGTCCGGCAGCTCGCCGAGGACGTCGGCGAGCCGGTCGTCGTCGAGCGCGGCGGCGACCTCCGAGCGGCGCTTGGGCGACAGGTGGTGCAGCACGTTGGCCAGGTCGGCCGGGCGCAGCTGCTCGAAGGTGGCGAGCAGGTTCGCGGCGCCCTGCCCCTCCTCCTCGACCGAGAAACCGGTGACCGCCGACCACTCGACGGTGAGCGCCTCACCGCGCCGCCGTAGCGCGCCGCCCTTGCCACGGCGGACGAAGACCTTGTCGATCTCCCAGTCGCGGCGGGCCGGTAGCTGGGTCATCGCCACGTCGAGCACGGTGACCTGCTCGTCGGACTCCACCAGGCGCACCCGGCGGTCCAGCAGCTCACCCAGCACAAGCGTTTCCGCGGCGCGCTGCTCAAAGCGCCGCATGTTCAGCACGCCGGTAGTGATGACCTGGCCGGACTCCAGGCTGGTGACCCGGGTCATCGGCAGGAAGATGCGGCGTCGGCTGACCACTTCCACGACCAGCCCGAGCACCCGGGGCGGCCGCCTGCCGACCCGGAGCATGACGACGACGTCCCGTACCCGACCGACCTGATCGCCGTTGGGGTCGAAGACGGCGACACCCGACAGGTGAGAGATGAATACCCGCGGGGCTCCTGCGACCATGCCGAGCCTCCGTTACGCCACTGTCAGAAGGATCAAATGACCAGAGGCAAGGGTAACGGCCCCGGCTCGCGGTTTGGCCTGCGCGCGGAGCGCGCTCCTGATCAGGTGGTGGCGGACGGCGGGCGGGGAGTAGCGTTCGCTACTCGTCGCTACAGGAGGTGGACGTCTAGTGACCGCCGTCCGGCGGACGGCCCTGTGCGCACTGGCCGCCCTGCTACTGGTGGGGTGCGGTGACGCCGAACAGGGCACGAACGGCGTCGGCGGGCTGGCCCCCGGCGCCATAGTCTCCCAGGCCCGCGGCGCGGCCGAGCGGGCCGACACCGTGCGGCTGTCCGGCTCGGTCAGCAGCGGCGGCCGGACCTACCGGCTGGACGTGCGGCTGGGCCCGGACGCCGGAAGCGGCCGGGTGAGCACCGGCCACGACACCTACGAGTTGCTACGCGTCGGCACCGACCTGTACCTGAAGGGCTCCCGGCTGTCCGGCGGACTGGGAGGCAAGTACGTCAAGGTGCCCACCGGCGACCCCGCCTACCGGCGGCTGTCCGGCCTCACCGACAAGCGGCAACTGCTCGACGGCCTGTTCTCGCTCGGCTCCAACCCGGCCCGCGGCGGCCACCGTTCGGTCGGCGGCACCCCCACCATCGCCGTCACCGCGCCCGGCGGCACGCTCGACGTCTCGCTGCGGGGCCGCCCGTATCCGCTGCGGTACGAGAGTTCCGGCGGCGCCGGATCGCTGCAACTCACCGGCTGGGGCGAGGCGTTCACCGTGCGGGCGCCGGACAGCGGCCGGGTGCTGGACTACGGGAAGGTCAGCGGTTTCTGACCCGCTTGGCGCCGCGCCTGCCGACCAGCAGCCGGGGCAGCGCCGCCGGGATCGGCCGTCGGGTGGTCGCCGGGCTGGGCACCGGGGCCGCGGCGCCGCTGTCGTCCGGCATGGCGCCGGGGCGCTCGGTGGCCGAGCCGTGCGGTTCGAGCCGCAGCACCCGGCACTCGCGGGCCCAGCGCTCGGCCATGGTGTCGGCGTCCGGCGCGTTGAGCCGCTTGCCCTTCAGCTCCTCGACTGCCGACTCCCACGCCTGGCTGTGCGGCGTCAGCTCGCTGACCCGGGCCTCGAAGGCGACGAGTCGGCCGCCCTTGTCCTTGCTGCGCACGGTGACGGTGGCCGTACCGCCGTCGACGAGGCCCGGCAGCGGCTGCTCGCCGGGGCCGCCGCCGACCAGGCACACGGCGCCGTCGTGCCACAGGTGCCACAGCGCCACGGGGCCCTCGGTGCCGCGCACCCACAACAGCCCGGACTTCTTGGCGGCCTCCTCGATCAGCGCCCGGTCCAGCAACCGCTCGTCCGGCGCCCCGTCCCGTCCCGTCTGCGTCATGCCAGAAGTATGCCTGGCGGCCGCTGGGTGCCGCCCGCCGCGGTGGCGGTCAGCGGATCTGCCGGAGGCGGCCTAACCTGGAACAACGCCGGGCACTAACCTCCTGCGAGACCGCAACCCGTGAGGAGAGCCGCCGCCCGTGTCCGCTGGATCCCGTGTCACGTCCCCACGCTCGTCGGTGCGGCGGGGTGAGTCCCCGATCGCCACCGGGACCCGGCGGATCGACTTCCTGCTGCTCGCGGTGGCGATATCCGGAGTGTCGTTCTCCGCACCGCTGATCGCCGCCACGGCCGCGCCCGCGCTGGCCATCGCCTTCTGGCGCAACGCCATGGCGGTCGGTGCCCTCAGCCCGTTCGTTCTGCTGCGCGGGCGCGCGGAGTTGCGCGGCATGGGACGGCGGGCGGTGCTGCTGTCGATGGCCGCCGGGGCGATCCTGGCGCTGCACTTCGGACTGTGGCTGCCGAGCCTGTCGATGACCTCGGTGGCCTCGTCGACCGCCCTGGTGACCACCACGCCGGTGTGGACCACGGTGCTGCTGCGGCTGCGCGGACGGCGGCAGCCGGGCCTGGTGTGGGCGGGCGCGGCGGTGGCGTTCGCCGGTGTGCTGATGGTCTCCGGGGTGGACCTGTCGCTGTCCACCCGGGCGCTGGCGGGCGACGCGCTCGCGCTCGGCGGCGGTATCGCGGCGGCCGGGTACGTGCTGCTCGGCTCGGAGGTGCGGCGCACCGTCAGCACTGCCGCGTACACGTTCGTCTGCTACGCCACGACGGCCGTGGCGCTGCTGGTGGTGTGCCTGCTGTCCGGGGTCTCACTGGGTGGCGGATACACCGGGCAGACCTGGCTGAAGCTGGCCGCGCTGACCGTCGCCGCGCAGTTGCTCGGGCACTCGCTGATCAACCGGGTGGTGCACGGCCTCGGGCCCTCGGTCACCTCCACCGCGATCCTGCTGGAGACGCCGGGTGCCGCGCTGATCGCGGCGCTGTGGCTCGGCCAGACGCCGCCGGTGGCCGCGTACCCGGCGCTACTGGTGATCCTCGCCGGGCTCGTCCTGGTCATCCGCGCCGAGCGGAACACCCCCAAGCCGCTGCCCGAGCCGGGCGTGTGAACAGGTGCGTGACACTGAGCCGTTGGGCCGGAACCCGGTGTGGACGACCGCGCAGACCAGCACGGTTACACCGAGCACCACGTTCTAAGCGCCTCGCTGGAAGTGCCGCGATGTGCGGTCGATCGGCTGCGGCACCGTCGTGGCTGGTCGCGCCCACGCGGCGGAGCCGCACATGAACACAGCCCCGCGCCCCTTCAGGGCGCTACCGAACCGCAGCGGACTTCACCAACCGCGAGGCACCGCTACCGCCGCGCCCGCCCAACTGAGCTGCCCCGCACCTGAGTTGGCGGACCCGCCCGGCCGTGTCAACGCCGCCGCGCGGGCCGGGATGTTCCGCCGCCGGTCTGCGGACGGCGGCGCCCTAACCCCACCAAGCAGGTGCCGGGCGCCCCGCAGACCGGGAGCCCGCGCCGCGCGATCTATGCTCGCCGTATGGCTGACGTACTGGAGTTGACCGAGGCGCGGCTGCGCACGGCGCTCGGCGAACCGGACGCACGGGCGGCGGTGACCTTCCTCGGCACCGAGCGCATCGAGGTGCTGCGGTTCTCCGACGCCGAGTCGGGCGTGGTGCGTTACGCGACCCTCGGGATGTCCCGGCAGCCGATGACCGACCCCACCTCGGTCACCGCGGACCCGGTCCGCGGCCCGCGCGCCGAACTGGTCCTCACCGTACGCACCGGGTACGCCGACACCGACAAGGTGCTCAGGCCGCTGGCCGTACTGGCCGCCTCCCCGCAGGTCGAGGGCGTGGTGGTGGCACCGGGCGCCTCGCTGGACGTCGGTGAACCGCTGTGGCCCGGCGCGCCGTTCTCCGCCGTGCTGGTCGCCGAGCCCGGCGGACTGGTGGCGGACCTGGAGCTTGACCCGCCCATGGAGCCGGTGCGGTTCTTCCCGCTGCTGCCGATGACCGCCAACGAGGCCGCGTGGAAGCGGGTGCACGGCGCTGCCGCGCTGCAGGAGCGCTGGCTGTCGGCTGGCACCGACCTGCGCGACCCGGTGCGCGGCGGCGTCCCTCTCACGGACTAGGTGGGTTCGGTACCGCCGGTCCGCGCCGTTGTGGTCGCCCGCCGTCGCGGCGGATCTTCCCGGGGGCAAGCCCCCGAACCCCCAGGGCGGACGGCTCGGACGCTGACGGTCCGACACCGCCGGTGCGTGTCACGGGGCTTGCCCGGGTCGTGACGCGCTGCGGACGGGTGATCGTCCTTGACGTGGGGGCGAGAAGAAGAGGACCGTGGGGCGCTATGAGGGGCGAACCCAGTTGCCCGAAGTGCGGGGGCCGGGTGCGGGCGCCCGGCCTCTTCGCGGATTCATGGCAGTGTGACGTTCACGGCAGTGTGCACCCGCTGCAACCTGTCGTTCCGCCGAGCGTCGAGGCGCTCAGTGTCGTGGTGCGTCGTGCGCGGGTACCGGTGTGGATGCCCTGGCCGCTGCCCGTCGGCTGGCTGTTCACCGGCGTCGCCTGCGCGGGGGACGACCGCAGCGGCGGCCGGGCCACCGCCGTCGCATGTTCAGGGCCCGGGCCGCTCGGGGGTCCGGGAGAACTGCTGCTGGTGGCGGAGGAACTGGGAGTCGGCCTCGGCGCCCGCTACGCGGGGATCCCGGGACCCGATCCCGGCCCGGGGATGCCGGTGGACCAGCCGCCGCACGCCAAGGTGCTGGCCGCGGGCCGCCCGACACCGCTGTGGCACGTCGCCGACTCACCGGCCGACCGCGCGGTCTTCGCGGGCGAGGCGTTCGGCCTGTGGCTGTGGGCGATCGTCTGGCCGGAGCAGTCGGGGCTGCTGATGTACGACGAGCTGATACTGACCGACCTGCGGGAGGCGGGTGCGGAGATAGATCTGCTGCCCTGCGGGGCGCTGTCGCCGCGGCTGCTGGACTGAGCCCCGTCCCCCTGCGTGGACTCCTGGGATTTGGGGGTTGCCATCGCCGTTATCCTTGGTTTTCGAAGGTGATACTGGCCGACTGAAGTCGGCGGCGACCGTACCCGTCCCGAGGCAGTGAAGGAGCAGCGCGTGCGTATCGACCTGCACACCCACTCCACCGCCTCGGACGGCACCGACACCCCCACCGAGCTGGTCAACAACGCCGCGGCGGCCGGTCTGGACGTCGTCGCGCTGACCGACCACGACACGGTCGGCGGCCACGCCGAGGCCGTCGCGGCGGTACGCGCGCTGGATCGGCCGCTCACCTTGGTCACCGGCGCGGAGCTGTCCTGCCGGATCGGCGGCGTCAGCATGCACATGCTGGCCTACCTCTTCGACCCCGACGAGCCGGAGCTGGCCCGGGAGCGCGAACTGGTCCGCGACGACCGGGTGCCGCGCGCCCGGGCCATGGTCGCCAAACTGCGCGAACTCGGGGTTCCGGTGAGCTGGGAGCAGGTCGCGCGGATCGCCGGTGACGGCGCGGTGGGACGACCGCACGTGGCGACCGCGATGGTGGAACTCGGCGTCGTACCCACGGTCTCCGACGCCTTCACCGACAAGTGGCTGGCCAACGGCGGACGCGCCTACGTCGAGAAGCACGAACTCGACCCGTTCGACGCCATCCGCCTGGTCAAGGGCGCGGGCGGGGTCACCGTGTTCGCCCACCCGGCCGCCGCGAAGCGCGGCCAGACCGTGCCGGAGACCGTGATCGCGGAACTCGCCGCCGCCGGTCTCGACGGTCTGGAAGTCGACCACATGGACCACGACGAGCCCACCCGCGCCCGGCTGCGCGCCCTCGCCGGTGAGCTGGACCTGTTGGCCACCGGGTCGAGCGACTACCACGGCAGCCGCAAGAGCTGTCGTCTCGGCGAGTACACCACGGACCCCGAGGTCTACCGGGAGATCTTCCGCCGGGCGACCGGCGCCGTTCCGATCAGCGCCATCTAGCACCGCTTACCTGACCTCGGCCCGCCCTCCCCTCGTACCCCCAAGCGTCGCGTCGCGCCCTGCCGCGTCGTGCCGCCGCACAGCCCCCGACCGCGGAAAGCACCACCTGAACATGTTCGACGTCACCCTCTTCGGGTCGGTATTTGTCACGCTGTTCGTGATCATGGACCCACCCGGGATCACCCCGATCTTCATAGCCCTCACCGGCGGCCGTACCGCCAAGGTCCAGCGCCGGATGGCGCTCCAAGCCGTGCTGGTCGCCTTCGGCGTGATCGCGGTCTTCGCGGTCTGCGGCCAGCAGATCCTCGACTACCTGCATGTGTCGGTACCCGCGCTGCGGATATCCGGCGGTCTTCTCCTGCTGCTGATCGCGTTGGACCTGCTGACCGGCAAGGCCGACGAGCCGACCGCGACCAAGGACGTGAACGTGGCGCTGGTGCCGCTCGGCATGCCGCTGCTCGCCGGTCCCGGCGCCATCGTGACGGTGATCCTCGCGGTGCAGCACGCCAACGGTGTGGGCCAGCAGATGTCGGTGTGGGCGGCGATCGCCGCCATGCACCTGGTGCTCTGGCTGACGATGCGCTATTCGCTGGCGATCATCCGGTTGATCAAGGACGGCGGTGTGGTGCTGGTGACCCGGCTGTCCGGCATGCTGCTCTCGGCGATCGCGGTGCAGCAGGTGGCCAATGGCGTGATGGGCTTCATCCACGGCAGCTGAGGCCCCGCGGCGCAGGCCGGTGACGCGAAAGCGCCCCGTACCACGGTGTACGGGGCGCTGTCGGCGTCTTGAGGGGCTTGAGGGCCTTGAGGGCTTACTCCGCGGGGCGGATGTAGAGGCGCTGGCCGGTGGCGGCCGCCTGCTGAACGATCGTCTTGACGGAGGCGGCGTCCACCACGGTGCTGTCCACGGCCGAGCCGTTGACATCGTCGAGTCGTACGACCTCGAAGCGCATTGAGGTTCTCCCTTTCGTCCGTCCCGCGTCGACCACGGGGTTCTGACTGGCGGACACTTCCTCATTGAAGGCCGCGGCTGCTTCGCCGCGATGTCGTGCCCGTTACATCTGGGTACAACGAATGTACCGGGGAAAACATTCCCTACGCTAAAGAAATTTTTTCACCGTCTAACGACGGGCCTTCACAGCGAACCCCAGAAGGCGTCGAGCACAGCCGCGGTCGCCCCCGGCCGCTCGGCGTTGGGGGAGTGCTCGGCGCCCGCGACCACCTCGCGGCGGGCGCCCAGCCGGTCCGCCATCTCGTCCAGCCACGGGGTGGGCCATGCGTAGTCCACCTCGCCGGAGACGACGAGCTTCGGCAGCTCGACCGCCGCGAGTTCGGCCACCCGGTCCGCCTCGGCGATCATCTGACGGCCAGCGGCCATCAGTTGCTCGGGGACGTTCGACAGCCAGCGGCGGTGCAGGAACGCGTCGAGCCCCGGCGGCTCGGCGCGCAGCCTCGACGGCTCGTCGGCAGGGGCGGCCTCCTGTACGTCCAGCTCCCGCATGGCCTGCCAGACGCTCTCCATGTCCATCACCGCGAGCGCGTCCAGCAGCATCTTCGTGCGCTGCTGCTGGGCGGTCTCGATGGCGGCCGGTCCGGAACTCATCAGCGTCAACGACGCCCACGGACCGGCTCCGCCGAGGAGGACGGCGGCCCGGCTCACCAGGCCGCCGAACGAGTGCCCCAGCAGATGCACCCGGTCCGCGTCCAGCGCCGCTGCCTGTGCGACCACATCGGCCGCCAACTCCCACAGCGCATAGGCGCTTTCGTCGCGCGGCCCACCGGTCTGGTACTGGCCGCGGCCGTCCACCGCGACAACTCGCCAGCCCGCGTTGGCCAGTGGCTCAAGCAGCCCGTTGAAGTCCTCCTTGCTGCCGGTGAACCCCGGCACCAGAAGGGCGGTACCACGCCGTGCGTCCCCCGCGTCCAACACGGCGAACGACCCACGGGAGGTGGGCAGTCGGTAAGCGCGCACGCAGGGCGGGAGCTCAAGCAGGGGCGGTCGGCTCATGCGGCGAGATTACGCGGGCGGTGCGGTGCGCGGAAAAACGGTGTGCCGGTCCCCGTGCGGGAACCGGCACACCGTTCGGCCAATGTCACGCCTCCACGGGCGCCTTGGCGGCCACCTTCCGGGTGCGGCGCTTGGGCGCGGCCTCCTCGGCGGGGGCTGCGTCGGATGCCTTCACCTCGGTCGCCTTCGCTTCGGTCGCCTTCGCCTTTGTGGTGGCGGCCTTGCGGGTGCGGCGGGGTGCCGGTGCGGCTTCTTCGGCCGTTGCTTCCGTCGCGGGGGCCTTGGCGGCTGTCTTGCGGGTGCGGCGCTTGGGCGCGGCCTCTTCGGCGGTGGCTGCGTCGGTTGCGTCGGTGGCGGGGGCCGCCTCCGTTGCGGGCGCCTTGGTGGCGGCCTTGCGGGTGCGGCGGGGTGCCGGTGCGGCTTCTTCGGCCGTTGCTTCCGTCGCGGGGGCCTTGGCGGCTGTCTTGCGGGTGCGGCGCTTGGGCGCGGCTTCGTCGGCGGTGGCTGCGTCGGTTGCGTCGGTGGCGGGGGCCGCCTCCGTTGCGGGCGCCTTGGCGGCGGCCTTGCGAGTGCGGCGGCGCGGGGCGGGAGCCTCCTCCCCGGTGGCCGTCTGCGCTGTGGCCGCCTCCGGTGCGGGTGCCGTCTCCTCGGCCACCACCTCGGCGGTGGCCGTCGCCTTGCGGGTGCGGCGGCGGCGCGGCGCCGGAGCCGCCTCCTCAGCGGCCGGAGCCGGAGCGGCCACGGTCACCGCGGCCTCCTCCCGTGCCGCCTCCGGCTGCGCCGCCTCCGTGGCGGCCGGAGCCGTCGGCGCGGCAGCCAGGGACGCGCCGCCGCGGGTGCGGCGGCGTCGGCGCGGGGCCGGACGGGACGCCTCGGCAACCGGAGCGGCGGCCTCCGTGGCCGCCGCCTCCGCCGTCGCCTCCAGCGGCTGGCCGCCGCGGGTGCGGCGGCGCTGGCGCGGGGCGCGCTCGCGCTTCGGGCGGTCGGTGTCGGCCGCGCCGGAGCCCTTGCGGCCACGACCGCGGCCGCCGGTCTCCCCGAGGTCCTCGATCTCCTCGGCGGCCAGCCCGGCCCGGGTACGCGCGGCGCGCGGCAGCACGCCCTTCGTGCCCTCCGGGATGTTCAGCGCCTCGTACAGGTGCGGAGAGGTGGAGTAGGTCTCCGGCGGCTCGTTGAACGGCAGGTCGAGCGCCTTGTTGATCAGCTGCCAGCGCGGGATGTCGTCCCAGTCGACCAGGGTGAGCGCGGTACCGGAAGCACCCGCCCGGCCGGTGCGGCCGATCCGGTGCAGGTACGTCTTCTCGTCCTCGGGCGTCTGGTAGTTGATCACGTGCGTCACGCCGTCGACGTCGATGCCGCGGGCCGCCACATCGGTGCAGACCAGTACGTCGACCTTGCCGTTGCGGAACGCGCGCAGCGCCTGCTCGCGCGCGCCCTGGCCGAGGTCGCCGTGTACGGCTCCCGCCGCGAAGCCGCGGCTGGAGAGCTGCTCGGCGATGTCGGCGGCGGTGCGCTTGGTGCGGCAGAAGATCATCGCGAGCCCGCGGCCCTCGGCCTGCAGCACCCGGGCCACCAACTCGGGCTTGTCCAGCGAGTGCGCACGGAAGACGTGCTGGGTGATGTTGGCCACGGTCGCGCCCTCGTCGTCCGGCGCGGTGGCGCGGATGTGCGTGGGCTGCGACATGTAGCGGCGGGCGAGCGAGATGACCTGGCCGGGCATGGTGGCCGAGAACAGCATGGTCTGCCGCTTCTTCGGCAGCATGTCCATGATCTTCTCGACATCGGGCAGGAAGCCCAGGTCGAGCATCTCGTCGGCCTCGTCAAGGACCAGGGTGCGCACCGAGGACAGGTCGAGCTTGCGCTGGCCCGCGAGGTCCAGCAGTCGGCCCGGGGTGCCGACGACCACGTCGACACCGTTCCTCAGCGCCTCGACCTGCGGCTCGTACGCCCGGCCGCCGTAGATCGCCAGCACCCGCACGTTGCGGACCTTGCCCGCGGTCAGCAGGTCGTTGGTGACCTGGGTGCACAGTTCGCGGGTGGGCACGACGACCAGCGCCTGCGGGCTGTCGGAGAGCGCCTCGGGCTTGGCCCGACCGGCCTCCACGTCAACGGGGACGGTGACCCGCTCCAGCAGCGGCAGACCGAAACCGAGGGTCTTGCCGGTACCGGTCTTGGCCTGGCCGATGACGTCGCTGCCGGACAGTGCGACCGGGAGCGTCATCTCCTGGATGGGGAACGGAGTGGTGATGCCGACGGCTTCGAGCGCCTCGGCGGTTTCGGGGAGGATCCCCAGGTCACGGAAGGTCGTGGTGGACAGGATGCTTGCCTCTTCTATGAGCGCGGCACTGTGCGGTGAGGGGGGTCGAGCGTCCGTCCGTCGGACGCTGACCGCGCCGGAGTGTCGTACGGCCGTAGATGGCCGGGAGCGCGGGACCGCGGCCCTCACACGTGCCGCGAGCGGGGCCCTCCCCCCGGGAGGTGGGGAGGACGGTCGGTTCGGAGCCGATCGGGCCACCGACCGGGCATCCGCATTCATGCGAAAGCCTGCCGTGCTCCACGAAGACTAATCCACGAAGACTAGGCGGGCTTGTATCACTGTACCCCGGAAACGCCCAGCCGCCGAGGACAGATTTTGTTTGGATTCGGGAAAATGTTCGGCGCGCTGACGCGTGCCGGCGGCGCGGCCCGGCCGGAACGCGCCTGACGGGGGCTTTCCGCCGTCCGTCGGCGGACTATTGTGCCCACCATGGAGACGCCTGACGAGAGCACCACAACGGCAACCGGGATCGCCGCCCAGGACTGGGCCACCGCCGCCGCCGACCCGCAGTACCGGGCCGCGGTCGTGGACCTGCTGGGTGCGCTGGCCTACGGCGAGCTGGCCGCGTTCGAGCGGCTGGCGGAGGACGCCAAGCTGGCGCCGACCCTGGCGGACAAGGCGGAGCTGGCGAAGATGGCGTCGGCCGAGTTCGGCCATTTCGAGCGGTTGCGCAACCGGCTCGCGGAGATCGGCGAGGACCCGACCGGCGCGATGGAGCCGTTCGCGGCCGCGCTGGACGGCTTCCACCGCCAGACCGCGCCGTCGGACTGGCTGGAGGGCCTGGTCAAGGCGTACGTGGGCGACTCGATCGCCAGTGACTTCTACCGCGAGGTCGCCGCCCGGCTGGACTCCGACACCCGCGGCCTGGTGCTGGCGGTGCTGGACGACACCGGGCACGCCAGCTTCGCGGTGGAGAAGGTACGGGCCGCGATCGAGGCCGAGCCGCGGGTGGGCGGCCGACTGGCGCTGTGGGCGCGCCGGTTGATGGGCGAGGCGCTCTCGCAGGCGCAGCGCGTCGTCGCGGAACGGGACGCCCTTTCGACCATGCTGGTCGGTGGTGTTGCGGACGGGTTCGACCTGGCGGAGGTCGGGCGGATGTTCACCCGGATCACCGAGGCGCACACCAAGCGGATGGCCGCGCTGGGGCTCGCCTCCTAGATCGATTTGGGTTGCGGTTGTCGTTGACCGCCGGTTTCCGCCGTGGTGGTTGCTCGCCGCCGCGGCGGACTCCTTTCCGGGGCAAGCCCCCGGGACCCGTCAGGCCGTGTGCGGTACCGCTGATCGGCGGCGTTGGCCCGGGTCGCGGACCAGTAGCGAGAGCAGGGCGGCGCCGACGCCGAGGGCGGCGAGCAGCGGGACCGCGAGGTTGCCCGGGCCGACCACGAAGCGGGTGATCACGCCGCCGAGCAGGCTCGCCACCAGGCCGGTGACCAGGGTCAGGGCGCGGGACGGGAAGCGGCGCGGGAACAGCCGGAGTGCCGCCCACGCCGCGCCCAGCCCGATGATCGCGCTGCCCAGTGCTGCCCAGACCATGCGTCCTCCCGTGGCCCTTACGTCCGGCACAACGTCGTAACCAGTCGTAAATCAGACGCTTCCGGTACTACCCACGGCGACGGGGTGCCCAAACGAACGGCGGCCGACCCGGTCACCTCACCGGGTCGGCCGCCGTCCGTCGGCTATCGCGGGCTCACAGGGCGCCGAAGCCCACCCGGTGCTTCGACGGCTCACCGATCTCCACGTAGGCCAGCCGCTCGGCCGGGACCAGCACCTTGCGGCCGTGCTCATCGGTCAGCACCAGCAGCTTCTCGGTGCCGCTCAGGGCCGCGGCCACGGCCTTCTCGATCTCCTCGGGAGACTGCGTGCTCTCGATGTTGATCTCGCGCGGCGCGTTCTGCACGCCGATCTTGACCTCCACGGCTTTCCCTCCGATGGTCTGGCGGTCTGCGCGACAAACCGCGCCGTACGCCGCCAACACTACTGCCCGGAACGGGGTGTCAGTGCTGGCCCTCGGCACCGTGCAGCGGGAAGCCCGCGATACCGCGCCAGGCCAGCGAGGTCAGCAACTGCACCGCCTGGTCGCGCGGGATGGGGCTGCCGCTGGAGAGCCAGTAGCGGGCGACCACCTGGGAGACGCCGCCGAGGCCGACCGCCAGCAGCATGGACTGCTCCTTGGCCAGACCGGTGTCCTCGGCGATCACCTCGCTGATCGCCTCGGCGCAGTCCAGCGCCACCTTGTCCACCCGCTCGCGGACCGCCGGTTCGTTGGTCAGGTCGGACTCGAAGACCAGCCGGAAGGCGCCGCCCTCGTCCTCGACGTAGGCGAAGTAGGCGTGCATGGTCGCCTCGACGCGCTTCTTGTTGTCCGTGGTCGAGGCGAGCGCCGCGCGCACCGCCTGCACCAGCGCCTCGCAGTGCTGGTCGAGCAGGGCCAGGTAGAGCTCCAGCTTGCCCGGGAAGTGCTGGTAGAGCACCGGCTTGCTGACCCCGGCACGCTCGGCGATGTCGTCCATCGCCGCCGCGTGGTAACCCTGCGCGACGAAGACCTCCTGGGCCGCACCCAGCAACTGGTTGCGTCGGGCGCGGCGCGGCAGACGCGTCCCGCGCGGGCGCGCCTCAGTCTGCTCGATGGCTGTCACGCCGCCTCCCAAATGCTCGCACTGACGTCCTGCGAAGTGTGTCTGGCATGTGCGGCATAACCGCGCATGCGCTGGACATCGTACTTTTCGGTAACGGCACTGTGCCTGGCGCGGACGCAGAATCTCATCCCCTGGTACGTGCCGGGAGCCCGTGGCCCCCACCGTTTTGGGGCGTCTTGTCAGCGGTAGTCGTCTTCGTCCAGAGGAACGGGACGGTGCTGTTCCGCGGCATCGGCCTCGTTGGCCTCGTCGGGGACCGGCTCGGCCGCCGTCTCGTCCTCCTCCAGAACGTCCAGCTGCTGTTCCGCGGCGTCCGCCTCGTTGGCCTCCAGATCAGCGGTCAGCTGTTCGTCCGACATGACACCTCCTCGGCCGGTGACGACCTCGTGTAGGAGCCTAGATACGAGCGTAGGAGAGGGTGCCCAGCGGCGCAGCATGGCATGCCCGCCAAAGCCGGTGGACCGGGCCGGTGTGAGGGCCGCCACACCTTCCGCCGCCTCTGGGGCGGCGTGATCGGCTCGTAATATTGCTCCATGTCTTCGACCGAGTCGACCGAAGCCGCAGTGGTGGAGCCGACGCCGACCGTCCCGGTGGCGGGAGCGTCGGCTGACGGCGAGGCGCTGCGGACGGTCTCGCTGCCCGGTTGGTCGCTGACCGTACGGTCCCGGCCGCCGCGCGCCGCCGGGCTGGCGCCCGCGCTGTTCGTGCACGGGCTCGGCGGCTCCTCGCAGAACTGGTCGGCGCTGATGGGCCTGCTGGCGGACGAGGTGGACGCAGCGGCGGTCGACCTGCCGGGCTTCGGGTTCTCGCCACCGCCGGACGACGGCGACTACTCGGTCAACGGCCACGCACGGGCCGTCGTCGCCCTGCTGGAGTCGGAAGGACGCGGGCCGGTCCACCTGGTCGGCAACTCGCTGGGCGGCACCGTCGCCACCCGGATCGCGGCCCTGCGCCCCGATCTGGTGCGCACCCTCACCCTGGTCTCCCCGGCCCTGCCGGAACTCCCCCCGCAGCGCACCGCGTGGCCCACCGCGCTCGCCTCCGTGCCCGGACTGCCCCGGCTGTACGCGCGGGCGACCCGGGACTGGTCGGTGGAGCGGCGCACGCAGGCGTTGCTCTCGCTGTGCTACGGGGACCCGTCCCGGATCAGCGCCCAGGAGTTCGCGGCGGACGCCGAGGAGTACGAGCGAAGGCTGGCGCTGCCGTACTTCTGGGACGCGATGGTGCGCTCCACGCGCGGCCTGGTGAACGCCTACACCCTCGGCGGGCAGCACTCACTGTGGCGGCAGGCGGAGCGCGTGCTGGCGCCCACGCTGCTGGTCTACGGCGGGCGGGACAAGCTGGTGTCGTTCCGGATGGCGCGGCGGGCGGCGAAGGCGTTCCGTGACGCGCGGCTGCTGTCCATTCCGGACGGCGGCCATGTGTCGATGATGGAGCACCCGCACCTGGTGGCCAGGGCCTTCCGCGATCTGCTCGCGGAGGACCACCAGGCGGACGCCGCGCCCCTGAACAGGAGCTGATCGCCCTCGTGGGACGCCACAGCGCGACCAGCCGTACCCCCGTGCGCGCCGCCGACCCGCATGCCGCAACGGCACCGGGCACCGGCCGCCGCAGGCCCCAAGTACCCGGCCCGCGCCAGAAGTTGACTGGAGCCGACAACCCGTCACCTGATCAGAAGTCGACCCGAGCCAACGAGCCGTCACCTGCCCGGAAGCCGATTCGCGCCGACGAGCCGTCACGCCGCCGCAGCCGCCGCAGCCGCCGCAGCCGCCGCAGCCGCCGCAGCCGCCGCATCGCGGTATCGGTCGCCGTGCTCGCCGCCGTGCTGGCCACAGTGCTCGCCGTACGGCTCACCGGTGTTGGCCAGCCGCACGGCACGGTCGACGCCGCCCCGGGCAACGCCGGGCGGCGGGCCGACGGCGGCGCGGCGTCCCGTTCCGACCAGCGGGCCGCGCCGGAGCGGCCCGGCTACGACCAGGCGATGGCCCTGCGCTACCCGCTGGACCCCAGGCTCGCGTTGGGTGGCGGCTTCGAGGCGGTGCCGGGGCACGACCCGGCGCCGGGGCGGGGGCAGGTGCTGCGGTACCGGGTGGACGTCGAGCGGGGACTTCCGTTGGACGGGCGGCTGTTCGCCGACGCGGTGCAGAAAACCCTCAACGATGACCGGAGTTGGGGCCACGGCGGTACCCGGACCTTCGAGCGGATCTCCTCCGGTACGCCGGATTTCGTGATCACGCTGGCGAGTCCGGTGACCACCGGGAAGTGGTGCGCCAAGTCGGGTCTGGACACCTTGGACGAGAACGTCTCATGTGACTCGGCGGCCACCGACCGGGTGATGATCAACGCTTACCGCTGGGCGCAGGGTTCGGACACCTATGGTCCCGACCGGATGCACATGTACCGGCAGATGCTGATCAATCACGAGGTGGGACATCGGCTCGGTCACAACCACGAGCAGTGCGGCAAGCAGGGAGCGCTGGCGCCGGTGATGATGCAGCAGACCAAGTTCCTGACCACGGACGGGCGCACCTGCCGACCGAATCCATGGCCGTTCCCCACCGGCAGCTGAGGAATCACTGGCTTCCATCAGGCTTGCTTTGACATTCCCAAAGAAATCCTTCAGTCTTCTGGGCATGTCCTCAAGCCATGTCACCGAGCGCGCCGCGATCAAGCTGGCGCTCATCGGCGTGGCCGAGCACTGCGTGTCCGACGTCCACTGTCGTTGACCCCGCCCGTTCCCCGGTGACCGGGGAACACCGCTCCCGCGCGGGCGCAGTGCGTGTTCCGTTCCGACCTTGCCGCTGCCCGCGTTCCGCACGCATGCAACTCCGGCAGCGAAAGGCCGTTTCCCATGTCCAGATCTCCCCGCACATCCCGCCGCCTCGCCGCGGCGGCCGTCACCGTGGCCCTGGCCGGAGGGGCCGTGGCATGCGGCCCCAACAGCGGGGACGCGGGCGCGGGCGCCACGCCGCACCGAGGCGGCACGCTGACCATCCTCAACCAGGACCCGCAGGACAAGTTCGACCCGGCGCGTGAGTACACCTCCGGCGGTGGAAACGTTCCCTCACTGGTCTTCCGCACCCTGACCACCCGCGCCCGTGCCAACGGCACCGCGGGCACCAAGGTCGTCCCCGACCTGGCCACCGACACCGGCACCCCGTCCAAGGACGCCACGGTGTGGACGTACCACCTCAAGGACGGGCTGAAGTTCGAGGACGGCTCGCCGATCACCTCCGCCGACATCAAGTACGGCATCGAGCGGTCCTTCGCCCCCGAGCTCTCCGGCGGCCCGCCGTACTTCCACGACTGGCTGGCCGGCGCGCAGAACTACCAGGGTCCCTACAAGGACCCTAAGGGTCTGGATTCGATCGAGACGCCGGACGCCAAGACGATCGTCTTCCACCTGAACAAGCCGGAGGGCGACTTCCCCTACCTGGCCACCGCGACCCAGTTCGCACCGGTGCCCAAGGCCAAGGACACCGGGGTCAAGTACGCCGAGCACCCGATCTCCTCCGGCCCCTACGAGGTCGTCAAGAACGAGAACGACGGCGCCCACCTCGTCCTCAAGCGCAACCCCTACTGGTCGCCCAAGACCGACGACCAGCGCAAGGCGTACCCCGACACCATCGACGTGCAGTCCGGGCTCGACCCCGCGGTGATCAACCAGCGGCTGTCCACCGGCTCCGGCGCGGACGCCGCCGCCGTCACCACCGACACCAACCTCGGCCCCTCCGAGCTCGCCCAGATCGGGGGCGACAAGCAACTGGCCGCCCGGGTCGGCACCGGCCACTTCGGCTACACCAACTACCTGGCGTTCAACACCAAGGTGAAGCCGTTCGACAACCCCAAGGTGCGCCAGGCCATCGCCTACGCCGTCAACCGCACCTCGGTGGTCAACGCCGCGGGCGGCTCCTCGCTCGCCGATCCGGCCACCACCTTCCTGCCCAACCAGGCCACCTTCGGCTACACGCCGTACGACCCGTTCCCGGCGGGTGCCACCGGTGACCCGGCGAAGGCCAAGGAACTGCTGAAGGAGGCCGGTTACCCGGGCGGGCTCACCATCACCCTCACCCACTCCAGCTCCAACGCCGACCAGTACGGCCCGGACATCGCCACCGCCGTCCAGGACGGCCTGAAGGCGGCCGGGATCACCGTCAAGCTCAACTCCGTGCAGGAGAGCGGCTACCGTCAGACCATCCACTCGGTCAGCACCGAGCCCGGCTTCTTCCTCGCCGGTTGGGGCGCCGACTGGCCGTCCGGCGGACCGTTCCTCGCCCCGATCTTCGACGGTCGGCAGATCGTCACCGACGGATCGAACTTCAACAGCGCACAGCTCAACGACCCGTCGGTGAACGACCAGATCGACGCCATCAACAAGATCACCGACCATGCCGCCGCCGCCAGGCAGTGGGGCGCGCTGGACCAGAAGATCGGCCAGCAGGCCCTGGTCGTCCCGCTGTTCCACCCGGTCTACAAGCGGCTGTACGGCAAGGACATCCGCAACGTGGTGATCAGCGACTGGACCGGCGTGCTCGACGTCTCGCAGGTCGCGGTCAAGTGAGCGGCACCGCAAGCCTGTTGGCCGGGGAGACCGCGCAGGTCTCCCCGGCCGCCGGGGCGGCCCAGGTATGGCGGCGGCTGCGCTCACGGCGCGCCGCCCTCGCGGGCGCGATCGTGCTCGCCGCCCTGGTGGTGATCGCGCTCAGCGCACCCCTGCTCGCCGCCATCGAGGGCCAGGACCCCACCACGTACCACGACACCCTGGTCAACTCGGCCTCCGGTGGCGTGCCGATCGGCTCGTTCGGCGGCGTCAGCGCCGAGCACTGGCTGGGGGTGGAACCCGGCACCGGCCGCGACGTGTTCGCCCGGCTCGTCTACGGGGCGCGGATTTCGCTGCTGGTCGCCGTGGGGTCGACCGCCGTACAGGTGCTGATCGGGGTCGGCGTCGGACTCGCCGCGGGCCTCGGCAACCGCTTCCTCGACCAGTTGCTCAGCAGCACCACCGACGTGATGCTCGCGCTGCCCTCGCTGGTCTTCGCCATCGCGCTGATGGCCGTGGTGCCCTCCGGCTTCCCCCGGCCGGTACTGCTGATGCTGGTCATCGGGCTGCTGGGGTGGGGCGGCACCGCCCGCGTGGTCCGTGCGCAGACCCTCACCCTCAAGGAACTCGACTACGTGGCCGCCGCACGGCTCGGCGGCTCCTCGCGCTGGCGGATCGCCCGCCGCGAACTGCTGCCGTCCATCGCCGCGCCGGTCATCACCTACGCCGCGCTGCTGCTGCCCACCAACGTGGTCAGCGAGGCCGGGCTGTCCTTCCTCGGCGTGGGCGTCAAGCCGCCCACCTCCTCCTGGGGGCAGATGCTCTCCAGCGCCACCACCTGGTTCCGCGCCGACCCCGCCTATGTGCTGCTGCCCGCCCTGATGCTGTTCGTCACCACGCTGGCGTTCACCGTCGTCGGCGACGCGGTGCGCACCGCGCTCGATCCACGGGCCGCATCCCGCACCAAGGTGGGCACCAGGGGAGCGGTCTCATGACCGGATACCTGGCCCGGCGGTTCCTCGGCATGGCCGCCGTACTGTTCGCGCTGACCGTGATCATCTACGCGGTCTTCTACGTCGCCCCCGGCGACCCGGCGCAGCTGGCCTGCGGCCTGAAGTGCGGCCCGGTGCAAGTGCGGCAGCTGCGCGGCGAGTTGGGGCTCAACGAGCCGGTGTACCTGCAGTACGCGCACTTCCTCCAAGGACTGTTCGCCGGACGCGACTTCAGCGCGGGCGCCGGGGTGCTGCACTGCGACGCGCCCTGCCTGGGGATCTCGTACCGCACCAATGAACAGGTGACGGACATGATCCTGAACAGGCTGCCGGTGACCGCGTCGCTGGCGCTGGGCGCCATGGTGATCTGGCTGCTGCTCGGCGTCGGCAGCGGACTGCTGTCGGTACTGCGCCGCGGACGCCTCACCGAACGTGTGCTGACCTCGCTGACGCTGGCCGGGACGGCCATCCCGGTCTTCATCATCGGACTGCTGCTGCTCCTGCTGTTCTGCGCCTATCTGCAGTGGCTGCCGTTCCCGACCTATGTGGGGCTCAGCCAGGACCCGCAACAGTGGTTCTGGGGGCTGCTGTTGCCCTGGACGTCGCTGGCGCTGATCGAATCCGCCAAGTACGCCCGGCTGACCCGCTCCTCGATGCTGGAGACCCTCGCCGAGGACCACATCAGGACCTTCAGGGCCTACGGCGTCAGCGAGCGGCGGCTGGTCACCCGGCACGCACTGCGCGGGGCCCTCGCCCCGGTGATCGCGCTGTCCGCGCTCGACCTGGGCACGATGTTCGGCAGCGCGGTGCTGACCGAGTCGCTGTTCGGGCTGCCCGGCCTCGGCAGGCTGATCGTCTCCTCGGTCAACATCCTCGACCTGCCGGTCGTCGTCGGGGTGACCCTGGTCACCGGCTTCAGCGTGGTACTCGCCAACGCCGTCGCGGACGCGCTCTACGCGGTGGCCGACCGACGGGTGGTGTTGACATGAGCGAGCCTCTGGTCGAAGTCAGCGGCCTCACCGTCGAGTTCCCGGTCGCGGACTCGTTCGTACGGGCCGTGGACGGGCTTGACCTCACCCTGGAGGCCGGGCAGGCGCTCGGCATCGTCGGCGAGTCCGGTTCCGGCAAGAGCACGGTGGCGTTCGGGCTGCTCGGGCTGCACCGGGGCACGGGGGCGCGGGTGAGCGGTTCGGTGCGGGTCGGAGGCGTGGACGTGCTGCGCGTCGACGACACCGAACTGCGCCGGGTGCGCGGGGAGTTGGCCGCCATGGTCTTCCAGGACCCGCTCTCCGCGCTCGACCCCTACCACCCGGTCGGTGACCAGATCGCCGAGGTCTACCGGGTGCACCGCCAGGTGACCCGGCGGGCGGCGCGGGCCCGGGCCGTCGAGGTGCTGGACCGGGTCGGCATCCCGGACGCGGCGCGCCGGGCACGGTCCCGCCCGCACGAGTTCAGCGGCGGCATGCGGCAGCGCGCGCTGATCGCCATGGCACTGGCCTGCGAGCCGCGGCTGCTGATCGCCGACGAACCGACGACCGCGCTGGACGTCACCGTCCAGGCGCAGATCCTCGACCTGCTGCACGAACTGCGCGCCGAGACCGGCGCCGGGCTGCTGCTGGTGACCCATGACCTCGGGGTGGTCGCGGGCAGCGTGGACCAGGTCCTGGTGATGAAGGACGGCCGTGCGGTGGAGCGCGGCCCGGTCACCGAGGTGCTGGGGGCGCCGCGCGAGACGTACACCCGGGAGCTGCTGTCGGCCGTGCCGCGGGTGGACGCGCCGGTGCCCGTGGGCGGCTCGTCCACCACGGGCGGGGACGCCCTGCTCGAAGCGGTCGGCCTGCGGCGGGAGTTCGGGCGGCGCGGAGCGAGGGTGACCGCCGTGGACGGGGTGTCGCTCACCGTACGGGCGGGGGAGACGCTGGGCGTGGTCGGCGAGTCGGGCTCCGGCAAGACCACGCTGGGGCGGATGCTGGTGCGGCTGCTCGACCCCACCGCGGGCCAACTGCGGTACCGCGGACAGGACATCGGGGCGCTCGGCGAGAAGGCGCTGCGCCCGCTGCGGCACGAGTTGCAGATGGTGTTCCAGGACCCGGTCTCCTCACTCAATCCGCGGCGCAGCATCGGCGAGTCCATCGCCGATCCGCTGCGGGCGGCCGGACGGCTGGACGACCGGCGGATCCGGCTGCGGGTCGGTGAACTGCTGGAGCGGGTCGGGCTCGACCCCGAGTGGTACCACCGCTATCCGCACGAGTTCTCCGGCGGCCAGCGGCAACGCGTCGGCATCGCCCGGGCGCTCGCCCCGGAACCCCGGCTGATCGTCTGCGACGAGCCGGTCTCCGCGCTGGATGTGACGACCCAGGCGCAAGTGGTCGAGCTGCTCGGGGAGTTGCAGCGGGACCTGGGGCTTTCCCTGGTCTTCATCGCCCATGACCTGGCGGTCGTACGGCAGGTGAGCGACCGCGTCGCGGTCATGCGGCGCGGGGCGGTGGTCGAGCTCGGCACGGCGGACGAGGTGTACGAATCGCCCCAGCACCCCTACACCAAGGGCCTGCTGTCCGCGGTCCCCGTCCTGGACCCGACCGAAGCGACCCTCCGCCGCGCCGCCCGCCACCCGGTGCCCTTGGCCTGACCGCCCGCCGCCGGGGCTTCTTCCTGGGGGTTTGGGGGCCTGTCCCCAAACCCCCAGAACCCTTCTCCCTGAAGGGGCGCGGGGCTGTGTTCATGCGCGGCTCCGCCGCGTGGGCGCGACCAGCCACGACGGTGCCGCAGCCGATCGACTGCACATCGCGGCACTTTCCAGCGAAGCGTTTAGCGCGCGGAACGGTGGGGTGGAGGGAAAGTTACGACCGTTCACCCCTTTTGGTGGCGCGGCGGACAACCGTCCGCCGAGGAGCCGTCATATCGGCATAGCGTCAGCCCCGTCGTCTTGTCCCAGGTCACGAAGGGGTGCGCGGATGCGCATAGCGTTGCTGACGGAGGGTGCCAAGCGGCGCCCCAAGGGCGACCCTCTGGCATGGTGCGACCGCCTGGTCCACGGCCTGAACGACCACGACTTCGAGTTGTACGCGCTGTGCCGCGACCCCCAGGACACCCCGGAGCGGCTGGCCGAACGCCACCCCGGCGTACGCGCCGTACACACCCACCCGCTGTGGGGGCCGCCCCCAGACGGCGCGCCGCGCGGACGCGTAACGCGCCGCCGCTTCCTGGACTGCTACCAGGAGTTGGCGGCCGCCCTCACCGCCCGCCCCGACCCACCCGGCGCCGTCGATCTGGCGGACCGTTTCGCCAACGGTCTCTACGGCCTGGCCGACTTGGCCCACGAACACGGCGGCCTGCCCGCCGCCCTCCGCTCGGAAGCCGCCGTGCGGGCCCTGGAAGCCGCCTGCCGGGCACCCGGCGCCGACCCCCTGCTGGGCGGCGCCACCGCCAGCGACCTGCTGACCGCCAGCGAGGCGCTGGAGCGCGCACTGCGCCCGCTGTCCGCCCCCTGGTACGACCAACACACCCTGGGCGCCGCCGACCTCTGCCACGCCACCTCGGGTGGACCGGCCACCCTGCCGGGACTGCTCGCCGCCCGCCACCTCGCCACCCCGCTGCTGGTCACCGAGTACACCGTCCGGCTCCGCGACCACTACCTGGGCGGCGAGCACGCCCGACTCCCGCTGCGCGCAAGGGCGTTGCTGGCCGCGCTGTACCGGCGGCTGGCCGCCGAGTCCTACCGTACGGCCGCCCTGCTCACCCCCGGCAACGGCCACATCCGCCGCTGGCAGGAACGCTGTGGCGGGACCGGCGCGAAGATCCGGACGGTCCACCCGGGCATCGACGCCGCACGACTCGCCGCGATCGGCGAGGCCGCCGAGTCCGGATCGGCGGAAGAGGACGATGCGACGTTGGTGTGGGTCGGCCGGGTCGAGCCCGCGAAGGACCTGGTGGCGCTGTTGCACGCGTTCACCCGGGTGCGGCTTGCCGTGCCGACGGCCCGGCTGCGGCTCGTCTCGGGCGGCGGCCGGGCCGACTACCTGGCACAGTGCCGTGCGCTCGCCACCCAGCTGTTCCCCGACGAGGCCGTGGACAGCCACCATCCGGGCGAGAATCCGGTCGCCTTCGAGGAGATCGGCTCGCCGTACGTGCCCACACCCGCCGACGCGTACGCGGCCGGTGGCGTGCTGGTGCTCTCCAGCGTTGTCGAGGGGTTCCCCACCACCTTGGTCGAGGCGATGTTCTGCGCCCGGGCCACCGTCTCCACCGATGTGGGCGCGGTCCGCGAGGTGATCGGCGGCACCGGACTGATCGTGCCACCGCGCAATCCGAGCGCCCTCGCCGACGCCTGCGTCGAGCTACTGCGCGACCCGCGCCGCCGGGCACGCCTGGGCGCCGCCGCCCGCGCCCGCGCGCTGGAACTGTTCACCGCCGAACAGAGCGTCGCCGCCTTCCGCGAGATCTATCTGGACCTCGTCGCCCACCGCCGCCCCGCCGCCCCGCACACCGCGTCCGCCCTCTTCGCGCTGCCCGCCGAGGCTCATCTGCCCGGAAGCTGGCGCCCCGCCTCCGGCGCCCGCCGACGTGCCGAACGCGCCCCCGCCTGGGCGGTGCGCGGGACCCGCCGCCAACCGGCCGCCGTGGGCGCGCTCGGGGAGGAGGCATGACCGACCCGCGTACCACGCCGGACCCGGCCGAGCCGTCGGCACGTCGCCGCGGACCGGCCGATCCGGTGCTGCTCCTGATACGACGGCACTACGAGCTGTGTGCCTGCGCGGTCGACCCACTGGAGATCGCCGCAGGCCTCGAAGCGCACGGCATCACCGACCGCACCGCCGCCCAGTTCCGGCACCGGGACGTCTTCTCCCTCGCCGAGGAGCTGTACGCACGCGTACCACGGGAAACCCCCGTTGACGTACCCCAACAACGGCCTACCGCAGATGAGTTGACGGTATATCGGCTCGCGTGGCATCTGTTGCCAGCGGTCGTCTGCGCGGCCGGTACAGCCGTCTGGTGCGCCCTCCCGGCGCGGGGCGCCGTCATCGGTGGCGGCACCCTGTTGCTCGCCCTCGCGGCGGCCCGTACCGCGCTGCGCCGCGGGCCGCTGCGGGCCGTACCCGCCTCGGGTGGCGCGTGGTGCGTCTGCTGGCTGCTCGCCTTCGCGCTCTACGGGCCGTGGTCGCTGACCGCCGCACCCCTTGCCGCCACAGGGCTGCTGGCCTGCTCCCTCGCGCTGCCGCCCGCGGCCTGGTGCGCCCGCCGGTTCGCGCTGCGGGCTCGGGCGGTGTTGGCCGTCAGCCACGGGCTGGCGGAGTTCGCCGCCGGGATCCGGCCATCGCTGTTGGCGACGCTCGGCCTGTTCACCCTGGCGCTGTCCGCGTCGCTCGCCACCTGTTGCGCGGTACTGGCCCACGGCGCACGGCCCGATCCGGTGGCGCTGGGCGGTGTTGTGGCGCTCGGGCTGCTGCTGTTCACCGCCCGACTGCTCGCCGTACACGGCTTTCCGGCTGTCGCCGTGGTGGGCACCGGCGGGGCCTGCGCCATCGAGGTCCTCGCTCTCGGCGCCCAACTCCTCGGCCGTATCCCGGTGTTGCGGTTCTGCGGCTCGCCCACGCGCGCCCTGATCGGCGCCGCGGGGCCCGGGTCCGTCCAGGCCGTGGCGTGCGCCACCGCCGCGGTCGCCCTGATCGGGTACGCGATGTCCGCCCTCGGCCACACCAGTGCGCACGGCGGTGACCGTGCCACCACCCATGTCCGCCCTGCCCTCGCCGACCGGGCAGTGGCCGGTGATCCATCCAGCGGTTTTACGCAAGTCCCTTGAGGAGCATGAGAGATGACCTTGTATGTGCGGCCTGCCGGAGCGAGCTGTTCCGGCGGCCGAACGGTCGGTGACCCGGCGCTCGCGGCCCCCGGGGCCGTCGGCTGCGGCGCACTGCTGTCCCTCGGCGTATGGACGAAGCGGGGCGGCGCCCGATGAGAGTGCTACTGCTAGGCGCCGACGGGTTCCTCGGCCGCCATGTGGCCGAGCGCTTGCTCGCCGACCCCGCCGTCCAGCTCACCGCGCTCGGCCGCCGCGACGACTCCGACGTGCGCTTCGACCTGTCCACCGGCAGTCCCGGTGCGCTCGCCCGGTTCCTCGACGCGGTGCACCCCGGCGTCGTCGTCAACTGCGCGGGCACCACCCGGGGCGGGGCCCGCGAACTGACCCGGCACAACACGGTGGCCGTCGCCACGGTCTGCGAGGCGCTGCGCCGCAGCAGTTGCGGCGCCCGCCTGGTCCACCTCGGCTGCGCCTCGGAGTACGGCCCCTCGCCCACCGGCTCCTCGACCAGTGAGGACGCGGTGCCGCGGCCGGGCGGGCCGTACGGGGTGAGCAAGCTGGCCGCCACCGAACTCGTCCTCGGCTCCAGTCTTGACGCCATCGTGCTGCGGGTCTTCTCACCGGTCGGCCCCGGCACCCCGGCCGCCTCCCCGCTGGGGCGGCTGGCCGAGGCACTGCGCCGGGCGATGCAGAACGGCGACGGTGACCTCAAGCTCGGCGGCCTCGGCATGCAACGGGACTTCGTGGACGTGAGGGACATCGCGCGCGCCGTGCACGCCGCTTCTCTCTCCGCCGCGCAGGGCGTGGTCAACATCGGCACCGGCCGGGCCGTCCGGCTGCGGGACGCCGTCGCCCATCTGGCGCGGGCCGCGGGATTCGGTGGCGCGCTGCACGAGCTGGACGAGGCGGCGGTGGTGCCCGCCGCGGGCTCGGCGCCGTACCCGGACGGCTGCGGGGCCTGGCAGCAGGCCGATGTGCGCACCGCGCGGGACCGGCTCGGCTGGCGGCCGCGGATCGGGCTCGACGAGTCGCTGGCGGACATCTGGATGGAGGCGGCATGCCGCATCTGACCTCGGGCGTCACGCTGGCGGGCTTCGGCGTGCCGGTGCGGGCCGCCCCGGGCGCCGCCGGGTGGGTCGAGCTGGCCCGGGCGGTGGGGGCGCCGCTGCACTGGGTGGTGGTGGATTCGGCACAGGACCCGGGGCGGCGGCGCGATCGGCGGTACGCCGAGGTGGTGACCCGGCTGCGGGAGGCCGGGGCGCGGGTTCTGGGGCGGCTGAACACCGCGTACGGCGGGCGGACCTTCGCCCAACTGGTGGGCGAGGCACACCACTTCATGGACTGGTACGGGGTCACCGGCTTCTACCTCGACCGGGCTCCCACCGACCGCGACTGGCTACCGGAGTGCCGCCGGGTGGCGTCCACGCTGCACGCCATGGCGGACGGCGCGGACAGCCATCTGGTGCTGGGGCACGGGATCCACCCGTACCCCGGGTATGCGGAGGCGGCCGATCAGTTGGTGACCTATCTCGGTCCGTGGACGCGGTACCGCTGGTCGCAGGCGCCGCAGTGGACGGCGGAGCACCCGCCGGAGCGGTTCTGCCATCTCGTGCACAGCGTGCCGCGACCGCATCTTGAGACGGCGATGCGGATCGCCCGCTGGCAGGGCGCGGCGACGGTGCACTTCACCGACCAGGACGGTGCGGGCGGTACCGATCCCTGGCACGAGCCACCCGGTTACTGGAACGAAGCGGTCGAAATGCTGCGAAACCAGTCGCCGCCCAGCCGGTGAGGCCGGGATCGGTTAGTCCGCGTATCCGGGCTTGCCCGGCATATGGTCGCGAAGTGTCTCGCACACCGGAACGGGTGTCTCGGAATGCCGACGGACGTGGCAGTGTTACCAGGAACGTGCCCTCCCCGCGCCCGCGGGGTGAGCCGTTCCTTATCGACAAACCGACCAACGGAGTCCCCGTGTCGCTGCCACCCCTGGTCGAGCCCGCTACCGAGCTCACCGTTGACGAGGTCCGCAGGTACTCCCGTCACCTGATCATCCCCGACGTGGGGATGGACGGGCAGAAGCGGCTGAAGAACGCGAAGGTGCTGTGCGTCGGCGCTGGCGGCCTTGGCTCCCCGGCGCTGATGTACCTCGCCGCGGCGGGCGTCGGCACGCTCGGCATCGTCGAGTTCGACGAGGTCGATGAGTCGAACCTGCAGCGCCAGATCATCCACAGCCAGTCCGACATCGGACGGTCCAAGGCCGAGTCGGCGCGGGACTCGGTGCTGGGCATCAACCCGTATGTGAACGTCGTCCTCCACCAGGAGCGGCTGGAGTCCTCCAACGTGCTGGAGATCTTCGCCCAGTACGACCTGATCGTCGACGGTACGGACAACTTCGCCACGCGGTACCTGGTCAACGACGCGTGCGTGCTGCTGAACAAGCCGTACGTGTGGGGCTCCATCTACCGCTTCGACGGCCAGGCGTCGGTCTTCTGGAGCGAGTACGGGCCGTGCTACCGCTGCCTGTACCCCGAGCCGCCGCCGCCCGGCATGGTCCCCAGCTGCGCCGAGGGCGGCGTGCTGGGCGTGCTGTGCGCGTCGATCGGCGCGATCCAGGTGACCGAGGCGATCAAGGTGCTCACCGGAGTCGGTGACCCGCTGGTCGGGCGGCTGATGATCTATGACGCCCTGGAGATGCGGTACCGGCAGGTCAAGGTCCGCAAGGACCCCGAGTGCGCGGTCTGCGGCAAGAACCCGACGGTGACCGAGCTGATCGACTACGAGGCGTTCTGCGGTGTGGTCTCCGAGGAGGCCCAGCAGGCCGCCGCCGGGTCCACGATCACTCCCCGGCAGCTCAAGGAGTGGATCGACGCGGGCGAGAAGATCGACATCATCGACGTACGCGAGCCCAACGAGTACGAGATCGTGTCGATTCCCGGTGCCCGGCTGATCCCGAAGAACGAGTTCCTGATGGGCAACGCGCTTCAGGACCTGCCCCAGGACAAGCGGATCGTCCTGCACTGCAAGACGGGTGTCCGCTCCGCCGAGGTGCTGGCCGTCCTGAAGAACGCGGGCTTCGCGGACGCGGTCCATGTGGGCGGGGGCGTGATCGGGTGGGTGAACCAGATCGAGCCCGAAAAGCCGGTGTACTGACGTACGGCCCGTTAGCACGCCACCCACCCCGGGGGCTCCGCCCCCGGGGTCCCCTTTTTTTCCGGGGCTCCGCCCCGGGCCCCGTTCGGGGCTGGCGCGTAAGCCTCCGCTGGGAGGGCGGCGATGGGACGGTGGGACGGCGCGGATCAGGCGGGCTGGGGAATAAGGGTGGGCGGCGCCAGCTCCGCGTCGATCATCTTCTCCATGGGATCGGCGGCGGCCGCGCCGCCGATCACGCAGCCCAGTACGAGGGCGGCTATCAGCAGCACGTTCGACAGCCAGACCATGGTCGCCACCGGCAGGGTGAACGCCCCGATCACCTGTGCCACGCACTCCGCGAGCAGTGCCACGCCCCATATCAGGGTGAACCTCCGCTGCAGCCGCCGGAACCGGTCCGAGGCGGCGGCGAGCCGGTCCAAAGCGGTGGCCCGGGCGGCGTTCCCCTTGACCAGCCAGGGCCTGACACCGGCCGACAGCAACGGCTTACCGGAGAACGCGGAGGCGATGAGGACGATCGCGATGACGCCGTTGGTCCCGGAGTCCTTCGCAACCATGATCCGGGGATTGCCGCTGACGAAGCTCAGGGCGATGCCCACGACGTTCACCGCCAGCATCAGCCCGGCCAGTCCGTTGAGCGAGCGGTCCCGTAGCCATCCGTACAGCGTGCGGACCGCCGGGGGAATGCTGCTGAGGGCGAGCGACAGCACCATGTCGACCCCGAAGCCGTCGCGCAGCAGATAGTAGGAGCCGAGCGGCAACCCGAGGTCGAGAACAAGTGGCTTGAAATTGTTGAGCAGTTCCCTGCGAGGGGAGTAGTCCTCGGTCATCTCCGCCGCCTCCACGCCGTCGTACAACTCGTTTCGTGGTCTCAGCTTCGCGGAGGCGCCGGTCCTACCGGCAGTGTCACCGCTCCCCAATCAGGCAGGACAAATGTCATGGTCGGCGGGCAGCGGAATGCACGCTTCCCGCCGACCCGTTGTCACTAGCGGCAGCTCCGCAGGTCGATCGACCAGATGCCGCGTCCGTGCGTGGCCGCGTAGAGCCGCCCGTCAGGACCGAGCTTGACCTGGAGCACGGCGACCGCCGGAAGCCGTCCGACCCGCTCCCAGCGCGTGGCGTGCGGCGCCCGGTACAGCACGCCGAGGTCGGTGGCGACCACGAGGCCGCCGCTCGGCAGGGCGAGGACCGAATCGGCCGGTACGTCCGGCAGGTTGGCGGAGATGTCCGACCAGGTGTAGCCGCCGTCCCTGGATTCGAAGAGGTGGCCGTAGCCCGCCCCGGCGCCGGAAGTCCAGTGCCGTGAGAAGCCGTTGACCGCGAGGTAGACGTGGTTGGCGTCGTGCGGGTCAAGGGCGAGGCCCGCGAGGTAGCGGTCGGGCACGGTGCCCGGTGCGCCGGTGGTCGGCAGGCCGAGCTGGTGCCAGCCGGTGCCGTCCGCGTTGCCGACCGCGATGCCGCGGGTGAAGCCCTTGCTGTCGCAGGGGCCGCACCAGGCCGCGTACACCTTGCCGCCCTCGGCGGCGACCGCCGTCGCGACGTGGCCCGCGCCGAGGTCGTAGGCGCTGGTCCACTCCTTGGGGTCACGGATGGCGTAGCCATGGGTCTGCACCCAGATGTGGCGTCCGCCCGCGATCCAGGTGTTGCCGTCCTGCACATCGGCGGTGAGCGGTGCGATGAACCGGGCTTCCTGGCTGGCGTTGTCCGGCGGGGCGACCGAGTACGAGGTGGCCTTGGTCGGATCCGTGGCCCAGGCACCGTTGTTGACCGCGCAGTTCTGCGTGACGTTCAGCGCGAGGTAGACGTACTCCTGGGCGATGTCGCACCCGTTGGCGGGGTCGGTGAGCGTGTCCCCGCCGTCGCCGCCGAAGTTGGAGCCCATCACCTTGTCCCGGCCCCGCAGCATCGACTGCCCGTTGTCCTGCAGGCCGCCGTTGACGGCGACGCCGCCGAAGTCACGGTCCGTGCCCACGCCCACCGAGTAGTACTGGAGGGTGTCGATGGTGCCGTCGTTGAGCGAGGTCCAGTCCGTGGCGTGCCCGGAGGCGTCCTGGCTGCCGTTCAGCGGACGCCGGTAGATGCCGCCGTCGTTGCCCACGTAGAGGTAGGTCTGGCCGTGGTAGCTGCCGACCGTCACCGCGTGCTGGTCGGAGTGGGTGGTCTGGTGGCAGTCACCGGTCTGCTTGGCCGGATCGACGCTCCAGCAGGGGAAGTTGAAGTTCCAGTACGGCCCGACCGCCGACCACGTGGCGCCGCCGTCCTTGGACTCGTGGACCTCCTCAAGCCCGGCGTAGACGTGCTTGGGGTCGTTCGGGTCGACCTGCAGGAACTGGTTGTACCAGGCCTGGATGCCGACCATGTCCTTGGCGCTGGTCAGCGCGGATCCGTCGCCGCTGAGCGCCTTGTAGTCGGTCACCTTCGTCCACGGTCCGAACGGGGACCCGGACGCCGAGACGAAGATCCCGGCAAGTGAGCTGTTCGGATCGCCGCCGGTCAACTGCGCGGGGGACTCGTCGATGGCGTAGTAGCGGGATCCGTCGGCGGCCCTGGCGAAGGTGACTTCGCCCACCTGGGTACTGGTGGTGGGCAGATCACCCAGCGCGTTGACCCGCTGCCAGGAGTCGCTGGTGTCCTTGGCGTAGAAGCCGTTGTAGTCGTCACCGCTGCGCCAGCCGACCGCCAGCAGGACCTTGGCAGGGTCCTTGGGGTCGATGGCTATGTCGTTGGTGATGTTCTTGTACGGGGCGGCGGGGTCGCCAGCGTGTGAACCGCCCGGCAGGTAGGAGGGGTTGGGCGCGAACTCCAGTTTCCAGGGGCCGCGCAGGTCGGTCGAGGAGTGCGACCACACCCCACGGCTGGTGGCCGCCCACACCCTTCCGCCGCCGAACCGCAGCTGGTGCACCGTGGTGCTGTCCAACTCGGTGCCGCCGACCCGGTCCCTGGCGGTGAACGTGCCGTGCCGTGGATCGCTCAGCACATAGACGCCGCTGCCCAAGAACGCGTCCGAGTTGGTGGTCGCCTCACCGGTGCCCAGCCACAGATGGCCGTGGTCCAGGGCGAGCGCGCCGGTGGACTGGGAGGGCAGCGCGTCGCTGATCGGCTGCCAGTGGCCGCCGCCGGTGCGCGACCGCCATACGCCGCCCCCCGCGCTGCCCGCGTAGACGTAGCCGTCGCGGTCAGCGGCCAGCGCGGCGGTACGGCCGGTGACATCGCCGTAGCCGCCACTGGAGTTGGAGTCGGTGTCGCGGTAGCGGGGATCGTCCGAGTTGTAGGTGAGCCCGGTGACATGCCGCCAGGCACCGCCGGTGGAGGGCAACCTGTTCAGGGCGTTCCAAGCGGCACCGTACGCGCCGGGGGTGAGGGTGCCGGGTGAGGTGCGGGCCTCCGCGTACTGGGCGGCGCCCTCGGCGATCTCGTCGGCCTCACCGCCCTTGTCGCCGCCGTCGTCCAGCGGCTTCATGGTGTGGGCGCGGTACGGGTTGCCGTACGGGCCAAGGGCCGCGCCCGGTCCCGAGGCCGCTGTCGCGGGTACGGCGACGAGGGCCGCACTGGCGGCCGCGGCGCAGATGGTGAGCCACCGTCTGGTGCGGTGTCTGCGGGTTGGTGCTCTCAACAAAACCTCCCCGAACAGGCGTTGGTAAGGACGCCACAACGGCTGTCACCACAGCGCGTGGTGTCGATGCAGGGCAGACCCGATCACAGGAGGTGCGCCGCGCGGGAGCGGGCAGCGTTAACTTGACCAAAAATTTGACAGAGGTCAGTCAGGGTTCGGAGGTTTGGCGGCCTGAGACGCGCCAACCGGCGCCACGGCCTACAGCGCGATCAAAGTGATCTCGGTGGCCTTGACGCTGACCCAGACCTCCTCGCCCTCGGACAGGGCGAGTTCGGCCGCGGCGGCGGTGGTGATCTCGGCGATCGCGTCCAGCCCGTCCGCCGTGACCAGGACGCGGATCCGCGCACCGAGCGCCGTCAACTCGCGTACCCTGCCGCGCCAGACGTTGCGCGGGCTGCCGGTGGGGCGCTCGCGGTGCAGCGAGACCGCCTCGGGCCCGGCCACCGCCAGCGCGCCCGCGCCGTCCGCGGTGCCGTCGGGCAGCGGCTCCGCCGCCATCAGCCGGGCGCCGCCGGGCAGTTCGAGCACCGAGTTCCGGACCCGGCCCGACCAGGCGTTGCGCCCGAGCATCCGGGCCACCCATGGCGAGCGCGGATGCCGGGACACCTCGGCGGGCGGGGCGTACTGCACCGGACGGCCGCCTTCCAGTACGAGCACCTGATCGGCGAGCGAGACCGCCTCGACGGGATCGTGCGTGACGATCAGGCATACACCGGGAAAGTCCGCCAGGTGCTCGCGCAGCGTGTGCCGCACATGGGCGCGCGTCGTCTGATCAAGTGCTGCCAACGGCTCGTCGAGCAGCAGCAGCCGGGGCCGGGCGGCCAACGCCCGGGCGAGCGCCACGCGTTGGGCCTGGCCGCCGCTCAGCCGCCCCGGCCTGCGGGACGCCAGGTCACCGACCGCCAGCCGGTCCAGCCAGGACCGCGCCTCGGCGCGGGCGGCGCGCCGGGAGACGCCCTGGGCCCGTAGGCCGTACGCGGTGTTGCCCAGGGCGGTCAGGTGGGGGAAGAGGGCGCCGTCCTGCGGCACCCAGGCCACATGGCGCTTGTGGGGCGCCTGGGCGGCGACGTCCTCGCCGCCGAGGGCCAGCGTGCGCGCGGTGGCCAGCGGCGTCAGGCCGAGCAGCGCCCGCAGCAAGGTGGTCTTGCCCGCGCCGTTGGGGCCGACGACGGCGATCGTGGTGCCGGGTTCCGCCGCGAGCGTGAGCTGGGTGAGGCCGGTGACCTCGGCGGCGAGCGACCAGGACGCCTCCCGGCGCGGCGCGGGGCGGCTGTGGGGGTGCGGGGCGCCGCCGTTGGCGCCGTCGGCGCGGTTGTCGTCGGCTCGGGGCTCTGCGGTCACCACTGTGGTGGGCTTCGGTCCGGTCCATCGGCCGCGTAGCGCGATCAGCACCACCATCGCCACCGCGAGCAGCAGCAGCGACACCGCCGTCGCCCCCTCCGGGTCGTCCTGGAGCATCAGATAGACCTGGAGCGGAAGGGTCTGGGTGACGCCCGGCAGGTTACCGGCGAACGTGATCGTCGCTCCGAACTCGCCCAGCGCACGCGCCCAGCACAGCGCGGCGGCGGCGACCAGCCCGGGGGCCGTCATGGGCAGCGTCACGGTGAAGAACGCGCGCAGCGGCCGCGCCCCCAGGGAGGCGGCGGTCTCCTCGTACCGCGGGTGGAGCGCGACCAGCGTGCCCTCCAGGCTGACGACCAGGAACGGCATCGCCACGAACGCCGCCGCCACGACCGCGCCCGGAGTGGAGAACGGCAGCGTCACCCCGAACAGGTTCTCAAGTGCCGGACCCAGCAGGCCCCTTCGGCCGAACCCGAGCAGGAGGGCGACGCCGCCCACAGTGGGCGGCAGCACCATGGGCAGCATCACCAGGGCGCGCACCAGCGTCTTGCCGGGGAAGTCCACCCGGGCCAGCACCCAGGCCAGTGGTACGCCCACCAGCAGCGCGAGCGCCAGCGCCCAGACGGAGACGGTGAGGGACAGTCCCAGCGCCTGGGTGACGTCGGGCGCCGTGAGCCGGGAGACCAGGCCGGACCAGGGGGCGCGGGCGAGAACACCGGCCAGCGGCAGCGCCAGGAAGATGACCGCCGCCACCGCGGGGAGGACGAGGGCGAGCGGAGTCCTCTGCCGGGGGCGCCGCGCTGGCCGGTCGCTGGTCATGGCTGCTGGAAGCCCGCCGAGCGCAGGATCGACTGGGCCTGCGGGGAGCTGAGCCACTTGACGAAGTCCGCCGCCGCGGCGGCGTGTTGGGAGCCGTTGAGAGTGGCGGCCGGGTAGGAGGCGATCGCGTTCTGCGCGTCAGGGATGCTGACGGTGCCGACCTTGCCCTTGGCGGACTGCGCGTCGGTGACGTAGACGATGCCCGCGTCGGCCTCGCCGAGCTCCACCTTGGTCAGCACGGCGCGCACGCTGGCCTCCTCGGAGACCGGCTTGACGTTCACATGCTGGGCGGCCAGCACCTTGTCGCCGTAGTTGCCGACCGGCACCTGCTTGGCGGCGAGCACCACCTTCAGGCCCGGGTTCGCCAGGTCGCCCAGGCCGTGGATCTTCTTGGGGTTGCCCGGCGCGGTGGCGATGGTGAGCCGGTTCCTGGCGATCACCGTCGGAGTGCCGGTGTCCTTCTTCACGCCGTCCATGGTCTTGGTGTCCGCGGTGACCAGCGCGTCGGCCGGGGCGCCCTGGCTGACCTGGGCGGCGAGGTCCTGGGAGCCGGCGAAGGAGAACTTGACCGTGATGCCGGGGTGGGCCTTCTCGTACGCGGCGCGCTCGGCCTTGAACACGTCGGTCAGCGAGGCGGCGGCGAGCACGGTGATGGTGGTCTTGCCGCCGCTGCCACTGGGCGAGCTGGAGGCGTCGGACTTGCCACCGCCGCAGGCGGCCAGCGGCAGCAGCAGGGCGGCGGCGACGGGCGGCAGGGCGACACGGCGGGCGAAGGTCTGAGGCATGGCGGGACTCCGGGCTGCACGTCAGGTGCGGTCGATGGTGCGGCCCCCTCGGGCCGCCCGGCCGGTGGTGTAGGGCCGCATATGCGGCACGTTAGAACCGCGGCGCTCGCATCTGCAACAAAGTTCGGGTGATGAGACCGGCAGGTGCCATGCCCGTCGTAGGAAGGTCTATAGCAAGCCCTTGCGGGTCAGGTGGGTGAAGGCGAGCCAGCCGGGCAGGACCGGCAGCCAGAAAGTGGCGAGCCTGAACAACAGCACGGCGGAGAGCGCCTGCCCGCCGGGCATGCCCAAGATGATCAAAGCGGTGGAGGTCGTCGTCTCGATGGCGCCGACACCGCCCGGGGTGGGAATCGCCGAACCCACGGCGTTGGCGGTGAGGAAGACCACCGCGATGTTCGCGAAGCTCAGCGAGGTGTCGCCGAAGGTGCGGACCGCCGCGTCCAGGCACGCCACGTTCACCAGCGTCAGCAGCAGCACACCGGCCACGCCGGTGGCCAGCTTCTTCGGCCGCTGCAGCAGGTCGAGCATGCGCGGCACGACACCGGCGAACAGCGACCGCAGTCGGCTGGAGACGAACTTGCGCAACTGCGGGACCGCCGTGACGACCAGCACCAGCACGGCGGCGGTCAGCAGCCCGGCGATCACCGTCCGGGAGGTCGACAGCGACGGCGTCTGCTGGGTCCCGGTCAGATAGCCGAACGCCGCCAGCAGCATGATGTGGCCGCTGAGCGAGGCCAGTTGGGAGGCGCCGACGCTGGCCACCGCCAGGCCCGGGCGGACGCCGTTGCGCTGCAGGAAGCGGGTGTTGAGCGCCACACCGCCGACCGCGGCGGGCGCCACCAGCTTGACGAAGTTCCCCGCCACCTGCGCCATCACGGTACGGCCGAACGGCACCTTTTCCGGGACGAAGCCCAGCAGGGTCATCGCCGCCGGGATGTACGTCAGCGCGGACAGCGCCAACACCGCCAGCGCCCAGGCCCAGTTGGCGTGGCTGATCAGATCGCCCCACTTGAGCTGGGCGAACTGGGAGAGCAGGAAGTACCCGGCGACCGCACCGGCGATGTAGCTGAACAGGGTGCGGGCCTTGAAGCGCTCCAGCCGGGCCGGCTGCACGGGCGCCTGCGGCCGGATCTGCAACACCTGCTGCCTTATCTGCGACAGCAGGTCCTCCTCGCGGGCCGCCTCCAGCGCCTCCTCCATGGCGCGCTTCTCGGCCTCCTTCTCGGCCTTGCGCTGCGCCTTGGCGAGCTTGCGGTCCCCGGAGACCTGGACGGGCTCCACGGTCTTCTTGCGGGTGGCCTCGATGACGGCGGCGCGCTCGCGCTCCGCCCGCTCCTTGGCGAGCTGCCGCAAGGTGGCGCGGGTGGAGCGGCTGAGTGCGATCGGTTGCAGCAGCGGCAGGCTGTCCGCCACCGCTTCCGGGCCGAGCACCCGCACGGCGGAGGCCACGGACCGCTGCGGGCCGACCCGCAGCGCGAAGGTGGTCAGCAGCTGGGCGATGTCCATTCGCAGCACGATGTCGCCCGCCGCGATCTCACCACTGCGCAGATCGGTCAGGTAGATCGTGCCGGAACGATCCACCAGCAGGGACTCGCCGACCAGTCGGCGGTGCGAAATGCGACGCGACTGCAGTGCCTTGACCTGCCGCCAGGCGCCGTCCAGCACCGCGTCCGTGATCTCCTCGTCGCCGAGGGTGTCCAGGGAGCGGCCGTCGATGTGCTCGTAGACCAGCATCACCGCGTCCGGGCCCAGTTCGGAGGTGGCGATGAGCTTCGGGGCGTGCGCCCCGGCGGAGATCGCGGCGTAGGCGAGCAGCGCCTCCTGTTCAAGTGCCTGGCGCAGCGACTGCAGGCTGTTGCGCTGCTCGTTGACGCCGCGCAGTTGCAGCCGTCTCCAGACCCGGTAGAAGAAGCCGTGCGCCTGCTGCTCGCGGTCGACCACGGTGATGTCCAGCGGAACGGCGTTCTCCAGGGTCACCAGATAGCGGCGACCGCGTTCGGAGTCCGGCGCCTCCGGGCCGTCGTCCAGCCGCTGCGCGGTGACCGGGTTGAAACCGAGCCGCTGCAGACCGGCCATCAGCGTCCGCCCGGTGGGCCGGACGTTGGGCGAGCCGACCGCGTAGACGGTGCCGTAGGCGACGGTCCAGCCGATCAGCACGGTCGCGATGATCGAGAACGGTGTGGTGTAGCCGCCGACCAGCACCGCGAAGGAGTCCAGCACCAGCACGAACCACAGCGCCACCCGCCACCGCGGCCGACGGGCCATGCCCACCGCCGTCATGTAGGCGATGACCGGCGCCAGATAGCCGTGCACCGGGTCGGTGATGCCGCCGCTGGGCGCGGTCCTGGTGAGCGCGTCACGGATCGCCGAGGGCGCGGAGTTGGTCACCCACAGGTCACCGGCGAGCGAGACGCCATGGGCGAGCACGGCCGCCAGCACACCGTCGGCGACCCGTAGCCCGTCCCGTTTGATCAGCCGCTCCACGGCGAACGCGACCGGCACGATCAGCACCGCGACGCTCGCGGTGAACCCGGCGATGCTGGTGAGGATGGACGGCGCGTGCCGGGCGCCGTTGGCGATGTCGTTGGCGACTCCGGCGGTGGTGGCGTGCGCGAAACCGGCGACCGCCAGGACCAGGCCGACGCCGAGGATGCCCATCAGGAACCTGAGCAGGTCCACCGGACGGTGCACCCGGGCGGCCAGCAGCGGTTCGTCGCCCGCGAGCTCGTCGACGTGCTCCACGGCGGGCTGCCCGCTCACCGGGTGCGCGCCGGTCGGCGGGTGCGCCGCTCCCGCCGGGTGCCGCTGGGGGGCGGTGGCGGCCTGTACGGCCTCGGTCGCGGGGCTCGCGGGCGGTTCCGGATTCGGGGGATGGTCGGCGCGCTCCACGTCGTCTGCGCGGCCCACGTCGTCTGCGCGCTCCACGTCGTCTGCGCGGTCCGCGGGCGGGGGCGGGCTGGTCCGCTCCGGGGGCGGGGGCGCGGCGTCAGCGTCCGCCGGGTCCGGGTCGGGCCGCTCGGGGGTATCGGGTCCCTCGGGGCTACCCGTCGCCATGGTCGCGGGCAGCCCTGAAGAGGCGCGGAGTGCGTCCTGCGCCTTGTCGCCCAGCTCTCCGGCCGTTGGTTCTTGATCTCGTATCACCAGTCACCGCCCGGAAGATGGTGGCATGACCGGACCTCGTAAGGGGGCATGAGGGTGCATTTCGAGGGCGCGCACCCCGGATGGTATGCGTCCACGTGCCGCACCGCTCGGCCGCCGGACCGCCCTGTGGAAAACCTCCGGGGTTGTCGGTGGGTTGCGCGAGGATGGGCGGCATGAGCGAGAACCGGTTCCTGGAGGAGCCCGCCCAGCTCCCCGAATACGCGGAGCGCGTGCTCGGCGTCGCCGAACTGATTCCGCCCGGCAGGGTGATGACCTACGGCGACGTCGCGGAGTGGCTGGAGGAGGGAGGACCCCGGCAGGTGGGCCGGGTGATGGCGCTGTACGGCGGCGCGGTGCCCTGGTGGCGCGTGGTGCGGGCGGACGGTGTGCTGCTGCCCGGACACGAGCTGCGCGCGCTCGCGCGGTACCGCGAGGAGGGCACCCCGCTGCGCTCCGCCGCGCGCTCCGCCGACGGCCACATACCGAGGCTGGACATGGCACGGGCCCGCTGGGACGGCCGCGCGGCGCAGAGCCCGGCACGCGGGACGGGCGGGGGCGGCTGACGACCGGCTGCTCACACCATCCAGCTTCCGCCATTCGGGCGCCCGGCATGCCAGCCGCCGCCCGTACGGAGTAGCGGCCCAGGTCAGCGCCCGGCGCCGCCCCCGAACGAGTGAGGCTGATGATCGTCGCGGGGTTTCCGGGACGCCGGAGCGGTCGTGGGAGCAGGCTGAGGCGGAGAGCCGCGATGAACCGTCCAAGGCGCGTCGCGTAGCGTCGGGGGCTGTCCGCGAACCGCGCCAACGCGCCCAGTACCACCCCGCACGGAACCGGAACCGCCGATCCACGTGACCTCCTCGTCCACTCGTCCCACCGCCGACCGGCCCGCCCGTACCGCGGCCGTCGGCGGCTACCGGTTGGTCCGCACCCGTCCGGAACCGTCCGCGCTCCCTGTTCTGGACGCCAGGCAGGGCGCGGTGGTTGACCACGCGGACGGACCGCTTCTGGTGCTCGCCGGTCCCGGCACCGGAAAGACGACGACGCTGGTGGAGGCGGTGGCGCAGCGGGTGCGCCAGGGCACCGACCCCGAGCGGATCCTGGTGCTGACCTTCAGCCGCAGGGCCGCCGTCGAACTGCGCGACCGTATCGCGGCCCGGCTCGGCGGTGTGGGCGCGCCCCGCGCCACCACCTTCCACTCGTTCGCCTACGGGTTCGTCCGCGCCCACCAGGACCCCGAGCTGTTCGCGTACCCGCTGCGCCTGCTGTCCGGCCCCGAGCAGGACCTGGCGGTACGGGACCTGCTGGCCGGGCAGGTCGAGCTGGAGCGGGCGGGCCTGGGCTCGGTGCGCTGGCCGGACGAGCTGCGCGCCTGCCTGACCACCCGGGGCTTCGCGGACGAGGTGCGGGCGGTCCTGGCGCGCAGCCGTGAGCTGGGCCTCGGACCCGATCAGCTGACCGCCTTCGCGGCCAGGGCCGGGCGGCCGGACTGGGCGGCGGCGGCCGGTTTCCTTGCCGAGTACCTCGATGTACTGGATGCCCAAGGGGCCATCGACTACGCGGAGTTGGTGCACCGCGCGGCCCTGCTGGCGGAACGGCTGGGTCCGGACAGCGGGCGGTACGACGCGGTGTTCGTCGACGAGTACCAGGACACCGACGCCGCGCAGTTGCGGCTGCTGCGGGCGATCGCGGGCGGCGGCCGCACCTTGGTGGCGTTCGGCGATCCCGACCAGTCCATCTACGCGTTCCGGGGCGCGGACGTGGGCGGCATCCTTGACTTCCCGACCGACTTCCGCCGCGCGGACGGCCGCCCGGCCCCCGTCCAGGTGCTCGGCGTCTCCCGGCGCGCGGGCGCCGACCTGCTGGCCGCGACCCGCCTGATCACCCGCCGGATGCCGCTCACCCGCCTCCCGGCGGAGGCGGTACGCGCTCATCGCGAGCTGACGGCGGTACGGGACGGTGGGAGCGTGGCGGTCGTCACGTACCCGACGCCGGGCGCCGAGACCGACAACATCGCCGACATCCTGCGCCGGGCACACCTGGAAGATGGCGTTCCGTGGCGGGAGATGGCGGTACTGGTGCGCGCGGGCGCGCGCTCCCTTCCCGCGCTGCGCCGCGCCCTGACCACCGCGGGCGTCCCCGTGGTGATCACCGGTGACGACCTTCCGCTGCGCCAGGAACCAGCGGTGGCCCCGCTGCTGCTGGCGCTACGGGTCGCGGCGAACGCGGTGCTGGCGGAGGGCGGCGACACCTCGGCCGTCCCCGCGCCCCGCGAGGCGGGCGCGCCGTGGGCGCCTGCGGCGGCCGCCGAACCGGAGGTTGCCGTTCCGGCGAACGCGGGGCCCGACGCCGCCGCCCCCCAAGCGGCGGCGCCCGATGCGGCCCTGGAGGTCCCCGTCCCGGCAACGGCGGAGCCCGACGCCCCCGCCACCGCCGAGCCGGAACCCGCCTGGCTCCCCGTAGAGGACGCCCTGACCCTCCTCACCTCGCCCCTCGGCGGTATGGACGCCGCCGAACTGCGGCGCCTGGGGCGGGCGTTGCGGGAGGAGGAGCGGGCCGCCGGACGAGCGGTGCCCCGGCCGTCGGACGTGCTGATCACGGAGGCGCTGGCGCGGCCGGAGCTGCTGGTGGCGCATGACCCCGGGTACGCCAGGCGCGCCCAGCAGTTGGGCGGGCTGCTGCGGCAGGCGCGCGGGATCCTCGCCCGTGGCGGTACCGCGGAGGCGGCGCTGTGGTGCCTATGGTCCGGCACCTCGTGGCCGGAGCGGCTGGAGCGCGCCGCACTGCGCGGCGGCGCGGCGGGCCGTAACGCCGACCGGGACCTCGACGCGGTCTGCGCGCTGTTCGAGACCGTGGCCCGTGCCGAGCAGCGCACCGGCGGTCGGGGCGCGCTGAACTTCCTTGAGGAACTGGACGCGCAGGACATCGCGGCGGACGTGCTGTCCCGCAGGGCCGTCCGCCCGGAGGCGGCCAGTTTGATGACCGCCCACCGCAGCAAGGGACTTGAGTGGCGGCTGGTGGTCGTGGCGGGCGTACAGGAGGGCCTGTGGCCCGACCTGCGGCGCCGTGGCTCACTGCTTGAGGCGGACCGGATCGGCCGCGACGGGCTCGCCGAACCGCTTCCGCCGGGCGCCCTGCTCGCCGAGGAGCGGCGGCTGTTCTACGTCGCCTGCACCCGCGCCAAGGAGCGGCTCGTCGTCACCGCGGTCAAGGCCCCGGCGGACGACGGTGACCAGCCGTCCCGCTTCCTGTCGGAACTTGGCGTGGAGCCGCTTGACGTGACGCACCGGCCCCGCCGGCTGCTCTCGGTGGCCGCGCTCGTCGCCGAACTGCGCGCCACCACCGTCGACCCCGCCGCCTCCCCCGCGCTGCGCGCCGCGGCCGCCACCCGGCTGGCCCGGCTGGCGGCACTGCGCGATGACGAGGGGTACCCCCTGGTGCCGGCCGCCCATCCGGAACGCTGGTGGGGACTTAATGAGCCGACCCGCGCCACCGCCCCGCTGCGTGACCGGGACCGGCCGCTGACGCTGTCCGGCAGCGCGCTGGACCAGCTCGTCAACACCTGTGCGCTGCAGTGGTTCCTCGGCCGGGAGGTGCGGGCCGACGACCCGTCGACCGCCGCCCAGGGCTTCGGCAACGTCGTCCATGTGCTCGCCGACGAGGTCGCCACCGGGCGTAGCCCGGCCGCGCTCGACGTGCTGATGGCGCGGCTGGACTCGGTCTGGGACGCGCTCGCCTTCGACGCGCCCTGGAAGTCGCGGCAGGAACGGGAGCAGGCGCGGGCCGCGCTGGAGCGCTTCCTGCGCTGGCACGTCATGGAGCGCGGCCGGGAACCGGTCGCCTCGGAGCACGGCTTCGACGTCACCCTTGAGGCGGGCCAGTACGCGGTGCGGATCCGCGGCAGCATGGACCGGGTGGAACGGGACGCCGAAGGCAGCCTGTACGTGGTCGACTTCAAGACCGGCAAGGGAACCCCGCCGACCGCCGCGGAGGTCGCCCGGCACCCGCAGCTCGCCGTCTACCAACTCGCCGTCCGCGAAGGCGCGTTGGGCGACCACGGAACCCGGCCAGGCGGCGCGGAGCTGGTGCACCTGCGCCAGGGAGCGGTACGCAAGGAGGGCGGCGACGCCCTGCCGAAGGTGCAGGCGCAACCACCGCTGGACGGCGACTGGGCTGCCGACCTCCTGGTCACCGCCGCGGGCCGGGTCCTGGACGAACGTTTCACCCCCACCCCGGGCCAGCACTGCGAACGCTGCTCGTTCCGCCGGGCGTGCAGCGCCCGGCCCGAGGGGCGGCAGGTGGTGGAGTAACGGGCGATCGGCGCCGACTGTCAGTGGTGCCCGTTAGCCTCACTGGGGTGTCTTCCCGTATCACCGACCCCGAGCAGCTCAAGGAGCTCCTCGGCATCCCGTTCACCGCGGAGCAGATGGCGTGTATCACCGCACCCCTCGCCCCGAACGTCATCGTGGCCGGGGCCGGGTCGGGGAAGACCACCGTGATGGCGGCGCGGGTGGTCTGGCTGGTCGGCACCGGGCAGGTCGCGCCCGAGCAGGTGCTGGGGCTGACGTTCACCAACAAGGCGGCGGGCGAGCTGTCCGAGCGGGTGCGCAAGGCACTGGTACAGGCGGGCATTACCGACCCGGATCCGGCGAATCCGGACGAGATGCCTGGAGATCCGCGAATCTCCACGTATCACGCCTTCGCCGGACAACTGCTGAAAGACCATGGACTGCGCATCGGCCTTGAGCCCGACGCCCGGCTGCTGGCCGACGCCACCCGGTACCAACTGGCCGCCCGAGTGCTCCAGGCCGCCCCCGGCCCGTATCCGGCGCTCACCAAGGGGCTGCCCGCGCTCACCGCCGACCTGCTGGCGCTCGATGGCGAACTGTCCGAACACCTGGTGCCGGTACCGCGGCTGCGCGACCACGACGCCGCGCTCACCGAGCGGCTCGACCAACTCGACCCGGACCGGCGCGGCTTCGCCTGGGTGCGCGAGGTGGCGCCCGCCGTACGGGCCCGCGCCGACCTGGCCGGGCTCGTCCTGGTGTACCGGGAGCAGAAGAGTCAGCGCGGTCTGATCGACTTCGGCGACCAGATCGCCCTGTCCGCCACGCTCGCCCTCACCCACCCGGAGGTCGGCGCGCTGCTGCGGGAGGAGTTCGCCGTGGTGCTGCTCGACGAGTACCAGGACACCTCAGTCGCCCAACGCCTGCTGCTGGCCGGGCTGTTCGGCGACGGCACGGGCCATCCGGTCGCCGCGGTCGGCGACCCCTGCCAGGCGATCTACGGCTGGCGCGGCGCCTCGGTGGCCAACCTGGACGACTTCCCCACGCACTTCCGGGCCGCCGACGGCACCTTGGCCCGCCGGTACTCGCTGAGCGAGAACCGGCGCAGTGGTGGCCGACTGCTGGACTTCGCCAACGAGTTGGCGGCGCCACTGCGGGGTCGGCACGCGGGCGTCGCGGCGCTGCGCCCCGCGCCCGGCGCGGAGCGCGACGGTGTGGTGCGCTGCGCCCTGCTGGGCACGCTGCGCGAGGAGATCGACTGGCTCGCCGACTCGATACGCCATCTGGTGGCCACCGGCACCCCGCCCGGCGAGATCGCCGTGCTGTGCCGCACCACGGGCCAGTTCGCCGACATCCACGCCGCGCTGGTGGCCCGGGACGTCCCCGTGGAGGTCGTCGGCCTGTCCGGGCTGCTGCACCTGCCCGAGGTCGCCGACTTGGTCGCCACCTGTCAGGTGCTGCACGATCCGACGGCCAACTCCGCCCTGGTCCGGCTGCTCACCGGCCCGCGCTGGCGGATCGGCCCGCGCGATCTGGCGCTGCTCGGCCGCCGCGCCCGGCTGCTCGTACGGTACGGGTCGGCGGACGGTGAGCAGGACCGGCTGGCGCAGGCCGTCGAGGGTGTCGACCCGGCCGAGGTCGTCTCGCTCGCCGACGCCCTGGAGACGTTCCTGGACGCCCAACAGCCCGACGACGGGCTGCCGTTCTCGCCGGAGGCCCGGGAGCGGTTCGCCCGGTTCGCGGCCGAGATGCGCGATCTGCGGCGCTCGCTGGCCGAACCGCTGATGGACGTGCTGCACCGGGTGCTGGCGGTCACCGGCCTGGAGGTCGAACTGTCGGCGTCCCCACAGGCGTTGGCCGCCCGCCGCCGGGAGACGCTGCGGTCCTTCCTGGACATCGCCGCCAACTTCGCCTCACTGGACGGCGATGCCACCCTTCTGGCCTTCCTCGCCTTCCTGCGCACGGCCGAGCGGTTCGAGAAGGGGCTTGACGGCTCGCTGCCGGGCGGCGAGAACACGGTCAAGGTGCTGACCGCGCACAAGTCCAAGGGCCTGGAGTGGGACGTGGTGGCGGTGCCGGGCCTGGTGCGCGACGCCTTCCCCAGCACCAAGGTGCGCGAACTGTGGCCCTGGCAGGGAAAGGTGCTGCCGCACTCGCTGCGCGGCGACGCGGCCACGCTGCCGGATGTCGGCGAGTGGACCAAGCGGGGACTTGACGAGTTCAAGTCGGCGATGAAGGAGCACAACTCCACCGAGGAACTCCGCCTGGGATATGTGACGTTCACCCGCCCGCGCTCGCTGCTGCTCGCCTCCGGGCACTGGTGGGGTCCCACGCAGAAGAAGCGGCGCGGCCCCTCGGACTTCCTGCTGCGGCTGCGCGCGCACTGCGAGGCGGGCCACGGCGAGATCGAGCACTGGGCGGACGAACCGGCCACTGACGCGGAGAACCCGGCCCTGGAGGCAGACACCGACCACGCCTGGCCGCTGCCGCTGGACCCCGAGGCGCTGGAGCGCCGTCGCCAGGCGGCGAAGACGGTACTGGCGCTGCTCGACGCGCCGACCGACCAGGGCGGCGGGCACGACCCGCAGTGGCCGCCGGTGGTGGGCGACGACTTCGACGGTTTCGCACCGCAGGACGCCTTCGAGGCTGCGCCGCCGGACGAGGACTTCTTGGACTCGCCGCCGGATGACGAGTTCGACGGCCTCCTACCGGAGGACGAGCATCCGCTGGACGGCGAGTGGGACGACTGGTCGACAAATCGTCCCATACCTGCCCAAGTCGACCACAGCCCGGATCATGCACCCGCCGCCGACCCGGCCCCCGGCGCCCGAGAGCACCCCCCGTCCGGCCCGGCCGCGGGCCCCGCGCTGTCGCCGGAGGAGGCGCGGCTCGTCGAGTCCTGGGACCGGGACCTCGGCGCGCTCGCCGGGGAGCTGCGCCGCGCCCGCTCGACCGTGCGGGAGGTGCCGGTGCCGCGGTCGCTGTCCGCCTCACAGCTGCTGCGGCTCGCCGCCGACCCCGATGACTTCGCCCGTGAGCTGGCCCGCCCCATGCCGCGCGAGCCGCGTCCCGAGGCCCGGCGCGGCACCTTGTTCCACGCCTGGGTGGAGTCCCGCTTCGAGGAGCTCCCGCTGATCGGCCTGGACGAGCTGACCGGGGTGGAGCCGGACGGCGACCAGGAGGTCGCCGACGAGCGGGACCTGGCGGCGCTCAAGGAGGCGTATCTGCGCACCCCGTACGCGCAGCGCACCCCGTACCGCGTCGAGGCGCCCTTCGAGCTGGTGCTGGCCGGGCGGGTGGTGCGCGGCCGGATCGACGCGGTGTACCGGGACGGCGACGGCTTCGAGGTGATCGACTGGAAGACCGGCCGCAGGCCGACCGCCGACCCGCTCCAGCTCGCCGTCTACCGGCTCGCCTGGGCCGAGCAGCACGGTCTGCCCCCGGAGCGGGTGACGGCGGCCTTCGTCCACGTACGCACCGGGCAGGTGGTCCGCCCCGCCGCGCTGCCCGACCGGCCCGCGCTGGAGCGGCTGCTGCGCGGTGAGCTGGCCGAGGACCCTGCGGGGTGAAGTGTTCGGATCGTCCCCGTTAGGCTCGGGCGCATGAGCACCGCACCGGACAACGCCGTCCGCGCGTACATCGACGCGCACCGCGCGGCCTTCCTCGACGACCTCGTCGAGTGGCTGCGGATCCCCTCCGTCTCCGCCGACCCGGAGCGTTCCAAGGACGTGGCGCGCAGCGCCGAGTGGCTCGCGGCGGAGCTCAGCGCCACCGGCTTCCCGATCGCGGAGGTCTGGCCGACCGCGGGCCTGCCCGCGGTCTACGCGGAGTGGCTGTCCGGCGACCCCGACGCGCCGACCGTGCTGGTCTACGGGCACCACGACGTGCAGCCCGCCGCCCGCGAGGACGGCTGGCACAGCGAGCCGTTCGAACCGGTGGTACGGGACGGCCGGATGTACGCGCGCGGCGCGGCCGACGACAAGGGCCAGGTGTTCTTCCACACCCTGGGGGTACGCGCGCACCTGGCCGCCACCGGCAGGCACGCGCCCGCCGTCAACCTCAAGCTGCTGATCGAGGGCGAGGAGGAGTCCGGCTCGCCAAACTTCGCCGCCCTGCTGCGCGAGCGCGCCGACCGCCTCGCCTGTGACGCGGTGATCGTCTCCGACACCGGCATGTGGTCCGCGGACACCCCGACCGTGTGCACCGGTATGCGCGGCCTCGCCGACTGCCAGATCGATCTGTACGGGCCGGACCAGGACATCCACTCCGGCTCCTTCGGCGGCGCGGTGCCCAACCCGGCCACCGAGGCGGCCCGGCTGGTGGCCGCGCTGCACGACGCGGACCGCAGGGTCACCATCCCCGGCTTCTACGACGATGTGACCGAACTCACCGACCGGGAGCGGCAGCTGTTCGCCGAGCTGCCCTTCGACGAGGCCTCCTGGCTGCGTACCGCCAAGTCCCACGGGGTGCTGGGCGAGTCCGGGTACACCACCCTGGAGCGCGTCTGGGCCCGCCCGACCGCCGAGGTCAACGGCTTCTACGGCGGCTACACCGGGCCCGGCGGCAAGACCATCGTCCCCGCCTCCGCCCATCTGAAGCTGTCGTTCCGGCTGGTCGCGGGCCAGGACCCGGCCAAGATCCAACAGTCGGTACGGGACTGGGTCGCCGATCGGCTGCCCGCCGGGATCCGGCACGAGATCACCTTCTGGGGCACCACCCGCCCCTGCCTGACGCCGCTGGACCACCCCGCGCTGCGGTCCACGGTGCGGGCGATGGAGCGGGCCTTCGGCAAGACCGTGCGGTTCACTCGTGAGGGTGGCTCCGGTCCTGCCGCCGATCTGCAGGACGTGCTCGGCGTCCCGGTGCTGTTCCTGGGAATTTCCGTGCCGTCCGACGGTTGGCACTCGGTGAACGAGAAGGTCGAGCTCGATCTGCTCCTCAAGGGCGTGGAAACCACCGCGTACCTGTGGAGCGAACTGGCCGAGAATTGGCAGCGTTGACCACCCGTGTGATCTGCTCGGGTTCCGCTGAGTGAGTAACCATCCACCCGATACGGGGAGTTGGAAGCCGTCTTGTCCGTAAGTGACCTGCCCCTCGCCCCGGGCACGCAGAACCCCGCAGCCATCGGCATGGTGAGCGGCAAGCCGCTCGCGCTCGCCCGCCCCGGCATCGACCGGGCCGCCCACCACCGGCTGGACGAGGCCTGGTTGGCCGCCGCCTGGAGCCACCCGTCCACCCGGGTGCTGGTGGTCTCCGGCGGCCAGGTGCTGGTGGAGGACACCGCCGACGGCCGCACCGAACTCGTGCTGGTGCCCTCCTTCGACGCACCGGCCACCGAGAAGCACCGCTACTTCCTGGGCACTGACGAACAGGGCGTGAGCTACTTCGCGCTGCAGAAGGACGCGCTGCCCGGGCGGATGGACGACGCCGCCCGCCCGGCCGGGCTGCGTGAGGTCGGCGGGCTGCTCTCCGAGCGGGACGCGGGCCTGATGGTGCACGCGGTGGCGCTGGAGAACTGGCAGCGGCTGCACCGGTTCTGCTCGCGCTGCGGTCAGCGGACGGTGATCGCCGCCGCGGGCCATGTGCGCCGCTGCCCGGCGTGCGGCGCTGAGCACTATCCGCGCACCGACCCGGCGGTGATCATGCTGGTCACCGACGAGCAGGACCGGGCGCTGCTCGGCCGCCAGGTGCACTGGCCCGAGGGGCGGTTCTCCACGCTGGCGGGCTTCGTGGAGCCGGGTGAGTCCATCGAGCAGGCGGTGGTCCGCGAGGTCCTGGAGGAGGCGGGCGTCCGCGTCGGCGAGGTGTCCTACGTGGCCAGCCAGCCCTGGCCGTTCCCCTCCAGCCTGATGCTCGGCTTCATGGCGAGGGCCACCTCATCCGAGATCAGCGTGGACGGGGATGAGATCCACGAGGCCCGCTGGTTCTCCCGTGAGGAGTACCGGCGGGCCATCGGGCACGGCGACGTGCTGCCGCCGACCGGCATCTCCATTGCCGCCCGGCTGATCGAGCTGTGGTTCGGCGAGCCACTGCCGCGCGGCTGACCGGCTCAGACCCCTACCTTCGCCTTCACCTGGGCGAGGGAGGGGTTGGTCAGGGTGCTGCCGTCCGCGAAGAGGACGGTCGGCACGGTCTGGTTGCCGCCGTTCGCCTTCTCGACGAAGGCCGCCGACTCCGGGTCCTGCTCGATGTTGATCTCGGTGTACGCGATTCCCTCGCGGTCCATCTGGCTCTTCAGACGGCGGCAGTAGCCGCACCAGGTGGTGCTGTACATCGTGATGGTCCCCGGCATCGGTCCTCCTGATCTTGGCGGGTTCGGCAGGCGCGTTCGGCATGGGTGAGCCGCTCGGCCACGGCCGTGGGGTGAGTGCAGTGGTGGAACGCGAAACCATCGCGGACCATTCCCAGGCGGCCGTCCGGTCGACGGTAGCCCGGAGGTCGACAGTAGCCCGGAGGAAGAGCGTCCGGGCGGGGCCTGTGGACAACTCCGCCTGTGGATAACTTTCCCGGGCGTCCCGGTGGACCTGGCAGCATGGCGGGGTGACAGCAGCAACGGACTCCCCTTTGTTCCCAGCCGTGCCGCCGTCGACCCAGTTCCCGGAACCGCCGGAGGGGGCCGACGCGGTACTGGAGGGCCTTGACCCCGAGCAGCGCGCGGTGGCGACCGCGCTGCACGGGCCGGTGTGTGTGCTCGCCGGTGCGGGCACCGGCAAGACCAGGGCGATCACCCACCGGATCGCCTACGGGGTGCGTGCTGGCATAGTGCAGCCCGCCAGCGTGCTGGCGGTCACCTTCACCGCGCGAGCCGCGGGCGAGATGCGCGGACGGCTGCGGCAGCTCGGCGCGGGCGGGGTGCAGGCGCGTACCTTCCACGCGGCGGCGCTGCGCCAACTCCAGTACTTCTGGCCGAGGGTGGTCGGCGGCCCGCTGCCCCAACTGGTCGAGCGCAAGGTCCAGTTGGTGGCGGAGGCCGCGGCGCGTGTGCGGATCCGGCTGGACCGCAACGAACTGCGGGACGTGGCGGGCGAGATCGAGTGGGCCAAGGTCACCCAGACGGTGCCCGAGGACTATCCGGCCGCCGTTGCCAAGGCGGGCCGCGAGGCGCCGCGCGATCCCGCCGAGATCTCCCGGGTCTACACCGCCTATGAGCAACTCAAGCGGGAACGCTCGGTGATCGACTTCGAAGATGTGTTGTTGCTCACAGTGGGCGTGCTGGAGGAGCGGTACGACGTGGCGGAGCAGGTCCGCTCGCAGTACCAGCACTTCGTCGTCGACGAGTACCAGGACGTCAGCCCGCTGCAGCAGCGGCTGCTCGACCTGTGGGTGGGCGGCCGCGGCAACCTGTGCGTGGTCGGGGACGCCAGCCAGACCATCTACTCCTTCACCGGCGCCACCCCCGAGTTCCTGCTGAGCTTCCGTGCCCGCTACCCGGACGCCACCGTGGTGAAGCTGGTGCGCGACTACCGGTCCACCCCGCAGGTGGTGCACCTGGCCAACGGCCTGCTGGCACAGGCGCGCGGCCAGGCCGCCGCCCACCGGCTGGAGCTGGTCTCACAGCGCGAGCCGGGACCGGAGCCCGCCTTCACCGAGTACGCGGACGAGCCCGCCGAGGCGGAGGGCACCGCCCGCCGCATCAGGGACCTCATCGCGAGCGGGGTCCGGCCCAGCGAGATCGCCGTCCTCTACCGGGTCAACGCCCAGTCCGAGGTCTACGAGCAGGCCCTCGCGGACGCCGGGGTGCCGTACCAACTGCGCGGCGCCGAGCGGTTCTTCGAGCGCCCCGAGGTGCGGGAGGCCGGAATGCTGCTGCGTGGCGCGGCCCGCGCCGGGGGAGGGGCGGGGGCCGGTCTGGACGAGGCCGATGTGCCCGCGCAGGTGCGCGCGGTGCTCGGCTCGCGTGGCTGGACCCCCGAGCCGCCCGCCGGTTCCGGTGCGGTGCGCGACCGCTGGGAGTCACTGGCCGCCCTGGTCCGGCTCGCCGAGGACTTCGTACGGGCCCGGCCGCAGGCCACGCTCGCCGATCTGGTGGCCGAACTCGACGAGCGGGCGGGCGCCCAGCACGCCCCCACCGTCGAGGGCGTCACGCTCGCCTCACTGCACGCCGCCAAGGGCCTGGAGTGGGACGCGGTGTTCCTGGTCGGGCTCAGCGAGGGCATGGTGCCCATCACCTACGCCAAGACCGACGAGCAGGTGGAGGAGGAGCGGCGACTGCTCTATGTGGGCGTCACCCGGGCCCGTCGCCACCTCGCCCTTTCCTGGTCACTCTCCCGGGCTCCCGGTGGGCGTGCGGGCCGTCGGCCCTCGCGCTTCCTGACCGGGCTGCGCCCGGGGACGGCGGCGCGCGGTGGGGCGCCGGGGGGCGGTGCGCGGTCCGGTGTGGAGCGGCCTGCGGTCGGGCGGCGCAGGCGCGGTCCGGTGCACTGCCGGGTGTGCGGGCGCAGTCTGTCCGAGGCGGGCGAGATCAAGCTGATGCGCTGCGAGGACTGCCCCTCCGAGTTGGACGAGGGCCTCTACGAGCGGCTGCGCGAATGGCGTAGCGAGCAGGCGCGGCAGTTGGGCCAGCCGCCGTACTGCGTGTTCACCGACAAGACGCTGCTGGCGATCGCCGAGACGGTGCCGTCGGACGCGGCCGGGCTGAGCCGGATCGCCGGGGTGGGAGCCCGCAAGCTGCGGCGGTTCGGCGCCGATGTCCTGGCGCTGTGCGCGGGTGAGGAGCCCGGATCGGGCAACGACGAGTGCGGAACTTCGGATTCCGGAAAAACGCCTGGTGGGGCTCCTGATGGGCCGGTTGAGGATTCGTTGGAAAAATAGTTTGCGTGGGCCGAGGAAATCCTCATAGCCTGCGGGAGCACGGTCACTGAGGCCCCTTCCGGGGGCCGAGGCAGCCGTGATGTACTGAACCAGCACGACTTCGCACGACCCAGTTCCATACGCCCTACGAGACGCCGAGAGGAGGCGAGCCCAATGACCAGCTTCATCAACACCGTGAAAATGACCGGTCGTCCGGCCGTCGCCTCCTGCCTGCCCGGCTCCTCCGTCATTCCGGCCGCCGCCGAACGCGGCACCGGCCTGCTCGCTGTCACCAACGAGCGACCGACCCAGGCATCGGTGGCAGTGGCGGCACAGGCGTACGCCTATGCGTCGTGGGCCAACGGTGCCGGACTCCTTGAGGCGAATGGCGGCTTCGGCGGCTCCGCCGCCTTTGCCAGCGGCTTCGCGGCCGATGGCAGCACGACCGTAGCGACGCAGCACCACCGCAAGATGCGGGCCTTCCGTGGGCTCAAACCCTGGAGAGATCCAGCCTGATACGACATCAGGTCGGCACCTTCCAGGGCCGCGGAACCCGCAAACCGGGATCCGCGGCCCTTCTGTTTGCGCGAGTGAGACAGGCGAAGGGGCCTCGGAAAAGCCGACCCGGTACCGACCACGTCCGGCCACCGCCGGACCGACAGACGAGGAAGACACGACCGTGCACCCCGAACCGCACGCCCCGTCCGTACCGCCTTCCGAAACGATCCCCCCGCCCGCCCAGACCGCATCTCCGGAGGTCCCGTTGCTACCCCTCACCGCGCTCGACGACGAGATCGAGCGCCTCGGCGTGCCCGTCCCGTGCCGGTCGTACGACCCGGAGGTCTTCTTCGCCGAGACCCCGGCTGACGTCGAGTACGCCAAGTCGCTGTGCCAGACCTGCCCGGTGCGCGAGGCGTGCCTCGCGGGCGCCAAGATGCGCCGCGAGCCGTGGGGCGTCTGGGGCGGTGAGCTGTTCGTCCAGGGTGTCGTGGTGCCCCGCAAGCGGCCGCGTGGCCGTCCGCGCAAGAACGAGGTCCTGGCATGAAGCTCCGTGCCCCCGCAACTATCGACAACCCCCCGACGCACGACCCCCAGAAGCAGGCTCCGATGACCATGTCCGCCACCGATATCCCCGCCCGTTTCGCAGGCGCGCCAGCGCGTCAGAACAGGACCCACGAGATGCATCTCATCCAAGAAGCCCTGGCCCGGGCGCATGTGCAGGAAAGGCTCTACGAGGCCGAGTCCGAACGGGTCGCCCGGCGGCTGCTGCGGGCCCGGCGGCTTCAGCGGCGGGCCGAGCGGGCCTCGCTGCGGGCCCGGCGGGCACTCGCCCTCGTGGTGATGCAGTAGCCGACGCCGCACCGCGGGACCGGTTCCCTCAGGGGACCGGTCCCGCGGTGCGTTGTGTCCCGTTCCGTCCGGCGGGCAGAGGTATCGTCGGTAGGTGGATCAGAAGACTCAGCAACCCGCTTCTGACGACGCTTCCGCGCCATCGGAGCCCGTGGCCTGTGCCCGCTGCGGCACCGCCGCCGAACCCCTGCCGATCACCTGGACCTGCTCCGTGGAGGGCGGTGTCCGCCGCTACTTCTGCGAGGAGTGCGCCCGGGCCAACATCCGCGGGATCGAGGGCCGTCTCGACTCCGCCTGGTGGTAGCTCACGCCGTCTCGGACTCCTCCTCCTCGGCGAAGCCCGGCAGCCAGTCGAGCAGTTCGTCGCGCAGCCGCACCGTGGCGTCCAACTGGCACAGCACCCCGATGGTGCTCAGCGTCACCCGGTGGATCAGCAGATACGACGGCGGCAGGTTCAACTGCTTGCCCAACTGGTAGGCGGGCGACCGCGGATCGGCGACCCGGGCCGCCTGATGGCGCATCCAGCCGCGCCCGAAGGTGAACTCCGCCACCCGGGCCGGTTCGATGATCGGCCGCAGATAGTCCAACACCGCGTCCGGGTCGAGCTGGATCGACGGCTTGACGAACCCCTCCTGGCACAGCATCGCGTGCACCGCCTCCGCGTCGCCGTCCAGCGCCAGTCGTAGCGAGGCGCCGATCGGCAGCGGCAGCCCGTCCGGCAGCCGGTCCACCGTGCCGAAGTCCAGTACGCCGAGCCGCCAGCCGTCGGCCGGGCCGTCGTCGACCAGCAGCCGGAAGTTGCCCGGATGCGGATCGGCGTGCAGCAGCCCGGTGCGGGCCGGTCCGGCGAACAGGAAGCGGGCCAGCAGCTGCCCCGCCCGGTCGCGCTCCTCCTGGCTGCCGCCGGAGATCACCTCGGCCAGCGGCACACCGTCCAGCCACTCGGTGACCAGCACCTGGTCCGCCTGGTAGACCACATCGGGCACCACGACGTCGGGGTCGTCGGCGAACTCGGCGGCGTGCGCGTGCTGGGCGGCCGCCTCCAACTCGTAGTCCAGCTCCTCGGAGACCCGGTCGCGCAGCTCGCTGATCAGCGGCTTGATGTCCATGCCCGGGATCAGCGGCCCGAACAGCCTGGCCACCCGGCCGAGTTGCGACAGATCGGACAGCAGCGCCTCACCCGCGCCCGGGTACTGCACCTTGACCGCGACCTCGCGGCCGTCGTGCCACACCGCGCGGTGCACCTGGCCGATGGACGCCGCCGCGGCGGGCTTGTCCTCGAACTGCGCGAACATCTCCCGCCAGCCGTCGCCCAGCCGCTTGGCCAGCGCATCGTGCACGGTACGGGCGGGCATCGGCGGCGCCGCGTCCTGGAGCTTGGTCAGCGCGGCCCGGTAGGGCCCCGCGACCTCCTCGGGAAGCGCGGCCTCGAAGACGGACAGCGCCTGACCGAACTTCATGGCGCCCCCCTTCAGCTGGCCCAGCGTCTTGAACAACTGCTCGGCGGTTCGCTGCTGCAACTCGCTGGCCACAACCTCGGCCGGTCGCCCCCCGATTCGCTTGCCCAGACCCAAGGTGGCTCGGCCCGCGAAGCCGAGAGGTAGCGCGGCGAGCTTCGCGGTCCGGGTCACTGCCTTACGCGGAAGATCCGACATGCGCCCCTCTTTCGTATCCCCGTGCGGCCCGCGATAGGCGCGGGGTGGTCACCTGGTCATTGTCGCGCGCCGCCGACGCGTCAACCGCACCGCATCCACACTCCGGGTGGGGCGCGACGTCCACCACCCGCATCCCCAGCCCGGCCAGTGAGAACTCCACCCGGCCGGACACACTCGGCGGCCGCCGTCCGTCCAGCAGCGCCAGCGCGTGCGCGGCGGTCAGGGCGGCGACGAGCGTCGCCAGCGCGATGTCACAGGGCAGCACCCCGGGCGGTCGTCCCGACCGCAGCTGGGCGAGTATCCGCGGCCATGCGGGATCAGCCTCGGCCCGGGCGCGCTCCAGGCACTCCGCGCACGCTGACCGACCCGGTATCACCAGCGGTCCCACCACCCCCGTGCCCTCGACCACTCCCGCGTACAGATGCGGGATGCCCGCCGTCATCAGCGGCTCGGCGCCGCCGGGATCGGGTGCGTAGGCCGCCAGGCCGTCCCGTGGCGCGAGCACCGCGAGGGCCAAAGCCGCCTCGGGACGGACCGGCCGGGCCTCGCGGCGCGGATCGGGTGCGGCTCGTCGTACCGCGCCCCGGGCCGCCGTCTCCCGGCGCTCGCCGACCGCGGCCGCGGGGATCCCGCACGGTGCCGCGTCCCACGGCTCGACCTCGCCGCCGTCCGCCACGTCCACCCGGCCCACCCCGGCCGCGGACAACACGGCGGCCACCGAGGCGCCGACCCGTCCCGCGCCGCACACCTTCACCCGTGCCGCCTGTCGGGCCGCCAGCCGGGCGGCGGCCGCGCCCGGCTCCGGGTGGACCACGGACAGGGACGCCAGATCCGGCCGCAGCCGCTCCAGCGCACCGGCCTGGTGCCGCATCACCGTGCCGAGTCGCACCGCGCCGTCGGCGTCGTCCAGCAACCCGCCGTCCGCGAGGGTGCCCAGCAGCCGGTCAGCGCGGTCCGGGGCGAGCCCCAGCGCCGCCGCCTCGCTGCGCAGCAGACCGGGACCGCGGGTGCCGTCCAGCAGGCCGAGGAAGCGGGCGGCGGGGTCGTCCAACGGGCCCAGCACCACGGCGTGGGCGGGGTCCATACCGAACTGGAGGGTCTGTGGGTCCCGCCAACTACGACGCAGGGCGGGCTTGAGCATCGGATGTCCGGCGTGAACGGTGTGCATGACTACCCCCGTGGTGTTTTCCGCTCCCAACCGTCCTTGCGCGGCGGGGAGTTGTGGTCCCGGCCCGAGTCCGGTGCGGACCCGGTCGGTACTCAGCTTGCCCGCGGGGGCCGACGCGCGCTGAAAGTTATCCACAGGGTGTGGGGAATAGTCGTTTGATACGCCTGCGGTGGCCACCTGTCGAGGAGACGGGACTTCACCGCGCCCGAGCCGGTACCGTCGTCCCGTGTCCGCCGACCCCGCCCATCACGTCTCCCGCAGCCAACCGCTCGGCAGCCAGCCCCACGGTGTCCGGGCGAGCGCGGTGGAGGTGCGCCGTAGTGCCCGCCGCCGTAGAACGGTCTCGGCCTACCGTGAGGGAAACCGCACCATCGTCCTGATTCCTGCCCGGATGTCCGCTGCTGAGGAGCAGCGTTGGATCACGGTGATGCTGGACAAGCTCGCCGCCCAGGAGAGCAGACGGATGCTGGGCGACGCGGAACTCGCCGAGCGCGCCGCGCGGCTCTCCGCGCAGTACCTCGGCGGCCGTGCCGTGCCCGACAACGTGCGATGGGTGACTAACCAGAACACCCGATGGGGCTCGTGCACCCCGGCCGAGGGCAGCATCCGGCTGTCGCACCGGCTCCAGGGCATGCCCGAGTACGTCATCGACTACGTGCTGCTGCACGAGCTGGCGCACCTGCTCGTGCCCGGCCACGGCCCGCGGTTCTGGAAGCTCCTCGACGCCTACCCGCGCACCGAGCGGGCACGCGGCTACCTTGAGGGCGTCGTGGCGGCCGGGCGGCTGCCCCATCTGCCCGCCGCCCGCGACGAAGAGTCCGGGCAGTAGCAGAACTACCGCTTCCGCTACAGCAGTTCGCGTACCGCGGCGACCAGCCGGACCACCGACTCGTCGGCCACCGACGGCACCTCGTCGTAGCGGAACCAGCGGAGGTCGAGCGACTCGTCGCTGATCGCCTCGACCGCGCCGGGCGGGGCGAGCGCCGCGTACTGCACGTCCAAGTGCCAGGCACAGGGCGTCAGATGACGGTCGAGGCGCGCCGGTCCGCCAGGGAGCAGGGCGAGGCCGGTGATCCCGGACTCCTCGGTCGCCTCGCGCAACGCCGCTTCCGCGAGCGCCGGATCGGCCGGTTCGCAGTGGCCGCCCATCTGCAGCCACATGCGCAGCTTCCGGTGCAGGGTGAGCAGGACCGTGCCGTTCTTCGGATCCACCACCAGGGCGCTGGCCGTGATGTGGCCCTCGCCGCAGGACTTCCACATTCCGTCCGGATGGAGGGCGAGGTGTTCCAGGTAGGCCAGGCGCAGTTGCTCCTGATCAGGTGAGGAGACCGGTGGTGCCCACTCCTTGAGGACGCGCGCCGCGTCCGCGTGCAGACTCACTTGTCGCCGTCGCCCTTGCCGTCTTCCTTCTCGGAGTCCTTCGCTCCGCCCTCGCCGCCGGCCCGGCCCTCGGCGGCCTCGCCGAGCATCTTGGCCAGCGCGTCGAAGTCGATGTCCTCCTCGCGGTGCACGAAGCCGTCCGGGTCGTCGAGGTCCTCGGCGGTCGGCAGCATGTCCGGGTGCGCCCACAGCGCGTCCCGCCCGTCCATGCCACGCGCGTCGCCCAGCGACGCCCACAGCCGGGAGGCGTCCCGCAGCCGCCGGGGCCGCAGTTCGAGGCCGATCAGCGTGGCGAAGGTCTGCTCGGCCGGGCCACCGGTCGCCCGGCGCCGCCGCAGCGTCTCCCGCAGCGCGCCCGCCGACGGCAGGTGCGGTGCGGCGGCGGCGTGCACCACCGCGTCCACCCAGCCCTCGACCAGTGCCAGCGCGGTCTCCAGCCGGGCCAGCGCCGCCTTCTGTTCAGGAGTGTCCTCGGGCTGGAACATGCCCTGCTGGAGCGCCTCTTGAAGCGCCTCCGGATTCGCCGGGTCGAGCTGGCCCACCGCATCCTCAAGGCGGGCGGTGTCGACCTTGATGCCGCGCGCGTACCCTTCGACAGCGCCGAACAAGTGCGCCCGCAGCCACGGGACATGGGCGAACAGCCGCTGGTGCGCCGCCTCGCGCAGGGCGAGGTAGAGCCGCACCTCACCCTCGGGAACGCCGAGTCCGGCACCGAACGCCGCGATGTTCACCGGCAGCAGCGCCGCCTTGCCCGCCGGGCCCAACGGCAGCCCCACGTCGGTAGAGCCGACGACCTCGCCCGCCAGCACACCCAGAGCCTGCCCGATCTGGGTGCCGAACATGGCACCGCCCATGGAGCGCATCATGCCGAGCAGCGGGCCCGCCATGGCCTGCATCTCCTCGGGCAGTACGCCACCCATCGCCGCGCCGACGCGCTCGGCGACCGGGTCGACCAGCTCCTTCCAGGCGGGCAGCGTCGCCTCGACCCACTCGGCCCGGCTCCACGCCACCGACACCCCGGAACCGGACGGCAGCGAGGTGGCGCCGTCGAGCCACAGGTCGGCCAGGCGTAGCGCCTCCTCGACGGCGGCGCGCTCGCTGGCACCGACACTGGCGTCCTTGGTGCCGTTCTGGGCGCCCTGGGCGACCGTCTGACGAGCGATGTCCTTCGCCATCTCCCAGTTCACCGGCCCGCCCTCGTAGGAGAGCATCTGGCCGAGCTGCTGGAAGGCCGCGCCCAGGTCGTTGGGGTTCAGTGAGCCGAACATCGCGGCCAGCGGGTTGTCGCCACCGCCTGTCGTGCCGCCGCCGAAGCCGAAGGGGTTGCCGCCGCCGAAGGGGTCGCCGCCCGGCAGACCCTTCTTCTTGCCCTCGTCCCCGTCCTCGGGCTCCTCCGGAGGCACGCCGAATCCAAATGGGGTGTCACTCACGGGCTTCCTCGGCTCTGTGTGGTCGAAACGGTTTGCCTTGCGGGCTTGTCAGGGCTGTACCACCAGCCTAGACACCTCTCAGGCAGGATGGGACCTGCGTACCTCGTACCTACCTCGTACCAAGACAACAGTGGGAGACACCTGGTGAGTTCCCCGGCACCAAACGTTCGCTCAGGGCGGATCCACACCTCGGGGCCGGTCGTGGCGGTCACCGGCGCGGCATCCGGTGTCGGGCACCTGCTTGCCCTGCGGCTGGCCGCCTCGGACGAGGTCAGAAAGGTCGTGGCGATCGACGAGCGGCGCGGCGAGGTACCCGGCGCGCTGTGGCGGGTGATGGACGTACGGGACCCGGCCATCGCCGACCGGCTGCGGGTCGAAGGACACCCGGTGGACGTGCTGGTGCACCTCGCGCTGGACCTGAACCTGGAGTCCGACCCCAAGGCGCGCACCGCGTTCAACGTGCGCGGCACCCAGACCGTGCTCACCGCCGCGGCGGCGGCCGGGGTGCGCAGAGTGGTCCTGGTCACCTCCGCGATGGTCTACGGGGCACTGCCCGACAACGATGTTCCGCTGGCCGAGGACGCCCCGCTGCGGGCCACCGCCGAGGCCACCTGCGTCGGGGACCTGCTGGAGATCGAGCGGCTCGGCCGCCGTGCGCCGCGCGCCCACCCGGGACTCAACGTCACCGTGCTGCGGCCAGCCGTCCTGGTCGGCGGTATGGACACCGCGCTCACCCGCTATTTCGAGTCACCGCGCCTGCTGGTGGTGGCGGGCAGCCGTCCCCGCTGGCAGTTCTGCCATGTCGAGGATCTCGTCTCCGCGCTGGAGTACGCGGCGTTGGAGAAGGCCGAGGGCGAGATGGCGGTCGGCTGCGACGGCTGGCTTGAACAGGAGGAGGTCGAGGAGCTGTCCGGGATCCGGCGCATGGAACTGCCGCAGTCGGTGGCGCTCGGCGCCGCCGCCCGGCTGCACCGGCTCGGTCTGACCCCGTCCCCGGCCGGTGACCTGGAGTACACCATGCATCCGTGGGTGGTCAGCGGCAGCCGGTTGCACGAGGCGGGCTGGCGGCCGAAGTGGACCAACGAGGAGGTGCTGGCCGAACTGCTCGAGGAGGTCGCGGGTCGGCACACGGTCGCCGGTCGACGGCTCGGCCGCAAGGACGCCGCCGCCTCGCTGGGCGCCGCCGGAGCCACCGTGGCACTGGTGGGCACCGCGGCACTGGTACGGCGGGCACGCAAGCGGCGCGGAATCTAAGCGCTCCCGGGAGCCCATGTCCAGCGTCGTGGTGGCCGAATCCCTTTGTCAGATCGGACAGACGGTGACTTGGAGATTCATACAGGAACCGCCTTTCCGCAATGGCCGCCCGTGCGGCACCATGGCCCACATGGCACCCACGCACGACAAGGGACAGGGCCTTTCGGACCCCATCCGGCTGCTCGCGGTCCGCGACACCCCGCTGTCCGTGGACGAGGTCTTCGGCGTCGTCGGTGACGATGCCGCCGGGGGTACCGCCCTGTTCGTCGGCACCGTCCGCGACCATGACGGCGGCTCGGCGGAGGTCACCCGTCTGGCGTACTCCGCGCACCCCAGCGCCGAGGCCGAGCTGCGCCGTGTCGCGGAGAAGGTCGCCGCGGACTTCCCGGTACGGGCGATGGCCGCGGTGCACCGCGTCGGTGACCTGCGGGTCGGCGACATCGCGGTAGTGGTGGCGGTCTCCTGCCCGCACCGGGGGGAGGCGTTCGCGGCGTGCCGCCGCCTGATCGACGACCTCAAGCGCGAGGTCCCGATCTGGAAACACCAGAGCTTCGCCGACGGCACAGAGGAATGGGTGGGCGCGTAGCGCCTTCGTTGAGGGGTGGTGGTCGGGCGACGGGTGGGCGCGCAGCGCCTTCGTTGAGAGGTGGCCGGACGCCCTCGTTTAGGAGGCGCGCGGTGTGCCTTTGTAGATATGTCTCCTTGTGGATGCGTCGCATCCACAAAAGACCGCATATCGTGCGCATTCCGCCTCATCGCTGGGCGCGTCAACTTGCGTAACTCCGTACCCGGGCTGAGCGTTGGATCAGCGAGCGATTAATCTGCTCATAGGTCCTGCGTTGGTATGTGCGTGTGGTCGGGAGGCCGGTATGGCGGCTCTGGCTTGGTTGCTGATTCCGGTCATCGGCGCGGTTGCCGCCACTGTGTGGGCGGGTTGGGCGGGGCGTACTCGCCGCACGGCCGGTGACGTGCACTCACTCGCCGGATACGAACGGTTCCGCGAGGCCATGGCCAAGACGCACACGGGCTCGGACGCCTGACACGGCCTGACGTGGGTCGACCAGGCCGGATACCCGGACGGACCGGCCCGGCAAGCCGCTTGTCATACCCGTCCCGTACTGTCATGGCATGCCACGCCGCACCGCGACCATGCTCACTTCGACGCTGCTGCTCATAGCGCTGCTCTGCGTCGGGGTGCTGATCCCTGTGCCCTACTCCGCGATGTGGCCGGGGCCGACGGTGAACACCCTCAGTGAGAACGAGGGTGAGCAGGTGCTCCAGATCTCGGACCACCGCACCTATCCGGTGACGGGGCACCTGAACATGACCACGGTTCGGGTCACGGGCGCGGACTACACGATGAACCTGGTCGAGGCGGTCTCCGACTGGCTGTCCGACGACCACATCGTTGTACCGCACGACACTCTGTACCCGAAGGGCCAGACCGCGCAGCAGGCGGACCAGCAGAACGCCGAGGAGTTCAGCCAGTCCCAGGACAGCGCCAAGGTCGCGGCGCTCAGCGAGCTGCACATCCCGGTCGGCTCGCGGGTGATCGTGGGCTCCGTGGTCAAGGGCAGCCCGGCCGAGGGCAAGCTGCACGCGGGCGACGTGATCAAGTCGGTGGACGGCACCGGGGTCTCCCAGCCCGGCGATGTCGCCAAGCTGGTCACCAAGCACAAGCCCGGCCAGGACGTGGTGTTCATCGTGGTCCCGTCCGGCGAGGCGGACAAGGCGGGCGCGCCCACCCGTCAGGTCACCATCAGGACCGCCAAGGCGGACGGTGGCCGGGCGATCGTGGGGATCCAGGCGATGCTGGGCCACACCTTCCCGTTCCCGATCGACATCAAGCTGGCGGACGTTGGCGGTCCGAGCGCGGGCCTGATGTTCTCGCTGGGCATCATCGACAAGCTCACGCCCGACAACCTCACCGGCGGTAAGTTCGTCGCCGGTACCGGCACGATCGACGACAACGGCCAGGTCGGCCCCATCGGCGGCATCGCGATGAAGATCATCGGCGCCCGGGACGCGGGCGCGCAGTACTTCCTGACCCCCAAGGACAACTGCGCGGCCGCGGCCAAGAACACCCCCAAGGGGCTGCGCCTGGTGAAGGTCAACTCGCTGAACGACGCGCTGAACGCCCTCGCCGACATACGGACCGGCAAGACGGCCGACCTGCCCAGCTGCACCGCCCACTGACGGCGCCCCCAACAAGCGGCGCCCGAAGCCGCGCCCCCGCCCCGATGCGGCGCCGCCCCGATGCGGCGCCGCACGCGCGGGGCGGGGCGGCTACTCGTCGAATGTCGCCGTGAGCGCCTCGGCCAGCCCCGGTACGAGGTCCTTGCCGGTCAGCACCTCGGTCGGCGAGTCCTTCTCGCGCAGCCGGATCGCCGACTCGCGCTCCCCGTCGCGCAGCACGGCCACCGTCATCCGCACCTCCTGGCGCTCCGGGTGCTCGGCGACCCAGGCCGCCAGGCCGTCATCGCCAAGCCCCTGGGGGATGGACGCCTCGGCGGTCGGCGGGAGCATCAGCCGCTCCACGGTCAGCGCGCATCCGGCGACCGCCTCGGGCCAGGCGATGGTGGCGAGGAACTCGTCAAGCGGGGTGTCCGAGGGCACCTCGTCCTGCTCGACGGGAGTGAGTGCCCCGGCGGTCTGGTCGCCTTCCTCTTCCAGGCCGAGCTGGGCGAACAGCATCGGCTCCTCGGTGCGGAGGCGTTCGGTGTCGACAAGGGCGAAGAGACGGGCGGGCTGGTCCCAGCCGAGCCCGGACGCGTACTCGTCGATCTCGAGCACGGCACGGGTCAGCGGGGTCGCGGCGAGGGGTGCGCCGCCGGTGGGAGTGTTGGACATGCTCAACATCCTGCCCGTTCCAGGCCCCAGAACGGGAACTGCGTAAAGCGTGAGTAAGTTGCATGGATGGGTGTCCGCCCCCGGACGCCGTACGGACGCGACGTAACGACGTAAATCTCGAGGTGCGCACCTTGGCTTTCCAGATGCCGGAGCGAGGCGGCGGTCCCATGGGGCCCCGGATCACCGTGGGCCGGCCGTCCCGGCGCACCCGGACCGTGCTGATGACGCTCGCCGCGCTGGCCGCGCTGGCCATGGCGTTCGTGATGTTCTCCGGCTTCTGGACGGACTGGCTGTGGTACCGGTCGGTCCACTACTCGTCGGTCTTCACCACCACGCTGTCCACCCGGATAGCACTGTTCGCCGTCTTCGGGCTGCTGATGGCGTTGGCGGTGGGGGCGAACGTCTACCTGGCGCACCGGCTCCGGCCGCAGTTGGGTGCCATGTCGCTGGAGCAGCAGAGCCTGGACCGTTACCGGCTGGCCATCGCGCCGTTCCGCAAATGGCTGTTGCTCGCGGTCTGCCTGCTGGTCGGGTTGATCGGCGGAGCGTCCGCTTCCGGCCAGTGGCGCACCTGGCTGCAGTACGTCAACGCGGTCCCGTTCGGCACCAAGGACCCGCGGTTCAAGCTGGACGTCGCGTTCTACGCCTTCGACCTGCCCTGGTACCGCTTCCTGTTGAGCTTCGGTTTCGCCGCGGTCGTGCTCTGCCTGGTGGCGGCCGCCCTGGTGCACTACCTGTACGGGGGGTTGCGGCTGAGCAGCCCGGGGGCGCGGGCGACGGCCGCCGCGACCGGTCATCTGTCCGTGCTGCTCGGCCTGTTCGTCGCGCTCAAGGCGGTGGCGTACTGGCTGGACCGGTACGGACTGGCGGTGAAGTCCAGCGCCTTCCACCCGACCAGTGGCTGGACCGGGCTGCGGTACGTGGACGCCAACGCGTATCTGCCCGCCAAGACCATCTTGTTCTGCATCGCGATCATCTGCGCGCTGCTGTTCTTCGCGACGCTGTGGCGGCGCACCTGGAGTCTGCCGATGCTCGGCCTCGGGCTGATGGTGCTCTCCGCGATCCTGATCGGCGGGCTGTACCCGGCGATCGTGCAGAAGTTCCAGGTGCAGCCCAACGAGGCCGCCAAGGAAGCCCCCTACATCCAGAAGAACATCAACGCGACCCGCGCCGCGTACGGCATCGACAGCAGCAAGGTCACCGGCTATCCCGGAACGAGTTCGACGCCGAACACCACGCTGCGGGCGGACGCCGACACGGCCGCGAGCGTGCGGCTGCTGGACCCCAACGTGGTCTCGCCGTCGTTCCAGCAGATCCAGGGGCTGCGCGGGTTCTACACGATGGGCTCGTCGCTGGCCGTGGACCGCTACCAGATCGACGGCAAGGAGCAGGACAGCGTCGTCGGTCTGCGGGAGCTGAACCTCAAGGGCATCCCGGAGAGCAACTGGATCAACGACCACTTCAAGTACACCCACGGCTACGGGATGGTCGCGGCCAAGGGCACCTCCGTCGCCCCCGGCAGCGGCGCCCCGGACTTCACCGAACAGGAGCTGCCGCCACAGGGCGAGTTGGGCGCCTATGAGCCGCGGATCTACTACGGCCAGCAGACCAAGCAGTACTCGATCGTCGGCGGCCCCACCAAGGAGATCGACTACTCCGACGGCAACAGCGAGAAGAGCTACACCTACACCGGCCACAGCGGGGTCAGCCTGAACAACCCGATCACCAGGGCCGCGTACGCGGTGCAGTTGGGTGAGCCGCAGCTACTGTATTCGGGCGCGATCGGCAAGGGGTCGAAGATCCTCTACAACCGCACGCCCAAGGAGCGCGTCGAGGCCGTCGCGCCCTGGCTGACGATCGACGGCGAACCGTATCCGGCGGTGGTCAACGGCCGCATCCAGTGGATCGTGGACGCGTACACCACCACCAACGGCTATCCGTACTCGTCCCGCACCACCCTGGGCGACACCACCTCCGACTCGCTGACCGGCGGCAACCGTTCGGTGCTCGCCCAGCAGAACGAGGTCAACTACATCCGCAACTCGGTGAAGGCGACCGTCGACGCGTTCGACGGCACGGTGAAGCTGTACCAGTGGGACACCCAGGACCCGGTGCTGAAGACGTGGATGAAGGCGTACCCCGGCACAGTGGAGCCGCGCAGCGCGATCTCCCCGCAGCTGATGTCCCATCTGCGGTATCCGCAGGACCTGTTCAAGGTGCAGCGTGAACTGCTCACCCGTTACCACGTCACCGATCCGGCGACGTTCTACAGCGGCAGCGAGGTGTGGCAGGTGCCCAACGACCCGGCGAAGCGGGACAGTGGTGCGGTTCCGCCGTACTACCTGAGTGTGAAGTTGCCGGGGCAGAGCTCACAGGCGTTCTCGTTGACGACCACGTTGACGCCCAACCGGCGGGACAACCTGGCCGCCTTCATGTCGGTCGACGCGGACGCCAACAGTCCGGGCTACGGCACCATCCGGCTGCTCCAACTTCCCTCCAGCAGCAATGTGTCGGGGCCGAAGCAGGTGCAGAGCAAGTTCCTCTCCGATACCAGAGTGGCCAATCAGGTCAACCTCTGGCAGCGCAGCGGCGACTACTCAGAGGTCGAGTACGGCAACCTGTTGACGGTTCCGCTCGACGGCGGGCTGCTGAACGTCGAGCCGGTCTATGTGCGCGGCGCGGGCACCAACTATCCGCTGATGAAGAAGGTGTTGGTGAGCTGGAACGGCGGCAGGCCCGCGTTCCAGGACACCCTGGGTGCGGCGCTTGACGAGGTGTTCAGCACCCCCGGTTCCGGCCCCGCGCAGTCCCCGCCGCCCAGCGGTGACAACCCCCCGCAGCCCGTGAACCAGACGGTGAAGCAGGCGTTGCAGGACGCGCAGAACGCGTACGACCAAGGCCAGCAGGCGCTGAAGAACAACGACTGGGCGGCCTACGGAAAGGCGCAGCAGGATCTGCAGAGTGCCCTGCAGCGGGCCGAGAAGGCGGAAAGCGCACCGTCGAAGAAGCCCTGATCGGGTGATCTCCGCGCGTCGTGGTACGGTTGTTACACAACGACGCGGGGTGGAGCAGCTCGGTAGCTCGCTGGGCTCATAACCCAGAGGTCGCAGGTTCAAATCCTGTCCCCGCTACTGAAAGAAACATCAGCGGCTGATGCCGCGGGGAGAAGGCCCGGAGTCAACGACTCCGGGCCTTCTCACTTGTCTGAGGGGTCCACGGAACCGGTGGTTTGGGTACATTGCGCTTCGGGAAGTCGGGATGTCGTGAAGTCGACAAAACGCTGAAGTGACCTCGGGGATGCGGTATACCAGGTGTACGCCGGTTTCGGGTGGTGCGACGATGGATCCCATGGGGGATGGTGTAAGCGTGCTGGAGGCGCGTCCGCTTCCGCGGGAGGCGGACGACGCAACCTCCGCGCCAGAGCGGCCGGTTGAGGCCGCCACGGTGCTCGACGACGACGTACTGACGGCTCGTGAGGAAGCCGAACTGCAGGCCCGCTACCGCCGCGCCGCCGACCTCGGCGACACCGCCGCACAGGGCGTGATCGGCACCCTGCTGCTGCGCAGGGGCGACCTGGACGGCGCCGAGCCGTATCTGCGCGCGGCCACCTCGGCCGGGGACCGGGCCGCCGCCAACAACCTCGGGGTGCTGCTGCACCAGCGCGGCTACCCGGACGAGGCCGCCGGATGGTGGCGGATCGCCGCCGTCGCGGGCAGCGCGGCCGCGGCGCACTCGCTGGGCCGCCACTACCGCGAGCGCGGCGACGAACCGGCCGCCGAGTACTGGCTGCGGCAGGCCGCCGAGACCGGGCACGCACTCGGCGCGTACGCGCTGGCCGATCTGCTGGAGCACCGCAGCGACGTGGGCGCCGAGCGCTGGTACCGGGCCGCCGCCGAGCACGGGCACCGCGAGGCGACGTACCGGTTGGCCAGGATCTGCGCCGAGCGCGGCGAGGAGGCGGAGGCCGAGCAGTGGTACCGGCAGGCGGCGGCCCGCGGCCACACCCGGGCGGCGCTGCGGCTGGGCACGCTGCTGGAGCAGCGCGGTGAGACCCAGGAGGCCACCCGCTGGTACCTGACCGCGGCCAAGGACGGCGATCCCCGCGCGGCCTGCGCGCTGGGCTTCCTGCTGCGCGACGCCGGCGATGTCGAGGGCGCCGCCGAGTGGTGGCGGCGGGCCGCCCAGGAGGGCGACGGCCAGGCCGCCAACGCACTGGGCGCGCTGCACGCCCAGGAGGGCGAGACGCAGACCGCGGAGCGCTGGTACCGGGCCGCGCTGGAGGCGGGCGACGACAACGGCGCGTACAACCTCGGCCTGCTGTGCGCCGCGCGGGGCCGGGAGCCGCAGGCCGAGCAGTGGTACCGCAGGGCGGCCTACGCGGGCCACCCGGAGGCCGCCAACGCCCTCGCCGTGCTGCTGTTGCAGCGCGGTGACGCGGCGGGTGCCGAGCCGTGGTTCTCCAAGGCCGCCGAGGCGGGCAGTGTGGACGCCGCGTTCAACCTGGGCATCATCTGCGCCGGACGCGACGACCACGCGGCCGCCCACCGCTGGTACGAGCGGGCGGCGGCGGCCGGGCACACCGAGGCGGCGCTCCAGGTGGCCATGGCGCTCCAGCGCGAGGGCGACCTGCCCGGCGCCGAGAAGCACCTGCGGTGCGCGGCGGGCGGCGGCAGCGCGGAGGCCGCGTTCCGGCTCGGCGCGGTGCTGGAACAGGGCTCGGCGGAGGGCGACGAGGAGAGCGAGGAGTGGTACGAGCGGGCCGCCCGGCTCGGCCACCGGCGGGCCCAGGTGCGGCTCGGCATGTGCGCGGCCCGGCGCGGCGACTCGGCCAGCGCCGCGCGCTGGTACCGGCTGGCCGCCGAGGCGGGCAGCCGGAACGGAGCCTTCAACCTCGGGCTGCTGCTGGCCCGCGAGGGCAGCGAGGCGGAGGCGGCGCTGTGGTGGACGATAGCGGCCCAGGGCGGTCACGGCCGCGCCGCGCTGCGGCTGGCGCTGCTGGCCGCCCGGCGTGGCGAGCTGGACGAGGCCAGGAAGTGGTGCGACCAGGCGGTCGAGTGCGGACCGCCTGAGGTGGCCGAGCGCGCCGCGCGGCTGGCGGATGCGCTGCGGCAGGAACTCACCGCGTAGGACCGCGTCGCACAAGCGGCTCGCTGGGTCGCGGATGGTCCCCGGCAGGGCTGTCAGGGCCCTGGCGGGGGACCGGTTGATCATTGATTTGCCCTGCCCGACGACTGTCGTTTACAGTGGTCACACAACGACGCGGGGTGGAGCAGCTCGGTAGCTCGCTGGGCTCATAACCCAGAGGTCGCAGGTTCAAATCCTGTCCCCGCTACTGAAGTAAGAGGCCAGAACCGACAGGTTCTGGCCTCTTACGTTTTCTTACCGTTTACCGTTCTCGGCCAGCTCCCGATCAGTTCTGGTTCAGGCTTGTCAGTCCTCGGTTTGCCCGCCGTCGTCGTTGACGGCCTGGTTGAACAGTGCCTGCGTGTCACCGGTGAAGTACGGGCTGTACGAGATGGCGTCGACGTGCGGGTCGTCGTCCGTCGGGCCGCCGCCGTTCCAGCCGCCGATGATGCCGACCAGCGCGCCGGTCTTGGCGCCGGGCTTCAGCTCCAGCCAGGGGCCGCCGGACACCCCCGCCGAGTAGCCGCCGCAGCGCATCTCGCGGTACTGGTCGTGGGCACCGGACTGGAAGGTCTCCAGGTCGCAGCTGATCTGGGCGTCACCCGGGTTGTTGCTGTCCGGGTAGCCGATGGCGGTGATCCCGCGCAGGTGGTACGGCTGGTTGACCTTCAGGGTGTTGCCGCCGACCGCGTCCTCGATCTCCGGGCCGCCGGAGCGGGAGACCCGCATGAAGGCGTAGTCGTACCGCTCGTCGTTGTCCTTGGTGTAGCGCGGGTCGATCCAGATCTTGTCCACCTGCCAGGTGCCGTGCGGGGCCTTGCCGCCGGTCCGGCCGGGGGCGACGGTGAGCGAGGAGGCGTAGGAGCCGTCGCCGTACACACAGTGCGCCGCGGTGACCACGATGTCCGCGCCCGGGCTGTGCACCACCGCGCCGCTGCAGTAGGGGGAGCCGTCACTGCCCAGCACCTCGACCACGGAGGGGTTGGCCTGGGCCGCGCTGAGGTAGGTGCCCTGCTTCGACCAGTCGTCGGGCGGGTTCTGCTCGGAGTGGTGCTTGGCCTGGGCCAGGGCCACCACGTCCGGCGCGTACTGGATGAGACCGGCGGCGGCGAGGACGCCGACGGCTGTCAGTGCCGCGACCCTCGTTCGACTGCGACGGCGCACCCATCTACCTCCCGTCACTTCGTCCGACCGCTGATGGAGGCGGCATGAGCCAGGATAAGGGCAGAATCTGAGAACGGGCTCATAACAATCAAGAAACGGACGCAACTCTTGCGCGGGGCGTACGTAATTGACGGGCCGTCAGGTTTTGCTGGGCGGCTGTGGGGTGCATCAGGCTTCGGTAGAGAGGCGGTATGGCCTGTGCAAAGCCCAGCAAACTCTCTTGGAGCGGCGCTCTCGCTGAGTGATGCTGGTCTTCTGGACAGCGCGAAGAGGCGGCGGAGGCGGCATTGCTGCGCAGAGGGCAGGCGCGATCCGTATTGCGCCGCCGGCGTCCGCGGCCCGAGGTGGAGGACGTCGGCCGCTGGCGGCGGTTGTGCCTGGCCGCCTCGACCGGCAGCCATGCCGCCGTGCGGTCACTCTTCACCGAGTTGCGCACCGTTGACGAGCACGGTTCCGTCGAGGACCGCAAGGCCGCGCTGGACGAACTGGTCCGCGCCGCGCCGCGGATCTGGCTGGACCTGGACCGGTACGCCCGCTCTCCGCACGGTGTCACCGGCGCGCACCCGACCGATGACTCGGACCCGCTGCACCTGGTGCTCGCCTCGTTCGACCGGGACGGCCGGATCCGGCAGGCCGCCGTCGAGCGGCTGGCCCGGCGCAGCGGCCGGTACGTGGCCAGCGCGCTGGCACTGCGCACCGACGACTGGGTGCCCGCGGTGCGCGAGCGCGCGGTGACCGCGCTGCTGGGGCACGTCGCCCCCGACGAGGCCGCCGCGGCGGTCCGGCTGCTCGCCCGGCTGGACCGGCGCCGCCGCGCCGCGGGCGTGCTGGAGAGCTACCGGGCCGCGCTGTCCGTGCCCGAGCGGCGCCGCACCGTGCGCAGGCTGGCCGCGGAGTCCGATCCGCACGCCCGCCGCTTCGGTGTGGAACTCGCCCTGGAACTGGGCGAGTACGTCCGCGGCGACCTGGCCCGTACCGCGCTGCACGACCGGGACCAGGTGTGCCGGACGCTGTGCGCGGCGCGGCTGCTGGAGCTGGACCCTGATCAGGCGGGACGGCTGATGTGGGCCCGGTCGGCGGCGGTACGGGAGTTGGCGGTCGCCGCGTTGCCGGACGACGTGCCCTCCGCGCGGCTGGTCGGGCCGCTGGCCGACCGGTCCCGGATGGTGCGCGCCCAGGCCCGGTGGAAGCTGTACAAGCGCGGGGAGCCGCCGGTCGACGTGTACCGCAGGCAACTGCGGCGCTGCGGCCGGGCCACCCAGCCGCGACTGGTCGCGGGGCTCGCGGCCGGTCTCGGGGAGTGCGGCGACTCCTCCGACCTGCCGATGCTCCAGGTGCTGGCGGCCGACACCACCTGGGCGCCGGTGGCGCGTCGGGCCGCGGTACGGGCGCTGGGGCGGCTGGCGCAGCCGCCGGAGCGGGTCGCGGTACTGGCCCCGCTGGTGGGCGACGTCTCGCCGAGCGTGGCCCGGGAGACGTTGGACGTGCTGGCCGCGGCCGAGTGCGCGACGCCGCAGGCGCTGGCGGCGGGGCTGGCGCGGCCCGAGACACCGGTGTGGAAGGCGGCGCTGCGGGCGGCACGGACCCTGGCGCACTGGGACCGGCTGGAGTTCGTGTTGCGCGCCGCCGCCGATCCGCGTCCGCCGGTGGCCGAGCGGGCCCGGGCGGAGTCGCGGCGCTGGACGCACGCCCGGTGGCCGGGTGGGGCCGCCGATCCGGCCCAACTGCGGCTGATCGGCGGGCTGTTGCGGCAGGCGTCGCTGCCGGAGCCGGATCGGGCTGGCGTCGAGTGGGTGCTGCGGTCGGCGGCGCGGGTGAGCCGTCTGCCGTGATCCCTTATGCCGTGGCGCAGTTGGGGCACAGGCCCCGATAGGTCACCTCGACCTCGGAGACGGTGAAGCCGAACCGCTCGGAGGAGGGCAGGTGGGCGAGCGGGTCACCGCTGGGGTGCACATCGCGGATGGTGCCGCACCGGGAGCACACCAGGTGCTGGTGCGGGCGGTGGGCGTTGGGGTCGTAGCGCTTGGCGCGGCCGTCGGTCGACACCTCTATGACCTCGCCGATCGAGACCAGTTCGCCGAGGGTGTTGTAGACGGTCGCACGGGAGATCTCGGGCAACCGGGCGGCGGCGCGCGCGTGCACCTCGTCGGCGGTGAGGTGCACGTGATCTCCGTCGAGCACCTCGGCGACGACCCGGCGCTGCGCGGTCAGCCGCCAGCCACGTCCGCGAAGTCGTTGCAGCAGGTCACTCATACCCACCAGTTTAACAGCGCGGGATCCGGAATCTGAATCGGTATGAGCTTGATCCTTATCTTGACTTAGACTCTGTCTAGTGTAGGATCGCTTCTGGCGACAGCCGAGGGGACAGGACGAGTCCAGGGAGACGAAGTGACGGTTCAGGAGACGGGCCCGCTGACCACCGAGTCCGGCGCCCCGGTGGCGGACAACCAGAACAGCGAGCAGGCGGGCGTCGGTGGTCCGGTGCTGGTGCAGGACCAGGTGCTGCTGGAGAAGCTCGCCCACTTCAACCGGGAACGCATTCCGGAGCGGATCGTGCACGCGCGTGGCGCCGGTGCGTACGGCACCTTCACGGTGACCGCGGATGTCACCCAGTACACCCGCGCGAAGTTCCTGTCCGAGATCGGCAAGCGGACCGAGGTCTTCCTGCGTTTTTCGACCGTCGCGGGCAACCTGGGCTCGGCCGACGCGGTGCGTGACCCGCGCGGCTTCGCGGTGAAGTTCTACACCGAGGACGGCAACTACGACCTGGTCGGCAACAACACGCCGGTCTTCTTCATCAAGGACGCCATCAAGTTCCCGGACTTCATCCACACCCAGAAGCGCGACCCGTACACCGGCTCCCAGGAGGCGGACAACGTATGGGACTTCTGGAGCCTGAGCCCGGAGTCGACGCACCAGGTGACCTGGCTGTTCGGCGACCGAGGTATCCCGGCCTCGTACCGGCACATGCACGGGTACGGCTCGCACACGTTCCAGTGGAACAACGAGGCGGGCGAGGTCTTCTGGGTCAAGTACCACTTCAAGACCGACCAGGGCATCAGGAACCTGACCGCCGAACAGGCCGCCAAGCTGGCCGGTGAGGACCCCGACAGCCACCAGCGCGACCTGCGCACCGCCATCGAGCGCGGCGAGTTCCCGAGTTGGACCGTGCAGGTGCAGATCATGCCCGCGGCCGAGGCGGCCACCTACCGCTTCAACCCGTTCGACCTGACCAAGGTCTGGCCGCACGAGGACTACCCGCCGATCACCATCGGCACCCTGGAGCTGAACCGGAACCCCGAGAACATCTTCGCCGAGGTCGAGCAGTCGATCTTCTCCCCGGCACACTTCGTGCCCGGCATAGGCCCGTCCCCGGACAAGATGCTCCAGGGCCGCCTGTTCGCCTACGGCGACGCGCACCGCTACCGGGTCGGCATCAACGCCGACCACCTGCCGGTGAACCGGCCGCACGCCACCGAGGCGCGCACCAACAGCCGCGACGGCTTCCTGTACGACGGCCGGCACGGCCGGGCGAAGAACTACGAGCCGAACAGCTTCGGCGGCCCGACCCAGACCGGACGCCCGCTGTGGCAGCCGATCCCGGTCACCGGCCTGACGGGCGGCCACGCGGCCGCCGCGCACGCCGAGGACGACGACTTCGTCCAGGCGGGCAACCTCTACCGCCTGATGTCCGAGGACGAGAAGGCCCGCCTGATCGACAACCTCGCGGGCTTCATCGCCAAGGTCTCCCGCGATGACATCGTCGAGCGGGCGATCGGCAACTTCCGCCAGGCGGACGCTGACTACGGCAAGCGGCTGGAAGCCGCGGTCCAGGCCCTACGTGGCTGATCCGGGCGCTTGCCGTGGTGAAGAGGCCGCAGCCGCAAGGCTGCGGCCTCTTCGGCTCAGACGATCGCCGCCTGCTCCGCGGTCACTTGGACCCGGCCGCGGGTCCAGCAGCCGATGATGTCCCGAACCGACACCACCCCCACGGGTGCCTGGTCGTCCAGGACGATCAGGTGGCGGAAGCCGCCGCGGACCATCGCGGCCGCCGCCTCCTCCAGGGTCCACTCCGGGGCCGCGAACACCACGTCGGTGGTGGTGTGGGCGTGCGCCGCCTCCTCGTCGGGGTTCATGCCGTCGCCGATGGCGTTGAGGATGTCGCGCTCGGTGAGGATGCCGAGTCCGCAGGTGTCGGGATCGAGGACCACGGCCGAGCCGACCCGGCGGGCGGACATCAGTCTGGCCGCCTGGCGCAGGGTGTGGGCGGGGCCGATGGTGAGGATGACGGAGCTCATGGCGTCGCGGACCAGCATGGGGGACCCCCAGAGAGAATTCACAAGTTCACAAGCTGGTGGATTCTCATGTTCACATGTCCCCGGAGCGACGGACAAGGGGCGTGCGGGGTTACCGGGGCTCGTGCGGGGTCACACAGCTCAGCGCGTGGGATTCAGGTAGCGGAGCAACTCCTCGTGCAACAACCCGTTGGACGCCGCCGCGTTCTGCCCGTAGGGACCCGGCACCCCGCCCAGGTCGGTGAACCGCCCGCCCGCCTCCCGGACGATCACCGAGGGCGCCGCCATGTCCCACACGCTCAACTCGGGCTCCGCGCAGATGTCCACCGAGCCCTCGGCCACCATCATGTACGACCAGAAGTCGCCGTACGCCCGGGTGCGCCAGCAGGCCCTGGTCAGGTCCAGCAGCCCGTCCAGCCGCCCGCGCTCCTCCCAGCCGCTCAGCGAGGAGTACGACAGCGAGGCGTCGGAGAGCCGGTCCACCCCGGAGACACGCAGTCGGGTCGCCGCCGACAGACTGCGCCCGGTGTACGCCCCGCCGCCCTTCACCGCCCACCAGCGGCGGCCCAGCGCGGGCGCCGACACCACGCCTACCACCCCATCGTCCCCCTCGGGCCCGCCCTCGCCGCGCACCGACAGGGCGATCAGGGTCGCCCACACGGGCACGCCGCGCACATAGTTCTTGGTGCCGTCGATCGGGTCGATGATCCAGCGCCGGGCGCCGCCGCCCTCGGTGCCGTACTCCTCGCCCAACACCGCGTCGCGCGGCCGGGCCCGCTGCAACTGGCTTCGGATCAGCTCCTCGGCGGCCTTGTCGGCCTCGCTCACCGGCGTCATGTCGGGCTTGGTCTCGACCTTCAGGTCGAGCGCCTTGAAGCGTTCGATGGTCACGGCGTCGGCGGCGTCCGCCAGAATGTGGGCGAGGCGCAGGTCGTCGTAGAAGTCGGGCATGTGCGAACAGTAGCGATCAGGGCCCGGCCCCGGCTACGTGGTGTGGTGGCCGAGGCGTGTCCATCCCCATGACGGCGGTCTTGACACCCGTCCTGGGCGAGTCAATTCTTGCCGCACCGCACCGCTCGTGCCATGAACTCGCGCCCGGCCGCGCACCGGCCCCGGCGCTGGTGCTTGGAGGCCGTGATGCCTACAGCGCGTGACTCCTTACTGAACGCGGCGCTGTCCGCGCTCGACGTACGGGCCTGGAGTTCGGTCCGCATGGTCGACGTGGCCGCCGCGGCCGGGGTCTCCCGGCAGACGCTCTACAACGAGTTCGGCACCAAGGAGGGGCTCGCCAGGGCGCTGGCCCGGCGCGAGACCGAGGAGTTCCTGGCCGGGGTCGACCAGGCGCTGGCCGCCGCCAGGCAGCACGACGCGGACCCCGCCGACTGCCTGGCCGCCGCCACCGCCTGGACGCTGCGCACCGCGCGCCGCAGCCCGCTGGTGCGCGCCGCCATCACCGGCTGCCGCACCGACCGGCTGCCCACCGCCGTCCAGCTCCCGGCCGATGAGCTGGTCCGCACGTTACGGGACCGGGTGGCCGCGGTACTCGACCCGCAGCGCGGGCCGACGGGCGCCGGATGGGTGTACGAGGCGGCGGTGCGGCTCGCGGTGTCGTACGTGGTGGCGCCCGCGACCTCGGACGAGGACGCCTGTGCGCAGGTGGCGCGGCTCGTCCGGGGGCTGGGCGCGGCCAGCGGTCCGAACTGACCGCGAGCTCAGGGGGTTTGGGGGCTTGCCCCCGAACGGGAGCGAGACCTCACAGCGGAAGCTTGAAGCCGATGTGGCTGGCCTGGAAGCCCAACTTCTCGTAGAAGCGGTGCGCGTCGAGCCGGGTGACGTCCGAAGTGAGCTGCACCAGCGCGCAGCGGTGCTCCCTCGCCCGGGCCACGCACCACTCGATGAGCCGGGAGCCGAGCCCGCTGCCGCGCTCGGTGCCGCTGACCCGTACCCCCTCGATCTGGGCACGGGTGGCGCCCTTGCGGGACAGTCCGGGCAGATACGTCAACTGCGCGGTGCCGACCACCTCTCCAGCCCGGTCCGCCACCACCAGCAACTGGTGCGGGTCACCGTCGAGTTCGGCGAACGCCGCCCGGTACGGGCGCAGGTCGTCCGGGGACTCACGGGTGGCGCCGAGTTCGTCGTCGGCGAGCAGGGCCACGATCGCCGGAATGTCGTCGGCGGTGGCACGGCGAATGGTGATCTCGTCCATGGGGCGCATCCCATCATCCGCCGCGCGCTGGCGCACGCCCCGGGGCGCGATCAGTGCGCCGAACCGGACAGTTGGAGGCCCACCACGCCCACCAACACGAAGGCGACGGAGACCAGTTTGAGGGTGCTGACCACATCGCCGAGGAAGACCATGCCGTAGATCGCGGTACCCGCGCCGCCGATGCCGGTCCACACCGCGTACGCCGCGCCCACGTCCAGTTTCTTCAGCGACAGCGTCAACAGGCCGAAACTGCCCAGTGCGAAGCTGGCGAAGGCGATGGTGGGCCACAGCCGCGTGAAGCCGTGGGAGAGCTTGAGGCAGACGGCGAAGCCGGTCTCCAGCAGTCCGGCCACCACGACGAGCAGCCATGCCATAAGCGCGCCTCCCGTTCCGCACCGCGTGCCGCCGGACCTCCGTCCTAGTCGATCATCACACAAACGGTGCGGCGAAGCCGGTCGATTCGGTCGATCCGGCGCCCTGGGACCAGCTCAGTCGCCCTCGCGGCGCTCCCGGGTGGCCAGCAGCCGGCGCAGCGAGTTGAGCCGGGCCGGTTCCGCGTGCCCGCCGGCCACCCAGGCGTCCAGGGCGCAGTCCGGCTCGTCATGGCTGCACGCCCGCGGGCACTCCGCGGTGCCCGGTTCCAGATCGGGGAAGGCGTGGATCACCCGGGACGGGTCGACATGGTGCAGCCCGAAGGACCGCACGCCCGGGGTGTCGATCACCCAGCCGCCGATGTCCCCGGGCAGCGGCAGCGCGAGCGCCGAGGTGGTGGTGTGGCGGCCCCGGCCGGTCACCGCGTTGACGTCTCCGGTGGCTCGCGCGTACTCCGGCACCAGGGCGTTGACCAGCGTGGTCTTGCCGACCCCGCTGTGCCCGACGCAGGCGGTGATCTGTCCGACCAGCCGCTCGCGCACCTCGTCGGCCGCCGCGCCCTCCAACTCGTCGCGCCGGGTGACCACATAGCGGATGCCCAGCGGCGCGTAGGTCTCCAACAGCGGTTCCGCCGGGGCGAGATCGGACTTGGTCAGGATCAACAGCGGTTCCAGACCGGCGTCGTAGGCCGCCACCAGGCAGCGGTCGATCAGCCGGGGCCGCGGCTCGGGGTCGGCGAGCGCGGTGACGATCGCCAACTGGTCGGCGTTGGCCACCACCACCCGCTCGTAGGGGTCGTCGTCGTCCGCCGTCCTGCGCAGCACCGAGGTGCGCTCCCGCACCCGGACAATCCGGGCCAGGGTGTCCTTGTCGCCCGACAGGTCACCGACGATGTCCACCCGGTCGCCCACCGCGATGCCCTTGCGGCCCAGTTCGCGGGCCTTCATCGCGGTGACCCGGCGGTCCTCGACCAGGCAGGTGATCCGGCCCCGGTCCACGGTGAGCACGAAGCCCTCGGCCGCGTCCTCGTGCTTGGGGCGGATCCGGGTGCGCGGGCGGCTGCCCTTCCTGCCGGGACGTACCCGCACGTCCTCTTCGTCGGTGTCCTTGCCGTAGCGCCGCATGGCCGGGGGTCAGGCTCCCTGTTCGGCCAGCGCGTCGCCGCTGGCGGCGCGCGAGAGCATTCCGGCCCACAGCTGCGGGAAGTCCGGCAGCGTCTTGGCGGTGGTGGCCACGTTCTCCACCAGCACGCCCTCGACCACCAGGCCGAGCACCGCCGCGGCGGTGGCCAGTCGGTGATCCTCGTAGGTGTGGAAGACACCGCCGCGCAGGGTGCGCGGACGGATCCGCAGACCGTCCTCGGTCTCGGTGACGTCGCCGCCCAGCTCGTTCAACTCCTTTGCCAGCGCGGCCAGTCGGTCCGTCTCGTGCAGCCGCAGGTGCGCGATGCCGCGCAGTACCGACTCGGAGTCGGCCAGCGCCGCGACGGCCGCGATCACCGGGGTCAGCTCGCCGACCTCGTGCAGATCGGCGTCGATGCCCTGGATCCGGCCGGTGCCGGTGAAGGTCAGACCGCGCTCGTCCAGGGTGTACTTCCCACCCATCCGGGTGAAGATCTCGCGCAGCGCGTCTCCGGGCTGGGTGGTGTGCGTCGGCCAGTCGGGGACGGTCACCCGGCCGCCGGTGACCAGCGCGGCGGCCAGGAACGGCGCCGCGTTCGACAGGTCGGGCTCGATGGTCAGGTCCCGGCCGAGCAGCGCGCTGGGGTCCACCCGCCAGACGTTGGGCTCGCCGCCGCCCTCGGGGGAGTCCACCTTGGCCCCGGCCAGCCGCAGCATGTCGACGGTCATCCGGATGTGCGGCAGCGACGGCAGGGTCGCCCCGGTGTGCCGCAGCTCCACGCCCTGGTTGAAGCGCGGGGCGGACAGCAGGAGGGCGCTGATGAACTGCGAGGACGAGGAGGCGTCCACGTTCACCCGGCCGCCGGCCAGCGAACCGCTGCCGTGGACGGTCATCGGCAGCGCGCCGCGGCCCTCGTCGTCGATCCGGGCGCCGAGGGCGCGCAGCGCGTCGATCACACCGTGCAGCGGGCGCTCATGGCTGCGCGGGTCGCCGTCGAACGTCACGGGCCCGTCGGCCAGCGCCGCCACCGGCGGCAGGAAGCGCATCACCGTACCGGCGTTGCCGACGTCGACCCGGGCCGGGCCGTGCAGGCCCGCCGGGATGACCCGCCAGGCCTCCCCTGCGGTGCTGGAGGCGCTGGACGAGACGACCTCCTCGATGCCGACGCCGAGGGCACGCAGTGCCTCCGCCATCAGCAGGGTGTCCCGGCTGCGCAGCGGTCGCCGCAGCCAGCCGGGCTCGGAGGCGAGCGCGGCGAGTACCAGGGCGCGGTTGGTGACCGACTTGGATCCGGGCACGGTGACGTTCGCGTCGACTGCGCCGGATGCGGTCGGTGCGGGCCAGTGGGCGGTGTCCGCGGGAATACCGGTCATGGGAAGCAACTCTAGTGGCTGCCCGAAGGGGAGGATCTTGATCAGATCGGCCGAAATCTGGGTGAAACAGAGACTTGGTATGAGCCTACGGGAGCATGACCCGCTGCGTGCGGCACCGGGTGACGCCGGTCACCAGCCGGATCCCATCCCCAGTAGCCAGCGCCCGCCGCCGATCAGCGAGCACAGCGCCACCGCGTGGAACAGCACCAGCCACATCGCGGCCGGTACCTGGGTCAGCCGGGCCAACTGGTCCGCGTCGGAGTCGGGCGCTCCTCCGCGCCGCCGCTTGCCCTGTAGTTCGAACACCGGCCGCACCCCGCCCAGCAGCAGGAACCACACCACCAGATACCCGAACGCCGCCTGCGTGGCGGCCCCGGTCAGCCAGGAGACCAGGAAGAACGCGCCGCCGGCGAGCAGCACCGTCAGCACCCCGTAGGCGTTCCTGATCATCACCAGCATCGCCGCCAGCAGCGCCACCGCCCCCCACAGCAGTGCCGTTATGTGCCCGGCCGCCAGCAGCCAGGCGCCGCCGAGCCCCAGCAGCGAAGGCGCCGTGTAGCCCGCGGCGGCGGTGAACACCATGCCGAGGCCGTGCGGCTTGCCACGGGAGACGGTCAGGCCGGAGGTGTCCGAGTGCAGCTGGATGCCCTCCAGGCGGCGGCCCATGAGCAGGGCCACCAGGCCGTGGCCGCCCTCGTGCGCGATGGTCACGGCGTTGCGTGTGACGTGCCACACGTTGTGCGGTATGACCGCGGCCAGGGCGATCACCCCGGTCAGCCAGACCAGCCACATCGGCGGGTCGGGCTGGGTGCCGATGACCCGGTCCCATACGTCGGTGATGCTCTTGATGTCCATCGTTCCCCTGCGACGCGCGGCGCCGCCCGGCTGGTTCCGGAACGGGCGGCGGGCCTTCGACTATAGGGGCGCCCAGCGCCTTCGACTGAGGGTGGCGGCGGGCGACGGGTGGGATCCGTGGCAGTGTTGCACTCATGTGCGGGCGATACGCGGCGAGCCGTAAACCCGAAGACCTGGTGGGGATCTTCGACGTGCGCAAGTGGGAGACGACCGAGGCGCTGGAACCCAACTACAACATCGCGCCGACCGACACCGTCCACGCGGTGCTGGAGCGGCCGGAGAAGGGTTCCTCGTCACCGGTTCCGGTACGCCAACTCAGGGCGCTGCGCTGGGGGCTCGTACCGTCTTGGGCCAAGTCCCCGGACGGCGCGGCGAAGTTGATCAACGCGCGGGCCGAGACCGTGCACGAGAAGCCCTCGTTCCGCGGCGCCTTCGCGGCCCGGCGCTGTCTGCTGCCCGCGGACGGCTACTTCGAGTGGGTCACCGGCAGCCAGGAGCGCCAGCTGGAGGAGAAGGGGCTGCGCAAGCGGCCGCGCAAGCAGCCCTACTTCGTCACCCCGGCCGACGGCTCGGTGCTGGCGATGGCGGGGCTGTACGAGTTCTGGCGGGACCGCACCCTGCCCGACGACCATCCACGGGCGTGGTGGGTGACCTGCACGGTGGTCACCACGGCGGCGGAGACCACGCCGTTGGCGCAGGTCAGCGCCGGTGGACCGAGGTCGCTGGCCGACATCCACCCGCGGATGCCGCTGGCGCTGCCGCCGGAGCGGTGGGACGCCTGGCTCGACCCGGCGGTCAGCGACACGGAGGTGCTGCGTGAGCTGCTGGCGCCTCCGCCGCCTGGGATGATGCGGGCATATCCGGTGACCACCGCGGTCAGCAACGTCCGCAACAACGGACCGGAGCTGCTGGAGCCGCTGCCCGCCCCGGAAGAGGAGACGTTGTTTTGAACGTTTCGAGCACCTCGACGAGCACCTGTGAGCTGGTCGCCACGCCGGTCGGCGACGCCCGCGTCACCTGGCACCCCGCCGCCCGCCCGCACACCGTGCTGGCCCTGGGCCACGGCGCCGGAGGCGGCATCGAGGCCCGCGACCTGCGGGCGCTGGCCGCCGCACTGCCACCGCACGGGGTCACCGTCGCCCTCGTGGAGCAGCCCTGGCGGGTGGCGGGCAAGAAGGTGGCGCCCGCGCCCGGCACCCTGGACACCGCCTGGCGGGCACTGTGGCCCGCGCTGACCCGGCCCGGCCTGCCGGTGGTCGCGGGCGGGCGCAGTGCCGGGGCGCGGGTGGCCTGCCGTACGGCGGACGGCCTGGGGGCGAAGGCGGTGCTGGCGCTGTCCTTTCCGCTGCATCCGCCGGGCAGGCACGACCGGTCCCGGGCGGACGAGCTGCTCGCCGTCAAGGTTCCGGTACTGGTCGTCCAGGGCGGACGCGACCCGTTCGGCCACCCCGAGGAGTTCCCGCCGGACGTCGCTCCCGTCGAAGTCCCTTACGGCGACCACGGTTTCGCGGTCCCGAAGCGGGCGCCCTGCGGCCAGGAGGAGGCGTTGGAGCTCCTCACCTCGGCGGTCGTCAACTGGCTCCGGTGACCTCCGGGTGTGCCCCGAAGCCCCGGTCCACGGCCGGATTCGGGCAAGGGGGGAATGACGGGCGCACCCCCCGTGTTGACCGAGTCGACGTGAACGTCGATGAGGAAGGCTGCCGAATGGGTTCAGTCGTATGCCAGGCCCGCGCGGAGGCCCCGTACCTGTCCTGGCCACAGTGGACGACCGACGGGGGCGCGTCCGGCGGCCTGGTTGGGTCCGAGATATTCTCCGAATCGGACGATGCCGTCCAGCGCATCGCCACGGTGGCGGAGGAGGTGGGTCCGGTCGCAGGGACCGAGAACGGCACGTCGGACGATCAGCCGCAGCCGCGTTCCGCTGAGCCGCAGGCGCTTTCCGAGTCGCCCGGCGAGCGCAACGCGCGCTTCGAGCGAGACGCGCTTGCCTTCCTCGACCAGATGTACTCCGCCGCGCTGCGCATGACCCGCAACGCGGCCGACGCCGAGGATCTGGTGCAGGAGACGTACGCCAAGGCGTACGCGTCGTTCCACCAGTTCCGTGAGGGCACCAATCTGAAGGCCTGGCTCTACCGCATCCTCACCAACACCTTCATCAACTCCTACCGCAAGAAGCAGCGTGAGCCACAGCGCAGCGCCACGGAGGAGATCGAGGACTGGCAGCTCGCCCGTGCCGAGTCGCACATGTCCACCGGGCTGCGCTCCGCCGAGTCGCAGGCACTGGACCACCTGCCGGACTCGGATGTGAAGGCCGCGCTGCAGTCGATCCCGGAGGAGTTTCGGATCGCGGTGTACCTGGCTGATGTAGAGGGCTTTGCCTACAAGGAGATCGCCCACATCATGGGTACTCCCATCGGCACGGTGATGTCCCGGTTGCACCGCGGACGGCGCCAACTGCGCGGTCTGCTGGAGGACTACGCGCGCGAGCGCGGGCTCGTGCCTGCCGGTGCGGGCACTGTGGCGGGGGAGTCGCACGATCGGAAAGGCTCGGATACATGAGCTGCGGCAACCCGCACGAGACGGACTGCTCCGAGGTGTTGGACCACCTCTACGAGTACCTCGACAGCGAGATGTCCGAGGGGGACCGGCACAAGCTGGAGGAGCACTTCGGAGAGTGCCATCCGTGCCTGGAGAAGTACGGCTTGGAGCAGGCCGTGAAGAAGCTGGTCAAGCGGTGCTGCGGGCATGACGACGTGCCCGGCGACCTGCGCTCGAAGGTGCTCACCCGGATCGAGTTGATCCGCTCCGGCGAGATCGGCCCGGTCACCGAGGCGCCGGTGGAGTCACCCTCGTCGGCGAAGGCCGTCGAGCCCGATCAGGGCCGCCCGCAGACCACTTCATAGCCGTCCGGCTCACCGCACCCCCGCAACGGGCGCGGTCGGCCCTCGATGCCCGGTGCCCCGGGCCGAGGGCGGACCGCGCCCGTTGTGCGCTGCCCTGGGATGAACTCGCCGGTAATGAGCGGCCTGTCACGGCAACGTGGTTGGATGCGCTCACGGGGAGGGTAGGGGCGGGGCGAGGAGGAGTGGTGGCCGTCGAAATCCAGGCGGAAATGGTGGCGAATGTATGGCAGGTTGTCGCTGAGGAAGGCGACGATGTGGCGGAGGGGGACACCGTGCTGGTCCTGGAGTCGATGAAGATGGAGATTCCGGTGCTCGCCGAGACGGCGGGCGTGGTCGCCGAGGTCAAGGTGGCCGAAGGCGATGTGGTGCAGGAAGGCGACGTACTGGCCGTGATCGTGTGACGCACGACGGCTGACCCCGTCAACGCCGAGCGCGGACGGCCCACCCCTTCGGCGTCACCGAACCCCAGTGAGTAGCAGGACGAGCAACCGGCAGGCGGGAATCGTGAGGATCTTCGGCAGAGTGCGGCACCGGCCCTCCGCCACGTGGCGGCAGGCCACCGACCGCGCGTTCACGCTGATCGACGACGGGCGTTACGAGGACGCGGGCGCGTTGCTCACCCGCGCCGCCGACCTGGAACCGTGGCTACCGGAGTCCTGGTACAACCTGGCCCTGCTGCACAAGTTCCGGCACGACTGGGAGCAGGCGCGCGCCGCCGGACTGCGCGCCGTGGCACTGCTGGACCGTGACTCCGGTGCCCCCGACTGGTGGAACATCGGCATCGCCGCCACCGCCCTGCAGGACTGGCCGCTGGCCCGCCGCGCCTGGCAGGCCTACGGCCTGCGGATGCCCGCCGCCCAGTCCTCGGCGGCGTCCTCCCCGTCCTCCGAGGCGCCGGTGCGGATGGAGCTGGGCAGCGCCGCCGTGCGGCTGTCGCCGGAGGGCGAGGCGGAGGTCGTGTGGGGCCGCAGGCTGGATCCGGCCCGGCTGGAGGTGCTGAGCATCCCGCTGCCGTCCTCCGGGCGGCGCTGGGGCGAGGTGGTGCTGCACGACGGCGTACCGCACGGCGAGCGGGTGGCCGCCGACGGCGGGGCGTTCCCGGTCTTCGACGAGATCGAGCTGTGGGCGCCGTCCCCGGTGCCGACCTGGCTGGTGCTGCTGGAGGCGGCCACCGAGGCCGACCGGGACGCGCTGGAACGATTGGCCGCCGACGCCGGGTACGCGGCGGAGGACTGGTCGTCCTCGGTACGGCTGCTGTGCCGCACCTGCTCGGAGAGCAGGATGCCCACCGACGACGGCTCCGACGCCTCCCGTGACCCGCACGACAAGGGCGAACCCGGCCATCCCGGCCATCTGTCGCACCGCAGCCCGGGGGCGCTGTGGGTGCCGGAGCGCGAGTGCGGGATCGCCGCCCCGGCGGGGCTGGTGCGCGGCCTGCTGGAGAGCTGGGTGGCGGACAGTCCGGACACCCGGGACTGGCGCGATCTGGAAGAGGTCTGCTGATCACGTGGCGCGGACCCGCCGGCCCGTACGGGTGACCGTACCCTTGACTGGCAGAACCGTCAGGACCAGGAAGGCGCACCGCAGACCATGACCCAGCAGGACCAGGCCGAGCAGCGGTCGGAGTTCATCGACGACACCACGGACGCCGAGGCCCGGGAAGCGGCTCACCGCGAGCGCGGCACGGTACGGCCGATCACCGTGGTCGGCAACCCCGTGCTGCACAAGCCGTGCCAGACGGTGACCGAGTTCGACGACAAGCTCGCCGCGCTCATCGACGACATGTTCGCCAGCCAGCGGGCCGCCGAGGGCGTCGGCCTCGCCGCCAACCAGATCGGCGTGGACCAGCGGGTCTTCGTCTACGACTGCCCGGACGACGACGGTGTGCGGCACGTCGGCCATGTGGTCAACCCGGTGCTCGACGAACTCCCCGCGGAGCGGCGGGTGTTGGACGACTCCAACGAGGGCTGCCTGTCCGTCCCCGGCGCCTACATGGAGCTGGCCCGCCCCGACTACGCGGTGGTGCGCGGCCAGGACATGCACGGCAACCCGATCGCCGTGCAGGGCTCCGGCTACTTCGCCCGCTGCCTCCAGCACGAGACCGACCACCTCAACGGCTACCTCTACATCGACCGCCTCTCCAAGCGCGAACGCAAGGACGTGCTGCGGCAGATGGCCGAGGGCACCCCCAAGTACGCGACGGTGCCCAACGACTGACGGGTACGGCCGCCACCCAATGGGGTGATCCGTGGTTCACCCGCACGTCAGGGGCAGGTGAACCGGCTAGCTTTTTCGCGACCGCGGCGGTGAGGCGACTCGCGAGGAGCGGCGGTCATGGCCGCACGGATCTGGGGGATGCGCAGCCCATGACCAGTTGCCCCGACGAGGAGTTACGGTCGTCGTTCGACGAGGTCTTCTGCGCGCTGCTGCCCCGGCTGTACCGCAGGGCGGTGCTGTTGACCGGGTCGCACGCGGCCGAGGACGCGGTCCACGAGGCGTACCTCAAGCTGGTGGGCAAGCCACAGCGGCTCCTAGCGCATCCGGAGCCGTACGCCTACGCGTTCAGCACGCTGGTGAGCGTGGTGCGCGACGGCTACCGGCGCGGCAGCAAGCAGGTGCTGGTGGCCGAGCCGAGGGAGCCGTGCGCCGAGGGCTGGGACGGTGGGTTCGAGGAGCGCGCCGCCGAGCTCGAAGCGGTGCGCCTGCTGGGCCGGTTGTCGGTTCGGCAGGCGGGCGTCGTCATACTCATCGACCTGGACGGGTACACCATTGACCAGGCGGCCGAGGCGCTGAAGCTGCACCGCGGGACCGTCTCCCGGTCCCGCGCGCGGGCGTTGGACAAACTGCGGCGCCTGCTGGCAGACCACCAGTAGTGAGCCCCGGAAGGGCGGGAGGACCATGGGCCGCAACACAGCGCACGACGACATCGCGGCGGCGTTACGGGACCGCCTGCGCGCCGCGGACCAGGAGATCGTCCCGCCCGCCGGGCTGTGGGAGCGGGTCAGTACACCGCCCACCACGGCACCTGCCCGCCAACCCGGGCAGCGGCGGCGGGCGTGGTACGCGGCCGTGTCGGCGGCGGCGATCGTGGCGGCCGTCGCGCTGATCGCCGTGGGCGCCTGGTGGTTGGAGCGCTCGGGACAGTCGCCGCCCGCCGTACCGGCACCGGCGGCGACGCTGACCGTCTACAACGCGGAGACGCCCTGCGAGCCGCTGCGCACCATGGAGTGCGCGCTGCGGCTGGCCCGCGACCCCTACGCGCCCTACGCCTCCGCCGCCAACTCGGCGGGCAAGGTCTGGCACGGTGACCGGCTGGCCGCGATCTGCGTGATCATCGACGGCACCCTGGTACAGGACGAGAGCGGCATCACGTCCACCCGCTGGTACCTGGTGAGCACACCGGAGGGAACGCGCGGCTGGCTGCCGGGAGTTCGCACCCGCAACACCACCGACATCCGCGCCTGCACCCCGAACGAGGCCCGCGTCCGCTGACCGGACACGGGCCTCGCAGCGAGGGATCAGAACTCGTCGTCGAACGACACCGAGCCCTCCACCGCCATCTGGTAGGCGGAGGCACGGCGCTCGAAGAAGTTCGTCAGCTCCTGGACGTTCTGCAACTCCATGAAGGAGAACGGGTTCTGCGAGCCGTAGCGGACCGGCAGGCCCAACCGGGCCAGTCGCTGGTCGGCGACGGCCTGCAGGTACTCGCGCATGGACTCGGTGTTCATCCCCGGCAGACCGTCCCCACACAGGTCGCGGGCGAACTGCAGCTCGGCCTCCACCGCCTCCTCCAGCATCGCGGTGACCTGCTTGCCCATGTCCTCGTCGAACAGGTCCGGCTCCTCCTCCCGGACGGTGTCCACCACCTGGAAGGCGAAGTCCATGTGCATCGACTCGTCGCGGAACACCCAGTTGGTGCCGGTCGCCAGGCCGTGCAGCAGGCCGCGGGAGCGGAACCAGTAGACGTAGGCGAAGGCGCCGTAGAAGAACAGGCCCTCGATGCAGGCCGCGAAGCAGATCAGGTTGAGCAGGAAGCGGCGGCGCTCCTCCTTGGTGCGCAGCCGGTCGATCTGCTCGACCGAGTCCATCCACTTGAAGCAGAACTGCGCCTTCTCGCGGATCGACGGGATGTTCTCCACCGCTGCGAAGGCCGCCGCCCGGTCGTCGTGGTCCGGCAGGTAGGTGTCCAGCAGGGTCAGATAGAACTGGACGTGCACCGCCTCCTCGAACAGCTGGCGCGACAGGTACAGCCGTGCCTCGGGGGAGTTGATGTGCTTGTAGAGCGTCAGCACCAGGTTGTTGGCGACGATCGAGTCACCGGTGGCGAAGAACGCCACCAGGCGGCTGATCAGGTGCTGCTCCCCCGGGGAGAGTTTGGCCAGGTCCGCCACGTCGGAGTGGAGGTCGACCTCCTCCACGTGCCAGGTGTTCTTGATCGCGTTGCGGTAGTGCTCGTAGAAGTCCGGGTAGCGCATGGGGCGCAGGGTGAGTTCGAAGCCCGGGTCGAGCAGGTTCTTCGGCTTGTTCTCGTCAGGCATTACTGGCAGGCCTCGCAGGACTCGGGGTTTTCCAGGGAGCAGGCGACCGCTTCCTCGGCGGTCGGCTGGGCGGGGACGCTCTGCGCGGCGCCGGACGCGGCGCGGGCGATCCTGGTCGCCGGGCGTGAGCGCAGGTAGTACGTGGTCTTCAGGCCCTGCTTCCAGGCGTAGGCGTACATCGAGCTGAGCTTGCCGATGGTGGGCGACGCCATGAACAGGTTGAGCGACTGGCTCTGGTCCAGGTACGCGGTACGCGCCGCGGCCATGTCGATCAGCGCACGCTGCGGGATCTCCCAGGCGGTGCGGTACAGCGACCGTACGTCCTCGGGCAGCCAACTGAGCTCCTGCACCGAGCCGTTGGACTCCCGCAGCGCCTCACGGGTGGCGGCGTCCCACACGCCGAGCTTCTTCAGGTCGGCCACCAGGTAGGAGTTGACCTGGAGGAACTCCCCGCTGAGCGTCTCGCGCTTGAACAGGTTGGAGACCTGCGGCTCGATGCACTCGTAGACACCCGCGATCGAGGCGATGGTCGCGGTCGGCGCGATGGCCAGCAGCAGCGAGTTGCGCATGCCGGAGCGGGCCATCCGGGCGCGCAGCTCGGCCCAGCGCCGCGGCCAGTGCTCGGTGGTGTCGTAGTGGTCGGGGTGCAGCACCCCGCGGGCGGCGCGGGTCTCGGACCAGGCCGGGTGCGGGCCGTGCCGCTCGGCCAGCGCGCAGGACTGCTCGTAGGCGGCGAGCATGATCCGCTCGGCGATCCGGGTGGACAGCTCCTTGGCCTCCGCGGAGTCGAACGGCAGCCGCAGCGCGAAGAACACGTCCTGCAGGCCCATCACGCCCAACCCCACCGGGCGCCAGCGCTGGTTGGAGGCGGCGGCCTGCTCGGTCGGGTAGAAGTTGATGTCCACCACCCGGTCCAGGAAGGTCACCGCGGTCCGCACGGTGGCGTCCAGCCGCTCCCAGTCCATCGCGCCGTCGGTGCCCAGGTGGGCAGCCAGGTTGACCGAGCCGAGGTTGCACACCGCGGTCTCGCCGTCGTCGGTCACCTCCAGGATCTCGGTGCACAGGTTGGACGAGTGCACCACCCGGCCCGGCTCGGCGGTCTGGTTGGCGGTGCGGTTGGAGGCGTCCTTGAACGTCATCCAGCCGTTGCCGGTCTGCGCGAGCGTGCGCATCATCCGGGCGTACAGCTGGCGCGCCGGTACCCGCTTGACGAAGCGTCCCGCCGCCTCGGCCTCGCGGTACGCGGCGTCGAACTCCTCGCCCCACAGGTCGACCAGGTCGGGCACGTCGGAGGGGGAGAACAGCGACCACTCGGCGTCCGCCTCGACCCGGCGCATGAACTCGTCCGGGATCCAGTGCGCGAGGTTGAGGTTGTGGGTACGGCGGGCGTCCTCACCGGTGTTGTCCCGCAGCTCCAGGAACTCCTCGATGTCCGCGTGCCAGGTCTCCAGGTAGACACAGGCCGCGCCCTTGCGACGGCCGCCCTGGTTGACCGCGGCGACCGAGGCGTCGAGGGTGCGCAGGAACGGCACGATGCCGTTGGAGTGCCCGTTGGTGCCGCGGATCAGCGAACCACGGGAGCGGATGCGGGAGTACGGCAGCCCGATGCCGCCCGCGTGCTTGGACAGCCGGGCGACCTGGTGGTAGCGCTCGTAGATCGAGTCCAGCTCGTCCAGCGGGGAGTCCAGCAGGTAGCAGGACGACATCTGGGGGTGCCGGGTACCGGAGTTGAACAGCGTCGGTGAGCTGGGCAGGTAGTCCAGGCGGCTCATCAGCCGGTAGAGCGAGGCGACCTCGTCCAGTGCGCCTGGCGACTCGTTCTCCGCCAGACCGCAGGCGACGCGGAGCATGAAGTGCTGCGGGGTCTCGATGACCTGCCGGGTGATGGGGTGCCGCAGCAGGTAGCGGCTGTGCAGGGTGCGCAGCCCGAAGTAGCCGAAGCGGTCGTCGCCTTCGGGGTCGACCAGCGCGTCGAGGCGATCGGCGTGGGCGCGGACGAACGCGGCGGTGCCGTCGGCGATCAGGCCCTCGCGGTGGCCGGTGGCGATCGACTCGGTGAACGTGGTCACCCCCTGGCCAGCCGCCTCCTCGGTGATCGCCCGGGCCAACAGCCGGGCCGCCAGACGGCTGTACTGCGGGTCCTCGGAGATCAGCCCGGCGGCCGCCTCGGTGGCCAGCGCGCGCAGCTCCGCCTCGTCGGAACCGGCATGCCGTCCGCGCAGGGCGGCGGCGGCCACCCGTCCGGGAGCGGTGTCCGGGAGATCGGCGGTCAACTCCGTGAGGACCCGGAGCAGTTCCGTGCCTGGTTCGGCCTCCGAGCCAGAGGCGATGGCTGACTCGGGGTCTGCGGGCGCGATGGTCACGGTGGTCTCTCTCCCTCGTAGCGGCGGCGACGCGGGAGGAGCGCGGGCGCGCACGGGCAGCCCGCACCGAGACCGGCCAGGGGCACCCCGTATCGCGTCCGCCGGCCCAACCCGCGAGGCCCGGACAACACAGCACCGTCTCCGGGCAGTCCGGAGGGTGCGCCGTCGGCAGGTCGTCGGACTCACGGGTACGCCTGGGCACCCGCACACCGTTGCGGGGCAGTCCCGGACTCACTCCCCCACGCCTTAAGGGCGTGGGCGGTACCCCCTCGCTTCCCCTGTGGCGACAGCGGTGACGAGCATACATCTAGTGCCGCATGCCCGAGCCGCCCCTAGATGTTGTGTCGGGAGGCAGGAAAATGGAACTGGAGTTCCGGCGCCAAAGTGGCTACAGTTCCACCGCGAACGTCCACAGCACGGCGCCGGGCCCCACTTCCCAGTCCCGCTCCGGGGTGCGCCGGAAGCCGAGCCTGCCGTACAGCCGGTGGGCGGCGGTCATTTTCTGGCCGCTGGATATGACGACCCGTCGCAGCCCCAACTCCCGCGCCCGGTCCAGGCACGCGCGCACCAACTGCTCGGCGGCGCCCCGCCGTCGCGCGGTGGGCGCCACCACGAGCATCCGGAACTCGCCCTCGCCGGGCAGCGCCAACTCCGCGTACTCGGTGCCGGGTGCGGCGAACGCCACGGAGCCCAGCACCTCGTCGCTCACCGCGTCCACGGCCACCAGGACCTCGGCGTGCTCGGCCCGGTGCCGGGCGTCACGCAGCACGGCCACGTAGGGGCTGTCGGCGCCTCGGGCCAGCAGGCCCTCGTCAACGTAGGTGCGGGCGGTGAGTTCGCCCACGGTGTCCAGTTCCTCGGGGCGGGCGGGGCGGATGATGATGTCCATGCTGGCAGTGTGCCGCAGGGGTCCGACAATCCGCCGCGACGGGGGAGTTGGGGCTTTGCCCCCCGGCTCCCTAATGTCCGCCGGTGGGCACCGGTGGCAACTCGTCGCCGTGCGGGGGCAGTTGCTCCCGTGCCGCGGGCCGCGGCCCCTCGGCCGTGTAGTCCGACGGGGCGGTCTCATCCACCCCGTCGGGTGTGCCCAGGGCCTTGAACGCGACGGTGAGCACGACCGCGACCGCCACGTTCAGCACGAACGCGGTCAAGCCGATGTAGCCGATCTGCCCGATGCCCGGGATCAGCTTGGAACTGCCCCCGAAGTGCGCCTGGGTCGGGCTGGCCACCGTCCACGCCGCCCACGTCCCGTACGCCATGCCGACCAGCCAGCCCGCCAGCAGCGCCCAGCGGTGGAACCACCGGGTGTAAAGGCCCGCGACGATCGCCGGGAAGGTCTGCAGGATCCAGATGCCGCCCAGCAACTGGAAGTTGATGGCCACCGTCTTGTCCATGGTGAGCACGAAGACCAGCGCCCCGACCTTGACCACCAGCGAGACCAGTTTGGAGACCCTGGTCTCCTGCTCGGGGGTGGCGTTCGGCCGCAGGAAATCCTTGTACACATTGCGGGTGAAAAGGTTCGCGGCGGCGATGGACATGATCGCCGCGGGAACCAGCGCGCCGATTCCGATCGCCGCGAAGGACAGCCCCGCGAACCACGACGGGAACATGTTGGAGAACAGCTGCGGAATGGCCAACTGGGCGTTGTAGCCCTTGACTCCCTTGCCCACCCCGTCGGCGATCGCCATGAAGCCGAGCATCGCCAGCAACCCCAGCATCACCGAGTACAGCGGCAGGATGGTGGTGTTGCGGCGCACCACGTTGCGGCTGCGGCTGGAGAGGGTGGCGGTGATCGAGTGCGGATACATGAACAACGCGAGCGCGGAGCCCAGCGCCAACGTGGCGTAGGCCCACTGGTTCTTGGCGCTGCTCACCAATTCACCGCGCGGCTTTCCGGTCGCCGGGTTGACCTTGGCGTACGCCTGGCTCGCCGAGTGGAAGATGTGCTGGAAACCGCCCAGTCGAATCGGGATGTAGATGATGGCCACCGCGATGACGATGTAGATCAGCGCGTCCTTGACGAACGCGATCAGCGCGGGCGCGCGCAGCCCGGAGGAGTAGGTGTACGCGGCCAGTACCGCGAAGGCGATCAGTAGCGGAAGATCCTTGACGAACCAGTTGGTGGACGCGCCGCCGCCGACTCCCATCACGTCCAACACCGCCTGGATGCCGACCAGTTGCAGGGCGATGTACGGCATCGTGGCGAGGATGCCGGTCACCGCCACCGCCAGCGACAGGCCCCGCGATCCGTAGCGCCCCCTGACGAAGTCCGACGGCGTCACGTAGCCGCGGCTCCTGGCGACCGACCACAGCCGGGGCAGGAAGCAGAAGATCATCGGGTAGACGAGGATGGTGTACGGCACCGCGAAGAACCCGGAGGCGCCCGCGGCATAGACCGCCGCCGGAACCGCGACGAACGTGTAGGCGGTGTAGAGGTCACCGCCCAGCAGGAACCAGGTGATCCAGGTACCGAAGCTGCGTCCGCCGAGCCCCCATTCGTCCAGGTGCAGGGCGTTCTCGGCGCGCCGCCAGCGGGCGGCGAGGAAGCCGAGCACGGTGACCAGCAGGAAGAAGACGACGAAGACGGTGAGCGCCACCCCGTTGACCCCGTGCTTCATGCCGCCCCCTCCGAATCCTCGGCCCGCCGCGCGCGCTCCTCGCGCCGGATCAGCACGTAGGCGATCGATGTGAGACCGGTGGAGATCACCACCCAGGCCATCTGGTACCAGTAGAAGAACGGGATCCCGATGAAGGCCGGGGTCGGCCGGGCGTACGAGCTGACCCACAGCGTGGCGACGAACGGGAGAATCAGGCAGACCGCCGCCACCACCCGGGAGGTGGTGATGACCGGTTGGGACTTCGGCGGCGGTTCTGACATGACTGCGGCTCCCCGATTTCGACGCGTCTACCGGTAGTGAGCAGGCAATCTAGGCCACGGCCGGGTAGTAGTCACTACCCGGCCGCATATCGAGTCAGCCACGGCTCGCCGCCGCGGGGTGAGGGGTGCGTTCCGGGGCTGCGCCCCGGCCTCCCGCTGTGCCGGGGCTGCGCCCCTGGACCCCGCTTTGGGGTTGTGGCTCTGGGGTCGCCTGCCGGGGCAGGGCGGGTTGGGGGCTTGCCCCGAACGATCCCTGCCCCAGGCGTCAGCTGGGGCGTTGGAGGCGGGCTACGAACTTGTAGCGGTCGCCGCGGTAGACGGAGCGGACCCATTCGACCGGTTCACCGGCGGTGTCGATGGAGTGCCGGGAGAGCAGCAGCATCGGCAGGCCGACGTCGGTGCCGAGCAGACCCGCCTCGCGCGGGGTGGCCAACGAGGTCTCGATGGTCTCCTCAGCCTCCGCCAGCCGCACGTCGTAGACCTCGGCCAACGCCGTGTAGAGCGAGGTGTGTTTGGCCAGGTTGCGGCGGAGCTGCGGGAAGCGCTTGGCGGACAGATGGGTGGTCTCGATCGCCATCGGCTCACCGTTGGCCAGCCGCAGCCGCTCGATGCGCAGCACCCGGCCGCCCGTCTTTATGTCGAGCAGCCCGGCCAGCCGGTCGTCGGCCGCCACATAGCCGATGTCCAGCAGTTGGGAGGCGGGCTCCAGCCCCTGCGCCCGCATGTCCTCGGTGTACGAGGTGAGTTGCAGCACCTGGGCGACCTTGGGCTTGGCGACGAACGTGCCCTTGCCCTGGATGCGCTCCAGACGGCCTTCGACGACGAGTTCCTGGAGCGCCTGGCGGACCGTGGTGCGTGAGGTGTCGAACTCCGCGGCCAGTGTGCGCTCCGGCGGTACGGGGGTGCCGGGCGGCATGGTCTGGGTGAGGTCGAGCAAGTGCCGCTTGAGGCGGTAGTACTTCGGCACGCGCGCCGTGCGTGTACCGGACGCCGCCGCGTTCTCCGGCGTCTGAGACGCATCCGTGGCGGTCGCCGCGGCGTCCCCGTCGGTCTTCATGCGCTGTGCTCCCGACTCCTTCTCGGCTGCCGTCACCGGCTCCTCCGTCCAATAGCGGCTCACATCGTGGCACGGCGTGCGCCGTGCACGTAGCGGTAAGCGGACGTCGTAGGTCAGGTGTCGGTCCGGTAACGGACTCGACAGCCGCTCTTATACACCCTTGACACCCCTAAAGGTCTAGGCCAAGCTCCCCGGTACTGGTCTAAACCATTAAAGACCAGGGGCGAGTCTCTGGCACCTTCAGGAGGGTGGCGTGATGCGCAAGCGCAGGGCGGCGATAGCCGTATTGGGTGCCACGGTCATGGCCGTGTCGGTCGCCGCGTGCGGTTCCGGTAAGAGTGACAAGGCGTCGGGTCCGGGGGACTTCAAGGGCAAGACCCTCACCGTCTGGTTGATGAGCGGCTCCAACCCGCCCGGTTGGACCAAGGACATCACGGCCGCCTTCGAGAAGAAATACCCCGGCGCCAAGCTCAGCGTTCAGGTCCAGCAGTGGAACGGCATCCAGCAGAAGCTGACCACCGCCCTGTCCGAGGACACCCCGCCGGACGTCGTCGAGGTCGGCAACACCCAGACCCCGTACTACGCGGCCACCGGCGGCCTGATGGACCTCACCGGCGACAAGGCGGCCCTCGGCGGCAACGACTGGACCCCGGCGATGAACGCCTCCGCCGTCTACCAGGGCAAGCAGTTCGCCGCCCCCTGGTACTTCTCCAACCGGGTCGTCGTCTACAACAAGAAGATCTGGGCCGACGCCGGGATCAAGGACACCCCCAGGACCCAGGACGACCTCTTCAAGGATCTCGACGCCATCAAGGCCAAGGGCACCCAGGACGCCCTCTACGCACCGGGCCAGGACTGGTACTCCTTCGACGGGTTCCTGCTGGACGCGGGCGCGGACCTGGTGAGGAAGAACGGCGACTCCTATGTCTCCAACCTCGACTCGCCACAAGCCGCCGCGGCCGTCAACCTCTACAAGAAGCTCAACTCCTACGGCACCGCGCCCAAGGACAAGGACGAGGCGACCCCGCAGCAGTCCGACGTGTTCGCCAAGGGCGACGTCGGGGCGTTCATCGGCTTCGGCTGGGAGGCGGCTGGCGCGATCGCCAAGAACCCGCAGCTGAAGGACGAGATCGGCTACTTCCCGATCCCGGGCAGGACCGCCGACAAGCCCGCCAGGGTCTTCCTCGGCGGCTCCAACCTGGCCGTCTCACAGGCCAGCAAGAACCCGGAGCTGGCCAAGGACTTCCTGAAGCTGGCGCTGTCCGACCAGTTCGAGGGCGAACTGGCCAAGGAGGGCGGAGTGATCCCCAACAAGACCTCGCTCGACTCCAACCTGGCCGGCAACCCGTTCGCCACCGCCGCCTCCACCGCCGCGGCGAACGGCGGCACCACCCCGCTGATCCCCGCCTGGGGGAACGTGGAGAACAAGCCCAACCCGATCTCCACCATCTTCATGACCGGTGTGCTCCAGGGCCAGGACCCCTCGGCCGCCGCCAAGCAGGCCGACGCCGAGATCAACAAGCGGCTCAGCCAGAAGCAGTAAGCGGTACGCGCGGGGCCGCCGCACCGGCGGCCCCGTCCGTACCCCAGGGCGCCAGGGCAGCAGCGGGGAGGAACACCACAGCATGGGTGCGCAGTCGACCGGGACGCGAACACGTCCCCCCAGCGGGAGCACACCGCCGACCCCGCCACCGCCCGCGGACCGCGGGCGGACCGCGGGCGGGCTGGCCGCGCGCGGCGCCCCGTACCTGCTGATCCTCCCGGCACTGCTGGCGACCGCCGCCCTGCTGGCCTATCCGCTGCTGCGCAACCTGCTCATCTCGTTCCAGAACCTCAACGCCTTCCAGCTGATCCAACACACCACCGAGTGGACCGGGTTCGGCAACTACACCGACCAGCTGACCAGTTCGGCCTTCTGGCACACCGCCTTCCGCTCGGTGCTGTTCACCGCCGCCAACGTGGCGCTGATCATGGCGGGCGGCACACTGGTCGGTCTGCTGCTGAACCGGCTGGGCAAGCGGATGCGGCTGCTGCTGTCACTGGGGCTGATCCTCGCCTGGGCGATGCCCTTCGTCGCCGGGACGACGGTCTACCAGTGGCTGTTCGACTCGCAGTACGGAGTCGTCAACTGGGGCCTGGCCAAGCTCGGTTGGCACGCGATGGCCGGGTACAACTGGTTCGGTGGGCAGTTCTCCACCTTCTCCGTCATCACCGTGATGATCGTCTGGCAGTCCGTTCCGTTCGTCGCGCTCAACCTCTACGCCGGGTTGACCACGATCTCCGCGGAGCTGTTCGAGGCGGCCCGGATGGACGGGGCGACGGCCTGGCGCACCTTCCGCTCGGTGACCTTCCCGATCCTGCGGCCGTTCTTCCTGAGCACGACCTTCCTGGAGATCATCTGGGTCTTCAAGGCCTTCACCCAGGTCTACGCGCTCAACGCGGGCGGACCCGCGGGCTCCACCGAGACCCTGCCGGTCTACGCCTTCATCGAAGGGGTCGGCAACCAGCACTACGGCGTGGGCGCGGCGATCTCCACTCTCACCATCCTGATCCTGCTGGCGCTGATGTCCTATTACTTCCGGATCATTCTGAAGCAGGAGGACGACCTGTGAGGCGCTCGCTCCTGGGACGCGTGTGGCCCAACGCCGTCGCCGTCCTGCTGTTCGTGTTCTTCGTCTTCCCCGTCTACTGGATGGCGACCACGGCCTTCAAACCGGACATCGACATCATCAGCAGGACCCCGGACTTCGTCCCGCTCCACGGCACCCTCGCCCACTTCGACAAGGCGGTGCACGCCAGCGGCTTTTGGACCCTGGTGCGCAACAGCTTCACCGTCACGCTCGGCGCGGTGCTGCTCTCCCTGGCGATCGCGCTGCTGGCGTCGTTCGCGCTCGCCCGCATGCGGTTCCGGGGGCGCAAGGCGTTCGTGCTGGTGGTGATGGTGGCGCAGATGGCGCCCTGGGAGGTCATGACGATCTCCGTCTACATGATCGTCCGCGACCAGGACCAGCTCAACAGCCTGCTTCCGCTGACCCTCTTCTACATGATGATGGTGCTGCCCTTCACCATCTGGACGCTGCGCGGCTTCATCGCCGCGGTGCCCAAGGAGTTGGAGGAGTCGGCCCTGGTCGACGGCTGCACCCGCGTCCAGGCGTTCGGCCGCGTGGTCTTCCCGCTGCTCGCCCCCGGGCTGATGGCCACCTCGCTGTTCGGCTTCATCACCGCGTGGAACGAGTTCCCGCTGGTGCTCATCCTCAACAAGCAGAGCGGTCAGACCCTGCCGCTGTGGCTCACCCAGTTCCAGACCAACTTCGGTGACGACTGGGGCGCCACGATGGCCGCCTCCACCCTTTTCACCGTCCCCGTGGTGATCGTGTTCCTGATCCTCCAGCGCAAGGCCGTCGGCGGACTGACCGCAGGGGCGGTGAAGGGATGACCATGCTGACAACGGACACCGTGACGCGTGACGCGCTCGGCGTGCTCCAGCCCGGTTTCACCGGCACCACCGCCCCGGACTGGCTGCTGCGGCGGCTGGACGAGGGGCTCGGCTCGGTCGCGCTGTTCGCCCGGAACATCGAGTCACCGGAGCAACTCGCCACGCTCACCGCCCGGTTGACGGCCCGCTCCCCGCAGCTGATCGTCGCCGCCGACGAGGAGGGCGGCGACGTCACCCGGCTGGAATCCCGCACCGGCTCCTCCTTCCCCGGCAACCACGCCCTGGGCGCGGTGGACGACCCGGAGCTGACCCGTGCCGTCGCCCGGGAGCTGGGACACCGGCTGAGGGAGTGTGGTGTCAACCTCAACTGGGCACCGTCCGCCGACGTCAACTCCAATCCCGACAACCCGGTCATCGGGGTACGGTCCTTCGGCGCCGACCCCGAACTGGTGGCCCGGCACACCGCCGCCTACGTCGAGGGACTGCAGCAGTCCGGGGTGGCCGCCTGCACCAAGCACTTCCCCGGCCACGGCGACACCGCCGTCGACTCGCACCACGACCTGCCGCGCATCGACGCCGACCTGAACACGCTGTACGCCCGTGAACTGGTGCCGTTCCGGGCCGCGCTGGCCGCCGGGACCAAGGCCGTGATGAGCGCGCACATCCTGCTCCCGGCCGTCGACCGGGCGCTGCCCGCCACGCTCAGCCCCGCCGCGCTCACCGGACTGCTGCGGGCGCCCGAATCCCAGGGCGGCCTCGGCTACCAGGGGGTCATCGCCACCGACGCGGTGGAGATGCGCGCCATCACCGCCACCTACGGCATCGAACGCGGCACGGTACTGGCGCTGGCCGCGGGCGCCGACGCGATCTGCGTGGGCGGCAACCTCGCCGACGAGGAGACGGTACTGCGGCTGCGGGACGCGCTGGTACGGGCGGTGCGCTCCGGCGAACTGCCCGAGGAACGGCTCGCCGACGCCGCGGCACGGGTACGGGCGCTGGGGGAGTGGGTCGGTACGCGGTCGGGCGCGGTGCGGGACCGTGGCGACCGGCACCCCGGCATCGGGCTCGTCGCCGCCCGGCGGGCGCTGCGGGTGACCCGGCTCGCCCCCTACCGGGCGCCCGAAGGCGCGGTGTTCACGGCGGCGTTCACCCCGGTGGCCAACATCGCGGTCGGTGACGAGACGCCGTGGGGCGTCGCGGCCGAGCTGCGGCGGCTGCTGCCGGGCACCGAGACCGGTACGTACCGCGAGTCCGACGCGGCGGCGCACGGTCTGCCCGCGTTGGTGGCAAATGTGCTGCACTCAGCGGCGGACCGTAGGATCGTCATCGTGGTTCGTGACGTGCACCGCCACCGGTGGATGGCCGACGCGCTGGCATGCCTGGTGGCCGCCCGGCCGGACTCGGTGGTGGTCGAGATGGGCGTGCCGCAGGCCCCGCCGACCGGCGCGCTGCACATCGCGACCCATGGTGCGGCCCGCGTGTGCGGGCGAGCAGCCGCGGAGGTCATCGTCGGCAACGGCGCTGGGCGCTGACGCAGCCGCGAACACGAAAACCAAGCAGCCTGGAGGCTCATCGCATGTCCGCCCCGACTCCGACCCAGCAGGACCCCCAGCCGGGCCGGATCATGTCCGGCGAAATGGCCCAGCAGCCCGCGGTGCTGCGCCGCATCCTTGACGAGGGCGCCCCGAAGATCCGGAAGATCGCCGAGCAGATCGCCGCGCGCAACCCCCGCTTCGTGCTGCTCACCGCTCGCGGCACCTCCGACAACGCGGCGCTGTACGCGAAGTACCTGATCGAGGTGCTGCTGGGCAAGCCCGCGGGCCTGACCTCCATGTCCACCACCACGGCCTACGGCGCCCAGCCGGACCTGACCGACGTGCTGGTCATCACGGTCAGCCAGTCCGGCGGCTCGCCCGACCTGGTCGCCTCCACCCAGGCCGCCCGGGATGCCGGTGCGATCACCCTGGCGGTGACCAACAACGCCGACTCGCCGCTCGCCGAGGTCTCCGAGTTCCACATCGACGTACTGGCCGGGCCGGAGAAGGCGCTGCCCGCGACCAAGACGTACACCGCCGAGCTGCTGGCGCTGTACCTGTTCGTCGAGGGGCTGCGCGGCGGCGACGGCTCCGCCGCCGAGGTGCTGCCGGAGCTGGCCCAGCAGATCCTGGACCGGCAGGCCGAGGTCAAGCAGTTGGCGGCGCGCTACCGGTTCGCCGAGCGGCTGGTGCTCACCTCGCGCGGTTACGGCTACCCGACCGCGAAGGAGGCCGCGCTGAAGCTGATGGAGACCAGCTACATCCCGGCGCTCTCCTTCTCCGGCGCGGACCTGCTGCACGGGCCGCTGGCCATGGTGGACAACGTCTCGCCGGTGATAGCCATCGTGACCGAGGGCAAGGGCGGCCAGGCGCTCCAGCCGGTGCTCGACCGGCTGCGCGGGCGCGGCGCCGACCTGGTGGTGATCGGCAACCAGGCCCAGGTGGACGCCGCCTCGGCCGGTTTCGTATTGCCCACCAGCGGCGTGGCCGAGGAGGTCCAGCCGATCCTGGAGATCATCCCGCTCCAGATGCTGGCCTACGAGGTCACCATCGCCCGCGGCCAGGACCCGGACGCGCCAAGGGCTCTCGCCAAGGTGACGGAGACTCGCTGATCGCTGAGAGCCCCGCCCGTGGAACGGGCGGGGCTCTCAGGCTGTCGAAAACACCCGCGGGCCGCGGCGCCGGGAAGGGACCCTCAGCCCTTCCGGCACCGCAGCCCGGAGCTACCGTCGGCGCCGGTGTCGCGGGGTGTGCGGTCCTCGCGGCCGGTGGTGCCGACTTGTGTGGGATTCCCCAGGCGCAGTCAGGGCAGAGAACGCCGTACGGGACCCCGCTCCGTCCTCCTGTGCGGGGAGGACGGAAGCTTTTTGCCAGCCCATTGTGGACTAGACCACTACTGTGTGTCTATAGGCACGGGCCAGAAGCCAGATGAACTTCCCGTGAAGTCCCGGGGGTACCCTCCACAGCGTGCCCTCCATGAACGACCTCGTACGCCAGCACACCGCCCTGGAGGCGGAAGACCTCGAGTGGTTGCACCTGCTGGTGTCCGAGTGGCAACTGCTCTCCGACCTCTCCTTCGCCGACCTGGTGCTGTGGGTGCCGACCAAGGACGGGACGCGCTACGTCTCCGTGGCGCAGATGCGGCCCAACACCGGGCCGACCTCCTACCAGAACGACATGGTGGGCCACCTGGTGCCGCGCGGGCGCAGGCCGATGCTGGACGCCGCGCTCGACGAGGGCCGGATCGTACGGGAGGGCGATCCGGAGTGGCGCGAGGAGGTGCCGGTCCGGGTGGAGTCCATCCCGGTACGGCGCGCCGGCCGGGTCCTCGGGGTCATCGCCCGCAACACCAACCTGCTCACCGTCCGGACGCCCAGCCGTCTGGAACTGACCTATCTGCAGAGCGCGTCGGACCTGGCGCAGATGATCGCCGCGGGCTCCTTCCCGTTCCCCGCGGAGCAGGTCGACATGGACGCCTCGCCGCGTGCCGGGGACGGGCTGATCCGGCTGGACGCGGACGGGGTGGTGCAGTACGCCAGCCCCAACGCGCTCTCCGCGTACCACCGGCTGGGCCTCGCCACCGACCTGGTGGGGCTCCACCTCGGCCAGACCACCGCCGACCTGGCCCCTTCGCGCGGCCCGGTGGACGAGGCGCTGGTCAAGCTGGCCAGCGGCTGGGCGCCCCGGGAGACCGAGGTCGAGGGCAACGAGGCGATCATCCAGCTGCGCGCGATCCCGCTCAAACCCAAGGGGACGCGCATCGGTTCACTGGTTCTGCTCCGCGATGTCACCGAACTGCGCCGCCGCGAGCGGGAGTTGATGACCAAGGACGCCACCATCCGGGAGATCCACCACCGGGTCAAGAACAACCTGCAGACGGTGGCCGCCCTGTTGCGGCTACAGGCCCGCCGGATGGACTCGCCCAAGGCGCGCGGTGCGTTGGAGGAGGCGGTACGGCGGGTCGGCTCCATCGCCATCGTGCACGAGACGTTGTCGCAGAACCTCGACGAGCGGGTGCAGTTCGACGACATCGCGGACCGGGTGATGGCGATGGTCGCGGAACTCTCGCCCGGCCGGGTCGCCGCGGCCCGTACCGGCCGCTTCGGCATCCTCACCGCGGAGATCGCTACCCCGCTGTCGATGGTGCTGACCGAGCTGTTGCAGAACGCACTTGAGCACGGCTTCGGTCCTGGCCAGCGCGGCACGGTGGAGGTCGCCGCGCAGCGCGGCCCCGGGCGCCTGCTGATCACCGTCGAGGACGACGGCCGCGGCCTGCCCGAAGGCTTCGACCCGCAACGCGCGGGCAACCTGGGCCTGCAGATCGTCCGCACGCTGGTGGTGGGGGAGTTGAACGGCACCTTCGACATGCTCCCCGGCAAGGAGGGCGGCACCCGGGTGGTCCTGCACCTCCCCATCGAAGGCACGTGAGGCGGCCCAGCCGAAGGGGGGCAGCGGGCGAAGCCCCAGACAAGGCCCCAAACAGCATCAAGCCCCCGGCCGACGTAGTCGACCGGGGGTTGTTGCCTACTGCCTGTGCTCTGTCTGCATAGCGCGCGATCCGCGCTGCTGCTTCGGGGACTATGAGGCCTGTCCGGCAAGCCGGACAGGCTCAAGCACGTAACGGGCGGCGGGCGTCAGGCGCTGACGTTGCGCGCCCGGTTGCGAGCGGCGCGGCGCTTCATCGCGCGGCGCTCGTCCTCGCTGAGGCCACCCCAGACACCGGCGTCCTGACCGGACTCCAGCGCCCACTGCAGGCACTGCTCCATGACGGGGCAGCGACGGCAGACGGCCTTGGCTTCCTCGATCTGCAGCAGCGCAGGACCGGTGTTGCCGATCGGGAAGAACAGCTCGGGGTCTTCCTCGCGGCAAATGGCGCGATGACGCCAGTCCATGTCTGCTCCAACTCCTGTGGTGTTGCTGGCACGTTGCTTGTGAATGTGAACGCTTTCACGAATCCCCCCGCAGGCAACGGGCCGACAGCCAGTTGCCTGGCGCGGACCGCAGAAGGAAAGAGGATTCGGGCGACGAACGATGATCCAGGGGGTGCCCCGGAAGCGCCGTCCCGATCGCCATGTAGAGACTCGCAAACCTGGGCTGCGGATACAACCCCTTCCGGGAAGTTTTTTTGGATTCCTCGGTGTCGCCTCAGTCACAGCCGTACTTCCATGGGGTGCAAGTGAGGCTAAACGTTCGAGTGAAAGGACTTTAGGCCCTAGCACTCACACAATCACACGCAGTGCACGGCGAACGCCTGTGAAGGTCGCGCTCACTCGCAGCCCCAGGTGGTCACCGTCCACCTGAAAGGGCAGCGGAACCTGTGATTGCAAGGTGAAGTCGGTCAGATCGTGCAGGGTCGTAACGTGCTTGCCGTGCGGACCGCGCTCCGGGGTTGACCGCAGCAGCTGACCGGCGTGCCGGGCGACCGCTGTCGAGGACAGCTTCGACAGGGCCAGCACGTCGAGCGCGGTGTCGAACGACGCCCGCGGCGTGGCGTACACCGGGCGGTTGCCGAAGAACGTCCAGGGCGAGGTGTTGCAGACTATGGCCAGGACCAGGTCCCGCAGCACCGTCTCCGGGCCCTCCGGGCCGACCCCCTCGGGTTCACTCAGAGTGAGCGTGCCATGTCGTCGGTTCCGCTCACCGAGAAACTGACGGACCATCTGCCGTACGTACAGCGCGTGCGTCGACCGCTTGCCGCGCACCCGCTGCTGCTCGACCCGGCCGACCACGCCCGCGTCGAAGCCGAACCCCGCGCAGAAGGTGAACCAGCGCGACGGCACCCCCTCGTCGTCCGTCCCCGGCGTGCCGCTGACCAGGCCGAGGCCGATGGTGCGCTCGCTGCCGTCGCGCAACGCGTCCAGCAGGGCGCCGGTCGCCTCGACGGCGTCGTTCGGAAGACCAAGGGCGCGCGCGAAGACGTTGGTGCTGCCGCCGGGTACCACCGCCAGACGGGGCAGCGCCTCGGGGGCCGGGCCGTTGTGCAGCAGTCCGTTGACGACCTCGTTGACGGTTCCGTCGCCGCCGAGCGCCACCACCAGCTCGACCGAACCGCTCTCCGCCGCGCGCCGCGCGAGGTCGCGGGCGTGACCGCGGTACTCCGTGGTCACCACTTCGAGCTTCAGATCGCTCGCCAGGGCGTGAATGAGGACGTCACGGGTCCGCGCTCCGGTGGTGGTGGCCTTCGGGTTGACCACGAGAAGCGCGCGCATGAGAGGAAGGGTACCCAGCGGCTGTCCGGTGGATCTTGCCGGACCCCGGACAGTGGTGGCCGGACGGTGCGAAAGGCGCGTGCGGGGCGCGGGCTACCCTGCTGGGGTGAGTCGCAAGCATGTAACCGCTCCGCAGGCCGCGCCCCCGGTCGCCCCCCGCGCGCCGCGGCTGACCGCCGCCGCGGCGCTCGCCGGTCTGGAAGGCGTGGCGCTGGCCGCGGGCGGGGTCTATCTGATGGCGACGGGGCTGTTCGGTCGGCACACCAGCACCCAGACCGCCGTGATGGGCGGGCTCACCGTGCTGGCGATGGCGGTACTGCCGCTCGCCGCCGCGTACGGACTGCTGCGGGCCCGGCGGTGGAGCCGGGGCCCCGCGCTGATCATCCAGCTGATCGCACTGCCGATCGCCTGGACGATGGGGCAGAACGGCGGCGCCCTGCTGGCCGCGGCGATCGGGATCGCCGCGGTGGCGGTGGCGGAGCTGGTGCTGCTCGTGCATCCGGCGGCCACCGCCGCGCTCGGCGTGGGACGGGCTGAGGGTTAGCGCTCTGCGGGGGCAGGCCCGCAGGGCCCCTCTACTCCTCGACCAGCAGCCTGTCCCGTAGCTGGGCGAGGGTGCGGGCCAGCAGGCGGGAGACGTGCATCTGGGAGATGCCGACCTCCTGCGCGATCTGCGACTGGGTCATGTTGCCGAAGAACCGCAGCAGCAGGATCTTCTTCTCCCGCGGCGGCAGCTGCTCCAGCAGCGGCTTGAGCGACTCCCGGTACTCCACGCCCTCCAGCGCGTCGTCCTCGGCGCCGAGGGTGTCGGCGACCGCCGGGGACTCGTCGTCGGTGTCCGGCACGTCCAGCGAGAGCGTGCTGTACGCGTTGGCCGACTCCAGGCCCTCCAGGACCTCTTCCTCGGAGATCTTCAGATGCTCGGCCAGCTCGTGCACCGTGGGCGCCCGGCCGTGCTCCTGCGACAGCTCTCCGGTGGCCGTGGTCAGCGCGAGCCGCAGCTCCTGCAGCCTGCGCGGCACCCGGACCGCCCAGCCCTTATCCCGGAAGTGGCGCTTGATCTCGCCGACCACCGTGGGCGTCGCGTACGTGGAGAACTCCACGCCGCGGTCGGGGTCGAAGCGGTTCACCGACTTGATCAGGCCGATGGTGGCGACCTGCGTCAGGTCGTCCAGCGGCTCACCGCGGTTGCGGAACCGTCGGGCCAGGTGCTCGACCAGCGGCAGGTGCATCTGCACCAGCCGGTTGCGCAGCTGCTCCCGTTCCGGTGAGCCCTCCGGCAGGCTGCTCAGCTCCACGAACAGCGCCCGCGCCCCCGACCGGTCCTGGGGACTGTGCGGTTCGTGCGCGCCGTCGACGTCCTGCCGCTCGACCTGGTCCATGGGCTCCGCCTGCCCCATCGCGTCCGTTCCGTCCGGGCGCGGCACGGGGTGGTGCCGCGCGTGCTGCAGCCGGTCCGCGGGGGTGGCCTGGGCGGGCACGGCGAGGCCGCGCCCGGCGGGACCCGTACGGCGTGCGGCCTGCTCGGCCAGCTCGGTGGCGCGTTCCGGGGTCAGTTCCCGAGGAGAGTCAGTGCTCATGGCGATCCCCCGTTCCGTTCACGGTTGAACCGTAATCGCCCGGCACGCATACCGGGACACGCTGGCCACGCGGGGGGCCGGACCTACGGCCGCCGCGGTGTGCGCGGTCGCCGGGGCTCCCGCGGAACCCGAGGACTTCCTGCATCTGGGATCCTCACGACTGTCCAGGGCCGGCGCCGCGCTTCTTGTGCAGGCTGATGCTGACCGTGTTGTCCTCGGCCACGCTGGAGTCCACCTCACCGGCCAGTGCGGACAGCACCGTCCAGGCGAAGGTGTCGCGCTCCGGGGCGCGGCCGTCGGTGGTGGGCGCCGATACGGTCACCCACAGCGCGTCCTCCACCAACCGGAAGACGCATGAGAGCACGCTGCCGGGGACGGCCTGCTGAAGCAGGATGGCGCACGCCTCGTCCACGGCGATGCGCAGGTCTTCGATCTCGTCGAGGGTGAAGTCCAAGCGGGCTGCGAGTCCGGCGGTCGCCGTTCGCAGTACCGAGAGGTAGGCCCCCGCCGCGGGCAGCCGGACCTCCACGAAGTCCTTCGACCCGGGCTCGCCTGCGATCTGGGACACCCTCACCTCCAAGGTGGCACACGGTGGTTGAGCTTGCTGGCGGCCGTTCCGCCGCGCATGACGGTGGTACGGCTGGTACGCGGCCGGTACACTCCGAGTAACAGCACTCGGCGCATACCGTTCGCGCATACCGTTCAGGGACGGTATCGCGATCTGTGCCCCGGTGTCGCCCGGACCAAGCACGCCTGTCCCCTTAGAGGAGCTCAGTTTCAGCACCTCCCGGTTGTCACTCATGGTAAGCCTATGAGTACGGACAGTGGCTAGAGGTCTGCGGTCTCAATTCGAAAGCGGTATCGCGTCGTTGGGCTTCGGCGAGGCCGGAGTGACGGTTGAGGCCAGGGCGCGCAGTGGTTCACCGGTCAACCGGTGGACCGTCCACTCGTCCATGGGCACCGCGCCCAGCGACTTGTAGAAGCCGATCGACGGCTCGTTCCAGTCAAGCACCGACCACTCGAAGCGTTCGTACCCCCGCTCCACGCAGATCCGGGCCAGCTCGGCCAGCAGCGCCTTGCCGTGCCCGGCGCCGCGCGCCTCGGGGCGTACGTACAGGTCCTCCAGGTACACGCCGTGAGTGCCGGTCCACGTCGAGTAGTTGCGGAACCACAGCGCGAAACCGACGGTCCGAAGCCCACTCCCGGTGGGCTCCTCCGCGACCAGCGCGAAGGCGGCCGGGTGCTCGCCGAACAGCGCGTCCTGGAGCTGCTCCGGGGTGGCCCGCGCGTCGTCCAGCGACCGCTCGTAATCCGCCAGTTCACGAATCATGGCGTGGATCGCCGGGATGTCTGCGGTGGTCGCGGCTCGAATCATGCCCCCCAGGCTAACCGGACGGTCAGACATCCGGACCCGGACGGGACGGCGATCTCATGGAACCGGTTCGGCGGGGCATCGCAACGGCGGGATCAGCCGGTGATGACCGCCGCCACCCTGGTACCGGGAGCGAAAACGCCTTCGGCCGCGAGGGCGTATGTCCCGTAGAGCATTTTCGCCACGTACGTCAGGTCGGGGGCCAGTCCGTGCCGTTCGGTGAACTCGCTGGCGAATTCCCGTAGTTCCGGTGTGATGCGCGCGTAGCCGCCGAAGTGGAAGCGCGTGTCGAGCCGCCAGTCGCCGCGCCGAGCGCCGAACGCGGCCTGTTGCAGCCGCTGGATTTCGCCGTCGAGGAATCCGCCGCCCTTGAGCACCGGAAAGCCGATCGCCCGCTGCGTGCCGGGGTCGAGCCCCGCCGCCAGCCCGGCCAGCGTGCCCCCGGTGCCGCAGGCGACGGTGACCACGTCCGCGACGCCGCGCAGCTCACGACCGAGGTCGGCGCATCCGGTGGCGGCGGCCGCGTTGCTGCCGCCTTCGGGGACCAGGTAGAAGGGCCCGAACCGGTGCTCCAGCTCGGCGATCACCTCGGGCTCGGTCTTGCGCCGGTACGTCGCGCGGTCCACGAAGTGCAGCCGCATCCCGTCCTCGACGGCCCGTGCCAACGACGGGTTCAACGGCCGCCCGGCCAGCTCCGCCCCCCGCACCACGCCGATGGTCCGCAACCCCAGCAGCCGCCCGGCCGCCGCCGTGGCCCGCAGATGGTTCGAATACGCCCCGCCGAAGGTGAGCAGCACACCGTGCCCACCGTCCACGGCCGCCTGGACGTTGAGCCGCAACTTGCGCCACTTGTTGCCGGTAATCCGGGGATGTATCAGATCGTCCCGCTTCAGCAGCAGCTCGACCCCGCACCGCGCCAGCCGCTCGTCGACCACGGCCACCACCGGTGAGGGCAGCCGGGGCTCAAGTGTGTCAAGGGACAGGGGCACGGTCACCCGGCCATTGTCGCCGAACCCCGTGGGCGCTCGCGCACCGAAAAGCCGACCGCCCCGGTCCGTGCGGACGGGGGCGGTTGGTGATCTGTGAAGGTGGTGTCTTCGCAGACGCGGCTTCTGCCGGAACGGCCGAAGAAAGCTGACGAGGCGTCAGGCCTTCTTGGTCTCCCAGAAGATCTTGTCGATCTCGGCGATCAGCTCAAGGGCCTTCTCGCCGGTCTTCGGGTCGTTGGAGCCCTTGGCCGCGCTCAGGGCCTTGAGGGTGTCGTTCACCAGCTGGTGCAGCTGCGGGTACTTCTCGAAGTGCGGGGCCTTGAAGTAGTCGCTCCACAGCACCGAGACGTGGTGCTTGGCCAGTTCGGCGCGCTGCTCCTTGATGATCAGGGCGCGGGCGCGGAAGTCGGCGTCCTCGTTGGCCTGGTACTTCTCCTGGATAGCCTTGACGGACTCGGCCTCGATACGGGCCTGGGCCGGGTCGTAGACGCCGCAGGGCAGGTCGCAGTGGGCGCTGACCTTGACCTTCGGCGCGAACAGGCGAGAGAACATGGCTGTCCTTCCTTGTGATCGTCTTTGCAGGTGGGACATTACTCCCTGGGTGGCCTCATTTCCCGGGTGCCCCCTGGTGCTTAGGACAAAAGTCTGGTGTCACCCTGGAGCCGGTGGAGGAACTGACAGGAGGCTCGGCATGCGCCAGCAGGGGGCAAGGCTGCCGTTCGGACTCGCTGAGGTGACGGGGCCTTCGATGGTGCCGACACTGCGCCACGGGGACCAGTTGCTCGTTCGGTACGGAGCGCCGGTGCGTGCCGGTGACGTGGTCGTGCTGCGGCACCCGTTGCAGCAGGACCTGCTGATCGTCAAACGGGCGGTGGAGCGGCGGGACACCGGCTGGTGGGTGCTGGGGGACAACCCGTTCGCCGAGTCGGACAGCCGGATGTTCGGGACGGTCCCCGACGAGTTGCTGCTCGCCCGGGTGCTGGGGCGGTTCCGGCCGCCGCGCGGGCTGCGGCGGTCACCCGCGGCGGCGGTCTCCTGGGCGGTCGGGGCGTTGCGGCCGGTGTGGTCGGGCCGTTCCATCTCCCGCCGGGCGCGGGCGCGTTAGCGCGGTCACCCCTGAGCGTTCTGCTGCTGCTCCTGGCGTTTGCGGGCGCGGTACGCGGCCACGTTGGCCCGGGTCGCGCAGCGGTCCGAGCAGTAGCGGCGGGAGCGGTTGGTCGAGGTGTCGATGTAGGCGTTGCGGCACGAGGCGGCCTGGCAGATGCCCAGCCGGTCCGCGCCGAGTTCGGTGAGCTGGACGGCCAGGCCCATGCAGGCGGTCGCGGTGTAGGCGGCCGTGGCGTTGTTGGCGTGGTCGGCCAGGTGCATGTGCCACTTCGGGCGGCCCTGGTCGTCCAGGTCGCCGTGGCCGGAGATCTGCGGGCTGACCGGGTACTCCAGCATCAGCGCGTTGAGCAGGTCCACCGCCCGTACCTCGTCGCCCTCGGCGGCGGTCTCGAAGACCGTGCGCAGCCTGGTGCGCACCGCGCGCAGCCTGGTCACGTCGGCGTCGCCCGCGCGGCGGGCGGCCTGGCGGTTGGCGCCGAAGAGTTCGCGCACCGCCTCGACCGAGGAGAGGGTGTCCTCGCCGTGGTCCGGGCGCTCGGTGTTCACGAGCCGCACGGCGTAGTCCGAGTAATAAGCCAGTTCCACTTGCGGTCCTTACTCAGTGCGGTCTAAGGTCAAGCCTGCGGCAGCGCGGTAATGGGCGCAACCGCTACCAGGGTATTACGAAGCAGGGGGTGACCGTGATGACGGAAACAGGCATCGTTCCCGCCGACTGGCAAGCATGGCAGCACAGCTGGGACCGCCAGCAAGAGTGGTACCTGCCGGACCGCGAGGAGCGGTTCCGGGTGATGCTCGACCTCGTGGAGGCGGTGGCCGGTCCGGCGCCGGTCGTACTGGACCTGGCGTGCGGCACCGGCAGCATCTCCGACCGGCTGCTCAAGCGGCTGCCCGACGCGCGGTCCACCGCGCTCGACCTGGACCCCGCGCTGCTCACCATCGCCCAGGGGTACTTCGCGGACGAGCCGCGGATCCAGTTCGTCACCGCCGACCTGCGGGATCCCGACTGGCCGCGGAAGCTACCGCACCGCGAGTACGACGCGGTGCTCAGCTCGACCGCGCTGCACTGGTTGCGCACCGAGTCGCTGGCTCGGGTGTACGGGCAGATCGCGGGCGCGCTCAAGGACGGTGGGGTGTTCATGAACGCCGACCACATGCCGGATCCGGGCACTCCGCGGATCAACGAGGCCGAGCGGGCGCTGCGGCACGCCCGGATGGAGCGCGAGCGGGCCGGCAGCGGGGTCCCCGACTGGCGGGAGTGGTGGCGACTGGCCGCCGCCGACGAGCAGTTGGCGGACGCGGTCGCCCGGCGGTACGAGATCTTCGGCGATCACGCGGACGGGGAGCCGCATCCCGTCGAGTGGCATGCGCGGACTCTGCGGGAGGCGGGGTTCAGCGAGGCGCGGGCGGTGTGGCGGTCCGTTCCGGACGCGGTGGTTCTGGGCCTGAAGTAGGTCCAGGTCGCAGGTCTGGGGTGCGGCTTGTCCGGACCGCCGGGCCGCGCCGTGGGGGTTGCTCGCCGTTGCGGCGGATTCGTTTGGGGGCAAGTCCCCAAGTCCCCAAGCCCCCAACTGCGCAATATGCCTGGCGGCTTGGGGTTCGTCCCAAGCCGCCAGGTAGCAACATGTTTAAGAGGTTCGGGGGACTTGCCCCCGAAGATCCCTTACCGCCGGGCGACGCCCTCCGCGCGGGCCGCCGCCGCGACCGCCTTCGTCACCGCCGGAGCGACCCGCGGGTCGAAGGGGGACGGGATGACGCAGTCCGCGCTCAGCTCGTCGTGGACGACCGCCGCCAGCGCCTCCGCGGCGGCGATCTTCATCCCCTCGGTGATGCGGGAGGCCCGGACCTGGAGGGCGCCCGCGAAGATGCCGGGGAAGGCCAGCACGTTGTTGATCTGGTTCGGGTAGTCGCTGCGGCCGGTGGCGACCACCGCCGCGTACTTGTGCGCCACATCCGGGTGGATCTCCGGGTTGGGGTTGGCCATGGCGAAGATGAACGCGCCCTTGGCCATGGTGGCGACCGCCGACTCCGGCACCGTACCGCCGGAGACGCCGATGAACACGTCGGCGCCGGACAGCGCGTCCTCCAACGTGCCCGTGATGCCCGCCTTGTTGGTGAAGCCCGCCAACTCCCGCTTCACGTCGGTCAGATCGGTACGTCCCTGGTGCACCACGCCCTTGCGGTCGGTGACCGCGACATCGCCGATGCCCGCCTCCACCAGGATCTTGGCGATCGCCACCCCGGCCGCGCCCGCACCGGAGATCACCGCCCGCAGCTCGCCCAGCGCACGACCGGTCAGCGCCGCGGCGTTGCGCAGCGCCGCGAGCGTGACGACCGCCGTACCGTGCTGGTCGTCGTGGAACACCGGAATGTCAAGGCGCTCCTGCAGCTTGCGCTCGATCTCGAAGCAGCGCGGCGCGGAGATGTCCTCCAGGTTGACGCCACCGAACGAGGGCGCCAGCCGGACCACCGTCTCCACGATCTCGTCCGCGTCCGTGGTGGCGAGCGCGATCGGCACCGCGTCCACCCCGCCGAACTGCTTGAACAAGATGGCCTTGCCCTCCATCACCGGCAGCGACGCCTCCGGACCGATGTCACCGAGACCCAGCACCGCCGTACCGTCCGTGACCACCGCGACCACCTGGGACTTCCAGGTGTAGTCATGGACCAGTTCGGGCTGCTCCGCGATCGCGGTGCACACCTTGGCGACGCCCGGCGTGTAGGCGAGCGACAGGTCGTCGCGGTCGCGCACCGGCACCGTCGCGCTGATCTCCATCTTGCCGCCACGGTGCAGTGCGAACGCCGGATCGATCAGTTCCTTCTGATCGGCGTCGCTACGAGGGTTGATGATCTCCGCTGCCACAATTGACCCCTTTGTCGAAATGCTTGTTGAGGGTACTCCCCCCGGTTAGGGGAGGGCGGGGCGGCGTCCGACGTCCCCGCGGTGGGAGGTGTACGGCCGCCGTGCGCGTCGCACTCACGCGCACTGGACCCCGGGTGAGGGGTGGAAAGATCCGTTCTACCGGATAACTGTTTCTACTGACGAGTCCATAAATTTTCCTTGCCGCACCCCAAACGCCCGGTTAATTGCCGTCGTTGCCTGAATGCCGGGAAGTCGTGTGCGGGATGTGTGACTCGTGCAGCGGTGCCCACCGTGGTCCGGCCCTGGTGTACCGGCCCGATGGGGCAACGGGGATCGCCCGTTTTCCGATTTTGACACACCCGGCTGGCGAATGGGTGGCGAGCGCATCGTGAGCAGTGCGGATCACACCCGGCGGATCACACCGGGCATGACAGTCGAAACGAAAGCTTTCGGCAGCACTGGTACGGGTGATGTGCGTCGCTTCACGGAGCGGGGGCTGGTGAGCAAACGCCGGTGGGATTAGCTTCGTGACCATGTTCGCCGCGTATGCCACTAGTTTCGACCGTGATCAGCCGCTCACCGGACTGGAGTTGGGGGAGCGCCCCGAACCGGACGCGCGGCCGGGGTGGACGGTCGTGGACGTCAAGGCCGCCTCGATCAACCACCACGACCTGTGGTCGCTGCAGGGCGTCGGACTGAGCGAGGAGAGCCTGCCGATGATCCTGGGCTGCGACGCGGCCGGGGTCGACGCGGACGGCAACGAGGTCGTCGTGCACTCGGTGATCGGGCAGTCCGGGCACGGGGTCGGCCCGCGTGAGCCGCGCTCCATCCTCACCGAGCGCTACCAGGGCACGTTCGCCGAGCGGGTGGCGGTACCGGCGTGGAACGTACTGCCCAAGCCCAAGGAACTCACCTTCGAGCAGGCCGCCTGCCTGCCCACCGCATGGCTCACCGCGTACCGGATGCTGTTCACCAACGCGAACGTACGGCCCGGTGACTCGGTGCTGGTGCAGGGCGCGGGCGGCGGTGTGGCCACCGCCGCGATCGTGCTCGGCAAGGCGGCGGGGCTGCGGATCTTCGCCACCAGCCGGGACGCGGTGAAGCGGATGCGCGCCGTCGAGTTGGGCGCGGAGGAGGCGTTCGAGCCGGGAGCGCGGTTGCCGCACCGGGTGGACGCGGTGATCGAGACGGTGGGCGCGGCCACCTGGTCGCACTCGGTGAAGTCCCTGCGGCCCGGCGGTACGTTGGTGATCTCCGGCGCGACCAGTGGCAACACCCCGAAGGCCGGGGAGCTGAACCGGATCTTCTTCCTCGAACTGAAGGTCGTCGGCTCCACGATGGGCACCAAGGAGGAGCTGGCGGGGCTGCTCAGCTTCTGCGCTTCCAGCGGGGTTCGGCCGGTGATCGATTCGGTGCTCCCGCTGGACCAGGCCCGGGAGGGCCTGGCGAAGATGGCCAGCGGTGAGCTTTTCGGCAAGGTGGTGCTCACGGTTTGAGGCCCCCCGGGGCTTCGCCACGGGGGTGAGGCCGTTTTCGGCAGCCGCCGGAGCGCGCCGCGGGGGCTTGCGACCGCCGGGCCGCGCCGCGGGGACCGGCGGTGCCGCGGTATTGACCAGCCGCCTCCGGCCGCGGGCACTCTTCACTTCCGCAGTATCGCCCCGATGTGGGCCGCCGCCGTCGACAAGTGGCGCCGGACGTCGCGTAGTTGGGCGGCCGTGATGCCGTGGTCGCGGGCGGCGTCCCGGATGTCGTCGCGGAAGCGGTCCAGCAGGCGTTCCAGGTCACGGGACGGGTTGGTGGAGGCCGTGTCGTCCTCCGCCGCCCACTCGGGCACATGCTCCTGCGCGGGCTCCGGCCGGACGGACGACGGCCAGGGGGTGTGCGGGAGGTCCTCCATCGCGCCCCGCGGGGGTACGCCGCCCTCCGGTGGGCGCGGGGTGTCCTCCGGGGGCCTGCCGAAGCGGCTCATCTCGCGGGTGAACCGGGCCAGGCCCTCCTTCATCGCGCCCTGCCAGTCGCCCTGCCGGGCGTGCTCCTGCACCTCGTCCTGCACGCTGCGGACGATCCGCTGCATCTCCTCGCGGGCGAACGCCTGGGCGTCCCTGGCCTGTTGGCGCGCGGTGTGCGCCTCCTCCCTGGCCTTACGGCTCTCCTCCTTCGCCCGCCGCGCCTGCTCCTGCCACTCCTCGCGCAGCCGGAGGAACTCATCGTGGTCCCGCAGCCGCCGGGACTCACCGCGGCCGCCAGCGTTACGGGCCTGTTGGGCGGCCTCGCGGACCTCGCGGCGCAGATCGCTGGCGGAGCCGCGGACGTCCTCGCGGATCTCGGCGGCCAGTTCGGCGACCGAGTCCCGGATCTCCTGTTCGAGGTCGGCCAACTCGCCCTGTCTGGCGGCGAGTTCGGCCCGGCCCGCGCCGGTCAGCGAGTAGACCTTGCGGCCGCCCTCGGTGGTGTGGGTGACCAGGCCCTCCTTCTCCAGTTTGGCCAGCCGCGGGTAGACGGTTCCGGCCGAGGGCGCGTACAGGCCCTGGAAGCGCTCCTCCAGCAGCCGGATCACCTCGTAGCCGTGCCGCGGCGACTCGTCCAGCAACTTGAGCAGGTACAGCCGAAGGCGGCCGTGTGCGAAGACCGGGGCCATCTCAGATGTCCTTCCGCAGCGAGGGGGTGTCCGCCGGTTCCGCCGGTTCCAGCGGTGGCCTGCGCAGCAGCGCGATGGCGCCGGAGACGGTGGTGGCCTTGAGCCGGGCGGCGCCGGTACCGATCCGGCCCGAGATCCGCTTGGCGCCCCACTGGTCGGTGACCCGCAGCTCGTCGAAGGCGCAGGAGACCGCGCCGCTGGCGGTGTTGGCGTCGACCTCGGCGTCGCCGGGCTCGGGGATGCGGATGGCGATCTCGCCGGAGACGGTGTTGAGCTGGACCGCGGCGCCCGCCGACGGGTCCAGGTCCAGCACCATGTTGCCGCTGACCGAGTCGGCCTTGACCTGGGAGCCGGTGCCCTCGACCACGGTGAGGTCGCCGGAGACGGTGCTGAACTTCAGGTCGCCGGAGAGGGCCTGCGCCTCGACGTTGCCGGAGACGCTGTCGGCCTCCACCGGGCCGGAGATGCCGACCAGGGTGGTCTCCCCGCCGACGCTGTGCACCGCGGTGCGGCCGCTGACCCCGGAGATCACGGAGGTGGCGCCGATCGCGCCGACCTCCACCCGGGTGTCCGCCGGGACCGCGAGCGAGACCACGGCCTGGCGCTTCCAGCTCTTGCGGTCCAGCCAGCCGAGTAGCCCCTTCTTCCAGGGCACGTCCTCGTAGCCGACGGTGAGCTGGCCCGCTTCATGGGTGACGATCAGCGGTGGCCCCTCGATCTCGGAGACCTCCAGCCGGGCCGAACCCTCGTCCGTTCCGACCACGTTGACCGTTCCGCCGACGATGCGGACGTGCAAAGCGGTGACGGGGCCGTCGAAGCTGATCTTCTGCGGTTCCGCCACGGTCCACGCATGGGCTGACATCCGGGCCTCCCGAGACTGGGTAGACGCAACATATCGCGTCCTCTGCTAGACACGATATATCGCGTACCAGGGAAGTCAAGGAGAGACCCGGAATCCCTCACTCCCAGCTCAGTCCTCGTCGTCGTCGAGCCGCGCCAGCCAGGTGGCCAGCCGCTCGACCGGGATCTCGAACTCGGGGTTGAGGTCGACGAACTCACGCAGCCGCTCGGCCAGCCACTCGAAGGTGACCTCCTCCTCGCCGCGCCGGTCCTCCAGCTCCTCGATGCCGCGGTCCGTGAAGTACAAGGGGTGCTCCAGATCATCAAACAGGGACGTTTTCGGCCAGCTTAAGACCGCCCGGCCACCCCTTCGCCCGCAGGCCCGAGGACGCCCGCACCGGGCCGAGGGCACTTTCGCGCCATCCCCTTAATTCACAGCCGTCCGGCGACTAGCCTGATCTTCCACCACGTCGCACACGGTGCGGGCTCCTCGCCCCGCCGGGGAGTGGAGGGGGCCATGGGGGAGCGTGTCGAGCGCATCGAACTGCCGGACGGTACCGAGGTGTGGGCCCGGCTGTCCGGGCCCGTCCTCGCGGACGGCGATGACGACGGGGGCTACGGGGACTACGAGGACGTCGGCGCCCTCGACGGTGTCGTCGCGAGAGTCCAGCACCTGCGCGGGCTGATCACCGGCGTCGCCGCCTCGGTACGGGACGCGGCGGCGCAGGCCGCGCCCGACGAGGTCAGCGTCGAGTTCGGGGTGGAGCTGGCGGTCAAGTCCGGCGCGATCGTCAGCGTGCTGGCCGACGGCGAGTCCCGGGCCGCCCTCACCGTCACGCTGACTTGGCGGGACCGCTTCGGCCGGGAGCCCGAGCCGCCCCGGCCCCCCGCCGCGCACCCCCGGTCCGCGCTGGACGGCATGCCCGGCACCGTACCGCTGCCGCCGACCCCGCCCGCACCATGAACCCCGCACCGCACCCCGCCGAGGCCGAGGCCCGGTTGCGCGAGCTGGCCCGCGAGGTGGCCGTCGCCGTCCTGGCCGCCCCGGACGAGGCGGCGGAGTTCTGGGGCAGCGGCCTGCTGGTCGCCCCCGAGTGGGTGCTGACCTGCGCCCACGTCCTGGTGCGCCGGGACGGCCGGATGGGCCGCCGCAAGTGGGCCGGTGACGGCGAGATCGGGGTACGGGTCGGCGAGCGGGTGGTGCCCGGCCGGACGGTGTACGCGCTGCCCGGCCCCGAGGAGCTCACCGGCTGGGAACTCGGCGACGAGCGCGAGTACGAACTCGCCCCCGATCTCGCGCTGATCAGGTTGACCGAACCGGTGGAGCACGGCTGTGCCTGGCTGAGCGACCGCGCGGTCCCGCCGGTCAGCGGCCGGGTCGCCGCCGTCGGCTGGCGGAAGTCCACGGAGGCCATCGACCCCTGGGACGGCACCTGCACCGTCCCCGGCAACGACCGGATCGACGTCTTCCGGCTGGGTCCCGACTCCGAGATCCCGGCCGGGGTCTCCGGCAGCCTGGTGGTCGACCTGGCGCACGGCCGGGTGGTCGGGGTGGTCAAGGCCCGCCGCCGCAGCCGCGACGGCGGCAAGGCGGTACTGCTCACCGCGCTGCGCGCACTGGCCGAATCCCAGCCGCTGGCACCGGAGTTGGCGCTGGAACCCGACCCGTACCAGGAGCTGCTGCGCGGCCATGACCGCTGGCACTACCGCCAGCAGCGCCCCCGCCGCCAGGCCCGCGCCACCTGGATCGACGTACAGGGCCAACTCTCCGACGTGATAGGCGAGTGGACCCCGTACGACCGGGCCAGGGCGCTGGGGCTGCTGGCCGAACTGCCGCCGCCGCGCAGCGGAGGCGTGGTACAGCGGCTGGTGGAACGGGTGCTGGGGCCCGGTACGGTGCACGACCCGCTGCCGGTCGCCTGGCGGGACGGCCACGGTCTGCTGTACGAGCCGGAGGACGGCAAGCAGTTGCTGGCCTTCGTCACCTATCTGGTGCTGGTCGCCGAGGAGGTCAGGGCGCAGGACCCGGCGGGCGCACAGGAGTTGCTGGAGTTCGCCATGAGCCGGGCGATCTCGCTGCCCGCGCCGGACCGCAACCGGCTGATGGAGATGGCCGAGGCGATGACCGCACAGGCCCCCGGCGGGCAGGCCTCGGTGCTGGTGGCGCTGGCGCCGGTGGTCTGGGAGGAGGACCGGCCGGTCAGGTTCCGCTGGGAGATCCAGCTGGTCCGCGCGCCGGGTGACCGGCAGATCACCACGGTGTGCGACGAGCGCGACGGCGTCGGCTTCGAGGAGGCGGTCGCCCAGATCCAGGAGCCGCTGGCGCTGGCGCTCGACCGGGCGGACGGCGCCGGACGCCCGGCCACCGTCGAACTCGCGCTGCCCGTACACCACTTCGACACCGCCGCCCATCTGTGGACCCCGCACGGCCGACGGCAACGGCACCGCCCGGCCCGGCCGATGGGCTCCCGGCGCCCGGTGGTGGTCCGGGATGTGGACCGGGTGCCGCCCACCGCCGAGTGGCTCGGCCGGTGGAACGGCATCGCCCACAGCACCGGGCTGACCCCGCTGACGCTGCCGGTGCTGGACCGCAGCCCCGGCTATGAGAAGCTGCGCAACGCCCCCTTCGAGTCGGTGCCCGTGCTGTGCGGCCCGGTGGGCGACGGCGAGGGGCTGCAGACGATGTACGACGTACTGGACGCGGGCCACGGCATCGCGCTGTGGTCCGCCGAGCCGCATCCACCGGGCGGCTGCGGACCGCGGTGCGGCGTCTTCCGGCGCGAGGCGGAGCAGTTGCTGGCACGTGTGACGGGCGCCGCCGAACTCCCCGAGGCGATCAGGGTGCTTCGGGCCCGCACCCATGACCTGCGGGACATCCCCGGCTCCAGCGCCGCTCAACGCTGGGCCGAGCACCTGGTGTTGCTGTACGACGACGCGGACAGCCCGCTGCCCGGCTTCGGGGGCGCACGGTGAGTTGGGCGGACCCGGCGGGGTGCCACCGTGCGCGTCCGGAAAGCACTGTTGGTCTCCGCACTGGCGGGTAGTGTCATTAAGGGAGGAGCGCGAAGTGAACGAGTGGCTCATCTACCGAGGAACCGGTCGCCCGCACGAGGGCATCGACCGGTTGCCGGGTCCGCCGCCGTGGCGCAATTTCGACGGCCACCCGCTCGTCAGTCCGCCCGCGCCGATCGACACCGCCTCGACCCGGCGGCTCGGGCTGCAGCAGGACCTCGCCGAGCAGTACCGGCCGAGCCCCACCGAGCTCGAACTCATCAACGCCGCCCTGTATCTGCGCAGGCCCCTGCTGGTCACCGGCGAGCCCGGCAGCGGCAAGAGCACCCTGGCCCACGCGGTCGCCCACGAGCTGGGCCTGGGCCGGGTACTGCGCTGGCCCATCGTCAGCCGGACCGTACTGCGCGACGGCCTGTACCAGTACGACGCGCTGGCCCGGCTACAGGACCTACAACTCTCCCGTACCGCCCCGCGGCCGGACCCCGACCAGCCGGACGACGAGTCGGCCGCGGACGACATCGGCCGCTACATCCGGCTGGGCCCGCTGGGCACCGCCCTGCTGCCCGCCGCCAAACCCCGGGTGCTGCTCGTCGACGAACTCGACAAGAGCGACATCGACCTGCCCAACGACCTGCTCAACGCCCTGGAGGAAGGCGAGTTCGCCATCCCCGAGCTGGAGCGCATCGCCGACCGGCACCCCGAGGTGGAGGTGCAGGACGACGACGGCGGCCGGGTCACCGTGCACGGCGGCCGGGTACGCTGCCGCGCCTTCCCCTTCGTCGTACTGACCAGCAACGGCGAGCGCGACTTCCCGGCGCCCCTGCTGCGCCGCTGCATCCACCTGCGGCTGAGCACACCCGACGAGGAGCGCCTGGCGGCGATGGTGCGGGCGCACTTCGGGCCGGAGGCGGCGGAGCACCACGCGCCCATCATCCAGCAGTTCCTCGACCGCAGGCCGGGCGAGCAGCGATCGGCCGACCAGCTGCTGAACGCCATCTACCTCACCCAGCAGGCCAAGGACGAGGACCTCGGCACCCGGGAGCGGCTCGCCGACGAACTGATGCAGCCGCTCAACCGGATGAGGTGATCGGCGATGGCCACCGGGTCGGACCCCTATCCGCGGCTGGTCGCCCGGCTGCGGGCCGCGGGGCTGGTTCCGGACGCCGAAGCGCTCGCCGACGCTCTGTGGCTGGCCCGCGCGATGGGCGCCCCAGCCGACCCGTCGCCCCCGGCGGACGATGACCGTCGGGACCCGGACACAACCGCCGCACAGCCGGGCGGCCGTGTGCCGGGCCCACCGGGCGGGCAATCCGACAGCGCCCGGCCCGCTCGGCGGGACTGCGATGAGGAGCGGGTGCCGATCCATCCGCTGCGCCCCGAAGAGCCGTTGTCGCCCGAGGAGTTCACCCAGATACGGGTGCCGATCGCGGCCGCCTTCCCCGGACTGCTGCCGCTGGAGCGGGCGTTGCGGCCGCTGCAGCGCTACCGGCCACGGGTCCAGCCGGTGCGCGGTGAGCTGGACGAGAGGGCCACCGCCGAGGCCAGCGCCCGCAGCGGGCAGCTGATGCCGGTCTTCGAGGAGGTGCGCCGCAGGGAGGCCACCTTGCTGCTGGTCATGGACGACTCGCCGTCCATGGTGGTGTGGGACCAGATGCTCCAGGAGCTTCGGCTGGTGTGCGAGCAGGTCGGCGCCTTCCGCGACGTCTCGGTCCAGTACCTGCGCGCCGGACCGGACGGCAGGCCGGGCGTCTCGGCGGGCCGTGACCCCGGTGAACCGCTGGCCCCCGCCGACCGGTTGCGCGATCCGACCGGGCGCACCGTCACCCTGCTGCTCAGCGACTGCTCCGGCGCGCTGTGGCGGCGCGGCGCGGCGCAGCGGCTGCTGTACCGGTTCGCGGGCACCGGACCGGTCGCCGTGCTCCAGCCGCTGCCGCAGCGGATGTGGCCGCGCACCGTGCTGCCCGCCGAGCCGGGACTGCTGCGCGGCCCTGGCGGCCCCGGCGGGCGGCTGGACTTCGTGCCGCGCCGCCGCCGCTCCCAGCCGCGCGTCCCCGGAGCGCTCGCCGTCCCGGTGCTTTCGCCCACCCGGTCGGCGCTCGGCGCCTGGGCCCGCGCGGTGTCCGGAACCGCCTCCTCGGCGCTGGACGCCTCGGCCGCGTGGGTGCACGACCGGCAGGAAGTCACCGTGCCGCCACGGCAGTTCACCGAGCGCACCCCGGAGGAACTCGTCCAGGACTTCCAGGCGTTCGCATCCCCGGCCGCCCAGCACCTGGCCGTCTACCTGTCGGCGGCGCCGCTCGCCTACCCGGTGATGCAACTGGTGCAGCGGGCGATGATGCCGCAGACCGGCCCGGTGGAGCTGGCCGAGGTGCTGCTCAGCGGCCTGCTGCTGCGGCAGGAGGAGCAGCCCCGGCAGAGCGAACCGGCGGAGCGGGAGAGCACCGGTCCGTGGTACGAGTTCGTGCCCGGAGTGCGGGACGTGCTGCTGCGCAGGCTCGGCCTCGGCGAGGCGTCGCTGGTCCTCAAGCACTGCTCGCTGTACGTGGAGCGGGTGTTCGGGCGACGGGCCCGCAACTTCCCGGCGATGGTGGTGGGTTACCTCTCCGGCGGCGCCGGACCGTCGGACTCCGGGGAGTTCGGCACCGCGCCGGTGCCGGAGCCGTTCGCGGAGGTGCCGCGCAGGGTGCTGCGCCGCTTCCAGCCCGTCGAGGTCAGGCCGGAGTCCCGGCCGCCCGGGGACACCGGCCCGCAGGCCACCTTGACGCCGGCCACCGGAGTGCTCATCGGCCACCAGGGACGGGTGATGGACACCGCCCGGGACCGGCTGGCCCGCTTCCAGCGGCACGGCACGATCCGCGACCTGTGGGAGGCCATCCGGCTGCTGCGCACCGCCCCCGCCGACGACCGGCGCCCGCGCCGCACCGTACCGCTGCGCACCCTGCTCGCCGAGTGCCTGCTGAGCCTGTGGCAGACCCGGCCGGACGACGGGACGCTGGTGGACGCCGAGCAGAACGCCCGGCTGGCCACCGAGTACGCCGAGGACGCCGGGGTGCTCGCCACCGACACCGGGCGCGCCCATCTGGTGCTCGGCCGGGTGCTCAGGGCCCAGGCCGACCAGGCCGAACTCCCCGCTCGCAAGGCGGAGTTGCTCACCGAGGCCGCCGACCGCCTGGAGCGCTCCCACCAGCTGTTGCGCGGCGAGCCGCGCGCGGTGCTTGAGGCACAGCTGTGCGGGGTGGAGGTGGCCAAGGAACGCTACGCCCTCAGCGGCGACCGCCAGCTGCTGATCGCCGAGGCGGTGCGGCTGGACGAGGTGCTGGGCTCCTGGCCGTACCGCGAACCGCTGCCGCACGAGGCCCAGGTGGCCAGGGGCGGGCTGCTGCTGGCCCTGTCCGAGGACGCCGCCCGGCGCGGCTCGGCCGACGAGGCCCGGTCGCTGGCGCTGCGCGCGGTCGCCGACTTCGCGGCGGTCGCCGCCACCGCCACCGATCCCTCGCCGCAGCACTGCCAGGTGCTGCTGGAGCTGGCCGCCGCCCGGGCCGCCGCGGCCGCCGACCCGGGCGCCTCTGAGACGCTGGCCGAGCTGCGCCAGGCGCTCGCGGTGGCCGACGCGCTGCCGGACCAGCCGGAGCTGACGCTGGAGTGCCTGCGGCGGCTCGGCCGGGCCCATGCCGCGCGCTACGCGCACACCGCCGACACCGCCGAACTCACCGCCGCGGACCGGGCGTTCGCCCGCGCCCAGCGCCTGGTGCCCACCGACGATCCGGACCGCGCCGAACTGCTGGTGGAGCGCGGCCGGGTGCTGGTCGAGTGGGCGGCGCGCGGCGGCGGCCTGGCGGTGGCCACCGACGCGGTACGGGTACTGCGCGAGGCGCTGGCCCAGACCCCGGAGAGCCATCCGCTGCTCGCCGAGCGGCGCCTGCTGTTCGGCCAGGCGCTGCGTCAGCGGCGCGCGGCGGGCGGCGCGCAGACCGACCTGTACGAGGCGGAGTGGATACTGGACCGGGCCGCCCGTGGCGCCGCCCCGGGCAGCGCGGACGCGCTGGCCGCCCGCGCCTGGCTGGAGCGCGGCGGGGTGCTGCTGGACCTCGCGGCAGGGCCCGGCGCGGAGGAGAAGCTGGACCAGGCCGCCGAGTCCTTCCGCCGCGCCGCCGAGAGCGCGCAGCGCGCGGGTGAACTGCTGCTCGCCGCCCAGGCGTACCATCAGCGCGGCACCGTGCTGGAGCGTACCGCGGGGCGGGTCAGGGCACTTGAGGCCTACCGCAGCGCATGGGAGCTGTGGCAGCGTTCCGGGGCGGCCGGGGGGCCGCAGGCGCGCTCCACCCGGGAGCGGATGCTGGCGTTGGAGGAACCGGAGTGATCAGTACGCGCGACGCGGGACCATGGCTCGCGGCGGAGGAGCCGCTGCCCGACTACGCCGGGATCGACGTCGACGAACTGGCGGAGCGCACCGCCCATCCGGTGCTGGGCGCGGTGCTGGCCGGGCTGCGCGGCAGGGCCCAGCACGCGGCGGACGCCGTCGCGTACCACGAGGACTCGCCCGACCGCTGACCAGTGCCGGGCGGGAGGGTGGGAGGAGAACAGCCGGAGGGTGGGAGGAAACCAGCCGGAGGAGTGGGAGGAAACCGGGCGGAGGGTGAGAAGAACCAGTCAGTTGCCCGGTGAATATGTTTGCGCCAACTCCTTTGCGGCCATGCAGGTTTCATGAGTGAGGTCGAAGGATCAGCGTTCGCCCCCTGGCCCCTCACCGCACTCGATGTCCCGGCACTGCGTGCGGCGGGCAGAAGGCCGGTCCCGTTGCGGCAGTTCGTGCTCAAGGTGCACAGCCGGTGCAATCTGGCCTGCACCTACTGCTACATCTACCAGGGCCGCGACCGCAGTTGGCGAGGCCGTCCGGCACGCGCCGCGACCGCCACCATGCGCCGCACCGCGCAGCGCATCGCCGAGCACGTGGACCGGCACGGACTGCGAGAGGTCCGGGTCGACCTGCACGGCGGCGAACCCCTGATGAACGGCCCCGAAGCGGTGCTGGAGTACGCCGCCGCGGTGCGCGCGGAGCTGCCCGAGGGCCGCGGCGCGCACATCACCGTGCAGACCAACGGCACCCTGCTCACCGCCGCCACCCTGGACCGGCTGGCCGCCGCCGGGATCCGGGTCGGGCTCAGCCTGGACGGCGGCACGGCCGCGCTCAACTCCCGCCGCACCGACCACGCCGGGCGGCCCTCGTGGCCCGCCGCCTCCCGCGCCGCCCGGCTGCTCGCCGCCCGGCCGGACGGCTACGCCGGGCTGCTGTGCACCATCGACCTGGCCGCCGACCCCGCGCTGGTCTACCACTCGCTGGCCGCGCTGCGCCCGCCCAGCCTCGACCTGCTGCTGCCGCACGCCAACTGGACCGCTCCGCCACCGGGGTTACCGCACCGCGCGCCGTGGGCGGCGCGCGGCGCCCGTGAGGTGCCGTACGGGCAGTGGCTGGCCACCGTCTTCGACCTGTGGTGGGACGGCGAACCCGGGCCGCGGGTACGGCTGTTCAGCGAGATCATCGCGCTGCTGCTGGGGCTGCCGAGCCGCACCGAGTCGGTCGGCCTGTCACCGAGCGCCGCGCTGGTGGTGGACACCGACGGCGCGATCGAGCAGGTCGACTCGCTCAAGACCGCCTACGAACACGCCCCGGCGACCGGCCTGGACGTCTTCCGCAACACCTTCGACCAGGCGCTCGACCACCCCGGGGTGGCCGCCCGGCAACTCGGCATCGACGCCCTCGGCGCCGTCTGCCGCGGCTGTCCGGTGGTACGGGTGTGCGGCGGTGGCAACTACACCCACCGGTACCTGGAGGGCAGCGGCTTCCGTCAACCGTCGGTGTACTGCGCCGACCTGGAGCATCTCATCCGGCACATCGCGCATCGGCTCGATACGGCGCTCACGTACCACAACTCGGTTACTCTTCCTGACAGGGAGTCACCACAGCGGGGTCCTGGGTCCGCCTCGGGAGAAGACTGGGGGGCTCTCCAGGGAAGAACCAGTAGGACGAGGCGGTAAGAGCGGCAGAGGGAGACGGTCGTATGGCCGAGCGCACGCAGGGCGGCCCCCAGCACTTCACCATCAGCTACGCGGGGTTCAACCGGCCGTGGGCGGCCTGGATCGCGCACCGGCTCGAACGGCAGGGCCACGGCACCGCGATGCTGCGCTGGGACCCACCGGTGGAGATGCCGCTCACCGAGGCCCTGGGCAACCTGCTGACCGCACCGGGACGGGTGCTGCTGGTGCTGGACGACTGGTACTTCTCGCTCGGCCCGCGCACCGACGCCGAGTGGACCGAGGCGCTGCACACCGTCGTACCGCCCAACGTCGACCGGTTCGCCGCGGTCAGTGTCGCCACCCGGGCGCTGCCGCCCACCGCCGCCCCGCTCAGCCCCGTCGACCTGCGCGACCTGGACGCGCGCGAGGCGCACCGCAGGATCATGCGGCGGCTCGGCCTGGACGGCGACCGGGCGGCCCAGGACGGCGAGGCCGACCCGGCGGCGCCGCGGTTCCCCAACGACCCGCCCGCGGTGTGGAGCCTGCCGCGCCGCAACGTCCGCTTCACCGGCCGGGACGCCGCGCTGGAGACGCTGCACGAGCGGTTCGCCGCGGGCGGCCGGGGTGGCGCCCGCTGCTCGCTGCGCGGCATCTCCGGAGTCGGCAAGTCGCAGATCGCCGCCGAGTACGCGCACCGGTTCAGCAACGACTACGACATCGTGTGGTGGGTGAGCGCCGGGTTCCGGGCCACCGCCCGTGAGCAGTTCGCCGCGCTGGCACCGCGGCTCGGCCTGGAGACCGGCACCGAACTCGGCGACCGCATCCGCGCCGTACAGGAAGCGCTGCGCACCGGTCGGCCGTTCCGCAAGTGGCTGGTGGTCTTCGACAGCGCCGACGACATGGAGCAGATCGAGGACCTGCTGCCGGAGGGCAACGGACACGTACTGCTCACCACCCTCACCCAGGACTGGGCGGCCACCGGAACGGTCTCCGAGATCGAGGTCCGGCCCTTCGAACGCGTGGAGTCCATCGCCTACGCGCGCCGCCGCGCCGAACGGCTCACCGTCGAGGAGGCCGACCAACTCGCCGAGGCCGTCGAGGACCTGCCGCTGCTGCTGGCACAGACCTCGGCCTGGCTGTCCACCAACCCGATGGCCGCCAAGGACTACATCGAACTGATCCGCCGGGGCAGCCCCAGTCAGATCGCCATCCGGATCTCCCCCGACTACTCGATGGGCTTCCAGACCAGCTGGTCGATAACGCTCAACACGCTCGCCGAGCGCAGCCCGGAGGCCACCGAACTGCTCCAACTGTTCGCGTTCTTCGCCCCCGACGCCATCCCGGTACGGCTGATCCAGACCGCCCGCCCCTCCGACCTGCCCGAGCACCTCGCCGCGCTGGCCGCCGACCAGATCCGCTGGCACACCGCGCTGCGCAGGCTGTCGGAGTCCACCGCGGTGCGGATGGACTACGTGGAGACCCCCGAGCAGGACCCGGTGGTGGACACCGTGCAGATGCACCGGCTCTACCACGGCTTCCTGCTCAGCAACCTGTCCGAGACCGAACGTGACGAACTGTCCGCCACCGCCTGCCGGGTGCTCGCCGGAGCCGACCCGCGCAGCCCCGGCGACACCCGGGAGTGGGCGCGTTACGCCGAGCTGATCCCGCACCTGGAGACGTCCGGCGCGCTGGAGAGCACCGAGTCCGACGTCCGCCAGCTCATCCTCAACTGCCTCAACTACCTCAAGCTGCGCGGTGAGAACAGCATCGCGCTGCGGCTGTGCGAGCTGACCGTCGCCCGCTGGCGCGGCGCACTGCCGCAGTACGACCCGGCGCTGCTGGAGTTGGTCCGGATGCACGCCAACATGCTGCGCCGCTGCGGTCGTTACCGGGAGGCGGAGGCGCTGGGCCGGGCGGTGGTGGACGAGCTGTCCGCGGTGCGCGAGCCCGGTGATCCGGAGCTGCTGTGGGCGCAGAACAGCCTGGGCGGCAGCATGATGGCGCTCGGCTCCTACGAGGAGGCCAGAGCACTGTACGCGGCCTCGGTGGAGGTCTACACCCGGCTGCTGGGCGAGGAGGCGCCGCGCACCCAACAGGACCGCGGCAACCTGGCGTTGGCGCTGGGACTGCTCGGCCGCTACCAGGAGGCACTGGACCTGCACGCGGTCAACCTGCGCATCAGGGAACGGCTGTTGCACCCGCGCCACCACCTCACCCTGCACTCCGGGCTGCAGTACGCCTGGATGCTGCGGCTGCTCGGCCGGTACGCGGAGGCGATGTCCCGGCAGGAGCAGAACGTACGGCTGCACCGGCAGGTGATGGACCCGTTCCACCCGCAGACCATGCGCGCCGAGCTCAACCTGGCGCTGTGCATGCGGCGTACCGGTTCGGTACCGGCGGCCGAGGCGCTGATGCGCAGCGTGGTGGAGCGCTTCCAGCAGACGCAGGGGCCGCGCCACCCGGACACCCTGATCGCGCAGGCCGACTACGCGACGCTGCTGCGTTCGCACGGCGATCTGGACCAGGCCCGCGAGCTGGCCACCGGCGTGGCGGAACGGTACCGGGGCCTGGTGGGCGAGGACCACCCGTACGCGATCGGCACGTTGGGCAACGTCGGCCTGGTGCTGTGGGAGTACGGCGAACGGGAGGACGCGCTGGCGAACGCGGAGCGCTCCTGGCACGACATGGCCGCGGCCGTCGGCCAGAACCACCCCTGGACGCTGGGCTGTGCGCTCAACACCTCCGGCGCCCGCAACCTCGCCGGGGACGAGGAGGGTGCGCTGCGGGTGAGCCAGGAGAACGTGGAGCGGGCCAAGGCGGCGCTGGGGGACACCCATCCGCTCACGCTGTCCTGCAAGGCGGCGCTCGCGGACGATCTGCGGGCGCTGCGGCGCACCCAGCAGGCCGCCAAGCTGGAGGGCGAGGCGCTTCAGCAACTCTCCGACACCCTGGGGGCGCAGCACCCCCACACCATGTCCGTACGGCGCCGAGAGCGCCCATACTGGGACTTCGAGCCCCAGCCGAACTGAGAAATCCCCGCCCATCCGCCCCGAAAGGGGCGGATGGGCGGGGATTCGACTCCCGAGCGGGAGGCGTCAGATCTCGAAGACCTCGTTCACCAGCTGAGCCTGCTCGGCCTGGTGCCGCTTGGCGGAGCCGACCGCCGGGGCGGAGGAGGTCGGGCGCGAGACCCGGCGCAGCCGGTCCGCGTTGTCCGGGGCGGCGCCCAGCACCAGGTCCAGGTGGTCGATCAGGTTGAGCGCGATGAACGGCCAGGCACCCTGGTTCGCCGGCTCCTCCTGGGCCCACACGAACTTCTGCGCCTTGGTGAACGGCGCCAGCGCGGCCTGGATCTCCTCACCGGGCAGCGGGTACAGCCGCTCGATGCGGATCAGCGCGACGTCCTCCGCCTTGCGGCTGGTCCGCTCGGCCAGCAGGTCGTAGTAGACCTTGCCGGAGCAGAAGACGACCTTGCGCACCTTGTCCGGGTCCACCGCGTCGTCGCCGATCACCGGGCGGAAGCCGCCGGTGGTGAACTCCTCCACCTTCGAGCTGGCCGCCTTCAGCCGGAGCATCGACTTCGGGGTGAAGACGATCAGTGGCTTGTGGTGCGGGTTGTGCACCTGCCAGCGCAGCAGGTGGAAGTAGTTCGACGGCAGCGTCGGCATGGCGACCGTCATGTTGTTCTGCGCGCACAGCTGGAGGTAGCGCTCGATACGGGCCGAGGAGTGGTCCGGGCCCTGGCCCTCGTAGCCGTGCGGCAGCAGCAGGGTGACGCCGGAGGTCTGGCCCCACTTCTGCTCGGAGGCCGAGATGTACTCGTCGACCACGTTCTGCGCGCCGTTGGCGAAGTCACCGAACTGCGCCTCCCACAGCACCAGCGCGTTGGGCCGGGCCAGCGAGTAGCCGTACTCGAAGCCCATCGCCGCGTACTCGCTCAGCAGCGAGTCGTAGACCATGAACCGCGCCTGGTCCTCGGACAGGTAGAGCAGCGGGGTGTAGTCCTCGCCGGTCTCCCGGTCCACCAGCACCGCGTGCCGCTGGCCGAAGGTGCCGCGCCGGGAGTCCTGGCCCGCCAGGCGGACCGGGGTGCCCTCCATCAACAGCGAACCGAACGCCAGGGTCTCGCCCATCGCCCAGTCGATCGTGCCGTCCTCGACACTGGCCGCCCGGCGCTGCAACTGCGGCAGCAGCCGCGGGTGGACGGTGACGTGCTCGGGCAGGTTGACCTGCGACTCGGCGATCCGCTTGACGACCTCCTGGGAGATCGCGGTGTCCAGCTTGACCGGGAACTCCGGCAGCGCGGCCGGGACCTCGGCCTCGGCGGCCGGTGCGGCGGCGGCCTCGCGGACCTCGGTGAAGACCTTCTCCAGCTGGCCCTGGTAGTCCTGCAGCGCCTGCTCGGCCTCTTCCAGGGTGATGTCGCCCCGGCCGATCAGCGACTCGGTGTAGAGCTTGCGCACCGAGCGCTTCTTGTCGATCAGGTCGTACATCTGCGGCTGGGTGAACGAGGGGTTGTCGGCCTCGTTGTGGCCCCGGCGGCGGTAGCAGACCAGGTCGATGACGACGTCCTTGTTGAACGCCTGACGGAACTCGAAGGCCAGCCGCGCGACGCGGACGACGGCCTCCGGGTCGTCACCGTTGACGTGGAAGATCGGCGCCTCGATCATCCGGGCCACGTCGGTGCAGTACATCGACGAGCGCGAGGACGCCGGGGGAGCGGTGAAGCCCACCTGGTTGTTGATCACGATGTGCACGGTGCCGCCGGTGCGGTAGCCGCGCAGCTGCGACATGTTGAGCGTCTCGGCCACCACGCCCTGGCCCGCGAAGGCCGCGTCGCCGTGCAACTGGACCGGCAGCACGGTGAAGTCGGTGCCCGCCTTGCCGATCAGGTCCTGCTTGGCCCGGGCGATGCCCTCGACCACCGGGTCGACGGTCTCCAGGTGCGAGGGGTTGGCGGCCAGCGAGACCTTGATCTGCTCGCCGTCCAGGCCGGTGAAGACCCCCTCGGCACCCAGGTGGTACTTCACGTCGCCGGAGCCGTGCATCGACTTCGGGTCGAGGTTGCCCTCGAACTCCCGGAAGATCTGCGCGTAGGACTTGCCGACGATGTTGGCCAGCACGTTGAGGCGGCCGCGGTGCGCCATGCCGATGACGACCTCGTCCAGCCGGGACTCGGCCGCCGAGTCGAGGACGGCGTCGAGCAGCGGGATGACGGACTCGCCGCCCTCCAGCGAGAAGCGCTTCTGGCCGACGTACTTGGTCTGCAGGAAGGTCTCGAACGCCTCGGCGGCGTTGAGGCGGCGCAGGATGCGCAGCTGCTCCTCGCGCTCCGGCTTGGTGTGCGGACGCTCGACCCGGTCCTGGATCCACTTGCGCTGCTTGGGGTCCTGGATGTGCATGAACTCGATGCCGACGGTGCGGCAGTACGAGTCGCGCAGCACACCGAGGATGTCGCGCAGCTTCATCATCGACTTGCCCGCGAAACCGCCGACCGCGAACTCGCGCTCCAGGTCCCACAGGGTCAGGCCGTGCTCGATGATGTCCAGGTCGGGGTGCTTGCGCTGCTTGTACTCCAGCGGGTCGGTGTCGGCCATGACATGGCCGCGCACCCGGTAGGAGTGGATCAGCTCGAAGACCCGGGCGGCCTTGGTGACGTCGTCGTCGTGCGCGGTGTCGATGTCCTGGCGCCAGCGGACCGGCTCGTAGGGGATGCGCAGCGACTCGAAGATCTTGTCGTAGAACTCGTCCTCGCCCAGCAGCAGCTGGTGCATCACCCGCAGGAACTCGCCGGACGCGGCACCCTGGATCACCCGGTGGTCATAGGTGCTGGTCAGCGTCATGACCTTGGAGACGCCCAGGCGGTTGAGGGTCTCCTGGGAGGTGCCCTGGAACTCGGCCGGGTAGTCCATCGAGCCGACGCCCATGATCATGGACTGGCCGTTCATCAGCCGCGGCACGGAGTGCACGGTGCCGATGCCGCCCGGGTTGGTCAGCGAGCAGGTGACACCGGTGAAGTCGTCCATCGTCAGCTTGTTCGCGCGGGCGCGGCGGACGATGTCCTCGTAGGCCTGCCAGAACTCGAAGAAGTTCAGCGTCTCGGCCTTCTTGATCGCCGCGACCACCAGCTGGCGCTCGCCGTTCGGCTTGACCAGGTCGATCGCCAGGCCCAGGTTGACGTGCGCGGGCTTGACCAGGGTCGGCTTGCCGTCCTTCTCCATGAACGAGTAGTTCATGGACGGCATCGTCTTCATCGCCTGCACCATCGCGTAGCCGATGATGTGGGTGAACGACACCTTGCCGCCGCGGGCGCGCTTGAGGTGGTTGTTGATGACGATGCGGTTGTCGAACAGCAGCTTGACCGGGACCGCCCGGACGCTGGTCGCCGTCGGCAGCTCAAGGCTGGCGTTCATGTTCTTGGCGACGGCGGCGGACGGGCCGCGCAGCGTGACGTACTCGGGTCCGGCCGGTGCCTCGGTCTCCGCCTTGGCCTTGGGCTTCGGCGCCGCGGCGGCGGGCTTCGGCGCGGCCGGGGCGGCGGGCGCGGGCTTCGCGGCGGGCGCGACCGGGGCCGGCTGCTGTGCGGGGGCAGCCGGAGCCGGGGCGGCCTGCTGGGCGGGCGCGGGCGGCGTCGACGGCGCGGCCGGGGCGGGGGCGGGGGCCGCGGGGGCGGCCGTGCCGGTCGGCGGCGGAGTGGCGACCGCCGAGCCGGTGTCCGTGCCCGGCTTGTAGTCCGCGAAGAAGTCCCACCAGGCTCGGTCTACCGAGTTCGGGTCCTGGAGGTACTGCTGGTAGATCTCATCGACGAGCCACTCGTTCGGACCGAATCCGGATGCAGGGTTCTTGCCCTGCCCATCAGAGTCGGTCGAGACGCTCGATGTGTTGGGGGACTGTGACGACACGGCGGCAACCGCCCTCTTCCGCTTCACAAGGTGGTGGACAGCGGAAATAAAGGCTACGCCTACCGGGCGGGTACGCGCAGGTTACGAGGGGCAGTCGTCATGTACGTCACATCGAAAAGCTGGTTTGACGGCTGGCTTTGGCGGGAAATCGGCATTCTTTTGGGCGCCCACGTGCGGCCCGTGTCCGCGCGGAGGCGTCGATTCAGCCTGCGGCCTGCGGTTTCCTGCTCGCCCGTGCTGCTCCTGTTCGAGGCCGTACGTCAATCCAGTGCTTGACCCTTACCCGGAAGAGTGAGGTGGATGCGGCAGCCGCGAGGGGATTCGGCCACCCGGATCCGGCCACCGTGCAGCTCCACCGCCCAGCGCGCGATGGCCAGCCCGAGTCCGGTGCCGCCGTCACTGCCCGAACCGTGCGGGGCGGGGACGCTGCCCCGGCTGAACCGCTCGAAGACCTTCGAGCGCTGCGACTCCGGGATGCCGGGACCCTCGTCTAGCACCTCCAGCTCCAGGCTCTCGGGGTAGGCCCCGCGCCGGGCGCGCACGGTGACCCGGCCGCTGGGCGGGCTGTGCCGGACGGCGTTGTCGATCAGGTTGGAGACCACCTGGTGCAGCCGCTCGGCGTCGGCGTACGCGGTCAGCTCGGGCGGGGAGACATCGAGGTGCAGATGGACGTCACCGCGCGAGCGGGAGTGCGACGGGGACGCCAGCGCCACGCCCGGCTTGATGCTCGCCGCCTTCAGCACCCCGGAAAGGTACGGCCACACCTCGAACGTGCGGGCGTCCAGCGGCACCACGCCGCTGTCCAGCCGGGACAGGTCCAGCAGGTCGGCCACCAGACGGCCGAGCCGCTCGGTCTGCTTGAGCGCGGCCCGCATGGTCTCCGGGTCGGCCTCGCAGACGCCGTCCACCACGTTCTCCAGCAGGGCGCGCAGGCCCGAGATCGGGGTGCGCAGTTCGTGGGAGACGTTGGCCACCAGCTCCTTGCGGTGCCGGTCGGCGGCCTCCAGGTCGGCGGCCATGCTGTTGAAGGTGACGGCCAGCTCGCCCAGTTCGTCCCGTCGGCCGGTGCGCACCCGGCGGCTGTAGTCGCCCTGGGCCATGGCACGGGCGACCGCGGTCATCTCACGCAGCGGCGAGGTCAGGCCATGCGAGACGAACTGCATCAGCAGCATCGAGGTGATGATGGAGAAGATGGTGATCACCCGCAGCTCGGTCTCCGAGTGGATGGCCACCAAGACCAGCAGCGTGGTCAGGAAGACCGAGCTGATCACCAACAGGCCGAGCGCCGCCTTGATCGACCGGAACGGATCGACGGGCCGCAACGCCTCCCATATCCGCTGCCACCGCGAACGCGTCATGACTTCCCCTCGTTGTGGGCAGTCGTTCCGCGGGGCGGAACGGGTGGGCACAACGGAACGGGCTGGCGGGTGGGCACAACCCTCACGGGGCAGGTGTCTCCAGCGCGTACCCCACCCCGTGCACCGTACGGATCCGCTCCGCACCGATCTTGCGCCGCAGCGCCTTGATGTGACTGTCCACGGTCCGGGTGCCGGAAGCGTCCGCCCAGTCCCACACCTCCGCCAGTAGCTGCTCGCGGGAGAGCACGGCGCGCGGCGTCTGCGCCAGGCAGGCCAGCAGGTCGAACTCGGTCGGGGTGAGGTGGACGTCGTCCCCCCGCACCCGTACCCGGCGCTGGGCGTGGTCGATGGCCAGATCGCCCAGCTGCAACGTTCCGCCGCGCGGGCTGCGCGCGGCGGCCGTGGCCCGCTCCACCCGTCTGAGCAGGACGTGCACCCGGGCGGCCAGCTCCCGCATGGAGAACGGCTTGGTCATGTAGTCGTCGGCGCCGACCCCGAGCCCGACCAGCATGTCGGTCTCGTCGTCCCGAGCGGTGAGCATCAGCACCGGAACCGGCCGTTGCGCCTGGACCCGGCGGCAGACCTCCAGGCCGTCGTACCCGGGCAGCATCACATCGAGCACCAGCAGGTCGGGCTGCCAGGCGTGGGCGGTGTCCACCGCGGCCGGGCCGTCGCCCGCGGTGTGCACCTGGAAGCCCTCGGCGCGCAGTCGGGCCGCGATCGCTTCGGCGATCGTCGGGTCGTCCTCGACGACCAGTACCCGGCGCTGGGTGCCAGGGAGGGATGTTCCGGCCCCGCCGTTCGCCGTAGTCGTCTGTGTGTTGTCCATCGGGCCCGCCCCCACTTGGTCGCGCTGCTTGGCAAGCAGCGTAAAGGGCGCGGATGGCCTGCGGCTACGCGGGCCGTACCCCGAGGTGGACCACATCCGGGACACCTCGGGCAACCGGGACAGTAATGGTCTGGACCTGTTCGAAGCCAGCGCCGCGCAACGCCTCCTCGAACCGCAGCGAGGGTTGCGCGGACCACACCGCGAGCACCCCGCCGGGGCTCAGCCGCGCCCGGCAACCGGCAAGGCCCGCCGGGGAGTACAGCGAGTCGTTGGAGTCGGTGACGGTCCAGTCGGGGCCGTTGTCGATGTCCAGGCAGAGCGCGTCGTACGTGACGTCCGCCTCACCCAGGTGGGACACCAGGTCGCCCGCGACGACGGTGACCCGTGGATCGTCCAGCGCGTGCGCCGAGAAGCGGCCGAGTGGACCGTCGCGGTGCCAGTCGATGACCGCCCGCTCCCGCTCCACCACCGTGATGGCCCCCCACCGCGGCTCGGCCGCCGCCTCGGCGAGCGAGAAGCCGACGCCCAGGCCGCCGATGAGCACGGACAGCCCCGTGCCGTCCAGCGTTCGCAGCGGCGCCTGGACCAGCAGCCGTTCGGAGCGGCCGTCGGAGGTGTCCATCAGGAAGCAGCCGTTCTCGATGATCTCGTACCGCTCGGTCCGCTGGACCAGTCGCCTGCGGAGTACGACCTCGCCGTAGGGCCCCTCCCGGCGGTCGACCACGGTCGCCGCATCGGTCGCGTTGTCCATGCCGTCCAGGCTCGCATGATCGGTCGGTGGGTCGCCGATCGCTCACAGCGAACACACCCGCGAGAAGCGTGGGAACAATGGTGCCCTCAAAAGCATTGAGTCGGTACAGCTCAACTTGACTGCCAAGGGAGAGATCATGGCTGAAGAGTCTGACGGGACTTCATACTCCCCGCTCACCCTGCCCGTGCTGCCGCTGGACGACGCGGTCGTGCTGCCCGGCATGGTCGTACCGCTCGACCTGAGCGACGGCGAGGTGCGAGCCGCCGTGGAGGCGGCGCGGGCAGTGGAGAGCAACCGGCCCGAGGCGGCCCATGTTCCCGGCATCCGCTCCGGCTCCGCCGCCCGCAAGCCCCGCGTCCTGCTGGTGCCGCGGGTGGACGGCCGGTACGCGGCGGTGGGCACCCTCGGCGCCGTCGAGCAGGTCGGACGGCTCGCCGACGGCGACCCGGGCGCGGTCATCCGCGGCCTGCGCCGGGTGCGCATCGGCGCTGGGACCACCGGCCCGGGCGCGGCCCTGTGGGTCGAGGGCACCGAGGTCACCGAGCCCGAGCCGACCGAGGCACCGGGCGCCGTCGCCGAACTGGTCAGGGAGTACAAGGCGCTGGCCACCAGTTGGCTGCGCAAGCGCGGCGCCTGGCAGATCGTGGACCGCGTCCAGCAGATCGAGGACGTCTCCCAACTCGCCGACAACTCCGGCTACTCACCGTTCCTCACCGGCGAGCAACGCATCAAGCTGCTGGAGACCGTCGACCCGGTGGAGCGGCTGCGGCTGGCGATCGGCTGGCTGCGCGACCACCTCGCCGAGCAAGACGTCGCCGAGACGATCCGCAAGGACGTCCAGGAGGGCATGGACAAGCAGCAGCGCGAGTTCCTGCTGCGCCGCCAACTGGACGCCGTGCGCAAGGAACTCGCCCAGCTCAACGGCGACCCCGACAACGAGTCGGACGACTATCGGGCCCGGGTCGAGGCCGCCGACCTGCCGGACAAGGTCCGCGAGGCCGCGCTGAAGGAGGTCGACAAGCTGGAGCGCTCCTCCGACCAGTCCCCCGAGGGCAGTTGGATCCGCACCTGGCTGGACACCGTTTTGGAACTGCCGTGGAACACCACCACGCAGGACGCCTACGACATCGCCTCCGCACGCGCGGTGCTGGACGCCGACCACGCGGGCCTGGAGGACGTGAAGGAACGGATCACGGAGTACCTGGCGGTGCGCAAGCGGCGTGCCGACCGGGGCCTCGGTGTGGTCGGCGGGCGGCGCGGGGGCGCGGTGCTGGCACTGGTCGGCCCGCCCGGCGTCGGCAAGACCTCGCTGGGCGAGTCGGTGGCGCGGGCCATGGGCCGCAAGTTCGTCCGGGTCGCGCTCGGCGGGGTGCGGGACGAGGCGGAGATCCGCGGACACCGGCGCACCTACGTCGGCGCGCTGCCCGGCCGGATCGTGCGGGCCATCAAGGAGGCCGGGTCGATGAACCCGGTGGTGCTGCTGGACGAGGTGGACAAGGTCGGCTCCGACTACCGGGGCGACCCCGCCGCCGCACTGCTCGAAGTGCTCGACCCGGCGCAGAACCACACGTTCCGGGACCATTACCTGGAGGTCGAACTCGACCTGTCCGACGTGGTGTTCCTGGCCACCGCCAACGTGCTGGAAGCCATTCCGCAGCCGCTGCTGGACCGGATGGAGCTGGTCCAACTCGACGGCTACACCGAGGACGAGAAGGTCACCATCGGCCGCGACCACCTGCTGCCACGGCAGTTGGAGCGCGCGGGCCTGGCCGCCGACGAGGTCACCGTCGAGGACGCGGCGCTGCGCAGGCTCGCGGGTGAGTACACCCGCGAGGCGGGGGTGCGGAACCTGGAGCGGGCGATCGCCCGGATCCTGCGCAAGGTCGCCGCGCGGCACGAACTGGGCGAGAGCGAACTCCCGGTCACCGTCGGCCCCGACGACCTGCGGCGGCTGATCGGCCGCCCGCACCACGTCCCGGAGTCCGCGCAGGACCCGGACGAGCGGCGCACCGCGGTCCCCGGGGTGGCCACCGGCCTGGCGGTGACCGGCGCGGGCGGCGACGTGCTGTACGTCGAGGCGTCGCTGGCGGACGCGGAGACCGGCGGCACCGGGCTGACGCTCACCGGCCAACTCGGCGACGTGATGAAGGAGTCGGCGCAGATCGCGCTGTCCTTCCTGCGCTCGCACGGCGCCGAACTGGAGCTTCCGGTCGGCGACTTGAAGGACCGCGGGGTACACCTGCACGTTCCGGCGGGCGCGGTGCCCAAGGACGGGCCGAGCGCGGGTGTGACGATGACCACGGCACTGGCCTCGCTGCTGTCCGGGCGCCGGGTGCGCGAGGACGTGGCGATGACCGGTGAGGTGTCGTTGACCGGGCGGGTGCTGCCGATCGGCGGCGTCAAGCAGAAGCTGCTGGCCGCGCACCGGGCCGGGGTGACGACGGTGATCATCCCGAAGCGGAACGAGGCCGATCTGGACGACGTGCCCAGCGAGGTGCTGGAGAAGCTGGACGTGCACACGGTCGCCGATGTCCGCCAGGTGCTCGCCCTGGCCCTGGAGCCCGCCGCGGACCGCGCGGTTCCGGTCGCCGCCTAGGCCCCGGACGGCGAGGCCGCTTCGCCCGCACGGGGTGGGGCGGCCTCGCCGCAAGGCGGTTCATCCGTCGGCGAGCGCCAGCAGGCGGCTGTACGCGCCGTTGAAGTAGTCCTGGTCCCCGGGCAGTGCGCCGGAGTCGGCGTACTGCCAGAAGGTCTGGTGGCTCCAGCCGGACGGCAGCGCGCCCGGGGTGGAGGTGTAGCGGGCGGTCCACAACGGGTCGCTCGCGGCGGACGCGGTGCTGCCGCCGGTGCACTCGTTCCACCACTGGGCGGTGGTGTAGATCACCGGGTAGCGGCCGGTGCGGCGGTGCACGGTGTTGCCGAAGTCGGCGATCCACCGGGCCATCGCCGACGGGCTCAGGCCGTAGCAGTTGGCGCCGTAAGGGTTGTACTCGATGTCCAGCGCGGGCGGCAGCGTCCTCCCGTCGGCCGACCAGCCGCCACCGTGGCTGACGAAGTAGTCGGCCTGGGCGGCGCCGCCCGAGGTGTCGGGCGTCGCGAAGTGGTACGCCCCGCGGATCATGCCCACGTGGTACGAGCCGTTGTACTGCTGGGCGAAGTAGGGGTTGGTGTACGTGGTGCTCTCGGTGGCCTTGACATAGGCGAACCGGCCGCCGTCGGCGCGGGCGGCGGTCCAGTCGACGTCGCCCTGGTAGGCGCTGACGTCCATCCCGGGGGTCTGTATGACCAGGGGGAAGACGGGTCGGTTGGCGGGGGTGCCGCCCTCGTGGGCGAGCACGGTCGAGCCCATCCAGTCGAGTTCGGGGTGGGTGATGTGGTCGCGGCCCGGGGCGGCGAACGCGGTGCCGGGTAACGCGAGCAGGAGGGTGAGCAGGGCGGTCAGCGCCGTCAGGACGGCGCGGTGTCCGTGGGGGTGGGGGACCAGGGGGCTGTCGGCAGGGGACATGTTCCCTCCCTGTTATGGCCATGACATGGTGACCGTACGCGCGTAGAACGGTGGGGTGGAAGGGGAGCCGGCCACTGCCGTTGGTCTAATCCTGCGAAATACTGAAGGAGCTGCGGCGATGGCGGGTGCTGAAACGGAGTTTCCGCCCCCGGGGAAGGGTGAGAGGGCGCTGACGTGCGGAATGAGGAGTATCCCGAAGGGGATCGGGACCTTGAGGCGTTGGAGCGGGAGATCACCGTCTTCTACCGGCGCGCCCGCGCCTCGTCCGGCGAGATGGCCCGGGCGGTCCACCCGGAGCTGGAACCCGCGGCGTACGGGTTGCTGGTACGGCTTGAGGAGGCGGGTCCGGAGCGGGCCACCGACCTCGCCGCGTACTTCGGGGTCGGCAAGGCGACGATGAGTCGGCAGCTTCGGGCGCTGGAGCAGTTGGGGCTGGTCAGCAGGGAGCAGGATCCGGCGGACGGCCGGGCGTTCCTCGTCCGGCTCACGGAGGAGGGGCACAGCAGGTTCACCCGGGTTCGCGACGCCCGGCGCGCACGGTACCGGCGCCGCCTTTCGGCGTGGCCCCGCCGCGATGTCACGGAACTCGCCCGCCTCCTGGAGGCGCTCAACGCGATCAACGCTCCCGAGGACCGATGCCCTCCCGGCGGGGTTGGGTGATGTGCTCCCGGCGGGTGGCGTGATGTTGTCCCGGCGGGTTGCGGATGGTTTGGACCGCCGGTCTCCGCCGTGGTGGTTGCTCGCCGTCGCGGCGGGGCGAATAACCGGGGGCAAGCCCCCGGCGCCCCCGGCCCTGGCGCGCCAGCGGGGGTTTGGGGGCTGGCCCCCAAGAAAAACCGCCGCGACGGTGCCGCGACCACGACGGTGGAGTCCGGCGGTGTCGAACCGGCCGAATCGAAAGCCGCTCACAGCTCCGCCAGGATGGCTGTCGCGTCGTCGTGCCGCTTGCCGCGGGGGAAGGCTTCCCCCCGCGGATCCGCCGACTCCGCGGCGCGAACGCGGGTGATGAGGGACCGCGGACCCTCCTTGCGCAGGAGGGCGAAAGCGCCTGACCAGTCGTGGTCGTGGAAGACCTCCACCAGGCGGCTCGCCCCGTCCGTCAGGGCGGCCACCGCCCGTACCCGGGCGCGGGGCGTCGAGCCGCACACCGCGCGTGCGCGGACCGACGGATCCGCCGCGGCGGTGAAGAAACCGCCCTCGGCGTTGCGCAACGCCTCCACCGCCCGGACATACCGCGCACGTGCTCCCGCCCGCTCCGCCGAACCACGCGGCAGCGCCCGCACCGCCGCCCGCAGTGCGGGCACCGGCTCAGGCAGCCGGTCCAGGCGGTCGTCAACGACCGCCTGGACCACGCCCGTTGTGTCCTCGATGAGCAACACCGAGTCGGAAAGCACCAGATGCTCGACGACGTCCCGATTCCACCGAACCGCCACGACGGTTGCCTGTGGCGTGTGCGGGTGAGAAAGCTCACAGCCTTCCGCGTGCTGCCGCGCGGTACGCGCGATCGCCTCCCCGAGGCAGTCCCGCAGCGTCATATCCCGTTGCGAACCGGACAGTTCGAGCAGCGCCCCACCGAGCCGTGCCACGAACCACGGCACGCCGTGCACACAGCCGGTGCCTTCCGGATGCGGTGTCACGCCGTCCAGCAGCACCAGCACTCCACCCTGCCCGGAGGCGGGCAGGGCAACGGCGACGAAGTCCTCGTTGGGACGTTCCGGGTCACCGGGCTCCGTGGCGGTCTCGACGCGCATGCCGCAAGTCTGCCTGACCGCCGTTCGAACGGTGCCGAGCCGGACCGGCGCCGACCGTGGCGAGGGCGGACGGCGGGCCACCGCGATTGAGGGTGGGCATCTTTCCAGGACCCCACCGGCTTCACCAAACCGCCGCCCGTGAAGAACGGGTGTGGGCTCCCGCCAGGAGTTGAAGGTCAACTTCCGGTTGTTGTTCACTCCTTCGGGATGGCACGGCACGAGTCCGGGGGGCGCGCTCCACGCGACGTGTGAAGAGCGCGTTGAACGCGACGAACTCCGCCGTGACCACCACAACGCATCGGGGGAAAACGCCACGGGACGGCCATACGGCTCGGCCCAGGCGTCGGATGCCCAACTGATTTGGCGTCACTCCGGCTGTGCCCACAGCCGTACCGACGTACGAGACAGGAATGCGAGAACCGGTGCGGACAACGAGGAGAGGGCGCGCTGCGGTGCGCACGCAACCCGCGGTCGCGGACCAGAGCGAGACCGCACCCCCCGCGCCCCCAAGGCGCAGGGTGCGCCAGCGGCTGCTCGGCGCCCTGTTGGTCTCCGTCCTCGCGGTGCTGGCCGCCGGAGCCCCGGGGCTGGCCACCGCGATCGGCAACCTCTCCGAGTCGCAACGCCTACTGCGGCTGACCGAGCTGAACACCTCGGCGGTAGCCCTCGCCCACTCGCTCGCCGACGAGCGCGACGACATGACCGCGTATGTGGCCGCGGGCCGCACTACCGCCCGCCCGTCGCCCACCACCACCCTCAACGGAGGCGCTTCGCGCCGCGGCACTGCCTCTGGTGGCAGCGACGATCTCGGCCGCGGCGTCAGCGAGGACGAGCGCGCCCGCGTCGACCGGCAGGTCACCGACGTGACCCAGCAGGCCGCCGCCCTGGACAGCGGCGGCTCGCCCGACCTCGCCCGTACCGTCCAGACGGCCCGCTCCGCACTGACGGGCCTCGGGCACATCCGGCAGGCCGCGCTGTCCGGCCCGGGCACCGCCAAGGACGCCTTCGACGCCTACAGCCCGCTGATCGACGCCCTCGACGGGGTGAGCGCCGCCCTGGCCCGCGCCCTGCCCGGCCGGGCCTCCGCCGCCGACACCAGCGCCGGACCGGCGCTCGCCCAGGCCGTCGACCTCGCCTCGGCGGAACACGGCCTGCTGGTCGCCGCGCTCACCGCGGGCGGCACCTCCCAGCCGCTGGTCACCGAGGCCCAGCAGGCGCGGCTGGGCGAGCAGTCGGCGCTGGCCGCCTTCGCCGCCACCGCGACCACCCCGGCCCAGACCCAGTACGCGCAGACCGTCACCGGCACCGATGTGGCGACCGCCGAGTCGTATCTGCGGCGGCTGACCGCCAAGTCGTACCTGAGCGAGTCGGACAACCGGCTCAGGACGGCCGACGTGGACTCCGCCCTGGCCGCCCGGATCGACCGGATGCGTGCCGTCCAGGCCTCACTGGCGGGCGCCGACACCACCAGGCTCACCAAGCTGCGCGACGACGATGTGACCGCGCTGGAGCTGCGGGCCACCCTGGTGGGCCTGTGCGCGGCGCTGGCGGCCGGCATCGGCGTCCGTACCACCCGTTCCGTCACCCGGCCGCTGGCCGCGCTGCGCCGCTACGCGGGCGACCCGCAGCCGCCGGTGCCCACCGGCAGCCGGGACGAGTTCGCCGCCGTCGCGCTGGCCGTGGAACGGCTCGCCGAGGACACCGCGCGGCTGCGCACCGAGACCGCCCAGCAGGAGAAGGAACGCCTGCGGCTGGTCGGCGAACGCCAGAAGGTGGCCGCGGAGCGCGATGAGCTGCGCCGGGGCCAAGTCGAACTGCGTGAACAGCACAGGGCGTTGCTCGCCGAGCGGGACGAACTCCTTGACCGGATCGAGTCGTTGCGCGGCGTTCCGCACGCCACCTTCATCAACCTCAGCCTGCGCACCCTCGCGCTGATCGAGCGGCAGCTCGCCCTGATCGAGGGCCTTGAGGACCGCGAGCACGACCCCGACGAGCTGAAGACCCTGTTCCGGCTGGACCACCTGGCCACCCGGATGCGCCGCAACAGCGAGAGCCTGCTGGTGCTGGCCGGTGCCGAGACATCCGGCGGCGCGCTGGCCAAGCCGGTGCCGTTGCTGGACGTGGTGCGCGCCGGTGTCTCGGAGGTGGAGCGCTACGAGCGGGTGCGGATCCCGTTCCTGCCGCGCGCCCAGGTCGCCGGTTTCGCCGCCGACGACACCGCCCACCTGGTCGCCGAACTGCTGGAGAACGCCACCGCGTTCTCCCCGCCGCACGCCGATGTCCAGGTCACCGGCTGGCTGTTGGAGAACGGCGAGGCGATGCTGTCGATCGAGGACGCCGGTATCGGCATCCCGCACGACCGGCTGACCGAGCTGAACCAACTCCTCGCCGACCCGCACCCGCACGAGTCGCACGCCACCGCAGGGCTCGGCCTGTACGTGGTGGCCCGGCTGGCCGGACGGCACGGCATCCGCGTCCAGCTCCGCGAGCAGAAGCAGGGCGGGGTCACCGCGGTCGTGGTGCTGCCGCGCACGCTCATCGTCCGCCCCGCGGAGAGCGTGGCGCCGCCGCAGGAGGCGTATGTCGCGCCGAAGCCCGACGCCGACCGGCCCCGGGCATCGGTACCGGCCGCCAGCGCCAAGGCCGTGTCGGCCGCGGCCCCGGCGCCGCGCCGCGCCCCCGAGCCGGACGAGCACACCCGTACCCCCGCGGCCGAGGACGGCCCCACCGCCCGCCCCGGGCACTCCCGTACCGAAGAGGCCGGGCAACCGGAGGAAACCGAGCAAACCGCCTCGGAACCCGGCAGTTTGACGGAGAAGGGGCTGCCCAAGCGGGTGCCCAGGGCCAGCGGACTCAGCGGTGAGCCCGCCAACCGCCCGCGCAACGCACCGGTCGACGCCGAGGCTCTGCGGCGGCGCCTCGGAGGCTTCGCACAGGGGCTGCGCCAGGGACGGCAGGACGCCGAGGCCGAGGCCACCGGCACCGTGGAGCTGCCGCTGCCGCCCACCGCCGCCCGGCACCACCAGCAGCAACCGCAGCAGCGGCAGTCACAAAAGCACCGGCAGTCACAACACGGGGAACCCTCCGAGGAGGCACGCGGGTGAACCAGTCGAGTACCGGAACCAGCACCAGTTCGCTCAGCCATGAGGCGCGCAGCCTCCAGTGGCTGCTGGGCAACCTGGTCGAGGAGGTGCCGGGCATCCGCTCGGTCGCCGTCATCTCCTCCGACGGTCTGCTGCTGTGCTCCTCCGACGCGGACGGCGAGACCGTCGTCGGCGCCGAAGCACCGCTTCGGGAACCCGGTTCGGGACCGGCGAAGGCCTCCGGTGACCTGGCGACCGTGGTCTCCGGGCTGGCCTCGCTCACCGACGGCGCGGCCCGGCTGATGAACGCCGGTCAGGTCAAGCAGTCGGTGGTCGCGATGGAGAACGGCTGCCTGTTCGTGATGGCGATCAGTGACGGCTCGCTGCTGGGCGTGCACGCCTCACCCGAGTGCGACATGAGCGTGGTCGCGTACCACATGGCGCTGTTCGTCGGCCGTGCCGGACATGTCCTCACCCCTGAGCTGCGCGTCGAGCTCAGCAAGGCCCGTGCCGCCGCACCGGCGGTCACCCCGACCGAAAGCGAGCAGTGATGCCCGCGTCCCCGCTACCGATCCGCGGTGCGGACCGCAAACCCTCCCGGGTCCGCCCGTACACACTGACCGGCGGACGGACCCGCTTCGGCCACGTCCTGCTGGTGGAGACCTTCGTCGCCACCATCGACGGACCCGAGGAGCGGCCGGAGTTGACCTCGGGCGGGATCGCCACCGCGGTGATGCCGGAGCTGCGGGCCATCGTCGAACTGTGCCGCAGGATGCGGTCGGTGGCCGAGATCTCCGCGCTGCTGCGCATTCCGCTCGGCGTGGTCCGGGTGCTGCTCAGCGATCTGGCGGACCAGGGGAAGATCCGTGTCTACGGCGCCGGACAGGGACCGGTGCAGCCCAACCGCGCGTTGGTGGAAAGGGTGCTCAGTGGACTTCGCAAGCTCTGAGGCGGCCGAGCCGTATCCGCTGCCGGAAGCGGAAGAGGGCATTCAGGACTGGCAGAAGGACACCAGCCGGGCCCCCTCAAGCGCCAAGATCGTCATCGCGGGCGGTTTCGGCGTGGGCAAGACAACCTTCGTCTCGTCGGTCTCCGAGATCACCCCCCTCACCACCGAGGCCCTGATGACCAGGGCCAGCGAGGACGTCGACGACCTGGCGGGCACGCCGGAGAAGACCACGACCACGGTCGCCATGGACTTCGGCCGGATCACCCTCGATCAGGAGCTGGTGCTCTACCTGTTCGGCACACCGGGCCAGCAGCGCTTCTGGTTCATGTGGGACGACCTGGCCCGCGGCGCCATCGGCGGCATCGTGCTGGCCGACACCCGGCGGCTGGCCGACTGCTTCCCCGCCCTGGACTACTTCGAGACCTGTGGACTCCCGTTCGTGGTCGCGGTGAACCACTTCGAGGGATCGCCCGAGTACGACGCGGAGGACGTCCGCGACGCACTGTCCGTACCGGCGCAGATCCCGGTGGTCGTCTGTGACGCGCGGGTGCGCGACTCGGTGGTCGAGGCGCTGGTCGCGCTGTGCGGCCACGCGTTGACAGTGCTGCCGGAGTAGTTGATATTCGGGGGCTCTCCCCCCGGACCCCCCTAATGTGCGAGGAATTCGCGATGCGCAAGATACTCATCGTCGGAGCCGGACAGTCCGGCCTGCAACTGGCCCTCGGCCTACAGGCCCGCGGTTACGAGGTCACGTTGATGACCAACCGCACCGCGGAGGAGATCCGCGGCGGAAGGGTGATGTCCACCCAGTGCATGTTCACCACCGCGCTGCAGCACGAGCGCGACCTGGAGTTGAACTTCTGGGAGAGCCAGGCCCCGCGCATCGAGGGGCTCGGCGTCTCCGTCGCCGGTCCGGACGGCTCGCGTCCGATCGACTGGGTGGGGCGGCTGGAGGGCTACGCCCAGTCGGTCGACCAGCGGGTGAAGATGGCTGGCTGGATGGAGGCGTTCGCCCAGCGCGGCGGCCAGTTGGTCGTCCACGGCGCGGCGGTCTCCGACCTCGACTACTTCGCCCGGCGCTACGACCTGGTGCTGGTGGCCGCGGGCAAGGGCGAGTTGGTGTCGATGTTCGGTCGGGACGCTTCCCGCTCCCCCTACGACAAGCCGCAGCGCGCGCTGGCCGTCTCCTATGTGAACGGTCTCGGCCCGCGCCCCGAGCACCCGGACTACCACGCGGTGCGGTGCAACCTGGTGCCGGGCGTGGGCGAGATGTTCATCATGCCGACGCTGACCACCTCCGGACCCGCCGACATCCTGTTCTGGGAGGGCATCCCCGGCGGCCCGCTGGACGTCTTCGAGGGCGTCAAGGACCCGCAGGAGCACCTGCGGCTCACCCTTGAGCTGATGGAGCGCTTCGTGCCGTGGGAGTACGAGCGGGCGCGCGGTGTCGAACTCACCGACGCGGGCGGCACGTTGGCCGGGCGGTACGCGCCCACGGTGCGCAACCCGATCGGTGAACTGCCGTCCGGCGGGCTGGTGCTGGGTGTCGCCGACGTGGTCGTGGCCAACGACCCGATCACCGGGCAGGGCTCGAACAACGCCGCCAAGTGCGCGGCCTCGTACCTGGACAGCATCGTCGAGCACGGTGAGAAGCCGTTCGACCGCGACTGGATGCAGACCACCTTCGACCGCTACTGGGAGTACGCCCAGCACGTCACCAAGTGGACCAACGCGATGCTGGCACCGCCGCCCGAGCACGTGCTGAACCTGATCGGCGCGGCGGGCCAACTTCCGCCGGTGGCCAACCGGTTCGCCAACGGCTTCGACAACCCGGCCGACTTCGAGAACTGGTTCTTCGACCCGGAGCTGGCCGCGGCGTACCTGGCCAGCGTCAGCGGGTAACCCCGAACACGGCGACCGGCCGGACGCTACGCGTCCGGCCGGACCGCCCCGAGGATCGGGTTCGCCGCGATGGGCGTCAGTTTGACCACCCCACCGGGATGGGGCGCCTGGATCACCGTCCCCTTGCCCACGTACAGCGCCACATGCGTGGCGTGCGAGAAGTAGACGATCAGGTCCCCGGGCCGCAGCGCGTTCAGGGGCACATGGCGCAGGTGCGCCCACTGCTCCTGGCTGGTGCGCGGAATCGGCCGCCCGGCGTGCGCCCACGCCTGTGAGGTGAGCCCGGAGCAGTCGAACGCGTTCGGTCCCTGCGCGCCCCACACATACGGCTTGCCCAACTGCGCGTACCCGTAACTGACGGCCCGGCGCCCGAGCGCGGAGGCCGACAGGTTGTCGGCGCCGAGCGCACCGGAGGCGAGCAGTGCCTGCTGCGCCTGGTCGATCCCCTGCTGCTCCAACTGCCGCACCTGGTCGAGCTGCGCACCGGTCAGTGAGGAGATCAGCTTCTCCACATCGCCCAGCCTCGCGTTGACGTCGTCGCGCTCCTTGCGCTGCTGGTCGGCGAGTTGGTGCACCGCGTCGAGCGAGGCCTTCGCCTTGGCGGTCAGGTCGTCCAGCTTGCGCTCCCCGTCCTGCAACCGGCCGACCAGCGCGGCCTGGCTGCCCAGCGCCTGGCTGAGCACATGGGCCCGGCCCAGCGCGGTCGCCGGGTCGTCGGTGAGCAGCAGCCGCAGGTACGGGGAGACGCCCCCGTCCTGGTACTGCCTGCGGGCGAGCGCGCCCGCGGTGTCCAGGCCCGTCTGCACCGCCGAACGCTGCCGCGCGAGCTGCTTGTTCAACGTGTCGACGGTCGCCCGCTCCTTGTCGAGCCGCTCCTGGGTGCCGTTGTATGTCTCCGTGGCCTGCTCCGCCTGCTGGTAGAGGGTCTGCAGGCGGGTCAGCAGATCGGTGATCGACGGGGACTGGGCGGAGTCCTGGGCCGGGCCGTCGGGCGGTGGGGCGGCGGTCGCGGGCACGGCGGGCAGCGCGAGCGTGGCGCAGAAGGCAATCCCGGCACAAAACAGCGCGGATCGCGCCCACCTGCTGGGCCGGTGGACCACGGACATCCCATCACCTCCGGTGTGAACGAATCACCTTTCGTCGGGCGCGTCCGATCCTGTCATGACTCGTCATACCTTCGTCGAGAAAGCGGAATTCGTACGTGCGAATCGGACGTGCTTCATCACTCAACGGTTTGATTCCGGGTCACACGCCCGGGGGGCAGCGGCCGACGGGGGTCAGTCCATGGGCAGGGCTTGCAGGATATCTCCCTTGCGTACGAACAACCGCTCGGCCACGAAGGCGATCTGCGTGCGGCCCGCACCCGGCCGAGGCGACCGGTAACTCCACGCGACCCGGCGGCGGTCGAGGTCGAACGCGCTGACCCAGACCCGGTCGTCGCCGGTGGCCGCGTACGCCCGGTCGCGGTAGAGCACCGGAGGGTCGGCGGTGAGCGATGGCACCGGGGCGGTACAACTCCACAGCCGCCGCCCGGAGTTGGCGTCGAGCGCGAGCAGGCCGGTGGTCCGCTCGGTGGCGTACGCGACACCGCCGAGCACGGCCGGATCGCCGTATCCGGCGCTGCGCGAAGTGTCGGTGGCGCGCCACGCGATCCGTCCGGTGCCCAGGTCGACGGCGAGCACGTCCGCACCGGTCGCCACGTACGCCCGGGTGCCGTCCGCGGCCGGCCGGCCGTCCCGCCGCCCGCCCAGCCGGGTCCGGGTCAACTGGTGGCCGTCACGGGTGTCGTACGTGGTGAGGTATCCGCCGTCGACCACCAGGAGCCGGGCCCGGTCGACGGCGGCCTGCGGGGTGGCGGTGCGGTCGGCGCGGGGGAGCGGGGTGCGCCAGCGCTGGGCGCGGGTGGCCAGGTCGTAGGCGAACAGCCAGGCGGCGGTGTGCTGGGTGGCCGCCAGGTAGCAGGTCTCGGTGTCCGAGGCGAGGACCGCGTCACCGATGGGCGTGAACCCCGCTGGCACCGGCAACGCCCAACGCCGGTGCCCGTGCGCCGGGTCGAGCGCGGCCAGCGTCGGCGGTCCGGTGCCCTGGTCCAGTCCGGCGACCAGCCCGTCCCCGGTGGCCTGTGCGTGGGCCAACGCGGCGGTGCGCCAACGGCGTTGGCCGCTCGCGCTGTCGATCCCGGCCAGCGAGCCGTCCGCCCCCGTCAGCACCACCGTGCGCTGGTCCACCGGCAGCGGCGGTGCGTCGCCGGGCGGCCCCTTGGCGTAGGTCCACAGCGGGTGCGGCGGGACACCGGGCGGCCGGGTCCCGGTCGGCAGCGGCGGCAACGGGCTTGACGGGTTGGCGCCCACCCCGGCCGCGGTCGGCGGCCGTCCGCGCACCAGCGCGGCCACGATCCCGGCGAGCGCGGCGCCCACCACCGAGCCCGCCGCCGCCAGCACCATCGCCCGGCGCGACGGCTC
>NZ_JANFNH010000104.1 GCF_024436055.1 Streptantibioticus rubrisoli | reverse complement strand
CGCACGCAAGGGGGTGTGCCGGGGTGTCCCCGCAGCGACCCCGCGACGTACCCGCGGATAACCTCAAACGCGGAGTGAGGAGACACCCCGGCGCGCCCCCGACCCACAACCGGCCGCACGCAACGGCAACCAAAGGCCCAGGGCAATCGGGTGGGCGGGTGGGCAAACCCCCAACCGACGAACCCGCACCCTGCGCAGCGAACACACCGCAAAGGCCAAAGGAAAAGGGGCGAGCGGCTGGGGCGAGCCCCCTAGCAGGGCCGCTTGCGCAGCTCCATCACGTAGTCGTGGGGCGCCCCGCAGGACTCCGCCGCGTCCGCGATCTCCCCGAGGTAGCGGGCCGAGGGCAGCCCACCCTCGTAGTCGTTCAGCACGTAGACCCACGCCGCGAGGTCCCCGTCCAACGTGTGCACTCGCACCGTCGTACGGCGGTAGATCCCGAGCGGCACGCCCTCCCAGCGGTCCATCGACTCCTCATCGATGGCAGCGATGTCGTAGAGACCTACGAAAACCTGGTGCAGGGGGTCTTCGACGAGGGTCGCCAAAGCGCCCTCCCACCCCATCTGCTCGCCGCCGAACGTCAGTCGCCAGCCGTTGAGCCAGCCCGTACCGCGTAGCGGCGAATGGGGCGCGCGGCGGGTCATCAGTCGCGCATCAAGGTTCCCGGCGTAGGCGGCGTAGAGCGACATGGGCGCAAGAGTACGGGAACCGGCTGAGCGCCGACTCCCCACCGGCTCGCAGCCCACGATCGGGGGGCGGGGCCGGGGCCTCCGGGGTGGGGGTCCTGGACCGTATATTTACGGGCCCTTCTCCCCAATCGTTGGTGCGCCGGAAGTCCGGCCCGCAAATACGCCCCTGGCCTTCGGCATGGGGAACCCCGGCGTCCAGGACCCCCACCCCTCCGACCCCGACCCCTCACGTCTCTGCCTTGCAACCCCCACCGGGCCGCAGCGCAAGACGAAACGGAAGGGGACGTGCCGGGGTGTCCCCGCAGGGTGGCGATCGAACTTCCCAGGAACCAACGTCAGGGCCGAAGGGAGCCACCCGAGGTGTCACCCCGGCGCGGCCCCGACCCCAAAC
>NZ_JANFNH010000103.1 GCF_024436055.1 Streptantibioticus rubrisoli | reverse complement strand
GCTAGCTGTACTCGGTCATGGCGTTGGTGACAGTCGGCTGATGGGCGGGTGGCCGCCGAGCGCGGTGTGTCGGCGATCAGTGTTGTAGAAGTCGAGCCAGGGTGCGAGTGCTGCGGTCCGGTGGGTGTTGCTGGTGTACACCTGCCGGTAGGCCCACTCGGCTTGCAGGGTGCGGTTGAAGCGTTCGACTTTACCGTTGGTCCAGGGACAGTGCGGGCGGGTGAACTTCTGTGCTGCGCCGAGGGCTTGGCAGGCGGCTTGGAAGGCGTGGGAGATCCGGTAGTTCTTGGCGTTGTCGGTCATCACCCGCTCGATGTGGTCGATGCCATGGGTGGCGAAGAAGGCGGCGGCTCGGGTGAGAAAGCCTGCGCACGTCGTGCCCTTCTCATCGGACAGGATCTCGGCGTAGGCCAGGCGGGAGTGGTCGTCGACGGCGGCGTGCACGTAGTCGTAGCCGATCCCGCGGGCGCGGACCTCCTCGCGGCGGCCGTGTGCCCGCCATCCGCCGCCGTCAGGGATCTTCCCGAGCTTTTTGACGTCCACGTGGACCATCTCGCCAGGGCGGGTGCGCTCGTAGCGGACGGTGCTGTTGCGGCTCGCGCGGATGACCTGCCCGGTCAGCGGGTCGCAGGCGGACAGGCGCGGCATGCCGTGGCGTCGCAGGATCCGGGTCACGGTGCGGGCGGGCACCCCGGTGGCCTCGGCTACCTGCTCGGGCCCGCGGCGCAACCGGCGCCGGGCTGCCAGGACCTGTGCCTCCACCGCTGCCGGAGTGCGGCCAGGGCAGGTACGCGGGCGGCTGGAGCGGTCGTGCAGCCCGCCCCAGCCCTCGGCTCGGTAGCGCCTGACCCACCGGTGCGCGCACTGCCGCGAAACCCCCAGCTCCTTGGCCACGTGAGCCACTGGACGGCGATCGAAGACGACACGACGCACCAACAGGCATCTGCCATGGAACGTCAGCCGGGCGTTAGCGTGGGCCATCAGGACCTCCGAGGTGAGTGAAGTCGGCAAACTCCACTACGCCCGGAGGTCCACCTCTTGATCAACAACCGTCGGCCACGTGTCACCAACCCCACGGCCGAGTACAGCTAGCGCGC
>NZ_JANFNH010000102.1 GCF_024436055.1 Streptantibioticus rubrisoli | reverse complement strand
GCGTACATCGAGGAGATTGCCGCAGCGGTGCTGCGTCGGTGGCCCGGGACTCTTGAGCTGCCGGAGGCGGAGGCCCTCGCCGCGTTTCGGACGGTGGGCACGGCGCTGATGTTCGACGAGATCAAGACGTCGCTCGCCGCGTTCGGTACCCATTTCGACGTGTACTTCAACGAGAAGGACCTGCACGAGCAAGGGGACTTGGAGGCCGCTGTCGCCCGTCTGCGGGAGGGCGGCCATGTCTTCCAGGACGCCGGCGCTGTCTGGCTGCGCACCACGGACTTCGGTGACGACAAGGACCGGGTCCTGGTCAAGAGCGACGGTTCCTGGACGTACTTCACCGCGGACTGCGCGTACTACCTCAACAAGCGGTCCCGGGGCTTCGAACGGGTCGTCATCATGCTCGGGGCCGACCACGCGGGTTATGTGGGCCGAATGCGGGCCATGGCGGCCTGCTTCGGTGACGACCCGGACACGCACCTGGAGATCCTGATCGGCCAACTGGTCAACCTCGTCAAGGACGGGGAGCCGGTCCGGATGAGCAAGCGGGCGGGCACGGTGCTCACGCTGGACGACTTGGTCGAGGCGGTCGGTGTGGACGCGGCGCGGTACGCGCTCGCACGGGCCAGTGTGGACACGGTGATCGACCTCGACATCGACCTGCTCACCCGGCAGTCGAACGACAACCCTGTCTACTACGTCCAGTACGCGCACACGCGGTTGTGCGCCGTGCAACGCAGGGCCCAGGCAGCAGGGATCGACAAGGGCGCGCCGCAGGACTTCGACCCCCGCCTGCCCAGCCATGACCGGGAGGCCGACCTGCTGGCCGTGCTGGCCGAGTTCCCGCAGGTCGTAGCGGCTGCCGCCACGCTGCGCCAGCCGCATCGGGTCGCGCATTACCTGGAGCGGCTGGCTGGCACGTACCACCGCTTCTACGACGTTTGCCGGGTCCTGCCGCGGACCGGGGAGGAACCGGATGACCTCACCTGTGCCCGGCTGTGGTTGACGGAAGCCAGCACGCTGGTGCTGCGCAATGGGCTGCGGCTGCTCGGAGTCTCGGCACCGGAGCGAATGTGAGTACGGACCGCTGCCCACTCCCCGCTAAG
>NZ_JANFNH010000101.1 GCF_024436055.1 Streptantibioticus rubrisoli | reverse complement strand
TCCAGTGACATCGGGTACTACAACACCAACACGTTGATCTTGATGCACATACCCGCGGACGGCGGCAAGGTCACCGCGTTCTCCATCCCGCGCGATGACTATGTGCAGACCTTCAACGGGGATGGCACGGCGCAGGGGCACTTCAAGATCAAGGAGGCGTACGCCAACGCCTACACGGTCGCTCACGACAAGCTGTCCGGGCAGGGCGTCAAGGGGGCCGACCTGGAGGCGCAAAGCCGTGAGGCCGGTCGGGAGGCGACGCTGGCGACGGTGCAGAACTTCCTCGGGGTGCCGATCGACCACTTCGCGGAAGTGAACCTGCTGGGTTTCTACGACATCGCCAAGGTCCTCCAGCCCATCCGGGTCTGCCTCAAGCACCCGGTCCACGACTGGTACTCCGGTGCGAACTTCCACGCCGGGGTGCAGGATCTCAACCCCAAGCAGGCGCTGGCGTTCGTCCGGCAGCGGCACGGTCTCGACGGCGGTGACCTGGACCGTACCCACCGGCAGCAGGCGTTCATCTCCTCGGTCACCCACAAGCTGAAGACCCAAGGTGTCTTCAACGACCTGGGCAAGCTCCAGGGGCTGTTCGGGGTGGTCAAGCAGGACCTGGTCATCGACAACAAGTTCGACGTGCTGGACTTCGCCCAGCAGGCCACCAACCTCACCGGCGGCAACGTGGTCTTCCACACCCTGCCGATCGCCGGGTTCGGCAACCGCAACAACGAGGACGTCAACCTGGTCAACGTCGACCAGGTCCGGTCCCTCGTGCAGGCGACGATCGGGCACGACCCGTCCCCCTCGCCCAGTTCGGGCGGCACTGGCGGAACCAAACCGTCCGCCAAGCCCGCGCCCGCGACGGTGGATGTGTTCAACGGTTCGGGCAAGACCGGCGCGGCAGCGGACGAGCTCAAGTCGCTGACGGCGCTGGGCTATTCGGCGGGGCAGACGTCCAACGCCGCCACCCAACTCAAGACGACGGTCGTCTACGGTGCGGGCGCACAGCAGGCGGCCCAGCAGATCGCCACCAAGCTCGGCACCGCGGCGGCCACCTCCAGCGCGTCGGTCCCGGCCGGTCACGTCCAGGTCACCCTCGGCACGGACTTCACCCCACCCCCGGCGGCGGCCTCGGGCGGTTCCTCCAGCACGGCTCAGTCCGCGTCCCCGGCGAGCGCCGCGTCGGCGCCGCCGGACAGCGCCTTCGCGGGCGACTCGGTGAAGGAGGGCGGCATCCCCTGCGTCAACTGACGCC
>NZ_JANFNH010000100.1 GCF_024436055.1 Streptantibioticus rubrisoli | reverse complement strand
AACGCCGCCTGGCTGCGGTGGTCGGCTCGGGTCGCGATCGCGGCGTGCTGCCCGCAGGCTGGGTACTCGGGCGCCGTGGACGGCGCCGTGAGCGGACCGGTCTTTTGCTGGTGCTTCACCCCGGACGAGGAGGCACAAGCCATGCGGGCTCCCAGGCGGCAGTGGCGCAGCGTGGTGGTATCCGCCGCGGGGGGGTTCGGCGGTTCATCCCCGGGTGGTGTCACCTGTTCGGCCGATGGCGGGGTGGGTGCGGGGGTTGGTGTGGGGGTGGCGTGGGTGGTGGGTGGGTGCTGATGGGGAAGCGGCCGTTGGTGGTGGTCGGTGACGCGTTGCTGGACCGGGATATCGACGGCCAGGCGAGCAGGCTCGCTCCGGATGCCCCGGTGCCGGTGGTGGACGTCCACGGGGTGCACGAGCGCCCCGGTGGTGCGGGGCTGGCCGCGGCGCTGGCCGCTCGCGAGGGGCGTGAGGTGGTGCTGGTCACCGCGCTGGGTGACGGCGACGCCGATCAGGCGGTGCGGGGCCTGCTCACCGACCGGGTGCACATGGTTGCGTTCGCGCGGCACGGTACCGTCCCGGTCAAGACCCGACTGCGGGCGGGCGGCAGGCCGCTGGTCCGGCTGGACGACGGCGGCGGCCCGGTGGGCGCGCCGACCCCGGCAGTACGCCGCGTACTGGCGGACGCCGCGGCCGTTTTGGTGTGCGACTACGGGCAGGGCACCGCCGGTGCCGTGCGGGCGATGCTGGCGCAGGCCGCGCGGCGGGTGCCGGTGGTGTGGGATCCGCATCCCCGCGGCGGCGCGCCGGTGGCCGGGGTGCGCCTGGCGGTGCCCAACGCGGGTGAGGCGCGGGTGTTCGCCGGGCATCTGGCCGCCGGTTCGGGTGGCAGCGTGTTGCGTCAGTGTGCCGAGCGTGCCGCGGCCTTGTGCGGTCATTGGCAGGCGGCCGCGGTGGTGATCACCTTGGGTGAGCGGGGTGCGTTGCTCAGCCGGGGCAGTGCCTCGCCGATGCTGGTGCCCGCCCGGCGGCGGGTGGCGGGTGATCCGTGCGGGGCGGGTGACTGCTTCGCGGCCACCGCGGCCGGTGCGCTGGCCGACGGCGGGCTGATCGAGGAGGCGGTGCAGTGCGCGGTGCGTGCGGCCACCGACTTCGTCGCCCACGGCGGCGCGGGCAACCCCACCTGCTGGCACCCCGCGCGGCCCGCGTCGTCCCAGCCCGCGCCCGATCCCGCCGATCCGTTCGCCCTGGCCAGGTC